>CBDCTQ010000090.1:0-65597 GCA_965222105.1 Saprospiraceae bacterium | reverse complement strand
CTGACCACATCGCCTGCACTCAATCCCGACACCGTATAGCTGGTGTTGCTCTGTGCGGTTCCATTGACCAGGTATCCATTGGCTCCCGGAATATCGGCCCATGTAAACAGAATACTGGAAGTAGAAGGATCGCAATTAATGACCGGGGTCGCCAGTGGTGCATCTACCTGGACGGACTGGGTGTTGACCTCTGAGCTACAGCCATTTTGAGTGACTTGCAAGCTGATGGTTTCCATTCCGTTTTGAGGCATTTCTATCAGGTAGTTTTCCTGACCGAGGTCGTTTATTATTATTCCGTTGCCGAAATCCCAAAGATAGTTGGCGCCAGGGTCGTAAACGCCGGTAAAATTGACGGATACCAAATCACCTGCGCAGATGGGGGAGGTAACTGTAAACATGGCTTCCGGTTGTTGGTTAACAACAATATCCAGGGTTTGGCTGTGCGAACAAGGGCCTTCCTCGTAATAGTAGGTGATGGTATTGACTCCCTCCATAACTGTTGCTGCGTTGGGGTCGAACAACCCGGTTGCAGCATCCATAATTCCAGGTCCCTGCCAAATGCCCACTCCATTGCCTGCGCCGCCACTTACGGTGGCCACCAGGTTGAAAGAAGTCGCATTGGTGTCCAGACAAATATCCGCGACGGGATCGAAGGTAATTTGTACGGGAAGACAATCAGAAGTAGTACAACTTTGAATAGACTGGCTATTGCCACAGGCCCCCGTTCCAACTGCTACGACGGTTATAGTGACCGACTCCCCCATGCTAAGTCCGCCAACGGAATAAGAAGTCTCTGTCTGAGCAATGCCATTGACCAGATATTCCACAGCACCTGGCACGGCATCCCATTCGAAATCGAGGAAGTCAACGCCTGTCGTGCAATTAATGTTAGGGGCGGGGAAAGGAGCGTCCACCAGAACGGTTTGTGTAATTGCCTCAGATTCGCATCCATTGACAGAGGTCACTGTCAAGCTGATGGTTTCGAGACTGCCACCAGGCCAATGAACCTGATAAGGCCCAGATCCCGATCCGATTAGGTAATCGGCATTGCCAAAATCCCAGTTGTAACTGGCTTGATTGCTGGCGTTGCCGGTGTAGGAAATGGTGATGGTATCGGCTGAACAGATCGCTGGGGGAAGTGCAAAGCTGGCATCGGGTTGTTGGTTGACGACGATGTCGACCACTTCATTGTACGAACAAGGGCCGTCCTGGTAGCTATAAGTAATGGTATTGTTACCAAAAACGACATCTGGTGCTCCGGGATCAAAAACACCCGCGCTTGCATCTATAATGCCATTGCCGGACCAAAAACCTATGGCGCCGGCATTGCCTCCGGTTACCATTGCGTTTAAATTGATGGGGGTAGTCTGGTTGTCGAGGCAAATAGGGTCTACCGGGTCGATGTCAATTTGAATGAGGCCGCAGTCTTCTGCCGAGCAGGTTTGGGTGGCTTCGCTGTTTCCGCAAGGGCCGTTTCCAACTGCCACAACGGTAATGGTGACCATATCGCCTGCGTTCAAGCCGGCTTCTGTAAAAGTAGTGTTGGACTGAGCTGTTCCATTGACGAGGTATTCCACGGCACCCGGTACGGGATCCCACACAAACTCAACGGAGCTGGTGGTGCTGTTGCAATTGATGACGGGCGCTGGCATTTCTGCCTCCACAGAAATTGCTTCAATTTCCTGGGTGGATACGCAGCCAAATTCTGAAACGGATAGCGTGATGGTATAATCGCCGGGGCTGTTCCATTCGATGATGTAAGGGCCGGGGCCATCAGCCATAGTGGTATTGATGCCGCCATTGAAATTCCAGGTATAGGTGGCCAGCGGAGATGCCGTTCCGGTATAGTTGATCGTGGTTGTTTCATTGATGCAGATGGGGCCATTTAATGTGAATGTTGCCGTTGGGATGGGGTGAACAGTGACCTCAAAGCAGGCAGGGATGCTGGTGCCACAGTTATTAGCAGCAGCTACACATATCTGACCTCCGGAGGACGCTCCCCAATCCACGGAAATACTCGTAGTCCCCTGGCCGGTAGTTATGTTGGCATCAGTCGGGACCGTCCAGTTGTAAGTATTGGCATCCGGTACTCCGGCAATGTCATATTGTGCCAATGAGGAATCGTTGCACAGGGAGCTGTCATCCGGAGCGGTAGGATGTGCCGGTGGTTGGTCGATGGTTATGTCGAAGCAGGCAGAAGCACTCGAACCGCAATCGTTGTGAGCGGTGATGCATACCTGTCCGGAATTGGCGGTTCCCCAGTCGATTTCAATGTCGGGCGTTCCTTGTCCGTTGGTAATGATGGCATTGGGAGGTACCGACCAGGTGTAGGTGGTCGCACCAGGTACCGGGCTGATGCTGTACAGGTCGTTTTGTGTACCAACACAAACACTGGCATTGGAAGGAGGAATGGGAGCCTGTGGGATGTTGATGATCGTGGCATCAAAGCACATGGATGGTCCGTCTCCGCAATAGTTGGTTGCAAACACGCATACCTGGCCACTACTGGCGGTTGCCCAGTCTATTGTTATATCCGTCGTGTTTTGTCCGCTGGTGATGACCGCACCGTTTGGCACCGACCAGGTATAGGAGTCTGCGTTGAGAATGGGGGCAATGCTGTATCCATCGTTTTGCAGGCCACTGCAAATGGAAACTTCGCTAAGTGGAGCAGGAGCAGCCGGCGTATTTTCCACCACCACATTTGCGCAAGCAAGCGAACTGGTACCACAACTGTTGTAGGCGCTTACGCAAATTTGCCCATTGGCCGCCGTTCCCCAGTCCACCACAACGGAGTCCGTACCCTGACCACTCTGAATGGCCGCACCCGTCGGAACCGTCCAGGTGTAACCGTCAGCTGTCGAAACGGGATTAACAGAAAAGGCCAATGCCGGGCTGCCGCTGCACAAACTGGTATCGGCTGGTGGGATGGGTGTTGCCGGACCGGCATTTATGGAAACATCAAAACAACTGGGCGGACCTGCTCCGCAATCATTATCAGCCGTAACGCATACCATTCCACCTGTGGAAGTACCCCAGTCGACGGTCACATTGTTGGTATTCTGACCATTGGTGATGGTGGCATCGGCAGGCACCGACCAGGTGTATGAAAATGCTCCCGGCACAGCACTTACAGCGTAATTTTGCGGTGGAATGCCCTCGCAAAGATCAACATCGGGTAGCAACTCCGGTTGAGCAGGTACGGGATCGATGTAAAAATCGTAAGAGTTGATATTGTGACAATTATTGGCGTCGGTGTATTCGTAGGTGACCGTGTGAAGCCCCACTCCCAGAGCAGAAGGGTCGATACATCCCAGTGGGTCGGCCACTCCTCCCCAGGTTCCCAACCCATTGGGGACACCCAGAAAGCAATAGCTGGGCTCGGAGACACAGATCTGAGGCGGATCCACTACCAGTACGAGGGGCAAGGGGTGGACGATCATATCGATGCAAGCCTCTCCGGTACATTGGGTATCGAAGTCGGTAATGGTGACGCAATAGGTGTCGGAGTCAGATACGACTTCCGTATCGGAACTACCGCCGCTGCTCCAGGCGTAGCCGTAGTTGCCACTGCCGCCGGCATCCACTGTTGCGGAAATAGTTGGTGGATTGGTGAGGCTTTCGCAAGTCTCTGTATCCGGGAAAGCCGAAAGAGAGACTTGTAGATTGCTATTGGCATCGACCGTCACCGACCCCACACCGGTGCAGCCCAGATTGTCTGTCACTGTTACGGTGTATATGGTGGAGGTGGAAGGACACACCGTTACGGTAGCCGATCCGCCGGGTGCGTTCTGATCCCATAAATAATCGACGTAGATTCCACTGCCACCTGAGGCAAAGGCTTCCAACTCGATGCATTCGCTTGCGCAAATGGGTAACACAGGAGGTACACTTACTTCGATCTCGTTGTTGATGGTAACCGGAATGACCATTGGGATACCCGCACAACCAGTCATCGTATTGATGGGGAACACCGTGTACGTCATGTTAACAGGAACGGGACTTGTATTGGTCAATGTCTGCGAAATGACTGGCCCTGATCCGGAGAATGCGCCATAAGTATTGGGGTTGGGAGGATTGTCGGAAGGGCTTACCGTCCAGGAATATTCCACATGTGGGTCCTGGTTGGAGCTCAGGGGCAAAAACAGGGCGCCACCACTACACACTTCGGCATCCGCCGGGTTCATATCCGGACCGATACAACAATTCAGAGCAGCATTCAAAACCTGAGGAACATCCTGGGCGCAGGTGGAAGGGCCGCCGTTCCAATCGCCGGTCTCTCCATCGGCGAAGGTATAGATGCGGACTTCACAGTCGGAAAAAGAGGGTTGGGCGTCGCAGTCGGGATAAGTCTTGGTAGTCAGGGTGAAACAAAAAGGCTGCCAAGGGCCCATAGCGCCACAGCCGGAGCCGTCACCCCAGTCGACATTTGGGTGTCCAAAAGGTGGGTTGGCGCTGGGAGAATGGCAGAACCATCCGGGGGGCACGAGTTGTCCGGCAGAGGTGCCGGTATTGCAGCAGCCTGGCTCGGTAATGTGGCAGATATCGGTGTCGCCGTCGGCGTCGCAATCGGAGATAGAGATGTTCGGGTTTGTATTGTTATAGGTTACGTCGGTATACCAGTTCCAGGTGGCGCCATACAGGGAGGTAGGCGTAGAGGCGTTGGGGTTGAATTGGCTGGCATCCCAGCAGTCGCCAAATTGAGGGACGATGCCCTGGAGCCATTGGCAACCGTTGCCACTTCCGGTATAGCTGATGATGTCGAAGCAAAAAGTGACCGACTCTCCAGGTTGGTAAGGACCATTATCGGGCGAACCGAAGGTGGGCGAGCCGGGGAAAACGTATAGGTCGGATTCGAGTACGCAAGAGCTGATGTCGTCGAACGTTTGTACACAAAGGTCGAAGTAGCCCCCGTCTCCAAAACTGTTGCTTACGGCGATGTAGTAGGTCGTGTTGGGGAAGATGTCTTCGTTGACGACGGCCACTTCGCCGTTGTTGCCGGTGATGCAGTCCGATTCGTTGAACAGGACGGTACAGTTTCCTGAAAAGACCTGAATGGTGGGTTGTAATAGATCGTTGGAGATTACGCTGGCGCTCATCAGGCCGGCCGTAGCGTCGGAGGTAAAGCTGAACCAGACCACTTCTTCGGAGGCCATATTACATCCGGGCAGGCTGGGTTCGGGGCTGGCGCCGATGTTGCAACCTTGTATGGGGGTGCAGGCCACGCCGGAGGTAGGGGTGGGCAGGACGGTGGCTTGGTTGCAAAAATTATTTTGGGAGCACCCTGCCGGGATGCCCATTTCCGTAAGGCAGATGGTAAAGTCGCCTTCGCCTGCCTGGCTGGTACTTACGAGGACGTAGTATTGGGTCAGCTCTGTGAGTCCGTTAATGACGATGGACATGCCGGCCGTACTGCCGCAGTAGTAGCCTTCGACGTTTAGGGTTCCGGTGCAATTGGGAGCCATCGTTCCGACAATGACCATGAGGTTGCCACCCAGTCCGAAGACGTTGACCTGGAGGGCATCCATTCCCGCCGAGAGGGTGGTGGTGTACCACACGGAGTTTTCTTCCAGGCCGGTGCAGGCCGGGTCGCCGACCGTCCAGTCGGAGGTGGCGAATTCGGTGGTGCCGCCGTTGCAGCTTCCATCTGCGGGGACGTTATTGGCGTTGCAGGGGTCGTCATTGGGAGGGGGTGGAGTGGGGATGGAATTGTCTACGCAAAGCGTCGTGGAGCTTGCCACGTTGCTGGGGTGGGTTATTACAATGTAGTAATTGTCGCCAGGTGTTAAAATGCCTATGCCGTCAAGTGGAGAGAGGGTGCAGGCCAGTTGGGTAGCGGAACCAAAGTCGCAATCAATTGGGTCGAACTCGATGAGGGTGATTTCCATAGGGGCACCTCCCTGATCGTTAGCCGTAATGTTGATATTTGGCGCCTGGGCCGTAAACTGAAACCAGGTGTTGACGGCATTGGTGCCCTGATCGGCACAGCTTCCATTCAACAGGTCGACGGTAGCATCTTCGAAAGGGTAAGCACTACAACCCCCGTTCAGGTCGGTGATGGTACTGGCGTTGGCGCAGTCGTCGTTGGCGGGTTGGGCCAGGGCGAAGACGTTTATCAGCAAGGCCAATAGCACGGTAACACCTGATCGGAGCCAAGCAGATGACCCCGGTTGGATAAAGGTAATCCTCTCTCTCATGACAATAGTAATTATTGTGTTTACTTGAGTGCATGACAAACCTGTCTGGCCGCCAGGCGAGAATCGCTGCGGCAATAACCATCAAGACACGGAGGCACAAAGTTTCACAAAGAAAATCTCCGTGTAGCTCTGTGTCCCTGACTGCTCCCGATACGAATCGGGACGGGCTGTCATGCACTCTGTTTACTTCAAATGGGGGGAGTTACCTGTCAGGAACATACCAATTGTAGTTGCCCAGATAGACAGATCAATAGCTTATTTCCGTTAAAAAGGGGGTAAGAATGCAGTTCCAAGGGGAAAAACTGTCGTAAAAACAATTATTTTTGCCTGGGGGCCGGGGAAAATAGGGCCGGTATTCGATCGGATGTAATGGAGTGCGGCAGGCAAAGTATGCCTTCCAAAACACAAATATATAAAAAATTAATAGTTATTATATACCCTCGTTGAGCTAATTTACGTACCGATGTTTTCCATAATGAGTGGAGCCACGGAAAAAGATCTCACTATGAAAAAGAAAATCGCCATCATCACCGGAGGCAATGTTGCCGAACGGGGTATTTCGCTGAAAAGCGCTAAAACCATCGCTGAACATCTGGATAAGGAGCGGTATAATGTTTTTGTCATCGAATTGGAGGGTACGGAGTTTTATGAGCAAAAGTCCAGAACCCGGATCGACAAAAATGACTTTTCCCTGCCCAGGAATGAGGAGCCAACTATCCACTTCGATCTGGCCTTTCCGATGCTGCACGGTCATCCGGCAGAAGACGGTTGCCTTCAAGGCTATTTTGATATTATTGGATTGCCGTACACCGGCTGCGACCATTTTGTCAGCGCATTGACTTTCAACAAGCAAGCCTGCAAGGATTACCTGCTTCCGTTCGATATCCCTATGGCCGACTCGGTGTTGCTGCACAAAGGCCAACAAGTCAATGGCAAAGCAGCTCAACTGGAAGCGCTGGGCCTGCCCGTATTCGTCAAACCCAATAAAAATGGCAGCAGCTATGGCGTAACTAAGGTGACTGAAAACGATCAGTTGTCCGGCAGCATTCACAAAGCCTTCGACTACGACGAGGAAGTGATCGTCGAACAATTCTTAAGCGGAGGAGAATTCTCCGTTGGGGTGGTCCGGAAAGACAGTGAAATAGTAGTGCTCCCCGTCACCGAGATCGTCCCCCAACACGAGTTTTTCGACTACAAGGCCAAGTACGAAAATGAAAGCGAAGAGATCACCCCCGCCCGCCTTTCCGACCCGATGACCCGGAAATGCCAACAATTGTCTTACGACCTTTACAAAATACTGAATTGCAAGGGGATGGTGCGGTTTGATTATATACTGGTCGGCGATATTTTTTATTTTCTGGAAGCCAACACCATACCGGGAATGTCGGAGCAGAGCATTGTGCCGCAACAGGCGCTGGCACATGGCTGGACTATTGGGGAGCTTTTGGATGCGGTGGTGGGGGAGGTTTGAGGGGTGGGCTGGAGGATTGAAGAAGACTTTTCAAACAATATGCTTACATAATAACAACCAGCCTTATAGTAATTGTGTGCTTAATGAAAAACATATGTAGAGTTAATTTATGCTGGTTAGAACGAACTAGATTGTAGAAAAATACGTATCTTGGATAGATAAAATAAAAAGAAAATAATACCAATAAATGAATGGACTAATCTAATGAAAAATTTATCTGAACTTGTTAAATATCAGTTTTTTAAAGAGGATATAAGATCGGCTTATAGTGAGGTAATAAAGATGAAAAATGGAATGAAAAGAAAAACAAGTTTAAATGAATTTTTGGATGAACTATAACCCCTGCATTTATCAAGTTGTTTCATGATTGGGAATGAGAGCCTTCGACAACTGTCTTCTTCTACAACAGTTTATGACAAGGCGATTAAAAAAATCCATATATTTGTTTGCTAAAAAAGATGCTTGATGAGCGAAACAAAAGTACATAGAATTTGGAAACATATTAAAATTGATAATCCTTGGTTGGAATCAGATACTTCAATTCTTGATGACATCAAAGAATCCTGGTTTGAGAGAAGGGAGGTTCTTCAAAATAATTCAGAGGAATATGAAGAGTTTTTGACTCAATTGAAAAGAGAACATGCAATCGAGACAGGAATTGTGGAGCGGATGTACGATTTAAGAAAAGGAATTACAGAAACCCTGATTAAAGAAGGGTTTGTGAAATCATATTTAAGTCATGGCGATACAAATATACCAGAGGATGATTTAATGGCCCACCTGAATGATCATTTAGAAGCTGTGGATTTTATTTTTGATGTAGTTAAAAATAATCGTCCTTTAACAACTGGTTTCATTAATGAGTTACATCATTTGGTAACAAATAATCAACATTATGCAGAAGGAAGAGATCAGTTTGGAAATAGAACAAAAATTCCTTTAATAAAAGGAAAATATAAAGAAAGGGAGAATAATCCTACAAGAGCCGATGGAACAAAAATTTTGTATTGCCCTCCAGATCATGTAGCATCTGAAATGGAGCATTTGGTGAATATTTATAATGATCTTGAATCTAAAAAAATACACCCATTGATTATTGCAACATGGTTTCATCATGCTTTTACAACCGTACATCCATATCAGGATGGTAATGGAAGAGTGGCGAGACTTCTAACAAGTCTGATTTTCATCAAAAATGGATATTTCCCATTTACAGTATTGAGAGAAGAAGCTAAAGTGAAATATATAAACGCTTTAGAAGAAGCAGATAAAGGGAATCCTCAAAACCTAATAACCTATTTCGCAGAAGTTCAAAAACGAAATATTCAGAAAGCGCTAAACCTTAAAGAAGTAACAAGCAAATCATTAGAAGAAGTTCAGAAAATATTGGTTCAAAAGATTGAAAACTGGAAAGTTGAATCTAAAAAGGAAAGAGAACAAAACATTAAAGAAAGTAGAGATAAAGTCTTTAATTATTGTAATGAAGTTTTAAATGAGCTGGGGCATACGTTAAAATCCGAATTTAATGGAAATGCGAATGTAATAATTAAAAGCTGCTCCTTTGATAACAATAAAATTCACAAAAGTGGTACTAAGTTTCAAGATTTCTTCTATAAGCAAATTGTAAGTTACGCCAAGAAGCATGATTATTATTTTAATAGAAGTTTGCCAAAAGCCTGGTTTACTTTTAGAATTGAATTATCAACAGATAAAATCTATCAGTTAGGAATTACAATACATCATTACGGATTTGATGATTCAACAGTGGCAATTGGCTCCTACTTGGAATTCAAAAGTTCTGAAGCTGATGAAAAAAAAGACACAACTCTTCCTCTTGATATTCCTCCTCATGTTATTTCAGTAATAAATAATAATATTGAATCAAAAAAGAAAAATATTAGATCGTATCTTGAAGGAGCATTAACATTAGCTATGGCACAAATTGCTTCTGAAATGTAGAAATGACCTCGTTCGTCGCGGTTTGTAACCGCGATGCTCCGCTAATCCGTCTGCCATACCTAACGGTAGGAAATCCGGCCGGCAGGCCTGCCTACCACCAGGTAGATATGTCACGCACTCAATTCACCTTGATTGCCCCCAACCTCACCGCAACACCTTCAACAAATGGTCCAGCCGATCGGTCTGGATGTAGTCCGGGTTTTTTTCGATGGCTTCGATGTTGTCTTTTTTGGATTGGGTGTTGTAGAGGGCCACTTGAAAGCCCTGCTGGTGTGCTTGACTGATGGCGTCGGCATCTACCTGATCGTTGGCGATGGTGAAGCCGTCGACAGGGAAGGGCTCGGCGGCTTCCAGGGCTGTTTCCAGGTCGGCGACGTACCAGAATAGCTGGCAGGGGGCCTGTTGTTGGTGGAGCAGTAAAAGCAATGTTGGGTCGGGCGACTCCACAATGGTTTTTTCCGAAAGGGGAAAGCGGTCGAATAAATCCAGGAGCGCGGAAGTAAATTGTTGAAGATAGTCGTCGGCGGGTTGATTGGTGATGAGCTTGCAGTCGAGGGCAAAGACGTAGGTCTCCAGTTCTGTGGTATTGGCGAAGAGGGATTCCAGCCGGATCACCTCGTAGTCGTGGTAGGGGATCACCTCGTAGTAACTGCCTTCGATGTCTGCCCAATCAAGGTCGTTGATCCTCCCACTGTTGTTGGTGGATTCGGAGAGGTCACTGTCGTGAAATGCCACCAATACGCCGTCGGCGGTGAGTTGTACATCCAGTTCGGTGCCGTCGGCGCCACGGGCCAGGCAGGCCGATATAGATTCAAAAGTGTTGGTGGGGTAGCTGCTGCTGATGCCCATGCCGCCGTGACCCAGGGCGTCGATCCGGTTGCCGTTGAGGTTGACTACGGTGTGGTCGGTTTTGGCGCAGCCAATGCAGAGGATTGCAAAAGAAACTAAGTAAAGTTTGGCTATCTTCAATGAGCTGTGTCGGCGCGTAGCTATACCCTTCCTGTCCGTTTGTCGGCATGTTGGGGCCAGGATGCATGTAGGCAAGGGGTACAGTTTTCTGAACAGCCTCTGTATTTTATTCATAATCTGCGGTTGTTGTTTTTCCAAAGGAGTACCCCACTGCAAGCCTGCCCCAATGCCGCCACGTCCGGTACCATTCCCAAAGCGGATGATACCCTGCTGCGAGGAACCATCGCCGGAATTGGAGCCGATAGCCCAACAATACGTACCCGTGGTGTGTGAGCGACCGTTGAGGTGTAAAATCTGTTTTTGATGCTTTGACCAGAGTGGCGAAGCTGTGGCCCAGGCCCACTTCCAGTCGATGTCGGTTGCCATAGCTGCCCTGGATGCCTGCGGGGAGGACGACATCCGGGTTGACCTTTCGGGTAAAGTCGCGCCAATGGTAGGAGCTGATGCCCAGCCTTGCGGCAACACGCCATTGAGGGGGCTTGCTGAAGAGCAGGCGCTCGTAGTTGATGGAGTAGAAGCCTCCTGCACCGCCGCCTTCCAGATAGAGGGTGTTGGGGAGGGGAGTTTGTCCCAGAGCCATCAGAACACTCCCCAGGAAAAATATCAGCAAGGTGGGCAAGGGCTTGTTGTTACCCACTTTTAGCGCAATGGGAAAGATAGAACCATTTTGCTTTTTCCACTTCATTTGTTTAGTTTTGTGAATGAAAATATAAAAACTCCTACATGAAAAAGCACAACGATCAAAACATGAAAGATGCCCTGGGCGACATGATCCGCGACTACCGCCTCAAGCCCAAGCTCAACCAAACCAAAATACGCGAGGTATGGGCAGAGATGATGGGCCCTCAAATTGATCGTTACACCCAAAAGATCAGTATCCGCAACAGCAAACTCTTCGTGACCATCGACTCGGCCCCCCTCCGCCAGGAACTCAGCTACGGGCGGGAAAAGATACTGGCCAACCTGAACGAAGTGCTGGGCGAGTCTTTTCTGACCGACGTTATCATCCGTTGATGAGTGACGGCACTTCGACGGGGTCTTCTTTTCGCTTGTTCAGTTGGTTGTATCTTGCAGGCTTGCTGGGCTTTTCTCTGTTCGTTTACCATTTTTCTTTATTGGATGTAACGTTGCTGCCTCGTTACGGCGCTGCTTCACTGCTGTTGTTGCTGGCTTCCGGGTACGTATTGTTGGCTACTAAAAATTGGCCAACTTTTGGTTGGCCGCTATGGTTTCTGTTGGGATACTATCTGTGGGGGACGGCCTCTATCGGCTGGGCCACCAATTTTTCGGAAGCGGTCTTTGAAAGTCAGAAAGCAGGCATTGGGCTGGGGGTGTTTGCTATGACCATCTGGCTGCTGCATACCGACCGGGAGTTCGAATGGCGGCTGTACCAGATGTTGTGTCTGATAGCGGTGTTGGCATTGGTGCTGGGGGCCTGGCAGTGGGGGCATATTGATTGGGAGTCCGACAAACCACTCTATCATGTGCGGGGCTTTGCCGGTCATAAAAATTTGTTCAGCACGGCCTTGTTTTTATTGGCGGTATTCCTGGCGATGGGGTGGTGCCGTTTTCGCTCAAATTGGCGGTGGGTTTGCGGGCTGTTGTGCGCGGCCTGTCTTTTGTCGGTTCTACTTTTGAAGACGCGGTCGACCTATCTGGGACTCTCCACTGCTGTTTTGGTGTACGTATTGTTGGAGATTTATCACCGACTATCAATTCACCCCTATTTTTTTTCGGGAAACCTGGAAAGAAAAAAAGAGGCTCTTCGGCAAACTGTGTCCTTCTCCTTCCCGCGCCCTAGCCCTAAAGGGAAAGCCTTCGCGCTGACCCCGGTTATTAAACATTGGCGAAAAATATTGGTCTTCCTAGCGGTTGTCTTATTGGGTGGTGCTGCGCTGATTTGGAAGGCGGGGTATGGGCATTCCCTTTCGGAAAAAACGGGGTTGGAGCGACTTTGGACTTCCGAAACCGGGAAGGAGCGACTGATCCTCTGGGAAAAGACGGCCTGCGTGATCCGCAACCATCCGTGGGTGGGTGTAGGGGCCGGCAACTGGCAGATAGAATTTCCGGATTGTACAGTGCAACATTTGTACGCCGTAGAGGTGAACAATACGACTTTTCAACGGCCGCACAACGATTGGCTCTGGGTCTGGGCGGAGCTGGGATTGCCGGGGATCGTGCTGTACCTGGGTTTTTTTGGCGCCGTTTTGTATGCTGGCTTGCGAAACTGGAATAATAACCAACCCAACCGTCGGGCCAGGGCCTTACGTCTATCAGGAATAGCGGGCTTTATGGTTATTGCCTGTTTTACATTTCCCAAAGAACGGATCGAATTGTTGATTTTGTTGTACACATTGCTGGGGATGACGGAACAGATGCCGGTGGAAAGCCGCCGGAATGCCATTTGGTGGAGATGTTGCCTCGGGGTATTGATGGTGAGTTGTGGCCTAAACCTGTGGATCGCCCGGAAAAGAGCCATCGGTGAAAGCGCCATGAAAGAGGCGCTGATACACAAACAGCAAAAAAACTGGCCCGCCCTGATCGAGGCGACCGACCGGGCATTTTCGGCCTGGTATACCATCGATCCCACTTCGATCCCCGTGCATTGGTACCGGGGGACGGCGAGCTTTATCTGGGAAGACTATGAGGGGGCATTGGGTGATTTTGCGAAAGCTCAACAATATGCACCCTTCAACCAGCACGTTAACAACGATCTGGGCAGTTGCTACCAAATGATGGGGCAGCCCCAACGAGCCAAAGAACACTACCTGGAGGCGATCCGCATCAGCCCGCTGTTTGAAGACCCCAGGCTTAATATCGGTATTTCGTACTACCAGGACGGAGACTACCAACAGGCTCTCGATTGGATAAACTCACTCCGCAACCACGAAGTGAAAATGAAATACCGAAAAATCATAGAACCGAAATTGAAAGTTGATAATGAAGATTAAAATTAAAATTTACACATGAAAAAGAATTTATTTTTCCTAAGCATTGCCTTGTTTCTTTCAGCCACTTTTATGGCACAAACGATCACCATCGATCCCGATGAAGGAGGACAGGGAGAAGACCTCAAAGTGACCATCTCCGGCGAGAACACGGTCTGGAACCAGGCGACGTCCTGTTTTATTCAAGCCACCAATGTGCTGTTTATGCAGGGTACGGCCACCGCTTTCATTCCCGATGTAGTAGAAGTGTTGGCACCGGATACGCTTTGCGCCTGGCTGGCCATTCCGGAAGATGCAGAGGTGAACCTGTACGACGTGCTGGTAGGGGCCAACCTCAGTTGCCCAACACCATGTCTGGATTGTTTTGAAGTAGTGGAAGCGCCTGAACTGATCGGCGATCCGCAAAACAGCATGGGCCAACAAGGAGGCGCGGCTTCTATAATCCTTGGGATCGCCAACGGCTCGTACGAGGATTGCGACCTGAATACGGAAAATGTGTATTTAGAGCTGAACGGCAATTTTATCTACCCTTCTTCGGTGGAACTGCTTGATGGCGAACTCGTCGTCAATTTCGACCTGCCCGAAGATGCTGCCCCAGGTGCTTACAACCTGATCGTAGGGGAGGGACAATCGTACGGTTGTAATTTTGTCTGTGAGGCCTGCTTTGAAGTGATGGAGATCATTGCTACTGAAGATTTGCCAGATACGGCATGGGAGGTATTCCCCAATCCTTTTGAAAGTGAGTTTCGGGTAGTTGCTCCCAACCTGCTCAACGATGTGACGATCCGGGTGTACGATGTTACCGGCAAGTTGATGCACACCGAAAAACAGGATGCTTTTAATGCTACCTTGATCGACCTGTCCCATTTGCCGAAAGGCGTATACAACCTCAAGCTGACAGCCAATGAGGGAGAGGCGGTGCGGCAGTTGGTGAAGTTTTGATATGCTGATATGCTGATATGCTGACTGCCTACGGCAGTTGAAATTTGTTGATTCGTGCCCATGAAGGGCTATCGCCTACATGGCAAGCGTGAAGGCGTAACGTAGTGGAGTCCCCCGTAACAAGTCCGGGGCAGGCTTTCATGGTGCTGATTTTGCTGACTGCCTACGGCAGTTGAAATCCCGAAACGAGTTCGGGACAAATTCTGCCTTCACTTCGTTCCGGCAGACTGGGGTAGGCGATGCCTTACCATTGGCGAGCCTCGCCTGGCCGCGGCCGCGAGACAGGGCGTTTTAGTAAAGCTCAAAAAACCAGCCTGTCGGCTGGCAGGTAACTTCCCTGGTAGTGCTACTGTATGTGTTGATGGGGATGCCGCTCCGCTGGAGCGAATAAATGTTCAATGTTATGAATCCATCAACACTTTTTGTAGCACTACCGGAAAAACCTGCTGCCGGATTTCCCTGACTGCTTCCGATATGAATCGGGACGGGCTGTCAGGCAGGCTACAGGAGGTAGGCAAAGGCAGGGAGACCGTCAGATGCGTAGGTTATTATTTTCCAACTTCCTAGAATCCCATAAATCCCATAAATCCCAATAATCCCAGCCATCCCAGTTCAGACAGTGGGGGCTGGTGGCTGGTAGTCTCCTTTGTACCTCTCCCGAACCAGCGGGGACAGCTCCCCATAACCAGTCAGTCCCGTATAAGATTCACAATACCACTCCGTGCTACTTTGTGCCTCCGTGCCTTAGTGGTGAAAAACAATAGTGGTAAAAAACAATAAAAAATCCAGAACCGACGGAGGGGCGCTCTCATCTTGCTCTGGATTCAGAAAAGAAACTTAACTTACATCCATCTAAACGACAGCTTTTCCAAAATAGTTTGGTCGGTATCAATCTTTAACCCAGCTTTGGGTGAATATGCTATTTTCAGTCACAAATTGAAGTAGATAAAGCCCCGTGGGAAGGTGATGGACGGATATTTCCATCTCCGGGTTCGGTATTTCCTGGATGAGGGTGCCGGTGGTATGTAAGACGCGTAACCTGGAAATGGGGTAGGGGGCTTCCACAAATATTTTTTCAGATGCGGGGTTGGGGTAGATGCGGATGGGGTGGCGGTCGGCAGCGGGATGGTGGGTAGGTACCGTTGGTTGGAGTCGTTCGAGGCGGAAAGTGCGGTTGCTCACCCATTGGTTGTCGAGCATGCCACCGACTATGTATTTGAGGGTATCGTTGATGTCGCCGAGGGCGCGGAGGTCCATGGGGAGGTCGTTGGAGGTGTCGATGTCGAAGCTGCCTGTGGCGGGGTCAAACAGGAGGCTGCGGTGGAGAGGTGGCACGCCGCCAGAGCCGTTGTAGGCGATGCCGTTGAAATTGTAGGTCACCCCTGATCCGCCGAGCCAGAACACCTGATCACGGCTGATGGTGGCGGCCATGCGGTATCCGGCTACATCGTTGGCCAGTATGCCTGTCGACCATTCGATGTCGGTCGGGTCGTTGGGGTTGATGATGCCTTTGCGGAAATCGTTTTGTATGCCAAAACTACCGGAGGAGCGGGCGCCGCCGAAGTAGTAAATGGTGTCGTTGAAGATCACACCGGTAGAGCCGAACGACTTGTAGTCGTGGTTGTTGGGAGTGGGGGTGCCGACGAGCCAGTTGTCGTTGGCGGGGTCGTAGATCTGCACATCGGGCACATTTCCGAAATTGCTCCATCCGGTGATGACATAGATGAGGCTGTCGCGCCAAACGGCTTGTACCTGATCGTCGATGGGTACGGGTATGGGAGCGCCGTCTGTAAGATAACTGTTGGAAGCCAGGTCGTACCGGTGTACTTTGTCGGACGACTCCTCCGACCCACTCGCAAAGACGTGGTAACCGCCGATGATGTAGATCACATCGCCCACCCGGCTGGCAGAGGGGGCTATCTTTCCCATATTGTCGGGGAGGGGAGGGATGGTTTCCCAAAAATCGCCTTGTACGTTGTAACGAAATGCCCGCAAGTGGATGCCGGAGTAGAGCTTGGTGGAGTCGATACCGGCAAAGGAGTAGATGTAGTCGGTACCGTCGACCTGCCCTTCGGCAACGGCGCTGTTGGAAACCCGTTCGGGCATGGGGGCCATTTCGGTTACTTGCCAGTGTTGGGCGGTTGAAATGCCGTGCAAGAGGGTCAATGCCAACAATATTATTACAAAACGGGTGAATGTCGTGACTTGCATGAGAATGATTTTTAGCGCAAGTTAGGGATTTATCTCGGTTAATCCCTATTCCTCTTCCTTTGTGAGGTAAGGCACCATCCCATACCGCTTCCCCTTCCCGGTCATTTTTATCAGGTAATCCAGTCGTCTTTGTGCCTCAGGCTTTCTGCTGGGGCTGGTTCCTGCTTCTTTGATCCAGCCTATCTTCAAGCGTTGATAGAGCGGAGGAAATTTCCGGAAGGTATTCCATACGGCAGG
Organism: Saprospiraceae bacterium; assembly: GCA_965222105.1. Lineage (GTDB taxonomy): Bacteria > Bacteroidota > Bacteroidia > Chitinophagales > Saprospiraceae > CALGLS01. The sequence continues at coordinate 48,666 of CBDCTQ010000090.1, read as the reverse complement.
GTCTGCCTCCAACTGACTTTCGATCCAGTCGGGGATCTCCCAGGGGTCGTCGGGAGTGCCTATCTGGTCGGCAATGGGGGCGGCACCTCGTGGGGTCATCAGGCCCTGTCGCTGGAGTTTCCATACCCTTTGGCGGTTGAGTTCCGAGAGAAAGGTCTTTTTGCGTCGGGGTGTGATGCGTTGAACCCGGCTTTCGTCGTCGTATTTTTTAACCACTCCATCGATCCATCCAAAGCAGAGGCATTCTTCCACCAGGTCGTCGTAAGGGAGGGAAGGTTTGCCGCTGTCCTTTCGGAAAAGCTGCACCCATATTTCTGTTTTTTTGGTGCCGTTCTTTTCCAGCCAGTTGCGCCAGGCCTTCCGCGTCTTGGGGTAGAACACTTCCGTGATCGGGATGGGCATGGTTGTTTTATTGTTCGTTTTTTTTCTACAATTGGCTTTTTTTACCACTAAGGCACAGACCTGTCTGGCGGCCAGACGGGGGCACAAAGTGGCACGGAGCTGTGTTGTGAAGCCTGCCTCTTCTGGTTTCGACTACGCTGGTTTCGAATTCGCTCAACCAGCGGGCTGCTCACGTTGACTGAGCGAAGTCGAATTCAGCGTGGGGTTTCCTTCAGCGCAAATCCGTAAATCAAGAAAAATTGTAAGTAAGTTAGTGGGGCATTGGAAATGACCCGCTAACGCAAACCAACTAATTCAACAAAGGCTCCTTCAAATGCTTATCCAGAAAAGCCAGTATCTGACCGTAGCCTTTTATCTCATTTTCCTTTTTGATAAAACCATGCCCTTCGTCTTCAAACACCACATATTCGCAGGGGATGTTGTTCTTCTTCATGGCAGCCACGATTTCATCCGACTCTACCTTGAGTACCCGTGGGTCGTTGGCACCTTGTAAGACCATTACTGGGTTTTTGATGCGGTCGGCGTGGAAGAGGGGGGATATTTCGTATAGCCGCACACTATCGGCGGTGTTCGGATCGCCGAGTTCTTCGTACAGAGCATTTCGGAACGACTCCCAGTACGGCGGTATCGATTTCAGGGTGCGCAGCCAGTTGGTTACCCCAAAAATGTTGACGCCGGTTTTAAACTCATCGGGTGTGAAGGTCATGGCGGCCATGGTCATATATCCGCCATAGCTGCCACCGATGATGCCTATCTTGTCGGCGTCGATGTAGTCCTGTTTTGCCAGCCATTTTTTGCCGTAGATACAGTCTTTCAAATCCTTGTCGCCGTGGTTTTTATCGTCCATTTTGAAAAAGGACTTGCCGTATCCGCTGCTGCCGCGGTTGTTGACGGCAAGTACAGCGTAGCCGTGATTCACCAGGTATTGGATCAGGGCGAAGTAGCCAGTGCGCGACTGTCCGCCCGGGCCGCCATGTACCCATACCAGGGCAGGCACCTTGGTGTCGGCACTGGCTTGGATGGGTTTGTAATAGATGGCGGGAATTTCCAATCCGTCGAAAGACTTATACCGCACCACCTCGGCCGATACCAGGTGGTCGGGATCGATGTCGGGGTTGAGGGTTTCGGTCAATTTTTTCAGTTTTTTGGTCTCGAAATTATAAACGTAGATGTTGCTGGGTGCTTTGGATGTGCCGACCCGCAGCCGCATCTGTTTTTCACTGTCGGAAATGCTCACGGCTGTGACGTCGCCGTCTTTTATTTCCGGAAAGGGGACGGTCTCTCCGGTGTTATTATCCTGAATGACCAGGGCGTTTTTACCATCTTCGTTGATGGCTATGACGCGGTATTTTTCGTTTTCACTTAAATAGCTGTACATCACGTCCCAGTTGGTTTCGAATAGGGTTTTTCGTTCACCGGTAGCCATATCGTACTGCACCAGGTAGCTGAATTCTTTGCCCACATCGGTGATGTAGTAAAAGAGCTTGCCATCTTTGCTGAATCCGGCGCTGCTATAGCTGCCGGGGGCATCGGGCGAAGAAATTTCGGTGCGTTTCCCGGTTTTGCGGTCGGCGATCCAGAGTTGGTTTTCGCTGGTGGTGATGGTCTTGGTAAGGGCCATCGTTTTTTCGTCGTTGCTCATGCCGGAGATGTTGACGCCGTCGTCGTTTTGGTAGATCATTTCGGGGGTCCAGGAGGCGATGTCCATTTTGTAAAAATCGAAGTACTTATCGTCTCTCTTGTTGGAGGTGTAGTAGAGGTATTTTTTGTCGTCGCTCCAGCCGCCGAAATTGGCTTTTTCCTTTTCACCGGGAGTGAGATCGGTGACAGTCCCCTCTTTGTCGAGCAAATAGAGGTGGTTGATTTCGTTGCCACCTTTGTCGGCGGAATAGAGTAGCTGGCCGGTGCCGGGTACGTAGTCTACCGCGAAAAACGATTCTTCAGTGGAGTTGGTGACGGCTTGTTTTTCACCCGACTCGATGTCGATTTCGTACACATTGAATATGCCCGATTCGTCGCTGCTGACCAGGAGCTTTTTCTCATCGTCAGAAAACTGACCGCCGCCAATGCGGTTGTTTTTGTAAAACTGTTCAATGCTGTAAGCAGGGAGTTCTACGGTGGTTGGTGGTGGGGTAGAGGTGGGGCCACAGGCTGCAAAAAGCAGTAGGGCTGCGAATAAACAAATGTATTTCATGATTGCAGATTTGATATTAAAAGGAGTGCTATTGTGCTACGACAATCCAAGAGCTGTGATTTTTTTCACTTAGTAAAGCTCAAAAAACCAGCCTGCCGGCTGGCAGGTAACTTCCTTTTTTTAATCTTTGAAATAACGCACAAAACCTGCCTACCGGCAGGCAGGCGCTCATTATCAATCGCTTATTTGCACGTTTTTTCAAAGACAACGGAATTTATTTTTCGAGCGAGCCTTAACGGTGGTTGTTTTGAAACACATAGGCACATAGTTCACATAGGTTTTGTCCTTCGGACAAATAAAACCTGCTCGCTGCGGCCTTTACCACGAAGACCCGAAGGAACAAAGATTCACAGAGAAAATCTCTGTGCAGACACCGTTCGTCGCGGCCCGCCTGCCGGCCATAGGCATCAACTGAATTTGTTTTAATGTATTAGTTGTTGTAAATCAAACAATTAAACAACGTGGGACTTTTCCGCCCTGACGTTCCAGAAGCTAAAGCATCTGGCTATGGGCTGCCGTTCCTACGGAACTTTGTGTTCAGCCAGATCGAGAGGCTGAGAATTATTTTTTCAAAAAACTGATTATCAACATTTTACGAATTATAAAATTTTTACTTGATGCGTATGGCCTGCCGGCCGGCAGGTTTGCAACCGCGATGCTCCGCTAATATGTCACGCACTCAACTCAAAAACTCAAAATTATCTTGGCGAAGATATGAAAACCCCCAACACTATAATAGCGCTTATTTAACAATACTCACGTCTCCGCTGAACTGAAGCACAAAGCCATCAATATACCGCACCTCAGCTATCCACACAAATACCCCACTGGCCAGCGGCTCATTGTCGAGGCGGCCATCCCATCCCTCCTCCGGAATGTCGGGAGTCATATCGTAGGCTTCGAAGACCTGCTCTCCCCAGCGATCAAAAATCTTCAAGTAATTGATCTGGGCAACCGTTTTGCCGGAACCTATAAAAAAGAAATCGTTGACCCCATCGCCGTTGGGCGAAAAAGCATTGGGGAAAAACACATCCCTCGGCTTTTCCACATGTATGGTGATCGCCTTCTCATCGGTACAGCCCTGGGCCGAAGTCACCATCAGGGTATAGGTGGTTACGTCGAGTGGAGTGACCTGAGGGCGGAGGCAGCTATCGCAGTCCATCCACCGGTTGGGGGTCCATTGGATGTTTGTAAGTGTCGTGTTATTGATTTGGGTGGGAATGTCGATTGGGCAACCCAGGCTGACCCACAGGTCGTCGCCCAGGTCTAGTTCGGGAATGTCGGGAATGTCCAGAAGGTCGGAAGTATCTTTGAGGCATCCATTGGCATCCCTTATGGAAATGGTATAGGTTGTCGGCCAAAGATTTCGGTAAACCGGCCAGGTACTGAAAGTGTCGTTGTCGAGAGCGAATTCGTAGGGGAAGACACCACCAACAACGGAATCCACCCGGATAAGGCCCGTGGAGTCGCCATCGCAATTGGGATCGACAAAAGACACAAACGGAATGATCGGAGGTGGCGCTGTCAGCAATAGGCTATCCGTTATCTCGCAGCCGTGCGAATCGGTGACGCTCACGTCGTGCCATCCGGCTGGCAGGTCTGTATTCTCCTGCCCGGTTGTCCCATTGCTCCACAAATAGCTGTATCCTGGAATGCCTCCCGAAGGGTAAGCCGTAATCATGCCATCGGCGCCGTCGGCACAACTGACGTTCACCCCGCTGCGGTCCAATGCCTGCAAGCTCAATGTCAAAACCGGCGGGTCGGTGACCGATTGAAATACCACCACATCGTTTCCAAAATCGTCCATGATGTTGATCTCGTAGTCGCCAGCAGGCACGTTCGGAATCGTATTGTTATCGAAAAGGGTGGTCGTTCCATTGCCGCCTATGCCGGGGTCGGTCAGGTGTTCCCAGGTGTAGGAGAAGGGGGGCGTTCCGTTTTCTACTGAAAAGATCAGGAATCCATTCGATTCGCCGGTGCATACCGGTTGAATAAAATCGGTGGCAGCAATGATCTCGCATTCGATCACAAACAAATCGAGGTTAACAATACTATCGCATTCCATTGCCGTAAGGATGGTATCCATATAGATGCCGGTTTGATTATAAGGCGTAGTCCCGATGAAAAAAGTATCGATTGAGCAAAGGTTGATGTCGATGAATGACTGCGCTTGCGGCAAAATATCAAGGGTCACAAAAATGGCGCTGTCGCAGCCATTGGCCAGGGTGATGTGGAACTCGTAATCGCCGGGGTCGCAGAGGGTTTCGCCGGCCACTTCCAGGCAATCGTTGTCGCAAAGCGTTTCGTCGATGAAAAGGGTGCCAGGGGTAATCACCTCGATGGTTGTACAAGTGGGGGTAGCCTGGTCGCAGGCGTTGGCGGCGGTCACACAGATCTCGTAGGTGCCATCGGCGGGAAAGACGATGTCGGTCGTCTGATTGATGTCGTTGTGTGGGACGCCATTGATCGTCCAGTAAAAAATGGTGGCTCCATCGGTATCTTCGGTGGTGAAGGTCGTTGGAAAATCGGGGCAGGTGGTATCGTTGCCGGAAATGGTACCGGTACTGGTCAGCGGACTAACCAAGGTAGTTCCTTCCACTACATTAAACGTCCAGTCGCAAATATCGCCGTTAGAACCATCCATGATGAGATAGTAATGCTGGCCGACGGTCAGAGGCACATCGTTGGAAAAAGCCACGGTGGTATTGGGCAGTACATTGGTGTTGCAGTCGGTCACGGGGATAAAAGTCTCGCAATCGGGGCTTTCAAAAAAGCCGATCTCCACGCCCCAGTTGATTGTGCAGTTGCTCACGTCTACCTCCACCGTCAGGTCTTCGCTACCAGCTATGAATGCGATGTACGACATATTGTGAAACATGGTGGTGCAAAACCCCGGAAAGGTCTGTCCCTGAACGGCCAGGTCGTTGGTGCCGGTAAAGCCGTCGATGTCGCAGATAATGCAGGCCGTCAGGCAGGAAGAGGTCATGGCGGCGGGGTCGCTGCAGGGCTGGGGTTGGGAGTAGGCTTTCGCCAAAAGGAGCAGCAAGGCGGCGATGTAAAACAGTCTCTGTGATGCAGTGTGGTAGTTCATACTACTAAGATAGGAGGTCTGCGGGAAATGTACCCGGGAGACGGGGCGGGCATTGGTGTTTTGTTTATTAGGGGGCAAATTATGGGGGTGGGGGGGATGTGGCATTGATCGAAAGTGTGAAAAATTTGAATAGCGTCTTTAGACCATCATTTTAATTACTACCTTTGATGGGGTGCTCATACCACAATTTTATGCCCCCGTTTGTCGCAGTTTGCAACTGCGATAGCCGCAATCTGCAGCAAGATTTCCCCGTTTGTTGCAGTTTGTAACTGCGATAATTGCTCTACATAGCCCCGAATGGAATATTGCAACAGCATTTATCCACAAAAATACCACGATATGAGAAATTCAAAATGGTTGTTCTTAATACTGATACTAATCTGCAGCAAACCAACATTTGGACAAATTGACTTAGAGTCAGACGAAATCAACGACAGGATCGATAATGAAAAATTCATTCCCAGCGTAGAAGGAAAGGTGCTCCTAACCCCGTTTGTCGCAGTTTGAAACTGCGATAGCCGCAATCTGCAGTAAGATTTCCCCGTTTGTCGCAGTTTGCAACTGCGATACCCGCAATCTGCAGCAAGATTTCCCCGTTTGTTGCAGTTTGTAACTGCGATAATTGTTCTACATAGCCCCGCTTGCCGCAGTTTGTAACTTCAATACCCCTCACTTGCCGCAACACACCTGCCGAATAGGCAACTTCCCACTGCAATATCCCACCCCCCCCTAATCCAAAGCAGAACTCACCCGCTTCACCCACGCCCGCAAAGCCTCCTCCTCCTCACAACTTACATTCACCATATAGTACCGCCCCTGTCGCGAAAGTGCCTTCCACCGCCAGTCCCACTCATGGGGGGTGATGTGGGTGGCATCCTGATACCACCAGGCGGTAAACAATTGGTCGTCTCCCTTCTTCAGCGTCGCAGTATAGACTTTAGGGGATTCCGGCTGCTGGCTGGCTTCCGGAAGATCGACCATTTCGATATTCGAAAACGTATATCCGCTGCCCTGCCAACAGAACCGGGGATCGTGGCTGCCCTGAAAAAAACGGACTGGTGGCTTGATGTACAACAATACTTCTTCATTGCGAAGCTCCAGTACGCCATTAGGGGTGATCTCTTTTTCAAGGCCGGCTATTTCGATCTTTTCCACAGCGGAAAGGTCTTCTATATCGGGACGGAGAAAGGTGCGGCCATTCCAGACTAGTAACAAAAACAGGCCGAGGGTGAGCAGCCATATACCCGGTTTGATAGGTTCAACTTTTGGCGTTGCGCTTTTTAACTTCCATTTTCCGCTTTTCGCAAAAATGGTTTTCACCAAAAAATAAAACGGCACCAGGGTGTACACCACCATGCACAACAACCCAATGACGTCGTGCATAAAATTTTCCGGAAGGATGTGAAACAGGATCAACGTCAACAACCGTATGAAATTGGAAATAACCGCCAACAATAATACCACAGAAATCAACAAAACGCTTTTCCAAAAGGGCAACGACCGTTGGTACTGCTTTTCAAAATATCCCATGATGACCAACCCCAACACCAGGGAGGTAATCACCAGCTTTAGGCCGATACAGGCCGGATCGACCGAAAATTCATGACCATCCACCAGCAATACGTTGCCGACAGCTTCAATGGGCATGCCCAACAACGCAAGCGCCTCGGCAGCCCACCTACTCAACTGCAACCGGATCGGAAAACTCCAGATGTACACCACATTGCCGATCACCGGCGAAAGGGCGATGCCCAACAATAAAGGCAGGTAGTTGATCCGACCCCATATGTTGTCTAACAAGAATAAAACGAAAAAAAATGCGGAAAAGTAAAATAAACTATTCGACCTGACCAACAACAACAACACCCCCATCACCACGGCTACCAGTCCATACCGATACCCGCCCCGATCACCCCCAAACCGCAGTACAAAAGGGATGGCTATAGCCGCTAATATCCACGAAAAAGACAGCGGCATGTTCCGGTGGTTAAACGCCCAGAATATCAGCAACGGGCTGACCACCAGCAGATATTTTATAATCCTATGCATGAACCTCCAGCGTTTACGCGAATTGACTGTGTACCAGCAGTTGGAAATTTATAATTATTTGATACCATTCCATCCCGATAGTTATGGGGAGGACTTTATCCTAAATCAAGGCCCATAGAGCCTGCCCCGCGAATAGCGGGGGCCGACATGTCGGTAAAAACAACGCGAATACACGCCAGAAATAGGGCCAGAGGCCCGATATGTGATTGGTGGGAAGCCGCCACTCGGTCCTAACAAGTCCATACTTCGGAACCATATCAATTATTTGGTAGTTTTTCGATATAATTCCATCGAACCTGTCCCCGCCTAAGGCGGGAAAACGGCATCCCCAAGCCTGGGGTTTTTCAACTACCCGTGGTAGTTAACCCCTGGTACCTAAACAACCCCGTTCTGCCGAAAATACAACCAAACCGCCATAACAACCGCCAACAGGATCAACAACCACTCATGCGGCTCCGGCACCGCGCCAGAGTCGCCAATGGCCGCATTCTGCAGGCTGTTTTTGCTCTTTTTGATGTCGAACCGGTCGTAGTCTTCCTGCGTCTCCAACACGATCAGGCTCGAGACCGGCGTCACCACATAGGCTTCTTTGGCAGCGGGTATCCACTCCTCTGCCCGCTCTTTTTTGCGGCTGTAATCTTTGCCGATGGTGCGCATCAGATCGTTGTACGCGAATAGGCGCATCAGATGATCCGGGGCAGAAGAGGCCGGTGCCTCGCCAACTGATTTGACAATTTGAAACTGACCGTATTGATTGACGATCACGTTCTCCCTTTCCGGGTATGTGGCAAACTCACCATCCCTTAGCAGTCGGGCCAGTTGATCGGCAGACCCCCTTTCCACCTGAATAGAGCGAAACTCCTGAAGGGTTTTCAAATAGGGCGACAGCTCATTTCCAACAGTATATAGCCGGACGGGGGTGTTCCGATCCTTGAAAAAAGCAGCGAGTTGATCCAGAAAGGGAGAATTTTCCAGATCGCTCAATGTGGGCGTCAATTGACTGCCTTTGCTGACGACCAATGCCCGGTCGGGATCTGCGATTTTCTGAAAAGGAAACAGCGAATAATTTTGCCGGTTGAGAAGCCGGAACAGGTCGGACCTATTGTCGTCAGTCATCCGTTCCATCCGGTGGTTGGCATATACCAATACCACTTTGTCGCGGATGGCTGGCCAGAGGGCATTCAACTCTCTCTTCGACCAGGCGCCATTGATGTCGAGGTAAACCACTCCGGGATCGAAGGCCGCTTTTTGCCCATTGTGTGGCTGTAGCTGATAAGTATATCCGTTGAAACTAAACGCGGAACCATCCAATGGTAGGGCATCAAAACTCAATGACCACCGCGAGTTGTACGGACCGCTGTATTGGTATCCGGTGCCATATTTCCGAAAGGTAATGGGGGCATCCATATTCGACAATCGGCCCTCTGCCACTACGTTGATGCTCTCATTGGCGGTGTTCCAGTACGGCCCTTCAAAGTCGATGTTTTCGTAGGTGAGTTGTTTTCCCGTTTTCCGTAAAGGTGTTGTTATGCCAATTTTAAATTGCCGGTCTTCCGCAGGGGTGCAGGGAAATACCCGCACCGTCACGCGGTTGCCTTCCTGCCAGTGGAGTAGGAGGGGGTCGCGTCGTTCCCTTCCCACAATGGTTTGATAGGCCGAATCCGCTTTCGATTTGGTGGTCAGGTAAGCCGGTTCTTCTTTGCCGTCGACCCAAAGGGCTGCGCTGGTCACCACCGAGCCTTCCGGCAAATAAAAACTGTATAATGCCTCTTGCTGGTTTCTGAGCCGCTTGGAGCGGTTGTGAATTTTAAAGGTCTTTTCCGTATAAGCCAACCGGTGGGCCGGAAATAGTTGCACATTAGTGACGATGTCGGTGGTCGACAACTTATCGCCCCGCCACAGGCGCTCCTCGGTCTGGTGGCGGGCGTCGAACATAAAGCGGAGGATCTTAGTGCGGTCGCCTCTGGGCAAATCTAAGTTCCCATTGACAAAGTGAGCAATGACGACGAGGGGGTCGTGTTGGAGGCGACGATTCCAGCGGTTTCTAAACATATCACGGCTGCTACTATACTCAAACCCGGCCAGCAGGGCTCTTTTGGTAGCCCAGTCCCTGCGCAGCTTTTGGCTCACATGAACCCACGATGGCAGACTATTGTCGAAATAGGGTTGTTGGGTGGTATGAAAGGAGTCCGCAATGGTCTGATCCACCTGTGCAAATCGAATGGTCATAAATCCGATCAGAAAAAGAGCGGCGATCCAGGTAGTCAGTGTGGTGTACCAAAAACGGGGCGATTTTTTCAAAAACTGCCGGACCACTTTTATATACACCAGCACAAACAAGCCGGGAACGAAAATATGAAGCGGTATGCCGAAAAACCAAAACCCGATGAAGGCAAAGACATAGCCCTGAAGAACATAGATACTTTCGTAAAAATGAAACAGCAACCCCAGATTGGCCGCCACAACGATGAGGTGACTGACCCAGTTGACTTTGAAATTTCTCCGGAAAACATGCAACAGCAACAGACCATTCGACAGCAACAAAAAAGCCGTCACCCAATTGGTGGAAACCTGAAAGACGGTCAGAGTTCGGTTGAGCGAGTAGGCACTCACATTGAAAAGTTGCAACAAAAGAACGTTGTGCGTGAAATTGGGAAAACGAAACAAACGGTTCGTCTTTGCCTTGCTGTCAATGAGTACGAGGATAAAGAAAATAACCGTAAGAACGTAGTTGATGAAAAAGATAACCGAAAAGGGATCTCCAGTGCTGACGGAATGATTAACCGAAATGGCAAAGACAGCAAACGAAATGGCGAAAAAGATCAACCCCATGTGGGAGGTCGGATCGGTAAGATGGCGTTTTAGTGTGGCATTCATAAGCTATGGTTTTAATGGTATTGGGCGACTCTGAGAACTATTACAATTACAGTGCGAAAATGTTTAAAAGTACTTTGAAATTCAAAGTTACAAACTAAACGGTAATTTTCCAAATCTATTGTCCAATAGCCGGATATTTGACCGAAACACGGTAACATTCCTGCTCAATCACGGTATAGAGCCCCAGCATTTTTAGTGAATTTTACGCTTGCCGGAACAAACAACGAGCAGCAAACGACGAGCAGCAAACCACGAACAACGAACAACAACAAACAACTTTCCAATATTCTCCCTAAATTTGAACCTCAAAAAGTCGGTTTCTATGGAAGAACCTAAACGAAAAAAACTACTCGGCCCCCTCGAATGGCTAATGCTCCTGGCAGGTATCGGCATCATCGGTTACATCACCTTCCAGAAAGGCGGCGGCAACGTCATGGAACGCAGCGAGACCATCCGGATCCTCGACAAACCCAATGCTCCCCGCCAAAAGGCCCGCCGCTATCGGGATGCCGACCGCGAAGAGAGCGTCGAACGGCTTTTACAGGAGCTGGCCGACGATTTTTCGAGCGAAGATGACAACCGGCCCATCCTTCGCAAACAATCCATGAAAAGTAAATTGTCGAAAGACGAAGAAAAATACTACAAAAAAGTACGCGACCGGGCAACGTTGACCGACAAAATAGAGTCCACTAAAGACTGGTACCGCCTATTGCGCGCCTCCCACCAGACCTACACCAAGGTTCGGGAAATAGTGGGCGAGGTGTCGCGCCAACCCGAAGACCGCGTCAATGCCAACGACGTCAAATCGGATATGAAAAGCCAGGTCGCACAAAACGATTTTTACCAAAAACTAGGCGAAACTTTCCGTATCGACCCCCAGGACATTGAGGCTTTTGGCCGCACCGGTCGTCGCGCTCTTAGCGATTGGGCAGATTTTGTCGAACAGAATTCGGAAAATTAACCCTGCTTGGCACAAAATCTGACTGGTATTTGATAATTTCGCCCTACAAAACCGGATCACACCCCCGTTTTGCGAATAGCTGACTAACAGCCACCCCCACCCAACACCGCTACAAACCCATTTGTCTATGTATCTCTCAAGAACATATCTGTTGTTCCTTTACTTTGTTGTCATCGGCTTTGCGCCAAAAACGGCATTTGCTCAAACCCCGGCCAACCCCTTTATGGTGCCCGACGTCGGCAACAAGGATTTTCACAAGTTCTGCGGTACCGACCATGCCACCCAACACCGCATGGCGTCCGACCCGGCCTATGCTCAAGAAATTTCCGACTTCAAAGCCGCCATTCCCTACCTGGTTGCCCAGCAAAGCCAACCCTTGGGATTTATGCCGCCGCCTCCGGTGATACACATTCCTGTGGTCGTCCACATCATCCATCAGGGCGAACCCATTGGCACAGGTATCAATCTTTCCGAAGCCAGAATATTGGCCCAGATCGACATCTTGAACGAAGACTTTATCGCTTCCAACACTAATTTTACAGAAACGCCTGCCCAATGGCAAGGCGTGATTGGCAACCCAGAAATACAATTCTGCATGGCGGCCATCGACCCCAACGGCCAACCCACCAACGGCATCACACGTGATAGCATGGATATTACCGGTACCGACATTTTCGATTCCAACATCGATTCCGAAATAAAACCGGCAACCTGGTGGGACTCCGACGAGTACTACAACATCTGGGTGGTACCCATACCCGGTACCACCGCCTCAGGCGGAACTACGGGCTATGCCTACTTTCCCACCAATGGCGTCATAGGCTCCTCCCTCGACGGATCGGTGGTCGACTACAATTGGTTTGGCGGACCGGGTTTCGGGCAGTCGGGCTACAAAACCCTCACCCACGAAACGGGCCACTATCTGGGCCTCCCGCATCCCTTTGACGGCGAAAGCTGTGGCACAGACGACGGCTTCGCCGATACACCCAATATCGACGCGGGTACCTCAACCTATACCCCTAATCTCGATTGCGATCCCGGCAGTTTCCCCACAGGACCTACTAGTTGCACCAACGAACATATGTACGTCAATTACATGGACTACGTCAATGACGATTACTGCTACACCTCTTTTTCCAACGAGCAGATAGCCCTGATGCGATCCGTACTCAATGGTACGGCTGGTGGAGCCGGATTTGGAAGCAGATTGCCCCTGGCCAATAACGCCACTGCGGTTTGCACTTTCTACGACAACGATGCCGGGGTAACGGAAATACTGTATCCGCCCACCTTCCTTTGCGAATCCGGCCAGGCCACTCCCGAAGTGGTCATCACCAATTTTGGCCAAAACGTGTTGACTACGGTTACCATCAACTATCAGATCAATAACAATACTCCCGTAAGTATGGTTTGGGCCACCAACCTCGGCACAGCTGAGAAGGATACGGTGACCCTGGCCCCTTACACCCCGCCGGTGGGCGCCTACACATTCACTTCCTACACCACCTTACCCAATGCTTTGGCGGACGAACAAACGGTCAATGATACCACCGGCCTGCAGACCTTTTCCATCAATCCCTTACCTTTGCCTTTACAGGAAAATTTTGAAGATCCCAACTGGGATCCCACCATCAACGGGGTGTTTACCTTCAACATCAACAACGATGCCTTTGAATGGGAATACTCCACCGATGCCTCCGGCTTTGGCAATGGAACGGCTTCCGCCCTCTTCGACAACTACGATGGCAACTCCAGCATCATCGGAACCATCGATGCGCTGATCACACCCATCTTTGATTTTTCCACCGTAAGTGGGCTCAACTTAGTTTCGACGTGGGATATACCTATTACGATTTTGGCGGACAGGTGTTGACCGACACCCTCATCATTTTGGTGTCAACCAATTGTGGCGCTAATTTCATTGACCAGATTTACGTCAAAGGAGGGGCCGAACTCGCCACCGCTCCGCCTACAGGAGCCCCCTTTACACCCACCGCTACACAATGGCGTACCGAGACGGTAGACCTGAGTAATTACGATGGTCAGGACAATTTCTCCCTCACCTTCGTCAACTTCTCCGGCTGGGGGAATCGATTGTTTATCGACAACATTAATATTTCATTGCCCTGTAACATGAGTCTTACATCCGGTGGGACCGACCCCACCTGCGCCCTGGCTTGCAATGGTCAGGCATCCGTCACTCCGTCGGGAGGTACTGGAATGTATAGCTTTGCATGGAGTCCCAATGCGGGAGGAGCGACCAGCAGCGTAGTCGACGATCTTTGCCAGGGCGATTACACCGTCACAGTAACGGATGCTTTGGGTTGCTCTTCAACGGCTACCATTGCGCTTACCGACCCACCAGCCCTCACCGTGTTGGCAACAGCTACCGATGAAACCGCCGTGGGGGCCAATGATGGTACGGCTTCCGCCAATCCATCGGGTGGTACGGGCACCTATACATATGCATGGAGCAATACCGGAAATACAATGACGATAACTGATTTGCCGCCAGGCGACTATACCGTTACCGTTTCTGATTCAGAAGGTTGTACCGAAGTACAAATGGTCACGGTCAACGCCTACGATTGTGGCGCTTATAACATTGCTGTTACGGGGACCGGTATTTCCTGCTTTGGAGACGACAACGGCACTGCCACCGCCACTGTCGACCCGGGCACCGGCACTCAGCCATTTACCTACAATTGGAGCAACGGTGGCAATGTGGCAACTATCAGCGGTTTGTCCCCAGGAACTTACGATGTAACGGTCACTGATGATGCCGGTTGCTCTGACCAGGGCAGCTACACCGTTGTGGAACCCAATGCCTTGTCGGTCTCAGTGACGACGACCAATGAATCTACCGCTGGCGCCAATGATGGTACTGCTTCCGCAAATCCCACTGGAGGCACAACCGATTACACCTACAGTTGGAGCAATGGCGGCAACACTTCCACCATCAATAATCTCGCTCCAGGTATTTACTCCGTCACTATTACCGATGCCAACGGTTGTACGGTAGTGGCTTCCGGCGAAGTGCAGTCAGGCGCGCCTGATTGTAGTGCATACAGTGTTGGATTGCAAATTAACAGCGAAGTTTTATGCAATGCGGGTTGCAATGGCAGCTTGACCCTTTCGGTAAATGGGGGCACGGCTCCACTGACATTTGATTGGAACGACGATGCCCTCGACGGCATCCAAAATCCGGTAGGGCTTTGTGCAGGCACTTATGAGGTGACGGTCACCGACGGCAACGGATGTTCGGATACGGAGTCCATCCAGCTTACCGAACCTTCTGCACTGACCCTCACCCTAGATCCTACACACCCCGTCTGTTTTCAGGACTGTACCGGGCAGGTACAATGGCAGGCCTCCGGGGGAATGCCCTCTTACAATGCGGCCATAAGTGGAGGCAATTTTTCTGGATTATGTGCAGGAGATTACAACGTTACCTTAACCGATAACAATGGTTGCACGATTGCCAGCGTTGTCAGCCTGTTGGAACCAACGCCAGATGATATATCTGCCAATACAACCTCCGTTCTTTGTGCTGAAAACTGTACCGGTGGTATATCGGTTTCCGTTACCGGAAATGAACCTTTTACCTTTGAGTGGAGCAACGGATCGACAGAACAAAACCTGTCCAATATTTGCCCCGGCTTTTACGAAGTCACCATTACAAGTGCAATTGGCTGCACACAGGTGTCGTCTTATGAGGTAACAGGGCCCAATGAACTCTTGATGGTCAGCGGTACCTCTACGCCGGTTTCCGGGCCGGGGATGAATGATGGTACTGCTTCCGCAAATCCCACTGGAGGCACACCGGGATACACTTACCATTGGCAACCCGGGGGAGAAACTTCAGCAACCATCTCCAACCTCGCGCCGGGAACCTATACCGTTACCGTAACGGATACCAACGGATGTACAAATACAGCGACCATTGTCATCAATCCCTTCGATTGTAACAATTTTGGGGCAACTCTGTCTACTATGGCTCCAACTTGCAATGGAATTTGCGACGGGGCCATCACCTCAAACGTTTCTGGCAATAGTCCACCTTACGATTTCGATTGGTCTGATGATAACCTCGACGGACAACCCAATCCAACCGCTCTTTGTGCCGGAAGCTATTCTTTGACAGTCACCGACAACGATGGTTGTTTTGACATATTAGAAGTGGAAATAACAGAACCCGACCCACTCGCCGTCAACCTCACCAGCACCGGGCCATCGGCGCCAGGGGCCAATGATGCCACCATTACAGCTAATACTTCCGGCGGGACACCTTTGTACACCTATCTTTGGTCGCCTAATGGTGAAACCACATCCACCCTCAACGACCTGCCTCCGGGCACTTACAGCGTAGTGGTTACCGATAACAATAATTGCACAACAACCAGCGAAATTGAAATAGTCGATGCCGATTGCAGTAATTTTGCCTTGGGTATATCCCTAGTCGATGTTCTGTGTTTTGGTGGTTTTGACGGGATGGCCATTGCCTCTCCTTCCGGCGGCACAGAGCCTTATACCTATTTGTGGAGTACTGGCAATGCAGAGCCCACCATCAGCGGGTTGCCTGCCGACAGCTACAACATCCTCGTGACCGACGACAGTGGTTGCACCATCCAACAAAACTTTAACGTGGCTCAACCCGATGAATTGACCGCTACTTTTACCACCACTGACGAATCGGCTCCTGGTGCTAATGACGGGACTGCCACGGCCGATCCCGCCGGCGGAACCCTGCCTTATACCTTTGCCTGGTGCAACGGGCAGACGGGCGATCAGGCGACGGGGTTACCTGCCGGCAATTGCACGGTCACCATAACGGATGACAATGGCTGCTCCTATGTTGGCGAAGTCCTCATTGAAACCAATGTAATTGACTGTACCGGATTTAGCGCAAGCACTAATGCCATCCCTACCAACTGTTTTGGTGGCGCGGATGGAACGGTGGAAGCGATCCCTACCGGTGGTGCCATGCCCTATAGCTTTGCATGGTCGAGTGGAGAGAATACGCAATTGGTTAGCAATTTACCGGCAGGCGTCTACACCGTAACCGTCCTCGACGACAATGGTTGTGAGACCATCCAAACAGCCGAGGTGACCCAGCCGTCGGCCATCAATATTTCGATCAGTACTACAGATGAGTCCGCTCCCGGCGCCAACGACGGCACGGCCACAGCGATTCCGTCGGGCGGAATGCCTCTGTATACTTTTAATTGGTGTGACGGACAAACGGGCGATCAGGCTACGGGGCTGCCAGCAGGAGTATGTACAGTAACCGTGACGGACAGCGATGGTTGTACATCGGTTGCAGAGGCCGTAATAGAAGTTGCGCCGCCCGATTGTACTGGATTCAGCGCAAACACCAGTGCCACTCCTACCAACTGTTTTGGTGGCGCGGATGGAACGGTGGAAGCGATCCCCACCGGTGGTGCCATGCCCTACAGCTTTGCCTGGTCGAGTGGAGAGAATACGCAATTGGTTAGCAATTTATCGGCAGGCATCTACACCGTGACCGTCCTCGACGACAATGGCTGTGAGACCATCCAAACAGCCGAGGTGACCCAGCCGTCGGCCATCAATATTTCGATCAGTACTACGGATGAGTCCGCTCCCGGCGCCAACGACGGCACGGCCACAGCGATTCCGTCGGGCGGAATGCCTCTGTACACTTTCAATTGGTGTGACGGACAAACGGGCGATATGGCTTCGGGGCTGCCAGCAGGAGTTTGCACAGTAACCGTAACGGACAGCGATGGTTGTACATCGGTTGCAGAGGCCGTAATAGAAGTTGCGCCGCCCGATTGTACTGGATTCAGCGCAAGCGCCAGTGCCACTCCTACCAACTGTTTTGGTGGCGCGGATGGAACGGTGGAAGCGATCCCCACCGGTGGTGCCATGCCCTACAGCTTTGCCTGGTCGAGTGGCGACAATACGCAGACGGTAAGCAATTTGCCGGCCGGCGTCTATACCGTGACGGTCCTCGACGACAATGGCTGTGAGACCATCCAAACAGCCGAGGTGACCCAACCTGCTGCCATCAATATTTCTATCATTGCAACCGATGAGTCCGCTCCCGGTGCCAATGACGGTACCGCCACCGCCACTCCATCGGGGGGAATGCCCCCATACAGCTTCAATTGGTGTGACGGACAAACGGGCGATATGGCTACGGGATTATCAGCAGGAGTTTGTACAGTAACCGTAACGGATAACAATGGTTGCACGTCGGTAGCGCAAGTCGAAATAGGATCGGCTCCGCCGGACTGTACCGGATTTAGCGCAAGCGCTAGCGCCACCCCCACCAACTGCTTTGGTGGGGCAGATGGTAGCGTCGAAGTGATCCCCTCTGGTGGTGCCATGCCCTACAGTTTTGCCTGGTCGAGTGGCGAAAATACGCAGACGGTAAGCAATTTGTCGGCAGGCGTCTACACCGTGACCGTCCTCGACGACAATGGCTGTGAGACCATCCAAACAGCCGAGGTGACCCAACCTGCTGCCATCAATATTTCGATCAGTACTACCGATGAGTCCGCTCCCGGCGCCAACGATGGCACAGCCACAGCTACTCCGTCGGGCGGGATGCCCCTGTACACTTTCAACTGGTGTGACGGACAAACGGGCGATATGGCTATTGGATTGCCCGCAGGAGTTTGCACTGTAACCGTAACGGATAACAATGGTTGCACGTCGGTGGAAGAGGCCCTGATCGAATCATCAGGTGTCGATTGTTCCGGCTTGGGTATGAGCATTGATTCGGAGGAGTTGACTTGTTTCGGATCGGCTGACGGATCGGCATCCGTTCAGGTTAACGGTGGTCAGGAGCCCTATATTTACCAATGGAGCAATGGAGGTGCTACGCCTGCCATAGACGGGTTGTCGGCCGGGCTGTATTTTGTGACGATTGTCGATGGGCTGGGTTGTCAACTGGAAGAAGAAGTGGTGGTGCCTCAGCCACAGGAAATGATGGTGACGGCTACGGGCTACGATGGCGATTGCGGCTCGGAAGGGAGCGCCCTTGCATCGGCAGCAGGTGGTACGGCCCCATTTACTTATTTGTGGAGCAACGGCGCGGCAGGTGATTTCGTATCCGGATTGTTGGCGGGAACTTATCAGGTGACCACCACAGATGCCAATGGATGTACCGGTCAGGCCGAAGTACAGATACAAACCAGCACGACCGGAGTGGACATCGATTACGAAGTTTTGACCGTGAGTTGCTTTGGCGAAACAGATGGAGGCATCGACCTTACGGTAATGGCCGGAACGCCGCCTTTCAACTTTATCTGGGACAATGGCGCCACCACCGAAGACCTCGACGATCTGCCCGCTGGATCGTACACGGTGTATATCACCGATGCTGCCGGGTGCGCATTGTTAATATCGCTTGAGGTGGGAGAACCGGCACCGCTGTCGGTTTCGATCATGACCACTCCCGCCAACAGTGGCAATAACGGCACTGCTACCGCAATGATAAATGGAGGCGCGACTCCTTACACCTACCAATGGGCTGATGGACAGCAATCGGTTTCCATCGACGGTCTGGGTGTTGGCACCTATTCGGTCACCATAACCGATGCTCATGGCTGCACGGCGGAGGCCAATACCACTATTGGTACCTCATCGGCGGATGAATTGCCCGGTCTGGTATCGATCAATCTCTTTCCCAACCCCAATACGGGGCGGTTTTCGCTTACCGCAGAATTTGGCGAAAGCCTGGAAGCTACGGTTAATGTGTACAATATGTTGGGACAACGGGTGTTTCAGCGATTGGTAGAAGGGCAGCAGATAGAAGTGCCGGTAGATATTACCCATCACGCTGCGGGTACCTATCTGGTCGAGTTGAAGGCGGGAGATGGGCGTGTTGTGCGCAAGGTGGTGAAGGATTAACGACAATTTCGTCGCTCTCTTTGGCACCACTCACCCTGAAACCGGGCCATTTTACCCAAAAAAAGGGGACTGTTGTTGTGAGAAAGGGATATGTAAAGCATCTTTGTAAAAAAGGAATGCTTTATGAAGACGACTACTTCCTTCCCGATTATCTTGTTGGCATTTTTACTTCTCTCAAATCTATCTTGTAAAAAAGAAGAACGCCTCTGTCCGGACCTTCACTGTGAAAACGGGGGTAAATGCATAGGCGACATCTGCTTTTGCGAAACCGGGTTTACAGGCAAATACTGCGAGGAGGAATTGGTTCCGGTACAAATGCAGATCAGTAAGATCAATGTCACCGGATTTGCTCCCATTGTCACCTCAGGCAACAGCAGTTCAGATCCAGACCCCGATATTTACGTGGTTATTTATCGGGGTAGTTCGGTGTTGTACCGGTATTTTGGAAGCTATGACAATGCCAAGCCGGATGAAACTTACGAATTTAAACCCAACAACAACATTCCGATACACGACCCAACGACGACCTATTATTTAGCGCTTTACGATTCCGATCAGGAAGCGGATGATCTGGTAGGTGAGCAGTCATTTGTACCTTATCAGCCTGGGCTGGGATTTCCGCAGGTACTCGAATTTGGAGAAGAAGGAGACCTTCGCTTTGAATTGAATGTGCAGTACTCCTTTTAACGTAGCCCGTCGGGTGTCGTTCTGGTTTTTCAATGGACATTCCATTTGAAGTAATAACGTATCGCAAAAGGGACAATAAAATTACAAAATCATGCAACCACGACACTTCCGTTTTCTTTTGATCGCGATCACATGCTTATTGGTCGGTTGTAAAAAAAAGGACGACTGTGCGGATTTCATCTGCCTGAACGGAGGTACCTGCTTTGAAGGGGAGTGTGTATGCCCCGAGGGGTATGGCGGCTCGGATTGTAGCCAAAGTTTGTTTCCATCGATGTCCATTACGAAAGTGGTGGTGACCCGTTTTCCGCCGGTACGGCTTTCAGGAGAACAATGGGATAGTGGCAACTCCTTTAGTTCTGCGCCCGACCTTTACATCGCATTGAAGCATAAGGGCAGTATTGTATATGCTTTTCCAACTGACGTTACCGCAACGGAAAATAATACGCATTACGTTTTCGATATTCCAACCGGAGCAGCGGTGATGTACTATCCCGTAGAGACCTACAAAATGGCGCTTTACGACCGCGATAACTATACCGATGATCTTCTGGGGGAGCTGTCCTTTTCGGTGGTGGGTCATTTATCGGAAAATACGACTTTTCCATTCACCCTGGTACTTGACGATGGAGGGAGGGTTGCCTTTGACCTGGATTTAAACGTATTCTAAAAATCCTGTTTTATTTTACAACCTATTACCTTAGAAGGCTTGCGAACTGTGACCGTTCGAGAGCCTTTTTTTGAGTCAGGGGGACAAAAAAAAAGTCCCTACACTTTAGAAGTATAGGAACGTTGAGAGAAAGGAAACTTACTATTCTTATTGGTTATTTCTCGTGGAGAATTCTGCTAAAGATAAGAGTTTTCAGGAGATACTCACCACTAAAGTAGCAAAAACTCGCTAAAACTCCAATATTTTTCTAATATCTTCTTCCGTTTCGATGGGTTTATCCACCAAATTCATCACAAAAGTATGGTTGGTGCGTTCAAACCGCGATTTATTGACCTTTTTGATCTTTTTAAAATCTTCCGGTGGGTAGATGGCGATCTTATTGTCTTTGGTGACCAACCAGAGCAGGTTTTCAGAGCCAATGTCGAAGTCCATTTTACAACCTTTTTTGGTGTAAAACCGGGCTACGGTGTTGCGGCCTTTGTCGACGAGGTAGGCGATGTTTTGATTGTAATCGGAGTCGTCGGCGCCTTTAAAATCGCATTTCAAGGCAAAAATGGCAGGAGGCAGGGGGCGGTCACAGTTCCACACCCCCAGACGTTGGGCGGTGAAGCGGTTGACGATCTTTTGCTGGATCGTTTCGTCGGTAGCGCGGTGATGCATTCCCTTGGCTTTGTATTCCTCTATTCGCTGTTGGAAGGAGGCTTCTGCCAGTCGTTTTTCTTCGTCGGCCAGACGTTTCAGTTCGGCTTTTTTCCCGGCGAGGCTGGCTTCTATCCTGGTTATTTGTTGTTCGTATTCTGCTTGTTGGCGGTTGAACTCGGCGAGGGCCTTGTCGTAGTGTTGACCGGTGAGTACGGGGTTGACGAGGAAAGACAGAGACCTTTCGCCTTTGAGGAGGGTTAGTTCGTAGTCTTGTCCGCCGACGAATTTGAGTTTCATATCGTCC
Source organism: Saprospiraceae bacterium (assembly GCA_965222105.1). Taxonomy (GTDB): domain Bacteria; phylum Bacteroidota; class Bacteroidia; order Chitinophagales; family Saprospiraceae; genus CALGLS01. The sequence continues at coordinate 26,893 of CBDCTQ010000090.1, read as the reverse complement.
CAGGTAACGGATTTGACGGCCTGCCCGGGGAATTCGGTGTTGTTGGGTGATACCTGCCACATAGTGTTGGCGTATTGGCTGCGGAGTTGTTGGAGGGCCTGCTCGTCGTTTCTAATCTGCTCCTGTTGGGCGGAGGGTACGTTGGTGCCGTAGTCAATTTGATTTTCCTCGAAAGAGAAATCGAATACTTGTCCACTGCCGTTGGCCCGTTGCGGTTTGACGGGGGCAAGTGGTTTGGGAAGGCTGGCTTCTATCTCGGCGATCTGCCGTTGTTGTTTGGTTTCAATTTTTTGCATTTCCTGTTGGAAATCCTGATTGATCTGATCTTCTTCGCTGAGTAGTTCGTTGGCAGAGGGGTCGTCGATGGGGGTGATCCGGTCGATGCCTTCGTAGACCCAGTTGCGGTTTTCAGTGTCGAGGTAGTAAACGTTGAAGGAGGGGATTGCTTCTCCTTTTTTGAGGTTGACAGCGGATACCAATTCTACTTCGATGGATTTGCCGGGGGCCATGTTGAGACGTTGGCCGTTTTGTTCGGCATATATCTCGACCATGCCGGCCGATTCGAGGTGGTAGGTGGTGCCGGCGGAGTCGTATTCCATAGGGATGCCGGAGAGGAAGAAGTCGACATAGTCGTGGAATTCGCGGAAGCGGATGTCTACCTCGCCTTTTACGGTTTGTCCCTGGCTGTTGGTGAAGGCGGCGGGAGGAACGATGAGTCTTGAGCCGTTTTCATTTTCATAGATGCCCCCTGATTGTCCGTTGATTTGGTGTTTGACGAATTTGGCCTGAACTTTTTCACCCAGAGGTGGATTGATGTAGGGCTGGGTGGCGGCGTATTCTGAAAATGTATTGTTGGAAGACTCCTGGTCCGATGCAAAATGGTTGAAAAAGAAGGCGACGCCTATGAGGGCGGCGGCAACGGCACCGAGGTAGTAAAGCCTTTTGACGGGTGGTGCTTTGTGAGGCACCTGTGGGGCTGGGTTTTGCAGGTTCTGAAGCAATTCGTCAAAATCTTTATGCGCATTGATTTGTTCCTGGGAGAGGGCTCCAGGGTTTCGTTTCCAAGTGTAATTTTTATTTTTCATATGCTGGAAGTTGTTTTAGCAACATGTGCTTAAGGGTTTTAAAATGACAGGTCTTTACAGCAATGATGATTACGATTCCGGTTGCCGGAGGCCGTTGCTCTGGCTGGCGGAGTGTTTGTTTAATCTTTTTTTCATTCTTTCGAGGATGCGGTACGTTTTTACTTTTGCGTTGGATTCGGTGATGCCAAGTATGTTGGCGATTTCTTTAAAGGGGCGCCGTTCGAAGAAGCGTAGTTCGATGAGTTGGAGGTCGGTGGTTTTGAGTTGGTCGAGGCATTGGATGAGGTTTTGGAGGAGTTGTTCATTAGGGGGTTGATGTACTTCCTCAGCGATGTCGTTGAGGTGGATGTCCTTGACGCATATCACTCTGTTTTTGCGGGCTTTCCGGTAGTGTTCTGCCACTTCATTGGTGGCGATGCGGTAGAGCCAGGCGGAAAAGGGTACGCCCCGGAACTGGTATTTGTCCAATCGTTGCAAGGCTTTTAGGAACACCTGGGAGCAGATGTCCGCACAGAGATTTTGGTCGGCGGTACGTTGGAAAATGAATCGGAATATGGGGGTATAGTATTGGTCGTAAAGTGGTCTGAATTGAGCGGGGTCTTTTTGTGCTTCCTGAATGAGTCGCCATTCTTCCAACATTTTCTCCTGCGAAACGGTCTTATGATTGGTATCCATACGTGGTACTTTTTCTTTCGTAATGGTACGACTTAGTTGTAAATTGGACAACATATATAACGATTTTTTGTTGGTTTTGGTAGCCTTCCCGGAGAATATTTGGCAAATTTTCACCTGCTCAGGAGGCCATTCGGTTGACCCAAAGAAAAAGACCGGCCTACTATCGCAAATTTTCATTGCGGGCATAAGCCGTATCTTTTAATTGCTATTAAGACCGTTTTCAATCTCTTAATGCATTCCGGTATGAAAAGATACAGAGGCTGGGGGTGTTTTTTTGGTGATTTGTGTGTAGACGTCGGTCAGGAGGCCGAGCGCCAACGTCGGGTATATCTTTACTTCGTTCGGGGGTGGCGGTGAAGACATGGTATTTCACTGGTGCAGCGTTCCGTGCCATGTAAGCAGCTCATTAGCCACATCTCTCTTTGACAATAAATTTCTCGTTAGGGTACACATTTCCCTTTTTTAAACGTTATATTTGTAACACACAAGCAAGTCCTTCCGTATTGCCCATAACCACTTTATTTTCCCTGAGACAATCCATTTCACCAAAATGTGGAACCAATTCCACGAACAGAGCATTTTGAATATAGAGACTACTCGCTCTCCTTCTAAAAAGATCTTTATCACAGTTTCATAATATATAGAATATTTAAACATACTTGGGAAAAACGATTCATTAACAAAACGGGAAATCAAAACCTGAAACACTATGCATCGCATATTAATGATCGTTGTCCTGCTGGGCTGTTTGTGGTCTTGTCATCGCCAGGAAAAAGGCTTTGAACAGATCTATGCGCCCTTTCTTCAGACATCTACGGTTTGGGCCGATTCGATGTTGGTGGAAATGACGTTGGACGAAAAGATCGGGCAGTTGTTGTTTGTCCATTCCACCCACAGCATTCCCACTGATAGCCTGGCAAAATGGGCCTGGCAAGGATACCTGGGCGGCTGGCTTCCTGAAGGCCTATCCCTCGATGAGTATCTCCGCCAATCCGATACTGTGCAAGCCCTTTGCCGGATACCCTTGATGGTGGGTACGCAGCAACCGGTTGCCCTTAACAATAATTTTACAGATGTTCCCCATTACCCGCTTCCAACAACGTTGAGCGCCATTTCCACAGAATGGCAACACCTTGTTATACTGGACCAGTACGTGGAGCAATGCCAAACCCTGGGTATTCATTTCAGCTTATCGCCATTGCTCAACACGCCCGACACCACCCTTGGCGCCGACGAGCAATATGCGACCCATGTAAATGCAGATAGCCGGTTGTATTGGCCTTACAAAGTGATGAACCGGCTGCAGGATAATGGCATATTTTCGGTGGGGGCACCCTTGAAAAAATTGTTTCATACACAGGAGTCCGATGCCGAAGGAGTAGCGTTTCGCGACAGCATGATGCACCCCTGGTTCAACCTCAGCCAGAACGGCCTCTCCGGCCTGTTGATCGACCGGGACTTGTTCCTCTCGGATACCAATCGGTTTCGTCCGGCAGATTATCTGACCGGCTACCTCCAAAAGCACGCCTCCTTTGACGGTATGGTCTTTGGTCAGCCGGATTCGACGGTCTCTGCCATCGATTTATTGCACAGCGGGGTGGGGGTGCTGATCCTAAAAGATACTTCGCCGCTGCCTTACATTCAACAGATCAGGCAGGCCGTGGAAATAGGCGCCTTGTCTGCCTCCGTCATCAATGAGCAGGCCAGAAAAGTACTTTTGGCAAAAACCTGGCTGGGGCTCGACATCTGCCCCCCTAAGCTGGACGAGGAAATAGCCCGAGAACTCCTGAACAAAGACCACCATGTCTATCCCATCTACCAGCTCTACGAGCACTCTATGACCCTGGCCAATAACCCGGATAGCTTGTTGCCCTTCCAATATCCGGAACGCATGTACTTTAAACTGGTATCGGTGGGGGAGGAGCCCGTCAAAAAATTCAATAGTACCTTTCGCAAATACGCCAATTACAATCTCTATCGCTCTGTCGAGCAAACGGAAAACGGCCGCTGGAAAGCGCTCAATGTCAATCAGTTGAAAAACAACACAGTCGTCCTGTCATTGGTCGATGTCGAATTGGAGGCGGCACCCGACTCCGCATTCATAGCGTCCATCAACGAATTGAGCAGGCACACCGAAGTCGTCGTCGTCAATTTTGGTACTGTACTTAACCTTCGGTATTTTGATCCGGCCGTGGCGATCGTGCAGGCCCATGAGTTGAACCCCACTACTCAGTCGATGGCGGCGCAACTGCTTTTTGGTGGCATGTCATCCGAAGGAAAACTGCCGATGTCGTTGGCAGCTCATTTACCTGCCGGACAAGGATACACCTACCCCGTAAGCCGGCTCAAATACACCTTGCCTCAGGAAGTGGGTATTGCACCCCATAAACTGGTCGACATCGACGCCATCGTTTATACCGCCATCCGGGAAGGAGCCATGCCGGGCTGTCAGGTGATGATCGTAAAAGAGGGAAAAGTGATATACGATAAAAATTTTGGGTATCAAACTTACGACAAAAGTCAACCCGTGCGCAGCGTACATCTCTACGACCTGGCCTCGGTGACCAAGGTGGCGGCTACCAGCCTGATGGCTATGAAGGCCTATGAGGATCGTTTGTTCCGGCTCGACGAAAGGGTAGGCCAACTATTAAAGCTGGACCGCTCTCCCATTCGGAATATCACTGTTAGGGACTTGTGCCTGCATCGTACGGGGTTGCAACCGTTTTTGCCCATCACGCCCTATTTGAACAATCGCGATTCACTGGTCAATGGTTGTAATAAATATTTTTGCAGGATCAAACAAGGCAATTACAATATCGCCTTGACTGACTCTATGTATTTCAACCATCAATACGTCGATACGCTGTGGCGCGATATTTACCAGGTAACACCCAAACGGAAGCGGTTTTTGTACAGCGACCTCAACTTTATTGTCCTTCAGGGAGCATTGGAGTCGGTAAGCAATATGGATATGACCACCTATCTGGATCAGCATTTTTACCGCCCACTTAACCTCACCCGAACGAGCTTCAACCCCATGAAACGATATTCTGCTTCACAGATCGCCCCTACGGCCTACGACTATAAGTGGCGCAAACGGTTGGTAAGGGGATACGTCCACGACGAATCGGCGGCCCTGCTGGGTGGAGTGGCAGGCAATGCAGGGCTGTTTTCCAACGCCAACGACATGGCCATTCTTTTCCAGATGCTGCTCAACAAGGGAACTTACGGAGGTCGACAATATCTACGGCCTGCTACGGTTGATTTGTTTACCGCCAACCACCAAAAGGGGCGGGGGCTGGGCTTTGAGGTGAAAACCAAATCGGGTACCGGAGGATGTGCCTACCAGGCGGGCAACGGCACCTATGGCCACAAAGGCTTCACCGGCACCTGCGTATGGGTTGATCCCGAAAACGAACTCATCTATATATTTCTTTCCAACAGAGTGTACCCAAATCACAAAAACAGACAGCTTATGACAGACCGGGTCAGGCAGCGTGTACACACTGTTGTGTACCGGGCTTTCAACAGTTATCAATTGTCGCCGTACGAGCAGTATAGCGAACCCGCCATTGCGGCCTGGCCTGGAAACACTCCCAACGAAGATGGATAATCGGCACTTTGTGTGTGTATTGTTGTAACAATGTGTTTTCCAACCCGGAAGCACCCATAATTTGTCGAAGTGTCTACGCTTAGGGACATGAAAAAGTCCCACTAAATGGGGTTATACATTTAATGGGAACTTCCTTTTGTGTAGTTCGGATCTCTAACGTATAAATTGCCATAATTCTCCGGAGGAGGAGGGCAACCTCGCTTACGTCAGGTATAAAGATAGGGTACCTGCTGTAACAGAGATTCAAATAAAACGATATATTAATGAAACACTTTCGTAAAAAAATATTGGGCGTCAAATGAACTCGGTGTGCGGGTTTTGGGAAGGACGGTTGTAATTGTAGTGGATGAACTATTTAGTTATGAAAATATTATCTTAAATTATGATGCAATTTTACGCCGTTTAATTAAAAAATCAAAACATATACTTTATTTTACGAATATTTTGTGACAGGGAAAATGAGAGCAAAGTTTACCGAAATATGACAAAGTGCTGACAGGTTGTGTTTGAAACGAATCGGTTGGCTAGGTTTAATGTGAGTGTATGCACTCTAAATGTGTCAAAAAATAATTGGTCTATTTTTATAAATCGCGACAATTAAGGCAATAAAATACCTGCTTTATGGTAGGGTTACCACAAAGCAGGTAGAATACAAGTTAAAAAATTTTAATATAAATAACTAGTACAAATTCAGTGATTTATCACATTTCACTTGATGACTACTATTTTCTCGCTGACCCGCCCCGTCTCGAATTGTAAATTGACATGATAGGTGCCCGGAGCCCAGCTACTTACGTCGATCTGGTGTTTGCGCTCCGGTTGTTTGGCGAAAACCACTTGTTGCCCCAGGATATTGTAAACGGCAATGCTTTGTAAGTTCGCTGCGTTGTCTACTACCACATGGAGCGTTTCGGCCACCGGATTCGGAAAAATAGTGACGTCGATATCAGCCAGTTCAGCTGTGTTTGACGTAAAGTCGATCAGATTCAATTCGCCGTAGATCGGCACGAGCAATTCCTCATAAGTAATGGCCCGCACATTGGTGATCTTAATTTCGAGTTCGTTCTTACCGGCAATGTCGTCGATGATTCCGATGAAGTAAGAGATGGTCCCAAATCCATCAATATTGTTATGATCGGTACGGGTGATGGCCACTTCTATGATGCCTTCGTCTGCAAAATTCTTGTTGATGTTGATGAGTTGGTTGCCCTGCTCTCCCAGCCAACTGCTGCCCGTTTCGATGTATACTCCGGCCTCGTCCATCATTTCGGGGTCGTACTCCACCGTAAAAGCAATACCATAGATCGACTCTACGGGCGTTTCTTCCGTGCCCAGTATGATGGGTGCCACAAAGGCTTGCCCAATGGTCACCTCATCGGCCGTAGGCAGGTCGATGTACAGGGGCGGATCATCGGGCGAAACCGGGATGGGTTCCGGAGGAATGACGTCGCCATGCGTTTCGCGGTAATTGAGATCGATGGCTGTAAGGTCGTTGTTATTTACTACGCCGTCACCATTGCAATCGGCGTGTTTCATATTCACTCCATCGATGAACCATAGTGACCATTCCGGTCCTTCCCAGCTCATCCAGTCAATGCTGTTTTGAGTGCGGGCAGGCCCTGTTTCGCCAAAAGCAACGCCGAGGTTCAGCAGGTCGTAATTGTTGCTGATGTTGTCGTTGTTGATGTCGCCGGGCCATACAGGTGGAGGAATGTCGCAGGTCACCGGATCCAGTTCGGTAAAGCCGATGCAATCCACATCGACCACGTCGACCACGATGAATTCGTAGACCGTAGTGCCGTCTCCCAGGAAGGGCCCCAGGGTAATGGGCAGATCGGCATAGTCGAAGATGCCATAGGCGTTGCCATTGCCAAACACCATAAATCCGAGGCTGCCCGTACCGCTGTGATTGAAATCGAGGCTCACCTCAAATTCATCCAGATCGTTGCAGGGGCCTGGGGTAGCTACCACATCCCAAATCTCGCAGGCCATACAGTCGAGGGCTTCAAATTCAGTGCTTTCGCAGCAAAGGTCGCTGTCGCTGTCGCAAATGGTGAGGGCATCAACATCGTTGCCACTACCAGGGAAGGAGGGTATGCTCAATGGCAAATCGTCGTAAAGATAAGTCGCGAGGTAGCTTCCATTGGCATAAACGTCGAAGAAATCGCTTTGGACATTTTCGTAATCGAACAAGATCAACAGGGAGTAAGTGCCATCTGGATTGCAATCCAATGGAAAAGCAAACAGATTGGAAATGTCGCAATCGTTATTCAGGCAGTCCTCCGACTGAAGAATGGCTTCCGCCCCACAGTCGGGATGGTTTTGATCGAAGACCACAAATTCATACACACTGCCATTTCCTTCGAAAGGTCCCAGGGTGATGAACAAGTCGGAGTAAGCGAAGGTACCGTAATTATTGCCATTTCCCACCACGGTGAAAGAGTCGGAGGTGTTGGCGTAGTTGAAGGTGAGGTCTATGAGGAACATGCCCTGGTCGTCGCATTCGTAGGGTTCCACGATGAGGTCCCATATCTCGCAGGTAGTGGTATTGCAATTGGGTGCCTCAAAGGTGTGGGTAACACAACAGTTTGGGTTGTCATTTATGCAAATAACGATGGCTTCCTCCAGGGTATTGGAAGGTCCCCAGGTAAGCATCAGTGGCAAATCGTTGAGCGGGAAAAAGCCGATGTAATTGCCGTTGGCATCGTAAATTTCAAAAAAGTCATTGCCGGGATTTTGCACCTCGAAGTCGATCCAGATGGGGTAGGTGCCGTCGTCGTTGCAATCGCCTACTTCGATGACCACTTCGGAGATGAGGCAGTCGGTGTTTAGGCAGTCCTCCGATTGGAGGATGGCTTCGGCCGCACAGTCGGGATGGTTTTGATCGAAGACCACAAATTCGTACACACTTCCATTTCCTTCAAAGGGCCCCAAGGTGATGAACAGATCGGAGTAGGCAAAAGTGCCGTAATTATTGCCGTTGCCCACCACGGTGAAGGAGTCGGAGGTGTTGGCGTAGTTGAAGGTGAGGTCTATAAGGAACATGCCCTGGTCGTCGCATTCGTAGGGTTCCACGATGAGGTCCCATATCTCGCAGATAGTGGTATTGCAATTGGGTGCCTCAAAGGTGTGGGTAACACAACAGTCTGGGTTGTCATTTATGCAAATAACGATGGCTTCCTCCAGGGTATTGGAAGGGCCCCAGGTAAGCATGAGCGGCAATTCGTTGAGTGGGAAAAAGCCGATGTAATTGCCGTTGGCGTCGTAAATTTCAAAAAAGTCATTTCCGGGGTTTTGCACCTCGAAGTCGATCCAGATGGGGTAGGTGCCGTCGTCATTGCAATCGCCCACTTCGATGACCACCTCTGATATGAGGCAATCGGTATTGAAGCAGTCTTCTGATTGGAGGATGGCTTCCGCCCCACAGTCGGGATGGTTTTGATCGAAGACCACAAATTCATACACACTGCCATTTCCTTCGAAAGGTCCCAGGGTGATGAACAAGTCGGAGTAAGCGAAGGTACCGTAATTATTGCCATTTCCCACCACGGTAAAAGAGTCGGAGGTATTAGCGTAGTTGAAGGTGAGGTCTATGAGGAACATGCCCAGGTCGTCGCATTCGTAAGGTTCCACGATGAGGTCCCAGATCTCGCAGGTAGTGGTATTGCAATTGGGTGCCTCAAAGGTGTGGGTAACACAACAGTCTGGGTTATCATTTATGCAAATAACGATGGTTTCCTCCAGGGTGTAGGAAGGGCCCCAGGTAAGCATCAGCGGCAAATCGTTGAGTGGGAAAAAGCCGATGTAATTGCCGTTGGCGTCGTAAATTTCAAAAAAGTCATTGCCGGGATTTTGCACCTCGAAGTCGATCCAGATGGGGTAGGTGCCGTCGTCGTTGCAATCGCCTACTTCGATGACCACTTCAGAGATGAGGCAATCGGTGTTGAGGCAGTCTTCTGATTGGAGGATGGCATTCGCCCCACAGTCGGGATGGTTTTGATCAAAGACCACAAATTCGTATACACTGCCATTTCCTTCGAATGGTCCCAGGGTGATGAACAAGTCGGAGTAAGCGAAGGTACCATAATTATTGCCGTTGCCCACCACGGTAAAAGAGTCGGAGGTGTTGGCGTAGTTGAAGGTGAGGTCTACGAGGAACATCCCCTGATCGTCGCATTCGTAGGGTTCTACCAGGAGGTTTCCGATTTCGCAGTTGGTGTTGGGATTGCAATCAATGGCGCCCGGCTCGATCCAGCCGCCACAGTCATTGAAAATGAGATCGAAAATGCCAAATTCATAAGCCAGGCTGCCATCTCCGGGCAGGGGGCCGAGGGTGATGGGCACCTGATCGTAATGGAAATTGCCGTAGTTGTTGCCGTTGCCGACGATATAGAAGGAATCGCTGGTGAATTCCCAGTTGAAATTGATGGTGATGTTGAATTGTTCCTGGTTGAAACAATCTACCTCGTAAGTGATGTTCTCAATACCGCAGTCGTTGTTGCAATGGATGGGTCCGATGACCCCCCAGTTGGAGCAGTTGGGGTTGTTGGAGTCGGTGATGACAAATTCGTAGATCATATTGTTGTTTCCCGCAAAGGGACCGAGGGTGATGGGCAGCTCTGAGTAAGCAAAGGTGCCGTAATCATTGCCGTTTCCACTTATGGTAAAGAGGTCGGAAGTATTGGCGTAGTCGAAGTCAATAATTACAGAGAATTGGTTGAGGTCGTTGCAGGGAGTGGTTTCGATGATGATCTCACCGATTTCGCACTGAGCTTGTAAGTTGCTGAAAATCAGTAGATTAAATAGTAGGTAAAGCAGTAAGTGGTGGGACTTTTTAAGTTTCCTTTTCTGGTTCATACTGAAGATTTTTTTTAGTTTCTCAAACAAAGAAGGGAATAGATGATACAAATATGTCCGTTATCTGCCAGCCAGAAAACTACTTTTATGATTGATTTTTGGATTTATTTTTATTAAATTTGGAATGCACCTTACGGTAAATTGTTGAAAATCATAGTATTGTATTTATTCGTTTTGCAACTAAATTTGGAAATTTTTTAAAAAATGCACTTGCTTTTTCAGACCATTTTGCAACTGGACCGTAAAGAGATGACTCGATTCAAAGACTTTGCGCTGTCTCCCTATTTCAACAAGCACCAGGGGGTGAGGGCCTTAGTGGGCTATTTGAGTGGTATTTATCCGCAAATTACGAATAAAAATTGCGATGTCGATGTACTGGCTGCCGTAATTTCTCCGGAAGGGCAGACTAAGCACTCCAAGGGCGTGGCGGTGGTGCTGACCTATGCTTGGCGCTTATTGCAAAAATTTTTGGAAATAGAAAGATTTCAGGCCGATGACCGGAGGGCGGATATTCATCTGTTACAGCAACTTCGGCAGAAAAAACAACAGAGTTTTTTATTCCAAAATCCTGGCCAAACGGCTTGCCGAGCTGGAAGGATCGCCTTTTCGCGACAGCTGGTATTACTACCAACGATTTTTATTGGATCAGGAAGCCGACCTGCAATTTGGCCAACAGGTTTTCGTCCCGGCATCAGGCCGATGTTTTGCAGGACAAATCGGGCTTTCTGGATGCCTTTTACCTTTCGGAAAAATTGAAAGATGCCTGCGAGATGGAGGTTCGGCGCCGGGTGATAAAGGTCGACTATGAACCCCGTTTGTTGGAATCGGTTTTTGCTGCCATTGACAACGACCGCGACTGGTATTTTCAATGGCCGCCGGTCAATGTCTACTACCATATTTACCAAATGATCACCGGTGATGACCCATCTCGGTATCATGCCGCATTGGAGGCGGTGAATCGTTTTGCCGGTTTTTTCCCGAAAGGGGAATTGCAAAACCTGTACAATTATCTGCAAAATTATTGCGTCAATCAGATCAACAAAAGTCGGCCGGAATTCCTCAGAGCCAGCTTTGAGCTGTATCAAATACAGTTGGAAAAAGCATTGTTGGTAGTCGATGGCGAACTGCCCGAATGGCATTACAAAAACATCGTGGCAGCCGGGTTGCGCCTGAGCGAAACGGGGTGGGTGCGGCACTTCCTCGAAGAATACCGGCCTTTGCTGCACCCCGACGTCCAGGAAAACGCCTACTCCTACAACCTGGCCGAATACTACTACACTACCGGAGCCTACAAGAAGGCTTTGAGGCTGTTGTTGCAAGTGTCTTATACCAATCCGCGCTATAGCCTCAGTGCAAAAGCATTGTTGTTGAGGACCTATTACGACCTTCGGGAACACGAAGCCTTGCTGGCCTTATGCAAAGCCTTCCGGCAACAGCTACGGCGGAGCAAATCAATCTCGGAGTTTCGCCGAAAAGGTTATCAAAACTTATTTTCGTTGACCCGGAAAGCCAGTCAGGTTAGGTATAACATCGCTTTTACAAGCCCTGCCAAAACGGCCCAGGCCTTCAAGAACCTGAATGAAAAAATGCAGCAACTTGCCCCGATTTTTAATCAGGAATGGTTGCAGAAAAGGGTGGAGGCTATTGGGGAAGAGATGGAAGCATAACCAACCTCCTGTGTCCATCAATCTCCCAGAGAACGCAGCAGATCAAAGAGGGCTCCATCGCCGATGAGGCAACCGCTTTCCATCATGTCAAATAGTTCCAGCTCCCGGGTTTTAGCATATTCCTTTTCGGTAACGTAGGTGTGGAGGGAGACACCGGAGGAGGCTTGTAGTGCTGCGATCATAGTGGCCATATCGGCCTGTTGGGTGAAATCGGGAGCAGTATCGCCACTGATGACCAGGCCCCGGAGTACGATCTTGTCGGGCTGGCAGTGAAAGGCCCGTAGCTCCCGCTTCGATTTGAAGGTCAGGTATTTCACCTTTGTCAATGTTTCGTGGGTGACGGCATCGCTGAATGTGTCGAGGAGTTGGTTCATTCTATTGATATCGGTTTTTTTGATCTTTTCCCAGTCATCGGCGGGGATGCCGTTGAGGGCCAGGAAGCGGATAAAGGCCGTTTGGAGTTGGGTCAGTTCGTCGGGGCGCAGTCGTCGGTAGGTCATGGAATTGGTTGTTGTTTTGTTTGCTTTTTGTATTATTGTATAGTACAACAAGCCAAGATTTGTGCATTTTTTAATCACCTAAAGATGATTTTATTGAAATCTACCTGTCGGTAGACAGGTAGTTTTCACAAATTTAACCTTGGAGTACTATAGTTTCAATTTTCAATTTCAATGGGGAAAGATAGTTGTTTTTATTCTTTTGCCAAGCACCGCGGTTAGAGATCTGTCAGTCGGCAAATGAGCCGCGACGAACGATGCGATGATCGAAGACATGGATTGATTACCTTGCCCGGTATTTATTAGACTAAGGGGTATAAAGTATGGCAATGGAAACAGACGGGGTTTCAGGCAATTAGCAGAAATGCATCAGCTTTGTTTAAATTTGCGCATTTAATTTGCAAATAGTATTTCACTACTGTCGGCGCTCAAATTATTTCACATGAAACATTTATATGCGCAATTACTGATTTTATACACCTTATTATCGGCAGTTGGGTTCAGCGGATGCCAGCAGCAAACTTCCGAATGCCGGGTTGCCGATCCTCCCGATGCGACCTTCCACCGTCTCACCGGCAAAACTATGGGTACCACCTGGCACATCACCTATGCCGACACGCTGGTGCGCGACCACAAGCCGACCATCGATTCTATCCTCGAACGGATCAACGAAGAGGTTTCTACCTATATCGAAAGCGCGGTTATTTCGAGGTTCAATCAATCTGAAAAAGGGGTGCCTGTTCATGGAGCGGAGCACGAGCATTTCCTGCTCAATTTGAAAGCTGCCCGGGAGGCCCATCTGGCGACAGATGGCCATTTCGACCCTACCGTCATGCCGCTGGTCAATTACTGGGGGTTTGGGTACACCGGGAAAAACAAAGTTGAAAAGATTGACAGCCAGCAGGTGGCCATGTTGTTAGACCTCGTGGGCATGGAACGGATCACCTTGATCAATTCCTCATTTTTGTCGAAAGACAGCCCCGGCGTACAACTCGACTTTTCAGCCATTGCCAAAGGATACGCCGTCGATCAGTTGTGCCGCTACTTCGACCAGCAGGGGGTAGTCCATTATTTCGTCGAAATAGGGGGGGAGGTACGCACCCACGGACGCAACCCGCTGGGGCGAATTTGGACAGTGGGCATCAGTCGGCCGGAAAAGGAGGCCGCCCCCAACGACTTTTTTATGAAAATAGAACTCGACAACAAAGCCCTGGCCACTTCCGGCAACTACCGCAACGTTTACGAAGTGAATGGGGTAGCCTATTTTCATACCATCGACCCTGCCACTGGTTTCCCGAAAAGGGACCGGTTACTGAGCGCCTCTGTGGTGGCCGACGATTGTACCACCGCCGATGCCTATGCCACCGCATTGATGGTAATGGGATTGGAGGCGGCGAGGGCTTTCGCCAAACGGCATCCGGAATTGGGAATTTGTCTGATATATAGTGAAGAGCAGGGTGGGGGACTGGCGCATTACTGTTCGGATCCTTTTGTAAATGAGGTGATCCTCAATTGATTTGCGATAAATCCTTACCATCCAGGCCTGCCGGTAAAAGTTGCCGACAGGCCTGAACGGAACAACTGTAATTTATCTTACAACATTAATCTTACGACTCACTACATCCTCTCCGATCCTGACTTTGGCCATGTAAATGCCGGTGGGCAAATGCGATAGGTCCAGGTTGAGTTGATACGACCCGGAAGCATTTTGTTGAGTTGTGGCGTACACCATTTGCCCCTGCATGCTGTACAACACCAGATCGAGATCGCGAATACCTTGTTGGAGGTCGATCTGCAGGGTGGTCCAGCCGGTGGTGGGATTGGGCGCAAGCCGTAGGTCGTGGGCCCATTCCGGTTCTTTGGTAGACACGGAAATCCCTCCAAAAATGGGGCGGATATTCATGGTGAGGAAAATACCATTGGCACCTGCTTCCTCCAAAAATTGCCAGGCGGCTCCATCTGTGGAGAAAAAGGTTGTTTGAAGAGTGAAAATATTGGGGGTGGCAGAAACTAGCAGAGGAGTTTCCGCCTTTTGCTCGACCATAAAGGCGTAATTGCCGGGAGGTAATACTTCGGGCTCGAAAAACATCAGGTCGACATGAGTTTCCGGTCCGATCAGGTCGAGTTCGTACTCAAGGGTAGAGGAAAGCCACTCATCTGGATAGCCGGTAGAAGGGTCGATGGAGAATATATGTCCTTGTATGATTTCGCCCATTTGGCCGCCATCAAAGGACGTATGGATGGCGGTCACTTCCTCTTCAATGAGGAGTTCGAACGATTGTCCGAAAAAGGAAGGTACTCCTGCGTTGATGGCACTATTGTACAGGCTGTTGTCTCTGGCATACACGGAGTCGGAAACGGTAAATGCAGCAGTTGTTGTGCCGTTATTATTATCGGGAAAGGCATCTGTTTCATTGATGGTAGTGATGTACTCAATGGTGTACAGATCGGTAAGGTCAGGCAGAAATGAAGTGGGAGGACTGTTGAAGGTTGCTGTCTGAAGAGCACCCAGGTTGGATACCGATCCCAATGATTCGGAATACAACAAGGTGTTTATGGAATTGTATACATTGGCCGTTACTTCCAGGCCATTGACAGCTTGCAAACCTTCATTGAGGACGGTTGCTTCCAGGTTGAAGGGTTGTACATGGCCGGTGGGTACAATGGTGTAGTTGGATGGTTGGGCAAAAGAGGTGATGCTGACGTCGTGGTCCGCAATGGGGATTTCCACTACTGAGATATCATCGTAATAGGCATTGCTGATGCAACCGGTACCAGCACAGGAGGCAAAAAGATTGATGGCATTGATTTGATTCAATCCCGCGCCTCCAGCAGAATTCGTGGGTAGTACCCAGGAATGGAGCAACTCGTCGTTGTAATAAAATTCAGCCTGCTCGGTATAGAAGTTGAAGAGAAAGCGGATCTCCGCCCATTGATCGTGTAGAATGCCGTTGACTGCGTATAGTACTCCATCTGTTCTGACCAGGGCCTGCGCGAACGTCTCATCACTGAAAAATACCTCCACCGCCCAATCCGCTACCGTGTTGGTATAGTTGTGTTGCATGTTGATATAGGCGCCGGAGCCGGACGGGATGTATTGCCAGAAGCTCACTTCCCATCGGCTCGAATTCAGGACAGGGAGCAGTGCCACCAGGTCGTCGGCGGTGGGATTGTCGGAAATGTAGACGGATTTCGTGCCGCTGTGGGCCTGTGCATCGGAGATATCTGTATTGGACATCGCGCCAAACCAGCCCGTCCAATTGTTTGGATCCCATTGAGGATCAAATTCACCGACGGTGTAAGATTCAAAATCTTCGGAGGTCAGTTGACCCATTAAGAAAAGTGGAAGGGCCGTGAAAAGTAGAAGTAATAATTTTTTCATGTGAAAGCATTTAGAGCGTTAAAAAATAGGCTGACCGGACAATATTCTTTTGTATGCACAATTGCTGAATTAATCTGGATTTTGTGGGCACTTTTCCCTTGAGGGATCAAAGATTGCGCGAAGGGAAAAATCATAGTTAATAATAGCAGTTTAGTATATATAAGCAAAGATAAATGTAAGAAAAATACAGAGGTATTCTATGGTTTCCCGAAATTCTGTATTACACATTATGTTATTTATCTGACAGAAAGTGTAGAATTTGGGGTTTTTGCTCCTTTTTTCAAAAAAAAATGAAAATAATAATCGAAAAAGGGTAGATAACGAAATTATTTTTTGTATATTTGTATTACTCTATTTTGAAGAAGGGATATTAGGTTTGTTTAATGCCTCTTATTGCTGATCTAGCGGAAAATTAAACACACAGCGAGAAACACTGGGAATAGACAGATTGGAGTAAAACTGAAAATTGTACTGTTTTTAAGATTTTTACCTTAAAGGCAGAACCACATAATAAGTCCCTGAACTGGCTTAAATTCCCAAAATAAGAAATCCCTGTCTGGTTGGTTCCGGGCGGGGATTTTGTAAAACATCCAACTCACCTATCATATTATATATACCATTTCGCGGGTAAGCATCTAAACAGGGTCTTTTGTAATTTTGAAGACCCATTCCCTCCATTTAAAAGACCCTGTTTTTCGATCCGGACGTTTGCCTGTCTGCTCCCCGGGCGTCTGTGTAACATTAACACCAAAACTTATACATCATGTCGACTCCAACCGGTTTGCGGGTATGGGCCATTTCCTTTTTTTTCTGTTTTACTTTTAGTACTGCTTTTTCAACCATCATTTATACAAAAGCCGATGCTGTCGGCAACAATGATGGCAGTTCCTGGACCCATGCTTTCACCAACCTCCAGGACGCTCTGGCCGCCAGCACCCTCCCCGACGATACCATCTGGGTGGCCGCCGGAACCTATTACCCATCGCCTTCCGACAGAACCGTCTACTTCGACCTCACAGAAGGAATCAAACTTTTTGGTGGTTTCGACGGTACCGAATCCTTGCTCAACCAACGCGACTGGATCGCCAACGTGACCATTCTCAGCGGCGACCTCGACATGGATGGCGACACGACTAACAATTCGTACACGATCCTCCACATGGATGAGGTCAGCCAGGCAACCCAATTGGATGGATTCACCATCGATCTGGGCAACGCCAACCACGCCATGTCTTCCGACATCCGCCACCGAACCGGTGGAGCCCTGTACATCGACTCCGGTATTTCCGGCCTTACCAACCCCATTATCCGCAATTGCATTTTTTCCAACCACTATGCCAGCACCAATGGCGGGGCCATTTATGTCGATGGTGTTGCAGGAGGAGATGCCAGTCCGAGCCTGGAAAACTGTACCTTCACCAACAATGAATCTGTGTTCAAAGGCGGCGCCGTTTTCAATGGAGGAAACTGCACGGCCGTCTTCCTATATTGCCAGTTTAGCCTCAACAAATCGACCGACGGAGGTGCTGTGTTCAACGATGGCACCGGTGCCGCTGCCTCTCCGGATTTCATCAATTCAACTTTCGACAACAATACTGCTACAAATTACGGTGGCGCCGTGTTCAACTTCGGAAAATTGCCTATGGGCGCCAGCAGCCCCCTCCTTTTCGGCTGCCTCGTATACGACAATATTGCCCTCTCCGGGGCCGGCATCTACAGCATCGCCTCCGAAGGGATCGTACAACCGCAGATCATCAATGGCACTTATGTCAACAACTACGCTACCAACGCCGGAGGACACATCTACGCCAACGAATCCAATGGTGGACTCGCGGAAGTATCTGTCTACAACACCATCCTCTGGGGCAGCACTTCCAACTGGGCACCTCATTTCGGATTTAGTGGTAACGGCGATCCCGAGATCATCATCGACTTCCTCATTGCAGACGCCATAGACTGTGCCGACCTTAAAAAATCGGCAACTGGGACACTTACTTGCGGCAGCACGGTTTTTTATAATGTTGATCCCCTGTTTGAAGATGCTGACAACAACGATTTTAGAATCCAACAATACTCTCCCGCAATCAACTCGGGTGACAATACCCAGGTGCCAGCCGACCTCCACGACGCGGACAATGACGGCAACACCACCGAACAAATCGACATCGACCTCCTGCTCGACCCTCGCCTCGACAACGCAACCATCGACCTCGGACCTTACGAAAAAACGGGCGGCCTGCCCATAGAATTGCTTTCCTTCGACGCCCGCTGGGAGGCTGGAGTCGTGGCCATCAACTGGATCACCCTGTCGGAAGACAACAACGACTTTTTCCACGTAGAACGCTCCACCAATGGCATCGACTTCCAGCCCATTCACCGCACAGAAGGGGCAGGCACTTCCGACCGCCCCCTTCACTATCAGGCTTTTGACGACAATCCTTTTGCAGGCACCAATTATTACCGCTTGAAGCAAACGGATTTTGACGGGCGGTTTTCATACAGCGACATCCGGGCCGTTGAAGTACTCGGAGACCAACAGTTGGAAGTGTTTCCCAATCCTGTAACAAGAGAATTACGGTTGGCCCTCAGCCAGTTCAATGTCCGTGAAATAGCTTATGAAGTGGTTCACCTTTCGGGAAAAAGGATGTTTGCCGGGCAGGCAGCCGTAAACGACGGGCTGGTAGTGGTCTCCTCAGATGCCGTCAACGATCTGCCTCCGGGCAACTACATCGTTCGCATCGGCGACGCTCATCAAAGGCAACTTTATGGTAAGTTTGTCAAGATTGGTTTGTAGTGCCACTCACTTCACCACCTTAATTTCCGTCAGGGTATCCAGTCCATTGACCACTTCAATGAGGATGCCGTCCGACAATCCCGTTTTGACCATCCGCTCCTCTGACTGTTGGTTGTCGGTTTTCACCAAAACGAAGCTGGAATCGTTGCGGACGATGAGGTCCCGTTCGTTAATGGCAACAACGTCGTTTCGTTTGTCGAGGATGATGTCGGCACTGGCGCTGTAACCGGCCCGTAGAAAAACTTCAGAATTGGGTTTGATGGCAGCCCGTACTTCAAACTTGACCGTCCCTTCTTCGGTGACCCCTTTCGGGGAAATGTATTCGAGGGTGGCTCCGAATTTTTCATCTTCGATGGCGCCGATGGTCAGTTCGAGGGGCATGCCTTCTTTGAGTTTGCCCACGTCCGATTCGTCAACCATCCCCTCAAAGATCAGCGAATTCATATCGGCCACCGAAGCGATGGTGGTCCCTTCGTTGAAATTATTGCGTTCGATCACCGACGACCCCTCTTCCACCGGCACATCCAGTACCATTCCATCTACGGTCGAGTTGACCACATTGGCCACCTGCTTGGAATTGTTCGTGGCGCCTTCGCGCAACAGCTGGAGGTTGTTGATGGCCGCGTCGAGCTCTTCTTTTCGGATGTCGACGTCTGCCTCAAATTGCCGGAGAGTATTGCCGGCGAGGATGGTTTGGTTGTCCAGTTCCGCTTTACGCAAATTGTAGTCAACCAGGAAGCGGTTGTATTCCGTTTCGGGGATCACCCCTTCCTCAAACAACTGTTTGCGGCGGGCCTCTTCTGTTTTGGCATTTTCGTAGTTGACGCGGGCGGTTTCCACATCCAATTGGCGGGTATTGACCTTTTTTTGCCGTTCCAGTTCGCGCAGGGCTTCTTTGTATCGGATCCGTGCCAGGTCCACCCCCGACTGGGCGTTGTTGATGTTGACCTCGCTGGGCACGAGTTTGATCCGCGCCAACCGTTGTCCTTTCCTAACCATAGCACCCGCTTCTACAAACAATGCTTCTACAACTCCCGACACCTGGGGCTTCACATTAACCTCTTTGCGCGGACGAATACTGCCCGTCGCCACTGTTTTTTTAGTAATGTCCTTGATGTTGGCTTTGGTCCATTCCACTCCTTCTTCGCTGGAGTCGGACTTTTGTACAAAATAAGCCCCCAGCGCAATGGTTGCCAGTAAAATAATGATCGCCAGTGAAATCAAACAGCCTTTGTTCATAATTGATATACAATTTTGTTTTGTACTTTTAGAAACCTAAATCATCCCCATGAAGCTAGTCCCGAACTTGCTTCGGGAGCCTGCCCCGGACTAGATTCGGGGGACTCCACTACGTTACGCCTTCACGCTTGCCATGTAGGCAATAGCCCTTCATGGGCAAGCATCAGCACCATGAAGGACTACGCTATCGCTTCGCCTTCACGGCAAGAATCAACAAATCACTCATCCTTCAAAGCCACCACGGGATTGACCCGGGCAGCTTGCAATGCAGGGATCAACCCCGTCAAGGCCCCCGAAACCACGAGGATAAGCAGGGCGATCAGCCCCACCCGCAAGTCGACCTCCGGGTTGGTGTAAAACTCCGAACCTTCGCCCACTACCTTGTTCATCAGATAGATGATGGCGGTGCTGCAAGCCAGTCCGAGATAACCCGCTACGGTGGTCAAAAATACGGATTCGAGGAGTATCATGCTGACGATTGATCCAGGCGTGGCACCCATTGCTTTGCGTATACCGATCTCTTTGGTTCGTTCTTTTACGATGATCAGCATAATGTTGCCGACGCCGATAATGCCGGCTAATAAACTACCGATGCCCACAAACCAGACCAGAAGCCGGATGCCCAAAAACAAATTGGAAATGTTTTTAAACTCCTCTTCGATGTTGTCCGACCAGAAAGCCTGCCGGTCTTCCGGAGCTACTTTATGGCGCTCCTTCAGCAGGTTTTTGATCGGTTGCTCCACACTACTCACACGTACATTGGGTTGCATGGCACAGACAAACCAGCCGATCCTTCCCGGCCGGTTGGTGACTTGCTGGGCGGTGGTGATCGGGATGAAAATCGTTTGTTCATCTTCCATTGCGTCTTCCCCGCGTCGGTCCGACTTGACAACCCCCACCACCAAATAGTCCACCCCTCTGAAGCGGATATAATCGCCAATGGGGTCTTCGTCTTCTTCAAAAAGCACCTCCCGGGTCAGGTCGCCGATTACGGCCACTTTGCGGCGGTCGTCCAGGTCTTTCTGATTGAGAAAGCGCCCTGACTTCACGTAAATGGCATCGATGTGCAGCAACTCGGGGGCGTCGCCACGCACATCGAAAGAAGCTCTCTTATCGTTGCGACTCACCTCACCGGCAGCCATCCACAACCGGGAGCTACGTAAGCGATCTCCTCCTCAAACTGGGTTCGGATGGCCGTGATGTCGTCGGATGTCAACCGGATGGGGCGGCCGGGTTTAAGTCCTTTATAGGGCTTGGAAGTAAACCGTCCGCCCATGTACATGCTGTTTTTGGCATGACCGCCGAACAACCCAAACACCCCATTTTGCAATCCCTTGCCCGCCCCCATCAAAAAGACGAGCATAAAAATGCCCCAGAAGACGCCCAAGGCCGTCAGCCCTGTCCGCAATTTGTGTTTGCGGATGGTGTTGAATATCTCCTGCCATTTGTCAGCGTCGAACATGTGGTTGCTTTATTCTTAAGTTAAACTCTATTGCTCCCCAATGTGGTTTTTGTTTTTTGGATGATGTAAGCAGGCCATCATAGCCGGGCGTTTTCTCGGTGCCACCTACTCATAAATAATCAATAAAAATTCTCCAATCTTCACATCCCCTTCATCGCCATCACCGGGTTGATCCTGGCTGCCTGAATGGCGGGAATCAGCCCCGACAATACGCCGCTGATCACCAGTACGGTAATGGCCAGAATGATGGTAGAAACATCCACTTCCGGGTTTCGGAAAAACTCTCCGTCGAGGTTATTTTTTTCCATGACCTGTTGGAGGGCGTGGATCAATCCCAACCCGCATGCCAGCCCTATGTATCCGGCGATGCTCGTCAGAAAAACGGCCTCCTGTACGATCATTGTTATAATGGACCGGGGAGTGGCGCCAAGGGCTTTGCGGATGCCGATCTCCTTGGTGCGGTCTTTTACGATGATGAGCATGATGTTGCTCACGCCGATCACGCCGGCGATGATGCTGCCGATGCCTACAAACCAGATGAAGGCATTGATAAAATGAAATAGGGAGCGGAACTCTCGCACGCGGCTTGCTCCGTTGAATACGCCGATGGCCTGCCGGTCGTCGGGAGCTATTTTGTGGCGGGCAGCCAGTTGTTGGCGTACCTTGTTTTCGGTGGCCAGGGAAGTGGCGTAATCCGTATCGCCCAGTTCGGCCATCAGCGTATGCACTCTTTTGGAGCCTTCGATCTTTTGAGCGGTGGCTATGGGGATGTACACCCGTTGGGTTTCGCGTTCGCGTTGTTCGGTGAACACGCCGACCACCTGATATTCTACGCCTTTTATTTTGATGTATTTCCCCACGGGGTCTTCGTCTTTATCGAAAAGTTCTTCCCGAACGGCTGTGCCGATGGCCACTGTTTTGCGGTAGTGGTCGATGTCGCTTTGGTTGACAAACCGGCCATTGATCATCTTCGGTGTTTCGATGTACAGGTGATCGGGATGGACGCACTGCACCTGGTAGGCGAGGCTTTTATTTTTGTAGGTAATGTAGAAATCGCCGCTCATCCAGAAGCGGGCGGAGGCGTATCGAACGCCTTGTGTTTGTTCTAGTTGGTCGTAGTCGTCGTTGTCGAAGCGGACCCACCGGCCGGCGGGGAGGCCCTTGTAGGGTTTGGAGGTTTGGTTGGTCCAGATCCAGAGGGTATTGATGGCATCGTCTTTAAAGTCGTATTCCACGCTGTTTTGGAGGCCTCTTCCGGCACCCAGCAGGATGACGAGCATAAAGATGCCCCACCAGACGCTGAAGGCCGTCAGCAGGGTGCGCAGCTTGTGGCGTCGCAGGGAGCTGAATATTTCCTGCCATTTGTCTACGTCAAACATGGGGAGGGGTTGTGGGTTTAATGTTGTTCGAGGGCTTCTGCTTCTTCACTTTGTATGATGCCGTCTTTAAGGCGAATGATCCGGTTCGTTTTGTCGGCGATGTCGTCTTCGTGGGTCACGATGACCACCGTAATACCATCTTGATTTACCTGTTGGAAAATGTCCATCACTTCGCGGGAGGTGGTGGAGTCGAGGGCGCCGGTGGGTTCGTCGGCCAGGATGACCTTTGGCCGGGTGATGAGGGAGCGTGCGATGGCGACCCGTTGTTGCTGGCCGCCCGACAATTGGGTGGGCAGGTGGTGGGCCCATTCGCGGAGGTTCATCTTGTCGAGGTATTCCAGGGCGATTTCCTGTCTTTTCTTTCGATCCACTTTTTGGTAGTATAGCGGGAGGGCCACATTTTCGGCAGCCGTCTTAAACGGCAAAAGGTTGAACGATTGAAACACAAAGCCTATGAGCCGGTTGCGGTATTCAGCGGCTTGTTTTTGCGACAGGTTTTGCATGGAAATGCCATCGAACAGATACTCGCCGGAGTCGAATTCGTCGAGCAAACCGATGATATTGAGCAGGGTGGATTTGCCGGAGCCGGAAGACCCCATAATGGATACCAATTCGCCAGCCCCGATCTCCAGGTCGATCCCCTTGAGCACTTCCAGACTGTTGTAGTCGGTATGATATGCTTTTCGTATGTTTTTTAGCGCAAGCATCGATACAAATAAAAGACAATTTCAGATGACAGAGGTTGTATACCGCCTCTTTTTCCCAATAAATTTGGGTCTTTCCATTGGTACCGCCGCAAAGAATGGATAAAGGATGGGTATTCCAAGACGAATGGAGGCTTTTTGGTGGGTTTGAGGAAAATTTGCCCCGACCTGCTGCTTTTTTGTAATCCGAAAACCAAATTTTTAGGCTAAAACAAAACGCAACCCAGATACCGGTGGCTTTGTCGCAATCCATCGTTTTGAAAACAAACCTGCCTGTTTGAGTAACAACTGTTCCGTTTCTTTTTTGGGGAAAACACCGTGCTTCAATGGACGAGGCTTGACGAGTGTCAAAATAATGGCATGCAGCCTAAGCGACTGCAAGTCATGTAGCTTGCCAAAAAATGCATACAGCTTTTAATATCCTCCCCCTTGTCTGAACTGGGATTTATGAGATGAGTAAGATGTATGGGATAAAACAGTAGTAGATGTGTTATGATCCCAAAAATCCCAAGTATCCCAGCCCTTCCAGTTCAGACGGTGTTGCGAGGCGCGCTTCGTCCTGCCCCCTAGTCTGAACTGGGATTAATGAGATGAGTAAGATGTATGGGATAAAACAGCTGTAGATGTGTTATGATCCCAAAAATCCCAAGAATCCCAGCCCTCCCAGTTCAGACGGTGTTGCGAGGCGCGCTTCGTCCTGCCCCCTAATCTGAACTGGGATATATGAGATGAGTAAGATGTATGGGATAAAACAGTAGTAGATGTGTTATGATCCTAAAAATCCCAAGAATCCCAGCCCTCCCAGTTCAGACGGTGTTGCCAGGCGCGCTTCGTCCTGCCCCCTTGTCTGAACTGGGATTAATGAGATGAGTAAGATGTATGGGATAAAACAGCAGTAGATGAGTTATGATCCCAAAAATCCTGGTAATCCCAGCCCTCCCAGCTCAGGCGGTGTTGCCAGGCGCGCTTCGTCCTGCCCCCCTTGTCTGAACTGGGATTAATGAGATGAGTAAGATGTATGGGATAAAACAGGAGTAGATGTGTTATGATCCCAAAAATCCCAAGAATCCCAGCCCTCCCAGTTCAGACGGTGTTGCCAGGCGCGTTTCGTCCTGCCCCCTTGTCTGAACTGGGATTAATGAGATGAGTAAGATGTATGGGATAAAACAGTAGTAGATGTGTTACGATCCCAAAAATCCTGAAAATCCCAGCCCTCCCAGTTCAGACGGTGTTGCGAGGCGCGCTTCGTCCTGCCCCCTAGTCTGAACTGGGATTTATGAGATGAGTAAGATGTATGGGATAAAACAGGAGTAGATGTGTTATGATCCCAAAAATCCTGGTAATCCCAGCCATCCCAGTTCAGACGGTGCGGCCAGGCGCGCTTATTTCCATCATTTTCTTTTGATGCATGGGTTTTTTATTGTATTTTTATAAAAAAAATACAAAAAGGCGTTTTGGGGGCAGCTTTTTACCACCCCACTCGTTGTTTTGATGGTATGACTTTCGTTTGAAGAGGAGTGAAAAAGGAGAGGGAGTTGAAACCATCCTTTCCCAGTGACCGTAAGACTTAGTTGACTTATTGAAGAAAATTGAGATGAACGCTTTTATGATAACCATCAATACTTTTAACTCATCGGGATTATTGTTCGTATGCTTGTTGGTCTTGGCATCTTGTCAGAAAAAGGCCGACGACTCCAACGTCATCATCAATATCGATGAAGAATTTGATGTGCTGCTACTGGAAGAACTCACTCCTGGCGACAACGCCCTCAAACTTTTCGTCCGTACCAAAGAGGAGTTAGAATGCACCAATTACGACCTCAACCTGTCGCATTCGATCACCCAGCACAGCATCGTCGTGTCTATCGACGAATTGGAACTGGAAGGAGACTGCCAAAGCGGCAACGCCTATATCGACGAGGATATCAACCTCAGTAACCCCTCCAATGGCAATTACGATATTCAACTAAACCTCAGCCTCAACTCCATCACCAACCACGGCAACCTGATAGTGGAAGAAGAACAATACCGCCTAAACATGGAAACCTCCCACGGCGTTTCCACCACTATCAATCCCCTTCGCCGCCTCCCGGATGGCTATGTCTGGGGCTATTTCCGCCTGATCGACGCCTCCGCCACCGATGTCAGAAGTGATTTTTACGACGAGTTGGAAAGCCATACTTCTCCTTCCGCACTCCCAAAAGGTCATTATGGCTATTTCGACATCGACATCGACAACGGCACCGCAACCCTAAACCCCAAATTGCTCAACCTATCCACTACTCCTCCCGGCAGCTTTATCCATCAACTCACCGGCGATAAATCGGAGCTGCTGCAAATGGTCGCTACCTACCAGACAGACTACGCCGGTCAAATACAGATCGCCCTCTTCACAAGTGAGGGGGAAGTGCTTTGAAGATTGAAAAATTAATAATTCATGATTGGTTGATTGATTTTAGCCAATGCTATCTTCCTCTCCTACTGACTTCGACTGCGCTCAGTCAGTGTCGAAGCCCATCCGCCCGCTGGTTGAGCGAAGCCGAAATCAGCACACAACCAATCACTTTGTCAATCACTCGTCCCAATTTTTCCCCATTTTTTGAAATGTATTGAGTAAATTTGCCCATTCCTCTCACCATTACAATACATTTGCTATGACCAAAAAAACGCACCCCCCTCCTGTTGCTCCTTACTACATTTGCGGCAACGCTTGTCTTTTCCCAATCGCTCGTCATCAACGAATTTATGGCCGACAACGACACCCTCACCGGCATTGTCGACGAAGTGGGCAATACGACGATTGGCTCGAACTGTACAACGGTACCAACGCCGACATTGACCTCAGCGGCTATTACCTTTCGGACAACATCACCAACCTCCAAAAATGGACCGTGCCCACCGGCACGACCATAGCTGCCAACGGATACCTCATTTTTTGGACCGACGACGATGCCTCCCAGGGGCCCCTCCACACCACGTTCAAACTGAATAAAGATGGAGAATCCATCTACCTGACCAATCCAAGCGGGGTGTTTGTGGATACCGTTAATTTTGGCCCACAATCGACCAATATATCCATGGCCCGGATACCCAATGGCACCGGCAACTTTGTCATGCAGGCGCCCACCTTCAACGGCAACAACGATGGCAGCAGCGGCACCACCACGGCCTTTGCGCAACGACGCTTTTGCCGTCTATCCCAACCCGGCTACCGATTGGGTGACCATCCAATGGCTGGACGCTACCCCTGGCACTGATTTGAAACTGAACCTCTTTGATGGATCGGGAAAACTATTGTTGGAAAAGCAGATGGATCAATCTGGCCCTGGCGATACCCACCTTCTTTCCGTCCAACAATTAACACCCGGAGCGTATTACCTCCGCATCCTGACGCCGGAGTACCAGGCTGTTTATCCGTTGACAGTACAGTAGCACCCTGTTATTTTGACGAAAGTCTGCCCATCATGACCGTCAACCTGACCAGCGACACCGTCACCCGGCCAACGCCCGAAATGCTGCAAGCCATGATGGCCGCGGAA
>CBDCTQ010000089.1:0-25006 GCA_965222105.1 Saprospiraceae bacterium | reverse complement strand
CAGCTAGCTTTTTAAATAATTTTGGGTCATTATGATAACTCGCTTTGTTGATGTTGTACAGTATTTTTTCACTTGTTTTTTCATCTAAATTATATATGAAGTCCAACGCTTCTTCCAGCAAAATTACTTCAAATCGTTTTCTCATTTTGTTTATAGTGTTTGTGAACTTGCAAGTTAATCAAAGTTTACATAAAATGAAACATTTGTTTCAAAAAAATGTCTGTATATATCTTATTACCTTGATTATCAGCAGGTTATTTTTTAACTTTACTTATGGCAGACACCACTAAGGAGTGTATATGTCACCCACGAAGCACTCAAACCAAAGCGTACCCTGTCACAGGTTACATATACAACTGCTGCGCTGATCCCGATCCCTATCGGGGTTTCAGTTGAACAACAATGCCCTAAGCAGGCGATTAAAGGTATTTCACTTTCAGGTTAAATTTAGTTGTCGCTCCCATGTTGAACCCGCGTCAGGCACGTTTGAGCAGGAAAGGTAGCGATTTTTTGTCGTGTCTCCAATATAGTTGCTGGAAACAGGGCGGGTTTGTAATATTATTATTAAACCCCATACAACAGGAAGCAAGGTTAGTCTTTTCCGTCGATCCAAATGCCTGTCCCGATTTCATATCGGGATAACGAGGCTTACGATGATTCACATACCATTCATTCCGCTTCCTCCTACCGCAAAAGACTAGCAGCTTTCGCTTTGACCTCACGGTCGCCGCTTAGCTTTGCTGTCCTTCGGGCTTAGCACCTCACCATTGCTAGTGACGCACCCCGAAGTAGGAAACTGATGGTAGCTTGCCGACCCCGGCATTCGCCGGGGCAAGCTCTCTGGTGGGCACATTGGGTTAAATCCATCTTTGAATAACTTCCCGCCTTGCGGGACAGGCTATGTAAGTGTATTGTTATTCAATGGTTTAACAGTATTTAAAAGCGACTTTTCACGTCGCACCATTTTACACATTATTAGGCATAGTCTTATTTTTTAATGAATTTGGATTTATTTAAAAAACTTCCATCTATAGAAATAGTTAATATATATATTCCTGGTTTTAAGCTCACAATATTAATTCGATTATTATTCAAGTTTGATTTTTTAATACATCTTCCTGCTATATCAAATATAGAATAATTAATTTGCCCTATTAAAGGTGTTTCAATACTTAAAAAGGAATTTGCAGGGTTTGGAAATATATTTAATAGTGGTTGATTTATATTTGAATTTGATGAAATGTTGTCTGTTGAGTATACTCTTAAATTCTTCCAATATCCGAAGAATGCATTTCCTGACGCAAAATTAGAATTTGAAATTTCATTTTCATCTTCAGGGTGATTTAAATATTTCTTTTTAGTAAACACCAATTCTTCATCAAGATAAACTTGAGTAATTGAATCTAATGTATTATGTACAAGAGTTGCACTATGCCACGTATCTAATTCTAGAACAACATTGCTTATTTCATCTTCTTCATTTCCACTTGTTTTTAAGACTAAGTTTCCACTACTATTAGTCTCTAATCCTAGATATCGATAACCACGCGCTGCTTGAATAATTGGCTCATTAAAACTCAACAATCTAAAATCTATCTGAATTGCAAATTTTAAATCATTCATCGCATAAATTTGAGGTGTCTCAATTAAACATGAATCTCCTCCATTTGAGCTAAAAACATAACATCCTCTTGATAAAATTCCTCCAAACGAAAAAATAGGAAGCTCAAGTTCAATAGAATCATAGTTCCCTGTCAAATCCAATCCATTCGAAGATAGTTCATAATGAGCTTTTAATTCAAAATCACTTAAATCTAAATTTTGGGAACATAAATCATTAAGAAAAGCAATTATGCTTACCATGGTTAAAAGTATACTTTGGCTCTTTTTCATAAAATATATAATTTAAGTTGTTAAATTATTTCCTATCGAGTGGGCAAGGGGAATTTCACCCCAAGCCCCTCACAGAACCGTACGTGATAGTCTCCCATCATACGGCTCTTCAGTTAACGTTTTGATTAAAGTTCCTCTTGATTTTACAAACAGTTGACAATATATCAAAATTGTTAAGCTGTCAGCCCCTTCGCTCCACCTCCATTACAGAGGCATCATCACTACTATGAACTGATCTGACTTCAAACAAAGCTTTGGTATTCGTCCTCACATGTGTTTGCCATGTTTGTAACTTTCCCTTAGTATCTTTGTTTGATCTCCCCTATTCCATAACTAAGCCTGATATACACCGTCTGCCACATGCCCAGTAAGTCAGGTTTCCGACATGCTTATCCCCCGGCCACAACCTATCCGAAGTTTTGACAAAATGTTCGTTTTCTCGACGCTTCATCGATTGTTCATTTCAAATGCTTGTCCCGATTTCATATCGGGGCAACGAGACTTACGGTGATTCACATACCATTCGTTCCGCTTCCTCCTACCGCAAAAGACTAGCAGCTTTCGTTTTGACCTCACGGTCGCCACTTAGCTTTGTTGTTCTTCGGGCTTAGCACCCCACCATTACTGGTGACGCACCCCGAAGTAGGAAACTGATGGTAGCCTGCCGACCGTGGTGGGCCTGCCGACCGTGGTGGGCCTGCCGACCCCGACATTCGCCGGGACAAGCTCTCTGGTGGGCCTGCCGACCGCTGGTGGGCACATCAGGTTAAATCCACCTTTGAACAACTTCCCGCCTTGCGGGACAGACTATGTAATCGTATTGTTATTCCGATGGTTTAACAGTATTTAAAAGCGACTTTTCACGTCGCACCGTTTTCCACATTGTTCTATGGCGTTTTATTTTCTTCTTTTATTTCGATTTCTTGATTAACCTCCCTGCTGGCTTTGATGAATTTTTTATAATTTTTAAACTCGTTATTTCTTAATCGCTTTCTTTTATTTAAATATACTGAAAGCTCTTTATGAATCGTAACTTGATATTTACCTATTTTATTGATATTGGCATAATCTAGAATATTTAATCGTATCTCAAGAGATTTATTAGGTTCAACTTTTACAATTCCATATCTTCCGGAGAAATTTGTCAATCGGAATTTATTCGGTTTAATAATCACACCATTTTCATCTATTACTTTTACACTAAACAAATCTATAGGTTTTCCATATACATAGAATCCATTTGGTCTATTGTCAATATAGATTTCTTTTTCAGATGTATTTGTGACGGTAAAATACAAGTAGACATCTTCTAATAATCCAAACGAATCGCTTTTTGAATTTAATGAGCAGATAATTTTATCATTTAGCGATAAATCGTTAGCTAATCTTGGAGTGCAATTTACATGAAAAAGTAATAAAAATATCAAACCAAATTTAAACACTAAGTTTATTTCCTTCATGTATTTTTATTGTTTTTTATAATGCCATAGAACACTAAGGAAAGTATATGTCACCCACGAAGCACTCAAACCAAAGTGTACCCTGTCACAGGTGACATATATATCTGCTGCGCTGATCCCGATCCCTATCGGGGCTTCAGTTGAACAACCATGCCTCCAGCACGCGGTTTCACTATGGATTCGGACATTCTCCCCTAAAGGTATTTTCCTTTTACGGGATCAGGCAGGAAAAACAAACCATCTTCAGTTAAATTCAGTTGTCCTTCCCATGTCGAACCCGCGCCAGGCACGTTTGAGCAGGAAAGGTAACGATTATTTGTCATATCTCCAAAATCGTAGCAGGAAATAGACTGGTTCTGTAACAGTTTTGTTATGAATGGGCATTACAGTGCCAGGGCAACTATTCGTTACACCACCGGTGGGGGGGAGAGGAGGCTCGACAACAAGGACAACTGCGGCGGTGGACGCACCACATTCCGCCGGGGAAGTCGCAGGTGTTTGATGTTTGTGAAAATCCAGTCAGGGTAGGTGAGGGATTAGGAACGGCGCATAAAACAATGACCTTACAAGGCCAGGATTTTTTGCGGCGTTTTTGTTTGCACATCCTCCCCAACCGTTTTCGTAAAATCCGGCACTTTGGTTTTTTATCCAATTCGATAAAAACGAAAAGCCTGACCCTGGCGAAGAAGTCATTGCGCGACAAGCAGCACCGCCCCCTTTCCAAAGCTGAACGGAAGGCCTTTGCCAAACTACGCCTGTTCGGATTACCAAACAGAACTTGCCCTTGCTGTGAAAAAGGACAACTACATACGATAGATGTTTGGCTGGCGAACAAGAGTCCGCCCGCTTATTTGACGCCCGGCGAGAGAAAATAAAGATAAAATAATCTGCTGTCAGCAAACAGCCTGGGATTGTATTGTTATAACCGTACTATCAGCACCCGAAATGACGCGATAACGCAGTTTTTTAATACCGCAAAACACCGAAAAAGAAGATAAGGTCGCTGTTCAAACGTCCTTTTCTTGTAACAACTACTTGGTTTTTACTTTTTTCAATTTTCTTTTGAGAATTAGCACGTACTTCAAACTCCATAAGGGTGCGGTGGCTCGCTTTTGGCCCCGCTTCGTTCAACAACGGCTGAAAATCGGTCTTCGACACAATTTTCAGCCATAATTATTGGGTGCAACCTTTCTTTTATCTAAATATGTTTCCAATTTTTCGTAAAATTTCTGTTACAAAGTTAAATACATATTCTGGTAAATTAGTTATATAAGTAATCACTCCAAACAGAATTAGCCAAAATACAAATATTGCTGGATAGTAATTATTGAATAGCCAATTTGTTAGGTTATATGATTCTCTGTCAAGTTCGCCAATTGAAATGGGATATATCTTATCTATTCTTCCTCCAGAAATGCTTGCGAAATAATTTTCAATTTTAACCATTTCTTCTCCAAATATTCGATATTTATGACAACCTATAAATCGTAATTGATAGTTTCTATCAATATCATTTTTGTCATCATATTTTGGAGAATTTAAGAAACAAAATTCATCATATTTGCTATAAAAATTTATTTCATCCTTCTTTTGAATTCTACTTTTTCTAAACCAAATTAGTTCTTCATTTAACATATTTTTGAGTTCTTCTTTTTTTGCTGGATTTTCTTTAATTTGATGATTTAAGTTTATCGCATCAAAAATAAGTCTTGTTCCATAATCTCCTGGTTCTGGACTCACACATTGTGAACTGAATGTAGTCTTTAGTATAAATGGTCGATACAAATTACCAATTAAAGTAAGCAAAGTAGCCATAATGAAAATCCCAATCATCTTATTTTTTAAGCTCGAAGAAGGTTTCGATTTAGACGTTTTTCGTTTTCTTGTTTTGGACTTTCTTGAAGTTGAGGTTCGATTCTTATTTTTTATATTTTTCTTTCTTCTAGTCAATTTTACTGCTTTTGTTTATCTTTTCTCTTTTTCTTTTTCGAATCTACAAAACTAACAATCTTAATGCTCATATCAGAATTCCTTTTTGTTTTGAACGAATTAGCAGCTTTTGTTGTCATTCTTAATAAATCCTCCAAGACTTCGATTGATGTATCACCTTCATAATCCCACCAGTCAAAATTTATTAGGACAACTTCAAAATTTTCAATTGCAAATTTAGCTGCATTCCTAATTCCAATATCTGAACTTTCATCTTCACCAATTTCTGCTCGTGCAATTAATCTCAACAATCTATTGAACCAACCTTCTTTTCTTATATCAAAGTGTGAAGGAATTCTTTCAACAAAGCATCTTGCTGAATTTTTACCAACATAGAAAATTACATTTTTGTTCTTGAAAATATATACCCCACAACCTGTATGTATCGGCTTTCCGTTATTAAAAATGAGGTCTCCAATAGTCAAATCTTCTATTTTTCTACCAGAAGTATTTTCAATTTCCGAAATTAATTCACCAATTGAAAGATGCTTAATATCATTGTATTGATAAAGATATTTAGTCTTATCCATTCTTTTGTTTTTTTTTTGGTTGCACCCAACACTAAGGAAAGTATATGTCACCCACGAAGCAAACAAACCCAAGTCACCCTGTCACAGGTGACATATACTTTCCAGTTGAACAACCATGCCTCCGGCACGCGGTTTCACTATGGATTCGGACATTCTCCCCCTAAAGGTATTTTCCTTTTACGGGATCAGGCAGGAAAAGCAAACCACCTTCAGTTAAATTCAGTTGTCCTTCCCATGTCGAACCCGCGCCGGGCACGTTTGAGCAGGAAAGGTAACGATAATTTGTCATATCTCCAAAATAGTTCCCGGAAATTGACCGGCTTTGTAACAGTTTTGTTATGAACAGGCATTACATTACCAGGGCAACCATTCGTTACACCACCGATGGAGGGGAGAGGAGGCTCGAAAACAACGACAATTGTGGCGGCGGGCGAGCCACATTCCGCCGGGGAAGTCGCAGGTGTTTGATGTTTCTAAACTTCCAGTCAGGGTCGGTGGGGATTAGGAAGGTCACAAAATCGTCGATCATTCCACAGTTTTGACATACGTTGACCGGCGCTCCTATCAGCTTTTCTATTATCTTTTCGGTAGACCGCTTCGGTGGCACGATGACTTTTAGTTGCGATTGAAGAGCCCTTAGTTTTTTGCGCCAGGCACTCGACAATATTCCATAATAACGCACCTTTTGAAAACCACTTGGCAGTAAGTGTTGCAGGAATCTTCTGATAAAATCAAACACACCCAAAATCAGCGTTTCGATCTTTGGTTTTCGACTCCTTTCTGCTTTCGGTAGTCTTTGTAAGTTATTGTAATAGTATTGTTTTGTTGGTCTTCTATACGGCTGTCCGCTATGGCTACACGATGCACGTACCGACCCAAATATTCGTATAGCTGAGCTACTCCTTTGGCGGGGGCGCCATTCCAAACCACCCATTCTATTTTCTGCAATTTTCTAAACAAATTCCTCAAATCTTCCAGGTTGTCGTATTTCAGTTTGCCCTCATCAAATGCCTCCTGCAACATTTTCAGATAGAGCTTCCTAAATCGACGCCTCAACTCACTCGGCTTAATCAGATAGTTCCTTAGCTTTCCTTCTACCCACTGCCCCGTCTTCAAATCCACTCCTCCATTTGGGACGATGGTGTGGACATGGGGATGGTAAGATAGATTTTGACCCCAACTATGGAGCATGCTGATCAATCCGGTTTTTATGCCAAGCTGCTCTTTGCACAACTGCTGTAGTGCCCGCGACGACGCCCGGAAAAGTATATTATAACATACTTTTTTATTCTTCTTTGCCAACGGACGTAGCTCACTGGGAAGTGTAAATACAGTATGAAAATACGTTGTTGGAAGAGTGAGCTGAACCACCTTATCTAACCCTGCCTGCCGGCAGGCAGGCAGATTTCCTTCTTAATATTTTGACAAATCGGACAGTATCGATTACCACATGACTTATAAATAAAATGACGATAATCACAGCTCTGACATTCCACCATCATCCCTCCCAGCGCCGGTGTGCGACATATTCGGATTGATCGTATAACTTTTATTGCTTGCCCACTTGGCTTAAAACGGGCTATAAACTCCTCGCCCCAGTCGCGGAAGAGTTGTCCGATTCGGTATGTTTTAGCTTCAGACAAAGGTCGTCAATGGGATGGTTAATCTGCTATTGCTTGCTTGCCGTGAAGGCGGAACGCAGTGGAGTCCTTCATGGTGCCCCAGTTGATTTTGGAGGGTGAAAACGTCAGTTCCGTTTTCGAGGTGGTGAGTTGCACCCGCCTGCCGGCCGGCAGGTAGCTATGTCGCAAACTGTGTGCCGAGGTAGATGATGGAAGCCGCCCATTTTTCACGGCCACATTTATCGCTTCCTGGGCAGCCCGATTGCTCCACCGGCTGCCCCGATACTTTCCGTTGAACAAATATTTTTTTGGATGATAGTAATTCATATACGATTTCATCATCTCCAACAACGAGTCGGGCAAGAGGACGTATCTGTCTTTGAGTCCCTTACCCCGCCGGACGTGCAGTTGCTTTCGATCAATACTGATATCCTCAATCTGAAGGTTGAGTGATTCGCTGAGGCGCAACCCCGTAGCATACAAAAGAATGATGTAAAACTGATGTTTGAAATTGGGCGCTGCTTCGATCAATGCCTGTACCTCCTGGGTAGAAAGAATCCGGGGCAGTGCTTTTTCTTTTCGTGGACGTGGGAGCTTATCCACATCCCATTCGCGGTCAAGTACTTTGGTGTAAAGCAATCGGATGGCGGAGTAATCGCCGTTGATGCTTTGCCAGCTCAGCCCTCGTCGCGCCCGGTAAAGAAGATACTGCCGGTGTGCATCGGCCTTGTCGAAGTCGGGATTGGCAGATTGTTTGAGGCACCATTTGTAGAAATTTCGGACAGCGCCAACATAAGACTTACGGGTTGCCAACGCATAGTTTGATTGAAGCAGGAAGTCGGCGTACCGACGGATTAGTTTTTTCATGACGATATGTTTGTGGGTTTGAAGTAGTAATGTTATACAATTCAAATCTACAAAACAGAATCGCGAAAGTCAAGTGTTAAAATGGAGATTTTGTGACATGTAGGATTTTTGTTGGGGTAGGGTTCTTTGTTCAACGGTTAGTGTATGCGGCGTGGCGGCGTTTAGCCGACATGAAGTCGGGTAGGTTGGGAGGGTCACCCCTCCTTTCCCCCCTCAGAACCGTGCATGCTAGTTTCCCAGCACACGGCTCAAGCACTCCTAACGCTTTTGGTCAGCGCGGCAGCTACCCTTTCGTTTTGATGAACCTGGACGTGGCAGACGGGGTGGAGCAGCACAAGGTTATCTTGTCGCCAC
Organism: Saprospiraceae bacterium; assembly: GCA_965222105.1. Classification (GTDB taxonomy): domain Bacteria; phylum Bacteroidota; class Bacteroidia; order Chitinophagales; family Saprospiraceae; genus CALGLS01. The sequence continues at coordinate 16,291 of CBDCTQ010000089.1, read as the reverse complement.
TCTCCCCCTAAATGTTTGGGGTGCAGATGATGAGCATTCCAACCCGTTTGGCTCGTAATCCGACAGCCACAAACCAGACAGTTTCCGCTTTGATTCTCATAAAGATAACGTAACATGTGTTTCCCTGCAAATTTATTCAACATTAGATCGTTGATTCGCTTTTCAAAGTACAGCTCATCCTGTTGATCATAGGGGTTGGCGTGCCCTTTGATCTTTGGATGTCGGACGATTGGTACTTCGCCGGCTTTGAAGATCGTTTCTATTGAGCCGACTTCATTCTTGGCGTAGAATGTCCAATCTTTTCCTTTGTGTCTTTTGAAATAGCGTTGCTTGATCCACATCATCGGCTTGCGTCCTGAATGACGGCGACGTGCCCACTTCCATAACATTTTCCAGATTTCATTGTCCACTTGTTGGAAGATTTGTTTGGACACCACATGCCGGTGGTACATCGACCAGCCTCGGATCATCGGAGATAGTTTTCTCATTACATCCAGAGCCGGCGCTGACGTTCGTTCTTTAATTGCTATGCGGATTTTGTCCAGGAATACTTTTACACTTTTCTTCGACGGTTTGATCAGAAGTTTTCCGTTGAACTTCCTCACTGTTTGTCCCAAAAAGTCAAAGCCTTTGTCGATATGGGTGATTATTGTTTTCTCCTCGGATAGCTCCAGGCCACGGTCTGCCAAAAACGATGCAATTGCCGGTTGTATCGTCTCGACTAACAGTGTGCTGTCTTTGCAAGTCACCACAAAATCGTCCGCATATCTGATGAGATGCACGTGGTTGGGATTGATCCGACGTTTCGGCTCTTCCCTGCCCCAGTGTTTGATGTCGCATGCCTTGTCGATCGCTAACTCCATACCGTCTAACACCATGTTGGCGAGTGTCGGAGAGATGATCGAGCCTTGTGGCGTTCCTTCCTCCGTTGGATAGAGTTGTTGCTTCTCCAGGTACCCTGCTTTGAGCCATCTTCGCAGTACGGATTTCCGCATTGGTGTATTTTCCAATATGTACTTATGCGATATGTGATCGAAGCAGCCCTTGATGTCGCCTTCCAATATATACTGCGGAGCGTCTTTCTTCGATAATATGCTGAAGCATCTGGCGATGGCATCTGCACAGTTTCGATGGCGACGGAATCCGTACGAATTGTAGTCGGCTAGTGTCTCTGACACCGGATCAAGGGTTTGAAGAAATAGGGCTTGCATCGCCCGATCCCGCATAGTGGGGATTCCAAGCGGGCGCTTCTTCCCGTTCTTCTTGGGTATGGTGATTCGACGTACCGGCATCGGGCGGTAACCCTGGGTACTTAGTTGTGTAATCGCCTCATATTTGGCTTTGGGCGTATCCCATTTCTGTCCATCAATACCAGCGGTGCGGGCACCACTGTTTTCGGTAATCCTTCTGATTGCCAGAAGTTTCGATGCGTAAGATTTTGAAAGAATCGTCTGTATTGCTTTCATCTTTCTCCACTTACGCGCTTTGACTGCCTTTACAATTCGACTTTGAAGGGATCTTACCGAGTGCATCACAGCTTCCCAATTAACCCACTGCCATGCCGTTTTCCCGGTCAGTAACGCATAATAAACGCCTATCTTATATTTAATTGGTAGATAGGTCGTCATCTCCTTTTGCTTTTACTGTTGTAAGACTTCTTCATAGTCTCTCGTAATTGAACACCTGCCGGAAGTTTGCTCGGCTTTCGCCGGGAGTAATGTTGATTGATTTCGTTTTACCCCAATAATCAATCTCAACTCCCCTGCCGGCCGACAGGCGGGTATCCCTGTCATTACAACAGGGCATCTATCTGGCTATGCCGCTAGACAGGTTCGCTTTTTCCAGCATCCTTTACCTGCACCGCCATCGTAGGGAATTACTTCCTTCCTACTCCTTAAAAGGAGAACGATACAGGCTTACCGTGTTTCGCTTTTAATACCGAATGGGTTAGCGTCCACCTTTACCCCGAGGGAATTTTCATTCCGACGAATGTCGGAAAGCAGCTACGTGTCATGAGTAAACGAACTTGACAACTGTACCCCTTGTCGTTTTTGACTACGGCGGTTATGCTCCCCATACAACAGGAAACAAAGTTAGTCTTTTCCGCCGCTCCAACCTGCCGACCTCTGGTGGGAGCAACGAGGCTTAAAGTGATTCATCCCGCAGTATTGCGGGATTACGCATACCATTCATTCCGCTTCCTCCTACCACAAAAGACTAGCAGCTTTCGCTTTGACCTCACGGTCGCCACTTATCCCAATCGGAATCGGGAGGAGCTTTGTTGTCCTTCGGGCTTAGCACCCCACCATTGCTAGCGACGCACCCCGAAGTAGGAAACCGATGGTAGCCTGCCGACCTTTGGTGGGCACATCAGGTTAAATCCATTAATATACAACTCATGTAAGATTGTTGTTGTAAAAATGGTTTAACAGTATTTAAAAGCGACTTTTCACGTCGCACCATATACACAATGTTGAACTAAGTCGCTACGCGACAATTCCCCCTCAATTTAGCAAATAAACTGAATATCCACTAATGTAGAGGTTTTTTAACCTTTAAAATCTCTACATCATGCAAAAAAGCAACCATTCTTCGTCCATCAAAAGCCCCATGATCCAGCGGGCCAAACTTCATGTGGACGGCTTCGCTGCCTTGTTCGCCAAACTCGAACAAAAAATCATCCTCGGCAGTTTGTCTAAATCCACTCTGCTGAATTACGGACGATGCATTGCCAAAATCAGCCTTCACTTCAAATGCATTCCCACTCTGCTGGACGATGAGCAGATCAACGGATACCTCCAACACCTGCTTACCAATCCACAACAACCTTCCAAGTCCTACTTCAAACACACTGTTTACGGACTAAGGTTTTTGTTTCGCACTTACAATATGGAGGACCGGATCGTCAAACTGCCTACCCTCAAACGGTCCAACAAACTTCCCGTCGTCCTCAACCAATCTGAATGCAGAAAACTTTTCAAAGCAGGCAGAATCCTCAAACACCGAGTCCTACTCAGTTTAATTTATTCTGCCGGTTTGCGCAACAAAGAAGTACGCAACCTCAAACTCGCAGACATCGACTTTGAGCGCAAAACAATCCACATCCGACAAACCAAATACAACAAGGATCGATACCTACCCCTTTCTGATAAAATCAGCATTGGGCTGAAGAAATACATCCTGGCCTACAACCCCAAAGTCTACCTGTTCAATGGTAAATCCATCGGCAGTCCACTTTCTGCAAGAGGAGTCCAGTGGACTTTGCGACAAACACTCAAAAGAACCGACATCAACAAAGAGGTCACCGTTCATACCCTCCGGCATTCTTTTGCAACTCATTTGTTAGAATTTGGTGTTGATGTCCACACCGTGTCCAAATTGTTAGGACATGAGCTGCTTGCTACCACCCTGATCTATTTACATGTTGCCCAGATCAAACCCATGCCAAGATTCAGCCCTTTCGACAAACTGTATCAATAGCATCGTTCTGAAAAACATTATCGGAGATATCATCAATAGCCAATGGGATTACATTAGGTCTACTTTTAACTCGTTTAAAATTAGAATCCTCAACGCTATTCGCCGTTGCAGAACACCAGCAATGGGTGGATCGTTGTACCGATGTAATTCCTGCGGCCATTTTCATAAACGATATCATTCCTGCCGCAACCGCAATTGTCCTGTTTGCCAAAACACGCAGAAGGAAGAATGGGTACAAAAACAACAAGAACAAGTATTGCCGTGTACATACTACCATGTCGTTTTCACCGTACCTCATCAACTCAACGAGTTGTTCCTGGCTTACCCCAGGCAGTTGTACAAACTCTTATTCGATGCCTCCTGGCAATGCCTCAACCAGTTTGGGTGGAACCCCAAATTCCTGGGGGCGCAAATTGGGGCTACTTCCGTTTTGCATACTTGGGGCAGCAACCTAAGTTACCACCCCCACATCCATTGCATCGTTCCGGGGGGCGGCATTACCTTAAAAAACAAGTGGAAGATCGCCAATGGCAATGGAAAGTTTCTCTTTCCCGTCCAGGCAATGAGTCCTGTCTTTCGGGGCATTTTCATGAAAAAATTTAAAGATTTTTGTCAGCGCAATGGTTTAGATGACATTGATGATCTGACCAATGAACTTTATAAAATTTCATGGATCGTATATGCCAAGCCTCCTTTTGGCGGCACGGAAGGCGTCATTAGATACCTGGCCCGATACACGCACAAAATCGCTATCACCAACCACCGGATCATCGACTTTTCAAACAATACTGTTACATTTTCTTACACCGATTACAGACATCGAAATCAAAAAAAGAAGACCACTTTATCGGCTCAAGAATTTGTACGTAGGTTTGCGATGCACATCCTTCCCAAAGGGTTTTGTAGAATCAGACACTACGGCATATTGAGCAGCACTTATAAAAACAAACTCTTCCCCAACATCCCCAAACAACAAACCAAAACCGACTGGGTAAGTTTTTGGAAGGCCAAAGGACTCGACGTCCTAAAATGCCCTCATTGTCAATCGGGCCGACTTGTTTTCTTTGGCGAGTTAGTTCCCATCAGAGGGCCGCCACCAACTATCCAAAAACCTCCCCAAAACCAATCTTCCGTTTCTTTGACCTAGTCAAGGGCTGGGAGGGGTATGTCATCAACGGAATTATTGCCGACATAACAATACAATTTCAAAATGCATTTGTACAATTATCATACTCTTTTAGACTTGTAGTACTCTTCAATGCAGCACTAAATGTAAAATCAGCACGATACCATTTGTGCTCCTCGCTTTTCTCCTACAAAATTATATTTGCTTTCTCCTAGCCTTTGGTCGACTTCGTTCAACAGAGTTTTCATGCTGGGTCGTGCCGACCGCACGAAAACTTATTTATTTTAGGCACAGGCTTTTATTTAAGTAAATCTTTAAACTTATCTTCGAATTCTTGTGAAGTTAATTTCTTAATTGGTGGGAAATCTATTCTATCTAGTATGTTAAAGTCTTTATCATTCGTGACTATGAAATCTGCATTTCCAGCAATTGCACAATCTACAAATTTATTATCATCTGAATCTTTCAATAAATTCCATTTGAAATAAGGTGTTATTTGAATGACATTTGGTAATAAAAGTAAAAAATCTAGTGTTGAATTCGTTTTATCAATTCCATATCTTGATGAGACTATTTCTTGATACTCATTCAGTATTTCCGTAGTTACGCAAAGTTCATACTTTTCAGATACAAGATATTCGAATATCCAATGCAATTTGAAATTTGGTGCAAGTGATACCAAGAATACGTTAGTATCTATAACCAATCTAGTCTTCTTCATTTAACCATTTTTCCAAATCTTCATCAGTAATATTGTTTTCCTTAATAGCTTTTCCAATGTTATTTGTTAGCTTATTAGCGAAAAACTTGGCTAATATTCTTTTGATCTCAACTAGTTCTTCTTTTGATGGATTAAATGAATATATTTTCAACAATTCCAGTTGTAATTCACTCAATTTATTTGCACCCATTCCGAGCATAATTATTGATATTTTATATTAATTGTGTAATCTTATTATTGCAATTTAAGAATTTATTCTATTTCAAGCAATTTCATCTATCGTAACGATATATTTTTATTTGTAAACAACTGATTAACAAATACTTGAATCTATTCAGTATCATTTCATCAGTTATTCAATGTCTCATGGTTTAGAATTTTTTCTTCTTAAAATAGAAGAGCCGATTCTTCAATATCTTCTAATTCTTTCTCTTCAGATCGTGTTTTATTGATAAAATAACCGGGTTTATCTGTAACGAAATCATCTCATTTAAGCACTAATTATTTCGTAATTACATTGTTGTTTTTTAATGCTTGTGCCTAACGGTTAGCTACACGACGTAGCTGGTGGCGCGTTGGTTTTTTGAGCGATCGGCCTCACTACCAGCTATGGCCGTTGTAGCTGTTATTAGGTAGCGTTTTCATTTTCTCTTTACATAGCCTTCATTTATTAATTTAGTTCGCATTTTTTTTATTGCTGTTAAGATACCTTTTCTATTTTTCTTATCCTTAATCCAATTAGGTAGTCTTGATGCTAAACTTTTATTGATATTTGGTATTCTCTCTCTTAGTTTTGATTCAACATACTCTTCTAAAAAATCTAAATGTTCTGTATTTAGAGCCCATAGTTTATTCCCGCAACACTCGATTTGAAGGTAATCTACTATTGGTGTTGTAAATATTACATATTGTCGAATATCATTAAGTCGTGTTAAGTAAAATATCATTAAGTCGTGTTAACTTGCCCAAAAAATAAATCATGGGATCACCGTTAACATTTTATGAAAAAAAGTCCATTGAAATTCATGTGGAACAAGGTAAAAGTAGCCCTTGGATTGCTAGAACATTAGGCGTGACATTACGTGTTGTACGCAAATGGCGCCATCTTTTAAAAAAGGGTATCCGATACAGAGCAAGATGGGGCGACCCGCCAAAGGGAGCCTTAGCAGTTTTCCTTCAGAATTGTCAGAAGATGTCAAAGAAATCAGAAAGACTCGGCCTGGTTGGGGAGCGCACAGTATTCTATTAGAGTTGGAAGAAGCATATGGTTATAAACCAGAACAACTTCCAGGGCCGGCTACAATTAATCGATTTCTTAAAGAAAAGGGCTTGGTTGCTAGTCGGAGCAAAGAAAATCCTTTGCCCGTTTCTGACAAAAAAAATTGTGGGAAAGTTAAGCGTCCACACGACCAGTGGGAAATGGATGCCAAAGGTGCAGTGCAAATTGAAGAGTTGGGTTTTTTTGCGCCGATAAATATTAGAGATCGGAAGAGCAAGAGTCCTTGTATCAGCTTTCCGGTTCCAGTAAAAAACAGCAAAAGTCAGCCGACAACTATTTTTTACTACTGGGCAATTCGACTGGCCTTTGAGAGGAGAGGAATGCCAAAATCTATACGTGTAGACCATGACACTGTTTTTTATGAGAGCCATACAAAAAGCCCTTTTCCCAGGCTTTTCCATTTATGGTTGATTGGTTTAGGAGTGGAGTTGTGTTTTATCAAAAGAAAACCACCACTGGAAAATGGTGAAGTAGAGCGTTCGCACCAAACCGTTAACAATCAGGTATATAAAGGTCAAAAACATGATTGCTGGAAAGCAGTTTTTAAGTTCAGCGATGAGCGTATCGAAAAACTAAACTACAAACTACCCCATCGCATGCTCGGGGGCAAAGCACCATTACAACAAAATCAGAAAGCGATTCATTCAGGACGTAAATATAATGTTAATAAAGAAAAAGAGATACTTGACTTCAATCGAATTTACAGGTATCTGTCCAAAGGAAAATGGTTTAGAAGGGTAAGTAGCTCCAAAACCATTAGTCTGGGAGGCAATGTATACTACCTCAAAAATTCAACACCCAAGACGCAGGTTCAGATAACGTTTTGCAACAGAAGGAAAAAGCTAATGTTCCACGATGTCAATGAACTTTTGATAGCGACTCAACCCATCAAAAATTTGACTTTTGAATCAGTGATGGGAGGAAAAGAAAAAGAATTGTTATCAATGAGGTACAAACTCTTAACACGAAGGGATTGCCCATTGAAAACTTGACACGACTTTATGATATAGCACTTGACACGACTTTATGATATTCCACAATATTTTAAACTTTTTCCAGATACATCGTATTTTTTGTTATAACCACAATGAATACAAACTAATTTTTCTGAATACAGATTTATAGGTTTTTGACAACTTGGACACTCTACTATCCTATAATTATAGTAGTCATAAATTGTATCACCATAATCTCTAAATCTCATTTCTATTATTTCTTTTCTGTGATTAAAAATATCTACCGGTTACAAATGTTGTTTTCTTCTCTTCTAAATATATTGTTATATCGGTCTCTTTTGGTTTTATATTTTCAATTTTTATTCTTTTGTAATCCAATGCTGAAATTGAGATAGAAAAGTTGTCTCCGATTATTTTTCTTTCTATCTTAAATTCAAACCTACCGTTTCTTTCAGTTTGAATATTTCCGAGATTAATATTTTCTTCTGACCATAGATTTATCGTAGCATTCTTCAGTTTCTTCCATCCAATCCATTTTTCTCCTTTAATGATTCCTCTTATAATAATTGTATCTGAATTTACCACCTCTTGAATAATATGGTAAGAATCTGGTTCTTTCTTTTTTTGTTGGGCAGCTAAATCTTGGCTTATTAAACTTGCTATCAATATTATTCCTGCAAATTTACTTTTTCTCCATAATTCCCTAATTAGACTCTTTTTAGTTTGACTTTCTGATAATTGATAAGAGTATGATTTTACACAAATATCATGATTTTTCAACTTTAATAACTCTTCAATTTCTTTATCATTTTTAGCTGTTACATCAAACACGGATCTATTACATACTTTACAAATCTTTCTATCACAATCATTTGTAATTTCCATGGATTCCCATTTGATTTCACATGGATTTTTTATTTTTCTTAAAGGTTCCATCTTTTTTTGTTTTTCTAATGCTACCTAACGGCGGTGTAGCTGCAGTATGGAGCGAATGCGGAATATTGAGTCGGGTAGGTTGGGAGGGTCACCCCTCCTTTCCCCCCTCAGAACCGTGCATGCTAGTTTCCCAGCACACGGCTCAAGCACCCATAACGCTTTTGGTCAGCGCGGCAGCTACCCTTTCGTTTTGATGAACCTGGACGTGGCAGACGGGGTGGAGCAGTACCAGGTTGTCTTGTCGCCACTTTCCCCCTAAATGTTTGGGGTGCAGATGATGAGCATTCCAACCCGTTTGGCTCGTAATCCCACAGCCACATACCAGACAATTTCCGCTTTGACACTCATAAAGATAACGTAACATGTGTTTCCCTGCAAATTTATTCAACATTTGATCGTTGATTCGCTTTTCAAAGTACAGCTCATCCTGCTGATCATAGGGGTTGGCGTGCCCTTTGATCTTTGGATGTCGGACGATTGGTACTTCGCCGGCTTTGAAGATCGTTTCTATTGAACCGACTTCATTCTTGGCGTAGAATGTCCAATCTTTTCCGTTGTGTCTTTTGAAATAGCGTTGCTTGATCCACATCATCGGCTTACGTCCCGAATGACGACGTCGTGCCCACTTCCATAACATTTTCCAGATTTCATTGTCCACTTGTTGGAAGATTTGTTTGGACACCACGTGCCGGTGGTACATCGACCAGCCCCGGATCATCGGAGATAGTTTTCTCATTACATCCAAGGCCGGCGCTGACGTTCGTTCTTTAATTGCTATGCGGATTTTGTCCAGGAATACTTTTACACTTTTCTTCGACGGTTTGATCAGAAGTTTTCCGTTGAACTTCCTCACCGTTTGACCCAAAAAGTCAAAGCCTTTGTCGATATGGGTGATTATTGTTTTCTCCTCGGATAGCTCCAGGCCACGGTCTGCCAAAAACGATGCAATTGCCGGTTGTATCGTCTCAACTAACAGTGTGCTGTCTTTGCAGGTCACAACAAAATCGTCCGCATATCTGATGAGGTGTACATGATTGGGATTGATCCGACGTTTCGGTTCTTCCCTGCCCCAGTGCTTGATGTCGCATGCCTTGTCGATCGCTAACTCCATACCGTCTAACACCATGTTGGCGAGTGTCGGAGAGATGATCGACCCCTGTGGAGTTCCTTCCTCCGTTGGATAGAGTTGTTGCTTGTCCATATACCCTGCTTTGAGCCATTTTCGCAGTACGGATGTACACATTGGCATATTGTCCAATATGTATTCATGCGATATGTGATCGAAGCAGCCCTTGATGTCGCCTTCCAATATATACTGCGGAGCGTCTTTCTTCGATAATATGCTGAAGCATCTGGCGATGGCATCTGCACAGTTTCGATGGCGACGGAATCCGTACGAGTTGTAGTCGGCTAGTGTCTCTGACACCGGATCAAGGGTTTGAAGAAATAGGGCTTGCATCGCCCGATCCCGCATAGTGGGGATTCCAAGCGGGCGCTTCTTCCCGTTCTTCTTGGGTATGGTGATTCGACGTACCGGCAGCGGGCGGTAACCCTGGGTACTTAGTTGCGTAATCGCCTCAGTCTTGGCTTTGGGCGTATCCCATTTCTGTCCATCAATACCAGCGGTGCGGGCACCACTGTTTTCGGTAATCCTTCTGATTGCCAGAAGTTTCGATGCGTAAGATTTTGAAAGAATCGTCTGTATTGCTTTCATCTTTCTCCACTTACGCGCTTTGACTGCCTTTACAATTCGACTTTGAAGGGATCTTACCGAGTGCATCACAGCTTCCCAATTAACCCACTGCCATGCCGTTTTCCCGGTCAGTAACGCATAATAAACGCCTATCTTATATTTAATTGGTAGATAGGTCGTCATCTCCTTTTGCTTTTACTGTTGTAAGACTTCTTCATAGTCTCTCGTAATGGAGTACCTGTATAGGAAGTGGGCACAACTTTCGTTGGAAGTAATGTTGGTTGTTCCTGTCTTACATCAAAAAAAACCGCAACTCCTATCCTCATCATTACAACAAGGCATCTATCTGGCTATGCCGCTAGACAGGTTCGCTTTTTCCAGCATCCTTTACCTGCACCGCCATCGTAGGGAATTACTTCCTTCCTACTCCTTAAAAGGAGAACGATACAGGCTTACCGTGTTTCGCTTTTAATACCGAATGGGTTAGCGTCCACCTTTACCCCGAGGGAATTTTCATTCCGACGAATGTCGGAAAGCAGCTACGTGTCATGAGTAAACGAACTTGACAACTGTACCCTTTGTCGTTTTTGACTACGGCGGTTATGCTCCCTATACAACAGGAAACAAGGTTAGTCTTTTCCGCCGCTCCAAAGCAACGAGGCTTACGATGATTCACATGTATTACGCATACCATTCATTCCGCTTCCTCCTACCGCAAAAGACTAGCAGCTTTCGCTTTGACCTCACGGTCGCCACTTATCCCGATCGGAATCAATCGGGAGGAGCTTTGTTGTCCTTCGGGCTTAGCACCCCACCATTGCTAGCGACGCACCCCGAAGTAGGAAACTGATGGTAGCACATCAGGTTAAATCCATTAATATACAACTCATGTAAGATTGTTGTTGTAAAAATGGTTTAACAGTATTTAAAAGCGACTTTTCACGTCGCACCGCCGAGTAGGTCGGGAGGGTTGCCCCTCCTTTCCCCTCAAAGAACCGTGCAAACGACTTTCACCGTACACGGCTCAGGCATACTTAACTCTATCTGTCTTTAGGATAGAGCGGCAGCAGCTATTGGATTTTGATGAACCTGGATGTGGCACACAGGATGCAGCAACTTTAGATTCTTTGCTTCCCATTTTCCTCCAAGATACTTTGGAGTTATGTGGTGAGCATTAAATCCGGTGCTTGCTGTAATCTGTTGGCCACAAACCGGACACTTGCCCGATTGCCTCCTGTAAAGATAATGCATCATTTGCCGTCCTACAAACTTGTTTAGCATCTTGTTGGTTTGACGTTGTTCATAATACCGCTCATCTGACATTAGGTAAGGATTAGCACGCCCTTTAATTTTTGGGTGTCTTTCTATTGGCACTTCTCCTGCTCTAAACAGCGTGTATTCTTCCCCTTCGCTTGTGATGCCGAAAAACGTCCAATCCATCCCTTTATGTCTTTTGAAGTATTTCCGTTTTATCCAACCGATGTTCTTTTGTGGGTAGTGCCTTCGCTTTGCCCATCTCCATATCTTTTTCCATATCTGGTTATCGACATATTGAAAGGTTTGTTTGGCAACTACATGACGGTGATACATCGCCCAACCCCTTATCATTGGAGATAACTTATAGATCAAATCCGATGCGGATGAGGCGTTGTATTGTTTAATGACTTTGCTTATCTTCTCCAGAAAGGTCTTCACACTCTTTTTGCTTGGTTTGATCAGCAACCTGTTTTCATATTTACGTACATTTTGACCCAAAAAGTCAAAGCCTTCGTCAATATGAGAGATGTAAGTTTTTATTGGATTTAGCCTCAACCCTCGCTTAGATAGAAACGCTTCAATTGCTGGTTTCACTTTATTTTCAAGGTAAGCTCGGTTAGAACTTGTTATGATAAAGTCGTCTGCATATCGAACCAGATGAATTTGAAATGGATTATTAACCCTGCGTTTTGGAGCCTCTTTGCCCCAGTGTCTTATCCCACAGACTTCATCAATCCAATTTTCCATCCCATCCAGTACCATATTCGCAAGCGTGGGGGATATCACTGATCCCTGAGGGGTTCCTCCTTTCGATAAATACCATTGGCCCTTATCCACATAACCTGCTGTTAACCATTTTTGGAGTACCTTCTTATTTGTTGGTATATGGTCAAGCATCCAATTTTTGCTGATGTTGTCAAAACAGCCTTTAATGTCTGCTTCTAATATCCAACAAGGGGAATCCCTCTTGGATAACAGGCTAAAGCATCGGGCTATGGCATCCGCACAGCAGCGGACTGGTCGGAATCCATAAGAGTTATAGTCTGCCGTGCTTTCCGAAACCGGGTCAAGTCCTAATAATGGACGCCTTTTTCCATTCCCTTTTGGAATTGTGATCCTTCTTACTGGCTTGGCTTGGTAACCTAAATCTTTTAACTTACTGATTACTGAGAACTTCGCTTCCGGAGTGTTCCACAATTCTCCGTCTATACCGGGTGTTCTCTTCCCTGTATTTTCGGTTATCTTTCGAATAGCTAATAAGCGAGCAGCGTACGAACGACTTAAAATACCCTGAAGTACTTTAACCTTGTTCCATCTGCTGGCTTTGACTGCCTTCACAATACGCGACTGTATGGATTTTACGCGGCACCTGACCTCATCCCAGCGGATGGATTGCCAAGCGATTGATCCGCTCAGAACCGCACTATGACCAACCATCGAATAGATTGCTGGAAGACAACTGATCATACCTTCTGCTTTGTTCTGTTTACAAAAATCATTCGTACAGTTTTCTCGTGATAGTACACCTAAAGGAAGTCGGCTCAACTTTCGTTGGGAATGATGTTGTGAAAAAAAAAACTTATCTTCTTATTCCACGCAATTCCTATCCATGTCATTACAACATGGCATCTATCTGGCTATGCCGCTAGACAGGTTCGCTTTTTCCTTCGTCCTTTACCTTCATCACCTTCGTTGGAAATTGCTTCCTTCCTACTCCTAAAAAAAGGAGAGCAATAAAGGTTTACCAAGTTCCACACTAAATACAAGGTGGGTTAGCATCTATCTGTACTCCGGGAGGTTTTTCAATCAACTATCAATAAAATAATAGTTGATACTGGCTACGTAAATGTATAAAACAGACATTCATCCATACTCCTTGACGCTTTTGTCTATGGCGTTGGATGTCTTCTTACAACAAAGCGCACCCACAGTCTCTTCCGCCAATCCAAATGCCTGTCCCGATTTCATATCGGGATAACGAAGCTTACGATAGTTCACTTGTATTATGCTTACCACCAATTCCACCACCTTCACCGTAGGAGACTAACAGCTTTGAACGATCATTCACATGATCGTTTTTGAAAGGTTCGACTGTCCGTTGGGCTTCGCACCCCGCCGTTGCCAGCGACGCACGCCAACGTAGGAAAGCTATGGTAGCACATAGCGTTAAGTCCTAGACAATCCAGTTGATAAGGTTCTGATATTGTCTTGCTTAACAGTATTTAGCGCGACTTCTTGTCGCAAGTTTTATGCTTTTGTTGTGGGTAGTGTTTTTACTCTCTTTTTCGATATATCAATGGGTTCTCAAATTTTAATTCAGGAATTTTTTCATCCTTTCCATAAACAGCGTAATATGCTAAGGTCTTGTCATCTATTTTTACGATTGCAGAAGAATATGCACGTATGTTTCCAGCTTTAGTTTTGATGGTTGCATAATGGAACAAAGTGTCTTTACTTGCTTCGCAATAACCGCTGTGAATTTCTGATTTGTTTATAGTGGTGTATTCAATACGTGAGGTGTTAGGATTGAAAAAATAAACACCTTCATAATGCGAAAACAGTTTTCGTTCTTTTGAAAGAAGGTCATTGTTGACATTTATAAAATGTTCTTTGTTGCCTTTTTTGTATTGGAGAACAGAGATAAAAGAGGTGTCGATAGGAATGCCTTCCCATGTACCACCAAAGGAGTTGAAAAAATCCATTTCAGCAGACATTTTATTCTCAATTCTAACTCTTCGGTATGATTCGGTAGTGAAAACAATCCATGTTTCCCCACCGTCTTCAGAGTAATCATGTCTTATGTTGAAAGAATCATTCGTAATATTGGTAAAGGTCTTTCTCCATTCGCTTTGCTTTCCACCAGAACCTGGCATAACTAATGGTTTATCCAATTTAACTACCAATTCATTATTCGTATTAATTGTACCGTGTCGGATTTCGAAATTAGCGACAATATCCATTGAAACATCAAAAATTTCCTTTTCAACCTTATTGTAAAAAATCCAATTTTGGATGACTTCTTTTTCTTCTCCATTAATATCGCCTTTGTAGGTGCCTGAATATAGCAATCCACCCAGTACAGCTTTGAAAGATACAGTAGAGTTGAGAGTTTTTGTTGGGTTTCCATCTCTTGAATATCGGGTGATGTCAAGTACCCAGTTGCCTTCAAGAAATGCTATCTCTTCATTTTTTTTCAATACTTCCGTTTGCAATGGTGGAAATCCTTGGCCCATTAACCATTGTGCAGATACACATATATAAAGGAAAAAGATATTTCTAATAGGAACTATTATTTTTCTCATTACTCTTTTATTAATTTATTTCATCCACAGCTGTAAGTATAGTATATCAAGTTCAAATATTCATTTGGGTGGCCATCATCTACTATAGATGGTATGTATTGTTAAGATTTATTTTTTCGTTTTATCTCATCTTTTAGGCCCAATAGCAAATATTCCACTATTATTTATTCCCAACAAAATCTAATAGTTTTTTATGGAATTCGCTACTTGAATTCATTAAGTCCTCCTTAAAAGCATTGTGGCTATTGCTATCGAACGAAAAGGATTGAACTTCAATTTTATTATTCTTAAGTTCATTAATAAAATTAATACTTTCATTCACTATCAACTTGCTTTCATGCTTGCCCCAAGAAATAAGAAGCGGCGGTACATTGTTTTTAGTTTCATTATTGATGTGGTTTTTACACGTTGCTCTGTGCCAATTAGTTTTGTCACTTTCAAATACCATTCCTAGATACTTTTTTGTGGCTCCTCCTTCCTGTGGCTTTATTTCAAAAACACCGCTTATAATGATGGCTCCTGCGATATTTGTTGGTTTGAGGTCATATTTTTCAAGGTATGATTTATCCAATAATATTAATGAGGCTAAATGCCCCCCCGCAGAGTGTCCAATTAAATAGATGTTTTCTTTGTCGCCTTGGTAGTATTCTATCGAGTCATTTACCCAGTTAAGAGCAGAAGCCAAATCTTCAATATGGGCTGGAAATTTTACTTTTGGTGACAGTCTGTAATTCACCAACACAACGGTAAACCCATTATTGGCCAGAGTGGCTGCCAATTCCCGATATTGATTTTTGTCTCCACTTAACCATCCACCCCCGTGAACGAACATCAAAACTTCTGCATTTGTTGAATTACAATCCCAGTAAACATCCAAACTTTGCAATGAGTCTTTTTCTTCGGTATAATAAATATTCAAATCGTGCTTAACTTGGCTTTTATCAAAACTTGTTGTCTTCTGTGAAGCAACATGTTGGTTAAGAAGCAGAAAAATACTTGTGGCGAAAAGCAATTTCATTGTTGTTTGATTTATGGCTATTGCGTTAAGCTAAACCAATTACCTGAATTGTCCTGGAAATTTGCTGAGATACCTGCAGGTGTTTCTGTTGGTGGATTAAGGAATTCGACACCTTTGGATTTTAAATCTTCATAGGTTGCATAAATATCAGTGCATTGAAATACACACCATCCCAAAAGTCCATTGCTAACAATTTGATTGACTTCGTCCGCTGTTTCTTTTGTAAAGAATGGGCCTTCGGTGGCTTTCATCAATATAATTTCGAGATTTGATTGTTTTGGCGGTGCAACAGAAATCCATTTTTTATCTGGCCCTAATGAGACATTGGCTTTTAGTTCAAATCCAAGAATTTCCGTGTAAAATTTCAATGCTTCGTCCTGATTAAGGACATAAATAAAGGTATGAGTAAGACTTGTAATCATAATTTAAAGTTTTAATTCTCAAAAATAGGTTGAGCTAAATAAACACTATTGTCGAAAATTGCTATTCTTGGGATGATGAACCAGAGTGTAACATCCTGGAA
>CBDCTQ010000088.1:30000-115972 GCA_965222105.1 Saprospiraceae bacterium | reverse complement strand
ATTTAGTTATGTTATTCCAAATTATGAATATTTTATGTTGACACAAACAAATCTTGAGCAGGATCAAAATGGCTGGTTTATTATTCACTGGAAAGTAGATCATCTAAATGTTGATGAAAGCATTAGTGTATATTATGACAAGGAATCTGTTTTGAAAAAATTGTAAGTCCGATTCAAAGAATGGAAAGATTAAGAATAAAGGTTTAGTTCGATGTGTATATAAAAATATGGGAAAATGACCGACTAAGCTTTCACACTATCTATGATTATTGTTTTTTGATTATCGGGCTGTGTGGAAGACTGATTGTGAAAAAATTATTAAATAAATTTACAAGACTAATATGAACAATCCACTACGTCGAATATTCTATCTGTATTTATCCCTACTATTGGCTGGAGCAACACTCCAAGCCCAACACTTCACCGTAGACGTCATCCCCATCCTCGTCGACCAGAACGGCATCAACTATGTCGGCTCCATTACCCTCGATTTCGACAACGACTTCTTTGAAGATTATGACTTTAAATTAACAACCATTTCACAACCAGGTATAGGAGAGAATTGTGCAATACTATATGATTTTGATCCAATAAATGGTGAACCTTATCCAATAGCAGTCAGCAGTGTTTTTGGAGGGGGCTGTGCAGGCAATTACTGCTATACCGTCTCCCAGGTGGATATGGAAACTTTTGATGTGCTGTGCGAAGTGGAATTTTGCGTATATGTGGATTATTGCCAGGCATATGCGAATGAACATGGCACCGTTTGGAGTTGCAACACCGTCATCGGGCCAGGGGGCGATAATGAAGTATTTATGCAACAACCAGATGACCCGGGCGGACAAAAAGCCATCGCCTCCGACCGAACCCCACAAAAAGAGCAGAGCGAAAGCCCTCCTGTCGCTGATGAAAAAACAAGAACGCTTATTCCCGAGATCGTACGGATCTATCCAGTCCCATTCAGCAGCGAACTGCATGTAAAGATCAAAACGACCTCCGAAGGCCCCATTCAACTGAAATTGCTGGATATGTACGGTCGAACCCTTTTACTGGAAAACCACGACATCCACCCGGGATTTCATATCTTTACCCTGACACCCCGGCAAGACCTGCCCGATGGCATGTATTACCTGCAAATAACCGATGACCAGGGGCGGCAAACGACTAAAGGAATCACCCATGTCAACAACTAAATCATCTTTCATTAAGTCAAAAGCGTTTTCGCATGCCTCTTTGCGGAAACGCTTTTGCTATTAAGGAACAGCGATGTTTAAAAAATACATTGTATCCACTTTTTGGATTGTTTTTTCCCTGTCCGCTATCGCACAACCCAAGCACAGATCAATTGAATTGGGCTATGTTTGCCTGGGGGAAGCTTCGCAGCCCGGAGTCATTACCTATAAGGGAACTGCAAAATGGTTTAGTTATTCTCCGCTTGGCAACATTCATATCACAATGTGTAAAGGCCCTTCTATAGACGATTACACTCACTACTATAAGCCGAACGGGAGTTTGATGTTTTTCAATTATTATACGGATTCTTTGGTGCCGCTTTTCGCCCCTGAAATTCCCTGTACAATAGTTCCGGATTTGGATGTTAGATTTAAAAGAATTCAAAGCGGATTGGTAGACCTTCCACAGAGCGACTCGAGTTATTTTTTCCTTGAATTAACATGCTGCCGGTCTGATGATTTTACCAATATAGATAATGGAGAAGTTTATTACAACAGAGGGTTCATTGTGGTAACAGAACTTACTCCATTAGGTCAACAATTATGCAACAGCACACCAGACTTTCAGGAGGACTCCTATCTGACCGTTTGTGTAGGGGACACCTTTAGTTTCGACCAATCGGCATTTGATCCGGATGGAGACCAACTTATATATGAACTTTCCCATCCCTGGAGTGCCCAATTCGATTCCACGGGTTTCCCTCTTTTTTATTTCCTTCCCCCATATCCCCTTGCGCCTTATCTGACCCCTGAATATACTTATCTAACCCCCCTGGGCCCATCTTCAGAATTCAGCATCAATCCCACCACCGGAGAGTTGACCGGCTATGCCTCCGAAGTGGGCAAGTACTTATGTGGCATCAGCGTATCAGACTACTACAATGGCCAATACTTAAGCACTCTTCATCGGGACATTGTTCTCAATGTCATACCCTGCACCCCAAAGGTATATGCGGACATCGCCGCTGACAGCATTACCCCCCAGGGTGATTACTTCATTCGTGGCTGTAATACCACCGATCTTCAATTGACAAATCTCTCTCAGCACCCTGACTCTATTACAGACTTCTTTTGGCTCATAGACGGACAACTTTATACTGATTGGGACCCACTACTCGTCAATTTTCCCGGCTCAGGAATTTACACGGGAGCACTTTTCCTCAATCCCGGCCAGGAATGTGCTGATACTGCTCAACTGGTTTTCCATATTGTAGAAGAGATGACAGCAGACTTTACTTTCGAGTACGATACCTGCGTCTCCGGGCCGGTTTCCCTAAATGCCCAGGTGCAATACGACGGCGCCGGTCCCCTCCATTTTCACTGGAGTTTCGGCACCAACCAAACCAGTACCTTATCTGATCCGGTATATTACTACGACAACCCCGGTACCTACGACGTCAGCCTGACTGTCAGCGACGAAGGCGGGTGCCGCGACTCGGTCATCTACCCTGTCCACTGGCAACCCGCTCCTGCTATCATTGTGGTATCACCCAACCAAGAAGCTGGCTGTGTGCCCTTAACCGTTGGTTTCAACAACCGCTCCTGGCCCGTAGATTCAACCTATACCGTCATATGGAACTTCGGAGACAACCAAACCCAACAAAGTATACACGCTAACCATCTGTATCTCCAGCCAGGAACCTACGACGTAGGTCTTTCGATCACCTCCCCCATAGGATGCTCTGTAGATACCATTTTCCCGAACCTCATCCGTGCCGATCCGCCGCCGCAGGCCGACTTCACCTGGCAGCCCCGGCCAGTGACCGAATACACCCCGGAGGTGCGGTTCCACGACCGATCCGAGCATGCTGCTTTCTGGCAATGGCATTTCGACAAAAGCAACGATAGTGAGGCGCTTTCATTTTCCCAACATCCCGTACACGTATTTCCCGACACCGGCATCTGGCAGGTCAGCCTGATTGCATTCGACGAATACGGATGCAGCGACACCCTGCGGCAGTCACTCGTCGTGGAACCCGTGTTGAACATTCACTTTCCCAACGCTTTCACCCCCAATGGCGATGGACTGAACGATGAATTTCGCGCTACCGGCACATTTACGGCCCTGGCTTCCTGGCAGCTCTCCATATACAATCGCTACGGCGAAATGGTATTTTCCAACAATGATCCTACGATAGGGTGGAATGGCCGCAAACACAATACCGGGAAACCTGCTCCAGCTGGGACGTATGTGTATCAGCTGGCAGGGGTGGATATTGGAGGCGAACGGTTGCAGAAAGAAGGCGTCGTAGTACTCGTGCGGTAAGGCAACACAGTCCGAACACCCTCAACTCAAGTACCGCCCCACAATCGGCATCCGCCGCCCCATCCCGAACGCCTTGGGTGACACCCGGATCACCGGCGCCGTCTGGTGTCGTTTGAACTCGTTGATATTCACCAGCCGAAGCACCCGGCGCACCAGTGATTCCTCAAAGCCCTTGTCAATGAGATCTTGCGGCCCCTGGCGCTTTTCGATGTATTGGAAAAGGATCTCGTCCAGAATGGCGTAGTCCGGGAGGCTATCCGAATCTTTTTGGTTGGGACGCAGCTCTGCCGACGGCGGCTTGGTGATGGTGTTCACCGGTATGACCACGCCGTCTTTGTTGATGTATCGGGCCAGTTCGAACACCTGCGTCTTGTATACGTCGCCGATCACCGACAGGCCGCCGCACATATCTCCATACAAGGTGCCGTAGCCCACCGCCATCTCGCTTTTGTTGGAGGTGTTCAACAATATGTTTCCGAACTTATTCGATAGCGCCATCAGGTAGATGCCCCGGATGCGGGCCTGGAGGTTTTCTTCCGTCACGTTGAAGGGAAGGTCGCCAAACAGGGGAGACAGCTCGCTCATAAACGATTCGTATACCTTCTGCACGGGGATCACATCGTAGGGCATCCCCGCATTTTCGGCCAGCTCCTGGGCGTCTTTGACCGAATGGCCCGATGAAAACTGCGACGGCATCAACACTACTCTTACATTTTCGGGGCCCAGGGCCCGGGCTGCCAGCACCGCCGTCACTGCCGAGTCGATCCCGCCCGACAGTCCCAGTATCGCCTGCCGGAATCCCAGCTTGCCAAAATAGTCGCGCACCCCCGTCACGATGGCGTCGTGGATCAGTGCGATCTTGTCTTTTTCCTGCTCCTGGGTCCGGCCACCGGCCACCACCGCTTCCAGATCGTACACGCGGACGGCCTCCTCAAAATACGGCAACTCGTCGTACAACATACCGTCGGGCGACATCACAATAGAGCCCCCGTCAAACACCAACTCCGTCTGCGCTCCCACATGATTGATGTAAAACATCGGAATGCCGTAGCGTTCCACATTGGCCCGCACCACCCCGATCCGCGTGGCCGCCTGCCGATATGAAAAGGGCGAGGCAGATACATTGATCATTACGTCGGGACGCTGGGCGGCCATCTCATCCATTGGGATGATGGTGTACAGGGGGTTGGCCTGGATGGCGGGCAGGTCCCAGATGTCTTCACACACCGTCAGGGCGATCCGTTTGTACCCGTACTCGACCACCTGATGTTGGGTTCCCGGCTCGAAATACCGATATTCATCGAACACATCGTAAGTAGGCAGCAAGGTCTTGTGCTGGACGTGTTGCACCCGGCCCTCGGCCAGGAAATACACGGCGTTGAACAGGTCTTTTCCCTCCAGCACCGGATTGCGTTGGGGCGACCCCACCACGATGGCGATCCCCTGGGCAGCCTTCGCCAAATCGGCCACCGCTTTTTCGGCCAACCGGACGAAATCGTCGAACTCCAGAAAATCCCTGGGCGGATAGCCACAGGTAGCCAACTCCCCAAAACAAATGATGTCGGCCCCCTGGCTTTTGGCTTCCGCCACCGCCTCCAGCATCTTCCGGACGTTTTCCTCAAAATGCCCAATGTGGTAATTGAGTTGTGCAACCGCTATTTTCATGAAAATTTGTTTTTGAGCCTTAATAAATGGCAAAAGTATGGAAAAACTGGCACGAAACTGCCTGTAAATTGTGGAACAGTAGCTCCTTATTTGAAAGTAGCAGACTCTGCTGGTTTCGGCTAAGCTGGTTTCGACTACGCTCAACCAGCGGGCGGGCTGCTCATGCTGACTGAGCGAAGTCAAAGTCAGCAAATCAATCATCAGCAAATTTTAACTGCCGTAGGCGGTCAACAAATTTCAACTGCCGTAGGCAGTCAACAAATCAGCAAATCTACCTGGCGGTAGACAGGCTTGTCTGCCGGAACGAAGTGAAGGTAGATCAGCAAATCAGCAAATCAACAAATCAGCAAATCAACAAATCAACAAATTACCTTATCTTTGATACAAAATCCATAATCGCATGAGAACCTTATCCTACACACTGCTACTAACCCTTTTTACCTCCCTGGCTTACGCCCAAAACTGGTCATTGGAGCGATCCGTCCAGATCACTGCGGAGATTCAAACGGCGCCCCCGACCATCACCCTCCACTGGGTGAGCGAGCCCGCTGCTGATTTCATCCTGTACCGCCGCACCAAAGGCAGCAACAACTGGGGAGTCCCTCTCTCCACCTTGCCCAATACCGCCACCAGCTACCTCGACGAGGAGGTGGTGGTAGGTGAAAGCTACGAGTACCGCATCGTCAAAAATGCACCCATCAAAGGCGAAGGCATCATCAATGCAGGCATCCAGATACCGGCGGTGGAGCAGCGCGGCAGGGTCGTGCTGGCAGTCGATGACACCCAGGCCGATGCCCTGACTGTGGAAATAGACCGCCTGATAGCCGACCTGGAAAGTGATGGCTGGGCCGTGTCGAGAATCGATGTCAGTCCCACCGATGCGGTCACTTCCGTGAAAAACGAAATAACAATGGTATACAACTCCGACCCCGACAACACCAAAGCGGTATTATTGTTGGGTCACATACCTGTTCCGTATTCCGGGGCCAATTATCCCGACGGTCACGAAGACCACGAAGGCGCCTGGCCCGCCGACCTCTATTACGGCGAGATGAACGGCAACTGGACGGATTTTAGTGTAAACGTAACCACTGCCACCGACCCCCGCAACCACAACACTCCCGGCGATGGCAAATTCGATCAAACCCTTATCCCCTCCGACATCGACCTTCAGGTGGGGCGGATAGATTTTCGCGATTTGCCCGCTTTCGCGGAAAATGAAACCCAGCTTCTGAAAAAATACCTGGATAAAAACCACGCCTTCCGGCACAAACAATTTACGGCAGAACCCCGTGGATTGGTCGAAAACAATTTTGGAGGCATCCCGGAGGGTTTTGGTCAGAATGCCTGGCGCAATTTCTCCGCTATGTTTGGCACCGGTCAGGTATTCGATACCGATTTCGACCAGTTGACAGCCCAAAGCTACCTCTGGTCGTATGGGGCGGGGGCTGGAAGTTATACCAGTGCCGCGGGCATCACCACCACCGCTGATCTGGCAGCCGACTCCCTGCAGACCGTATTCACCATGATCTTTGGCAGTTATTTCGGCGACTGGGACATCGAAAACAACCTCCTCCGCTCAGCCCTGGCTTCTGGAACCGTACTGACCAATGCCTGGGCCGGTCGGCCAAAATACCGATTCGAGCACATGGCCCTCGGCGAAAACATCGGTTACGGCCTCCTGCTTACGCAAAATACGCCTACGAGCTATGTACAAGATACCTGCTACGGCGGTCGGCTGATCCACAACGCACTCATGGGCGATCCCACCCTCCGTATGCATATTGTTAGCCCACCTGGCGAAACGTTGATCCTCCAGGAAAACAATGCGCATGTGACCATCCTTTGGGAAGATTCGGGAGATGCCGACCTGGGCTACTATGTTTACCGAAAGGGGGATGGGGATGATTATTACCAGCGCCTCCATGCCGACCCGGTCACTGGGGTTTCTTATGTGGATTCGTGCCGGAACTTTGACGAAACCCATCACTATATGGTGCGGGCGCTTAGGCTGGAAACTTCGGCCAGCGGCTCCTACTACAACCTCAGCCAGGGCGTCGCAGGACAGATCACCATCGCTACCGACCTGAGCATCACGGTCGGCTTCGATTATACTGCCGACAACACCGATGTTGCCTTTACCAATTCGAGTATCAACGCCACCGAATACCACTGGGACTTCGGCGATGGCAATACCAGTACCGACCCCCACCCGACCCACGGATACGCAACCGGTGGGATGTACACCGTCACACTGACCGCCTCTAATGCCTGCTTCAGCGAAACCACCTTTACAACAGTGGATGTAATGACCTCCGATGTATCGGAAATACCAGGGGTACAGCTCCACCTCAGCCCCATCCCGACGAGCGACCAGCTCAACATCTACCTGCAATCGGAGAACAGAGAGGGCTGGCAATTCCAACTCATCGACGCCACGGGAAAAACAGTTTGGGAGGAGGAGTTGTATTCCGGTGTTCAGCACTCGGTTTCTATAGCTCACTTGCCTACAGGCACCTACCTGCTGCGCATGAAGAACGGGGTGGGGGAGATGGTTGCGCGGAAAATCGTTGTTGGCTCGGCGGATCGGTAGGTCAGAAGTCAGAGGCCAGACTCATTTGATTTCATTTTATGATTGGTGAAAAGATGGAATTTGGATGCATGGTTTCTTTGGAAGAGAAGTTTTAATATTCAAACAAAGCGATCCCAAGCATCCCAGTTCAGGCAGTGGGGCCAGGCGCTCCTCCCTTGTCTGAACTGGGATTTGTGGGATGGGGTGGGATTATTAGGATGAATCTGGAGTTCAAATGTTAGGATCCCAAATATCCCGATAATCCCATGAAGGGCTGTTGCCTACATGGCATGCCATCCATCCCAGTTCAGACAGTGGGGTCAGGCGCTCCTCCCTTGTCTGAACTGGGATTTGTGGGATGGGGTGGGATTATTAGGATGAGTCTGGAGTTCAAATGTTACGATCCCAAAAATCCCGATAATCTCATCCATCCCAGTTCAGACAGAAGAGCCCCCGGAGTTCAAATGTTATGATCCCAAATATCCCGATAATCCCATGAAGGGCTGTTGCCTACATGGCACGCCATCCATCCCAGTTCAGGCAGAAGAGCCCCGGAGTACATGTGTTAAGATCCCAAAAATCCCGATAATCTCATCCATCCCAGTTCAGACAGTGGGGTCAGGCGCTCCTCCCTTGTCTGAACTGGGATTTGTGGGATGGGGTGGGATTATTAGGATGAGTCTGGAGTTCAAATGTTACGATCCCAAAAATCCTGATAATCCCATGAAGGGCTGTTGCCTACATGGCATGCCATCCATCCCAGTTCAGACGGAAGAGCCCCCGGAGTACATGTGTTACGATCCCATCCATCCCAGTTCAGGCAGTGGGGTCAGGCGCGCCTCCCTTGTCTGAACTGGGATTAGTAGGATGGGGTGGGATTATTAGGATGAGTCTGGAGTTCAAATGTTACGATCCCAAAAATCCTGATAATCCCATGAAGGGCTGTTGCCTACATGGCATGCCATCCATCCCAGTTCAGACAGAAGAGCCCCCGGAGTTCAAGTGTTACGA
Source organism: Saprospiraceae bacterium (assembly GCA_965222105.1). Taxonomy (GTDB): domain Bacteria; phylum Bacteroidota; class Bacteroidia; order Chitinophagales; family Saprospiraceae; genus CALGLS01. The sequence continues at coordinate 107,226 of CBDCTQ010000088.1, read as the reverse complement.
TCCCAAAAATCCCGATCATCCCATGAAGGGCTGTTGCCTACATGGCACGCCATCCATCCCAGTTTAGACAGTAGGATCAGGCGCGCCTCCCTTGTCTGAACTGGGATTTGTGGGATGGGGTGGGATTATTAGGATGAGTCTGGAGTTCAAATGTTACGATCCCAAAAATCCTCATCATCTCATCCATCCCAGTTCAGACAGAAGAGCCCCCCGAGTTCAAATGTTACGATCCCAAAAATCCTGATAATCTCATCCATCCCAGTTCAGACAGAAGAGCCCCCGGAGTACATGTGTTACGATCCCAAACATCCTCATCATCTCATCCATCCCAGTTCAGACAGCGAGGACCTACGCATCCAAAATATGCTCATAACGTATATCGGGATCAAGGAACGACACAACAAATTTTACAAAGGCCCCGGATTTTTGTATCTTTGAGCTATGAGCAATTTTATTGTTTCCGCCCGAAAATACCGTCCGGTGCGTTTTGATGAAGTGGTGGGGCAGGCGCATGTATCGCAGACCCTTAAAAACGCCCTTCAAAACGACCAACTGGCCCATGCCTTCCTGTTTTGTGGCCCACGGGGAGTAGGCAAAACGACCTGCGCCCGGATATTGGCCAAGGTGTTGAACTGCCAAAACCGAACATCTGATTTCGAGGCTTGCAATACCTGCTCCTCCTGCGAATCGTTCAACGGCAATGCCTCTTTCAACATTACCGAACTCGATGCCGCCTCCAACAACAGCGTCGAACACATCCGCGCCCTGATCGAACAGGTGCGTTTCCAACCCCAACAAGGTCAGTACAAGGTGTTCATCATCGACGAGGTACATATGCTCTCCTCCCAGGCCTTCAACGCTTTTTTGAAAACGCTGGAAGAACCGCCTCCCTACGCCGTCTTTATTTTGGCGACGACCGAAAAGCATAAGATCATTCCAACCATACTTTCCCGCTGTCAGATATTCGATTTCCGACGCATCCAGGTGGCCGATATGGTGGCCCATCTTCAGGGCATTTGCCAACAGGAAAACATAGAAGCGGAAGCGGATGCCCTCCACGTAATTGCTCAAAAAGCAGATGGGGCCCTCCGCGATGCCTTGTCGATCTACGACCGGATCGTCAGCGGCCTTGCCCCTTCCGACAAAAAACAAGTGCTTACCTACAAAACCGTCATCGACAGCCTCAACGTGTTGGACTACGATTATTTCTTCCGGGTTGTAGATGCATTGTTGACGGAAGATGCGCCGGGCGTGATGATGCTGTTCGACGAAGTGCAGCGCAATGGATTTGAAGCCGACACCTTCCTGCTTGGATTGGCAGAGCACGCCCGCAACCTGTTGGTGTGCAAAGACCCCCAAACCCTCCCACTGCTGACTTTCGGCGAAGACCTCCAACAACGCTTCCAACAACAGGCAGCACTGACCCCCCAGTCCTTCCTGTTGACGCTGCTGCAAATGGCCAACGACTGCGACGTCCACTACAAAATGGCCCGCAACAAACAGCTCCACGTCGAAATGACCCTCCTGCGCATGGCCTACATCAACCGCGCCATCCAGGTCTCCCAACAGCCCGTTACAGCCCCCGAACAAAAATCGGCCAACCTCAGCGCAGCCACCAAAGAGCCAACCGCAACCCTGCCCCTGACAGCGCCGGAAAAGACCTACGAACAACCCCCGGCAGACCAAAACCCAACGACTACCAAAGTGGAAGAACCACGCCAACCCCCTACTACCAACAATGGAAAAACCATCGAAAAAGAAATACCACCCAAAAAACTGACTGAAGACCTACGTGTAAACTCCAAACACAACCTGCCAAAGCTATCCAGCCTGGCCGACCTCGATAAAGAGGTGGACACCGAACAACCCGTCGAAACCACCCCCCTCACCCTCGAAGCATTACAAAAGACCTGGAAAGACTACACCGCCCAAATAGAATCGCCAACCACCAAGCTGACCTTTGAACGCTGCCAACTCGCCGTCGAAGAACAACTGATATTGGTGACCGTGGGAAGCGGGATGTCCAAGTCCATGATCCAGGAGGAGTCGAAGCTAATGACCTTTTTGCGAAAGCACCTCAACAACGACCAGCTAACCCTTCAGGTCAGCATTGATCCGTCGCTGGCACCTGCCCAAACGCAAAACAACGGCCCTAAAAAGGCCTTTTCGACAAGAGAAAAATACGAGGCCATGAAACAGATCAACCCTCTGGTGGAAGAACTCAGGACGAGGTTCGATCTCCGCCCCGACAATGAATAATTATTAATTATTAATTGTTGATTATTGCTGTATTCGGGACAATTAGGCCAGCATTAACAGCAATCAAAAACAGAATCGCCTTCCTTTTGTTATATGGAGGAGTGTTCAGATGAAAAAGTCTTGCTTGTACCTGATGGGATTTAAGTGGGTGGGTTTCCCTTTAGGGCTAGGGCGCGGATAGGAAAATCTACCTGACCGGTAGGCAGGTGACACACATTTTTTTAAAGCCTCATATGTGGTTCAGATGAAAAAGTCTTTTGAATAAAATTCAGGATATTATGAATGAGCAATCTTTTTGGTATCTCGAAAACATCGACGTGACGGGCATCTTTTGTCCTAAAAAAATGGGGGAGGTGAATCAATCTCACCTCACAAAAACCTTTAAAAAAGGCGATTACATTTACATGCCTAAAGATTCGTCCGACAAAATGTATTTCCTCAACAAAGGCCGCGTCAAAATCGGCAACTACGCCGACTCCGGCAAGGAGATCACCAAGGCCATCCTCAGCAAGGGGGAGGTGTTTGGCGAACTGTCACTCATCGGCGAGGAAAAACGCCGCGACTTTGCCATGGCCATGGAAGACACCGAGGTATGCATCGTATCGGTTAGCGAAATGAAAGGACTGATGAAAGAACACAGTGCCCTCAACCTCTTTATGATGAAGATCATGGGCTCCAGGGTGCTCGAAATGGAACAGCGACTCGAATCGCTCGTCTTCAAAGATTCCCGGACCCGCATCATCGAATTTCTCAAAGACCTGGCCGACCGGAAAGGGCAGCGTGTTGGTTATGAGATGCTGGTACGCAAATTCCTAACCCACCAGGAAATCGCCAACCTCACCGCTACCTCCCGCCAAACTGTCACCACCGTATTGAACGAACTGCGCAACAAAAACATCCTGACCTTCAACCGCCAACGACTTCTGATACGTGACATGGACCTGCTGGCCCGCGAATCGACCATCGCTAAATAAACAACCCGCGTGTACCATCTGCTGATCAAACCATTGCTGTTTTTACTCACCCCCGAAACTGCACACCAATTTACCGTAAGGTCTTTTTCCTTTCTACTTGCAGTACCATTGTTGGGAAACTGGCTGCGCAACCACTTCACCGTAAAACAACCAGGCCTCCAACGCCAGTTCCTCGGCCTGACATTTGTCAACCCCGTAGGGCTCGCTGCCGGCTTCGATAAAGACGGAAAATACTTCCGCACCATGTCGGCGCTCGGATTTGGATTCATCGAAGTAGGCACCGTAACGCCCCACCCACAATCGGGAAACCCCCAGCCCCGTCTCTTCCGCCTCCCTACCGACAATGCCCTCATCAACCGCATGGGCTTCAATAACGACGGGGTGGATGCCCTCGTCCGTCGCCTCCAAAAAGGCAAACCGCCCGGCCTGATCGTAGGGGGCAACATCGGCAAAAACAAAACCACCCCCAACGACCGGGCCGCTGACGACTACCTCCACTGTTTCCAGGCCCTCTTCCCCTGGGTCGACTACTTTGTTGTCAACGTCAGCTCTCCAAACACGCCTAACCTGCGCGCTCTCCAGGACAAAGAGCCCCTCACCCGCCTGCTCACCCTCCTCCAATCCGAAAACCAAAAACAACCCGCCCCCAAACCCATCCTCCTCAAAATAGCACCCGACCTGACCAACGGCCAACTCGACGACATCCTCGGCATCGTAACCTCTACCGGTATCGACGGCATCATCGCCACCAACACCACCATTTCCCGCAAAGGGCTCGCCACCCCAGCCCAACAGGTGTCGGCCATCGGCAATGGCGGACTGAGCGGCGCCCCCGTCCGCCAACGCGCCACTGAAGTGATCCGCTACCTTTCGGAAAAATCCGGCCGCCAGCTTTTCATCATCGGAGTAGGGGGCATCGCCAGCCCAGCCGATGCCCGCGAAAAGCTCGATGCAGGAGCCTCGCTGGTGCAGGTGTACAGCGGCCTGATATATGAAGGTCCCTCTCTGATACGTCGGATCAATAAAGAACTGATGCAATAGAGGAGCTTAATTCACAGGCATTCTTTAGTATGTTTCCCCCTCTCTGGCATTTTTTTTGAAGTCATGCTTCACATAACCTACCTTCCAATTCTTCCCCCCTTATTCCCGAGGCTATTTAGCCACTCTTTTCCCCTGCCATGAGATCCGTCTCCTGGTTTACACATTGCTAATTGCTTTGTAATCCAAATTTTTGCAGGCAATTGCATCGTGGGCAAGCCTTCCCTTCAGGGAATTTAAGGGCGCGCGAAGGCAATGAAAATTATAAATGACTTAGTTTATATGAACTAATATAATACGACAAACATGCAATCAGAAAAACAACCCATGCTCTACAAAGACATCCGATTTTGGCTTCTGCTTTTTTGCCTGGCCACCCTGGTCGTTATGACCGCTTTTGGGTATCCGTACTATTAGCCTTAAAATCAAGGAAGTGTCTGACGTACCTGCCTTGACGTCCGTCTGCCGACGGGCAGGGCAGTTAGGTTAGTGGAATTTATCGCCACAAAGACTCCAAGTCACAAAGCTTCCCGGAGTTTTCTTTGTGTAACTCCGTGTCCCCGTCTGGCCGCCGGACAGGTTCATACCTTTGTGGTTATAGCACAGCGAATCTGTCACACACTCAAATCAATTGTTGCTCCAGCAGTTTTTTCTCATTCTCAAATACCAGAAAAGGATATTGCCGTTGCAGTTGCGTTATATCATTTAGCTGCTTTCGCAAAAAAGCCTGGTGCTCCTCCGACCTGGGGTGAAAAGGCCGGTGTAGGGCCGCCCGCCTTATGTTTCCGATAGTAGGCAGCAACCGTTTTGCGTTATCCGAAAGGGCCGCCCTCGCAAACCCCGACCAAATGTAGTCAATGGCCATATCATTGGGATGCACCATATCGGAGGCGTAAAAGCGGTAGTCCCGCAAATCGTCCATCATCATTTCATAAGCCGGGAAGTAATGTACCTTTTCGTAGTCTTGTACCAATTGATCAACGACGAGCAGGAGGGTGGCTTTGCTGCGCTGATTGGCTATGGCGCCGTCCCGCAGATGCCGCACCGGACTGACTGTAAACACAATGTTGGCATTCGGGTTGAAAGATTGAAGCTGATCCAAAACCGATTCAAAAATCTCCAGGCAATTGTCGACGGTCGACATTCCGCGGCTAAAATGTGTTGCCGGCAATTTGTGGCAATTGGCGACGATCTGGTCGTCGTGTACAAAAATCCGGGAGGTACCCAGCGTTAGGATCACCAGATTAGCCTTTTGCAGAAATGCCGCACAGGATTGGAGTTTTTCATTGAGTTGGTCCACTACTTCTATCCGGTTGGGCCCCGACAAACGACTGTGTACCTGAAAATGGTGCCACAAGCCCTGATGCTGGAACAACTCATCCGTAGTATACGGATGCCTCGCCATTGATCTGAGGAGGTGGCCCGCCACCGAAAACGGATTGTAAATAATGCCAAATGGATTGACCAACACCTCAAACTGATTGTCAGCAAGCCGTTGGCCGATATGTTCCGAGAAACAGGACCCCATACAAAACACCGCATCGGTATGATCTGTTTTGAAAGGAAAATCGGGCACTGGTACCTTTGTGCGAAAATCAGTCATAGTATTTTTTGAACGTCTTTATTAGGTATGAGTATGTGATAATCCTATCCCGTCACCATTCCTTTCGGCAGGCGGGAATGGCGGGAATCGCTGCAATTATAACCTCGAAGGCAGGGAGAAAATCTCCGAGTGGCTCCGTGCCTTAGAGCCTTCGAGGTGAGAAATTCCGCCAATATGTCACGCAATAATCCCAATAAATGTATTAATTTTCGCATTCAGATACCCCGAAAAAATAAGAGAATCAACAAATTGACGAAAATGAGCCTGCTGAAACGCATCTTCTCCAATAAAGACCACCCTGAGCCGCTTCATGTCCGGTTTGGTCGTTACACAGATTCTTATAAGACCGACCGCCAGTTTGACGCCTGGGACCAAGCTGTTCAACTTTTTGAAGAAGGAGAATATTTGCCGGCCTATAAAACGTTTTTTGAATACCTGAAAGATGAGGAGGAAGACAATGTGCATGTAGAGCAAAAAGAGGGGGCTCTTTTTTTCGAAATATTTCAGGGGTCGCGCGTAATTACCGGTATGGCTACCCCTAAAAAAGTGCGTGCCATCGCCAAAGTCGCCCAACCCGATGCGCTTGATACCCGGCTGATGAAGCGGCTCTTGGAGCAGAATTTCGATATGGAATACAGCCGCTTTTGTCTCGACGACGAGCAGCACATCGCCGTCACCTTCGACACCTACACCCTCGATGGCTCACCTTACAAGCTCTACTACGCGCTCAAAGAACTGGCTACTTGTGCCGACAAACAGGATGATCTGTTGCTCGACGAATTCGGCGCTTTCCAACCCGTGGCTTCCAGCCCCGTAGAGCACCTTCCCATGATGGAAAAAAAAGCTAAGTATCAATTTATCCACCAATCGATCGCCGAAGTGATCCATCAAGTAGAAAACGGCCCCCTCGACGTCGAGCAATACGCCGGTGGTATCGCCTACCTGTTGTTGGACCTGGTGTACAAGCTCGACTACCTCGTCCGGCCCGAAGGATTTATGATGGAGGCACTCGAACGGATACACCGGCTGTATTTCACCCAAAACGACGAAGCCACCGTGCAGAAAAACCGGGAGTTGGTAGCAGAACTGAAATCGTTGTTGCAACGCCCGCAATCGGCCTATTACAAAGAGATGTACAAGGTGGTGTCGACCTTTGGTATTACTACCGCCGTCAACTACAGCCGGATCGTCGACTTTATTGAAGGTGAACTGCCCAATTGGCAATGGTACCACGACAATGGCTACCGCCGCGTGGCCTGCGCCATTCCCGGCTACATCGTTGGGTATTGCCTGTTCAACTATGCCGTACCCAAGCCCTGCAAGGATTTTTTCCAGCTTTATTATCAGATCACAGAAGCCGATTTTTTCGCAGCCCTGGGCTTTGAGCGTTTTTACCAACCCCGCCAACAAAAGTTTTACAAAAAAGCGATCAAAAAGGCCATCCTCCGTATCGTAGCTCATCACGTTCCCGCTTTCGAACGCCTCAAGGCCGACCACCGCCAACTCCGATTCGATTCCACGGCTGCTTTTTCTCTTTCCTACCTCCAGATGATGGAAAAGATGGATATGACTAAGACAGGGTGAGCTTGAGAATTCCCCTAATACTCATAATCCACCAACGAAACGCTGGTCAGTACAATGCCGGAAATAGGATCTTTTATTTCTGAATAGATCGTAGCCACCTGTGGGGCGATGTAATAGACGACATTGGACGTGTGGAACAGTTCGCCGGGCAATTCAGAGCTTTCGGAGAAAACGTTGATCTCGTATTTTATCACGTCGTTGTAGGTGGTGCCTTCTACGGTCATCGACTGATCGGTTTCGACCATTTTGCCGTAATAAGTGTTGGTAGTGGAAAAAGATTGGCCTTGTACCTCCTGATTGACCACGATGGTCGCTACCAGACTGGAGTCGCCAATGGGGGCGCCAAAGTCGAGGGTCATCAGGATGTCGCCGGTGGTACTTGTTACGCCTCCACCCGTTTGGGTTTGAGCCGGAGCCGATTGGGTGAACTTATCACCGTCGCAGGTGAGGTAGGATTCCTGTCCGTTGGTTTCTACCACGGCTACGAGGATCCCATCGATGGTGGCCTGAGAAGTAACCTCCCCTTCAATTGTTTGGGTGGCACCACCAAAAGTTTCTTGCTTGTAGGTTAATTTGGTGCCGTTCTGGATTTCGAGGTAAGTACAGGTCACCTCAAAAGACTCGGAGGCTTCGTCGTCGCTTTTACAAGCAGATAAGACCAGACAGCAGAGTAAAAGCAATCCAAATAAGTTTTTCATGTGTAATTTATTTTGGTTGAGAAAGTGAATAACGTGGTGGTTTAGGGGTTGTTTTTCAGGATCGTGATTAAAATGAGGTTTGGGGCTTTTTATTGTTCCAAGTTGGCAAATTATGTTCCAATTGGGTTCAAAACAATTTTTCAGGCTCAGTCAGCAAAAAGTCCTCCAAAGGAATACCGCTGCCACCCACCAACAACGTTCGATGTGGCTGGAGGGCTGCCTGGAACGCTACCATGCCGAGGCCGGTTTTGCCCGATTGACCACTTTTTACCTCAATGCCGATGATGTCGGTTCCTCGTTGAAGCACAAAATCCACTTCCTCGTTTCTCCTTCTCCAATAGTACAGCTTCATCTGCGATGATTTGATGGCATTGAGGAGGTGGCTTCCGACCGCTGATTCCACCAGCCACCCCCAATCAGCAGGTTGCATTCGGAATATGGAAAAACCTTCAGTCTTCAGAGCAGAAACCAGTGCTGTATTCCAAACCTGAAATTTAGGACTGGAAGATTTTTTTCTTACAAAAGTGTTTGCATAATTTTCCAATCCGGAAAGCAATCCGGCCGATCCCAATAGATTGAGATAATGCGTCAGGGTGGTTGTATTGCCGGCATCGGCCAGTTGTCCCAACACTTTGTTATAGGAAACGATCCGGCTACTGTAATGACAGCCAAATTCGAAAAGCTGCCTCAACAATGCGGGTTTGTGAATGCGCGTCATTTGCAAAATATCTTTCGAAATGGTTGTTTCGATCAATGAATTCCGCACATAATTTTTCCATCGAGGCTCATCCGCAATAAGTTGTGCCGCTCCCGGATAACCGCCAAACCATATATATTGCTCTATACCAAAATTAAAAGCAGCTCGCATTTCATGAAGGGACCAATGACACATTGGGATCATCTCAAATCGGCCGGCCAGCGATTCAGTCAATCCTTCTTTTAGCATTAACTGAGAAGAGCCCAGCAAAATGACTTTGATATTGATTTGTTCCCGGGTGTCTTTATCCCAAAGGTATTTGACGGTCCGGCTCCAATCCGAAATTTTTTGGATTTCGTCGATGACCAATAAAAAAGAATGGGCTTCACTTTGTTTCAGTTTGAAGCGGGATGTTTCCCATTGCTGGTCGATCCATACGCTGTTGTTGGAAAAAGTTTCATCGGCAGAGGCAAAATGGTGTGGCATATTGAGATCATTCAGTAGCTGATGTACCAGGGTGGTCTTGCCAATTTGCCTGGGCCCGGCAATGACAAAAATTAATCGACGAGGCTCCTGTACTCGTTGGTGAATAATCTTAAATACCGGCCGCTTGTACATTACATCATTTTTGAATATACATCCCCTTTTTGAGTAAATTTACTCAATATGATTAGTAAATTTACTCAACATATTGAGTAAAATAAAATTAAAATTGAGTAAAAGTGAAAAAATATGGAAAAATTGGTTGATTTCCATACACCTGGGTCGCCGTGGTACGTCTATCGACCGGATTTCCGACCGCAGGTGGGCAGGTGGGCAGCTGCATTTCACCAACCTCCTCAATCCACCCACTCCCTCCAAATCGCCTCCGCTGTGGGCCCTTCTGCCTTCAATGGCCGCAACAAAAACCGGTAGCTGTAATCCAGAAAAGGCAGCCTGTATTTTTCCAGGGGCAGGGCACCCCAGCTATCGTTGCCACCTACGCCCATTTGCTGAAGGTCGACATTCAGGGTGACCGACGGGGAAGCTACGAGTTCGGCAGCATGGTGTTGGGCCTTTTTATCGTCAGGATGTAAGTCTTTTGTTGTAAAATGGAGGGCGTTCATGTTCAACGGTTGCTCCCCCACCACCAGGAGGCCATTGCCGGCGGTGTCACGAAGACTCATCCAGCGGACGTCGGTTTTATTGCCGGTTTCCTGAGGGCGGATGTAGTTGTGGAACTGATCGGCTACCTTGCCGGTGTAGAGGCCGATATTGGCAGCGGTTTTTCGATCCCAATACGACTCCATCGGTCCGCGGCCATACCAGGAGATATTGTCATAGCCTTTGGGCAATTGCATCTGCATACCAAAGCGGGGCAGCATGGGGTGTTCTCCGCCGAGGGCTTCCATTTTGTATTCTACCAGGATGGTTCCGTTTCCGAAAATGCGGTAGGTAGTGGTGTACCGGGCATCGCCTTTCAACAGCATATGCTCTACGGTGAGTACAATGGCATTGCCCTTTTCGGAAATGTCGATCCGTTCCAGATTGCGGTTGTCCCAGGCGTCTTTCCAGGTGCTCAGTTTTTCGGGCAACCGGGCTCCAAAGTCATTGTCGGTGGCGGGCCGCCAGAAGTGAGGTTGTAGTGGTTTTTCCAACAAGGTTTTTCCGGCGTAGACATATTTCGTGAAAACGCCTCCGATTTGGTCAAATTCCAACAGGAATTGGTCGTTTTTTATGGTAATGGTTTCCCGGGATTTGACAATAGTTGGCCTGGGAAAATTGTCGATGGTCATGCGGGTGTTTTCTGTTGGGTTTGGCAGGGGCACTTGTTGCCAGGCCACCTCATGGTCTTTGTCGAGCATCGGTCCGGCAGTTTTTTTCCGAAAGGAGAAATTGACAAAATATTCCTTGCCGGCTTTCAGGTCGTAATCCATAGGAAGTTGAAGGTCCGTTGAGTCGTTGGGACGCACCGCGAGGTTCATCACCTTTTGTGCGGGGCCCGATTTACCGTCCTCCACCAGTTGGTAAGTGAGGTAGTAGTCGTCGAGGTTTTTAAACGCGTACCGATTGATGATCTGAACCGTTCCGGTGTCGAAATTTTTTACCGAAAGGTCGATGTTTTGATGTACCTTTTTGACCTCCCAGAGGTGTGGATTGGGTAGGCGGTCGGGTTGTATCAGGCCGTTGCAAAGGAAATTGTTATCGCTGAATACGTCCTTCGGTCCAAAGTCGCCGCCGTAGGCAAAGATGGTTTGGCCCCGGTCGTTTTTCTTGTAGAGGGCCTGGTCGACCCAGTCCCAGATAAAACCGCCCTGCATGCGGGGATGGCTGTAAAAATAATCCCAGTACTCTCTGAAATTGCCCACGGAGTTGCCCATAGCGTGGGCGTATTCGCAGAGTATGACGGGGCGTTCGGGTTGGGCATCGGTCATGTCCTGCAAGGCGTCGATCCAGTGGTACATCGGGCAGATGATGTCGGAATTCCATTGGAAGCGGCCACCGATGCCCCAGCCATCGAGGGCGCGTTCGTACTGGATGGGACGGCTGGGATCGCGGTCTTTGATCCACTCGTATCCGTGGTAGAAATTGGTGCCGTTGCCCGCCTCGTTGCCCATCGACCAAAGAATAATGGAGGGGTGGTTTTTGTCGCGTTCTACCACCCCCCGGATGCGGGCCAGGTGGGCTTCGCGCCAGGCGGGGTTATTGCCGAGCGTTTCGGTGAGCTTATAGCCAATACCATGCGATTCGATGTTGGCTTCGTCGCAGACGTAGATGCCGTATTGGTCGCAGAGTTCGTACCAGCGTGGGTCGTTGGGGTAGTGGGAAGTGCGCACGGCGTTGATGTTGAACTGCTTGAACAGGCGGATGTCGTCCAGCATACTTTGTTCGGAGATGACGTGGCCGGTGGTGGGATCGTGCTCGTGGCGGTTGACACCTTTTATGTAGATGGGCTGGCCGTTGACGAGAAGCTGGCCATTTTTGATCTCCACCTTTCGGAAACCGGCTTTTGCCGTGAGTGTTTCCAGATGGTTGCCTTTGTCGTCTTTCAGGGTGAGGAGGAGGGTGTACAGATGAGGTGTTTCGGCAGTCCAGCGGTTGGGTTTTCCGGCATTTATTTTCACATTTGTAAAAACTTCCTGCTCCCTTTCGGGAAATGTAATTGTATTGTTATTGGTTAAAAATACGTTGCCATTTTCATCGAGCAATTCCAATTGGACGGAATAAGTGTCGGATGTAGTTTTGTTGTTGTATCGTCGCAGATTTAGGTCGAGGTCGATGATGCCATCGGTATAATTTTCCGAAAGGGTAGTGCGGATAAAATAATCGCGGATGTGTACTTTGGGGGCGGCCCAGAGGAAGACGTCGCGTTCGATGCCGGAGATGCGCCAGAAGTCCTGGCATTCGAGGTAGGTGCCGTCGCTCCACCGGTATACTTCCAGTGCCAGCAAGTTGTTGCCGGGGTGTATGTATTCCGTGATATCGAATTCGGCGGGGAGCTTGCTGTCCTGACTGTAGCCGACTTTTTGGCCGTTGATCCAGATATAAAAAGCGGATTTGACGGCTCCCAGGTGGATGAATATCTGCCGGTCGGTCCAATGATCGGGAATGTTAAAAGTTTTTCGGTACGACCCCACGGGGTTGTTATCCTGTGGCAGCTCCGGAGGTTTGGGCTTTTTGGCAAACTCGTAGGGGATGTTGACGTAGATGGGCGTACCGTATCCGTTGATCTCCCAGTTGGCAGGTACGGGGAAGGTGCTCCAGGCGCTGTCGTCGAAATCTGTTTTGTAGAAATCGGCAGGCCGGTCGGCGGGTTTGGATACCCAGTTGAATTTCCATTGGCCGTTGAGGAGTTGGTAGTACCGGGAGTCGGCTTTTTTGTTGGCTTTGGCCAATGCTTTGGATTCATAGGGGAATAGGGTAGCGTGTGGAGCTTCCTTGTTGACCTGTACGACGGCGGGGGTTTGCCATTCCAGCGGCTGTTGCGCTGTGAGGAAAGAAGAAAAGACAAACAATAGTATTCCGGGAAGTTGTTTCATGTATCCCAACGCTATTCAAATTCAATTAAATAATAAAGCTGGTTACTTGTTTTAATGTCATTCCATTGGCCAGTGTTTCCAAGGGAACCCGTGTTGATGGGCCATTGCGTAATGGCCAGTCCCAGTGCATCTTGATCTTCGAAGTTGTCTGGTTCGTTACCCCAGTTGGTAAATAGATTGTCTATTGCGGTTCCAGAAACATCACCCTCCCAAAAATGTACACCGGTTCCGTCATTGTCTCCATCCCAGTACCAACTTCCTTCCACATTGGTGTCAATTCCTCCGATCCAAACATAGGCAGCCATTCCTCCATCATTAGCAGTTGTATTATCAGGGTCAATAGCAGCATTTTGGATGATTTCATTTAATAAGGCACCATTTTCGGCGCCGCTATTAATTTCAGCCAGATAACCTCCACGTTCGACTGCACAAGCGGCGGCAAGGGACCAGTTCCGATTGAGTTTTATCAGCTCATAATTTTTTCCATCATAAGTGAATGCATAAATTTGATCGGCACTGACACATTCGTCAAAAACAGAAACCGTATAGGTCGCAGTACTGCCGTCTTCAGCTGTTACAGTGTATTCAACGGGATTAGTGAAATCCTGTGCTAGTCCTGAAGCAGGACTTACACTGGCTTTAGGTGAAATAGAAATAGTCGGGACAAGAGAGGTTAAGTCCGTCGTGCTGGACAAATTGAGTTGGATGGATCGAAGGTCTTCATTGATGATGCCATCAATATTTGAAATGGTGAATTCAGTAATGGCTTTAGAGCTACTGGCTTCAACGGGTGTAGTGTCTTCGTCTTCTCCGCAAGAGGAAATAAGGGTTAGTAAACAAATAATGAAGAGTGTGTTTTTCATCTGAATAATAATTAGTGTGAGCAAATAAGTTGTACATGAGCATCAGCAATAGAAATACATTATTACTATAACTCATTTCTATAACGTACGTAACATCGCTCCCGCTTGCTTAAGCGCCTCTTTTGTTTTAGCAAAACAAAGCCGCACCACCTTCTCCTCGCGCCTAACTGCTGTAAAATACCGACACAAGGATGGCAGCAACTCCCTGCTCGATGGTCAGATTTTTTTGCGAAAGCCCCCGCTCGTCGAAGTCTGTAACTTCGATGCCCCGCCCTGTTAACTTTTAGATACCGGCCCAGTGGCCCGGAAATGACCGGCTTGTATCTTTGCTACAAAGATCGTGGGCCTACAGCCTGCCACGGTTTAATTCTACTGCACGGAGCATTTTTCTAAAATGGCTTTCCTCTCCGATACGCCGGTCTCGTTTCTATCAGGCTGCCCGTCTTGTCAGTTGGACAAGCTAAGCAGGCCGCTGATTTATGGGTAAACTACACCTATGGCAAGCAGGAATTACCGAATCTCCGGTCATACTTCGATGCTTTGCCGGAAATCCTTGTCGAGCAGTAGTTGGATATTGGTCAGCACTACTTCGCCCATAGATTGGCATTTGGCGAAAGCCGTGCTCTTATGGTGTTGGTCCAGTTGTTGTTTCAGTTGTGCCACTTTGTCGGGGGTAGAAAGATAATCGTCGACCATTATTTCAAATAGGTTATCGAACCGGCGGCGCGACGTCTTCACCCGGGCGGCGATGAGGCTGCGCTCTTCCAGTTGATATTGGCGCACCGTTTTCATTTTCATGTGTTTGATGCCGAGGAAAATGATGGGGTTATTGTCTTTGAAGTATTGGGGGAGGTAAAACCCTTTACGGCCTTCGTACGATTGTTGGTCAAAGTCGATGGCGCGGAGGCGGTACTGCGATCCCTCAATGTCGGGGGTGATGTCGACCACATAGTTGTAGGCCCGCATATCGCCCAGCAGGCGGACGAAGCATCGCTCATTGAATTTGACAAATTCTTTGGCGATGCGAATTTGGTTGAACTCGGTATCGTCGAGGTATTTCTTCATAAAATCGTCGCCGGGCACTCCCGCTATGTGTTCTTCGATCAGGGTGTTATTATCCACCAGAAAAGTCACGCGGTTGGGGGAAAGGAGGTCTTCCAGTTCGAGGCCATAGAGGCGGGAAGCGTCGGCTTTTTTGACGTAGAAGTGGTCGTAGTTGTCATTGAGCCGGTTGATGATGCGGATGCGGAAAGGCTGGCTGTTGCCAAAAACGCAGAAGTCGATACGAGCCACGGTGAGGTGTTCGATGACCTCCACATCGCCGTCTGTTTTCAGGATGGCGTAGATGTGTGTAAGTGTCTTGTTAAATTCCAGGGTGTCGCTTTCGGAATAGTAGACGGTTTTCCAAAGGGTATCTTCGCCGTTGAAGTCGAGGAGGGGTACGGCGGTGGTGAAGCGGAGCAGGTCGTCGTACTCCAGGGGGAGATCGGTGGTGCGGTTGTATTTTTTTAGGTAGGCCCTAAATGCTGCGTTGACGGGGTAGGAGGGTTTCTTTTTGGAAGGTACGTAGTTTTGCATGGAGAGTTTATCTTTTGCTTTGATATTAGGGCAGTGGGGTGGGCTTGGGGCCACGCTGTCTGAACTGAGATGGCTGCGTGTCCTGAAGGTATAGCATAGCGGCGTCCTTCAGGGGATTATTGGGATTTATGGGATCAAATCATCGGTTTTTAGATACCGTGCCGCTGGCCCGGAAAGATCCGATTTATCCAATCTCTACAAAGTTAGTGTGCCTATGGCCCGCCACGATCCTATGCTGGCGCCCGGTCTTCTGACCGACGCCTTCACGTATTAAACCCCCCGCAACAATTCTCCGGCCTGTGCCAGCATATCTTCCGTTTTAGCAAAACAGAGCCGCACCACTTTTTCATCGCGTCTGCTACTGTAAAATACCGACACCGGGATGGCGGCAACGCCATGCTCGGTGGTCAATTTTTTGGCGAAAGCCGTATCTGCTTCATCGCTTATGGAGGAATAATCGAATAGCTGAAAGTAGGTGCCTTCTGAGGTCAGGGGTTTCAGCCGGGATCCGTGCATGGCTTGTTGGAAAAAATCCCGCTTTTGTTGGTAGAACGCCGGTAGTTCGGAAAAGAAAGATCCATTTTCCATAAAATCGGCGATGCCGTACTGCACAAAGGAGTTGGCTGAAAATACGTTGAACTGATGCACTTTTCTAAACTCTTTCATCAATGTTTCCGGCCCCACGCAGTAGCCCATCTTCCAGCCGGTGTTGTGGAAGGTTTTGCCAAAAGAAAAAACGACCAGGCTGCGCTGGTACAACTCCGGAAACCGGAAAACGCTTTGGTGAATCAGTCCGTCGTAGATCAGGTGTTCGTACACTTCGTCGCTCAAAAGGACAATATTGGTATCGCGGGTCATCTCCTGGAGGGCTAGCAGGTCGTTTTCCGAAAAGGCTTTGCCGACGGGGTTGTGCGGGGTGTTGATGATGATCATTTTGGTCCTTTCGGAAATGAGTTGTTGAAAGCGGCCCCAGTCGATCCGGAAGTCGGGGGCAGTCAGCTCGTAGACCACCGGTACGCCACCCATCACTTCTATGGCCGGGCGGTAACAATCGTATGCCGGTTCGATCAGGATCACTTCGTCGCCCGCATGTACCAGGGCGGCAATGGCAGTAAAAAGGGCCTGGGTAGCCCCGGCGGTGACGGTGATTTCCGTTTCCCCATCAACGGGCAACCCATACAGCCGCTCCACTTTTTGAGCCAGGCGTTGGCGCAACAGCGGTACCCCGGCCATCGGCGCGTATTGGTTTTTGCCACTGTTCATGTGGTGGGCGACGCGCTCTTTCAACGCTTCGGGACAATCGAAATTGGGAAAGCCCTGAGCAAGGTTGATCGCTCTGTGCTCATTGGCCAAAGCCGACATAATGGTGAAAATGTTGGTACCTACGTTGGGCAGCTTGGATGGAGGTTGCATACAAAATTTTTGTTCATAATGTCTGACAAATGTAAGAAATAAAAAAAAGGTTAACCGCTAATTAAAGCGGTTAACCGAAAACACATTGATATTCATTTTCAACCTATAATGAAAATAAATGAATATTCGACGAAATGGGCGATGACACCCCTTATTCTATTTGTTGACAAACTGGTATAAGTGGAACCAGCGTTTTATCCTCAGCCCTGGTCGATGTCTTTCTCCAGAATTTTTCCTCCTGCGGTGAAGATCACTTTATAATTCTGCTCTTCGCCCAACAGCCCCACTTCGTAGGCTTCCTTTCTTTCGGGGGTGGAGATCATTTCGACGGAATCGATTTCGTAGTCGGCAAATTCGATGGAGATGGTCAGGTGAACGGCGGCGGGCAGTTTGGATTTGCTGATCTCGTGTTCAGACTCCAGCCAGTTGCCCTCGTCATCAAATTTGGCGGTCATCCTCTTTTTATTCCATTTGAAGGTGGTTTCGTATTCGCCTTCATCTTCGGGGTCGAGCCATTTGACGGCTTTTGCCCCCGGAAACTGTTTTTCCAATCCTTTGGCTACTGCATCAGGTACTTTTTGGGCGCTAAGCGAAAAAGCGATAAAGGCAAAAAAAGCACATAAACTAAGTAGTCTCATTGTTTTTTGTATTTGAAATTTTTGAAAAATAGAGAAAATTTACTGGGCTACATGCACTTATGTGTAAATAACAAATCCTGCAAACTTCATATTCTGCCTAAAGCTAGGTAGTAATTTTGTAGGAAATCTGGATTAGCAGTCCATCTGAGAAAAAACGTCAATGAAGTTTTGTTATTTTATTGACTATCAGTCGTTTATGGTAAAAATCAATTTGGTCAGATTTTCGTCAAAATTCAAAAAAATAGCCTCAACGCCTATTTGCAAATGTTAAAAAACTGCATTTGCTGGCCTGCTCTTTTGTTTTTTTCATTGGTCAGGCAAAGGGTGCAATTGGAGGTGAAAACCACCCCTTCGAACTTTCTATCATCGGGAATCGACAACCGGTCCACCTTTCCGGCAAAGACATCGGGCAGTACAAAATCGGTGAACAACCACAATTGTCTGGTAGAGATCAAAGCCACCATGTTGCCGTCGGGGCTGATATCGGCTCCGGTGATGGCACCGTCGGGTTTGCGGTCGCTGGTGCGAAAATCCGAAACGGGTACAGCTTGTTGGATGCCGGGTGTGGCGTCGAGCTGATACAACCGGGTGAGGCCCTGGAAAGGTTTTGTCCGGTCTTTGATGAAAAGGTAAAGCCTACCATTGTGGGCAAAAAAGGCTTCGCAGTCGAAGAGCTTATCGGGTTTTTCGGGCGGGAACTGGGTTTGGTCTTTGAATGAAAAATGGATGGCTTCGGGAATGATCTGGCTGGTGGTTATCTTACCGGGTTGAGCTATGAGAAGGACGGCCAGGTTGGTGCGTTCGTTTTTGTTATTGCCGAAATCGCCGATATACAAGTGGTCGTCGTCGGAGGTGAGGTCTTCCCAGTCATTGTTGTCGAATCCGGCAATGTTGAGGGTGCGGATTTCCGCGCCCTGTTGATCGATCTGGTAGAGGAGGGGCGGGTTGCCCTTGTCGTTGTGCATCCAAAAACTACTGTCGGCAGTATGTTCCACACCCGAACATTCCAACAGATCGGCGGGCAGGGGGAAAGAGGTAAGTGGATGAAGGACAAAGCGGCCAGATTCGTCTGATGATACCTGTTGGGATGGTTTTTCCCGGCAGGCCAACAACAGTGACATAAACAAAAGCAGCAGTAGTGATTTTCTCATATTCAGACAACTCAAACAAAAAGTAAGGCCATCTTATAACATCACAAACACAACGTTTATTATTTATAAAACAACCTCACTTCAAAATACTACTTACGCAATATCTCTTGATTTTTTAGCCTGGTAATCAGCTAAAAGCTATCTTGCATTATTGAAGTTCACAGGAAAACAGAGAATAATACGGTGCAATCAGGGGGAATGAAGTCGGGTTACTATGGTAATTATTGCTATGTCTTATCGCTTTTGTCGTTCAAGCGGTATTATATATCCTTACGGTAAAAAAGAGGGAATATGCTGCGTAAATACCGTCTTTTTTCTGTTTTATCCGTTAAAAACGACCTGCCAACGGTAAAATTGACGGCCACCCATTTGGCCAGTCTTGAGATTTTAAGTACTTTTATTGACGCTTTTCGCAAAAGCAAAACCGCTAAAAATGAAGTTGACTGCCCTGGCATTGTCTTTTTGTGTTTTCCTATGCAGCCTGATGCCCAACTCCGATCTGAGGCAGCTGGTCAACCTCATCGAAACGGTAGAACATTATTTCCAGCACCGGGCCGAAGCTCAATTGGCCAACGAACCCTTCTCTCTTCTCGACTTTATCACCGACCATTTTGTCAACCCCGATAGCCACCAGCATGACGACCACAGCGAGCACCAAAAACTGCCGTTTCAATCGTTTCAGTCGCCACTCAATTTTATTGTCTCCAGTTTTGACGACGAGCCCTCCCAGGCCGTCACCCTCCTTTCTGCCAGCACTACTCTTTTCTATCACAACGCCTTTCACCTTGATGGTTTCAAGGCCGTATCTGTCCGGCCTCCGCTAGCCCACTGATCCTTCACTCCTGATTTTACCAGCTGCGTTTCTGTCATTTCCATTCTGTTTTACAAACAATTGTTGTGACTGCCTCAGGGCTGTTCTTTTGTGACTATAACCAACCACCACGATGATAGACAGGATCATTCATTTTTCGATACATCAAAAACTCATCATAGGTCTGCTGGTCGCGGCACTAATCGGATGGGGCATCTACTCCATCCGGCATCTGCCCATCGATGCTGTGCCCGATATCACTGACAATCAGGTGCAGGTGATCACCAACGCGCCCAACCTCGCCGCCCAGGAAGTGGAACAGCTCATCACCTATCCGCTCGAACTGGCCCTGGGCAACCTCCCTGGCGTAGTAGAGATTCGCTCCGTTTCCCGCTTTGGGTTGTCGGTGATCACCGTCGTATTCAAAGAAAACATGCCGGTTTACCTGGCCAGGCAACTTATTGGCGAACGCCTCAAACAGGCCGAGGCGGAGATGGTGGATGTGGGTGCCGTTCCCGAAATGGGACCCATCACTACCGGCCTGGGCGAGATATACCAATACGTGCTTTACGCCGCCAAAGGCTACGAAGATCAGTACTCCGCCACCGATCTGCGCAGCATACAGGACTGGATCGTCAAACGCCAACTGACCGGCATCGAAAACATGGTGGAGATCAACAGCAGTGGTGGCTACCTCAAACAATACGAAGTGGCGTTCGACCCCAATAAACTAAAAAACATGGGGATCACCCTCGATGAACTCTTCGACGCCGTCAAGTCTAACAATGCAAATACGGGAGGCTCCTACATCGAGAAAAAGCACCATACCTACTTTATCCGGGGAGAAGGACGGCTGACGGACATTAAGGACATCGGCCTGGTGGTGATCAAAACCGTTGATGGGTTGCCGGTACTGGTCAAAGACGTGGCTGCTGTGCAGATCGGGCACGCCCCCCGCTTTGGTGCGGTGACGATGAACGGCATAGGTGAAGTGGTTTCCGGCCAGGTCATCATGCTCAAAGGCGCCAACGCGGCCGAGGTCACCAATGAGGTGAAAGAGCGGATGGAGCAGATCAAAAGATCGTTGCCAGAGGGGATTGTTATTGAATCTTATCTGGACCGCTCCAAACTGGTAAACCGCACCACCAAAACCGTGGTCACCAATTTGCTGGAAGGAGGGTTGATCGTTATATTCGTGCTGGTATTGTTATTGGGCAATCTGCGGGCCGGACTCATCGTGGCTTCGGTCATCCCGCTGTCGATGTTGTTTGCCGTGTCGATGATGCGGCTATTCGGCATTTCGGCCAACCTGATGAGCCTGGGTGCCATCGACTTTGGGCTGATCGTAGATGGGGCGGTGATCATCGTCGAAGCCATATTGTATCATCTGGCTGTCGCCAAAACGGGCCAACGGCTCACCACTGCCGAGATGAATGCCGAGGTGTACAAATCGTCGTCGCGCATCCGCAAGTCGGCGGCATTTGGGGAGATCATCATCCTGATCGTCTACGTCCCCATATTATTGTTGAGTGGCATAGAAGGCAAGATGTTCAGGCCGATGGCGATGACGGTGGGCTTTGCCATATTTGGGGCTCTGGTGTTGTCGCTGACCTATGTGCCGATGATGTCGGCTTTGTTTTTGCAAAAGAAAATAACGCATAACACTACTTTTTCGGATCGCATCATCGGGTTTTTCCATCGGCTGTACGAACCCGTTTTGAAGCTGGCACTTCGGTTTAAGACACTGGTTTTGGCGCTGACCGTATTGGTATTTGCCTACAGCTTGTGGGTGTTCAGCCGGATGGGAGGCGAGTTCATTCCCACCCTGGAAGAGGGCGACTTTGCGCTGCATCAGATTTTGCCGGCAGGCTCCTCCATTGCGCAGGGGGTGGAGGTATCGGCTTCGTTGCAAAATATATTGCTCGACAACTTTCCGGAGGTCGAAAAGGTGGTCACCAAAATAGGAACGGCGGAGATACCCACCGACCTGATGCCCCTGGAGGCTGGCGACATCTACGTCATCCTAAAACCCAAAAGCGAGTGGACTTCGGCGGCCACCCGGGAGGAGTTGTTTGAAAAAATGGAAGAGGAGATGAACAAATTCCCCGGGGTGATCTACGAGTTTACCCAGCCCATTCAGATGCGTTTCAATGAACTGATGACCGGCGTCCGCCAAGATATTGCCATTAAAATTTTTGGCGAAGACCTGGGGCTATTGGCCAATCGTGCAAAGGCTGCCGAGGCACTGATCGAACAGATCGACGGGGCTGCCGATATTCAGGTGGAGCCCACCGGAGGGTTGCAACAGATGGTGGTCAGGTACGATCGCAGTAAAATGGCCAAATACGGCGTTACTTCACAGGCCATCAGCCAGGTGATACGTATTGGATTTGCCGGCCAGCGGGCCGGATACATCCTGGAAGGGGAGAAGCGTTTCGACCTCGTCGTGCGGCTCGACCGACCGCTGCGGCAAGATCTCGACGACCTGAAAAACCTCTTTGTGCCACTGGCAAATGGTCAGCAGATACCGCTGCACGAACTGGCCTACATCGGCTACGAAGAAGGCCCCAATCAGATATCGCGCGACAATACCCAGCGGAGGATCACCATCGGCGTCAACGCCAGAGGCACCGATGTAGAATCCTTGGTGACGGCCATCCGCTCCAGGCTCGACAGCGACCTTGGGCTACCTCCCGGCTACTACGCTACCTATGGCGGCGCCTTTGAGAACCTGCAAAATGCCCGAGCCCGGCTGCTGATTGCCGTACCTGCGGCATTGGCGTTGATCTTTGTATTGCTCTATCTGACGTTTCACTCCGTTTGGCAAACTCTGCTCATATTCACGGCCATTCCGATGTCGGCCATTGGTGGTATCTGGGCGTTGTGGGTCAGGGATATGCCGTTCAGCATTTCGGCCGGGGTGGGGTTTATTGCCCTTTTTGGGGTGGCCGTTTTAAACGGAATCGTACTGATCGCCTATTTTAATCATCTCAAAAAAGAAGGAATGACAGACATCCAACAACGTATTTACGAAGGCACGAAGGTGCGCCTCCGACCCGTCATCATGACCGCGGCGGTGGCCTCTCTCGGATTTTTGCCGATGGCCATTTCCACTTCGGCGGGAGCGGAAGTGCAGCAGCCCCTGGCTACGGTGGTGATAGGAGGGTTGGTAGTGGCTACTTTTCTGACCCTGATCGTCTTGCCTATTTTGTACTATTTTTCCGAAAGGGGATGGCGGGTTGGCACCCAAACGGCAATTGTAGGATTATTGTTGTTTAGCTTTAGCTACAGCTTTGCGCAAAATCCGACCATTGCACTGGAAGAAGCCATAGCGCTGGGAAAGCAAAACCATCCGGCATTGAAACCGCAACAATTGCAGATACAGCGGGCTGCCAGGCTGAGTACCATCAAAGCGGCTCATCCGCGGGCAAGCATAACCCTTACCAGCGAAGAATTTGACTTTGAAGGCAATACCGGCATTCACGGGCTGGGCATTCAGCAGGCGTTCAATCTGCCCCAAAGTAAACCGGGCCCCAACAACGGTCTTACAAAGCGCAGATTGCCCTTGCGGAAAAACAGTTAAAACTATCGGAACAGGAGCTGGCCCTACCGGATCAGCCTTGCTTACTACGACCTGGTGTACCACCGGCAAATAGGAGGGTTGGCTGCACAAATCACCCAATCGGTCCGTGACCTGGTGGCGGTCAGCGAAAGAGCGATTCCGGGCGGGGAGAAACCGGAAAATTGCCCCTGCTCAACGCCCGCGACCTGCTCCGGTCGGCAGAGTGGCAGCAGCAGACCTGGCAGCAGGATCAGGCGCTGGCCCAAACGTCGTTTAATAATTGGCTGCTGTCGGATACCCTCTTCGACACCCAACTCGAGGCCCTGCCCCTCCCAGGCCCAGAGGGTGGGGGAGCGCCCTCGACGATCACCCCAGGTTGGTCTATTACGAACAATCTGCTCAGCTTGCTGCCGCACAGGTAAGCGTTGCCCAAAGCAGGTTGGCACCTCAGATACTGACCGGACTGTCGCTCATAACGGTCGACGACCTTTTTCCATTGTACGGATACCAATTAGGGGTCAATGTGCCGCTTTTCAAAAAAAAATCAACGCACATTAGTACAAGCGGCCGAAATGCAGGTGGAAGCCCGGCGGGCTCCAGAAAGAATCGGGTTGAAGCGGCAATTGGAAATCAGGCAAAGTGAGTTATCAATAGCCTTACAAAATCAGTCGAACTCCATACAGTACCTGCGCGAACAGGTGTTGCCTGCTGCTGCCGAACGGGAGGGCTTTTGCCAAAGAGGCATTCCGGTCGGGAGAAATTGGCTATGAAGATTATTATGAAACCGTCGAACGAAATCTGCAACACCAGCTCACCTTGCTGGAAGAACTACGGCAATATCATTTTTTAAAAATTAAATCTACTTACCTGATGGATGATTAACCGAATGGGTTATGTCCTTATAAATACCAACCATTATGACGAAGTCAATTCTGAATAGCATACTTGTAATACTATTGTTTTTAGTGACAACCTGCCAAATGGTACCCCATACCCCACCCTCCGGCAGACGACCCGCCACGCCCACAACGATGAAGAAACACCATGAAGATGAGGTGGACCTCACAAAGGAACAGATCAGTAAGATAGGTCTTACCCTGGGCAGCTTTACCGACAAAAATCTGCAATCAACCCTCAAGGTGACCGGCAAACTCAAACTGTTTGCCCCAACACGAAGCCAGCGTAAGCTCCATAGTGGGAGGGTCGTGTGGTGAAGATTCATACCTACACGGGGCGCTACGTGCGCAAGGGGGTCGCCCCTGGTCACTATTCAGAAACCCGGAACTCATTTCGTGGCAACAGGAATATCCTGGAGGTGCAGGGAGAGCTCGGATTTCTCAACAAGGAGTACACGCGCCAAAAGACCCTGGTGTGAAAAAGACATCGCCGCCAAAAAACAACTGGAAAAAGATAGCCTCTCAGCAGGCCATTGCTCAAGCCCGTCTGAAAGGCTTGCGGTCGCAGATGAAGGTGGTGGGCATCTCCCTCCCGACTCTCCGAGACGACTGACCTCCCATCGGTAGTGACGGTGTACAGCCCCATCGGCGGCCACGTCGAACATTTAAACATCAGTACCGGCATGTACGTCGAGCCCAACCAGGAACTTTTTGAGATAAGTGGACAACAACCACCTCCACATCGACTTTATGGTATACGAAAAAGACTTGCCCCACATCAAAAACAACCAGACCATCGAATTCAGTCTGCAAAGCAATCCCAAAGCGGTGATGACAGCCGAGATATTCGCCATCGGAAAAGTACTCGACGAAGCCCAACGCACCGTATCGGTCCACGCCAAAATACTGGGCGAAAAAACCGAAATGTTGCCGGGCATGTACGTCGAAGGGCAGGTCATCCTCGACGACCGGAAGACGCCCGCCCTGCCCGAAGAGGCCATCGCGCTCGACAATGGTCTACACTACATTTTTGTGAAAGAGGAGGAACACGACGACGAGATCCATTTCAAAAAAGTACCCGTGCTTAAAGTGCTTTCCGATCTGGGGTACGTGCAGATAGATCCGCTGGAGCCGCTGGAAAAAGACGTAGAGATAGTGACCAGCGGGGCCTACTTCCTCATGGCGCAGTCGAAGAAAGGGCAGGAGGGGGCTGGGGGGCATCATCATTAGACATTGTTCACAAAAACACGAATACCATGAGTGAATTCGGAACCAAACTGCGCCTGTTGCGCATTCTTATTGCCATTTTGGAAAACCCCAAACGCTATACCAAAGCGAAATTGGCTGAGAGATATCAGTGCACTGAAAGTACCATTAAACGAGATTTTGAAACCTTGCGAAATGTCGGCTTTGTATTGCAACACGATGAACGATACCGGTATTATTTTGTAGTGGATAAACCACTGAAACAACTCAAAGAACTCCTTCATTTTTCGGAAGAAGATCAGGCCATACTTTATCAAGCGATCGACAGCCTGGGCATTCACGATAAAAAGCAAGACCGGTTGAAGAAAAAGCTGGCTGCCCTTTATGATTTTCGACGGCTTGGACATGCCTATTTGCGAAAACCATACCTAAGCAAAGTTGATACACTGATGCAGGCAAAAATGGAAAAACGGCAAGTGGTGCTGGTGGACTATCGATCCTCCAACAGTAATACTACAAGTGATCGTTTGATAGAGCCGTTCCATGTCAGTCCGCCAGATGATACCTTGCAGGCTTATGATCTGGATAAAAAAGAACTGCGACATTTTCGGATTTCGAGGGTCAAAAGAGTGATACTACAGGAAGCGGCATGGGTGAGAGAAAAGCACCATGTGATCAAACGAACCGATCCTTTTCGGATAGTTGACAACAACCAGGTGCCGGTACATCTGCGCATCAAAGTTGGAGCTTATAATGAACTGATCGAACGGTTCCCATTGACGAAGGCCTATCTGGAAGAAACTGCCGAAAACGAAGTGTATGATTTTCAGTGCATGGTCAATCATAAGTTCTTGGGGCTGACCAATTTTATTTTGGGTTTTCACCATCAGTTTGTAGAAGTGTTGGAGCCGGATGGGCTTTTAGAGCATTTGCGGAAGCAGATTGAAAAAATGGAATTTTAATCCTGTAATTATCGCTATTTGATTTAAAAAGTTTTATTTTGCTGTAAAATTTGATACATACAAATCATGGACTTTAAAAAATATATTACTGTAGAACCAGGAAAGCGAAGTGGTCAACCTTGTATTCGCGGTATGAGGATCACGGTTGGAGACATTCTAGGCTATCTTGCGGCCGGAATGTCTATTGACGAAATACTTGAAGACTTTCCAAAACTTCAAAAAGAGGATATTTTAGCCGCTTTAGCATATGCTGCTGCTGGTTATAATCAATCTTCGATCATTAATGTGGCTGCGTAAGTTATTGATTTTCAATAAAATTTCATTGAAAATAGGGGGAGGAGTGTGATTTTGTATAAAATTTATTCCAATGTTATATTGAAGTTGGCCCCTTTATTTTTATATTTGCGCTTGTGATTATAATTGATAATAATCTTTCATATAAATTAGTCAGGGCTTTACAGCAGGATTTTCCGGGTATAATCCATGTTGTTGAGGTGGGGTTAGACGAAAAAATGGATAAAGAAATATGGGAGTTTGCGAAAAAAAACAAAGTTCACCTTCTTACAAAGGACACAGACTTCGTCAATATTTTGCAAATGAATGACTTTCCTCCTAAAGTCATTATGATAAAATTAGGAAATTGTACTACTCATACTGTTGTTGATGTACTAAAACAGAAGAAAAATGAAATATTTAATTTTATCAATAACCCCGCCTTAGGAGTTTTAGAGCTCAAATAATGTTTAAAATCCACGGATGGAATTGAAATATGTTATATTGTAGTTATTTAAAAATTACTATTTAATTGTACCAAAAGTGGTCTATTTAAAGGGGGTGGGGCAGTCATTGCCCTACCAGCCTATGCATCTTTGCCCCAACCAAATTCCCCTAGCCCATGCGTTTACGCTTAACATTAGATCACCCGCCCAACCAAATTCTCCCGGTCAACTACCAGTACCTGATCTCCTCGTGGATATACCGCACCCTGGGCAATGCCGATGCCGACTACGCCGCCCGGCTGCACGATCACGGTTACGACTTCCGGGGGCGGCAATACCGGTTGTTCACCTTTGGGCCGCTGCGCCCTCAATGGTTTGACCTGGATAAAGCCAACCGCAGTTTCCGGCTCACCACGGGGCCTACCCAATTGGAACTATCTTTCTACATCGACGAAGCGGTGCAGCATTTCGTGGTGGGTTTGTTTAAAGACCAGCAGTTCAGTCTGACCAGCGGTGCGATGCGGGCCGATTTTGTAGTAACGGGCATTGAGACATTGCGCAAACCGAACTTCCACACAACAATGTGTTTCCGAACTCAAACACCCATCTGTGTAAGCAGGTCGGTAGAAGGGGAGAAGCACGCCCAATATATGTCACCCGAAGAACCCGGTTACGCCGACTACCTGGCCAGAAACCTGATACGCAAATACCAGGCGGCTCAAAAACAATTGGCCGGACATCGGGAAACGGATCCCGACATCGATTTTCCATACGCTTTCCGGCTACTGTCGGAGGTAAGGCGCAAGCCGCGCACCATCAAAGGGAATAAGATCATTGCCTTTGCTTTCGATTTTGAAATTACGGCACCGATTGAACTGCTGGAGATGGGATATTTTGCGGGGTTTGGGGAGAAGAATTCGGGGAGGTGGGGATGGGGTTGGTAAAAATTGTAAATACAAAATAACTATACTATGAGATTTGAACTTAAAATTGAACTTATAGGAACGTCTGACCCCCTTGTGTGGCGCCAGATAAAAGTACCGACGGACATCAACTTTCACCAGTTGCATCTGATCATTCAGGCGGCCTTTGGTTGGGAGAATTATCATCTTTACCAGTTTTCAGAAAACGGATTTGGTGACTTACTCTCCTTAAGCAGTCCGCATGATGAAGAAGCGCCCATCAATGCTGCCGTGGTACCGGTGGCTTCTATCTTACTAAATATGCACAACCAGTCCCTCTTCGACGAAAGCAGGGTTGTCAAGCTGAAATACATCTACGATTTTGGCGATAGTTGGGAACACGACATCACTGCAATCGGCCTGGATCAGTCAGGCACTAAAAAACCAGAACTGGTGGATGGCGGCGGAGCCTGCCCCCCTGAAGACTGCGGTGGCATACCTGGCTATATGGCCATCAAGGAGTCGTATAAAACGCGAAGGCCTTCGCCCATTCATGGGGAGGGCTATTTGAATTTTGATCCGGAGCGGTTTGATTTGAAGGCGGGACAGAGGAGGGTTGGGAGGGTGAGGTGACATTCGGGTTGAGAAAATGTGTAAAGAAAACATAAGCGATCCCTACCCCCGTGCATATTATGCATGCATGTTGGATGCAACACCCGCAGGACGCGGGATTGAGTAGGGTGCTTATGTTTTTTTTGTGTACACGGTGGTAGTAACATTGGATTTGGTGGGGAAGTTTCATAGAAATTTATTTTTTAAATGAAAGTTTGGAATTGTGATGGTAGATGTTTTCAATTGCTGGTCGAAGTTTGGAGCTTTGACCAATGGGGGTAGTAGAGGGAGCGTTTGTAGTATTACTGTTATTCAATGTTTTACCGTAGTTTAAATGAGAAAACAATGAAACCAAGAGAAAGAATACTCAGATTGCTGGTGCGTATACTGACGCATCCACGCCAATATTCGCGGCCAGAACTGGCAAAATATTTCAACGAATCAGAAGGCGTCATAAAAGAAGATACGGATATAATCAATTCTCTTCCCGAAATTACACTTCACTACAAGGAATTTCCGTACAAGTGCTATATCGAACCCAACAACAGGTATTCCGAACTGAATAAATTTCTCCCACTTAATGAAGAAGATAAGTATCATCTAAAACGGGCACTCGACTATCTCAACCATAAACAAGCGGATTTGCTTAAAGCAAAAATTGATGGGTTGTACGACTTTCAACAACTGGGACTTCGCCAACTCCGACACCCCGTTATCGAACGCATCAACCGGCTGGAGGCAGCTAAGAAAATGGAGAAAAAGGTCATCCTGAAAAATTATAGAAGCAATCAAAGCAACCAAACCCGTGACAAACTGGTGGAGCCCCACCTCGTCAACCCTGAATTAGACACCCTTCAGGCATTCGACTATCACCATATGGAAACCCGCCATCTTCGCCTGAGTCGGATAGAAAGGATTGAGACTACTGACGAAGACTGGCAGCACAAAAAGAGACACGCAACCAAATTGACAGATGTATTCCGGATTGCCAACAACGATCAGATACAGGTAAAAACTACGTCTTCAGGTGAGAGCATATAACATCCTGGTGGAGACCTTCCCTATGGCAAAAAACTACCTGGACCCCCGACTCCAAACCCGATCACTTCATTTTTCAAGCCCACGTAAATCGTGACTTTTTTGGACTCCCTACCATTCATCCTGGGATACAGTGAATACCTGGAGATACTCGCTCCAGAAGACCTTAAAAAGGCAGCAAAAAGGGAAGCCCCAAAAAAATTATTGCGAAATATTAGAGGGGGGGGTATGATTTTCCCACCCCCTTTGTGTGTATCTTTGCCTCCACATAAACAAATATTATGCGCATCTACCTACACTTTACCCCGATATGGTCTCCGTTCGCTTCCACGCGGACTATCCAAATCCTAATGTAAAAATGGTGCATTACCGCAATCTGGACATTAAAGGCTCACTCTGCCCGGTGATTGTACAGGGTAATGCCCGCGCTGTGCAGTTTGCCTGGGAGGTGGGGGTGGGTGGGAATAGTACGGGGATTGGGTTTGGGGCTGTGGGGGTGACATAGTTTTCTAACTCTGTATTTGTTAGATATGAAATTTGATAAAAAAACATATAGAGAATTTTATAAAAAAATGACTTTGCCTCTTGATAAGGAAAAAAAGGGTTTCTACCCTTATGACTATCAGCGTTGAGGCAGCAGAGCATTTGCTGAGTGGTAAGAATGTTATTCTTTCCGTTCCAACCGGGAGCAGGAAAAACATGGGCTTCTGTGATGCCTTTTTTGTTTGCCAAAAAAGAAAAGAGGTTTCATTTTCCTCAAAAGATGATTTATAGTTTGCCGTTGAGAGCGTTATGTAACTCGATTTATCAGGATGTGACAGAAATGCTTAATAAGCAAGATCGATTTAAAGATTTAGCAGAGCGGCAAACCGGAGAGTTTAGCAACGATGAGTATTTTGAAAAGGATATTGTTTTTTCAACGATAGACCAGACATTGAGTAATTTTTGTTGTTTTCCATTGGCTTTATCTCCTCGGGCAAGCCAATATAAATGCAGGAGCATTAATCGGAAGTTATCTGGTGTTTGATGAGTTTCATCTATTGGATAGTAACCGTTCCATGGCGACTACATTGGGGTATGTTGCAAATGCTTCAGGGCTTGTGTCGGTTTTGCATCATGACAGCAACTTTGAGCGATGGATTTTATGAGGAATATCAAGGGTGGAATTATCGAAAAAAAGTATTGAAGTCGAAAATCGTTACTTTAGATAAGTTTGATGATGATAAGGGAAAAATCGGATCGCTTCAAATACCTGCAGGTAAACCAAGTAAAAAGGAAATTGAAGTAGCAGAAGGAAAAATAGATGCTGGAAAAATAAAAAAACACCATCTGGACAAAACCATTGTAATCTGCAATCGGGTAGAGACAGCGCAACGAATTTATTTGGAATTGGAAGATTGGGCAAAACAAAACAAAGTAAAACTGCTCTGCTTACATTCCAGATTTTTTGATAAACATAGAAAATTTATTGAGGGACAATTAAGGGGTTTGTTTTGGTAAAAAGGCAAAGGATGAAAAAACGAATGCCATATTAATTGCTACGCAAGTGATTGAAGCAGGAATGGAATATTTCATGCCAGGTAATGCACACGGAAATAGCTCCCATTAATGCGTTGCTTCAGCGAGTAGGGCGATTGTGCGAGATATGTAGGGGGAGTATGGGAGGATATTTGTCTATGACATATTGGATGTGGAGGAAAAAAGCGAAAATTGAAGAATCGGAGTTTGATTAATTTATCGGAAAAGGATAATCTTGAAATTCGGAAATTGAAAAATAAGTATTTGCCGTATGAAGAAGTGCTTTGTACGCAAACTCTGAAGTTTTTAACTCAGTCAGAAAATCAGCAATTAAATGAAGCAGTAAACTGTTCGCTTGGTAAACGAAATTTTGAAAGAACGAGGAAGAAGAAAATTGGCAAAAAAATTAAGAGTAATAATTTTAATGGAGATAAAAATTACTGGAAAAAGAATGGAAGGAGCGTGGCGAGCTTCAGTTGAAAATAAATTTGGAGCGAAAAAACTTCTATAGAGAACTTATTCGCAATATTCAAAGCACGGAAGTAATATTAATAGAATACAAAGAATTTGCAATTAAATTTCCTTACGTCCTGGAAAGTGTCGGAGTTTTTAAATGGAGCATGGTGAAATGGATTAAGGAAGTTTTTGAAGAATATCAAGACAAGCGGGATGATGATGAATTCTGGGTTGTCGGGGGTAGTTAGAGAAAAAACCGACCAATTTTTAGAACAAGATGAAAATGAAGTAGAATTTGAATTTATAGTTTTAAAGGATATTGATGAAGTAAAAGAAACATACGGGACTTTATATTTGAATAATTCCTTTTTTCATTATCGTCCGGATATTGGCTTTAACAAAGAAAAAAGAGGGACAGAAAAATCAAATAGAAAAGAAAGAAAAGACAAAAAGAACTTTATCCATGCTTATCGAAAAGATACATTTAATCAGCAATACTGAAGGATTATTGGGTGCATTTGAAAAAGAATTTTATTCTGATGGTAAGTTGGATTTTGTACTCAAAGCCCTTCAAGGGTCGATTAAAAGCGAAAATTGATTTCAAAAAATTAATTCAACTTGTTTTAATACTTCATGATTATGGTAAATTGGACAACAATTGGCAGGCTTGGATGCAGGAATACCAAAAGGCGCTATCCGATAATTAGGAAATGATTTATTCCCTTTTACGGAAAAAGAGGCTCTTGGCCATTCTGGTTTTGGCACTAAAAAACAAAAAGATGAATTAGGGGAACAGTTTGAAAAAGAGTAAAAGAAATTGAAGATGAAATAAG
This sequence comes from Saprospiraceae bacterium, assembly GCA_965222105.1. Taxonomy (GTDB): domain Bacteria; phylum Bacteroidota; class Bacteroidia; order Chitinophagales; family Saprospiraceae; genus CALGLS01. The sequence continues at coordinate 75,196 of CBDCTQ010000088.1, read as the reverse complement.
GAACAAAAGAAAAAAGCGTCCGCCTCATTCGGGAGTAAGGGGCGGATTCAATTCTTGAAATTTTAGATACTTGGTTTGAAGAAGATAGATTGTATCACCATATTGCTATTCCAGCAGCTACGCTATTGCCGCCACCATGGTGTCAGCAATTGCGAATGTCCTGAGTTTAAGGTATCAAACCACAACTATGGGACGATTAAATACTTGTTGGAAAAATATGATTTGATCAATTCCAACTTGCTCAGTGTAGCGAAAAAAAGAACTGGATGAATTAGACTATGACCACACCTCTTTTTTAATGTAATCTGTTTTTGGTGAGGATTTTAAGGCTTTGCGACCAAAAGGCAACAGATGATTTTGAGAAATATTTAAATTGCAATTAAAATGTACAGAACTTTCAAGATATCGTATAACAGTGGAACCTACGCAACCACTTTAGAGGCTTATGGCGTGGCAAATCTATTGTCGGCAATTAATGATACAAAAGTAAATATATTCGATAAGGGGACTTATTATGAGGTGCTTATTGACGAACCGATTACAGAGGAAATGATAAATAACTTGGTTATTTTCAAGTTATAGAGTTTCTCAAAAGAATGAAAAAATTAAAACACCAGAAATAGTTGGCGAAGAAAATTTTTTCAACTACCCTGAACAGAGAGATTTGAAGAAACAGCGAAAGAAAGAAATTGAAAAAGCGCTAAAGAACTAAAAGGCGATGAATATATCCGCCAACGAAAGTTAATAGCGGAAAAATATGCCGGCGAAGGACATCGAAGAATCAGAGATGACTACGATGTTTTTGCTCATTGATTTCAAATCCTTACGCTGCTTATACTAAACTCTATTATAATTTTGACAATAACCAATCGCATTTTAAAACACTTATTTCAGAAATATTAAATCAATATTTACCAGAGGATGACCAAATTCCTTCTGATTTTCAAAAGCTCTCAAAATCAAAAAAATAAAAGTAGACGAAAAATCCACCATGCTTCAATTGCTCAATCCCAATCAGGGAAAGGGGTTAAATAAGTTCTAAAGCTACTGGATGAGTGTTGGTAATTTGAAGGGGAATTGGATACAGGAAACAATGAAGGTCAGTGGGGCATTAAACTTTGGAATGATATGTCAATCCGTCAAAGTGGGAGTAGTTATGATTTAAAGGTGTTTGTTCCCGCATTCAGCGATTGAAATTAGGAGAGCAAATGAAAATAATGAGAGAATTCAAGAAAACAGCAAAGAGCAGCACTCCATAAAGTTAGATATACTCAATGCCCTAAAAATAATAGAATTGTTTTTGAAGCATTCGGAAAAAAAAACATCGCCGAAAAGTGAAGGAATTTCTTTTAGGCTTGCATTCGGTCTATCAAAAAGATTTGGGGCAAAATAAAGCGGTAGTGAATATCGGCTTTTTAGAAACACCTGATTTTATTGATTTAGCGAATAGAAAAGACTGGTTGGAAATTATTGATGCCCAAAAGAAATTGATAAATGGTATTACTGAATTGGGCGATGCCACAATTGGTTTGCTATCTTATCGGAATTTTTTAAACGGTTCCAATATAGAGGCGTATTTCAAATTCCAGTATGGTATGCGGCCTATTTGATGCATGAATTGAGCAATAAAAAGCAAACTTATGTCACGACAAATAAAATCGAAACATTAAATAAAATTTTTTCATTTATGGATAATTCAAGTTTTAAATTCTCCGAAATTATCGAAAATGAAGGGTTTCAAAGTGTTGCGAAAGCTATTCGAAAAGCACAGTCTCCCTTCAATACACTCCGAAGGATCAACGGAAATTCGATATTCAGTATGGCCTTGCTCAAAAGCTGCAAGTTAAATCTAATAAGAAAGGAGATTTGATTGCTTTTGTTAGCGAGTTTATAGCTAAGTACAACGCTGATGCTGCCCGTCAATACGAAAAAACAGGACAGTTTTTAAGAGCTAATGTCAAAGACCAGGAATTACAGGCATTTTACGCATTAGCGGATAGTGTGGATTCAAAAGTATTAGGAGCCATGCTAGCCGCCTATGGTTTTGCCCTAAACAAAAAAGACAAACCCAGCGGTGAAGGTGAAGACGGAGAACAACAATAATTTTCAAACTTAAAAAATTTTAACCATGAGTAAAAATATAGCATCCATTTCCATCAGCGGAGAAATTACTTTGAACCTTCACTCCCTAAATAACGAAGGGGGGGGAGGGCAACCAGATCATAACCCGCCAATTGGCAATTATTGATAAGGAAGGAAATCAACATACTGTCAATGGTATCAGTGGGGATATGTTTAAGCATATTCATGCAGAACATTTAGTCAATTATGCAACAGAGAATAGTTTGCCACTTTGCACAAATTGTAAAAAATTCGACCCAAATCGTTTGTCAAGTGGAGAGGACTTAGGAAAGCACTTTAAGGAGAGAGATAAATATTCAGATGATGAGGTGGTTAACGCAATAATTGAGAAATGTGTAATTGATGATTTACATGGGGTACTTGTGACGAAAATTGGAAAAACAAACAAAAATGTACCTAGAAAATCCTGTGTCGAATATGGTTGGACAGTAGGTATTCAACTAAAATAATTCGGAAACCTATCTCCATACAAAATTAGTTCCTGACTCCGGAAGTAAGGATAGTGAGGAGGGAAGTAACGAAGGGCAAAACATATTTTACCGGCCAGCCAATAATGGAGCTTATGCTTTTATTTGCAATATTGATGCGTATCGAATTAGCTTTAATGATATTTCAAGAAAATATCACAATATAGAAAACAGGCAAGCGCGATACAAAGCCATTGTTCAAAAGCTTGATAAGTTCCATAGTAAACCCAAGAGGCGCAATGACCAGCACACAAAAGCCACATATCACAGACTTTAAAGGAGTAGTGAGCTACACGACAAGTCTCACTCCGGCTCCAACGGTCAGCGCATTGAATGGAGATTATTCCCAACAAATAGAGGCTATCGCTAATGAGCTGAATAAACTGGAAGGTGACTCAGTTCATGTGAAAAAGTTTGACAGTATTGCAAAGTTGGTAGAACTACTTGTAGAACTAGCAGGATACAGCCCTTATCAGATTGATACGGGAAAACAGAAAAGCAAAAAATCTAATGATTAAATTTTCAGTCAAATATCAACCCACGGCCTTGTTCTCTTTAAAGGATAGCAACTCCACGAACTCTGGAGCAAAGAGTCTTTTTATTCCTTCGCCCTATGCTATAAAAATGGCTGTTCTCAATCAGGCAATCACTTTGGACGGAATTGATTTTGAAATGGACGGAAAAAAGAATGAGAACTTTGTTATGGTGCGGGATGCGAAAATTGGGTATCGGCTAGCAGGGGATTTTTGTGTCAATAATTGTTTTGTGAAAATATTGAAACCCAGTCGGTCAAGGCCAGGAGAAGTTCAGGAGACAGTTAGTTTTAGAGAGTACCTGCACATTAACAGACCAATAGAATTAATTTTTGATGTGGATACCGAGCAGAGTGGCAGTTTTTTGAAACAGTATTTACACAAGATTAATTATTTCGGGAAACGAGGCTGCTTTTTTCAGTTTTTGGAATATCTAGATGAGCCAGGTAATCCTAATGTTTCACCTTTTGATCCTTCAAATTTAGTTGGTGGTATTTTACAGCAGTACGATGACTTTGGAAGCAAATTTTCTTTTGAAGATGTGAACAATTATGGAGGTAAATCATCCGTAAAAAGAGATAGCGAGATATTCGTTTTAGAGTTAAATCGGAAAGGTTCTTCAAAAGCATTTACTCATTTTCAAGTCATTGATAAATGAAACTTTTACCTTTTGTTATGTTATTTCTGTAATTTTGCTTAATGGAAAAGCATAATGAAAGGTAAATATGATGAAAAAAGAACAATTATTTAAGTACAATCTGGAAATCCAAAGGTTTTGGCAGCTTCTGGTTGAATTGGAGCTGGATGTTTTTTCTTTTTCAGATATTCTGGCTATTGACGAATTCCGTGAGTATGACATACAGCCCATACTAGAAAATTTGGTGAAGTCTAAATTTTTAAAAAGGATTGAAAAAGGTAAGTACTGTGTTTTCAATTTCAACAACCACCTCGTTATTGGTAATTTTTTAGTCCCCGATGGAGCCGTCGCTTATTGGTCTGCCCTGCACCTACACAACCTCACCGAGCAAATACCCAACACCGTTTTTGTCCAAACTACAAAGCTGAAAAGAAACAAAACAATCTTTGGCGTTGCGTACAAATTTGTAAAGGTAAAACCGCAAAAAATAACAGGCATCACCACCCAGGGCCATGGCAATCACCAATACCGTATTACTGACCGTGAAAAAACCATTGTAGACTGTTTTGACCTGCCGCAATATGCCGGAGGCTGGCCGGAGTTGATGCGGGCAGTGGCGGAAGGGGGTTTCAGTCAGGATAAACTTATTGACTCTTGCAAAGCAGTAAACAACATTGCAGCTACGAAACGGCTGGCATTTTTGGTTGAATTATTGGAATTGCCCAACATGAATGAATTTTTAGATTTTGCTCAATCAATGGTTCGTAAAAAATATAATGTCTTTGACCCTTTCGGAAAAAACGAGGGAGCGTTTGTTGCCAAATGGAAATTACGTTTGAATATTCCAAAGAAGATATTTTGGAGATAATCGGAAAAATATATTAGCAATGCCCACCGCCACCCAAATAGCCTACCTCCACCTCTGCCACCGCAAGCTCTGGCTCTTCACCCATCACCTCAACATGGAGCACACCTCCGACCTCGTTGCTGAAGGCAGGCTCATCGACCAGCACAGCTACCCTCAGCGTGCCGGCAAATGGCAGCAGCTCCAGATCGAAAACATCAAAATAGACCACTACGACGCCCGTCGGGGGGTGGTGTGCGAAGTCAAAAAATCCAACAAAAAAGAAGTGGCGCACATCGCCCAGTTGAAATACTGCCTCTACGTGTTGGAGCGCAATGGCATCGACATCGTGTACGGATTGTTGGAATATCCCCGCCTCAGGATCACCGAAGAAGTCTGGCTCACTGACGACGACCGCGCCCAGATCCCCCAATGGGAACAACAGGTGGCCCATATCACCGCTCAGCCCCATTGTCCGGCCCGCATCACAAAAACCATTTGTAAAAAATGTGCCTACTACGATTTTTGCTACACCTAACATCAATTACGCAACCCATGAAAAAAACCTACTACCTCTTCAACCCCGGCCGCATGAGCCGCAAAGACAACACCCTCAAATTCGTAGCCATCGATGAAAACGGCCGCGAGGCCAAACCCAAATACCTCCCCGTAGAAGGCGTCGAAACCCTCTACATATTCGGGAGCATTGATGCCAACAGCGCCCTGTTCAACTTTTTGGGCAAAAAAAAGGTATCCGTTCACTTTTTCGACTACTACGAACACTACACCGGCAGCTTCCAACCCAAAGACTATCTGCTGGCCGGCAAAATGCAGGTGGCCCAGACGCAGGCCTACTTGCAGCGGCCCCGCCGCATGCACCTCGCCCAACAACTGGTAGAAGGCGCCAGCTTCAACATGCTCAAAAACCTGCGCTATTACAACAAAAGAAAAACAGAACTCAACCCCACCATCCAGGCCATTGAAAATCACCGCACCTCCATCGACCGGTCGCACGACGTGGCTGAACTAATGGGCCTCGAAGGCAATTGCCGCCAGGCATACTATGGCGCCTTCCAACACATCATCGACGGCTTCGAAATGACCCACCGCACCAAGCGCCCTCCCTCCAACGAAGTGAATGCCATGATCTCCTTTGGCAATATGATGTGTTACACCCTGGCTCTTGATCAGATCTACCACACCCAACTCAATCCCACCATCAGTTTTTTGCACGAGCCGGGTGCCCGCCGCTACTCTCTGGCACTCGACATAGCCGAAGTGTTCAAACCCATTTTTGTAGACCGCACCATATTCCGGCTGACCAACAAACGCGAGATCCGTCCCGAACATTTCGAGCGGCAGCTCAACGGTTGTTTCCTCAAAGACAGCGGCCGAAAAATATTCATCCGTGTATTCGAAGAGCGGCTCCGGCAGACCATCCAGCACCGCAGCCTGGGCCGGAAAGTTAGCTACAAGCACCTCGTGAAATTGGAATGTTATAAAATTGCAAAATACATCTTGGAAATAGAACCCGAATACCGGCCCTTTAAGATCTGGTGGTGATTAATTCTCTAAAACACAAAACACAACATCCATGTACATCATACTGGTTTACGACATAGGCGAACGGCGTGTAGCCAAAATGTTGAAGCTCTGCCGCCGCTATCTCAACTGGATCCAAAACTCCGTGTTTGAGGGCGAGCTCACCGAGGTCAAATTGCAGGAATTAATCATCAAAGCCCGCGAAATAATGGAAGAAGATCGGGATAGTTTGATTATCTTTACCAGTCGCAACAGCCGCTGGCTCGACAAGCAGATCATCGGTCAGGAGCGCAACTCCCTCGATGTGTTTTTGTGAGCGGGGCAGTCGTCGGTGGCGGGGGAGAGGAGGTGCTGGCGGTTTCCAGGAGATGCAGCTGGAGAGGCAATAGCCTGATAATCAGTCGAATAGCCCGGTCGTCGGTGACAGGGCAAAAACTTGTTATCTGTGATTGACGACTGGACTAAGCCGAAAAATGTTCTTTGACATTTTGTAAATTGCTGAAGATCAATTACTTTTATATGCCGTTTGTACGGCTTTTAATTGTACCAGATTGGAATTGAAACCACATCGAGGACTTCTTTTACCGTGATCATATTGCTTTTAATTGTACCAGATTGGAATTGAAACTTGTGTCACTGTTCTCTGCGAATTTGGTTTGAGCGTCTTTTAATTGTACCAGATTGGAATTGAAACTTAAATTCGGTAATTGCTTAACCCAGCGCCCCTTCTTTTAATTGTACCAGATTGGAATTGAAACCAAATGGGCGAGCGCCGGCGGTTCCTTCGCGCTTGTCTTTTAATTGTACCAGATTGGAATTGAAACTAACCCCGCGGCACCTCAAAGGCTGCATATGCAACCCTTTTAATTGTACCAGATTGGAATTGAAACTGATTTACTTAAGCTAAACGAAGCGTACAAGGCCCTCTTTTAATTGTACCAGATTGGAATTGAAACGAGACTTTAAAGAATTTATTCGAGGTGGCGAATTGCTTTTAATTGTACCAGATTGGAATTGAAACAATCCTGCGAACCCGGTCAATTGTTCGCAATGTTACCTTTTAATTGTACCAGATTGGAATTGAAACAAGCGTGAACCTTAATTATAGTTAGTTTGCCAGGGGGCTTTTAATTGTACCAGATTGGAATTGAAACTAATTTCATCGGTATGAAACCTACCCGCGTGGGTGCTTTTAATTGTACCAGATTGGAATTGAAACTTGCCGCCGCCTGGGACGCCGCCTGGGACGCCGCCTTTTAATTGTACCAGATTGGAATTGAAACTCTGCTCCAAAAAACAAATTCACATTATGATTCATCACTTTTAATTGTACCAGATTGGAATTGAAACATCCAAAGATTTGCTATTGCAGTATCAGTATTGATCTTTTAATTGTACCAGATTGGAATTGAAACAGAAAAAAATCACCGATATTATCAAATTCATTGCTACTTTTAATTGTACCAGATTGGAATTGAAACTGCTTTCATTTTTCACAAGAACTCAAAGAGGAGCTAACTTTTAATTGTACCAGATTGGAATTGAAACTCATTTATAAGAAGTCTGCCTCCTATCTTGAATTGACTTTTAATTGTACCAGATTGGAATTGAAACATGAAACCGCCCCAATAGCCTCTTTGCTATACTTACTCTTTTAATTGTACCAGATTGGAATTGAAACCAGTTATCTTGCACAAGCTGCCACCCACCGCCAGGCTTTTAATTGTACCAGATTGGAATTGAAACCGTTTAGTTCCCCATCCCAAAGGATCAAGCCGTTTAGCTTTTAATTGTACCAGATTGGAATTGAAACTTGAAACCGGCCCTTCTGGTGTTGTGGTGGGCACACAATCTTTTAATTGTACCAGATTGGAATTGAAACATACTTCGCAATATCGGGGCGAGACACATCTAACCACTTTTAATTGTACCAGATTGGAATTGAAACGCACAACAACAAATATAGGCTTAGGAATATTCACTTCGGCTTTTAATTGTACCAGATTGGAATTGAAACCAGACAAGTCTAAGAAAATAGAGCGTATACAACAAAACTTTTAATTGTACCAGATTGGAATTGAAACGAATTGTTATATAGCGCTTTGTTGCATCTTGTTACACTTTTAATTGTACCAGATTGGAATTGAAACACAATTCCTTGTGACGCGCAACCTCTTTTTGAAGCGCTTTTAATTGTACCAGATTGGAATTGAAACTCTATCAACAATTGCCGGTCTACCTGTATAACGAGTCTTTTAATTGTACCAGATTGGAATTGAAACAATAGTAAGGTATCACCTAGACTTTGTTCAACGAAACTTTTAATTGTACCAGATTGGAATTGAAACTGGAGTGGCGCGTCGTTGGCATCGCTCAGGTCAGTCTTTTAATTGTACCAGATTGGAATTGAAACTAGAGGCGGATATATGCAGGGGGGGTAGCGGCATGCTTTTAATTGTACCAGATTGGAATTGAAACTTAGGTTGGCTAATGGTGAAGTTATGGAAGAAAGGGCTTTTAATTGTACCAGATTGGAATTGAAACGGTTCAAAGGGAGATTGAGGCAAATGATCCCACTTGCTTTTAATTGTACCAGATTGGAATTGAAACCTAATGGAGGCGGTGGTGCCCGGCACAAAACACTTACTTTTAATTGTACCAGATTGGAATTGAAACAAGATTCAGGAATAATGGAAGAGGTTGGCGCAGAAGCTTTTAATTGTACCAGATTGGAATTGAAACTGAATTTATTTCCGTGCCAATCAATAATGAGTCACACTTTTAATTGTACCAGATTGGAATTGAAACGAAACCAACCACACCCAATTTGCCGAAGAAATAATCCTTTTAATTGTACCAGATTGGAATTGAAACTCTCCAAAGCTGCGTAAAGTTAGCTCTGCATCGGCACTTTTAATTGTACCAGATTGGAATTGAAACCTGCCAATGGTGGCACTACTGCCCAACCTGGCCTTGCAACTTTTAATTGTACCAGATTGGAATTGAAACTTTATTTCCTAAAGAAAAGTCATTTGTTTCGTGCAACTTTTAATTGTACCAGATTGGAATTGAAACAACACAACCATCGACCTGGAAAAAGTAATGGCAAAACTTTTAATTGTACCAGATTGGAATTGAAACACAGATAGGAGCTATTGCAACATATGTAATTTTATACTTTTAATTGTACCAGATTGGAATTGAAACTATCTCACGAATTTCGTTGTAAGGCACTATAAAAGGCTTTTAATTGTACCAGATTGGAATTGAAACCTGGGAAGCTACCGCCGTGTATCGAATAGACAGTTCTTTTAATTGTACCAGATTGGAATTGAAACGACGTACTCCTCGCAGCGCTTCTTCAGGGTATTCTTCTTTTAATTGTACCAGATTGGAATTGAAACGACTATACCATCCTCGGCCAGCAGCTCCAGGCCACGCTTTTAATTGTACCAGATTGGAATTGAAACTTGAGATGAGATTCATAGACAAACTCATCATCGTCCTTTTAATTGTACCAGATTGGAATTGAAACTTTTGTAAGCGACGTAGAAAATCGTTCATCAAATCCTTTTAATTGTACCAGATTGGAATTGAAACTACGATACAATTAATGACGGGCTCCATTTGGGCCTTCTTTTAATTGTACCAGATTGGAATTGAAACCACGAAGTACGACGCGCTTATATCCCCGAAATAGAGGCTTTTAATTGTACCAGATTGGAATTGAAACCGACATAACCAACGAGAATCAACTGTCGGCAAAACGCTTTTAATTGTACCAGATTGGAATTGAAACCTTTTTATGCGAAAGTATAGTAAGAATACTTGCAACTTTTAATTGTACCAGATTGGAATTGAAACTGCATAGCTGAAACCAGAAGAATCAGCAAGATAAATCTTTTAATTGTACCAGATTGGAATTGAAACGGACGTACATGCTCTTCAGAGTGCGGTATTCCTTCCTTTTAATTGTACCAGATTGGAATTGAAACTTTCTTTTTAGAGACAGAAAGGATGCATCAATGACACTTTTAATTGTACCAGATTGGAATTGAAACTGTACACAGTTTGACTGTATACAACCTTTCGGAATACTTTTAATTGTACCAGATTGGAATTGAAACTCGACGTAAGCCCGGCGCCAGGATTCAGACCCCCACTTTTAATTGTACCAGATTGGAATTGAAACTCAGAACCAAGCTATCACCGGGTGGATATTGGTAGACTTTTAATTGTACCAGATTGGAATTGAAACGCAATTTCTATTTCGACAGCACACAACATTGGCATCCTTTTAATTGTACCAGATTGGAATTGAAACTTTTTTGCTTTTGCGCCATTATTGAATTTGATAGCCGCTTTTAATTGTACCAGATTGGAATTGAAACACATTTCCGAAATTGTGAAAGATAGCAAGCTGTTTGCTTTTAATTGTACCAGATTGGAATTGAAACCTACCCTATCGGTGGAAGGGATCGTCTATGAAGTGCTTTTAATTGTACCAGATTGGAATTGAAACCAGTTGGTATTCTGCATTCACCAGGGCGTCGGCCCGCTTTTAATTGTACCAGATTGGAATTGAAACATTATTATTGCCGATGATCTCGTAAATAGAAAAACCTTTTAATTGTACCAGATTGGAATTGAAACTTGTAACCAAAGTCAGCATTGCTAATAGTATAGATCCTTTTAATTGTACCAGATTGGAATTGAAACTAAATACAACTCCCTCGCTTCCGTGCAAGTCGCCGAACTTTTAATTGTACCAGATTGGAATTGAAACTGAGTATTTTCTTTTGAGAACACTTCCCTGATTGCACTTTTAATTGTACCAGATTGGAATTGAAACTCGTTTCCCTGACGGTGGTGTTTAGGATGTTTTCGATCTTTTAATTGTACCAGATTGGAATTGAAACTGGTTCGAGGGCTGCCGGTTGCGCCAGGTACCTGGTCTTTTAATTGTACCAGATTGGAATTGAAACTAAGACGAACGGGCACATATTGTTATGTGCCCGATTCTTTTAATTGTACCAGATTGGAATTGAAACGGGCCAGAACGGCGGAGACGGACAGGATTGTTGCGTCTTTTAATTGTACCAGATTGGAATTGAAACTTACATTCGAGAATTGGAGCAACGACGCCAACTGCCCTTTTAATTGTACCAGATTGGAATTGAAACTGTCGTCAGGATCAGAGACAAATAAAATGTCGTTCTTTTAATTGTACCAGATTGGAATTGAAACTCACCCGGTTTTTCCGGGAAAGCGCCCGTCAGGAGGCCGGACGAAAGCATCTGAGGCGTGCCCAAAAGACATAGCGTACGTGTAATCAAGGCTTCTGGGGATTTTGAGATCAAACGAAAGTTAAGGTAAGCGATCCCACAAATCCCAATAATCCCATGAAGGGCTGTTGCCTACATGGTACGCCAGCCATCCCAGTTCAGACAGTTTGGCTCGGCGCGCTCCCCTATGTCAACGCGGCCTTGCCCATCCCAACCCCAAAATCAAAACCACCGCCGTACCGAAACATATATATTACGAAAAGGCATATACAAATTTTTCCAAAAACCATCGTAGTACCCCACCGCACCCCTCCCCAACCCAAAGCGCAACCGCTTCACCGACTTCGACAACACCAACGTCCCGAACATCCAATCCCAGATGGCCAGCTTCGACCCGATGTTCTTATTGAAATGATCCGGATTGGCACTGTGGTGGATCTGATGCTGAAACGGACTAATGAATATATACTCCAGAAAAGGAAAATAGGTCAACTTCACATGCGAATGACGCAAATTGGCGCCAAAAAACAAAAAAGCAAAACTAAACACATTCGCACCCAAAAATTTCAACTTCGATACCTGATACTCCGACAAATAATCAAACACCCCCAACAACAACCCAAACACCAACGTAGCCCGCAGATTATTGATGATCAACTCCACAGGATGGATCCGGTACTGCGTGATCGGATTGAGCGACGTAGCCGAATGATGTATCTTGTGGAACTCCCACAAAAACCCCACCCGATGCATCAACCAATGAAATACATAAGTAGCAAAATCGCCCAACAGCGTCAACGCTATAGTATACAGCACCAACGTCTGAGTCGGTGTCAGCGTAAAGGAAGGAAAACCAAAGAGATGCGTCAAGCCCTCCGTAACGTAAAACCCTAAATACAGCCCATAGATCAGATAGGGCCCGATCAACAGTATTTTTACAATGCTATTGAAGAAGATCATGCTGTAATCCACCACCGCCGACTTGCTCAGCCACACTTTCCGGTTGAAAATATACTCGAAAAACGACCCTTTCACCTTCGTACTACGATACACATAATAAGCCAGCATACCGGAACTCAACAAGTACAACACATGTATCCGCTTACTTGTATTGGTGAAATAGGCCAACGTCATATTCACCGCTTCAACCAATACTCCCCATATCTCACCAACACTCATACCCGCCTGTAAACCATCAAAAATGTCCATAGTTCAAAAATAGGCAACAACAAGAAATTAACTTGCGTAAATTATTTTTTGTGTAATACATAGTTATTTTTTTTCTATTCAATATCAGCAAATCTACCTGTCGAATTCTATGGTTTATGCAAGAATAAGTTAAAAAATATTCTATTTATAACTAATAATTGAGTTCAACAAATGGGGTACCCCTTTTAACGACAGCAAAGACCCTTGCGATGAGTTTATTTTTGATGGCATTTCTTACAGCTGACTCTTTTTTTCCTTCACCTACTTTGCGCTTAAAATAAGCCTTGAGTTGTTTGTCGTGCATAATAGCACTATTTACTCCGTTGCCCAGCAAAGCTTTGATTTTGGTATATCCCGTTTTAGAAACTCTTGCCGGAGTCTTTTGGCTAATGCCAGATTGCTTGGAAAATGGAGCAATGGCGATGTAGCAGGCAAATTTTCTGGAACTGTCAAAAGCTTTGAATGAATTGGTGTAAACCAAAAGAGCTATGCTTATAATTAGCCCAACCCCTTTGACCGAGGTAACTAAAGTGTGAAGTTTTTTCAACTCTGGGTCGTTTTCAACAAGTTGAAGCATTTGCTTTTCAGTTGCCTTGATCACAGCTGAATTGTTGAGGCATAAAAGCGTTGTACTCCTTAGTGGATGATTTGAGCATTGTTCGTTGCTTTACCAGTCTGGTTCGATGAGCCAATAAATTTTTTAGTTGCATTAGTAAATTAGTTGGCAATGAACTGATTTTCAAATCTTTATGATGCAAGTAAACATATTTGGCTATGTCTTTGGAGTCTGCCTTATCGTCCTTACCTCTTCGCAGGCCGAGTGATCTTTTTATACGTAGTGCTGAGTCCAGAACAAAATCATATTCGCCGGCTTCCAAAAAGGCGCACAATGGCAGGGTATATACCCCCGTATGTTCCAGGCAAAAGAGCCAGGAGCCATTAACCCCAAGGTCTTTTGACATTTTTTTGATCCATTTGATCAATTGTTTAAAGCCTTTTGGGGTGTTGTCAAATTGTCGATGAGGCATGTCTGCTTTTTCACCATCAACTGTTAAAGCCACATCAAACCAGTTTTTTGACATGTCAATTCCGATGAAGAGTAAATACTTTTTCATAAATTTAGGTTTATGTATTTTGAAATACTCTTGCATTTGAAGATGTTGTACTAATACCTTTAGTAGGCCTTTAATCCTATAATTCTATATGGTACCTGCATCAATTATACAATTGGCGCTTGTCTTCAAAGTTGACGACGGTCTAATTCGACAGATGGGTATTTTATAACCCAGGTAGACAGATAGATCACCGTTGTCAACGCAAGAGTTTTTAACGCTTTAAATTAAGCAAACTCTTGAAAGACTTATACATCTTCTTTATTTTAATATTGCCCTCTTTTGGATAATTACAAATCTAAAGGTAGACAGGCTTATCTGCCGGAACGAAGTGAAGGTAGAACTTGTCCCGAACTCGTTTCGGGATCAGCACCATGAAAGCCTGCCCCGGACTTGCTACGGGGGACTCCACTACGTTACGCCTTCACGGCACGAATCAGCACATCAGCATATCAACAAATCAGCACATCAGCACATCAGCACATCAGCATATCAACAAATCAGCACATCAGCATATCAACAAATCAGCACATCAGCACCATGAAAGCCTGCCCCGGACTTGATACGGGGGACTCCACTACGTTACGCCTTCACGGCAAGCATCAGCACATCAAAACCTCTCCTAAATCCTCAACTGCAATCCCACATAAAAAGTACGAGGCGCCGAAGGAATAATCCCCGGCCCCGGATACCCCGTAGCCCGGCGGGTAAAATAACGTTCATCCAGCAGGTTATTGCTCCCTGCCTCCAGCTTCAGCATCTTCCAGGTATAGGCCAGCGACAGATCCATGATCGTATAAGCCGGGATAGTACCTCTGATGCCGCTCAATGTGTTGGGATCATCGGGAGCGTTGCTTGCATCTGTAAACTGTTCGGACAAATAAGTCAATTGCAGACTGCCGTCAAAATCACCAAATCCAAAACGAAAGCCAGTCTTGATGTTCCAATCGGGGATAAACTCTACCTCTTTGCCTTCAATACCGGGCGTCAACGAATGGAAATATTCCGATTTCGTAAAAGCAATGTTGGTGAAATACGAAAGCCGGAACTTCTCATTGTCTTGCCAAAAGGAATTACCAATATTCCAATCCAGCAAACTTTCAAAACCGTAGATAAATGCATCCCCCACATTTTTGCGTTTGCGCAAAAGCCTGCCCGTTTCCCTTTCGGTGCCGTCGCTAAACGTTTGTACTTCCGCTTCCAGCGATTCACCCAGACGGTCGGCGTACAACAATCCATAAATACCGAAATCGTACTGCAGGAAATTGCCCAGCCGACCCCGCAGTCCCAGGTCGGCCGTATAGCCATTCTCATCCGAAATGTTGGGGTCGATCTGATAAGTAGGACTGACCACACGCAAGTCGGAAAAGGTAACCGACCGGTAGTTCTGCGTAAAATTGGCATACACCTCAGCAACTTTTGCGGGTTGATAGCTCATACCCAAACCAAACAGAACGAATCTGCGGTCAAACACCCGATCGTCGGTCAATACAGCATCCGCAATAACATTGTTAGCTCCATCAAAAACCAGATTCTGATAACTGCCGTCGCTTTCCGTTCGGATGTACTCAAATCGAAAACCCGGCGTTACCGACAATTTTGGGGAAAGGTTAAAAATGTTTTCTCCAAATACGGAAACATTCAAATTGGGATAGCGAAAGGAAGACTGGTTGGGATAATAGCGAAACTCCTCACTGGCGTAAGTGAAATCCGGATCAGAAGACGTCGACCCCGGCCCTTGCTGGCTGGTATTATTAGATTGGTAATACTTGGTGCCGATCACAAAAACGCCCAACTTTTCTTTGCCCGTTTTATCCGTTCCCAGACCATAGCGGGTCAGCAGCCTGGCTTCGGCTGCCCAGTTTTTAAACTGACCGATGATGAGGTCGCGTGGCTCATTGACATCGTCTACCTGTGACGAAAAAGCCGACCGGAACCCCAACGACTTCCGGTGCCCCCTCAGCCCATAGGCGTTGAGGCTCAAATCCGTTTTCGATGAAAACTTCTGTTCCAGCTTGACTGACCATAACAACCATCTTACATCAAACCAGTTGCGCTCGCGGTTGCTAAAGAAAATATCTTCTTCAAACTTCGAGTCCCACAACCCACCCGGCTGCTTGGCCAGATAGTCCAGATAAGTTATCTCTCCGCTGATGGTCGTATTGGGCGAAAACTCATACGCTAAGTGGGTGTGCAGATTGGTCGCCTCAAACTGCGAGTTGGGCCGGAAGCCATCTCCCCGCTTGTAGTTGCAGTACGTATAGTAGCTGAATTTCCGCAAGGTACCCGAAATGCTGTTAAACGTTGTAAACAGATTGTTGGAGGCATAGGCTTGCCGCGAAATAAGTTCGATCTTCTTGTTTTCGATGGGTTGTCTGAATTTAAAATTCACCAACCCCCCAAACTGTGTTCCGTACTGAAGCGCCGCTGCTCCCCGGATCACCTGTATCTCGGCCAGCGCCTCAGGTGGTGGCGTATAGTAGCTTTCGGGGTAACCCAACACATCGGCACTGATGTCGTAACCGTTTTGGCGGGTGTTAAAATTGGCTGATCGGTTGGGGTCCAGTCCTCGTCCGCCGATGTTGAGTTGCAATCCGCCGTCGTTATTCTCATAAATGTTCAGTCCAGCTATCTGGCTGTATATCTGCCGGGCATTGTTGGCGGCCAGGTTGAGCGTCAGGTTTTCCAAAAGGATGACCTCCGTTTTCTTTCCTGCGTATATCGAAGTACCCTCCACCGCACTCAGTCGGCGCCACCCGAAATCCTCTTCTTTTTCCTGCCTGACGGTTACCACGTTCAGCGTCAGATCGAAAGGAACCAGATCTACTTCGAGCGAAATATCTTCTTTTCCAACAATAATTTCCCGACGGTGGGTACGGTATTCGGCAAATACGACATAGAGCGTATAAGTGCCCGGCTTGATATTCCGGACCACAAACCGGCCCCGGTTGTCGGTGAGCTGGTCTACTTTCAGTGAGGCGATCACGACCTGTGCATGTTCTACCACGGCACGGGTCAGCGAGTCTTTTACCACCCCGGAAATCTGTAGCTGCGACCAGGCTGCGTTCTTCAGGCAGCCCAGGAGGAGCAGCAGAAGGAGGTATTCTTTTATCTTCATAATTGATGGGCCTGTTCCAAGTGAGCCCGAAAACGTTAAAAATAGCTAGTGCTTGAGGCATTAAGTAATGGATAGTTTAGAAGCAGTTATTTTTCGTCTAATCAAGGCGCAGGTTCGGGATCGTAGCCTTAGCTACGAAGCCCGGTTCTGCAACGCAGAGTAGGTGGAAAACCTGTCTGCCTTTGGCAGAGAACAATTATAAACTGTTCAGAATTTAGTTCCTCATGCACTAGGTTGAAAACGGTATTATGTGTAAGCAGCCTTTCGGCAAAAGCACCCATCCCCGAATATAACTACCCTGGAACAGGTGGCTCACATAAACTCATTCAAAATTCTCCGGTATATTCCTCGCACAGTGCCCCCCGTTTTGTAAGGTTGAAAATGTGCTGAAAAATACGTGCAGGGCCAATCAGCAACTGCCATCAGTCCCCATCCGAATCCACAAAATCCCTCGCCACACCCAGGGCCTGATACATATCCGTTTTGATCAGTACTGCATTGAGCTGAAGCTGGTTATATACATCCAGCATATCGTTGTTGCTGTTGGCCACTTCCTCACTAAAGTTGTCGCCCAATTTGGCGTTGATCTCTGTCCTGGCCTTGTCGTATTGGTCATTGATGAGTTTGGAGAGTAGGGTGCCATTTTTGGTGGCGTTCAAATAATCGAGATACGTTTTGAAGCATTCACCGCTTTGGGTATCGCTGCCGAAATGATCCCCGTTGAAAAAATCCTGAGAAGCGTCGAGGGCCTCCAGCAGCAGCATCTTGCTCACGTCCTGTCGGTAGTAGGCCTCCACCCGGTCTTCCAATGGGTCGGCCCAGACACCCGCCGGTATGCCCACCTTATTGGCGCGGATGTCTTTTTCGTAAGCGAATACAAAATCATTGACCAGGCGGTCTACGGAGGCATTGGAGTTGCTGCCGTCGTTATTGACAAACTCATCCCGGAAACCGTTATCTGTCCAATCCGTGTATACGGTGTTAGACATCGAATAAATCCTCGTCGCCAGATCCACCAGGTAGTTGCGGTATCCCGTTTCGTGGTCGTTAGTAGTGTAGTGGGCGAGTATCTCATCGTCGGAAGCACCCAGACCACCCAGGCCGTGCAGCATATAATCCATGGCGGGAAAGCCTTGTTGGGCCATGGTGTTGTTCAACTCCAGGTTGTAACCACCTTCCTCGGCGTTCTTTTCCAGTTTTTCAACATCAGTGGGATAAATGTTCATAAACTGCCGCCAGCCAATCTCGTCTCCCTTTCGGTAAAGGAACATGGGCACCCGTTGCCAGGCCAGGTTGGCACTAAGCCATTCCGCTCGAAGCGATTGGAGGTTGGCCATAGTCGGATCGGCGCTAAAGGCGTTGGCAGCATCCTTCATGCTTTCGGCCTTATTGACGAGGTCTTCTATGCCGGGTAGGATGATGTTGTCGGCCCAATTGGTGAGCATGGCCTTTCGGTTGTAATCATCTTCCACAGTTGTGTTGGAAGGAGAGTCGGAATTGTCGCAGGATATGATGGCCATGATACCGACCAGGAAAACCAATGTAAATTTTTTCATGATTGATTTTTACACTTTTTGATTAGAAACATAAACGAACAAAATAAAGCGTTCGTTTGCCCAAACAGGTGGTCAACACAGCCATCTACTTAGAAAATACCTAACCTTCGGTATTCGGAATACCTGTTCCACAAGGCGGGAGGCGCACTATTATCCGCCCGATGAGTACTTTCTGGATTACTTTAAATGGATGTTTGTTAGGAATTTTGGTAACCAATTCGGGTTGGTCGATGTTCGGGAAGAACCGAAAGAAGGTAAGGTCGGTGATGAGTGTTTGGTATGAAAGTCAGAATTGCCCGGCAGGTTTTTGCGTTAAATTTGCGGAATTAATAGGTTGGGGGTGGGCTAAAAAAAACCTTCCAAGTTTTAAAAACCTGGAAGGTTTGAGGATCGGCCTTTCCTCAAGGTTAAATTTTGATTCCAAAAGTGACGTAAAAATGCCGGGGTTCAGCGGGTATTACACCAGGACCGGGATAACTGGAAGCTCTTCGGGTAAAATAGGTCGCATCAAACAAATTATTAATACCCAGACTAATCGTGTAATTATTAATATCATAATTTGCGGAAAAGTCAAAAACAGAATAGGATGGAATATATCCCTGGTTTCCGGTCTCCGAAAATTCCGTATTATTCGCATCAGCATATTGACCGCTGGTATAAGTATAATTCAAAGTAGTTGAAAAATGGTAACCCTTGAAATTTACACCCGCCTTAAAAAGATGCTCAGGGGCTAATTCGACCCTGTTTCCTTTAAAGGGGCCATCTAAATACTCTGTATTGACATAAGCATACGAACTAAATAAATTTACAGTATATGGACTATTTACTCTAAGTGCTTTTAGAAGATTTAATTCCACCATTGACTCTAATCCCATATTCCTGGAATCGGAAACATTGGTTCTGTAATCAATACCATTACGCCTTGTAATTCCAATTCTGTTATTGTAGGCAAGAACAAATCCATTGACATCAAAATTAAGGATCTGTTTTATTTGCCCTCTAAAACCTATGTCGGCATTATAACCATCTGAATCCTTTACATCAGGGTCAACTTCCAGATTGGGGTTTTCAACCCGCATATCATTGAAATGAACCGCTCTGAATCCTTCCGTAATGTTAGCATAAAAATTGATTTCACTATTGATTAGATATTGAAGCCCTACGCCAAACAAGGGGAAATTTCTTATATTTTCGCGATCCTCATTTACCAATGTACCATCGTCATTAAAATACCCATCAAAATTGACTTTGACATACTCATATCTGGCACCTGGAGTAAGGGATAGTTTTGGCGTAAACTGAAAAATATGTTCTGCAAAAACCGCAACGTTTGAGGTGTTAAACGTATAGTTGTTGTACTCCAGCGCATCTGGGTTGATAAAGTTGAAATCAGGATCCCTGCCATCCGTTCCCAATCCCTGACCTCTTGTTGTTTTTCCATCGTAGAATCTTACCCCAATTAAGAATGAATTTCGTGTTTTGGGGAACAGCTTATACTTTGTCAGTAGTCTGGTCTCCGAACCATAATTTCGATACTCATCTCGTCTTAAATCCCGAAAATCACCTTCATCTGGTATATTGACCGGATCCGTATTTTCTACACTATATCTGCTGGAAAGTATGGCATAATTGCGCATAGACAATTTGGTGCCATTCCCAAAATCATAATCCAAGGTAATGGCGGGTAAATTCCACGACACCTGAAACCAATTTCGTTCCCTGTTTGAAGCCTGTGGGTCAATGGCAAACTGTCGGTCAGTCACCCCTGCCGACAGATGTAAGGTGTACTTCATCTTCGTCATTTCCACACCCATGTTAAATTTATCACTAAAATGATACTTCACGGATCCATACCCACTATTTATCCTGTAATCAGCATTTTCTCTCCACCCGCGGGCACTTCGATGGTGAAAATATCCGAAATACTCCACTTTGCCTTTCCGTCCTCCAACACTGGAATAAGAATTAAACAGGTTAAAGGAACCCACCGTTTGCATGGTGTTGAATTCAAAGGTTTTATTTTTTGGAGCCCTTTTTAACCGGAAATTCAACATTCCCCCTAATTGGGTTCCATATTGCAGTGATGCGGATCCCCTCACTACCTCAATTCGCTCAATAGCCTCCATGGTTGGCGTATAATAATTGTCTGGATATCCGAGAATGTCAGCGGCAATGTCGTATCCATTTTGACGGGTATTATATTCCCAGGACCTATTGGGGCTCAACCCTCTGTTCGATACATTCAATTGTATACCCGTACCATCATTTTCCCAAATATTGGTGCCTGCCACTTTTGCAAAAACCTGACGAGGATTATTGACAGCAAGGTTCGCATTAATTTTATTCATAAGAATAACATCATTCTTCTTGGAGGCATATATCGCCGTACCTTTTACACTCGGCAGCCGGGCCATGTCGTTCACGTTTCTCGATTTACTGGTCACGATAATATCGGCTAGATCAATCACATCATCGGCCAGAATCACATCGATCGTTTTGACCTTGTTACCCACATTGATGATCTTAATTTCTTCTTTATAAGAAATATTCTTGAAGTTAATTTGGTAGGTGCCAGGTTGTAATGCCAGGTTGTACTTTCCCTGATCATCTGTATTGGCCAAGCCTATTATTTCCGAGTCTAAACTTGCGGTAACGGTTACAAGTGCAATGGGTTTTCCATCATTTTGAGTTACGGTACCTTCAACGCCCCCAAGCGAACCCTGCGCATAAGTTAACGAACAAGTGCAGATCAGTACTATTGTAAATAAGTTTCTAAGTAGTAGGATTTTTTTCATCGTTTTTAGTGAATTTAGAGGTTAACAAATTATAAACACTATAAATGGATTTTTTTTGAGTTACCCCGCAACCACCGCAGGTTTTGCAACCACGAGGTATAAAGCGGGTACGACAAACAGGTTCAACAACGTAGAGGTAATCAATCCACCCAGGATGACTACCGCCATTGGCAGTTCAATTTCGTGTCCGGGAATGTCGCCTGAAATCACTAAAGGGAGCAGGGCCAATCCGGTCGTAGTAGCAGTCATAAGTATCGGAGCAAGTCGTTCCTTCGCGCCTCGCAAGACCAAGGCAGTACCAAAGGTTTCATTTTCGTGGGTTTCGAGGTGCTGAAAATGGTTGATCATCATAATCCCATTGCGGGCGGCAATGCCCAATATGGTCAGAAAGCCCACCATAGAGCCCAGTGAAATAATGCCACTGCCAAAGTAGGCAGCCAGCGCACCTCCTACCAATGCCATTGGCAAACAGACGAAAGAAAGTATGGCCAACCGCATACTGTTGAAAGAAGTATGCAACAACAAGAAGATCCCAATGGCAGCCAACACCATAAACCACCGCAGCTTCTGGGCAGCATTTTGCCGCTCGGTATATTCCCCCAACACGACCGGATGATACTCATGTGGAAATTCCACCTCGCTCAAGGCGCGATTTACATCCGCCATGACGGCGCCCAGGTCCCGGCCCTTTACATTGGCACCCACATCCAGCCTGCGTTTGAGGTTTTCCCGTTTGATGATGTTGGGGGTCGGGGCGATCTTCATCTCCGCCACATCGGCCTGGCGAACCACGCCGCCGTCGGGCGTATTGATGGGCAGGTTTTGAAGGTCCGTAAAACTATTCCGCGCTTCCGGGATACTCCACACATTGACATCGTAGGCTTTCCCTTCGCGGAAAATATCTCCCACCTCTTCACCCGCAACCATCGTGGCAGCGGCACGCCGCACATCGCCGGGTTTGAGGCCGTATTTTTTAGCTTTGTCCAAATCCACTTTTACCTGTACCTGGGGGATCTCTTCATTGAGTTCGACGTGCAGGTCGACGATCCCCTCTATCCCACTGAGCTTGTCCCTCACCTCACGGGCTTTGACGCGCAACTCGGCGAGTTCGGGCCCATACAACCGGATGACCACCGCCTCCGAAGTACCCGTCAGCACTTCTCTGATCCGCTCCTTGAGGTAGGTCAGCACATCGCGATACAAACCGGATAACCATCCACCATCATTTGTATTTTGTCGAGGGTTTGGTCGTAGTCCACCTCCGGGGCCACGCTGACCCAGTTTTCACCAAAATTGATCCCCACCACCTCATCCATATAGAAGGCCTGCCCGATGTGGGCCCCGAAATTGCGGACGCCTTCGATATTGCGCAATTCCTTACTCGCCACCGTCGTTATGCGGTTCATCTCGGGTGAGAGGTGCCGGGCTTGGTCACCCAATGCATCAGAAAGTCCCGTTCTTTGAAGGAGGGGAGGAGCGACTGCCCCAACTGGGGCGTAATGATGATCCCCGCCAGAGCCACCGCACCTGCTATGAGGTAGGTATGCCGTGGTTGTGCAATGATCGATGCCAGCAATCGGCTATAACCCCGGTGCAGCCATTTCAGAAAGGGCGACTCCCGTTTTTCCAACGGCGCGTCTTTCAACAGGATGTAACTCATGGCCGGCGTGATCGTCAGCGCCACCAGCATGGAGGCCAACACCGCTATGGCATAGGCGAAGGCCAATGGCTTGAAAAAAGGCACCCGACAGCCCGTCCATAAAAAATACGGGCACCAGTGCCACCACCTCTATCAGGGTGGCGTACACGATTGGGCTGCGTACCTCATGCGAAGCCTCTGTTACAATCCGAAAAAGCGACTGGGTGCTGCCCTCTTTGCGGGCCTGCCGCAGTCGGCGCATAATGTTTTCCACTCCGATGATGGCGTCGTCTATCACCGCTCCCAGCGCAATGACAAATCCGGCCAGGATCATCGTATTCAGCGTGGCACCCTGCAATTTGAGTACCAGCGCACCCGCCATCAACGACAGCGGAATGGCCACCACGCTGATCACCGTAACCCGCCACTCAAACAGAAAAATGAACAATACAACAATGACCAGCAAGCAAGCGATCAGCAGTGCCTCACTCAGATTGTTGATCGACATATCTATATAAGTTGCCGGCCGGAAGATCTCCGTATCTATCTCTACATTCGGCAATCCGGGACGTATCTTTTCAATGGCCGCTTCCACCCCTCTGGTAATGTCGCGGGTATTGCCCCAGGGCAGTTTTTCCACGATCAGCATCAGCCCCACTCCGTCGTTGATGATGGCATCGCCCGGCATCTGTTGGTGGTCTTCGATCACATTGGCCACATCGCTCAGCAGTATATATCGGTCGTTGATCCGCTTCACCACTACCTTCGACAGGTCGTCGGGATTGGCAATCGACAGTTGGTGGCGGATGCCGTATCGCTTGCTCTCCGTTTCGATCCAGCCGCCCGTGCCGATCAGGGCCCCTTCCGAGAAAAACAGCAAACCCGCATCGAGTGCATCGGCGGTGGCCTTCATGATCTCTTCCAGGGTCACGCCCAGGGCCTGCATCCTTGTCGGGTCGGCTTGCACCACCTGCATTTGTATCCGCTCTCCCCAGATGGCTACGTGAGCAACACCAGGCACCGAAAGAATGGCATCGTTGATTTTCCAATAGGTCAGCATCGACAGGTCGATCACCGAAAGACTGTCGGAAGAAAGCCCGATTTTCATACAGCGGCTCGTAGCCGAAAGGGGTTGCAACATCAACGGCGGTGCCGCCCAGGTGGGTAGGGTGGGGGTGGCCGTGGCGATCTTTTCAGATACCAACTGGCGGGCCTGCATCAGATCGGTTCCCGGCTCAAAGATCAACCGTATGGCCGACAACTGAGATACCGACCGCGAGCGCATCACATCCAGCCCCGGAATGCCATTGAAGGCGTATTCCAACGGCACCGTCACCAGAGCCTCCACATCGGTCGACTCCAATCCCAGACAGATGGTTTGTACTTCTACCACCGGCGGAGCAAACTCCGGAAAAACGTCGATGGGCATCTCGCGCACCTCCCGGATGCCAAAACCCATCATGGCTATGCCCAGGGCAATGACCAGAAAGCGAAAGCGAAGACTCGATTTTATTATTGATCGTATCATAATGTGTTTTGTCGATTTGTAGGTCTATTGTTGTAAATTTTAAACAACCTACCGTAGTTTAAAAACCGGATGATCGGGTGTGGTCAATGACCAACGTGGTACTCCGTCCCGTAAAGTTCAGAGACACCCTGAGTGACGACCACCGTTCCCACAGGTGGCCCTTCCAACAGGTACGCCACGTCGCCATCGATGCGATCGACTTTGATCTCGTGCCGGACGTATACCAGTGGCTTTGGATTTTTGTACACCCAGGTTCTTCCCTGGGGGCCGTAAAGGACAGCGGCGTAGGCGATGGTCTTGACGGATTTGTCTGAGACGGATTGTTCGCCAACGGTTTCCGTTTTGATACCGGTTCGTTGGACTGCTTTTTCCGTAAGGGTGAGTGTACTCAATTCGCTGTGTTCGATGTGCTCTACCACAGCGGGTTCGATCTTGGTATAGGTGCTTTCAGTTTGGTGACAACCCACACACAACCACCCCAGCAAGATCAACCCAAGAACATGGATTCTTTGTAAAAAAATATTCATTTATTTTCATTTTAGGAGGTCGTGGTAATTTCCGGATTATAGGTTTTGAATGATGGAAAATACCTTTGACCCTATGAATCAACGTGCTGTTTTCATTGCTGCCTGAAGGTTTTCACCACTCAGTTCGAGCATGGCTTTTTCTTCGGCGATGGCCGACTCCGAGTTCCGGCCAAACTGTAGGTACAACCTCGGAAGTACAAATAATTGAAACAAAAGGGTTGTGGCCAATCCACCCAGCAGTACGATTGCCATCGGCCGCACCAATTCCAGGCCCGGAATAGAACCCATTACAGCAAATGGCAATAGGACGAGGGCCGTGGTCAGGATGGTCATCATCATCGGAGCAAAACGCTCTTCCATACCCCGCTCTACAAGGCCCTCACCAAAGACGACATCGTCGCGGAGTTCCAATCTTTTTAAATGCCGGATAAACCGGGTGCCCAGATGGATGGCCAGCGCAGCTACCGCCAGCAGACCTGCCAGCACCCCAAGCGACAATTCATTGCCGATGAGAAATGCCACCACCAAGCCTCCGGAAAGACAAGCCAGCAGACCCACCAGAAAGAAAAAGGCCAGCCGCCAATTGACAAACGCCGCCTGAAACAACAACAGCATGCCAATTAGTACCGCTAACAGGATCTGGTAAAACTTGCTTTTCGTACTGTGCATTTGCTGAAAACTGCCGGTAAGTTCTGCATGATACTCCAGCGGAAAGTCGACGGTGGAAAGCCGGTTGTCTATATCATCTACCAAGGCACTGTGGTCGCTGCCGCTAAAATGGAATGGAACATCGATGTACTGGCATACCGCTTCCCGGTTGATGACCCGCGGGGCAGGTATGTTTTTGACATCTGCCACTTCTCCCAGCCGGATGTATCCACCTCCTGGTTTTTCGATCAACAAATTGCCTACATCATCGATATTGTCGCGTATATCTGGGGTACCCCAAACGACGACGTCAAATACTTTTTGCCCCTCGAAGAGGCTGCCCACTTCCACACCCGCTATCAGCGTGGCGGCTGCTCTTCTCACATCGCCGGGTTTTATTTCGTGTTGGCGGGCTTTTTCCAGATCTACTTCCACTTCGAGGATGGATTCCAGAGGGGGATAGTCCACCCGCGGATCGACAATGCCGCTGATGCCGGTGATGGCGTCTTTTACCTCTTCCGCTTTTTTGGTCAGCATCTCCTGGTTTTCGCCGTAGACGCGCATGGCGTACAGATGGTTCGACAACCGAACCGACTTGCCCAGGCTTTGCTTGTAGTAGTTTTGAACCTTCGCCGACAGGTCTTTGTGGTTTTCCATCGCTTTTTGTATGGCATTCAAGGCTGTGGTGTATTCGGCTTTTTCGTCGAGGTTGATCCATATTTCACCCGAATTGACATTCTCTACCTTGTCCGACATAACAGCTCGCCCAATGTGGGCCGCTACATTGCTTACGCCCGATATTTTCGACAGATCGGCCATGGATGCCTTAAGGAGTTGATTCATGCGAACCAGAGAAGTGCCTTCCGCTGCATCGACTTCCACAACGAGGTTGTTGGCTTGCAGATCAGGAGGTGTAAGATTCTTGTTGAGGGTGGGATACAACAACACCGTTGCCAGCGCCAATATTCCGAACATAGCGTAAGCGACAACGGGGCTTTGCATCATGCGGGCCGCCGCCGATCCCAGTGAGGATTGTAGCGACGACAATACCGGACCAACCCGGTAGTCCATTGTTTTGTTGGCATACAACATGCTGCCGAGTGCCGGGACCAGCGTTACAGCTACCACGAGAGATGTTGCCAAAGCCACCAGAAAAGAGGTAGCCAGCGGCGTCAGGAATTTTTCCGAAAGGCCTCCCAAAAAGTACAAAGGCAATATGGCCAGCAGGATGGCACAGGTGGCAAAGAGTAGGGAGCTGCGCATTTCAGACACCGCTTCCACAATAATACTGGCAGTAGTGTGCGGCTGGCCGACCAAATCGTGTCGTTGGCCGAGGCGGCGTCTCATATTGTCGATCACCGCAATGGTGTCGTTGGCTACCAATCCGAGGGCGAGTACCAGTCCGGCCAGTACCATCATGTTGAAAGTAGTGCCCATCAGATTCAAAATGTAGGTAGCTATCAACAACGATAAGACCACCGACAAACTGCCAATAAGAGCAGCACGCCATTCATAAAAAAAGAAGAACAAGGCGGCCACTCCCAGCAATAGGGCGATGACGAAACCATTGGAAAGGTTGGCAAATGATGCTTTCGCAAAATTGGCCGGCCGGAAAATATCCGTATCAAAGTGAATGCCTTTCAGTCCAGGCTTGATCTGAGAAAGGGCCGTTTCCACGTTGCGGGTCACGTCGATGGTGTTGGCCCAGGGAAATTTTTCCACCACCAACATCAGCCCCGACTGACCGTTGACGATGGCGTCGCCGATGAGGGGTTGGTGGTTTTCCACGACAGTGGTTACATCTCCCAACACGGTGTTTTCATGGCCGTGAAGGGCCACGTTGGCCAGGTCTTCGGGTTCGTTGATCGGCAATACGTGCCGGACGCCCAGCCGTTGGTTGGGGGTATCGAAAAAGCCTCCCGTACCCGGAGTGGAAGATTCCAAAAAGGTAAGTGGCGAAACCCAAAGCGCTTCGCCGGTGGTCTTGATGACCTCGCCCAGCTTGACGCCTTTTTCCTTCAGGTTTTCGGGATCAACCTGTACCTGCATTTGGCGTTTGCGTTGCCCCCAGATGGAGACATTGGCTACGCCCTCCACCCCCATCAGATAGGGTTGGATGGTCCAGCGGGCAAGCACCGATAAGTCGACCAGCGATAGGTCGGCAGTCGCCGGGCTTAAGCCGATCTTCAATACCCGGCTGGTGGAAGAATAGGGTTGCAACATGATCGGCGGCTTCGACACGTTGGGCAGGGCGTGGGCCTGGGTGAGCCGTTCGGCTACTACCTGTCGGGCCTTCATCGGGTCGGTTCCGGGTTCAAATACACAGACTACCCTCGACAGCCCATTCATCGACTCCGACCAGATCTCGTCGAGAAAGGCGATCCCATTGAGCAGGTCTTGTTCGAGTGCCACGGTAAGAATCTGTTCCACTTCTTCAGCCGACAAGCCCAGGGCTTCCGTTTGTACTTCGACGTAGACAGGTGAAAATTCGGGATAGACGTCTACCGGTGCATTTCTCAGTTGAGCAACACCAATAAAAAGCAGGATGGATGCTATAGACACCACCAAAAGTCGGGCCTGTACGGCCGATTTTGTTAACCATTGCATAAGTAGCGCTTTAAGTCAGTTGTTATTTTTTCGTTTATTTTCGGCAATACAATGCCAGGTCGCAAGTGCGCACCATGTTAATATCGTGCGATTGCAACCGTTGCTTTTACATCGGATTATACTATTAAAGCCTCTCTCGCATCGAGAAAGCCTAAAAGGAACTATGTGCGGTAAGAATTTGGGACAATTATCGTCGATATATCCAATAAGGCATACCGGTCAAAAGCGAAAAGAAGAGGTGTAGTCTCTTTATTCGATGTACAATTAAGTGGTCTTGTGCTATGTGATTGGGTTTTCATTATCTCTGTCGAAGGCATTTTTCAACACCGGTCAGAGAGGAAATTTGAATATTTGTATTTTCATTTATGTAAAAATGGTTTGACAGTTGGGCACTGATTGGGTTAAAAATGGATAGTCTCGACGTAAAACTATAAAAAAAATTAATATCTGCAAAAAATCTGCATACTTTTTTCGTACACTTTATTTAGGGAGGGCGGATCGAAGGTACCAATCTGCATTTCAATTCGGGTTTTGCACCCTTATTTGTAAGGGTGCAAAATTGTTGTTATATGTTGAAATACAAGTATTTAGGGTAGACAAAGTTAATGGTCAACTGTGGGGATCACTTGCTCGGTGGGGTGTGTCAGATGGGGTTGGATTTTTTTTTCTTTTTTTCAATAAATTTCCAAAAGGAGTCGATCTGGTCTTGTTGCATCTGCAGATGGTGTTGCATATAATGGGTAAACTCTTCGGGATGATCGCCTGCTTTGGCCATCCATTTTTTGGCGGCATTGGGGGTGATGCCCTGGAGGCGGCAGGTTTTTCTCAGGCCCGTACCTTCTGCCAACATCCGGAGGGTTGCGATCACTTTGTTGATGGGCGTCTTGAGGCCAAACCGGATGGTTCCTTTGGTGACGACCCACCGGTTTTTACAAATGGTGCAATATACCTGCCCTTTCAAACGGCTGTGGATGCGAATGTTTCCCGCGCCGATGAGTTCGAAATGAGAACAACCCTTATTATCGCAATATTGTTGTCCTTTGAGTACTTTAAAATCCTTGGCGTTCAGCATAGTATTTCGGTTAGGGGCACCCTTTCTGAAATGGGAAAGTAACCATCTTAGAAGACAGGTGGCCATTTAATGAATGTTCGAACTTTCCTAATTTGCGTAAGCATCGGTTTACCTGTTGCCAATAGCAGAGGGACAGGGGGGCATAGGCCTCCAGGCAAATAGGCTGAAAATGAAGAGCGGTGAGATGAAAATCCATCGATCCGCTCCGGCGAAATTACACCGGAGCGGCTCAATGAGTTTTTGTGTGAAATCGAGAAGTTAAAGTCCTGTATTTACAATGTGCTATTTTCTTACTTTGGCCGGAGCCAGTTGGCCGTATACTGCGGCGCGCCGTTCCAGCTTCATGGCAGCCTCCCGAACCTCTGCCAGATCTTTTCCTTTGAGGTGCTTGACTTCTATCAGGTCCATGGTTTCCGCGTTGGGATCATCGCCAATATATCCCACACCTATGTTGCCCACACCAGCGGCATAGTATTTTAGCTGAAAGGCATTGGGCTCTTCCTGGCTGTATTCGCGGGTGCTGAGTACATTGGTATAATTGCCGGAGGAATTATTGACCTTGGCATCGGTTTCGTGAATGATAAAACGGTCCGTCCAGTTGAAAGGAGCAGGAGCATAGCCCATCGAATAACTGCGGTCACTAACTTTTATCTTCGACTCGGCAGGCATATAGATACCGGCGCGGGCACCTTCTACCAACCCAAATACCCAGATCCTTCCGCCTTCAAAGAAGTCTTCATCGTAGTGTTCGACGTACTGTCCAAAATGCCAGACATTGCCTTCCTTGTCCTGAGCGAAAAATGCCAGCTCTGCTTCTTCCAACACCCCTCCCTCCGTGTAATCCAGTTGGTATAGAACTACGCAATTGACGCCGTTGATCACTTTGGTCAGGTCGGTAGCGGTCGAATAAAGACTGTGCTCAATCCGCTCCCCTTCATCGCCCATATCCGATCCTTTATAGATCTCCTGACGACCCACTTCCATAGGCATCCACTTATTGTCGATGACGATCGAATTTTCATCAAACATGCTAGGATCAAATTTCTCGAACTGTTGGAAATGTTCATCCGGAAATGCTTCGATCTCTTCCTCCTCCTCCCCATCCTCCTCTCCTTCTCCATCTTCGGCTTCTTCATCGTCGGTTGCACCTAATTTGGGGCCCGAATAGGCGGCTGTTGTTCTGCTGGTTTCATTGCAGGCCCAGGTTATACTTGCCAATGCAAAGACCAGCGTGAGCAGATAAATGTTCATTTTTTTCATTGCGTAATAATTTTAAATGTTTTATAAATTATTCTTTGAAATTCCTAGATCAACAATCCCTCAAGGGTTGTCCCGCGGATAAATAAACGGATACGGATCGGAATAAACCGCCGACCCAAATACACCCAGGGCCCCTTCTATATTCGAGTCCAAAAACACCGGCTCCACAAAGGGGTTGAGAATAGAGGCCAACTGGTCGTCGATGTCCTGATAAAATTTGGCGGCAGCCTCATCCAACGACATCATGTAGATCGTTGTCGAATCGCCTTTCAAATATTCAAACGATACCTCTACGTTGAGCACCAATTGTTCGCCGTCGATGTTTTTGTCGTTGAAAATAGTACGTCCATAGTCCGACACCAAAAATTGCTCCCCGTCGGCAGTACAATCGCTGTACACCACTTCCAGAATGTGGGCGTGGGCCCGCGATTTGTCGATCCAGCGGTCCATCTGAAAACGGTAAAAATTGCCGGGGCCGGGAGCATCCCGGAAGTGAACGGTCACCCCGTCGTGGCCGCCGTATATATCAAAAAATTCTTCGATGTAAACCACCGTGTCCAGGTTGATCCTGGATTGGTCGATGGTGGTCTGCGCCGAAAAATTCTGATCCCGCCACGACACATTCAGTTGGTAGGTTTTTCCAAACTCCGCAACCGCATTCCCCTCGTAATAAGGCACCCAGCGGCAGCGAAACTTGTCGAAAGTCGAATCGGCCACCAGCACGTCGACATTGCCAGCCTCATCGCTGATGCTAACCTCGGCACCTCTGGCAAAGACCTCTTGCGGAGTCACATCTTCATTGAAAAAAGGAAGGCTGCGACTCACATGCGCCTTTGGCAACTGCCCGGGTATCAATACGCACTCGATGAACACCTGCGGCTCATAGGAGTCTTCGGGCAAATCGAATTCGATGTCTTTTTGGCAGGCAGCCAACAAAAGCAACGTCAGTAAGTATATTGTTGTATTCTTCATTGTTCGCTTTCGCTAAAATTTAAAATTATAACTAATACCCGGAATGATCGGCAGCAGCGACACCTGCCGGGCTTTAGGTTCGTTGGTGACGGGGTCGACCAAAAAATAAACGAAGTACGAATTTTGCCGGCTATACAGATTGTAAAGACTCAACACCAACTCGGAGTCGTAGTGCCATTTGAAAAAGCGTCGTTTCTTCCGATAAGTGGCCGACACATCCAGCCGGTGATAATCTTTCAACCGGACATTGTTGCGGTTTTCGTAAACAAAATAATTCCCTTCAAAGAGCGAACCTCCATAAGCGACATTGACCCTTCCGGTGGGCAGGGTGAAGGCATTGCCCGTGGAATAAACGAATGCCCCCGACAAACTCCATCGCTTATTGATCTCCCAACTGGCCACCATCGACAACACATGCCGACGGTCGTATCTAAAGGGGAAGCGTTCGCCAAAATTGAGTTCATCAAATTCCTGCTCCGTCTTGGAGAGCGTATACGAGATCCAGCCCGTCAGTTTTCCGGTATTTTTCTTTATGAAAAATTCTGCGCCGTAGCTCCAGCCCTGCCCATAGGCCAGAAAACTGTCTACATCGAGGTTGGCGATCAACTGGTTGCCTTCTTTGAACAGCACCTGATTGTCCATCGTTTTGTAATACAACTCGACACTCGTCTCGTATTTGTTTTCTTTAAAATTTCTAAAATAACCCAGTGCTGCTTGTTGCGACAATTGGGGCTGGGTCACCGCCGTAGAGGGTATCCAAATATCGGTGGGTACCGATGCCGTCGAACTGGGGATGAGATGCAAAAACTGATTCATCACCGTATAAGCCGCTTTGACCGATGAGGTGGGTCCCAGTCGTACCTTTACGCTTGCCCGCGGCTCCACCTTGTAATAGCTTTTGTTGGTAGCAATAAACCCGGGTACGCGGACGCCCACGTTGGCCGAAAATGTATTGTTGGGTTTCCATTCTTCGTTGACGTACAAGGCGAATTCATCGAAATACTTGGCAGGGGTGCCGGGGGTCTCGACCGGCCCTCCCGGACTGCTGCCCGATTTTGACCCCGAGTCGCCCCTGGCCTCAAACCGGTGGTAGATGTACTGTCCGCCAAACCGGAGCTGGTGATTAGGGCCGGGGAAATACTCAAAATCGATCTTACCGCCAAAGTCGCGGATGCCGGAAGATACTTTGGAAAAGAAATTATCCTGAAAAGTAGAAATGTCCTGCTCGTAGTTGTTGAAGATCAATGACGTATTGGAAAATAATTTGGGACCGTACAGGTGGTTCCACCGAAGGGTGGCCGTGGCATTGCCAAAGAGGATGTTGTACTGCAATCCCTGCGTTTCGAAGTAGGCCGCGTCGTCATTGCCTTTGAAGCCACTGAGGAAAATCCGGTCTTTCGACGAAAGTTTCCAGTTGACCTTGGCATTCAGATCGTAAAAATGATAATTGGATTCATTGCCTTTGGGCAAAAAAGGACGGACCAGCAGGTCGAGATAAGTCCGGCGGCCCGAAACGATGAAAGAGGCTTCCTCCTTTTTGATGGGCCCTTCCACGGTCAATTGCGAGGTGATCAGCCCGATGCCGCCTTCTACCTTGTATTCCCGGTTGTTGCCCTCTTTCATTTGAATGTCGAGGATAGACGACAACCGGCCGCCATGCTGAGCGGGGAAGCCTCCCTTTATCAATGTTACATTGTTCAGGGCGCGGGCATTGAACGTACTAAAGAGGCCAAACAGGTGATTGGGATTGTAGACGGTGGCCTCGTCCAGTTGCACCAGATTTTGGTCGGTGTTGCCGCCCCGCACGTGAAAACCGGTAGTACCTTCATTGCCGGCCTGAACACCGGGAAGGAGTTGCACCACTTTGAGCACATCCGTTTCGCCGAGAATGACCGGCAACTCCTTTATTTTGGCAATAGGAATGTCGACAACACTCATCTGGGTGTTTTGAACGTTTTCGTCCGATTGTTTTTCCTGCCCCGTCACCACTACTTCTTCCAGCAATTGCCAGCTGGGGGTCAGCGCTACGTTGAGTTCGAGGTGATCGCCTTGTCGATGTATTTTTTTGACCTGGGGTTCGAAGCCGAGGTAGGAAAAGACAATGCCAATGCTGTCGGTTTGCGCCAATGTAATAGAGTAAAAACCGTAAGTATTGGTAGCTGTTCCTTTGTCGAAGTTGGTCACATATACCGATGCGCCGATCAAAGCCTCCCCACTCTTTTCGTCAGTCAGATAACCACTGACCGTAAAGCTCTGCGCCTGGACAAGGGCAGGCAACAGAAAAACCAAATACCATAATCTTTTCAGATCCATACATCGGTGTTTTTGTCGTCGGTGTCGGTGGTGTTTATTTATCGGTTGGCAGTTATTGGGAGAGGTGTGCTGGCGTTATTCTTCTTCCTCTTCTTCCGTTTTTTTACCGGCCTCGATCTCGTCTTCAAACTTGATCTTGTCTTTTTTCCTTCGCACCTTTTGCCCGAAATGATAGGTAAAACCCAAATAAACGATCTGCGAGTTGCGTCCGTATTGGGTTCGCTGATGGAGGATGCGGGTGTCGACATTGCTTTCAAAATCGAGAGAACTGAATATGTCCGATACTGTCAGGGACACAGACGCCTGGTTTTGAAAGAGGAATTGCCGGAAGCCGGCGTTCATCAAAACGATCGGAATGAATTCGCCCTGAGGCGTGATGCGCGACGAACGGTAATAGGCGTTGAGTTGGGCTTGGGTCGTTGGGGTTATTTTAAATTGTGCGCCCAACTTAGCATCGTATGTAAATGCAGATTTCTTTTTGGAAAACCCCAGTTTCCGCGCATCGATCTGCTGGTAAAAACCATTGGCGCTCAGGTTGAGGTCGAGGAATTCTTTGATCCGGGTGGTAAAGATGAATTCGAGTCCGGCAGATTGTTCGTCATTCAAATTGGTAAAAGTAGTTTCAGTAATGTTGTTTTCGACGGTTTGGATCACTTCTGTAAATCCCTCTTCCTTATACCGGTAGTAAATAGAGGGTAGAATGGTGAAATGGTCCGTTTGGAGCCGATAACCCAATTCAAGAGAATGGATCTGCTCGGGTTTCAGTTTGGGATTGCCCACGTCGCGGTTGTTGGGATCTCCGTATTCGGGAAAGGGGTTTTGTTCGTCGCTATCTGCGCGGTTGACCCTTTTGCTGTAGCTAAGCTGGATTTCCTGATTATCGTTCAGTTCCCTGGCAATGTGAAGGGTGGGGTAGAGGCGGAAATAGTCATTTGGAATGGTACCTCCAATGGTGTCGGAAGTCACAAATGCCTGCTCGGCCCGTAAGCCCGCCAAGAAATGATAGTCGCCCAGTGCGTGTCCCAGGGTGAGGTAGAGCGCGTGGATGTCCTGGCTGAAAATGAAACGGCTCGTCCGCAAGGGGTCTATCGTCCAATCCTGTTCGAGGGTCGCCTTGCTTCTTCCGGTAAACTCAATTTCTTCTTCAATAAATTCGCCGAGGTATCCGGCCTCCAGTTGGGTGTCTTCGTCGATGGGGTAGGCATACTCCACGATCACCTCCTGGCTGGGACCACTGATCTGTATGCGGTTTTCGATGAGCGTATCCGCCACAGCAGGCTTGGTAAACTGCTGATGATACACACCGCCTTCTTTTTCAAGAAAATTGGAATAGGCGTATTCAAAAACCAGAACGTGTTCGTCGCCAAATTCGCGCTCCAAAGCGACCCCCACTTCGTATTCCTGCTCCTCTTCATCGAAGCGGCCGTCGGTGACAAAGGTCTGGTCTTCTGCCGGATCGATCTTATCGACGAAAGAGGCGGTGGTTTCCGACACCTTATCGTCTTTGCCCAGGTAATAATTGCCGGACAGCTCGACGGTGTAGTCGCCTAATCCGTATTCGACACCGGCATTAAACAGGTGGGAATTTTTATTGAAATTGGTTCTGATGGTTTCATCGAAGGTGCTAATCACGCTGCCACTGAGGGAGTCTTTGTTGATGACGCTGTCGAAGTCGTCGCGGGGTGTTTCGTCGTGGCGGTAGCCGTAGCTGGCAAAAGCATTGAAGTCGCGCAGGCCGTAGTTGACGGTTACATTGCCGTTGTAACGACCCAGCCCATCGAAGTCGTTGGCGTTGCCGACGTTGGCAGTTACGGTTCCGTTGAAGCCGCCGTCGCGAGCCTCTTTCAATACGATGTTGATGATGCCGCCGGTGCCATCGGGCTTGTATTTGGCGGAGGGATTGGTGATGACCTCAATGCGTTCAATGGTATTGGCGGGGATCTGCTGGAGGGCCGACAGGCTGTTGTTGCGCATCATGGCAGAAGGGCGCCCATTGATCAGATAGGTGATGTTGGGGGTACCTCTCAGACTAACCTGCCCATTGAAGTCGACCGTCACAGAAGGCAGGTTTTGCAAAATATCCGTAGCGGAATTGGCAGAACTCAGCAAGTCTTTTTCAACATTGTACACCTTTCGGTCAATAGAAAGTTCCTGAATCGATTTTTCGGCCGTAACCTCCACATCTTCCAGAATGGTACTGCTGATGGCAATGTCAATTTCGCCCAGGTCGATCTCTCCGCTGGCATCTTCTACCTGGAAGGGCTCCGTTTTATTGTCTTCAAACCCCAAAAAACTCACTTCCACATAATACTCCCCGGCAGGTACATTGGAAAATCGGAATTTCCCTTCCGAATCCGTAACCATTCCCTGTACCATTGAGTTGGTACCACTGTCTTTTAACAACACATTTACAAACTCCATAGACTCCTCAGTGGATTCCTCCACTACCACTCCTACTATCGATGCGTTGGATAGCTGGCCGTAAGCCAAATGGACAAAACCTCCGGTAAGGAATAAAAAGATTGCTGCCAGGTTGGTCATTATATGCATTATTGAGGTCAGTCTTATTGTGAGAAAAAGGAGCAGGAAATCGGTAATTACAGGATAAAAGTAGTACCTGATTTTGGAGAGATTTTGGAGAGGCGCAGAAAATTTATTCAAAATCAACTGTCAGACGGTGCAGATTTTTGCTGTATTCGTATCGTATGTCAAAACCATAGCTGGAGCAAATCTCCCGGACGATGGCCAGGCCCAGGCCCAGCGAGGGAGCGGCACCATTGCTTTTGTGAAAGCGCTCAAACAACTTATGGCTGGGCATGATGAGCTCCTCTCCCGAATTGGAAATGTGGAGTTGACGCTCGTCCAGTCGGAGGGTGATATGGCCGTCGGGCAAATTGTGTTTGATGGCGTTGCCCAACAGGTTGCCGATCAGCACTTCGGCCAGGGAAGGGTTCATGGCCTGATAGCTGTCTTTAAGATCGGCTTTTACTGAAAGGTTTTTGGAGGTGATCATAGGCTCGGCGATGTCGATCTGATTTTCGACCAGGCTTTTAAGGTTCAACTGCAGGGTACTGGTAAATTGTCGGTTTTCAATACGGGTGAGCAGCAGCAGCGAATGATTGAGTCTCGACAGGCGGCTGGCGGCGTGTTGGATGTGTTGGATGGCTTGTCGTTCGCTTTCGTTCCAGTGCTCTTGCTGGATCAGCCGCTCGACCTCCGTTTTGATGATGGCCAACGGATTCTGAATTTCGTGGGAAGCATTTTCGGTAAACTCCTTCAACGACTGATAATCGCTCAACGCCTTGGAGGTCATCTGGTCGATGGCTTGGTGAAGGACGGCAAATTCGTAAATGTCGGTCTGGGGGGCGGCCAGCGGCTCCTGCTTGTCAAATGTAAAATCTTTGATCTGTCGGATGGTTTGGTAAAATGGCTGCCATATCCGAAGCGATAAAAACCGGTTGAAGAGATTGATCGTCAGCAACAACAAACCCAGGATGCCGAATACGGCGAGTACTACGGTCGTCATCATCTCTTCGGTGTCCATCCGCAAATGGCTGAGGCTGATGCGGTAGGGCCTGCCATTGATCACTTCGTGGTACTGGTATTTGCGGAAAGCCATCTTGTGCTCCCGCTCCATATCGCTCCAGATCAGCGTGTCGGAATATTGTTCAAAAGGAGTGAATTCGGAAATCGGATTGATCTCTATGACGTTGTCGAGCAAAACAATGGAGTCGGGCACGGACTCCATCTTGGTTAGTTGGCCAAACAGGGCCTTTTTGGCGTCTTTCAGCCGCTCGTCGGTTTCATGGCTGATTACATAACGCATCGTGAGAAACAGCCCCACCCCCCACAGTATAAAGATCAGGGTCGAAAACCATACATAATATCGTCCGGTGCGTTGGAGTAATTTCACTGATCCGAAAATTTATAGCCCATGCCGTATACTACACGGATGTAGTCAGCACAACCGGCGTTCACCAATTTTTTTCGCAGGTTTTTGATGTGTGAATAGATGAAATCGAGGCTGTCGATCATGTCCGCATTTTCA
Organism: Saprospiraceae bacterium; assembly: GCA_965222105.1. Lineage (GTDB taxonomy): Bacteria > Bacteroidota > Bacteroidia > Chitinophagales > Saprospiraceae > CALGLS01. The sequence goes on along the minus strand of CBDCTQ010000088.1, from coordinate 37,342 downwards.
CCGATGAGGTGCTCGGCAATGCTCTCTTTGCTCAACACCCGTTTGCGGTTGGCCAAAAAATACAACAACAGGCGATACTCCGACCGGGTGAGGCTCAATAAAGTATCATTGACGTGTACTTCCTGTTTGGTCAACCCAACGGTTATTTCCTGAAAACTGATCTTTTGCTCCCCCTCAAATTGTTTGCGGCGCATCAGCGCCTTGATGCGGGCATTGAGTTCGGATAGGTGAAAGGGCTTAGTCAGATAATCGTCCGACCCCACTTCCAGCCCTTTGATCTTATCTTCGAGGAAATGCTTGGCCGATACGATGATGATACCCGTTTTGGGGTATTCTTTTTTAAGCTCCTTTATCACGTCCAGCCCATTTCCTCCCGGCAAGGTGAGATCGACCAGCACGCAGTCGTATTCGTAAAGCCGCACCTTCAGCAGGGCATCGTCGAAGGTATGGGCCACCTCACAGAAGTATCCTTCGGCCAGCAAATACTCGTGGATGGAGTTGGCCAGAGCGGGTTCGTCTTCTATAATGAGGATTTTCATTTTACTAAGATAGGCATTTTTTTGGGGAACCTGGTAGGCATCTCAAAAACAATAAACCGCAAAATCTGTTAGGTTGATTGAATTTCAACCGCAAACCCATACCTTTGTAATATGACAGAAACCATCCCAACAAAAAAGAAGCAAACCAACCACCCCGTCCAACTCAACACCATCGAAGAAGCCATAGCCGACATCAAGTCGGGAAAAATCGTAATCGTGGTCGATGACGAAAACCGCGAAAACGAAGGCGACTTCATTGCCGCCGCTCAATGTGCCACTCCCGAACTGATCAATTTTATGGTCACACACGGAAGGGGGCTCGTATGCACTCCCATCACCGCCGCCCTGGCCGACCGGCTCGACCTCTCCCCAATGGTCAAAGAAAATACCGATTTGCATCAAACGGCCTTCACCGTATCCATCGACTACCGGCTCGAAAACTGCTCCACCGGTATCTCCGCCTACGACCGCGCCACCGGCATCCGCGCCCTCACCCAGCCCGGGACCAAAGCCGAAGACTACGGCAGACCCGGACACATCTTCCCCCTCATTGCTGCCGACGGAGGCGTACTCAAACGAACCGGCCACACCGAAGCCGCCATCGACCTGGCCGTAATGGCTGGCTACGCACCGGTCGGTGTCCTCATCGAAATTCTCAACGAAGACGGCACCATGGCCCGCCTGCCACAACTCCTGGAAATCGCAAAACGGTTCGATCTGAAGATCATTTCCATAAAAGACCTCGTAGCATACCGCATGCGCCAGGAGCGACTCGTCGAACGAAAATCGTCCATCAACATTGAAACTGCCTACGGCCAATTTGAAGTGATCGCCTTTCAGGAAACCAAAACCCAAAAACTGCACCTCGCCATTAAAAAAGGCAACTGGACACTCGACGAACCCGTACTCACCCGTGTACACGCCGGCTCCAACACCGGCGAACTCTTTGCCCTCCTCATCAAGGGAATGGAAAAAGAACTCCACAAAACACTCGACATCATTTCCCGCCACGGAAAAGGATTGTTACTCCTCCTCCGATACCACGAAGGCGACAACGCCATCCTCAAAGTAATGGAAGCCCTCCAACAACAACAACAAAACCACGAACCCCTCAACCCCTTCCTCAACCGGTACCTCGAAAACGAACAAAAAGACATCGGCATCGGTGCCCAGATACTCAACGATCTGGGCGTGCGAAAACTCCGCCTGCTCACCAACTCGCCCAAAAAAAGGGTGGGACTGATCGGGTACGGCCTGGAGATCGTCGAGCATGTGGCCATTTGAACCCTCAGCTCATATACTCCCAGGCCGACCGGTATCCGTCGATGGAATCCACATAGGTCAAAAAATCTGCGTAAAAGCCATCATTCCCTATGGTGGCGCTGTCGCCAATTACAACAAGAAGCTTACGGGCCCGTGTCATCGCCACGTTCATCCGGCGATAGTCCGACAAAAATCCAATCTCCGATTTTTCATTTGAGCGGACCAACAATAAATACACGACATCCCGTTCCTGCCCCTGAAAGGCATCGATGGTATTGATGTCGAGGTGGGAAAGATAAGCATTGGTAGAGTCGTCTTCTTCGAGCGTTTCTTTGAGGTGGCTGCACTGGGCGCGGTAAGGCGAGATGACGGCGATGGAGGGTAAGGGCAAATTTTGTGTCGACAACGCGGTGGTCAGTTGCAGAAAATGTTCCCGGAAAATAAATACTTCTCCTTCGTTGAATTTGCTGCCCGTTTCGGTGTTCATTGCTTCCGCAAAACCGCAACCTGCCGTGTCGATGAATTGGACGGGGCGGAGATCCGGCAACCCCAACTCCCAATTAACCACACTGGAATCCGCCCGCAGTTGACCGCCGTAAAACTGTTGGTTTGAAAACTGCATGATCGCTTCATTCATCCGGTATTGTACATCCAAAAAATTGACCTGGGGAATATGCTCCAGGCATTTTTCCAACAATGTAATTCCGAATCCTCCTTTTTGGGCTTTGACCGACTTGACCGTTGGGGGCAACTGGTAGGGATCGCCGGCCAATATTACTCGTCGCGCCTTACTGACCGCGATCCAACAGGCGGGTTGAAGGGCCTGGGCTGCCTCGTCGACAACTACTGTACGAAACGTCAACTGGTCCAACACCGGATGGCTGGCATTGACCAGGGTGCAGGCGATCACCTGGGCACCGTGAAGGATTTCAGACACTATGCGGTCTTCCAGGGTGCGGGCCCAGTCTTCCAGTTCGCGGGCCTCCTGCCAGGAGTCTTTCCGGTCTTGACGTTGCTTGTCGCCAAAACGGCGTTTGTATTTTTGTGCCTCTCTGCGTGCCTGCGCCGCCTGTATCCGTACTTTTTTGATGTGTTTGCTTTCGGGGGTGGGTGGCCAGCCGTCCTTCCAGCGTCAGGGCGATCAGCTTTTCGTCGACTCTGGAAATATTACCGATCCGAACCACGGCCATTCCTTTTTCGGAAAGGCGGTCTACCAACAAATCGACAGCGGCATTGCTGGGAGCCGTTACCAGTACGGATTTCTCCGTTTCGCATATGCGTTGGATGGCGTGTACCAGTGTGGTGGTCTTACCCGTGCCGGGAGGGCCGTGGATGATGCCCAGGTCTTCGGCTTCCAGCACATTTTGGACGGCATCCACCTGGCTTTTGTTCAACCAGGGTTGCCGGACCTTTGGCAGGTTGCGCCACCGAGGCTGGAGAGTGCCAAACAGGATGGCCTTCAATTCCGAAAGGCGCCCCGTCTTAGTGGTCAGCAATAGTTGGAGCACCTTTTCCATTTCCACGAAAGTGCGCTCATCGAAAAGCAGATCAACTCCCAGCTGGCCATGTACCAACCAGTCGGGGAAGTCCTTGGCATTGAGAATGATCTTCATCTGGCGTTTGTCTACAAAATGGATCACCCCGCTTTGGCTTCGCTGAGCCGATTGGCTATACTTGTCTTCCGCCAGGGAGTAGAGCGATACGGGCGACCCACCCTTGAATCGATGTGGTTGGTTCCTCTCCTGATTTCTTTCTACGATCACAAAAGCGCGTTCGCCCAGCGTATATCCCTGCTTGGCTATTTGCAGCGGATGCCAGGTCAGGCCCCGGTTTCGTTTTTCCGAAAGGGAAAGCGTCAGCACCTCCTGGCGGTAACGCTCAAAATCTTCTTCCTTTTCCAGTTGCAGCAATTCCTGAAGCCGGTGAATCTCGTCGCTGATGGTGACACCCTCCATGCCGCAAAGTAAAGAATTAAGGCTCGCTCGAAAAAAAAATTCCAGCTGTCTTTGAAATAATGTGCAAATAAGCAATTGATAATGAGCGGTTTGTACGTTATTTCAAAGATAAAAAAAAGGGAAGTTATTTTTTGAGCTTTACTAAAATGTCGTTTTTTGCAAAAACAAATGCAAATCCCTATCTTTGCACCCGTTTTTGATTATTTAACCTAAATACTTCTAAATGATTCAATATGAAGTAACTTTCATCGTAGATCCAGTGCTGTCGGGCGATGAAATTAAGTCGGCAGCAAACACCTATGTGGACGCCATCAAAAAAGCGGATGGCGAAATCGTCCACATCGACGAAATGGGCCTGCGCCAACTGGCATACCCCATCAATAAAAAATCCTCCGGGGTGTATTTTTGCGTTGAATTTAAAACGCCTTCCGGCGAAATGATCCCAGGACTGGAACTCTCCATGAAACGGGACGACCGGATCATGCGATTCCTCACCGTCCGGCTCGACAAATACGGCATCAAATACAACGAGGACAAACGCAACGGCCTCATCGGCAAGAAAAAACCACCCGTCAAAAAAGAAGAGGAAAAACCTTCGGGCAGAAACCGCGACAGAGGCAGAGGCTCCCGGTCAAACAGAGCTGCCAAGGTAGCACAGCAAAGCCGCAAACCAGCCCCCGCCCCGGTGGGAGCTACCACCACCACCGTTGCTACCAAAGAAGAAGAGTAGCAGCACCCATTTCATCATCCACTTAAATTAAGATAAAACATGGCTTCCAGAGACGATATAAAATTTTTGAGCAATCCCAATATAGGCTCCAGACGAAAAAAATACTGCCGCTTTCGCAAATATGGTATCCGGCACATCGATTATAAGGACCCGGATTTCCTCATCCAATTTGTCAACGAACAAGGGAAAATACTCCCACGACGAATCACCGGCAACTCCCTCAAATACCAGCGTAAAGTAGCCACCGCCGTCAAACGGGCCCGCCACCTGGCTATGTTGCCGTATGTGACCGACCTGTTGAAGTAAATTTTATTCTCACTTGCGTTAAAACATTCGATAATGGACATTATATTATTGCAGGACATCGAAAAGGTAGGGGACAAACACGAGATCGTTTCCGTCAAAAACGGCTACGGTCGCAACTACCTCATCCCCAAAGGTATGGCCATCATTGCCAATGAAGCCAACCGCAAACGGCTCGACGACCTCAAACAGGAAGAAGCGGCCGAAGAAGCGAAATTGGTCGGCCACTACCAGGAACTGGCCGAAAAGGTCGGCGACAACGTCCTCAAAGTTGCCGCCAAAGCCGGTACCAGCGGCAAAATATTCGGCAGCATCACCACCATCCAGATCGCTGCTGCCCTCAAGGAGCAATTGGACGTCGAGATCGACCGCAAAAAGATCACCATCCCCGAAGAGATCAAGGAACTGGGTGAATACGACATCACCCTCGATTTTCACCCCGAAGTGCAGAAAATCCTTAAGATTGCGGTACAGCAGGACGACTGATCTTTGAATGCGACAACTACTTGTGCTACCTGATCAAAGGCCGGTTGGAGTAAATTTCTGTTACTCCAACCGGCCTTTTTTATTTCGCCTATCAGCCAAACTTACCAGTCTTTATGGAAAAGTCGGTCGTGATTAGGTCAGGATGCAAAAATTACTCCTGTCACAAATCGCGTTTTTTTCTTATTTCAATCCATCCAGCTTGCAAAACCTCCATTTGTGAACAGAAAATTTACCTTTTTCTATCTTAGGAAAATAATAACACATTTTTATTAAAATAATAATAAAAATATCAATATTTATAATAGGGTAACGCCCAATAGGTTGGATAAAAATGCATTATTGAAAGATGAAATACGTGTTTTTGTCGGCGTTTTTATTTTGCTAAAAACCTTGACAACAATGCGGCAGCCGCTTATCTTTGTAGTGTATTAATTACAAAAACACAACACCACCTCCCTTTCTCAAATCTCCCTCCCCCTCTGTTGATACACCCTCTTTAGCTGAAAAGAATTCCCTCTTTTTTTTGTAACCGTTTTAATATCATCTCATGACGACAACAACATTTCCATTGAATCCAAAAAAACGGGGACAGAACAATTAACAGACAGTTTGTAAATTACAACAACGCTTTTACAAACGGACTCAGGAACGAACACATTAAAGTTTATTTAATAAAGAAAAAGGTTAGTTAATAAGTTAGTAAGGTAAACATTTTTTGAGTGTCCCGTCAAAGGCGGGACATTTTTTGTTGGTGGGATTTTCATCTTCGCCTCAAAAATAACATAAGGCATCGTTGGCGTCCAGCCAGGCCTCCTTTTTCCTGTAATCAGGCATAGCATCCGACACCAGTTTCCAGAATCGTTTTGAGTGGTTGAGCTCAATCAGGTGTGCCAACTCGTGGATGATCACATAATCCACCACATCGGGCGGAGCAAACAACAACCGGGTAGACAAATTGACATTACCCTGCGACGAACAACTCCCCCAATTGCTGTGATTGTACTTCAAATTGACGCTCCGGATGGGCTGGCGGAAATACAGATTGTTCAATTCGTTCACTCTTCTGACGATCTCCGGCTTGTAATCTTTGGCTACCACCCGGCTGAGCAATCGCTGGATGCTGTTGTGCAGGTGGGCTTCCGAGTCGCCCCGGCTCAAAGACAATTGAATGATGCCGTTTTTTAACCTGGCAGAATGAGATTTCTTATCCGTCCATTTGAAGTAAAGCCGATACCTTCTTTCACCGACCACCAACTCGTCACCATCCTGATATCCCTTTCCAAAAAAGCGCGCATGCAAGTCCGGGTTTTTATCAAATCGGGTCTGTACCCAATCGGCAAACCAGCCCATCTTATCGCGTACTTCCGATTGAGGCAGGAACAGGGGCAACCTCAGGATCGCTGCTTTTTTTCCGATAGATGCCCGGATGTCGCGTCGCCGTTCCCGATACACCTTTGCAGGAAGCGCCTTACCATTGATCTTCAAAAACGTTTTCTGAACGGTTGCCATCTATACTTCAAAAATAAATTTCATGCACAAAATTTTAGTATGTAATTCAGACCACTCACTAACAGCGCACCTGTCGTGCCGCCAGGCAGGAGCAGTCTGCTCTCTGAAAACGCAGCGCTCTGACCCCTCTTACCCTTTCGACTCCTCAAAGTCCTTCATCACCTCCACCAGGCAGGCCACACTTTCATAAGGCATGGCATTGTATATAGAAGCCCGGAATCCACCCACCGACCGGTGGCCTTTCAGTCCGACACATCCCGCGGCGGTCGCTCTTTCGAGAAATGCCTCTGCCAACGACTCATACCCCGGCTTCATAACAAAGGTGGCGTTCATCAACGAGCGGTCCTCCCGTTGGGCGGCTCCGGTGAAGAGGGCATTGCGGTCGATCTCATCGTACAGCAAGGTGGCCTTTTTCTCATTTTGTAGTTCGATGGCATCCAGTCCGCCCAGTGCTTTCAGCCATCGCAAAGTGAGCATACATACATATATAGGGTAAGCCGGTGGCGTATTGAAAGCCGATTTTTTAACGATATGCGTTTCGTATTTCAACATCGTTG
>CBDCTQ010000088.1:0-25000 GCA_965222105.1 Saprospiraceae bacterium | reverse complement strand
TCATCGTTGAAATACCACCCTTCCTGTATTTAGGTTCTAATCCCGAACTTGTTTCGGGAGACATTGTGTGGTGGGTAGTTTGACTGGGGTGGTCGCCTCCAAAAGAGTAACGGAGGCTCGCAAAGGTACCCTCCGCATGGTTGGTAATCATGCTTAGAGCGTATTAGTACAAGGGTGCTTGACTGAGAGAGAGACATCTCGAACAGGTGGGAAACCAGGCTAAAGTGATCCGGTGGTTCCGTATGGAAGGGCCATCGCTCAAAGGATAAAAGGTACTCCGGGGATAACAGGCTGATCTCCCCCAAGAGCTCATATCGACGGGGAGGTTTGGCACCTCGATGTCGGCTCGTCACATCCTGGGGCTGGAGAAGGTCCCAAGGGTTGGGCTGTTCGCCCATTAAAGTGGCACGCGAGCTGGGTTCAGAACGTCGCAAGACAGTTCGGTCCCTATCTGTTGCGGGCGTAGGAATATTGAAGAGATCTGACACTAGTACGAGAGGACCGTGTTGGACGAACCGCTAGTGTACCTGTTGTGGCGCCAGCTGCACCGCAGGGTAGCTATGTTCGGAATGGATAAGCGCTGAAAGCATCTAAGCGCGAAGCCAACTCTAAGACTAGTATTCCTTTCCCGACATCCGTCGGGATGAAGGGTCCCTGTAGATGACAGGGTCGATAGGCTATAGGTGGAAGTGCAGTGATGTATGAAGCCGAGTAGTACTAATTACCCGAAAGCTTCCCTTTTTATCTTTTTTCCTTTTTGCTCTCTTTCTTTTCTTTTACACTTCAACTCTGTCTAAACTTTAAGATACTTCGCCGCAACAATACAACGCGGCACCAAGAAATGTTGGTGGCTATAGCGAGGGGGATCACCTCTTCCCTTTCCGAACAGAGAAGTTAAGCCCCTCAGCGCTGATGGTACTGCCTTTAGGTGGGAGAGTAAGTCGCCGCCAACTCAATATTTTTACATCGAAAGCCTTTCCGAATCAATCGGAAAGGCTTTTCGTACTTATGAAAAATACTAACTTTGAGCGCAGCCGAAACCAGTAGATACAAATTGACCGAATTAGCACCGTGAAGGACGCCACTTCGTTCTGCCTTCACGGCAAGAATCAGCAAATGGACACCACCCTCACCATAAGGCTAGAACTAATATGGTGGCTCTTCACCGCCATACTCATCGCTGCTATCCTGTTGCCCATATACTCCCACATCGACCACTATCCCTTCTGGATGACGAACGTCTTATTCGTCGCCGTTTTCATCACCCTCACCCGATACGTCTTCTTACTCAAACACACCTTCCTCGCAAAAAGACAGATACTGAAAATCGCCCTTATTTTCCTAAGCATACCCGTCATATTTTACCTCATTAACCAGATCAACTATTTCCAAACCTTTCTCGACGAAGAGGGTGTAGAATCGTTTATCCACGGCCTGCCCCTCCACAGGCGAAACGGACTGGCCACCTTCATCAGAGCCGAAATGTTGCTATTCGGTGTTGGGAGTGTCATCATTGCCATTATATTCCCATTTCGGATGCTTCTTTCCGTCTGGCTGCTGAGAAACCGGGGAAAGGTCTGACCTTCAACACCTTAAACTCGTACTTACCATGTCAAAAGTCAAAGCATTCAACGACTACCGAAAAAAAATGAACGAGCAGATCTTTGCGCAGGACAACAAAGTCCTCAAAAGATTTTTCAACCTCGATACCAACGCCTATCAGGATGGCGCCCTGCCCAAAAAAACAAAAGAACTACTGGGACTGGTAGCTTCTATGGTTTTGCGGTGCGATGACTGCATCGCTTACCACCTCGGTACCTGCTACGAACTGGGCGTTAGCCGCGATGAAGTATTCGAGGTCTTTGCCATTGCCAATCTGGTGGGCGGTTCCATCTGCATACCCCATACCCGCCGCGCAGTGGAATACTGGGAAGCATTGGAAACTGAACAATGACCAGTCGAAGTACGCAACAAGGGATTTGAACCATTGGCCCATATCAAATGGGACTTTTTCGGCGTTCAGATATAAACGTTTGCCAACAGGCACCGTCTAATCAATACCAGTTTGGTGAAGATTTTGCGGCTTTGGCTCGCTCGAAAATTAAATTACCGATATCTTTGGCCAGCAATTCTCAATTTAGATTTAAGTAATTTGCTGATTTGCTAATTATTGATGTGCTGATGCCCCTCTACCGCGAAATTCCCCGTGTAGAACGTAAATATTGATTTTCAAATTGAGAACCGCTGATCTTTGGCAAAACTTGCAAATAAGCGATTGATAATGAGTGTTTTGCAAGTTTTTCAACTATCTAAAAAAGGGAATTTATTTTTTGAGTTTTACTTTAAAGCCCAAATGAGTGCTAAAAGCCGTATCTTGTGTAACTCAAATTCTAATTATGGATCAAATAATATTGGCAATCATTCCCGGAGGCTGGGAATTCATCCTCATCTTTTTCGCAATCCTCTTGCTGTTTGGCGGGAAAAAAATTCCGGAATTGATGCGTGGACTGGGCAAAGGCATCCGCGAGTTCAACAGCGCCAGAGCTACCATCGAAGGTGAGATCAAAGAAGGCATCCGCGAAGCAGACCGAAAAGAATCGGAAGCTAAAAAGAGTACAGAGGGCTAAGTTGTCCCGGAGATTTATTTCGTTTCGATGCTCAACACTTTTATTTTAAAGGCCAGCACTGAGTTGGCAGGTATCGAGATGTCGTCCTCTTCAATGGGGCGTGGGCCGTATGCCATCTGTGATGGAACGAGCAGCCAACCTTCCCCACCTTTTTTGAAATGCAACAAGCCTTCCTCCCAACCGGGTATGACCTTTCCTTTTCCCAGTTCCACCGTGTAGGTACCTTCATCAAACAGGGTATCATCGGTGAGATATCCTTTGTACGCTACTTTTAAGCGATTTCCCTTCATGGCCTTGTTGCCCCTGCCCTTTTTGGTAACGGCATAGCTCAACCCCGACGCAGTGCGCCTTGCCTTGATCTTGTGGGAGACGGCGTATTCCTGGATCAGTTTCATATCCATTTTAAACTGTTCCTTTTTTTTATCTTCAAAAGCTTTCCGCTGTTTTTCCTCCAGAGCTACCATGTATTGATCGTAAGCCTCAAAATCCATTATTTCCAACACTTCTATTTCAAACATCAATGGCGTGTCGGGCGGAATGGTTTTGCCAACGCCGGTTTCGCCGTAGGCCAACTCGGATGGAATGTACAACATTCCCTTGCTGCCTGTCTGAAACAATGGGATCCCGTATTCCCATCCCAGGATCACCTGCCGGTATCCGAGTTGAAATACAAAGGGCTCATCGTCTTTCGACTCGTCGAATACCTGGCCATTGAGCAGCATCCCTTTGTATCGGACCATGACATAGTCGCCCGATTGCGGATACTCCCCCTGTCCGTAGGTTTCGATGTGGTAGTAGAGTCCCTTATCGGAAATTTCAGCTTTGAGATTGTTGGTTGTAAGATATTCCTCAATGCTGATCGAATCCACCTTCCCCGGAGGCGATGCGGAGGAAGAGAGGGCAGGAGTTTTAGCGAAAGCGGAAAGAGAAAAAAACAGAAGGTGTAGTGTCAAAAATTTTATGGTCATCGTGAGTTGCTATTTGTTTGTATCCTAACGTAAAATGGCCACATATACGATGCCAACACCGCCATTGTTGTCAGACCTTAACAGTTTTTAACGCTCTGGGCGTTGTGGAAAGGAGTTTGAGTAAAATATTATACCAGAAAGTCTACCTGTCGCCTCGGGGCTTTTGCCGCTGGCGACAGGTAGACAGGCCCAATTATTTATGCTTCCTGCATCTCTGACTGGTAAGCATTGACCAATTGTTTCTGAATATCGCCCGGCACCTGGTTGTACTCCGCAAACGTTCGGGAGAACTTAGCCTTGCCCTGCGTGATCGAGCGGAGGGTGGAAGAGTACTGGTACAATTCGGCCAGGGGTACCTTGGCTTTGATCTTCTGGTAGTGCCCTTCGGAGTCCATGCCCTGTATGATGGCGCGTCGGGTTTGGAGGTCGCTCATCACGTCGCCCATCACGTCGCCCGAACAAAGTATTTCCAGGTCGTAGATGGGTTCGAGGAGTTTGGAGCCGGCGTCGCGGAAATTGTTTTTGAATACCTGCGCGGAGGCCAACATGAAGGCCATATCGTTGGAGTCGACGGTGTGCATTTTTCCGTCGTAAATGCATACGCGGATATCGCGGCAGTAAGAGCCGGTGAGGGGTCCCTCTTCCATTTTTTGCATCACGCCTTTTTTGATGGCGCTGGCGAACTTGGCGTCGATCGAACCACCGACGATGCACCATACAAACGATAGTTTTCCGCCCCAGGGGAGGTCTTCCTCTTCTTTGTTGCGCACGGTGAGTCCATGAGGGTCGGGCATGCCATCGGTGTAAGGTTCGATGCGCATGTGTACCTCTGCAAATTGGCCGGAGCCGCCCGATTGTTTTTTGTGGCGGTAGCTGCCGTTGGCTTCTTTGGTGATGGTTTCGCGGTATTCGATTTTGGGTTCTATAAACTCCATGTTGATGTTGTTGACCTTTTCGATCCGGTATTTGATCAGGTCGAGGTGGAGTTGTCCCTGGCCGTGCAGGATGGTTTGCTTCAGTGCTTTTGACTGTTCGACGATGAGGGTGGGGTCTTCTTTGTGAATTTGGTGAAGGGCTTTCATCAGTTTTTCCATGTCATTTTTGCTGGGAGGGCTGACGGCGGTCCGGATGCGCGCTTCGGGGAAGGGGATGGGGCTGAGTTGGTGGTCGTTGCCTTTGATGTTGAGGGTGTCGCTGGTAGTGGCATCTTTGAGTTTGACCGTTACGCCCAGGTCGCCGGCTTTGAGTACATCTGCGTTGGAGCGGTTTTTTCCGATGGCAGTAAATATCTGGTTGATGCGCTCGTTGCTCCGGTTGCGGGGGTTGGTCAGTTCATCTCCGGGTTTGATGGAGCCGGAATAGACTTTAAAATAGGAGACCATGCCCACCTGTGGCTCGGAAATGGTTTTGTATATAAAAATGGTGGAGGGACCGCTGCTGTTGCAAGCCAGGGTGCTGCCGTCGGTCAGCGCTGCTTCCGGGCGGTCGGCAGGAGAGGGGCATATGTCGTTGATGAATCCCATGATGCGGCCGCTGCCCATGTTGTTTTCGGAAGAAGCGACGAATACGGGAAAGAATTGTTGGCTGGCCATAGCTATTTTCAATCCTTCGGCCAGCTCATCTTCGGTGAGGGAGCCTTCGTCAAAGAATTTTTCCATCAGGGCTTCGTCGTTTTCGGCGGCTACTTCTATGAGTTGATTGTGCATTTCCTGTGCGCGGTTGATGGCCGATTCGGGTATGGGTTGCTTTTCGGGTTTGCCGCCCCCTTCCGGGAAAACGTATAGCACCATGCGCAGGGCGTCGACGATCTGGTTGAACCCTTCTCCGGCATTTAGTGGAAACTGCACGGGTACTACCTTGTTGCCAAAGCGGGTTTTGGTCTGTTCGAGTGTGCCCTCAAAATCTGCTTTTTCGTGGTCGAGGTGGTTGATGACAAAGAGGGTCGGTGATTTGAATTTTTCAACATATTCCCACAGTAGCTCCGTACCCACTTCCACACCACTCTTGGCATTGAGCATCATAATGGCGGTGTCGGCTACTTTCATAGAGGAGACGACTTCGCCCACAAAGTCGTCCGAACCCGGAGTATCCATGAGGTTGATCTTACAGTTTCTCCAGTTGGCATGCATCAGGGTACTAAAGAGAGAATTGCCCCGCTCCTGCTCGATGTTGGTATAGTCGGAAACGGTCGATTTGTCGGTAACGGTTCCGCGGCGGGTCGTAGATTTTGCTTCGTAGAGCATGGCTTCTGCTAAGGTGGTTTTTCCAGAGCCGGAATGCCCCAGCAAGACGACATTCCGTATATCTTTTGTATCGTAGCCCATAATTTAATAAGGTTTTAGATGTTGAAAAATAGACATTATGAATGGATTTTTTGTATAGCAACTGAATAGGAATTTTTTGTCTAACCAAGGAACACCCGGAGCCTCGTAGCCCAAGCTACGAAGGCGAGGATGTGACGCAGGGTAGGCGAAAAAGGGCATTCAGGCTGCATACAAAATTTTTGTTCATTATGTCAAATTAAGGGTACGTAAAGTAAAGAATAAATACGATCTGGCAAAGAATAAGAGGATAAAAAAAGGGATGGGGGCGGTTAGAAATCTGGAATTTATCTTTAGGAACGGAATACGGCAATTTTTTGGGTAAAAAATTGATTTTCCATCTGAAAACGAAGCAAATACAACCCCACCGGCAAATGCCCGATGTCGATTTGCAGATGTTGAAGAGGCAGATGGAGTGGATATACCTCAAGAGAACGGCCGTTGATGGTGGTGATCTCCAGCGTGCCGTTGGCCGAAATGGGGTTGTGGAAATCCAGCACGATCCGTTCACTGGCCGGATTGGGATACACCCGGATGCCAAATGGCTGACCCGGCTGGTGGGTGCTACTCGACACGTCGATGAATTCCGCAATGCTATGGCTGCCACATGGGTTGGTGACCGTCAAGGATACTTCATAAACACCCGGGCTCGGATAGGTATGAACGGGGTTGGGGTCAGTACTGGTTTGCCCATCGCCAAATTCCCAGAAGTAGCTTTCGCCAAATGTGCTTTCATTCCAAAACTGAACCCCCGTAGGAATATTCGATATCGAAAAACCGGCTATGGGTACGTCAATCACCTCAACGATTTCGCTGGCGATGTCCGTTCCCAGATCGTTGTCGGCCACCAGGATAATGGGGGTGGTACCGGCTTGCGTAAAAAGGACTTCGTGAGGCCCCGGCGCAGCAGCAATCGGAGGTGTATTGTTAGCACCAAATTGCCACTGGTAGTTGAGGAGGCCATTGCCCGAAGAGGTATTGGAAAAGGTCAGGCTTTCGCCAACGCAAACCGTTGTGCCGGTAGCTTCAAACCCAGCCACCGGAAAATCACCGGCCTCATACACGGCGATGTTGTCCAAATAGAGATTATTGCCAAACTGGCAAAAATTGACAAACCGCAATGCCACTGAGAGGCCTGCAAAGGAAGACAGATCGACGATGGCCGTTTCCCAGTCCATTGTCGTTTCCGGTGCCCAGGCGCGAATCTGATTGGAGGCCGTAGCCAACTCGTTGCCGCTTTTCTCAAAAAGAAGATGTTCGTAGCTGTTGCCACAGTCGTCGGAGAGTAGCACCGAAAGCTGATCCGCATAATTGCTGCTATAACTCACATAACTATAATCAAACCGCAACAAGGGAGCCGTTGCATTGGCCAGGTTGATCACCGGGCTACGCAGCACATCCTCCTCATTGGTTTTGTTGTAGCTAAAATTGTTCATAAAAGCGGTGGTGCTTATTTGCCCGTCCTTACCAACGACCGATGCCGGTGACCAACCGATGTCGTTGTCGTGGTTTTGCAATTCCCATTGTAAAGGCGGGAAATTATTCCCTTCAAAAGTTTGGACAAAAGGAAGCGACATCCCGTCGGAAATGTGAATGTAATCAGCTATCGATTTGGTCGAACTGCCGTAAGCGTTTGTCGCCGTCAGTTCAATGGAATACAGTGTCGTTTCGTGGAATTGTATCACCGGGTGCTGTGAATTTTCATTGGTATTTTCCAAAAAGCTGAAACTGGTCGGCGTGATCGTCCAATTCCAACTAAGAGTTTCATTAAAGGAATTGTCGTAAAACCGCAGGGGTTCATTGGTGCAACTGCGATTTTTGTCGACCGTAAAATCTGCCCAGGGAGGAGCCTGGGCATCGTATACTGCCAGGTTGTCGATGGCCAAGTCGGTCAAAATTCCATTGCCGGTACGTCCGCGCCATTGTAAGACCACCAACTGACCGGCAAAAGCAGTCAGGTCGACTGTGGCCTTGTGCCAGCCACTGCCCTGATTGCCGGTAAGTGCCGTGGTGATATTAAAGTGCCATTCGCTTCCATCGAACAGATCCACCTGGAGCGAGCCCATATCGGAGCCATCCATATGATACCAAAAACTCAATTGAGGCGCCTGGGCACCGGTCAGATCAATGCAGGGGCTGGCCAGGGTAGCCAATTGTTCAAAACAACCTGCAGCTCCTTCCAGGTAGAGGTATTTACCAACCGGGATGCCATTATTCTGGTCGGTTTCCGGTCCTGTGCCATACGAAGGAGTTGCCCCCTTGTACACCCGCCAGTCGATCTCATCGTGGAGGTCGTTTTCGGCATTGCGCCAGTCGTTTTCGAGCAGGCAATTCAGCGCACAATGGTTGACTGCGGGGCAAAGTTCAAACTCGTCAAAATTTTCAAAATAAGGTAAAGTGTAGACAGTACCGGGTACCACGGAAAACTGAAATCGCAACGTATCGTTGTAAGTAGCTTCATCGTTGGTCAGACCCGTCCATACCCTTAGTTTTTGCAGACCGGTGTTGCCGGTCGTTATGGGCGTTTCGAAGGTGTGGTTTACCGTAGTGCCTGGAGGGACGCTTCCCGTCCATTGGCTTGCCACCACTGGTTGGTCGTTGAACTGGTAATACACCCAAAAGTCGCTTTGAAAACTGCTACCCGTATTTTTAATGTTAACACTTACCGGGATGGGCAGGCTAAAACATTCCGACAAATTGTTGACGGCCGGACTGGCGATGGCCACCAGTGCCAGGTCGTGTTGGGATATGCAGTCCACCAGCCCGGGATGGGTTGACACTGCTACGTTTCTCCTGCTTTTGGCACCAGCCTGCCCCAGCGTGCTAACGGAAAGCCAGTAGACCTGTTCGGGATCAGAGATCGGAATGTCTATCGTCGGTATTTCTGTAAAAGCGACGCTGTCCATATGCGTGCTGCCGAGTTGATAAACGATATAGCCGGTGGCACCAGCGACGGTGTCCCATTGGAGGCGGATATAAGAAGGGCATACCTGTTCAACTTCCAAATTGGTAGGTGGATCGCATATCGAAAATGGATGTTCATTTGTAGTCTCTTTGTTATTTCGGCTAACACGTACCATCATTTTTCCACTTTGGAGGTTGGGTGCCGTCCAGAAAGTCTGGCGCAGATGGCCTGCTACGGTGGCGATGGGTTGCCAGCTATCTCCCTGATTATCAGAATATTCGAGCGAGAAGGGTGCATTGTTGCCAAAAGCTTCCCAATGGATGAGTACTTCTTCGCCCGGTGCCAGATTTTCTCCACCATTGGGGTAGGTGAGCACTAAGTCGTCGGTTTCAAAATGGTACACCACAAAAAATTCTTGTGGCCCCACCGGCACCTCAAATCCGGTTAGTTGAATAGAATAAATGCCTGTTTCCGGAAATTCGATGCTGACCTGTTCGACGTTGTTGAGGTGGTCGGTTCCCTTTTGGGCGGGCAGATCGAGCAGGGCACTGTCGGGAGCAGACTGCAGCACCCAGGGTAAGTGGGTGGTGCCCGACGGGTCGGTGACCGTCATATCCAGGTCGTTTATCAGCGATTTAAAACTGATGGGCGATCCCTCCTTGTCGTGCCAGTAGACCATCACCCGCAACTGTTGTACGTTGGTGGGGGGCACCTCTATTTCAAAACTAACGATCTCATTATGGTCAAGCGTACCGGACATCCATTGACTTTTGTCCAGGATATCAAAGGCTCGGAAAGCATTGGCTTTGCCCCACCCGTATGAATAGTCGGGACCTGAGTTGCCGAGGTCGTCAGCGCTGTTGAGCAGGGAGGCTTTGAGCAGTGCTGATGGCGGGTTATTATTGTTATGCATTTCGCGATAAGCCTGGTAAAGCTGTGCCAGTATGCCGGTTACGACGGGTGCTGCGGCCGATGTTCCGGAGCCGGGTTGGTATTCGTTGTTGGGTGCGAGGCCGGTCTGTCCGTCTCCGAAAGCGGCGATGTCGGGTTTGATTCGGCCATCGTTGGCAGGCCCTTTGCTGCTGGAGAGTACCCGTTGACCGTCGAGGTTGAGGTTGGCTACGGCCAATACGTTTTTGCCGGCTTTGACGCCGCCGGTGATGGTGCCCCATCCCTGGCCTGCTCCGTATTCGCAGTCGTCTTGTCCGGCATTGCCTGCGGAGAAAATGTGGAGGAGGGCCGGATAATTATAACTTTGTTGGTCGGCCAGTTGCGCCAGGGTGGTGTAGCCGCGGTTGCAGCCATCGCTGAAGGCCGTATTGGTCAGCACGACCTGTTGTTCCTGATAGAGGATGTCGGCCTCTTTGACGGCGTTAAACTCTTGGAGGACAAACAATTCGGCGCCATCTGCAATACCTTTGTTAGAAGGATGGATGTTTCCGGCGCCAGCCAGGATACCGGCTACCATTTCGCCGTGGGTGCCAGCCAGGTCGCCTACCAGATCATCCTGGTGAGTGCGGTTGCGCAGATCGATGTGTGGACCGATAAAGCCGTCTTCACCCAGGGCGATCCTTACGCCTTCTCCGTTGAAATGCCTGTCGGGATTCCACAAGCTGTTGAGGAGGTTGGAGCGGTGGTGGCTGTGCCCGATTTCATCTTCTGGGTAGTGTGCGGTAGTTGCAGCCTCAATGTTAGAAATCATTGGCCATTGAGCGATCTCTGTTAACTGGTCTGGGATCGTCTCAATGGTGATGGCCCGGATGGCGGGCAGGTGTTCGGTAATGTTGAGTTGTTGCTTTCGCAAAAAAGACAATACTGCTTCTTCTGAAAAAACAGGATGGTATTGAAGGGTGAAGGATTGATGAGGATCTGTTTGGGCCTCTGGGGTTAGGGAGGGGGCCACTTTGTGATCGGCCAGTATCGGCCCCACGCTTCGGAGCCATTGTTGCAAATGGTTGGGGAGGTCGATGCCCGTAGGAATGGCAGCGATGTAGGTGCGGTTCGATACATATTGCAGCAGTTTAATATCGTAATCGGCCAATTCACTTCGCTGATCGGCGGTGGGTAGTTCATAAAATTGCAGGAAGCGAATCAGAAGATCAGTCTCATTCGATTTTCTGAAAAGAGAAGGCTGCTGGAAAAAATCGCGGGCATTGTCCGGCATCGTCTTTTTGACACCGGATCGAAGTAGTAGCGTATTTTCGCTATCATTTGCCTGACCAAACATACCGGTGGCCAACAACAGCAAACACACCAGCAGTAGGATCGTTTTGTTGGCAGGCATTTCGGGTGTTTTGAGTGATGCAGGAAAGCCCGTTTTCACGGACACAAATTTTCCGCGTTGAAGATAGTAAATTTTTTCTTATATGCAAAACAAACGACATTTTTTGTGTTTGGGTTGGGTTAAAGACCAGTTGAATGGGCATTTTGAGTGGCGATTGGTGCAAAAATGTTGAATTTTATAGTGTTTCACAGTAAATTACATAATTCCAAAATGATGTACAGACACCTTACCTTTCTGGCCATGTTATTCTTCTTCGCTTGTAACCAGACAGCAGAATCGGATTCGTCCACTACGGAGAAGACAGCTCCGACGCCTTTGGACGGAACAGCCCAGATGATAAAAATATTGCAGGAAGCACATGCTCAGATTGACCCTATGAAAGTAGAGTACCCGCTGAATACTGCCAGAGCGAGGAACATAAAGCAGGCCGTCGGGCAAACCACCAATCCGAATGAACAACTCATTGCCCGCGGACAGTATGCCAATGAACTACTCAGAGCGGGCAACTCCCTCGAAGCCATCATCGAAATAGAGCGCCTGCTGGAAGAGCTGTACCAGTACAAAGCACCTATGGATGTGTTGCATCGCGTAAAAGGATTGTTGGCCATCTCTTACCTCCGGCTGGGAGAGCAGGAAAACTGCATTGGTAAAAAATACAGTGAGGCCTGCATCCTCCCCATCCAGGGCGACGGGATATACTCCCTTAGCAAAGGCTCTGAAGCAGCCATTGCATTGTACGAATCGATGCTAAAGGAAAACCCCGCAAACATGGAAAACGTTTGGTTGCTCAACATTGCTTATATGACGTTAGGAAAATACCCGGATGGCGTTCCCGCTCAATGGCGGATACCGCCTTCGGCATTCCAATCGAAAAAAGCCATGCCACCATTTCGCAACCTGACGGGGCAGCTCAACCTCGGCACCATCACTTTGTCAGGTGGTTCTTGCATAGAAGATTTTGACCGCGATGGACTGTTGGATGTAATGGTGTCTTCCTGGGGATTAAATGACCAGATAAAACTTTTCAAAAACCAGGGCGATGGCTCCTTTAAAAACATCACCGACAGGGCCGACCTTTTGGGTATCACCGGTGGGTTGAACATGGTCCATGCCGACTACAACAACGATGGGTTTGCGGATGTGTTTGTACTGAGAGGCGCTTGGTTTGGCGGAGAGGGCAGGATACCCAATTCCTTGTTGAGGAACAATAGAGACGGTACCTTTTCCGATGTGACGATCGAAAGCGGCTTACTGTCCAAATACCCAACACAAACGGCTACCTGGAGCGATTTTAACAACGACGGCTGGATAGACCTTTTCATCGGGAATGAATCCAACCAATCGATCAATGCTCCCTGTGAGTTGTATCTCAACCAGCAGGGACGGTTTACCAACCATACCCAGCAAGCGGGGCTGGGCGCCATCAGAGGGTTTGTAAAAGGCGTATGCAGCGGAGATGTCAACAACGATGGCTTTGCCGATATTTACATTTCTATTTTGGGACAATCCAACCTATTACTGATCAATAACGGCAATAACACAGAAGGCGGAATTATCAGTTTCAAAAACGCTACGGCCACGGCAGGCGTTCAGGAACCCATCGGCAGCTTTCCCACCTGGATGTGGGACGTCAATCAGGATGGTTATCTCGACCTCTTTGCCGCCTCCTATGGTTCTGGCAATCCAAAAGTGGCAGCCGATATGGCAGCTTATTTTCTGAAAAGAGAATACGACGAATCGAGGGTTCACATTTACATCAACCAAAAGGATGGCACCTTTGCGGAAAAAGCAAAGCAGATGGGCGTGACCGAACCCGCCTACGCCATGGGCGCCAACTTCGGGGATATAGACAACGACGGAACCCTGGACTTTTATCTGGGCACCGGCGCTCCCAACTATTCCGCCATCGTACCTAATAAAATGTATCTCAACAACCAGGGAAAATCATTCGACGATGTGACCTACGTCTCCCGACTCGGACATATCCAAAAAGGGCACGGCGTCAGCTTTGCCGACTTCGACAACGATGGCGATCAGGATATCTTTCACGTGTTGGGCGGCGCTTTTGAAGGGGACGTGTACAGCGATGCGCTCTTTGAAAATACATCAGACGGCTCCAACAACTGGATAAACATCCTGCTGGAAGGGACGACGTCGAACCGCTCCGCCATCGGCGCAAAAATTATACTCGACTGTGTGGATGACCGTGGGGCGAAGCGCCGATTTTATCACACCGTTTCCACCGGTGGGAGTTTTGGCTCTTCCAGCCTTCAGCAAGAAATCGGCATCGGCCAATCGACTAAAATTGAAAGGATCGAAGTGCAATGGCCTAATGCTGCCCAAAGTACTTCGGTGTATAACAATGTAAATACAAATCAATTTATCAAGATCACGGAGGGGCAGGAGGAGCTGACACGCCTTGAGAGAAAGAGGTTTCGGTTTTGAAATTAGAGGCCCAAACATTAATGTTTGGCTTGCGGCACTTCCAAGAATTACTTGACAAAGCTCTATTTTTAGCGAACGAATGTACGTTCCAGTCTGGTGGTATTACCCCGGCTGTCGGTAACCTTCAGCAGGAGGGTATGTTCGCCGGGGCCCACCTTTTCGTCGAAGCGGTAAGCGAGCAGGTCTTTCTTGGCGTCGTATTCCATCAGTATCCATTGGTCGTCGATGGTGGCCTGGTAGTCGAGGTAGCGGACGTTGCGGGCTGTATTGTAGTTGTCGGTTATTTTGAACGACATCTTGTTGTAGCCCTTCATGTTGTATTGGAAGTTGACGATGCGGATGCGGGGGGGCTCGGTGTCGGTCATGATGCAGTAGTCGCCCAGGTCGCGGACTTTGGCCAGGAGGCGCCCCTCTTTCCATTTGCCACCGCAATTGGTCACCCTGTTTTTGTGGTCGCAGAAGGCGATGAATGCTTTTGAGCGCAGGGAATCGGGCAGTCCGGTGGGGCGGATGCCAATGTCGAAATACCGGTGGACGGGCACGGTGTAGTGATGGATGTGGTGAACGGAAGAGTAAATATTGGCAGAGCGATCGACCGATGCGGTATACTTCAGATAGAGATTTTCGTACAGGCACCTTTTCGGGAAATACAGGTACAGCGATGAAGTATTCACGATGTTTTCCTCACGGTAAGGCAGCAGATAGTTGAACGACCGGGATTCCGGCTCCCGGACTTTTGCCCGTTTTGCCCAAAAGGTCAGCTTGGAGGTGTTGCCCTCCACGTCTCTGGCGACTGCGGTGATCTTGGTGGCTTTCGACCTGCTCAGCTTGATGATGCCTTCCTCTATCTGGTTGGGGTAGATCGACAACTCATTTCCCGGAAGGGCATAGCACCGATTGAAATAACTTTTTTTGGTAACCTGCTCTTCGTAGTCGAGGTGGGCGTTGATGTAGCGCGATTCGGAGAAGGCAAATGTTTCCATCTCGAAATTGTATATCAACTGGTCGTCCTGGTAGAGATCGAGGGCGTATACGCCGTTCCAGTTTTTGATGCGGTTCATGTGGTCGTAGGTCTTTACGCCGAAGCCCACGCGCCAGGCACCCAGCAGGAGGGTGTCGCCTTTGAGCCGGTAGTTGGCACCCGTGGGTATGGTGTTATAAGTTCGGGTGTCGAGGGTTTCTCTTTTATCGTTGAGGAAGTAGGTCTTTAGTTCGTGGATGCGGGGGGCGCGGGTGTCTTCCACCGCGAAGCCGAAGAGCAGGGGGTTGATGGGTTTTTCGGAGTCGGTGTCGCGCACTTCAAAATGGAGGTGGGGCCCGAAGGATCGTCCCGACAGGCCCAGTTTGCCGATCTGCTCGCCTTTTGCGAAAGCGAACTGACCAGCTGCGGGAAACAATTCCACCTCAAAGGATTTGCGTTGGTACTGTTGCTCTTTTACGTAACGTTCCAACTCATCGGAAAATTGATGCAGATGGGCGTAAACCGTGGTATAACCATTGGGGTGCCGGATGTACAGCACTTTTCCATAGCTGCCCGATTGTACCTTGAGCCGGGCCACATACCCTTCGGCGGCGGCGTAAATGGGCTGCCCGATCCGGCCATTATGCGCCTTGATGTCGATGCCGGCGTGAAGGTGATTGGGACGCAACTCACCAAAGGTACCGGAAAGGTATATCTGATGCCCTACGGGTGAACGAAAATAGTCTTGCGGGTAGTTTTTCTTGTCGGTGGTGGTGAAGGCGAGGAGGCCAACTCCCAAAATGGTCAATAGCAGAAAGTAGTATTTTTTCATAGGTATTTGTTCTGGTGGTGGTTGGGGGTCCGGCAAAGATAGGGGATTTGGTGGGGTTTTGGGGATGGGTTTTTGTTGGGGGTTAACGTGGGGGCGTGGGGATTGTTGCACCCCTCACTCCACCACATAAACCCGCCGCACCCGCTCCGACACATTGGTAAACACCTCATAGGGGATCGTGCCGAGACTGCTGGCCAGGTCAAAAACAGAAGGAGTAGCGCCAAATACGATCACTTCATCGCCCGCTGTCGCCTCCGGGATCTGGCTGACATCCACCATACACATATCCATGCAGATGTTGCCGACGGTGGGGGCGAGCACTCCGCGGATGCTGACCCGGTGGTGCCCATTGCCCGCCATGCGCAACAGGCCGTCGGCATAACCGATGCTGATGATGGCGATGCGCCGCTCCCTATCTGCCACCCCCTTTCTGCTGTAGCCGATGGATTGGTCGGCAGCGATGGTCTTGATCTGAGAGATGGTGGCCTTTAGTGTCAGTACCACCTCGAGTTGGTCTTGTATCTGATGGGCAGTATCGACGCCGTACAGCCCGATGCCCAGGCGTACCATGTCGAGCTGGTGCTGGGGGAAACGGATGATACCGCTGGAATTGAGCAGGTGGCAAAGCGGGCGGTAGGTTAGGGCTCTGGTTAGGGCTGCGTACATTTGGTGATAATGTTCGATCTGTTGCAAGGTGTAAGTGTCGTGTTGGGGATCGTCGCTGGCAGCCAGGTGAGAGAAAATGGATTGTACCTGAAGCTGAGGGTTGTTTTGTAATATTGTTGTTAATTTTTTGATGTCGCTGGGAGTGAACCCCAATCGGTGCATGCCGGTGTCCAGTTTGAGATGTATCGGAAACGATTTGCTGGACGATTGGCCTATGATGGCTTCCAGCAGGTCGAAGTGGTATACCTCCGGTTCCAGATGGTGTTCGAGCAAGGAGTCGAGACCGTCAATTTCCGGATTGAGCACCATGATGGGCAGGGTGATGCCGGCCTGGCGGAGGGCAATGCCTTCGTCGATGTAGGCTACGGCCAGGTAATCCACGTTGTTGAACTCCAGCAGGCGTGCCACCTCCACACCACCACTCCCATAGGCGGCGGCTTTGACCATGACCATCATCCTCGTGCCGGGTTCGAGCCAACGGGTGTACACCTGAAGGTTGTGGTGCAGGGCATTGAGGTCGATCTCCAGAGTAGTGCGGTGTACTTTTTGCGAAAGCCGGTTGGCGATGCGCTCGAATCCAAACTGACGGGCTCCTTTCAACAGGATGGTTTCGCGCCGGAAATGGTCGGGCGATAGAGTAGCCAAAAAACCGGCGGTGTCTTCAAAAAAAGAAGTCATCACCTTTTCGGGTAAATATTGTTGGGTGATCGGTACATTGTTGCCGATGCCAATCAACCGGTGTATCTTTTTTTCTGCGATAAGTCGCGCCACTTCCCGGTAAAGATGGTCGGCGGGCTGTCGGCTTTGCAGGATGTCGGAAAGGATGAGGGTGCGGGGGTTGTTCTGGCTTTGTTGTTCCAAAAACTGAAGAGCGATTTGCAGAGAGCCCAGGTCGGAGTTGTAGCTGTCGTTGATGAGGGTACAGCCGTTGATACCTTCTTTGAGTTCGAGCCGCATGGCTACTGGTTCCAGGTGCAGCATCGCCTCTGATATACTTTCCGGTGGCAGCTCCAACAATAATAGCACGGCCCAGCAATGCATGATGTTGTCGAGGTACACCTGGTCGGTAAAGGGCACCGTTATTTTGTAATTGTTTTGTTGAAACAAGCCCACCAGAGTGCTGACGCCCTTTTTTTCGGAAATGCTTGTGATCTGCAGATCGGCTGTTCCCTCCCTCGACCAGGTGAAAAACCGTTTTCCCGAAAGGGAGCCTATGGCCTTGTCTATCAGGGGATTGTCTTTGCAATAGGCGATGATGTGGGCCGGGTCGAATAGCTTTATCTTTTCGGCAATTTTTTCTTCGATTGAGGCGAAACCTTCGCTGTGGGCCGGCCCGATGTTGGTAAATACCCCGATCTGGGGCCAGATGATAGGGGTGAGCTTTTCCATTTCGCCGCGGCGGGAAATCCCCGCTTCAAAAATGCCCAGATCGTGCTGGGGTTCGATTTGCCAAACCGATAGGGGGACGCCGATCTGAGAATTGTAACTTTTGGGGCTGCGCACAATCCGATAGTAATGCCGCAGCAGTTGGAAGAGGAGTTCTTTGACGATCGTCTTGCCGTTGCTGCCGGTGATGCCGATGCAGGAGAGGTGGTATTGTTGTCGGTGGTGGGCAGCCAGTTGTTGAAGGGCTGCCAGACTGTCGTCGACCAACAATACGTTTGCGTCGTGGAAAGGGAGGGATTGCTTTTGGGAGACGATAAAGTTGCGGACGCTCTGCTGGTATACTTCGGAGAGGTAGTCGTGTCCGTTGTGGTGGGCTCCCGGCAGGGCGAAGAACAGGGCGCTTTTGGCGTACAACACCTGTCGGCTGTCGAGCAGCAGGTGGGCAATGATGGCCTTTTCGTCGGTGCGCTGAAGCCATTGTCCATTGACTACCTCGTTGATTTGTTGTATGGAATACATGTGTTATGTTGTCAGCAGGTCCTGCCCTATGTCGGTGCGGAAATATTTGCCTTCAAATGCGATTTTGGAAGCGTTTTGTTGGGAGGTGGCCAGTGCCTGAGGAATGTCGGAGCCAAAAGAGGTGATGGCCAATACCCGCCCTCCGTTGGTCAGCAGTTGGTCGCCTTCTTTTTTGGTGCCAGCGTGAAAGACGATGCTTCCTTCCACAGTGTCGACGCCGCTAATGACCTTTCCCTTTTCGTATTTGCCGGGGTAGCCGCCCGATACCAGCATGATGGTAGTGGCAATGCGTGGGTCTTTTGTTATGGTTTTTTGCGAAAGCTGTCGGCTGCCGAGGGCTAAGAGGAACTCCATCAGGTCGCTTTGGATGCGGGGGATGACCACTTCCGTTTCCGGGTCGCCCATGCGGCAGTTGTATTCGATGACGAAGGGATCATCGCCGACCCGTATCAGCCCAAAGAAGATAAAACCCTGGTAGTCAATCTTTCGCTCCCGCAGTCCTTTGATAGTGGGCTCAATGATGCGGGTGGTCACTTTTTGCATCAACCGCTCGTCGACAAATGGGACGGGCGACACTGCTCCCATGCCGCCGGTATTGGGGCCGGTGTCTCCTTCGCCGATGCGTTTGTAGTCTTTGGCGATGGGCAGGAGGCAGTAGTCATTGCCATCGGTGAGGACAAAGACGGAGAATTCGATGCCGTCGAGAAATTCTTCTATGACGACTTTGGCGGAAGCGGCCCCAAACTTGCCGTCGAGCATTTGTTGGAATTCGGCCTTCGCTTCTTCGATGCTGTTGCAGATCAAAACCCCCTTGCCGGCGGCCAATCCATCGGCTTTCAACACGATTGGTGGTGGTTGTGTTTCAATATAGGCGAGCCCTTCATCGAGGCTGTCGGAAGTAAATTCCCGATAAGCAGCCGTTGGGATGTCGTAGTCGGCCATAAATTTTTTGGCGAAAGCCTTACTGCCTTCTAACTGCGCACCTTCTTTTGATGGCCCAATTACAATAAGACGACCCAGCCGGGGATGCGTTTTGCAAAAGTCGTAAATACCGCGCACCAGTGGCTCCTCCGGTCCGACTACGAGCATCCTTATTTCTTCCCGGAGCAGAAAGTCGGCGATGGCGTCAAAATTCAGGAGGTCCAGGTCGCGGTTTTGCCCGCAAAGGGCGGTACCTGCATTGCCCGGCGCGATGAATAATTGGTCGCAATGCGGACTTTGGCTTATTTTCCAGGCCAGGGCGTGCTCTCTGCCGCCGCTTCCTAATAGTAGTACTTTCATTTTGTTGATGTGCTGATGTGCTGATATGCTGATGATTGAATCCGTACCGGGAGCTATACGCAAGCTCTGCGAACCTTTAAAAGGAAACACAATTCAATGTAAAAACTGCCGCAAATATAAAAATTTGTACCTTCGCTGCCGCTAAATACAACCTACGGCATTATGATCGCATTTGTGAAGGGAATCATCGCCTTTAAGAGCCCGACTTATATTGTGGTGGAGACAAGTGGGGGGGTGGGCTACCGCATTCATATCAGCCTGCATACTTATGGTCAGATCGAAAAGCTGGAAACGGTGAAGTTGTTGACGCATTTGCATGTAAAAGAAGACAGCCAGACGTTGTATGGATTTGCGGAAGCCAGCGAACGGAGCAGTTTCGTGCAATTGATTTCCGTATCGGGTATTGGGCCGACTACGGCGCAGGTGATCTTGTCGACGATGACGGCGGAGGAGGTACGCATGGCCATTATTAGCGAGAATGTGGCGGCCTTCCGGAAAGTGAAAGGGGTGGGGCCCAAAACGGCCAAGCGGGTCATACTGGATTTGAAAGACAAAATGGTAAAAGAATCGGGCGATGTACCCCTTAGCCAGCTTGCGGCAAACAATACTTTGAGAGATGAGGCGTTATCTGCTTTAGTTGCGCTGGGTTTCCAGAAAATCAAGGTGCAAAAAGCGCTGAATCACATTTTGAAAGAAAGAGACGATGTGACTTCTGTAGAAGGATTGATAAAGATCGCCTTGAAACAACTTTCCTGAAACCGACCCTGCTCACAGTAGTTTACTAAGCCTTGTTATCTGATCGACCTGGTTGCCCGAAATGAGGATTGCCGGGGAGATGACACTGGGCACTTACCCACTCTTTTGAAGCTGGTTTTTGACATTTTTTTCTTCTACGCCTTGCCGGAAGGTACCTCTGGCCATTTTGGTTGTCTTTGTCGGTAAAGGAGCTAGGTAAAATAGTACCTTTGGCGCCGCGTTGGGAGAATATGTCACAGAAAATGACCTGTTTATAAAGCTCAAAAATTAAATTCCCTCTTTTGTATCGGTAATTTAAATTTCGAGCGAGCCTTAATCCCAATTTCCGGTTGAAGGATTTTTTACCAGCAGTTTGCGCTGAAAGATATGTTGTGCAGTAAACATATCCCGCATGATTTCCGTAAAGGCAAGGACACGAAAAAATAACCGGCATGACCTAAAAGAGTTTATCCGAAAAATTCCGTATAAACTCTATCGGATGTTAAAATATCCAGTGCTTTAAAATATATTCCAAACTGCGCGTTATCTGGTTGATGTTTGCCGGTTCTGCAAAGAATTGGTAAACAAACGATAACAATTCCAAAATAGGAAACTCGCTTTGAGGTGGAATCCCGCTTGTGGGCTAACACCTCGACAAAAAGGATAAATACAAACAAATTATCCACTACGTTCCAGCATTGCTGGCGATAAAAGGCAGTTTTCCTGAAAGTTTCTTTCAAGGAATGCAATAGTGTGGGAGATGCTTCCCCGCCATTGCGATTGTACTTTTAGCATTATGAAAATAAAAAGTTTACTCCTTAGCGTCACCATCGCTCTCAGCCTCCTGACCCATGTTGCCGCAACATCACCCAACGGAGGAGCCAACCTGGCAAATCCCTACTCCACGGACATTCTGACGCCCGCGCAAGATACCATACCGCTGAAAGACCGGCGGGGCGACTTCATCAACGACCCGGTCGACAACCCCTTCGACCTCAACGATCCGGGCATCATCGAGCAAGAAGTAGAATACGACCCCGAAACGGGACAGTACATCATCACCGAAAAGATCGGCGACGACTATTTCCGGATGCCCACCTACATGACCTTCGACGAGTACCTGCAATGGAGCGAACAACAACAACGCGACGATTACTTCCGCGAACTGGCTGGCGTCAATTCCGGCAGATCGAGCGTAAGCGGGCTGGCCGATCCCCTGGAAAAAGTAGACGTTAAAAGAGACCTCGTAGAACGCCTCTTCGGGGGCTCTAAAGTGGATATACGCCCTCAAGGAAGCATCGACCTTACCTTTGGCGTCGACTTCCAGCGTCGACAAGACCCCAACCGGACCATCCGGCAACAACGGCAGGGAGGGTTCGACTTCGACATGGCCATTCAGATGAGCGCCACCGGACAGATCGGTGAAAAACTCAAACTCAATTTCAACTATAATACCCAGGCAACCTTCGATTTCGACAATCAGATGAAGCTGGAATACGTCAGCGACAATTTCAGCGAAGACGAAATCGTAAAAAGCATCGAAGCAGGCCACGTCAGTATGCCACTGCGAGGGTCGCTCATACAGGGCACCCAAAGCCTTTTCGGCATAAAGACCGAGCTTCAGTTTGGAAAACTCCGCGTGACGGGGCTGGCTTCCCAGCAAAAATCCAAGCGCGAAAACCTCACCATCCAGGGCGGCAGTCAGTTGCAGGAATTTGAAGTGTTCGCCGACCAATACGACGAAAACAGGCACTTTTTCCTCTCTCATTACAACCGCGCCGTTTTTGAAGAATCACTCAAAGGACTGCCTCAGATCAACAGCCTGTTTCGCGTAAGCCAAATACAGGTATGGATTACCAACGACCGCAATGAAACTACCAACGTGCGGAATATCGTGGCCATAGCTGACCTCGGAGAAGCCGAAAAGATCACCAACAACAACCCACAGTACCAACTCCCGACAACGCCCCGACATACCGACATTTTTGGGCAAAACCCCCTGCCGGGCCGAAAAGTGCAAACCGATGTGGATGCCAACAACCTCCACGACGCCCTGCGCATTCACCCTCGTGTACGGACAGGTGGATGCCGCCGTCTCCGTATTGGAAAATGAATTTCAATTCAACCAAACCAAAGACTATGAAAAGGTAAGTGCCCGGATGCTCAGCTCCAATGAATACAGCCTCAACCCGGAGTTGGGTATTATTTCCATAAACGTCAATGTTCAGCCCGACCAGGTGTTGGGGGTGGCCTACACCTATGAATACAACGGAGAGGTATTTAAGGTAGGGGAATTTGCCGATGACGCTGCGCAGACAACGGTGCTGCCTTCTCAAACGGGCAACCAGGACTCCATCTCTACCGACGTCCTTTTTGTAAAAATGCTGAAAAGTACCACCCAGCGGGTCGACCTACCGACCTGGGACCTGATGATGAAAAACGTCTATTCCATCGGGGCCTTCCAGGTAAGCCAGGAAGATTTTCAGCTCGACATTTTCTATGACGATCCCGGGGAAGGAGAAAAGCGATTCATCCCCGAACCCGGATTGTCGAATAAGCCTCTGTTGCAGGTTTTCAACCTGGACCGGCTCAATACCCTGGGTGATCCCTACCCGGATGGACAGTTCGATTTTGTATCGGGCGTTACCATCAATCCACAAAATGGGCGGATCATGTTTCCGGTTTTGGAACCTTTCGGCTCCGCTTTGGCGGAAAGCATCGGCGATCCCAACCTGGCACAGCGGTATACCTATCAGATGTTGTACGACTCTACGGTGACCCGCGCACGGGAATATCCGGAGTTCAACCGCTTTACCATACGGGGTAGTTATAAATCAAGTGTGTCGTCGGAGATATCTCTGGGTGCTTTCAACCTGCCACCTAATTCCGTGACCATCCGCGCGGGCGGACAAGTACTTATAGAAGGGCAGGACTACGAGGTGGATTACAACATCGGTCGGGTGAAAATTCTCAACGATGCCATCCTCAATGCCGGCATACCCATCAACGTTTCATTTGAAGACAATACCCTGTTTGGGTTTCAAACACGGACCTTGCTGGGTCTCCGGGGCGACTACGAAGTGAACAAAAATCTCAGCATCGGCGCTACTTATATGCATCTTTTTGAACGGCCCTTTACTCAAAAGGTGAACATTGGCGACGATCCGATCAGCAACCGCATTTACGGCATTGATGTCAATTACAGCAAGGAGGCTCCCTGGCTGACCAAAGCAGTGGATGCCATTCCGCTGATCCAAACCAAGGAGGCTTCCAGCGTCAACTTCATGGCGGAGGCGGCCTTCCTCCGTCCCGGTCACGCCAAAGCCATCAACGAAGATGATAAATCGGGTGTGGTTTTCGTCGACGATTTTGAGGGAAGTACCAGTGGTTTTACCCTCACCGTACCAACTAATGCCTGGACCATTGCCTCGATCCCTCAGAACGATGCTCAAAACAACAATCCCCATTTTCCGGAGTCCAAATTGGTCAACGACGTGCTGTCAGGTGTCAACCGGGGACATATTACCTGGTTTCGGCCCGACCAAAGTCTGGGGGGCAACAGCGGCGGCAATCCAATGACGGCGATTTTGCCGCAAAACGAAGTTTTTCCCAACCGGACCATCGTGCCTGGTCAGAACACCAATGTGCAGGGATTGGTGCTATCGTATTATCCAACTGAGCGAGGGTCCTACAACTTCGACCTGCCGGATGGAACGCCTTATTCTGCTGGTTTGAACAATAATGGCGACCTGCTCAACCCCGAGTCGCGGTGGGGAGGGATCATGCGTGCCCTGACGACCAACGATTTCCAGGCCGCCAACATCGAGTACATCGAATTTTGGATGCTTAATCCTTTTCATAACCAGGGAGATAACGACCCAACCACGTTCGACGGTGGTCAGTTGTGCATCAACCTTGGAAATATCTCTGAAGACATATTGCGGGACTCCAGAAATTTCTTTGAAAACGGTATTCCGGTCACCGACAATACCCCCATCGCAGAGACCAACTGGGGAAGGGTGCCCATCACCCAGTCCATTACCAATGCATTTTCCAACGATGCCGCCGATCGGGTCATACAAGACGTGGGATACGACGGGTTGGACAGCAATGCCGAGGTCGATTTTTATACCGACTACATCAATGCCATTCAGGGATCGGGCTTGACTTCGGATGCTAAAAGCGAAATATTATCAGACGTTTCCAATGACGACTTTATAGACCCGCGAAACGGTTATACCGATGAAACCACCGTTTTGCAGCGTTATTATGCGGCCAATAATCCGGAAGGCAATTCGCCTATTGCCACTGGCAATCAGGCTGTATTGGGTGATCGAAAACCCAACACGGAAGACCTCAACCTGGATAATACCCTCAACGAATCGGAGTCGTATTTTCAGTATTGCATTCCGATAGAACCTGTTGGCGGGACCAGTGAAATGGAGATCAGTCGCTTTGTGACCGATACCATTCACGGCCCCGAACAAAACGGACAGGACCGGGTGTGGTATCGCTTCAAAATTCCACTCGATCAGTACACCAGCCGGGTAGGGGGCATCCAGGATTTTCGTTCCATTCGTTTTATCCGGATGTATATGAAGGATTTCAGCGATCCGGTCAGCCTTCGTTTTGCCAGTCTGGAATTGGTGCGCAATCAATGGCGCCGGTATCAGCGAAAGGTACAGGTACACAACGACTTCGGCGGTGGCGGCAGCATCGGCCAACCGGATGGAGAAGGAAACACCTTGTTTGATGTGAATGCGGTAAGTGTGGAAGAGAACAGCGGTAAGATACCATTTGGATATGTGCTACCACTGGGGTTGGAGCGGGAGCAATCTACCAACACTACTTTTCCGGATGTGCTCCAAAACGAGCAGTCGCTGGCCCTGGAGTTTTGCAACCTCGAACCCAGCGATGCCCGTGCTATTTACAAGATCATCAATCTCGACATGCGGGTGTATGACAATCTGGAGATGTACGTCCACGCCGAAGCCACCAACGATATGCTGGACCTCGATGCCATTGACGATGGCGAGCTGTCGGTCTTTGTGCGTATGGGTAGTGATTTTG
>CBDCTQ010000087.1:0-16917 GCA_965222105.1 Saprospiraceae bacterium | reverse complement strand
AGAAGTATTGTTGCCGCCGGTTAAAAAAGAGTTAGTTGTAGATAGATAAGGCAGTGGAATTTTATCTCTCCTTTTGAAAATACATCTCAAATGAAATGGATAATAAAATTTGGATTCACCCTTTTGCTAATCGCCATGCATACTGCTTGTAGTTCTCCTCCCGACAATAAACTGAAAGCGGATGTGTACGAAACCTCCGCCAGCGGCCATCAGCTCAAAAAGTTAACGGAATTTGCTCCTGCAAAAAACGCTGTTTCTTTGAAAATTTTACCCGACAAAACATTTCAAACCATTACCGGATTTGGAGGCTCGTTCACCGAGTCTACGGCCCATCTTCTGAACCAACTTGGTAAGGAAAATCGCCGGAAAATTCTGGAGGCCTATTTTGGCGAAAGCGGTGCCAACTATTCCCTTACCAGGACCCACATCAACTCCTGCGACTTTTCCCTCAAACAATACGCTTACGCACCTGTGCCAGATGATATGACGCTGGACAGTTTTACCATTGAGGAAGACCGCGACGACATCATCCCCATGATTAAAGAAGCCATGGCCATCTCAAAAGACGGTTTCAAAATTATAGCTTCTCCCTGGACAGCACCGCCCTGGATGAAAGACAACAACCATTGGGTGGGCGGAAAGCTCCTGCCAAAATACTACGATACCTGGGCCCTTTTCTTTTCGAAATACCTGGACGCCTACAAGGCGGAAGGGATCGACATATGGGGACTCACCGTTGAAAATGAACCCCATGGAAATGGCAACAACTGGGAGAGCATGCACTATTCGCCCGAAGAAATGACCACCTTCGTACAGCACCACTTAGGCCCCAAACTGGAAGCCGACGGCAAGGGCCACATTCCTATTTTAGGCTACGACCAAAACCGCGAAGGCCTCAAAGAATGGGTCGACGTTATGTACAAAGACGAGGCTTCCGCCAAATACTATGCAGGCACCGCCATCCACTGGTATGAAAGCACCTTCGAAGTATTTCCTCAGGCACTACAATATGCCCACAACAAGGCACCCGACAAATATTTGATCCAAACCGAAGCTTGTGTGGATGCCGAAGTTCCCAAATGGCAGGACGATAAATGGTATTGGTCAAAAGAAGCCACCGATTGGGGATGGGATTGGGCGCCGGAAGAACAAAAGCACCTACACCCCAAATATGTCCCCGTATATCGCTACGCCCGCGACATCATCGGCTGCCTCAACAATTGGGTAGACGGTTGGGTCGATTGGAATATGGTGCTCGACACTCAGGGTGGCCCCAACTGGTTTAAAAACTGGTGTGTGGCACCCGTAATCGTCGATCCTGAAAAAGATGAGGTTTACTTTACGCCCATCTATTACACGTTGGCCCATTTCAGCAAATTCATTCGGCCGGGAGCCAAGGTGATAGGGTTAGACAATTCCGATGAAGGCCTGTTGGCTACTGCGGCTCAAAATCCAGACGGTTCCATTGCGGTTGTGGTTTTCAACCAGAGTGCCGACAAAAAGCAGGTTGCCCTTTCCCTGAAAGAGAACGCAACCAACCTAACAATAGACGCACAGGCCATACAGACCATCGTCATTTCCAAATGAGTAGGTCTGTTGTATGACACCAAATGATTACAACGCGGTAAGCTGCCTTTGCATGCCCCGGGCATCAAGACCACCCATTTATAGCAAACTACTAAACGAGAAATCATGACTAAGTACAAAACCGCTGCGAAAGACAGGGTGCCTGTAGTCCAAAAAGCGGCCTTTGGTGCCGGACATCTGGTGCTCAACTTATTACCCGGAGCATTGGGGTTTTTTATGTTCTTTTTGTTAACGGCTTTTGGCATGGATCCCTTCCTGGCCGGATTGCTGGGAGGGCTGCCGAGGATTTTTGATGCCATTACCGACCCCATCATGGGGTTTATATCCGACAATACCAAGTCGAGGTGGGGGCGAAGAAGACCCTACATTTTTGTCGGAGCCATATTGAGTGGTATTTTTTTCGCTCTTTTGTGGCAACTCGATGAAAACAGTTCTCAAACCTATAATTTCTGGTATTTCCTTATTTTTTCGATGATCTTCCTTATCGGAAACACCATGTTCGCAACCCCATTAGTGGGCCTGGGGTACGAAATGACATCAGACTACAACGAGCGCACCCGCCTCATGGCCTTTGCCAATACCATGGGGCAGATCGCGTGGATGATCGTGCCCTGGTTTTGGGTCATCATTGCCGATCCGCAAATATTTGAATCGCAGGCCGTGGGGGTTCGGCAGCTTTCTGTCATTGTTGCCATAGGATGTATTGTGTTGGGTGTTCTGCCTGCTTTTTTCTGCAAAGGCATCGATGCCTCCAACATGGAAAACCGAAAAGAAATTAACTTTAAATCCTTGTTTTCCAACCTGGTAGATTTATTCAAAGGAATAAAGCAAGTAGCTCAAAATAAGCCGTTTATGAAGCTGTGCGGGGCCACCTTTCTCGTATTCAATGGCTTCCAGATGGTAGCGGCATTCAGTGTCTACATCCTGGTGTTTTACATGTTCAATGGAAGCTACGAAGCCGCCGGTACCTGGCCCGCCTGGTTTTCCACCATTACGGCCGTATTGACCGCTTTTATTGTTATTCCCATTATCTCGTGGATGTCCAATAAGTGGGGGAAGCGAAAGGCTTTTATTATTTCCACCACCATATCCATTATTGGGTACATTATGAAGTGGTGGGGATTTGACAATGACCTCAATGCCGGCTTTAATGAAACAGCACTCGGACAATCGCTAAACAATGCAATCGCGTCCATCTTCGGGTTTTTAGATCCAACTCTGGAAAGCCTCGGCATGTCCTGGTTTAGCATAGACGCCAGCAATGGAATTCCCTGGCTCATTTTCGTTCCCATTCCTTTGATCGCTTTTGGCTTGGGAGGGCTGTTCACACTGATGATGAGTATGACCGCTGATGTCTGCGATCTGGATGAGCTGGAAAATGGAATGCCTCGTAAGGAGGGTACCTTTGGAGCGATCTACTGGTGGATGGTCAAGTTGGGGCAGGCATTGGCATTGGTATTGGGTGGCTTGGTTTTGAAAATGGTTGGTTTCGACCAAAATGCGGCGCAGCAAACCATGGACACCATGACCAATTTGCGCATTGCTGATATTGTCATTCCAGCCCTCACCGCGGCTTTGGCCATTTGGGTGATGTGGAGCTACGACCTCTCCGAAGATCGCGCCAGAAAAATAAAAGCAGAATTGGTAGAACGCAGAGGAGAGCTCTAAGAAGCTGTCTAAATTTTATATTTCATGCCTGCAAAGGCCCCTTTTTGCGCTGCCCCGCCCCTCTTTTTTCCGCCATAGCCCCACTATGCCGAAAAAAAGGAGTGTTGATCAGCACAAAAATGGACTCTTTTCGCCTCTGAAAACAAAACTTGGACAGCTTCTAAGTCTTTTTCAAAAACGCAAATAACATCAGCATATGTCCTTTAGACCAGAAAGAAAGTTAGCCCTTTCGGGAATAGATGTCTCCAGTAAATCGACAGAGGAAATTCAACAACTGTTTCGCAAAATACTTGAAAACGGAATGCACGGCCTATGTTACAGTGCTTATGAAGAAGGCCAGCAACCGGGGGATGTGTTGAACGAAGCGCAGATCAGAAAAAGGATGGAGATCATAGCACCCCATACCAGATGGATTCGTTCTTTTTCCTGCATCCAGGGCAACGAGTTGATCCCAAAAGTAGCCAGAGACTTTGGTTTGAAAACCTTTGTCGGTGCCTGGCTGGGTCAGGACGACGACCTGAACGAACAGGAAATCGCCGGTATTATAGCTTTGGCTAAAAGCGGCCATATTGACATAGCCGCCGTTGGCAACGAAGTAATGTACCGCAACGATTTGTCGGAGGAGGCACTCCTGGCCTACATTCACCGGGTAAAAGAAGCCCTGCCCGCTGATATTCCCGTGGGCTATGTAGATGCCTATTATGAGTTCAGTCACCGGCCCAGGATTACAGAGGCCTGCGACGTTATCCTGGCCAACTGCTACCCATTTTGGGAAGGCTGCCATATGGACTACTCTCTGGTGTACATGAAGCAAATGTTCCAACAAGCCGTACACGCCGGCAGGGGTAAGCCGGTGATCATCACGGAGACCGGCTGGCCGAGCCAGGGCACCAGCCTCAAATCCGCCCATGCCTCCAAAGAAAACGCCCTTCGCTACTTCATCAATGCTCAGCTATGGTCAGCGGAAGACGATATTGAGATGTTTTATTTTTCCTCCTTCGACGAGTCCTGGAAAGTAGGAGCCGAGGGTGATGTGGGTGCTCATTGGGGCATCTGGGACAAAGATGGCGTACTCAAATATTGAAAGGTCTTATTCACCCTCCCTTTTCATTCGCGCAAGCACTTGTTTTCCCCTGCTCACGATTCCTTTGGAGCCGTGGGCCATTTGGTCGTTGATCACAACCGCTACTTCTTCCCGTAGTTCCGGATAGGGCATGGCGATGTTGGCCGCAATGTCCATGCAGTGGGCTTTGACGGCAATGGCCGTTTTGGCGCTTATCAGCCATTCGATGCAGCGGTCGAAGAGGGCGGAGGAGTGATCTTCGGGAATATCCGCTTGCGCTAAAATTTTAACGATATTGCGTTTGACCCCATCGTGCGAAGGCCGTTCGAGGTGGGCGATCATTTCCGGCAACAATGGATTGATCTTCGGGGTGTACGACATCGGACAATGATCCAATACCCAGGCGGCTCTTTGCGGTATGGGCGGCTCTGCTTCCACCACCAACTTCCACAGTTTGCGGTAACGCCGCAGGTCTCTTCCGACGTATTTGGCAATTTTTTGGCTATTCTCTTTCGAGTGCTCAGCTATCAATTGTTGCTTAATATCCATGTGGCGAAGATAGTGGGTTTGCACCGAATTTAAGGTTTGGCATATTGGTTGTTTTACAAAACCCACGTGATCGGCCTGGCCTTCTATCGACGAGCCGCTGAAATAGACCTGGGAAAGCCAGGTCCTTGCCGAACTTCTTTACAATCATGTGATCTACAGACCCTTCACCTATTTTTTGAGCTTTACTAAAAACAGAGGACGAGCCGTTTTAACAGGCAATTTACCTATGAAAAAGTTGACACACATCGTGGTGGTGCTCTTTGTTGCCCTTGCGGGAAACAATGGGTGGGGGCAATTTATGGAAGTCGTTCCGCTGCATCAGCGGATCAACACCCCGCTTTACGACGAAATAGCTCCCTGCATATCACCCGACGGTCTGGTATTGTATTTTACCCGTGTAGGAAGCAAGCGGTTCGACCGCACCCTTATTGAGGATGGGCGCGATGTGTCGCTCCTTCTTTCGCCCACCCAATACATGGACCGCCTACGCAGAATCTACTCCAGCCTGGCAGGGCGATCCATATCCAATCCCGTCCGTTCGGTATTCAACCAGGATGTTTGGATGGCCAACACCACCACCTCTGATTTCGATGTAGTGGTGCATCCGGAATATCCGCTCAACAATGCACTTCCGAACAGCATAAGCGCCCTTCTTCCGCTGACAAATGAAGTGGTGGTGGTCAACCAATTTGTGGCAAACGGAGGTATGCGCAAAGGCTTTTCCCGTTCTTTTATGAGTGCCGATGGCCGGTGGAATTTCCCAACGCCCATCAACATCGACAATTACCACAATTCCGGCCCCGACGTCAATCTAAGTATCAGCAACGACGGTCAGGTGATGATCCTTTCATTGGAACGCTCAGATGCCATTGGCCAGAGTGATCTTTACGTCAGTTTCAAACGATCCAATGGCGTTTGGTCGGAGCCCAAAAACCTGGGAAGCAGCGTCAACACCCCGTTTCGGGAGGCGACCCCACATTTATCGAAAGATAAAAAAAGGATATTCTATTCCTCCGACCGGGGCCAGCGCAACGGCACCAGCGACATCTATATGCAGGAGCGCATCGGCAACGGCTGGCAATCCTGGTCGGCGCCCCGCAAATTCATCAAACCCATCAACTCCAAGGCCAGCGAAAGCCATCCCTACTTCTGCCCGGCCACAGGTGAACTCTTCTTTTGCTCCGACCGTCAAGGAAACTGGGACATTTTCAAAGTGCAGATCGATCAACCCGAGCAAAATTTATTGCGCGTAAAAGGCATAGTTGTCAACAAAAAAAACGGTGAACCCATCAAAGGAGCCCGTATACTGTGCTCTTCGCCGAGAGGCCATCCTTCTGTCCGCTATACCAGTACCGCCGGCTTTTTGATGGCCATGCCCTGGAACAGTAAGATCACCATCACCGCCGACAAAGAGAATTTTTTGGAAGAATCAATAGTCCTGGTCAGTGGGCCCCCCATGAACACCAACTACATAAAAGAAATCCAACTGGAACTACAACCCGTCAAAGATTTTAGAGGAAAAGAGTGCGCCATACAGATAAAAACAACCCAGTCGGCACGCCAACAACAGATCAGGGACAAACCCAGGGTGGGCAAAAAAATCGAACTGCGTCCGATCTATTTTGAGCAATCAAAACCCATCGTACGGTCCGAATCTCATAAAGAAATCGACCGGCTGGCAGCCTATCTCAACCTCTACCCAGGGATATACATCCGCATTGCAGGCCACACCGACAACCAGGGCGAAGAAGCAGCTCTCCAAAAGCTGTCGGAAGACCGCGCCAAAGCCATCAAAGACTATCTGGTATACAAAAAATTCATCAACCCCGTCCGCATCGAAACCGTAGGATTCGGCGCCAGCCATCCTGTCAACAACAATTCTACAGAAACCCTCCGCCGACAAAACAGAAGGGTAGAAGTGGAGATCACTTACGTCGGTAACTCCGCCACCGGAGGCACCAAGTAGTGCTTCTGGCATGAAAATGAACCATTTGTAAAAGACTTTTCCCGCCTGAAAATCCAAAAATCAAATGGTGCAATCCCAAGGTGCAATCCAATCGCGCCTGACTGACTGACGGCAGCCACCTTAATCCCTGAAGGAAAACCAAGTCCGCTTTCATCCCAAATATGGATGAGCGACTTTATTTAAGTTATCCACTCCATTATCGTTAAATGTAGCCTTCTCAGCAAACAGTTTGCGTATTGGATTGTTGAATAGAACGGTCAGGCATTTCCCATTTTATGAAAAAGAAAAAACAAACCTTGCTTTGGAAGATTGATGGCCCCAGGTTGGCGGGGTCTTCCTACTTGTTTGGTACCATGCATGTGCGCGACAAATCCGCCTTTTTATATCGTGATTTGGTGTTTCAGAAAATTGACGCGTGCCAGGCCTTTGCTACCGAGTTTAACCTCGAAGAAATGCAGGCCAATGTGCCCGCCGAAATTATGGACCTGCCCGAAGATAAAACGCTCGACCAGATCCTTACGGAAAAGCAATTCCAGAAAGCCCAAAAGGTGGTCCGTAAAATTACCGGCATGGAGTTGGCTCAATTCAACTCCAGCCAACCCATCCTGCTGGCCAACCTGCTCACCGCCCGCATGCTCTGTGAAGAAATGCCCCTTTCACTCGACGAAACCCTCTGGCAATACGCCCGTCAGCAGGGCAAAATGGTGCTGGGCGTGGAAACTTACGCCGAACAACTGGCCATTATGCAGCGCATTCCCCTCGACTATCAAATCCGCAATTTGATGGGAATTGTCAAAAATGCCAAAGCTTATCGAAAAGAAATTAAGCGCGTTACCCGTTTATATCAAAAAGCAGACATCCAGCGACTCTACAAATCTGTCAAAAAAAGCGCCCGCGGCATTCGCAAACTGTTGCTCTACGACCGAAACAAGGTCATGGCCGGGCGCATCGCCGACCTGGCGGCCGAGCAGTCCATTTGTGTGGCCGTAGGCGCTGGCCATTTGGCGGGAGGGAAGGG
The DNA here is from genome assembly GCA_965222105.1 of Saprospiraceae bacterium. GTDB lineage: Bacteria > Bacteroidota > Bacteroidia > Chitinophagales > Saprospiraceae > CALGLS01. The sequence continues at coordinate 9,066 of CBDCTQ010000087.1, read as the reverse complement.
GGTGCTGCGGCTATTAAAGCAAAAAGGCTTGCTGGTGACCCCGGTTGGGCTTTTCAATGAAAATTAAAATCTTCTTACTCGTCGTCCCATGAGGTATCATTTTCTTTTTGTATTGGCATATTGTTGCATCCTGATGTTCAACAACCTCCGGGCCCAACACTCCTACACCCTCAGCGGCTACATCAGCGACAGCGAAACCGGAGAAGCATTGTTACAAGCCGCCATTTTTAATAAAGACAATCCCGAACAAGGGGTGGCGGCGAACAACTACGGCTTCTACTCCCTCCATTTGCCGGAAGGCGAATACACCATTGCCGTTTCCTATCTGGGATACCTCACCCAGGAGTACGCCGTTCGGCTCGATACCAACATCCGCCTCAACATCGAACTCCAGCCCGGGGTGCAGGTACAGGAAATAGTCGTGACTGCCGCCGACCAAAACGAACAGGTGCAAAGCACCAATATGGGGCAGGTCGATCTGACGATGAGTCAGGTGGAGCGGCTGCCGGTACTTATGGGAGAAGTCGATATATTGAAAACCCTCCAATTGCTGCCCGGTGTAATGTCGGGCACCGAAGGAAGTACGGGGTTTTATGTGCGTGGGGGCGGGCCCGACCAAAACCTGGTCTTGCTCGATGAGGCGTTGATCTACAATCCCGGACACATGATGGGTTTCTTTTCTGTGTTCAATTCTAATGCCATTCAAAACACCCGACTGGTCAAGGGGAGTATGCCGGCAAGGTATGGCGGTCGCCTTTCATCGGTAGTCGATATACAAATGAAAGAAGGCAACAACCAGCGTTTTGGGGCCAAAGCGGGCATCGGCCTGGTGGCCTCCAACCTCTTTGTGGAAGGCCCTCTGAAAAAAGGCAAAAGTTCCTTTATGGTGGCCGGCCGGCGCACTTACGCCTTCGATCTGGCCCAGCCCTTTTTGAAAAAAACGGCCTTTTCGGGCACCAATTATTATTTTTACGACCTCAACGCTAAGGCGAATTATCAGTTTTCCGACAAGGATAAAGTATATATTTCCGGCTACTTTGGCAGAGATGTCCTGCTATTCAATTCGCTCGACAGAGGATTCAATTTTGAGATCCCTTATGGAAATTCGACAGTCACCCTAAGGTGGAATCACCTGTTTTCCGACAGGCTGTTTTTGAACACCACCCTGATCTCCAACAACTACGATTTTTCCTTCAAGGGAAAACAGGCCGACTTTACTGCCGAAGCATTTTCCGGCGTTCGGGATTACAGTGTTAAGCTGGACTTCGACTATTTTCCAAAACCAGATCACACCGTCAAAATGGGAGTCATGTCTACCTGGCACCAGCTTACGCCAAACATCATAATGGCTACATCGGGCGAGGAAGAATTTTCAAATGACCTGAAGTCGAAATATTCTTTGGAAAGCGGCGCTTATGTCGAAGACGATTGGAAGATCGACGATGAATGGACGGTAAATCTGGGAGTGCGCGGCTCCCTTTTTACCTTGTATGGTCCATTCACCGATGCTCAAACGGGGCGCTTTTATAAGAAGGGGACTGCCGTCAAAACCTATTACGGTGTGGAGCCCCGCCTTGCGGCAAAATACAGTTGGGAACCGGAAAGCTCTGTGAAAGCTGCCTGGATGATGACCCGCCAATACCTCCATCTGGTAAGCAATTCTTCCACTACACTCCCAACCGATGTATGGGTACCGTCGTCTATAAAAGTGGAACCACAAACGGGGTGGCAGGCGACGGCGGGATGGTTCCACAATTTTGCCAACGGCCGCTACGAAATGTCGGTTGAGGCTTATTACAAAAAGTTGTTCAACCAGTTGGATTACAGTGAGACGATTGTTCCCGATCTGGCTGAGGAAGTGGAAAATCAATTCATCAAAGGAGAGGGACAGTCATACGGATTGGAACTTTTTGTCAAAAAACGAACGGGATCGCTCACTGGATGGCTCGGCTACACTTTGTCAAAAACAGAGCGGTGGTTCGATGAAGTTTCCAGTGGGGAACCCTATCCACAAAAATTCGATCGCACCCACGACATCGCTTTTGTGATGAGCTATCTCATCAACCGGAAGTGGGATCTGGGGCTGGTATTTGTCTATGGTACCGGCAATGCCTACACACCCATTGAAAGTATGTATTTGTTGGAACAAACGCTGAATGTCCATTACGGCCCCCGCAACAGCGCCCGCATCGACCCTTATCACCGTCTCGATCTGGCCCTGACCTATATCCCTACACCCAAGCGCAAAAATTTTGAAACCAATTGGGTGTTCTCTATATATAATGTGTACAACCGACAAAACCCGGCCTATGTATTCCCGTCGTTTTCTGCTGATCGCGAAAATGGATCGTTTAGTGCAGCGGCCTATAAGCTGTCGTTGTTTCCAATCATTCCTTCCATTAGTTGGAATATAAAATGGAACCAAAAAAAGTGACCCAGACTGATATAAAACAGAAGATATGATACAACTAAAAAATTTTGTGGAACTCCCCATATTAATGCTGTTGGCAGGTCTTTTGTTGACGGCCTGCGAGGAGCGGTTCCAGCCCGAACTCACCGATGAAGAACCGGAATTGGTGATTGAAGGTCATATTGAAGCAGGCGACACACCCTTGCCTCCCTATATCATCCTCACCCGAACGCTGCCGTTTTATTCCAATATCCACCCTGAAGCGATCGACGAGTTGTTTGTACACAATGCGGTGGTCCGTGTGTCGGACGGGGAGCAGACGGTTACTTTGGAAGAGGTTTGCCTGTCGAATATCCCTCCTGAATTGCAAGCCATTGTTGCAGAAACCTTGACGAATGTCGATACTGGTTTCATTGACTACTGCCTGTACACCGATCCAGGTTTTTCGATGGTAGGTGAAGTAGGTAAAACATATGATCTGTACGTGGAAACGGACCGGGAAATTGCGACAGCTACTACGACCATTCCGGAGCATGTACCATTAGATTCCGTTTATTTTGTGGCGGCACCGGGAGGGCACGGAGACAGTTTGTTGGAAATGCGGGTGAAGTTGACTGACCCGGTTTCAGAGCAGTATTACCGGTATTTTACCAGTACCAATGGGGGGTTGTTGTATCCGAGCTTTGGATCGGTCTTCGACGATGCGTTTTTTAATGGTCAGACCTTTGAGTTTCCTTTGCCCAAAGGCGAGCCTCCATACCGGGAAGCAGATGATGGGGTGTATGGCCTCCACCTGCCCGGCGACGAGGTCAACTTGAAATGGACCAACCTGGACAGAGACCACCATGATTTTTGGGACACTGTGGAATACAACAAAGTGAACCAGGGGCCCTTTGGTTCGTATACCCAGATCAAGACGAACATTGAAGGGGGGCTGGGCATTTGGGGTGGGTACTCCGTTTCTAACTATTTGGTGGTGGCGGTGGAGTAAGAGAAATGGCGATTTTTTAATATCAGAACTGAAGCTTCGTTTTCTTTTTCACCATTTAAGGGTTAAAATGAAAGTCACAGCAGTAAAAAACTGCTTTTTACATTGCTTTTTTGTATTTTTGACTAGATGTTACGGAGAAACCCTTTTCCTGCTTTAGACCTATTATTTTAATTTTTCAGCCTATGCAATCCAACGTCGTTCATATTGATAATGAAATTCTAAGCGGTACACCTGTCTTTAAAGGCACGCGGGTTCCCATAGAAAGTTTATTTTGGCATCTGGAAAAAGGTATTTCTATTCAGGAGTTTGTGGATGATTTTCCAACTGTGACAGAAGAACAAGTTATAGCTGTTTTAGAATTGGCCGCCAAAATATTTCGAATGCCCAATATCTTTGCCGTATATGAAAATGTTGCTTGATGAAAACCTCCCTAAAAAGCTCAGATCGTGTTTTGACAATTGTGAGGCCTACACAGTCAGGGAAATGGAATGGCAGGGAAAAAAGAATGGAGAACTCCTTGCCCTCATGATCAAAAATGACTTTGATCTGCTTCTGACTTTTGACAAAAATATGAGGCATCAGCAGAATTTTCAGACATACCCCATTGCAGTGTTTGTACTAAACGCTCCTAGTAATGACTACAAAACCTTGGAGCCTTTATGCCCTAAAATCAAACAGTTAATTGAAGAGAATCAACTCCTTCCAGGGGTGTTGGAAATTACGCTATCACCAGATGAATAAAGAAAGAGCAAAATTCAGAATTCATCTATTTAGCAGCTTCTTCCACTGGGTCTGGTTGAAGCGTGAATCTTCGTGCAACGGGGTTGAGAGGCGTACGCACTCTGTTGCCGTCCTTATCGATCAGGGTTAGTTTGATGGTGTTTTCACCCATAGGCAGGCCTTCGATGTAGTAGGGCTGCCAGCGGTCGATCAGGTGTACTTCTCCGTTTATTTCGGCTCTCACCTGGTAGTCGGTACCCAGTACGACATTGGCCAGGTAAAAATCCAACATTACTTTTTCGGTATCTTTTTTTCCGGTGTAGGTGCCCTTAGGGCGGCTGTAGAAGAGCATGGGAGCGGTGACGTCTTGCGGGTTGCTGAAGGCACCGCCATGCACATGTGCTTTTTTCAGCCAGTGGGCATCTTTGGTTTTGATGCTTTCGTGATAGGAGCGGGAGAGGAAGGCGAGGACGTAGTGGTCGCCGTGGGGAAATTTGTGTTCAAAGGAAGGTTCGTACTTGGCCAGGTAGGGGCTGTTATTGACGATGAGGTGTATGTGCTGGCCTTTGCCGGAGTTGGCGCACATTTTGGCATCGGCATCGGGCGTTTGGACGCCCAGTTGGTAGCTTCCTTCACCCAATCCAAATGTAAATGTATTGTTGGAATAATTTACCGATTCGATTTTGGCATCGGCGTATTCGGTAGAGGGGGTGAAAGGGGTGAGGGTGTATTTGTTGGGGGTGGCCTTTTCATCAACCGGAGCAGCCGGTGTTTTTTCGTCGGTTTTATTGGCGGGTTGGTTGGTAGAGTTCGACTGACAGGCAATCAGCAGGCTGGTCAGCAGAAAAAAGAATAGTAAGGAGCGCATGATATTTTATTTTGACCGTTGAATGCGAGATTGTGGTGTGTTCCTAATTTGTGGGTGCAGTGAGGAATAGCATTATGAAACACCGCTCCGGTTGAGAGGAGCGGTGGATACTATAAGAAAACGGGGTTTCCAGTTGATGGGACCAGTTAAAGGAACAAAGTTCTTTCTGGTCTTTCAGGATTCGGTGTCTTCCTCTTCTTCGGGTGCTTCGATGGGTGTGATCATAGGCAATTCGATCCATTGTTTTTCTGCCCGGCTGATGGCGCCGATGCGCAGGAAGCCTCCGGATGCTTTAGCCACGTGTTCGGCAAAGGTGGTCAGGCTTTTGTACAGAAAGTGGGCTTTGCGTTGATCCATTTTGGCAAATATGCCATCCAGAGTTGACAATTTTTCGGAGATGACCTGGCTTCGTTGATCGACGTCATTGGGCAGGTCGTGGATGAAGGCGTTTAGTTTTTCTTCATATACTTTGCCCGCTTCACTGTAGTATTCGTTGAGAGACTCCGGGTAGGAATAGCTTCTGATCTTGGTGAGTTTTGCCCCCCAGGTTTTTTCTTCGCGGTCGATGTTGCCATCCGCCCCTGCTATTAGAATAGTGACCAGGGGAATGGCGTCGATCAGCAAGGCGTTTTCTTCTTCGTTCAGTTCGTGAAATAATTCGTTCATACTGTTTTTTAATTGCATTTGCCCGAAAAGGCGGTAGGTATTGAACCTGATTAGATAAAAGCACCCTGCTGGTATTGAATAGGCAGCAGGGCCATTTTCAGCCGCAAATATAGGTATGTTCGGGGAGAAATGTAGAGCGGGATTGAATTTTCTTTGGGGAGTACTGATAAGGGGTAAAAAGGGGTTTTTGCGGGATGTTCTACTGATATAGGGTTGGTTGGTTTGATTTTTTTGCAGAATGGGATAGCACGCTGGTTTATGCGGGGCGACATTCTTAAGGTCGGTATATAAAGATGATGAAGGAGTTTGCCAGTGGAGTGGGCCTGTATGTTAAATTGACGGTTGCATGTCAATTACAAGGTAGCATTGTGATTTGTAGAGAAGCCAAGGGGCAAAAAAAATTTAAAAATAATCTGAATTTTGTTGGTTTTGAGGGAACTTGGTTGAAAACCCGGTCAAAAACTTGACCTACTATCAATTGCTTATACGGCTACAATTGAGATACCAGATTTTGTCGCTGGCGGGATCGTAGAGGCGGATAATGTAAACACCTTGTGGCCAATTCTCTGTTTTTACAAGGGTGTTGGCGGTAAGGTTGACCTTTGAAAATACCAACCTTCCGGTGACATCGTAGATGGTTAGGTCAAACGGCGTTGTCAGCTCGGAGGCGATCGCGAAATGGGTGGTCACGGGATTTGGGTAGACCCAAAAAGGAGCATCGCTTTCATAGAGAGCGTTGGTCCCCACCGGCTGTTCCCATTCATGAGCGCCTATGTCGAATCCGGAACCTTGAGGGCGGGACAGTTGGTCGATGTCGTAGTCGACCAGACCAGATAGAACGGTACCGACGTCGACCAATTGAGAAAGGCTGGTTGCGAGGTGAAGGTCACCGGAAGGAGTATCGGCAAACCAGTCAGGCTGTGCTTCCATTTCGTTGGTGGAAAGGGAGGCTTGTCCGCCATCGCGCGACTGAATGGGCTTGTTGGTCAAATTGTTGGTGATGGTCACATTATTGGTTTCGGGAAACCGGTATTCGATGGCATTTTGATAGGCGACATAAACGGTATTGTTATAAGCCTGGGTGTTGGGGGAGGTTTCGAGGCCGATGCCCACGTCGTTGAAGGGGTGGGAGCCTTCGTTGTAGATCATATTGTTACGGATAATGCCGCCGTCGTTGGGGCTGCTGCCAAGTCCGAAGCCGATGCCTCGGTCGCAGTTGATGATCCAGTTGCGTTCGATGGTATTGTTGGAGGAAGAGTTCCAGAAGTGGATGGCATGCTCGGCCACTGAGCCACTGGGGCTGGCGATGTTTTGGAAGAGGTTATCGCTCACCAGCCAGTTATCGCCCTGATGTATGTCGAGTCCACCGATATACCATTGAGGGCCAATACCGTTAGTGTATTCAAAAAGGCAGCATTGTACGGTTCCGTTGTCGGCACCATCACCGGCGCTGGTTCCTTTGAGCATTTGTTCGTAGGTGTTTTGTATTTTGACATTGTGAACGAACAAATTGTCTGCATGGGTAGCAATACCGTGGTTGCCAACATCGCGAATGGTCAGGTCTGCAATTGTAATGTTATCACCAACGAAGTAAAATCCGTTTTCGACGTCAGGCGCAACACTGGTCATTCCCTGGCCGGTGATGATGACGGCGTCGCGGTTGCCCGAAAGACTTCTAAACACCACATTGCTGGCGGTGATATACGGGTACCAGTTGACCGAAGCTACGGGGTAAGTGCCGTCGGCGATGAGTATGGTGCGATTGCCGCCTGTGCTGTTGGCCAGGTTGATGGCATCTTTCAGTTCAGCGGTTGTATACACGGTGTCGACGGTTCCAACAAGAAGATTACAGGGTTCGACGGTGTTGTCAATCACCTGGGAGAGGGCGCAGTTGCAGTCTTGAGCCGAGAGGAAAGTGCTCAGGAAACAAAGGCAAAACAACATTGCCAGCAGTGATGATGATTGAAATGGATTTTTCATGATACGTGTGTGTTAAAAGAGGTTTTGAAGGGATGGAAGAAACGAGAATTTTATCGATGTTGCTATTTGAAAGACAGCCGCTGCTGGAAAGCTCTCAAACCAGATACCACTGCCCGATTACCTCGTCCAGAGCCGCTCCAGTGGGATATAGTTGATGAATGGTTTCGGCATACTTGTTGGCCTCTGCCTGACTGGGAGCAATACCATCATCATGATGCAACTCTTTTTCGTCTTCAACGGCCACGGAAAAAATTTCGTCTACATGAAGTGGTGTGAAATGACGGTTTTTGAGCAAACGTTGAAAAACAAATTCATAGACATCCGGATCATAAGGGGGTTGGCCGTCAAGAGGGATATCTCTGCCCATTTCGTTGGCGATGCGGCAGATCATTTTCCAAAGTTTAAGCATCACGGAGGGCTTGGCACCCGACCAGGTAAGTGCTTCTTCGGGAACCTGTACTCGGCGGTCCGCTTCGATCTTTTCCCGCACCTTTTTAGAGGGAATGGGCACGATGGCCTGAAAGGCTTCCGATGCCAGAAAGGCTTCCAGATTGGGATCGGGTTGTGTTTTGGCGAGCTCCAAAAAGCGATGGCCCACCAGGGGGGCTTCTATCAATAACAATGCTTTTTCATCCCTGTTTAGTTTCAACCAGTTTTTTAGCATATCTGTCAACCACAGTCCGATGCTGAGTTTTACCCCGTTGTGGATCAATCCATCTCCCATGGGGTAGCGGGCGAGTAAGGCCGGTGTTTCAAATGATTTTCGGGCCACATCCCACTGGATGATAGCCGTGTTGAGCCCCTGCAAGGTAGCCATTGATCTGATCTGCTTAATGTACAGACTTTTCCCCGATCCGGGAAGGCCCGAAATGGCAAGAACCCTGGCGGTATGGATGGCACGATTCAGTACGTGAAAGATAGGGGAGCCAGGAGGGATGGGCAGATGGACGGGCGGCATAGCGAGAAGTACAAGTTCTTTCTTAATGAGCGGTAAGATACTGTTTTTGATGGAGTGTGCCAAACAGCAATCGCGGAATCTTCGGGCATAAAGCCCAAAGAATCCGCGGCTTTGCTTATGAGTGGGTTTTCAGTCAGCTTTAATTTTTGGAGCAATAAAAAGGGCAGATATCCCCAACTCGCATCCTCTATTTGATATGTCCAGGGGATGTTTTGCAATTGGTTTGTTGAGGTAGCCGGTATCTTTCATCCACCATTTCGGAGAAGGGGATCTGCCTCTATCTAAAACTCGGGAATAATACCATTGTAAGTTTGGTTAAAAAAAAAGACAAGTGAGGAGCCGAAGGCAAAAAGAGTTACACTTCACAATCTGGTCATTTGGTTTTTTGGACTCCTCATTGTCTTACGCAAACCTTATATCGTATAGTTTTTATCTGTTGTTCAAGTATAAATGTACTGGCTGAGCAATAAGTA
>CBDCTQ010000086.1:0-86602 GCA_965222105.1 Saprospiraceae bacterium | reverse complement strand
ACATCCATGTATTCCACTGTGGGCATTGGGTCGCAGTCATCTGCTGCATCGGTAACATCGCCAGTCAAAAGGTTACCGTTTCCGTCTACTTCGTCGGGGTTAGCCGTACAAGCTATTGTCTCTGCTCCAGGACAGGTAAAAGTTGGGGGTTCATTATCTTCAAAGGTGATGAGTTGCTCATGCGTTGCTTCGTTCAGGCAGTCGTCCACAACCGTATAAACCCTTCTGAATGGAGTAAGGCCTGTACAACTGGAAGGGCAAACCGTGATGCCGTCAAACTTCACCGTTCCCGCCGTATTCTCAGCCTTTCTAGCTGAAAGGGTCCAGGTACCGTTGAGGTCACCTGTGAAATCTTCCAGACAACTTATATCACTATCTACTGTAAAGGCATCGTCTACTATGCTACCGCCATAAGGGCTAAAATTGCCTGCCAGACCTGTACAAGTGGTATTACTATACACATCGTTTAGCTCTGAACAAGCATAAAATGTAAAGCTAAAAGGAGGATCGCTGGGGTTGCCAGACGACTCAGTACATCCATCTACACCACCACCACAGTCATCTCCACCTCCTGCCTCACAATAGGGACCTACCAACACAATGGTCTCCCCGGTAGGAGAGGTCAACCAGAATGCAGCCGATCCCTTACCCTGATTGGCAGTGAACTCGATATTGATGCTTTCTATGATGTCTTCCGGAGTCAGTCCCGTCACTTCAAAATCGAATGTAACAACATTACCCGAGTTGAGCGTTTGATCCTGGTCGGTGCCGAAACAGTTGATGTCTTCTGGTGTTACGATAGGCGTGCCACAGTTGTCAGATACATTGGTTAGGCCGGGGATGACAGGGGTGTCTCCGCATTCTATTATTACGTCGGGGGGGGCGGTGAAGGTGGGGGGGGTGTTGTCAATGACGTTGACTATTTGAGTATGACTAAAAGTATTTCCGGCACAATCCGCTCCGCTCCAAGTTCTGGTAATGGTATATTCGCTGGGACAGTCATCCATGTCTCCATCCAACACTTCATTGAAATTAACGGTAATAGTCGCTGGGTCATCGCAATTATCAGAAACAGTAAGTGTTGCTGCTGCTGGTACTTCATCGCACTCAACGGTAGCATCAGCAGGAAGTGTTTCGTTGAATGTTGGGGCATCACTGTCAACGACTGTTAAAGTCTGGGTATGACTAAAAGTATTTCCGGCACAATCCGCTCCGCTCCAAGTTCTGGTAATGGTATATTCGCTGGGACAGTCATCCATGTCTCCATCCAACACTTCATTGAAATTAACGGTAATAGTCGCTGGGTCATCGCAATTATCAGAAACAGTAAGTGTTGCTGCTGCTGGTACTTCATCACACTCAACGGTAGCATCAGCAGGAAGTGTTTCGTTGAATGTTGGGGCATCACTGTCAACGACTGTTAAAGTCTGGGTATGACTAAAAGTATTTCCGGCACAATCCGCTCCGCTCCAAGTTCTGGTAATGGTATATTCGCTGGGACAGTCATCCATGTCTCCATCCAACACTTCATTGAAATTAACGGTAATAGTCGCTGGGTCATCGCAATTATCAGAAACAGTAAGTGTTGCTGCTGCTGGTACTTCATCGCACTCAACGGTAGCATCAGCAGGAAGTGTTTCGTTGAATGTTGGGGCATCACTGTCAACGACTGTTAAAGTCTGGGTATGACTAAAAGTATTTCCGGCACAATCCGCTCCGCTCCAAGTTCTGGTAATGGTATATTCGCTGGGACAGTCATCCATGTCTCCATCCAACACTTCATTGAAATTAACGGTAATAGTCGCTGGGTCATCGCAATTATCAGAAACAGTAAGTGTTGCTGCTGCTGGTACTTCATCACACTCAACGGTAGCATCAGCAGGAAGTGTTTCGTTGAATGTTGGGGCATCACTGTCAACGACTGTTAAAGTCTGGGTATGACTAAAAGTATTTCCGGCACAATCCGCTCCGCTCCAAGTTCTGGTAATGGTATATTCGCTGGGGCAGTCATCCATGTCTCCATCCAACACTTCATTGAAATTAACGGTAATAGTCGCTGGGTCATCGCAATTATCAGAAACAGTAAGTGTTGCTGCTGCTGGTACTTCATCACACTCAACGGTAGCATCAGCAGGAAGTGTTTCGTTGAATGTTGGGGCATCACTGTCAACGACTGTTAAAGTCTGGGTATGACTAAAAGTATTTCCGGCACAATCCGCTCCGCTCCAAGTTCTGGTAATGGTATATTCGCTGGGGCAGTCATCCATGTCTCCATCCAACACTTCATTGAAATTAACGGTAATAGTCGCTGGGTCATCGCAATTATCAGAAACAGTAAGTGTTGCTGCTGCTGGTACTTCATCGCACTCAACGGTAGCATCAGCAGGAAGTGTTTCGTTGAATGTTGGGGCATCACTGTCAACGACTGTTAAAGTCTGGGTATGACTAAAAGTATTTCCGGCACAATCCGCTCCGCTCCAAGTTCTGGTAATGGTATATTCGCTGGGACAGTCATCCATGTCTCCATCCAACACTTCATTGAAATTAACGGTAATAGTCGCTGGGTCATCGCAATTATCAGAAACAGTAAGTGTTGCTGCTGCTGGTACTTCATCACACTCAACGGTAGCATCAGCAGGAAGTGTTTCGTTGAATGTTGGGGCATCACTGTCAACGACTGTTAAAGTCTGGGTATGACTAAAAGTATTTCCGGCACAATCCGCTCCGCTCCAAGTTCTGGTAATGGTATATTCGCTGGGGCAGTCATCCATGTCTCCATCCAACACTTCATTGAAATTAACGGTAATAGTCGCTGGGTCATCGCAATTATCAGAAACAGTAAGTGTTGCTGCTGCTGGTACTTCATCGCACTCAACGGTAGCATCAGCAGGAAGTGTTTCGTTGAATGTTGGGGCATCACTGTCAACGACTGTTAAAGTCTGGGTATGACTAAAAGTATTTCCGGCACAATCCGCTCCGCTCCAAGTTCTGGTAATGGTATATTCGCTGGGACAGTCATCCATGTCTCCATCCAACACTTCATTGAAATTAACGGTAATAGTCGCTGGGTCATCGCAATTATCAGAAACAGTAAGTGTTGCTGCTGCTGGTACTTCATCGCACTCAACGGTAGCATCAGCAGGAAGTGTTTCGTTGAATGTTGGGGCATCACTGTCAACGACTGTTAAAGTCTGGGTATGACTAAAAGTATTTCCGGCACAATCCGCTCCGCTCCAAGTTCTGGTAATGGTATATTCGCTGGGACAGTCATCCATGTCTCCATCCAACACTTCATTGAAATTAACGGTAATAGTCGCTGGGTCATCGCAATTATCAGAAACAGTAAGTGTTGCTGCTGCTGGTACTTCATCGCACTCAACGGTAGCATCAGCAGGAAGTGTTTCGTTGAATGTTGGGGCATCACTGTCAACGACTGTTAAAGTCTGGGTATGACTAAAAGTATTTCCGGCACAATCCGCTCCGCTCCAAGTTCTGGTAATGGTATATTCGCTGGGACAGTCATCCATGTCTCCATCCAACACTTCATTGAAATTAACGGTAATAGTCGCTGGGTCATCGCAATTATCAGAAACAGTAAGTGTTGCTGCTGCTGGTACTTCATCGCACTCAACGGTAGCATCAGCAGGAAGTGTTTCGTTGAATGTTGGGGCATCACTGTCAACGACTGTTAAAGTCTGGGTATGACTAAAAGTATTTCCGGCACAATCCGCTCCGCTCCAAGTTCTGGTAATGGTATATTCGCTGGGACAGTCATCCATGTCTCCATCCAACACTTCATTGAAATTAACGGTAATAGTCGCTGGGTCATCGCAATTATCAGAAACAGTAAGTGTTGCTGCTGCTGGTACTTCATCGCACTCAACGGTAGCATCAGCAGGAAGTGTTTCGTTGAATGTTGGGGCATCACTGTCAACGACTGTTAAAGTCTGGGTATGACTAAAAGTATTTCCGGCACAATCCGCTCCGCTCCAAGTTCTGGTAATGGTATATTCGCTGGGACAGTCATCCATGTCTCCATCCAACACTTCATTGAAATTAACGGTAATAGTCGCTGGGTCATCGCAATTATCAGAAACAGTAAGTGTTGCTGCTGCTGGTACTTCATCGCACTCAACGGTAGCATCAGCAGGAAGTGTTTCGTTGAATGTTGGGGCATCACTGTCAACGACTGTTAAAGTCTGGGTATGACTAAAAGTATTTCCGGCACAATCCGCTCCGCTCCAAGTTCTGGTAATGGTATATTCGCTGGGACAGTCATCCATGTCTCCATCCAACACTTCATTGAAATTAACGGTAATAGTCGCTGGGTCATCGCAATTATCAGAAACAGTAAGTGTTGCTGCTGCTGGTACTTCATCGCACTCAACGGTAGCATCAGCAGGAAGTGTTTCGTTGAATGTTGGGGCATCACTGTCAACGACTGTTAAAGTCTGGGTATGACTAAAAGTATTTCCGGCACAATCCGCTCCGCTCCAAGTTCTGGTAATGGTATATTCGCTGGGACAGTCATCCATGTCTCCATCCAACACTTCATTGAAATTAACGGTAATAGTCGCTGGGTCATCGCAATTATCAGAAACAGTAAGTGTTGCTGCTGCTGGTACTTCATCACACTCAACGGTAGCATCAGCAGGAAGTGTTTCGTTGAATGTTGGGGCATCACTGTCAACGACTGTTAAAGTCTGGGTATGACTAAAAGTATTTCCGGCACAATCCGCTCCGCTCCAAGTTCTGGTAATGGTATATTCGCTGGGGCAATCATCCATGTCTCCATCCAACACTTCATTGAAATTAACGGTAATAGTCGCTGGGTCATCGCAATTATCAGAAACAGTAAGTGTTGCTGCTGCTGGTACTTCATCGCACTCAACGGTAGCATCAGCAGGAAGTGTTTCGTTGAATGTTGGGGCATCACTGTCAACGACTGTTAAAGTCTGGGTATGACTAAAAGTATTTCCGGCACAATCCGCTCCGCTCCAAGTTCTGGTAATGGTATATTCGCTGGGACAGTCATCCATGTCTCCATCCAACACTTCATTGAAATTAACGGTAATAGTCGCTGGGTCATCGCAATTATCAGAAACAGTAAGTGTTGCTGCTGCTGGTACTTCATCACACTCAACGGTAGCATCAGCAGGAAGTGTTTCGTTGAATGTTGGGGCATCACTGTCAACGACTGTTAAAGTCTGGGTATGACTAAAAGTATTTCCGGCACAATCCGCTCCGCTCCAAGTTCTGGTAATGGTATATTCGCTGGGGCAATCATCCATGTCTCCATCCAACACTTCATTGAAATTAACGGTAATAGTCGCTGGGTCATCGCAATTATCAGAAACAGTAAGTGTTGCTGCTGCTGGTACTTCATCACACTCAACGGTAGCATCAGCAGGAAGTGTTTCGTTGAATGTTGGGGCATCACTGTCAACGACTGTTAAAGTCTGGGTATGACTAAAAGTATTTCCGGCACAATCCGCTCCGCTCCAAGTTCTGGTAATGGTATATTCGCTGGGGCAGTCATCCATGTCTCCATCCAACACTTCATTGAAATTAACGGTAATAGTCGCTGGGTCATCGCAATTATCAGAAACAGTAAGTGTTGCTGCTGCTGGTACTTCATCGCACTCAACGGTAGCATCAGCAGGAAGTGTTTCGTTGAATGTTGGGGCATCACTGTCAACGACTGTTAAAGTCTGGGTATGACTAAAAGTATTTCCGGCACAATCCGCTCCGCTCCAAGTTCTGGTAATGGTATATTCGCTGGGGCAGTCATCCATGTCTCCATCCAACACTTCATTGAAATTAACGGTAATAGTCGCTGGGTCATCGCAATTATCAGAAACAGTAAGTGTTGCTGCTGCTGGTACTTCATCGCACTCAACGGTAGCATCAGCAGGAAGTGTTTCGTTGAATGTTGGGGCATCACTGTCAACGACTGTTAAAGTCTGGGTATGACTAAAAGTATTTCCGGCACAATCCGCTCCGCTCCAAGTTCTGGTAATGGTATATTCGCTGGGACAGTCATCCATGTCTCCATCCAACACTTCATTGAAATTAACGGTAATAGTCGCTGGGTCATCGCAATTATCAGAAACAGTAAGTGTTGCTGCTGCTGGTACTTCATCGCACTCAACGGTAGCATCAGCAGGAAGTGTTTCGTTGAATGTTGGGGCATCACTGTCAACGACTGTTAAAGTCTGGGTATGACTAAAAGTATTTCCGGCACAATCCGCTCCGCTCCAAGTTCTGGTAATGGTATATTCGCTGGGACAGTCATCCATGTCTCCATCCAACACTTCATTGAAATTAACGGTAATAGTCGCTGGGTCATCGCAATTATCAGAAACAGTAAGTGTTGCTGCTGCTGGTACTTCATCGCACTCAACGGTAGCATCAGCAGGAAGTGTTTCGTTGAATGTTGGGGCATCACTGTCAACGACTGTTAAAGTCTGGGTATGACTAAAAGTATTTCCGGCACAATCCGCTCCGCTCCAAGTTCTGGTAATGGTATATTCGCTGGGGCAGTCATCCATGTCTCCATCCAACACTTCATTGAAATTAACGGTAATAGTCGCTGGGTCATCGCAATTATCAGAAACAGTAAGTGTTGCTGCTGCTGGTACTTCATCGCACTCAACGGTAGCATCAGCAGGAAGTGTTTCGTTGAATGTTGGGGCATCACTGTCAACGACTGTTAAAGTCTGGGTATGACTAAAAGTATTTCCGGCACAATCCGCTCCGCTCCAAGTTCTGGTAATGGTATATTCGCTGGGGCAGTCATCCATGTCTCCATCCAACACTTCATTGAAATTAACGGTAATAGTCGCTGGGTCATCGCAATTATCAGAAACAGTAAGTGTTGCTGCTGCTGGTACTTCATCGCACTCAACGGTAGCATCAGCAGGAAGTGTTTCGTTGAATGTTGGGGCATCACTGTCAACGACTGTTAAAGTCTGGGTATGACTAAAAGTATTTCCGGCACAATCCGCTCCGCTCCAAGTTCTGGTAATGGTATATTCGCTGGGACAGTCATCCATGTCTCCATCCAACACTTCATTGAAATTAACGGTAATAGTCGCTGGGTCATCGCAATTATCAGAAACAGTAAGTGTTGCTGCTGCTGGTACTTCATCACACTCAACGGTAGCATCAGCAGGAAGTGTTTCGTTGAATGTTGGGGCATCACTGTCAACGACTGTTAAAGTCTGGGTATGACTAAAAGTATTTCCGGCACAATCCGCTCCGCTCCAAGTTCTGGTAATGGTATATTCGCTGGGGCAGTCATCCATGTCTCCATCCAACACTTCATTGAAATTAACGGTAATAGTCGCTGGGTCATCGCAATTATCAGAAACAGTAAGTGTTGCTGCTGCTGGTACTTCATCGCACTCAACGGTAGCATCAGCAGGAAGTGTTTCGTTGAATGTTGGGGCATCACTGTCAACGACTGTTAAAGTCTGGGTATGACTAAAAGTATTTCCGGCACAATCCGCTCCGCTCCAAGTTCTGGTAATGGTATATTCGCTGGGACAGTCATCCATGTCTCCATCCAACACTTCATTGAAATTAACGGTAATAGTCGCTGGGTCATCGCAATTATCAGAAACAGTAAGTGTTGCTGCTGCTGGTACTTCATCACACTCAACGGTAGCATCAGCAGGAAGTGTTTCGTTGAAGGTGGGAGCCATGGTATCATCAATGGTAAAACTCTGAATACAATCCATTGAGTTCAAAACCACCAAAGGCATGTCAGCGATCCCATCTCCGTCAGCGTCTTCATATTCTGTAACAGTATATGTTCGGTCATACGTGCCAGAACCTGCGCAAGGGCCAACAGGATCATTAGAAGCTGTAACTACAATCACACCACAAGGCAAATCTCCTATTTCTCCATCACCATTGCCTAAAAGTTCAAATTGATCTACAGTATAAGTAGTAGGTTGAGTGGGGATATCGGAATAACACTGAAGCGTACTTGGAGGAAACGTGGGACACATTACAGAAAACATACAACAAGGATCAACTACAATACTAGTCATAAAAGTATTAGTTCTCATAGCATTATCAGTTACAGTAAGTGTTACTATTTTCGTACCGCTGGCGGAATAGTTTACTACATGAGGTCCTTCAGTAGTTGCGCCAGCAGGAGTTGCGTCATCCAAATCACTGAAGTCCCAAGAATAAGTATATGGTTCTTCTCCACCTGTAGTTTGATCCGTAAATGTAAAAGTTTCAAATAAATTTCCAGGCAAGCATGCTTCAATAAAACTAAAATTAGCAATTAAAGGTGCATCTACGTCTATTGGATCAAATTGAGCACATTTAGCCGGGACGTCTGGGCATTGCAAACACATCCCGTTATTATTAGGTTCCCAACTAAAAACAGTATTTGTTATTTGAAGAGCATCTCCACATGTCCATGTAATTGATGTAACTAGTTCTTCATGAGTTCCAGCTGGAAAATCACCAAGGCATTCATTAAAAGTAGAGGAGTATGCGCCATTTATGTAAATATTTCCTGTTACATTTACTTCGTATCTTTGTGTATTATTTGTAAAATCAACGAATATATAAGCAGTAATTGGGTCTCCAGGAACGCAAGTATAGTCATCAGGAAATGGTGTGCCATCCATATCACTTGCTAAAAAGTATGATACTGTATGAATATCTCCCGCTGTACATGGCTCACCACAACCTAGAAATTCTTGAGCATTTACGAAGTTGTAACTTAAAACAAACATAAATATTAAAAAAGCTACTTTACTCAAAATAGTTTTTTCTTTAGCAGAAGTGGTAAGACCATTATTCGAGGTATTTAAGGATAAGATTCTGATAATATAACCATTTGCATAAACCTTGGAAGTTGGATAAGTTTTCGAATCTTTCAACATGTTAATTAAAAAAGAAGCTTCCATTACAAGAAATATTTTATGAAAATTGAAAATCAAATTAAAAAACGCAAAAATAATTTTCGTAAACATAGTGTCAAAGTTTAAAGTAAGTCAACAAATGATCTCCCAGGGCAGTGCGCTGCCAGCGGGCAGCCACGCCATCCAAAAGGAAGGATAGATATAGAAAAGCAGGCACCCGAAGCGGTGCATGCCGGGGAATAGCGATTTTGGCCATAAGGCTCTCGGGGGGTGGGGGGTAAAAATTTCTCATAACATTTAATGGTTGTGTGATTGTGTTTTATTGAGTGCGTAATGTACCTGCTGGTCGGCAGGTGGGTTCGCGGAATTTTTCGCCATAGAGGCTCCAAGCCACAAAGTTTCACAGAGTTTTCTTGCTGCCGACAGGCAGCAAGGTGTGGTTATATTACAGTGGTTCCCGCCCTTTGGCAGGAGAGTTTTGTCACGTGCTCTGCTTCATTAATCGTATTATTTTGCTCAACCATCAGCTTTGGCGCCGCTGGTTGAGTTGATCATTTTCTCCGTTTTGGTTACGTGATAGTTGGCTGGTTAGTGTCCGGCAGTGGTGATTTCATTGTCGAAATGGCATACCACCGCTTCTATGCCCGAAGAGGCAATTCACAAACGTTCAGCAAAAGTCGGATACCTTTCTGGTGAAGTAGAAATATCAAAGGATTATAACCGTTTTCAACCGGGGTGCATTTCATGGTATTTTAGTGGGTTTGTGCTGGTTAAAGAGGGTCTTTGAGTTGCGATTCGTTGGTCTTCTAATAATTGCGGGTCGATATGTCTTCTATCTTACATGAGGATAGGACAGGTATTGTCTGAGGCCAATTGGGCAGCCTCATTGCTGTGCATGCACTATAGTCGGTTGGTAAGCATTACCCTTTTTTGTGCAGGGTTGTACTAGAAATCGGTTGGAGTTATAATAAGATGCAATAATACGAAATTTCAGACTGCTCACAAACTTTTACCCTTTTTTTTTGATTTTTGTATGGTGGTTGGCAGGAATGTGGGTTTAAAGTAGGGTGTTATGGTGTTATGGTGTTATGGTGTTATGGTGTTATGGTGTTATGGTGTTATGGTGTTCCCGAATCGAGTCAGGGGCAGGCTCCCGACTTGAGTCCGGGGCACGCTTTCGATGGTGCTGATGTGAAATTCGGTTTCATCCCAAACATCACCCACATCCCATAAATCCCAGTTCAGACAAGGGTATGCGGGATGAATGGGATTATTGAGATTTATGAGATCGTAACATTTGAGCTCCGGACTTATCCCACACATCCCCAGAAGGACGTCGCTACACTATGCCTTCTGGGCACGTCACCTATCCGATAAATCCCAGTTCAGACAAGGGGACGTGGGATGGCTGCGATTTTCAGAATTTATAGGATCGTAACACATTAACTTCGGCGGCTCTCCTGTCTGAACTGTGATGGCTGGGATTTGATGGGATTAATGGGATCGTAACACATGAACTTCAGTGTAATCCCAAACATCCCCAGAAGGACGCCGCTGCGCTATGCCTTCTGGGCACGTCACCCATCCCCAGAAGGACGCCGCTCTGCTATGCCAGTGAAGGACGAAGCCTTCACCGCATGCTTCTGGGCAAGCCATAAATCCCAGTTCAGACAAGGGAGGCGCGGAAGGGCTATTACCACAGGAGCATAGTTTGTAATCCATTCCCTTGTTTGCTTTCAAGTGAATTTGATAAAAAAGACTGTTCGTTTATTTAGTGTTTACCGTTTTACACTAGCGTTATCAGCTAAAGTTGGCCATCAGCAGTAATCAAAAGAATAATCCGCAACGGCAGCCAAACGCTTAAAAGTGCAACATTTGATGAATTTGGTTATTTTTGTGAAAACAGAGAAGACAATGACATAAAAGTAAACCCTTGAAAATGAGCAATCTACAAGACAGATATATAAATCCACTCACCGACTTTGGTTTTAAGAAGCTATTTGGCACAGAACCCAATAAGGCTTTATTAATAGATTTTCTAAATCAGATATTACCGGAGGAGCATAAAATTAAAGACCTGACTTATTCAAAGACAGAGCAGTTGGGGCAAAATGATTTGGATAGAAAAGCCATTTTTGATTTGTACTGCGTAGGAGCGTCCGGAGAGCGGTTCATAGTTGAAATACAGAAAGCCAAGCAAAATTACTTCAAAGATAGGAGCATTTATTACGCCTCATTTCCAATTCAGGAACAGTCAAAAAAAGGAGAGTGGAATTACAAATTAGACCCGGTTTATACAGTGGGGATACTGGACTTTGTGTTTGATGACCACAAATCAGACGCTGCGTTGCTGCATTTGGTCGATTTGAAGAATCAACGGTGTGAGGTGTTTTACGACAAGCTGAAATTCATTTATATTGAATTGCCTAAATTCACTAAAACGGAGGGGGAGTTGGAAACGCAGTTTGATAAATGGCTATATGTGTTTAGGCATTTATCCAATCTGCAGGACAGGCCAAAGAAGTTACAAGAGAGAGTATTCCGACAATTATTTGAAGTAGCTGAAATTGCAAAGTTTACTCCGCAAGAAAGAGAGGCTTATGAAGACAGCTTGAAATTTTATAGGGACGTTAAAAATGTAGTTGATACCTCAAGGGAAGAAGGGAGGGAGGCAGGCAGGGAAGAAGGGAGAGAGGAAGGGAGGGAAGAGGGGAGAGAGGAGGGAAAGGCGTTAAGAAATTTTGAAATAGCCAAATTGCTCAAAAAGAAAGGTATGTCGGTAAAAGAAATAGTAGATATCACCGGGTTGACTGAAAAGGAGGTTGATAGTCTCTAAGTAAAGCTCAAAAAACCTGCCTGCCGGCTGGCAGGTAACTTCCCTTTTTTGATAGCGGGAACTTATTTTTCGAGCGAGCCTAATTTCCAATCATCAAATTCCAAAACATCCCCAGAAGCCTGCCTGTCCGGTCGGCAGGGACGCCGCTCTGCTATGCCAGTGAAGGACGAAGCCTTCACCGCATGCTTCTGGGCAAGCCATAAATCCCAGTTCAGACAATAGAGGCGCGGGCGGGCTATTGCCGCAGGATCATAGTTTGTAATCTATAAAAGATTAACCCGCAAAGCAGCCACCGAAGGTGGCTTTCGCCAAGATTTTTGGCGTTCTTAGCGCTCTTGGCATTGCCTGTCGGCTGATAGGTTGAAAAATCATCACCGCGATATGAAAAGCCTTGCACCCACTCAAAAACCTTTTTCAGGTCAAAACAAAAGCCTATATTTAGCCTGTGTTTTCCAGTACAAGACAGGGATTTAAAATGAAAAACAAAAAAAAGCCAAAAAAGAATAAACCATCAGCTACCCCCCCGCTGGTTGAGCGTAGCCGAAACCAGCGAAGCCGAAACCCACCGCCAATTTACGATTCCAAACATTTGGATTTCGACCAATGGTTCATATGGGGCGCCATTGCTCTGACCTTTCTGGCCTTCCTTCCTGCCTTGTCTGCCGACTTTGTCAACTGGGACGACAACGATTACGTGACCAACAACGAGATGATCCGGAGTTTTTCCAGTTTCGGCAAATTTTTTACCACCACTGTGCAGGGCAATTATCACCCCCTTACCATGATCAGCCTGGCGGTCAACTACGCCATTTCTGGAGAAAGTGCTTTTTCGTACCACCTTTTTAATGTCCTTTTTCATCTGGTGAATGTGTTTTTGGTGTATCGGTTTATCCTGGCTTTGTGTCCTGGGAGTGTATTTATCGCGTTTGCTACGGCCATTTTGTTTGGCATTCATCCGATGCATGTGGAGTCGGTGGCCTGGGTGTCGGAGCGGAAGGATGTGCTGTATTCGCTGTTTTTTTTGTTGGGACTGATCAGTTACCTGAAATACATCGACCGCGGATCTAAGAAGGCATTCTGGATGACCGTCCTTTGCTTTGTATTATCGCTGTTGTCCAAACCGGCGGCTATTGTTTTTCCTGGGGTGCTGTTTTTGCTGGACTTTTTCCGGCAACGGAAATGGTCGTTTTCACTGATTGTTGAAAAACTGCCGTTTTTTCTATTGGCGGTTGGCTTGCTACTGGTCACCTTGCTGGAACAAGAGGCCGTAGGGGCAGTGGCGGAAGAAGGTATGTACGATTTTGGCACCAGGGCATTTTTCCCGTTTTACGGGTATATGATGTACATTGTAAAATTGTTTTGGCCTGTTGGGCTGACCAACTTTTATCCATTCCTTCCACTCAACGCTTCGCTGCCGGCGGCCTATCTTTTGTCTCCGTTGGTGTTTGTGGGTTCGGTTGTACTCTGTTGGGCGACCTGGCGGCGTTACCGGGAAATTACATTCGGGTTTGGATTTTATTTTTTCAACCTGGTACTGGTGTTGCAATTTTTTCTCATCGGGTCGGCCATTATTGCGGAGCGGTATACCTATTTGCCTTATGTCGGGTTGTTTTTTATCATCGGTTGGGTGATCGACCGGATCATAAAACTCATAGGGTTTTCGGCATATGGTTTGATTTTGGCGGTAAGCCTCTTCCTTTCTTTTTTGACTTACCAGCGGGCCGGCGTTTGGAAAAATTCGGAAACGCTATGGGATTCGGCTATAGCCAACCACCCTAGTTCGAAGGCCTACGTCAACCGGGCGTTTTTATATCAAAAGGCAGGTGAATATGAAAAGGCGATCGACTTGTACAATAAGTCAACCAAACTAAATGTAAAAGACAAAGGGGTTTACGCCAATCTCGGACACATTTATTATACACAAAAAAAGGACGACCTTGCCCTGGCAAATTTCAATACTGCTCTGAACCTGAAACCCGATTACGAAGACGCCCTGGCCGGAAGGGGAAAGGTGTATGCACGGATGGGAAAAACCGATCTTGCCCAGGCAGATTTTGCGAAAGCCAAAGCATTAAGTCCCGATTTCGATCAGGCATTTAAAACCAGGGGATTTCGCTTCTTTCGCGAAAAAAGATACGACCTCGCTATTGAAGAATTGACCAACTACACCAACCTCAACACCGACGATGCAGAAGCCTATGCCTTCCTGGGAGCCGCCTATCTCAACCTCGACAACGGCTCCGACCGGGAAGCCATCCAGGCTCTTGAGCCCGTCATCCAACTCGATTCCACCTATATAGAAGCTTACACCAACCTGGGAGCCGCCTATCTGAATTTGAATCAACCCGACCGGGCATTGGCCTTTTTGGAAACCGGCCAACAACTGGACCCTGCCAACGAGAACAACCTGAAGTTTTTGAGTAAAGCATACCTGATGATGGGTGATACGGCTAAGGCATATTCTATTTTTGAACTGGCGCGCAAACAGTAGTCGGCGAACCTGCCCACCTAAGGTCGGAAATCCGGTCGTCAGGCGGGTTTATTCGCCAGACTCCCCTCTGACGTGCCCACGCAGAGCGTGGCAGGCATGAAGGCGTAGCGTTAGCGAAGTCCTTCATGGTTGATTGCCTGTCTATCCACGCCCAAGGTATGGCAGGCGACAGGTAGAATTGATTGATTCCGCAAATGTCAATAATCAATAAATTAATAATCAATAATTCTACAACCCCTGGTCCCCCCTTTTCAGATAGACCCTATCTCCCATCGGAGTGTTTTTCTGCTTGTTGATAATGTTCCTGATCTTATAAGGCTTTTTGTTTTGCGACTCGTAGTAGGTGCGCATCTGGATGTCTATCAGGATGCCCACGGTTACCAGTTGGATGCCGGCGATGACGAGGAGAATGCCTACCATCAGGAGGGGTTTGCCCCAGATGGAATTGCCGCTTAGTTTGAGGAAGAGCAGGTAAAAGTTGATAACAAGACCGGCTCCAAACAATAGTATTCCGAGGTTGCCGAAAAGGTGCATTGGGCGGGCCAGGTATTTTTTGAAAAAGAGGAGGAGCATGAGGTCGCTGATCACCTTGAGGGTTCGGCCCATGCCGTATTTGGCCTGGCCGTGGATGCGGGGGTGGTGTTTTACTACGACGTCTTTCATGCGGGCGCCTTCGAGTTGAGCCAGTACGGGAATGAAGCGGTGCAGTTCGCCGTAGAGGTGGATTTCTTTGGCGAGTTTTTTTCGGAAGACCTTGAGGGTGCAGCCGAAGTCTTTGAGTTTGACGCCCGACAGTCGGCGGATAAAGGCGTTGGCGATAAGGCTGGGTATTTTGCGGACGAGGTTGTCCTTTCTTTTTTTGCGGATGCCGGTGACCAGGTCGAGGTCTTCCTTTCGGGCCAGGTGGAGCATGGCGGGGATGTCGGAAGGGTCGTTTTGGAGGTCGCCATCGAGGGTGACTATAAATTCGCCCTGCGCTTCCTGGATGCCGGCTGAGAGGGCAGCGCTTTGGCCGAAGTTTTTTTGCAATTCGATGATGGTCAGTCGTCTGTTTTGGATGGAGCGGAGTTCCCGGCGGGTGTTGTCGGTGGAGCCGTCATCGACATAGATGATCTCGTAGTCGAGCCCTTCGAGCGCATTGGTGATCTTTTCGACCAGGGGCAGGATGTTACCCTCTTCGTTGTAGACACAGACGATGATGGAGAGTTCGGGCGTAGTTGTTTGTTTTAGGGTAATCATATGGTTGAAGTACCAGTGACGGAGTTTGGTTTTGTAATAAATGAGGCTATTCAGCAAACTGTGTCATTTTTCTTCCCGCACCCTAGCCCTGAAGGGAAAACCTTCGCGCAGACACAGTTTATTGAACATTGTCTAATAAATGAAAGTGGGCGATTCAAAGGAGAACTACAAGGGCGTTGTGGTTGGGTAAATTAAAGATAGCAATTTTTGGCGGAAGTTTATCGGTGTTGGGTAAAATTTTATAAATTTAGGAATGAAAATATTGGTGCTGAATTATGAGTTTCCGCCGTTGGGTGGTGGGGCTGGCAATGCGACACTGCGAATGTTTGAAGTATTTTCGGGTTATTCCGAACTGGAAATCCACCTTGTGACATCTTCATTGGGCAAATTTCGAAAAGAAAACTTTTCATCAAATATCACTATTCATTTCCTCGATATTGGAAAAGATCCCCGGCAGATTTTCAACCAATCCATTGGCAACTTAATAACCTACACCTGGAAGGCTTACAAATATGCGAGAGAATTAGTTACCCTGCATAACTTTGACTTGATTCACGCATTTTTTGGAATACCATGTGGCTATATTGCCATGAAGATGGGAGGAGTTCCATATATCGTGAGTTTGCGCGGATCGGATGTACCCTTCTATAGTAAAAAATACAAATGGTTAGACAGGTTTTTTCTAAAACGGATGAGTGGAAAAATCTGGAAGCGTGCAGCATATGTTGTGGCGAATTCCAGAGGACTTAAAGCACTCGCCTTACAATCTTATCCAAAACAGGTGATTGAAGTGATTCCAAACGGCATCGACCTTCAAAAGTTTTACCCCGCAAGCAGAAAAAATCGTAAGGGGATGCTTCGGGTAATTGCTGTTGGAAGATTCATACCCCGGAAAGGTTACGGTTATCTGATCAAGGCTTTGGAAGGGTTGCAAAGTCAGGTTCAACTATCATTGGTTGGGGCAGGACCGTTGAAAGAGGAATTGGAATCTATTGCAAAGCAGGTAGAAGGAAACGTTCATTTTACGGGGAGGGTACCGCATGAAGAGCTGCCAGAGCTGTATCGAAGTCACGACGTTTATGTGCAGAGTTCATTCAATGAGGGTATGTCTAACACCTTGTTGGAGGCGATGGCGAGTGGGCTGGCAGTTGTTGCTACAAACACTGGGGGGTCGGAGGAATTGGTAAGTGGGAATGGGTTTCTGGTTAGTATGAGGGATAGTAAAGATATACGAGAGAAGTTGTTGCATTTATGCAATAATTCAGTGCTGGTCAAAGAAATGGGAGTGAGATCGCGAATAGTAGCGGAGCAATTCGGTTGGGAGCATTGTGCAGGGCAGTATAACAATCTTTATAAGTCTTCTGTTGAATTGCCCATCAACGAATTGTA
This sequence comes from Saprospiraceae bacterium, assembly GCA_965222105.1. Lineage (GTDB taxonomy): Bacteria > Bacteroidota > Bacteroidia > Chitinophagales > Saprospiraceae > CALGLS01. The sequence continues at coordinate 69,759 of CBDCTQ010000086.1, read as the reverse complement.
AGCGGCGTTTAGATTAACTAAATAATTATGGAGCGAGTATTTTTGAATCTCTTTTTGACCATTTTTTATTAATTGTTGGCGGATATCATTGTCTTGGATAAGAGCAATTTTATCAGCCAGGTCTTTTGAATTTCGGGGAGCACAAAGTAAGGCATTTTTTTCGTGGGTCAAAATTTCATTAAGGGCTGCTACATCCGATGCTACAATAGGAACACCGCAAGCCATTGCTTCGAGAGCTATAATTCCCATCCCTTCTGCATGTGACGGTATTGCCAGGCAGTCTAGTAGTGAAAAAAAGTGTTGGACTTCTGCAATAAATCCTAAGAAAATAAGATTCCTTCCCAAATTGAGTTCATTGATCAATCGGGTTAAGTTCTTTTTGTCTGCACCACTTCCAGCCATCAGAAATTTCATGTTGGGATTTTTGTTTAATAAAATAGGTATTGATAAAACAAACTCTTTCCATCCTTTGACGGCAGTAATTCTTCCCATATACCCTACTACAAAATCCCCTTTTTTTATATATTTGGTTTTTTCGGTTAGCGTTTGATTTAGGCTGATATGTGGATTGTTGAATTTTGAAAGCTCAATACCGTTATGCATAACCATGAGTTTATATTTGGATATGCTGCATTTTTTTATAAAACTTATTTTACAAGCGTTAGAGACACAAATGAATAAATCCACCTGATGTTTGGCAAGATAGGGTAAAACATTAATCAGAGGCTTATTTCTCAATATATTTCCATGTTCATGGAAGATCAGTTTTATCCCAGGAAAGAATAGAGATTTTAATATCCATCCGAAAAGCTGTGACTTGAAAAGGTGGCAATGAAGAATATCGATTTTATTGTTTTGTATAAACTCTTTTAGTTTTGGAATGGGAGCAAATGAAAATTTTTTATAGCTGGGAAAGACAAATATATTTTTCTTTGTTATTTTAAACTGAATGGGCCGCTTACGCAAGGCAAATAAATAAATATCAGGGTTTGTCTTTTGGGTTTTTAAAATATTTATTAAAAGGGTTTGCGCTCCTCCAAGCGAGAGGGTGTCGATGATGTGAAGGATTTTTGGTTTGGAATTCATGATCAAATATAAGTGTAAAAGGGCAAAGGCTGACAGGGCAGCAATTTACTAAAAAGATGCCTAATTTTGCTAGCTGGCTTCCTGCGCAAGCGGCAAGCCTGTTTTCCTTTTTTTACTGGTTCACAATTAAATGTCAATGAGAAGCAAGTTCGATGTTCAGGTTCCAAAAGACCATTATTATGACAGGTATGATAGTGTGGCCAGGTTTATATCCTACTTTTATCAAGTAGATTTAGTCAGGCAACTTGGTCCAAAGAAAGTTTTAGAAATTGGAGTGGGAAATAAAACAGTTTCCAATTATTTGAAACAAAGTGGGATTAGTGTTGATACCTGTGACTTTGATGAAGCACTTGAGCCGGATTTTATTGCTGACATACGGCAATTGCCATTCGAAAACAATGTGTATGATGTTGTAATGGCTTGTGAAGTAATAGAGCATATACCATGGGATGATGTTGAAAAAGCATTAAGTGAGCTACATCGGATTTCATCAAAATACGTGCTTATATCCGTGCCGTATTGTTCTATTGCTTTTGATCTTGTTTATAAAATACCTGTTATTGGGAAGGTATTAAAGAAGCCGTTTTTTAATTTTTTTTTAAGAATACCTTATAGGTTCAAGGATATTGAGTTTTCGAGGGAACATTATTGGGAAATAGGTCGGAAAAGTTACCCGATTAAAAAGGTAAGATCTGAATTGAAAAAATATTTTCGAATAATGAAAGAAAGGAGACCTATTCTAAATCATTACAACCACTTTTTCATGCTTGAGAAAAAATAAATAAATGAGATGAGAGTATTTATCTTTTGTACGGGTAGAAGCGGGTCTACTACTTTTATAAAGGCATTAAGCTGAGTTTGAATATAAACACAATTCTTCTTCAAAAAGGAAGTTAAAATTTTTTAAAAGATTTCGTCTGTTGACAATTAGAGAATATCGACATGTTTCTTTGTGGTAAAAATCTTAAAACCGATGGGGCTACACTTGATCTCTGCTGAATTTAAGCATTAGATACCTGTAAACCTTAAACAGAGGTTTGAGTAAAAAAGGAGGGAATAACCTTAGAAACCTGAAAAATAAATAATAATACGGATCTGCCTCTTTATAATAGCCTTTCATCGTGTTTTCGATATTTATACCGTGTATAATTGAATGAAAGATACTCCTGTTGGCAAACTGATTGGCGTAGCGTTTCAAATCAATCTTATTTTGGGTGTTAACCGAGGGTAAGAGTTTTTGAATGCTGTAATATACATAAGGGATTTCCGTTTTCGAAACTGTTTGCGTTACCATATTAACGGAGTCCTTATGATAAGTAGCACCCAGGTTGGGAGTCCATGCAATTTGGCTTTTAAGTGCCAGCCTCATCCAGGTTTCTATGTCTCCACCTCGTCGGCATTTGCCTTCAGGAAACATGCCTGAATCTATAATGGTACTCTTCTCAACAACTGCAACTGAAGAACATAAGGGATTTCCGCTGAATCGTGCTTCCTTGAAATAGTTTTGTACGATATGGCAACCTTTGTGTACGTTTTTATTGAAATATGAATTCGTTTTTTTGATATTTCCTTTTTTTAAATGCCATCCACAGCTGTAAACATCCGCATTTGGATATTTTAATATGAGCTGGTATATTTCCTCCAAATGATTGGTGGCCCATTCGTCATCTGCATCCAAAAATGCAATATAGCGACCATTTGCATTTTTTATTCCAAGATTTCTGGCAGCATATCCTCCTGGTCCAGGTACGTCTCGTTGATATACCTTAATATCATCTATTTCGATTTGCTTCAACTTTTGCAGGGAGTTATCGGTTGAAGCATCATCTATTACGATGAGTTCGAAGTTAGAAAACGTTTGATTCAATACAGATTTTACAGCTCTTTCAATATGCGGTTCTTTGTTGTACAACGGAATAATAACACTGAAAAAAATGACAGAATTAACAGACATACGAGATCGTGATAAATTAATACAAAGCTATTGAATATTTCTTACTTTTATTCCCTAATTAGAATGTCTTATGGGTGTCATTATCCGTCAAAGTCTGAAACAAAGTCTGGTAAGCTATCTGGCAGTCGCCATAGGAATGATAAATGTACTATTTATTTACACCAGCTTTTTGTCGAAGGAAGAGTTGGGGTTGGTCCGATTCATAATAGATACCTCTCTTTTGATAATTCCCTTTGTTTTGCTGGGAATTCCTGCATTGGGTATTCGGTTTTTCCCTCACTTCGAAAATAAAGCCAGAGGACATCATGGGTTTTTGTTTTTGCTGGTTTTGATTCCCATTATAGGGTTTTTAGTTTTTTTGATTCTGACCATGTTGTTTCAATCGTCGATTCTTTCCTACTATCAATCACAATTCGGACTATATTCCAGATATATAAAGCTGATCTTGCTTTTAGTTTTTGTATTGGCCTATACAACTGTATTCAGGATTTATTGTATTAATTTTAAAAGGATTGTTGTCCCGGCAATATTTAGCAATTTATTCCTTAAAATAGCGCTACCCACTTTGGTCATACTTTATTTTTGTCAGTACTTGTCATTTGACCAATTGATGAACGGAATAGTTGTTATTTATTTCTTTTCATTAATGGGGACTATATGGTACGTGTATAAACTAGGCCAGCTACATCTTAAGCCTGATTTTCAATTCCTAAATACCAAATTGATAAAGGAAATGACTACTTATGGATTCTATGGATTACTTGGAGGAATAGGAACTGTGTTAGCATTGCAGATTGATGTATTTATGGTTGGATCGCTGCTTGATTTGAGCAACGTAGGCATATTTGCAATTGCTGCAACTATTGGAAACGTTATCAGGATTCCCCGTACTGCCATAAACAATATGGTTTCACCTTTTATAGCACAAAGCTGGAAAGATAATGACAGAACTAACATTGAGAAACTATATAAAAAAACCTCTCTGAATCAATTTATTATTGGTCTATTCCTTTTTATTGGAATTTGCACCTGCTTGGATGATTTATTTTCCATCATGCCCAATGGTGACCAATACGCTGGCGGCAAATATGTGGTTTATCTTCTTGCCCTTTCAAAAGTGGTTGATATGGTAGCCGGGGCCAATCAGGAGGTAATCCAATATTCGCCTTATTTCCGGTTTAATTTTTATGCCATCTTGTGCCTAGCTGTCTTCAACATACTTACCAATCTATTATTGATTCCTGTCTACCATATCAATGGAGCTGCTCTGGCTACCTTAATTTCAATTACTTTATTCAATGTGGTAAAAATGATTTACATTCATATAAGTATGAATATGTTGCCTTTTTCCAATAAAACACTATGGGTACTAGCCATAGGCGCGGTAACTTTTGGCTTGGTCTATTGGCTCCCTTCAACAAATAATGCATTGGTCAACATTGCAATTAAGTCGTTGTTGATCGTTATTGTTTTTGGTGGCTTGACGTTGTATTTAAAAGTATCGGATGATATCAATGGGCTGGCCAAACAGATTTATAACAGAACATTTACTTTTTAGATCATGGTACATGTGATCTACATTTTAGGTATAAGTTACAGTGGCTCAACAATTATTGGGATACATATAGCTGCTTCGAATAATGTATTGTATCTTGGAGAAGTTAAAGCCTTAAACCGAGATTCAAATTTGCAGACACTTTGTACTTGCAACAGATTGAAGCCAGAATGTCCATTTTGGTTGAAATACCATCAGGATTATTTTGACATTTATGACAGGCCCGGACTGCTTGGACGTCTTCAATTGATTGTAGCCATAATGTTAAAAAAGCCGATTCAAAAGAAACAAATTAGGAATAGCGAAGACCACCGGTTCTTTAAAACCATCCTAGGCGATAAGAGAAAGAGTGATCGCCAACAAAAATACGTTTTGGATAACTCGAAAAGTATATGGAGGTTAACTCATTTGTTGAAATGTACTGAAATGGAGGTTAGTGTTATTTATATTAAAAGAAATGTTTATGCAAATGTTGCTTCTTTTAAAAAACATAAATCATTTGGATTTATCAGGGGGTTGTTTACTTATATGTTGGGCCATTTTCTGATCCGGAGATTTATGAAAATTAATAGCATACCCTATCTTAAAATAGATTATACAGAATTTTGCCTTCATCCACAAAAAGTTTTGAACAATGTTGGGGCATTTCTTGAGTTGGATTACTCCAACTACGAAGAAATACTGGATTCAAAGGAGTTCCATGTTGTTTCTGGTAATTCTGGAACCATTAATCAGTTCAAAGAAGGAGCCACAAAACTTAAAGTCGATGATAGTTGGAAAATGCGTTTGAATAGAGTAGAGCAGTTTGCAGTAAAACTATTGTGTTGATTTTTAATGTTATTCAGACACACCCTTTCTGGTAAATCTAAGCAAAAGTCCAAAAATAAGTAATCCAAGTAAAAATATGCACCAACCTTCGTAATAAAAAACAGGGGTATAGGATAATTCGATGTGGTGTTCTCCCGGATCCAACATCAATCCCATAAATCCAATGTTCACCTTGAGCAATTCCGCTCTCTGTCCATTTACTTTGGCCGACCAACCCCGGTGATAGGGAATGGAAAAAAACATCAGTTGGGGAGATGTAAGGCTAATATTCCCCACGATCTGATTTTGGCTTTGGTGGGTAACGTTTAGTGCATTGGCCGACCGCCGGGCCGCCTCATCCCAAATAGCTTGCCGGGTCATGCTGGGAAGAGATTGTATGTCTAATGCTTTTAAGCCCTTTGATTTTTGTAGCGTTTCTTCGTTCAGTACCACACCGTGAAACAGTGATCTGGCTTTTTCATTTAAGTTGGGCAATGCCCTTAGGTCATCCAGGCTAAAATAACGATCATAACAAAAACCGAATGGGATATAACAGGAGTTTCGGTACAGTTTGACATCGCTAAAATCTCTAAGAGGGGCATAGAATTTTTCAGGATAGTCTTTATCATCTTCTTTCCGAAGCATATATTTTATACTGCCAAAACCTTGTAAAATGACATTGACTGATAGCCCCCCAACCCATTTGGAAAAATCCTTATCGATTTTAGGAATGGCGTCCACTTCTTTCAAAAACCGGATATAATTGCTGTTGTTCTGAGATCTGTAGATCGTACTGCTATAATAATCTTGAACCATTGCATCATTTAATCCATAAGCAGCTGAAGGGCTGGAGGAGTAAAATTTTGTTACTCTATAAAAAGAGGTGTCGGCCGAGTTTAAAAAGTCAAGTGCCTCTAAAGTAGAGTCACTATATCCATTATGGCCTGAAAATTCTTTTCCTGTAAAAGGTTCTCGGTTGTTAACGCTTATGTTTCCCATCCAGGCTACCTCAAAAGTGATGAGCACTATCAGGCCAATTTGCGCATAAAGACGATAGGCAGGCATTTGCCAAACCAATAATAACAGAGTGTAGACGACCAGCATCAAAGCAATAAATAACCTCAAGGAAGAGTCGATGACACCTTCCACACTGGCATATGGATAAAATAATAAGGCCAAAAGGACAACAAGGGTAGCTAGCAAAAGAGTACTATGAATTTGTCTTTTTTGATCATTGACATAACTAAGGGCTTGCAAGCCAAAAAATAGCAGGGTAAAAGGAATGAAAAAAGATAGAGCATGCTTGTAAAAATCGCCCGCAAACAGGTAAAATGAATATCTGAAATAGGGAATAGCAACGAGTAATATCCAAAATCCCAGGAATGCTCCATATATCAGTTTCAATCTTTTGCTAAGAAATATAAAAATTTGTGGTACAAGAAGGAGTGTTATCAAACCACAATAAAATATGGGAGCTTCCAGATAATTGTACCAACCTTTGAAATCATGAGCAGTTCCTAAAAGGTCATTTGAGAACAGACGCAATATTGCAGTTACATAGTGAGAGGCATCTTCCATATAGAAAAGCGATCTTGACCGTAATTCATTAATCCTTGTAGCCTCCCCGACAACTCTGGCGCTATTTAAAAATTTGTACGCGGTAGCACCCCAAAAAGGGGCTGAAAGCATTATTCCCAATATTCCCAAGCCCCCCATCTTGAGCGTATAGGTTAAGAATCGTTTTGGTTGCCAACTGTACGTGCTAAAATAACGAAACAAGAAATATAATAGTAAAAATACGCCATTGAAGTATAGTTTGGTATTGATCATAAAAAGAAAAGGAAAAGGGAATAGCCACCACTTATTTTTTGAAAATAAATATTCAAATGCTACTAATAAAAATACGGCATATAATATCCCGGACAAATGACCATACCACGTCACACCTATCATGGCATAGCCAGAGTATGCCATCAGAAGACTACCGACTATAGAAATATAAGAACTTACTCCGGTTACGCGTAAAAAAAAATAGAATAGAATACCCGTTATAATTACATGAAACAACTGATTGTATGCAATTCGATAAGCCAACCCCTCACTCCCCAGTAAAATATTTACCCAACTTATCGGATTGAAACTAAGTCCAGCAGGATACAAATTAACTCCCAACCCAGCGTTGAAACTCCACTTGGGAATCCCCTCCGTCCATATATAATTGATTGCATGATACGATTGGGGATAAAAAATATTCACCGTATCACTACTAGTTTTATCCTTGAAGAGGAGGACATATTGAAAGGTCAGATAATCCCATAAGATAAATGTTCCGACCAGAAGGAGGAGACCGATCAGTAATAGCCAGGTAGTCCGCGATGATTGTAGAAAAGTTTCTATCGTTTTTACAGGTACGTGCCGATCGGCACCCGACTTTTTTTGTTCTTTAGGGGCATTTTTTTTCTTGGCAACAGGTTGTTTTTTCGAGCCTCCTCCCTTTGATTTTTTTGAGCGTTTTTTTGCCATGGTGTAGTTTGTCTAAACAAGTTATAACAATTCATTTACAAAAAAGCCAACAACACCCTCACCGACACCGCTCCCCAAAAACCCCCTCAACACTCCGAAACCCCAAATTAATAGCCTGCTGAATATCCACACACCCATCCTCCTTTTCACCCATGTTGAACTTAGCGATACCCCGGTTAGCGAACGCCATCCCGTAATTCGGTTTCAACTCAATTGACTTGTTGAAATCATCAATAGCCAATGCAAATTTTTTTTCGTTCAGATATACAGTGCCTCGGTTGTTGTAGGTTTCGGGGTAGTCGGGTCTCAGCTCCAGGGCTTTGTTGAAATCTTTCAGGGCTTTCCCATATCTTTTCAATTGGCGAAGTAGGTTGCCCCGGTTGTTGTAGGCTTCCACAAAATTGGATTTCAGTTCAATGGCTCGATTCAAATCACTCAAAATCTCCTCATGCCGGTCGGTATCTTTCAGCAGTTTTGCCCGGTTGTTGTAAGCTACAGCAACTGTTTGGTATTGATCGATGACGTCGTTCCAGAGGGTCATTCCATCTTTCCAAATCCCGCATTGAATGAATGTTCTTGCGGAAAAGAACATCGTAAAAATACCCAGCAGTGCCAGCGGCAACCATTTTGACTGTTTTTGCCAAAGCAAATATAATCCTTCTCCCAGCAAATAAAAGAGTCCGATAGATGGAATATAACTGTACCGGTCGGCCATAATGGCGCCTCCAACCGGCAGAAGTTGCAACACCAAAAATACGGTTATGGCGTAAAATCCAATCCCGAAAAACAATTTCTTTGTACGCCGCAAAGAGTAAATTACATAAACCACCAACCCCAGTGCGATGGGTATATAAATGTAGTATTTCATTGGAATACCGCCATCTGTTTTTAGCGGATATGGGTAAAAAGCACAAAGTTCCAGCGGCAGCAATAATTTGTGGAGATAGGTAACAAACCCATAACTGGCAAAGGCGATCCGATGTGGTAAATTGAAAAAGACGATGTCGTCCATAGCTTCCGTAGAACGTTGCGCATAAATGGCCAATACCCCAAATCCTAATGCCAACAGAAAAAATGGAGCTTTTTCCAACAATACCTTCCCGTTTATTTTCCGTCCCTTAAAATAATCAGTCAACAACAACACCACCGGCAAAGATGCCGCCATCGCTTTCGACAAAAGCGAACACAAAAACAATAGCAAAGCCAACAGATAAAACTTCCGTTCCAACCCCTTCAGATATTTCAAATAAAAATGAAGGAAGCCATAAAGAAAAAGGTATACAGCAGATCTTTCACCTCCGAAATCCAGGCCACTGATTCTACATGCAATGGATGAACACCAAACAACAACGATGCTACCAGCGCCACCTGAACGTTTTCACTTAAATGGCGAACGGCAACAAAAACCAAAGCCGTATTGAACAAATGTAACAACAAGTTTACAACATGGTACCCCCGCTGGCTCCAATCCAAAAAACTGGTACTCCACAGCCAGGGCCAACATAGAGAAAGGATGATAATTGCCAGCAACATACTCTGAGAAAATACCCCCAAGATCGAAAGAGGGTAACAGCGGATTATTCACCACATAAACAACGTCATCCCACACGAACCCACATTGAAACACAGGTAAATAAACCACAAAGGTCAACGCCAGAATGAGGCCTAACCATCCATAGTACTTCCGATCATCCGATTTCGGCTTGATCTTCGGCGGGCGCTTCTTTCCAGATGGCTTTTTAGTATGTCGTTTCGTTTTTTTCATAAATAGGTAACCTGAATACTCCCCCCATTCGAGTTTTTTGATCCAACTATTGATTACTAATGCAGTGTCTATAAGAAGCTGTCCAAAATTTTGTAAAAATAAGGAGGTAGTGCTATCCCGATAGCTATCAGGGTGTTGATAGCTCAGATACATTTGGCAATCATACGTTAGGCTTATAAAATTTGGGAATCAAATTTTTGCATACCTATGTGCTCTCTGTGCCTATGTGTTTGACAAAAAAAGAAAATAAACATTTTGAAAAACACTACCAATAATTGTTAAAAAAAGCACAGGAATTCCGCAAAAAAGACGTAAAATTATGAATGAAAAAAAACTTTTGAGGCTTTACATAAGGCCGAATGGCAAGTTATAGAAAGTCTACGACCTTTCAAAATCGTGCAACCAAAAAGAAAGAACAATTTCCAACCATGACAAAAAAAAACCACTCCATCTTCCCCACCCCCAAGCCCCTAATCGCCATGATCCACGTGGAGGCCCTACCCGGCACCCCCGCCAACAGGAAGTCCATCCAACAAATTTTGGCCAAAGCCCTCCACGAAGCCGAACGCTACACCAAAGCCGGCGTCGACGCCCTGATGATCGAAAACATGCACGACGCCCCCTACCTCAACCGCGAGGTGGGCCCCGAGGTCGTAGCAGCTATGAGTGTAATAGGCTATGAAGTCAAGCGAGCCTCTGGTTTGCCCTGCGGCATCCAGGTACTGGCCGGCGCCAACCGGGCCGCACTGGCCGTTGCCCAGGCCGGGGGGCTCGACTTCATCCGTGCTGAAGGGTTCCTCTACGGTCACATCGGCGATGAGGGGTGGATGCAATCCGATGCGGGGGCGTTGTTGCGTTACCGCAAAACCATCGGTGCAGAACAGATCGCCATCTTTACCGACATCAAAAAGAAACACAGCGCACATGCTGTTACCGCCGATGTAGATATAGTAGAAATGGCAAAAGTGGCGGAGTTCTTTCGCAGCGACGGACTCATCCTTACGGGAAACCTCACCGGACAACCCGCTGACGTAGAGGAAGTGAAAAAAGTCCGGGCCTCTACCGAATTACCCATTTTCATCGGCTCCGGCATCAACGCCAACAATGCATCTACATTCCTGCCCTGGTGCGATGGAGCGATCGTGGGCTCCTCCCTTAAAGTCGGTGGCCATTGGGCCGGGGAGGTAGACGAAGAGCGGGTGCAGGCATTGGTGCAGGCCTTCAAGTAATCATAGATATATAAATAGTCAATTTTCCAGTGGAAGTACTGAAAGATTTCAAGTGAAAACCTTTTTAGATACCCGCCTGACTCTCAAAAACAACCCCCACCAACCTATTACCCTTTCAATTTTTTCTTCAACTCCTCAATTATTCTTTTTTGTTCTTCCAACTCCTTGTCCTTCTCTGTCAGCTCCTTATCCTTCTCCGTCAACTCCTTATCCTTCTCCACCAGGGCAGCCTCAAACGTCCGCTCTCTTTCTTCAAACATCGCATTAACAGAACGCCATGCCTCCCACTCCCGCTCTATCTCTTCCTTCGACTCGGGGTCGGTGCCCGTATGATGCAGTAACTCCGCCATCTCCTTAACTTCATCATCATCCAGTTGGTACAAATATTCTTTCAGCGTTTCCTTATCTCCTACAAAATTCTTTTGCTCGAAGACACTCAGTAATTTGTCCAACCTCGATTGATACCGTCCCGATATCCGACCTACCTGCACCACATAACTGTCATGCGTAAGGCGTTCCACAAAATCGCTCTTTTGCTCCAGAATCGCATCGTTGATCATATCCCGATACTGGCGTTCCACATGAATACAGGCCGTTTCTATTTCGGGCAGTTTAAATCCGAGTATATAAATGGTCGTAATCGGCAAGGCCTCTTTTTTGCCCTCCAACTCATCTTTCTTTTTATATTGTTCCGCCAAATAATTCCGAAAACGCATCAGGTCGATCTCATTCTTCGCCTTTTGGATTTCAATCAGTACCTTTTTGTTTTCTCCATTTGCCGTATTGATCACAGCAATAAAATCCATGCGAAACACCGCCAGGCCAGCCAACCTATCTGTATAGGTAAACTCCTGAGGCTTCAAAGATATCCGTTCTACTTTTTGCCCCAGCATAGTGCCAATGAAAAATTTAGCTATCCGCTCATTTTCCATTAAACGCTTGAAGACGACATCGTATATGGGGTTGGCGATGATCATTAATGATGTTTTTTTACAAATTTACAACTTTATTACCACAAAAATACAACAGGCAACCACGCCCGGCGCAGTTGCCTGTTGTTTTGGAGAATTTCTAATTGTCGGAGGCGGGCTCATAAACCTGCCCGTTCGGTAGGATGGTTCGCCAGCTACCGCACCACAAACCGCCCAAAACCATTCCACTCTGCACTGTACACCTTCAAAAAATACTGACCCGGGGCCAGCGCACCCACCTCAAGTATCTGTTGTTGAGCCGACGTCGGGAATGCGGCCTGCAGCACCACTTTCCCGGAAGGATCGTAAACCTCAACCACTCCCTCTTGCGAAAGCTCCCGGTCCAGCTCGAGCGTAATGGTATTGTTGGAAACAGTAGGGTAAAGCTTGAACGGCGCATCACTCAGTTGCACGGCCCGTACCTCGGAATAGTCATAATTCCCGTCGTGGTCGACCTGCTTGAGCCGGTAGTAATTCGTGCCCACCGCCGGTTGGGTATGGGTGAAACGGTATTCCTGTTTCAGCGAACTGGTACCCGCACCTGCCAAGAAGTGGACATAACTAAACGAGCGACCATCCACACTGTGCTCAATCTCAAATCCTTTATTGTTGAGCTCTGATGCAGTGGCCCAGTCCAAACCAACGCTTTGTCCCGCTGCCCGTCGCGCCTCAAAGTAGAGAAGTTCTACGGGAAGAGACCCCTCTGATCCACCAAAGCCAAATTCGCCGAAGGCCGATAGGCCGGTACGTGATACGATGGGGCCGCTAACAGCCCCTACATGGGAGCCGGGGGCACTCCAGTTGCCGCTGCCACCATAGATTAAGGTAAGCATTTCCAAACCGGCCGTTCCTGCAAATCCTTCTCCTGTGAAGGCCGCGTTGAACACGCCACCAGACAGGCCATTGCCAGCATCCATATTCCAGAACCCTTCATCAGCGGACTCAAACACATTGTTGGGAAAATCACCTGTTTCGCCTTGAGCTAATAATAGCTCAACGTCCCCCATCGCCGTACCCTCAAAATTGGCAGTAATGGTACCACCGGAAGCAGGAGCCGTAGTAAATTCAATCAACGCAAACCGGCTTTGACCACTGGCATTGCCCAGCGGAAACAGCCCGGAAGCATTGCCCGAATTGGTGGCGGCATCAAACCAACGCTCCATCGTGCCCACCACGAATCCGCTGGTATGATCCAGGGTGCCGGGAGCCGTGGCGCTTTCGCCCAAAATGAGTTTGCTGATGCCGGTGAAGATATCGCCACTGGTCATCGTCAGGAGGTTTTTGACCTGGAGGTCGGTGTTGAGAGCCAGGATATCGGCTGATTTGTCTATTTTGACATCGTACAGGTCTACGGTGCCGCTATTGCTGAACGTTTGTTCGTTGGCGCCGGTTGCGATCAACAATCCATTGTTGGTCAGGCTGGGATCATCTGCTGTTTGAAAGGTACCACCTTCTACCGTGATGTCCCCTTCGACATATACTTCCGTAATCACATTGTTAGAACCAATGTGCATTTCGCGGAGCGATACGGTGCCATTTAAGTTCAGGTCTCCTTTTACAAAAATTTTCTGGGTGCCGGAGCCCCCTCCAAACTGAGTTCCAAAACCAAAGAGTCCGTTTTCCACGATGACATCTCCACCGATGGTGATCTCAGGGCTGTTGGCATTTGCTGTAAGAAGGATGGACTCGGTAGCGCTGCCGTTTTTGATGGTCAGGTCGTTTTGGAAGGCATTGAGTACCGAATTACTGCCAACAAGTGTAAAAACATTGTCGGGGGTAGCGTTGATCTCCACATTTCCAAAATAATAACCATCGCCGCTGCTGTTTTGGGCGATGGGATTACTGGCGGTAGGGTCGAGCAGGCGGTGGTCGGAGCTGGACGACGACCAGTCGTAATTCAGCACTTCGTAAGTACTACCGTCTTGAAAATCTTCTGTTCCGGCATACATGGGATGGCCGAGGTTGACCGTGGCTTGGTCGATGGTTATTTTGCCGTTGGCTTCTGCCGTCAGACTGGCGTTGGAGGGCAATTGGATGTCGCCCCGCACATTTAATGTACCGTAATTTTCGACGGTTATCCCAAATCCATCCGAAAGAAAATCGTTGAGGTCGTTAAAATTATTGGGGTTGCCACTTTCGTCTTCGAGGTTGAGTTCACTACCGGCGGTTACAATAATGTCGCTGTCGTAGGGAGTATTTGGAGCGGAATTGTTGGCGTTGCCGCCTCCGTCGATGTTGGCATGTTGGATGATGATCCTGTTTGGCGTACAGCCGCAGTTTTCCGGTGCCAGGGCTTCCACGCTCCAGGAAGTACCATCGTAGCTTTCCCATCCCGAGCCGTCGAGGCCGAGGCCAGCGCCGTCCTGGGTGGTGCGCCAGTCGCCGTTGGTGTAGGATAGGTCTTCGTCGAGGATGGTTAATGTAAGACTGTTGTTGGAGCCGAGGTTGCAATTGGTGCAATTGCTCAGTTCGAAGTCGATGGTTCGGTTGCCGTCTTCTAGTTCGTTATTGACGATGGTCACGATAGCGGTTTGGGTTTCGCTGTCGCTAAAATTGAGGGTAGTGGGCGAGGTAAAGCTATAGTCACCGGGAGGTGCGGACCCTCCGGGTACTACGGAAACATCAACACTATATGCGACCGGATCACAGGCAATCCCATCTACGGAGATGGTGTAGCTGGTACCGTGTTCGGTAACTACCGCCGATGTCACGGACAAGCTGACTTCGGGTGTGTAACTGTTTACGGTAAGTGTCAGGGTTTCGATACCGGTGCCGTCGGCATTGGTGGCTGAAAGCGTGACGACAAATGGACTGCCAGCGGCGGTAGTTGGCGTGCCGCTGATCTCACCGGTGGCTGTGTTGACCATCAGGCCGGCGGGCAATCCCGTTGCGTTGTAACTGGTCGGGTCGTCGGATGCCGTGATAAAATAACTGAATTCGGAATCGCAGTCAACTGTAGCATCTGTATCGCTGGTGATGACGGGAATTGCCGCTCCAGCGTCGGTCGATGCAAGGAGGTGCGGTGGTGTCGTATGTGCTCCAATTGCGGTGCAAAGTAGGAGGGAAAAGAGTGTAAAGAGTGCATTTTGTCTCATAAGAATGATGTTTTTATGATAATGAGAAGGTATAACATTAAGTCTCTTTTACAGCCTTTGGGCAGAAAGATATTCTGTGCGGGGTTGTTTAAAAAGAGGAAACAATATACTCTTTTGAAAACGACTGATAAAGTAGTGTTTTATTTTGTGATGTGCAGGTGGGATTATAAATAGGTGGGGTGCTGCTAGTATCAAAGATAAACAAACGAATTAGAAAAGAGACATATGTTGGAAAGAAAATTATTTTTAACCGGAATTGAGATATTCACTTAGTTTGCGAAATCACAAAGTAGATGAGCTATATAACAGTTTTCCTTCAAGTCGTAACATTAGCCGATTTTGTGAAAACGGAATGCTTAACTTTATAAGAAGAAAATAATTACAAACCATCAACTCAACACTAATGAAAAAGTTCCTTTCCCTGATCTTCATCGCTATAATTTTCAACTTGACGGCCTATGGCCAACAACTGGGCAACCAAAGTTTAGCTCAATTAAAAAAAAGCCCGGCAGGCTCCAACATCCTTGCCTTTTTAAACGCCATAAATGATAAGGAGGTCTTTACAGAAAAAGACATTCCCGCTTTATTTGCTAACTCCCTCATTCAAAAAATCGGTGCCAAAAGATTACTGGAAGTAATGGAAGACATCAAATTACATGATGGACAAATAGAATTGTACGAAGCAAACCGAACCGACGTATTTCGCTACGATTTAAAAGCCCTGGGATTGAAACACAAAGGATGGCTAGACATTGCATTAACCGTTGAAGAAAATCCACCCTATAAAATAAATGGCATACTTGGCGTTGATATTTCATCCATCGCCCCAAAAACGAAAACACCCATATTGTCACCCGGTAAAGCCGCCGAATTTAAAAAACGGACGTCCACCATTACAGACAAAAAACTAAAAGAACTGGATGAATGGATAACCAAACGCACCTCCAACAACCAGTTTTCCGGCGTAGTGTTAATCGCCAAAGACTTCCGACCCATCTTTCACAAAGCTTACGGCTTCGCCAGCAAACGATATAAAGTACCCAACCAACTGGATACCAAATTTCGCTATGCCTCCGTAGGAAAGATCATCACTGCTACGGCAATTTTGCAGTTAGCTGAAAAAGGATTGTTAGCGCTCGATGACAAACTCGGAAAATACATCGACTTAAACGATTTTAAAGACCCCCGAACCAAAGAGATCACCATTCGGCATTTGCTGACCCACACCTCCGGCTGGTCTTATTACTGGGAGAATAAAACCTTTCATGAAAATCTGAGATCGCTTCGTGTGGTAACGGATTATATGAACTTCATCAAGGATATTCCACTGGAATTCGACCCGGGCACCAAAGGACAATACAGCAACACCGGCTATGTCGTGTTAGGAGCGGTTATAGAGGCAGTGACTAAAATGGATTACTACGACTACGTGGACAAACACATTTATGGGCCCGTTGGAATGACCAATTCAGGCAGTTTTCAGATAGACCACATTGCCGAAGGATTAGCCACGCCATACACAAACTACAACCACAAAAGAGAAAAAGTCGGAGAAGGTTTTCCTTATGAAACGACCTTGATCAGCCCTCCCAGAGGGGTGCCCGCAGGCGGTAGCTGTTCGACGACTACCGATATGCTTAAATTTTTGGAAGCGATAGCGAACAACACAATTTTGAACCAAGAATCGGAAGACCTCCTGCGCTCTAGATTTGGCACAAAAGGAATGTTGAGCGACTTCATCTTCCACAATGGCGGAGGCCCCGGACAAAGTGCCTGGGTACAAGCAGATGTGGCCAATGGCTATTCTATTATCATCCTAAGCAATTACGACCATCCAACCGGTGAGATAGTAGTAAAGCACATTGGTGAAACGATGGAGCTGGATATCTGGTAGGTTTTCTGCACCAATTTTGCCAAAATAAAAAGAGTGTGTGACGTATTAGCGGAACCTCTCACCACAAAGGCTCCAACCTGCCTGACGGCAGTCAGGGACACAGAGCCACACAAAGATTTTCTCTGTGAATCTTTGTGTCTTCGTGGTAAAGGCCGCAGCGATTTTGTCACGCACTCAAATAAAAACACGACTCTCCATGAAAAAAATAATTGCAGTTATAATAATGCTGACTTCCCTGTTGAGCAGTACAAACGCCCAACAAACCGGCCAACAATCATTGGAGTATCTGGAAGCCAGCCCCGCCGGCTCTAAAATTCTAAACTTCATTCGCACCGCCAATGAAGGAAATGCAGTTGATGAAAAATGGGTCAACGTTTTGTTTTCCACTAAGCTAATTGAAAAAATCGGAGCCAATGGTTTAATAGATTTTGTCAAAGAGATCAGAGAAACGGACGGACAATTGCACCTCTACGATGCCAACCGACCCGAAGTGCTCTTATATCGTCTCAAAGCCAAAGGAACAAAGTCGAACAACTGGATTGATCTGGAATTTCACTTTGAAGAAAATCCACCCTATCGCATTACCAGGTTTTTACTGGACGTTTCCGATCAACCGGCTACCGCTGCCCAACCCATTTTCCCTAACAATATACAGACAACTGCAAAAGACAATTCCTCTATAACCGATTTTAAGTCCATTACCTTACCCGACACTCCGGCGGGAAGACGCATGGCTGAGTTGAACAAATCTTTTGAAAAAGGTACTTACGAAACCTTTTTAAAAAATGAATTTGCGGCCTCTTTCTTCGATCTGCTCCCATTTGCGGAAGCCTTGGAAATGACCGCAGAAATTGCCGAAGAAAGCGGCGGCTATAAATTTCATAGCCTTTTGAAAGACTCTCCGAAAGAGGTCGAGGCTTTGGTTTATCCCAAAAAACAGGGGCGTTGGCATCATTTGATATTGCGAACGGAGGAAAATGACCCTTATAAAATCGCGATGGTCGCCATTCGTCCCGCCGACCCACCGGGTTTTGACAAGAACAAATTCAATAGCGACCTGGTCCAAAAAACATTGGACAGCCCCCATCCCAAAGGCAAATCCTGGGTCGAAGGTCAATTGGGGAAAAAACTGGACGATTTCTTAACCGAACAATTCAAAAATGGTTTTTCAGGGGCAGCCCTGGTGGTCGCAAATGGAGAAAAAATCCTGTACAAAGGCTATGGGCTGGCGGATAGAGCCAACCAATATCCCAACAAAGCCACCACCCTGTTTGATGCGGGCTCCATTATGAAAGACTTTACAGATGCTGCCATTTTAAAGTTGGAAGCGGCGGGAAAACTGTCGACCGAGGACCCCATTTCCAAATACCTGCCGGATATTCCCAAGGACAAACAAAGCATCACCGTCCATCATCTCATGTGGCATGCCTCGGGGTTGCCCGACAATCACAGCCCCCACGACGATACGGCAATGAGTTTTGCGAAAGCTATGGAAACCATTTTCGCTAAACCCCTCCGCTTTGAGCCCGGAACGGAGCGACAGTATTCCAATTCGGGGTTCACCGTTTTGGCGGCTATTATCGAAAAAGTAAGTGGATTGTCCTATCTGGATTACATCGAAAAAGAAATCATCCAACCTGCCGGATTAACCGAATGGGCGTACTTCGGACAAAAGGATCGAATGCAGTCGGATAACATTGCTATTGCATATGACGGGATCGACCGGGGTGCGTACAATGATCCCCACCAACGTAACTCCCCCCATTGGCAAATTTTAGGGGCAGGCGGCATCTGCCTGACTTTAGAAGCTCTCTACCGTTTTTCAAAAGCGATCAAAGTCGGGAAAGTGATGCCGTCGGCTGCCACCAAAAAGTTTTTGGAAAAATACAATCCGGCCAGCACAGGTAAATTTGGTACTCCCACCCGGTTTTTTGGCGGCGGCAGCGATGTCGGGTTTACAATGATCTGTCTGGATTTTCCCGAAGAAAATGCCTATGTGTTAATGGCCTCCAATACCGCCAATTACAAAAGTCCATCAATGGCAGACCCTTTGTCGAATTTGTTTTTAGAAGCCACCAAAAATTAGTACATTACCCCCTATGGTTTTCGTGGGAGCTTGTACATTTCCAATTCTAAGTTTGAATTTTTTTTAAAAAATAAACCATAAGGCTCGCTCGAAAAATAAGAGCTTGTCTAAAATTTTAACAAACTGAAAATCAAGAGTTTGCGGTTCTGGCGAAAAATCGGTGAGGGAGCTTGCCGGGGCAAGTGACCGAGGCGATTTGAAGTCAGGTTCGTAAAACATTGGTTTTCAGGCAGTTAAAATTTGGACATGCTCTAAGTTCCCGCTATCAAAAAAGGGAAATTACCTGCCAGCCGACAGGCTGGTTTTTGAGCTTTACTAAAAAAACATCAACAAATTTCAACCCCGAAAGCTTTCGGGGTAAGCAAACCAACACCATGAAAGCCTGCCCCGGACTTGATACGGGAGCCTGCCCCGAACTCGATTCGGGGGACTCCACTACGTTACGCCTTCACGGCACGAATAAGCAAATAAGCAAATAAGCAAATCAGCAAATCCTTCTATGAAAAAAACACTCCTAAGCCTCCTAATAGCCGCAGCCCTATCAAACCTCTTTGCGACCAACTTAAAAATCTCCAACGTCGAATTTCAACTACCGGAAGACACCACCATTGCCCCCCGCGTAAAAATGACCGTTAAATGGGACCATGCCTGGCATAACCAAAAAAACCACGATGCCGTCTGGATTTTCATCAAATTTGACACACCACAAAACGGCTATCGCCACGCCAACGTAGCCAATAGTGGGCATCGCGTCATAGACAATCCATTGAGTATTCCCGTTCAATTTGAAACGGCTGGTAACCAGGCAGGCGTATTCCTCGCTCCCAACCGCAACCATCGGGGCAAAGTCAATTGGACGATTGAAGTATTGCTGGAAAGAAGCACCTTTGAAAAAATGGACGTTTGGAAATCTCGCTGTCACGTCTACGGAATAGAGATGGTTTACATCCCGGAAGGGCCATTTACCCTGGGCGACCCGGGAGAAGAAGCAATGCAATACCAGGCTTTTTACCGTTCAAATGGCGAAGGAGAAAAAGGGGGGCTGTATAAAATAAATACAGAAAACCAAGCCATTGAAGTGGGGCAGGAAAGTGGAAAACTACATTATGATGTCAGGAATCCAGCCTATCAGGGCGACCAAAAAGGCCCCATTCCCGCTGCTTTTCCCAAAGGCGTTCAGGCATTTTATTGTATGAAATACGAACTCACCCAGGGGCAGTATGCCACCTTTCTAAATGCCATAAGAGACAACCAGACCTATGCCCGCGCCAATTTCAACGGACGCGATTATTATAAAAACCGCGGCAGTATTTATTTCGACCGCACAACAAGTACTTACCATGCCGAAAGCCCCAATCGCCCTTGCAACTACATCACCTGGGACGATGCGATGGCCTATGCCGATTGGTCCGGTGTGCGCCCGATGACGGAATTTGAATTTACCAAAGCCTGCCGGGGACCGGAAACCCCTACCGCGAATCAATACCCCTGGGGCACCACCTCCAAGGCAAGGCTGCAACGAGGCATCAGCCCCAAAACCAATGAATTGGTGATGTTCAATGGCATGCAGGAGCACGAATTGACAGACGATACCCGAGACATCTTCGGAGCATCCTATTACTGGGTCATGGATTTGGCCGGCAGCCTATGGGAAAAAGTAGTCACCATAGGCGATGAAAAAGGCCGGGCATTTACGGGCAACCACGGCGACGGCCGCCTCAGTTGGTATGGCTTTGCCAATGAAGAAGGCTGGCCCAAAGGCATAGACGAAGGGGGCTACGGCTATCGGGGAGGTGGTTATTATTATCATGGCCGCAACTATCACGGCTTTAATCCACATAGCCCGATTGCCTGGCGGCGTTTTGGCAGTTGGGCGGGCGGGGAGCGCTCCATTGCTTACAGCACCCGGTTTGTGCGGACTTCGTTGGAGTAAGGGCGTGGAGGGCAGCAGCATTTTTAAAACAAAGCCATCAAATCCTTTTTATAAGCCTTAGCCAGTGGAACCTTTCTACCGGCAATACCTATCTGTTGGTTTTCCACAAAATCGATATGCCGAATGGCAACGATATAGGATTTATGCACCCGGGTGAACTCCTTCTTCGGCAACAATTCCTTTAGCTGGGTCATATTCAACCTGGAGATGATCTTACTTTTTGAAGTATGAAAAAAGACATAATTGCCATCTTTTTCCACAAAAAGAATATCGGCAGCATCTATTTTATGGAGTTTCGTACCGCTTTTTACGTAGATGTATTGTTGGGAATGATAAGAGGCGGGGTTGTTATTGCCTCCCTCTCCTTTGTTTGGCAGGTCGTGATCATGCCTCAATTGCCACTGCTCCTGTGCTTTCAAAACGGCTTTTAAAAACCGGTTAAACGGAATGGGTTTGAGCAGGTAATCGAGGGCATTTAAATCATAACTTTCAAGGGCATACTCCGAATAGGCGGTCGTAAAAATAATCATGGTTTCCCTGCTGATATGTTCTCGAAATTTCAGACCAGACAAATGGGGCATATTGATGTCCAGAAAAATCAAATCAACGGGATGAGCCTGCATCCAGGTGATGGCTTGCATCGGATTCCGAAACGTTTTTTTCAAATCCAGAAAAGGAACCTTAGCAGTATGCAACCGGATGACTTCCAACGCTTTGGGTTCGTCATCTACGGCTATGGCAACTAATTTTTGATTCATGTATAATTATTTTTTCTATCCCCATTTGCCATACAACCTCAACTCTACTTTAAACAAATCCTCTCCCTCTTCAATCTGCAAATCGTATTGGTTCGGATAGGTCAAAGCCAACCGGCGCTTTACATTTTCCAGGCCTATTCCAGAAGATTCCTTTATGTCATAATGCCTTTTGGCAAAATTGGAGTTGCTTACGCAAAATCGGATCTCCCGGTCATCCACAACCAAATGGATTTTAACAAACGACGCTTCCTCCAGTCGAATACCATGCTTAAAAGCGTTTTCAACAAATGGGATCAGCAATAAAGGAGCAATCTTCTTTTGGGAATAATCGCCTTCGATATTTAAACTGATCGTGACTTCATCCTCCTCATCTAAACGCAGTTGTTGCATTTCAATTACACTTTTCAGGTGGACAATCTCCTGCTCCAGCCAAACCCAATTTGCCCGGGCGTCGTGCAATCGGTACCGCATCAAATTTGACAATGCAGTAATACCCTTTGACAGCTCCGGATTATTGCTTCTTTCCGACAGGGCAAATAAATTATTGAGCGTATTGAATAAAAAATGCGGATTGATCTGCGCCTTTAAAAATTGCAGCTCTGCGTTGAGTTTTTCCCGCTTTAATTGTTGCCTTTGTTGTTCATTTTTCCAATAATTTTTACCCAAAACATAAGCATTGGACAAACCCAAAAACACCACGCTAAAAAGGGTGCCTAATGAAAGGGGCATTAAGTAAGGTCGAAAATCAATGGTTCCTCCCATCTGAAAAGTCAAATAATTGAATGCGCTTTCCAGCAAATGAACCAGCACCAATAAAAGAAACACCTTGATCAGATAAGCCGGTTGATTCTTATCCTTCAAAAATTTCGGGAAATAATGCAGCCCGTTTCCATAAAAAATGACGGCCTTGCTCAATAGAAAAAATAAGACCGGAAAAAACAAAAACGTGGTTTCCTTTCTGGTTTCCCGAACGCCGTTTATTTCCTCTACGAAAAAACTATTTAATGCAAATGCGGAAAGAAATATCCAGTAACACAACAACCAGAATAAAAGATGTAGTCCTATTTCCCAATGAATACGCCTCATAAAGTTAATTATACAGTTTTTCAAAGTAGAAGTCCAGCGTAGAAATTCACCGACCACCAGGAATGGTAAGAAACGAACAGTATTTGTTACGAACGATCGCCTTTTTGGGAAATAGCAATTTTGATGGATTGAAGCTATTGAATGTCTGATCAGCGAAGCGGTCTGAATTCACATCACCGAAAATCTCAATATCAATGGGGCGCCCTTTTCCAAAGTAATTTTAAGAAAATACCAGCCTTTCGGCAAATCAGAAATAAGCAGCTGAAATTGTTTGCCGGGTTGATTGCGGTCGTAAACCAATTGGCCGGCGGCGTTGTAAAGGGTTGCATCAACCGGGGTAGATGACCCACTTACAGTTACAGTAACGGGCTGGTGCTGACCCGCCGGAGAAGGGTAGAGAGTGGCCTCGGTCGTCTCCTCCCCCGGTTGTTCGACGGGGATGGTAATAAAAGTTACGGTGTGGGTAGTATCGGCTGCCAGGGAAAGGGTGTCGGTGATGGTTTCGCCGTTGTAGGTGACAACAATTTCGTATGCTCCTTTGAAGCCGTCGACAATACCGGTACCGTCGACGCCGCTGGTGAGGAGGGTGTCTGTTTGCCATTGGTCCAGTACGAGGTTTTCCCATACGGCCAGGGCCGGTTTGGGAGTCCAGTCACTTTCGTAAAACGGGCCGTCATCAAGCCAGTGGTTGGCGTCCCAGAATCCCCACATGGTGAAGGAAGTGGCTTGAGGATGACTGAAGAGCATTGTCAGAAAATCGCGGAGATAATCGGCCGCAAGCAAGTCGTTGAGACCCTGGGTGTCGTATTCGGTCACTTTCAGTTCGAGGGCTTTGCCATGATCCATGCCCAGAGCAGCGATTTCTTCCAACACTTCGTACACGCGTTCAGGAGGAGTCGGATAATCGAACATATGGCCCTGGAACCCAACGCCGTCCAATGGGGCGCCGAGGCTGAGGATGGTATCGATCACTTGTTTGTAGTCTTGAACCTGGGAAGGCTGGCCACCGAAAGAGACCTGATTGTAATCGTTGATGAACAGTTTTTTGCCGGGAGCTTCTTCGGCGGTTTTTTCAAACCAGTAGACCTGTTCGTCCTGCCCGAGAAGGTCCTGCAGGGCGGTTATGTGAGAGGGCTCGTTGAGCACGTCGTAGTCGGTCACCCAATCGTTGAGGTTGGAGGTGACATCTTCTATCCGTTCATCTATTCGCGTTTGCACGTAAGTGGCATTGCCCGCCTGAATGCCGTTGTACACATCGGTGGGTAGCGATGACCATTGGGCCGGGGTGCCCGTTCCCCATAGGATGGGATGCGCTCTGACGCGGAGGCCGTTGTCGACCATCGCCTGGGCGTTGATGAGGCTGCCGGCATAGCTGTCCTGTTCTGCACTCGACCAGTAGATACCCACTGTGCCGTAGTTGAACAGGCGGTAAAACTCTTCCCGGTAAAAATCGTATTGGGGGGCGGCGTTGATTAGGAGTCTGCTTTCGTCGGCCGACCCAAACCCAAAAGCGTGGTCAACAAGGGTCGCCTCAATGGTGGCTCCTTCAATAGGATCGCCGTTTTGGTCGGTGACATTTACCGTAAGGTCTGCCTTGCGGTATTCGTCGATGCGTTGTTGGGCCGAGGCCCGCCAGGAAGCGTCGGGCTCGATGCCCGTATAGTAGTGTACACCTTGTTGAGGAAGATCGGCTTCGGTGTATTGGTTTTGAAAATTGAGGACGGCTACACCGGCAATTTCAATGTCGAGGGCTTCAAAACCGAGGTGCAACAGAAAAATCGATTCCCCGGCAGGGTGATCGATCACAGCAGTAAAGGGGAAAAATACCCGGTACCATTCGCCGTTTGCAGGCAACTGCTGGACGCCATAGTAAGAAGTCTGCCAGGGCGATTGTATCTCCTGATACAAAACGGCAAAGGAAGCGGGATTGGTGCCCGCATTGCGCATCCAGCAAGTCAATAGCATAACATCTCCCTGTGCGGCGTCCTGGTCGCTGAAGTAGAAAAGTTGTTGCGACCACAGATCAGGCCCCGGATCGGTAACGGTGATCTCCGCCTTTCGTTCGAAGGGTTGGCCGGTAACGGCAGAAACGTCGTAGGTCAGATTGCTGAAAAACCCCTGGTCGAGGAGTACCTCGTCGCCACCCACCGTAAAAATGCCGCCGGTGAGCTGGTAATCGTTGTCGAGCTCGGTGAGGAGATTGTCGTAGTAGGTTGTTTGGCCGATGGCCGATGTGGTACAGCAGATAAATAATAAAAATGCCAAGTGATGTTTAGTGAGCAAATCCATGGTTTGAATTGGTTTGAGTGTGTGCATATCGGATTAGCTATCCTCGGGGAAAAAGCATACAGCTAAGCTACAAATTTTTTTGAATTGTACAAAAATAGGCCAACTGCGTGATTTCAAACATCTTCAATACCCCAGGTAACCCAAACCGCCATCCCCGCATAGTATGCCACGCAAGCATAAGCCAGCCCATGCACCCACCCCGGCAGAAACGGGTAATAATAAATAGCACCAAGTATCATAATAAAAAACACTGCCGTAACAGCCACCGTCAGGCCGAAAAACCTCGTATTCTGACTGGGGTAGACAAACTTGACCGGCACAAAATGCAACACGGCAAACACCACCACCACCGCCACCTGAAAAGCGGGTATCCAACCGGAGAGGTTTATCGCCAACAGGGTGTTGGGAAAGATAAACACCTGATAAAAAACCACCATGTTCCACATCACCGGAAAGCCCACGAAATATTTATCGTCCGACACCATTCCCTCCTTTCCATAGTACAGCACCGATGCCAACAATATAATCGCGACACAGGGCAACTGCCACACATCGTAGACCAGTTTCGCCTGATAGAAAAAATAAGCAGGGATGATGGCATAAGTGGCAAAGTCAATGACATAGTCGATCGTCTTTCCGCTAATATTGGGTAACACTTCTTTTACGCGGGCCAGCCTTGCCAGCCCCCCGTCCAATCCATCGATCAGTTGACAAACGAGCAACCACAACATCGCCTCGGGCCAGTCGCCCTCATTGATGGCCAGCAAAGCCATAAAGCCCGCCAGCAACCCACTGGCAGTGAAGAGGTGAACTCCCCAGGCCAGCGCTTTTTGAATAATGGTTGGTTTTGGATTCGGATTAATTGCCATTAAAATTCTCTCTATCTTTCGGCAAGATATGCAAAAACCAACGCAAAACGCAACGCCTTTCGCCTTACTCCTGATTTTTCTGATCGCGGGAGGCCTGGGCTCGGCCTTTTTCTCGGAAGGAGAGATATTCTGGCAGGGGTACCTCTCCATGATGGTTTTTTATGCGGCGATCTTTTACGTGGGCAGCTATGTGGCGCGCCGCAAGCAGGGGGAGGGCCTCTCCGACTGGATGCTGGCGGGGCGGTCCATTCCCCTGTTTGTAGCGGTATTTACCATGAGTGCCACCTGGGTAGGTGGCGGATACATCAACGGCACCGCAGAATATACGGCTTCATCGGGATTGGTATGGGTGCAGGCGCCCTGGGGATATGCCTTGAGCCTGGTGGTGGGAGGACTGTTTTTTGCACGCAGGATGCGACGACGTAAATACACTACTATGCTCGACCCCATCGCCGAGCGTTTTGGCAAAAAAACGGCCGCTTTGTTTTTTATTCCGGCCCTTACAGGCGAAATATTTTGGTCGGCGGCGATACTTACGGCACTGGGTACCACCTTCGGGGTAGTGCTGGGGCTCGACACCCAGGCGGCCATCATCTTATCGGCGGTAATAGCCATTGCCTATACGGCCATCGGAGGGCTATGGGCGGTGGCGCTGACAGATGTAATACAATTGTTATTGCTGGCCATAGGGTTGGCCATCGTATTGCCAGTTGCTTTTCGGCAGGTGGGTGGGTGGGAAATGGCCTGGGCCACTTACGTGGAAAAAAAGGGAGCGGCGGCGACTTTGTTGCCTACCCGGGAAGCCCTGGGCAATTATTACTGGAACTGGTGGGACTACGCCCTGTTGCTCATCTTTGGGGGCATCCCCTGGCAGGTGTATTTTCAGCGGGTGCTTAGCGCAAAAAATGAGCATACGGCGATGTGGTTGTCATTGCTGGCCGGTGTAATATGTTTGTTAATGGCCATACCTGCTGTGCTTATCGGCGTGATCGGCGATGTAGCCAACTGGGAGGCAATGGGGCTGACGGCCCCTCCCGATGCGGCCTCTACCTTGCCCTGGGTGGTGCGTTATCTGACCGATCCGTGGGTGGCGACCGTAGGGCTGGGAGCCATCGCTGCGGCGGTGATGTCGTCGGTCGATTCGTCCATTCTGTCGGCCTCCTCCCTGGCGGGGTGGAATGTGTACCGACCCTTGTGGCGCCCCGATATTTCGCCCCAAAATCTGCGCAAAGTGGTACAGCGGTGCATATGGATCGTGGGCATCGCCGCCACCCTCCTGGCCCTGCGGGTCGAGAGCATTTATGCGCTTTGGTTTTTGTGCAGCGACTTCGTGTACTGTTTGTTATTTCCTGCTCTGGTCTGTGCCTTATTCGATCCCAAAGCCAATAGGGTAGGGGCCATAGCGGGGTTTGTGGTGGCCTTCGTATTGCGCTTCGGTGGGGGCGAGCCGGCGCTGGGCATCCCGGTGCTGATCCCTTACCCGATGATAGAGGAGGGAGTAGTGCTCTTTCCTTTTCGGACGCTGGCTATGGTATCTGGCCTGTTGACGATGGTAGTCGTGTCGAGGGTGGTGAAATGATTATTTGAACTGTAGTTGCGGATATATGGGGGGGAGCAAATTACTCGCTGTCTCTCTGTGTTTTCTCGGTGTAGCTCGGTGTAATTTTTTAGCTCCACAGAGTTCCGTAAAGGGTCACTGGACACCACAGAGAAGGTTGTGATATTACTGCTCTCATTGTCAGCAACTTAGTTTATGTCCCCCTTTCGACTCAGCAATTCTCAATTTGAAAATCAATATACCCTCTTACTTCGCATCTCACACAGGAAACTTTACGATAAAGGGACATCAGCACATTGATAATTAGCAAATCAGCAAATTACCTAAAACTAAATTGAGAATTGCTGCTTTCAACGGATTATAAATGCGATCCCCCCACAAAACTTTTTCGCAAAAGCGTACACGAAAACCTCCGTTTTGGCGTTAGTGATTAGTATGGCAGGTAAAAAATATGATAAAATTCTATTTGTTTTATTTTTTCCGCTATCCTTGCCGGTAGCTCTATATCGGTATGTTAAGGACATCCTTTCCTCCTGATTGCAAAAAGTAAAAGACAAGCCTTTGGGTTTGTATTAATACCTTGTCTGACCAATTGGTCGGTCGTAATTCCCACTTGAGCATAAATAAAAGTAACCGGGTTTTTTTATCCGGGATAAAATCCGCATCTTTGGAAACCCAAAGCAGCTTTGTCGGATGAGATGGCATCTTAGTATTAAAGGTGATACGATTTGTAATTCGCTTAATCAAGTTAAACCAGCGCTTTAATGAAACCTGCTTCCTCCTTTCTTCTCGCCAGCATGTTTTTACTTCACTCAGCACTCATCGCTCAATATGTTCCCAACGGAGGGTTTGAAGATTGGGAAATACAGGAAAACCTCGTCGTCGATAAAGAAAACCCCAAGGGATGGACCAGCCGCAACCACCTGGCCGACAATCCGCAGGCTCTGTTTTGTTACCGCACGGATGAAAGCTATGCGGAGTCTTCTGCCGTAGTTTTGCAAAATTTTTACCCCAGCCCTGGCCTTTGTCTGTCTTCCTTTTTGAGCCTGGGTGTCTTCGATCCCCAATTTCCCGAAAGGCGGGGCATAGCCTTTACCCACCGTCCTACCTCGATGAGCTTCGCCTATAAGTATTTTACCCACGTTCCCAACCCAACGGACTTTTACCAGGCCAGGGCATTGGTTCAGCTGACCAAATGGGATGCCACCTCCAAAAGCGCCCGCATAGTGGGAGAAGGAGAATATTTTGTTTCCGAACGTGCTAATTTTTATCAGGTCGCCAATGTACCCATTGAGTATTTTCTGGATGAAACGCCCGATACCCTCCGCATCATCTTCACCACACCGGGCAACCCGGAAGATGAAGTGAGATTCACCATCGACAATGTTTACCTCGAAATGCATCCCGTCAGCACCGATGTAGAAGACAAACTGTATCTCGACCAGGTGAGCTTATTTCCCAACCCCGTTGTGGGCGACTGGCTGTCCTTCTTCAACCCACTCAATTTCGACGATGCCGAGCTTCTGGTCTTCGACGCTCTGGGTACCCTGCACGTCAATCAAGCTCTGGAAGGCACCGACGGCCAAATCAACTGTCAAGACCTAACCGCTGGGATGTATTTCTACCAAATCCGTCAAGCCAATGGGCTGGTGAAGACAGGGAAGCTGGTGAAGGAGGAGCAGTAAAATTATTGATTTCCCTCATTTACGCCCAAAATCCGCCGGGATCTCTCCCCACTCCCGCGTATTCCATTTCAAAATGCGGTTGGAATAGGGGTTGTTCTCCAGCCAGGTAATGCCCCTTCCGATCAGGTCGAACAATGGCTCATTGGCTGCCACTCTTTTCAATTTCGTTTTGATCACTTTGCGTTCCACCCATCCCATGGCGATTTTGGAATCCGAATAGATCGGGGTATCTTTTTTTCCGTGCTTTTTCAGATAGGCCAGGGCATGTACCAGCGCCAGGAATTCCCCCACATTATTGGTACCTTTCCGGTAGGGGCCTACGCGGAAAATCTCATCACCCGTTTTGGTGTCTACGCCCCGGTATTCCATATCGCCGGGGTTGCCACTGCAGGCGGCGTCTACAGCAATGCTTTCCCATTCGATGGGGGCTTCCGCCAAATCCAAAAGCCGCAGATCCGGTTTTTTCGACTTGCCGTATTGTATATGCTCGGAGGCTCCGTCGTGATAAGCTGCCTCCGCCGCAGCCCTGGTAGGAAAGGACTTATACCGCGCTCCCGGATATCCTTTTATCTGCAACTGACACTCCGCCCAACTGTCGAACACCCCCGTCTCATTCCCCGCCCATACCACATAGTATTTTTGCTTTTTTGCCATCTTTCAATACCTAATTTTGATGAAAATTAATCCCAAAGATAAAGCTATAAAGTTCAGGATCAAGTTCAAAATTTCAACTTCAACTCCAAAACCGACACCAGCCATCTACAATCAGCCCGTCAGCAAATTAGCTGCGACGAACGAGAGCCTTATATTTGTTTGGAATGCTGGCCAGCAGCTTTGCTGGTTGGCCGATAAAGGTTTCGGCCTCTGGCCGGCGTGATTTGAACCGTCATGCGAATCCTTAAGTTTGTTCGGAATGCTGAGACTCTTCTTTCACTACGCCATCAGGCCTACCTTGCTGGTGATAGGCGTGATCAGCACATTAGCAAATCAGCATATCAGCACCATGAAAGCCTGCCCCGGACTTGATACGGGGGACTCCACTACGTTACGCCTTCATGGCACGAATCAGCATATCACCCCAAAAATTCCAAAACTCTGGGCAAAAACACCACCACCCCAATAATCGCAGCCCCAATAGCCACCACCAGCACCCCTGCTGCTGCCACGTCTTTCACCTTACCCGCCAGCGGATGATATTCGGGAGAAACCAGATCCGTAAGATATTCCAAAGCCGTGTTGAAGGCCTCAGCCGATAGGACAGCCGTGATGGCTGCGATCACAAAACACCACTCCACCGCCGACAAACCAAAAAAAAATCCCGCTACAACGACCACTGTCCCTGCCACCAAATGGATCCTCATATTTGGCTGCGACCGAACCAACTCCCACAAACCCGCAAAAGCATATTTGAAACTATTGAAGCGCTGCCTGAACATGGCGTAGATCCGTATTTAATTGGAAGACAGCCTGTATGCCCAGATGGCCATACAAACTATTGGCAGTCGGCCCAAAAGAAAGGCACTTATAATGGTCGGTATGTAAAATGTAATCCACCGGATGTTGTAACAATTGCTCCAACCCCTGCGGCGCACAGCTCCGACTGTCCGACAATGCTCCCCATTTCAACAGCAGCCGAATCTCCTCCCACCATGGCGGCGCATTGTAGTCACCCACCGTAAACACGGGAACATCACTCTGATTCACCTTATTGGCAATGATCGACATATGCGTCTTTAGATGTGCCAGGGCCTGATTGTAAAGAGGTGGTGTGGCATACGAGCTGATCACCCGAAACAACTCCTGCTTTTTCGGGCCCTGCAACACCACATCCAGATTGGGAATATCATTGTAGTAAAAAGTATCGGTCGATAAAATCGGACGTTTCGAGTAAATAGCTAATCCATAGGGGTCGAAGCGAACCACAGAGGTACTATGCGGATATTTCTCGTTCAGCCATTTCCGGAAACTGGCATCCCAATCAGGTGTCACTTCCTGAAATGACAACACATCCGCATCCACTTCCAGAATGGACCGCATAGTTGCTTCATAGGACTCCACAGAATTGGCAATATTGAAATGCGCCACCCGAACCGTAGGCTGGCTCTCATCGGTGGCCTGGGGAAGGGTCCAGTCCCAGTTAGAATAGAATTTCAGGAAAAGGCAAAGACCGGCACAACACAAAAAACTCGTAAAGGTCAACTTAGGCTGCCGCAAAATCAGAAAGACCAACCCCAATAGAAGATAACCCAACATGATATGCACTGCGAAGTTCGATCCTATCTTAAAAAACAAGTAATTGGGCGTAAACATAACACACAAAGCACCCAAAACGATCAGGGTGTTCAATGTGAGGTTAATCGGTCTTTTTTCAAGTAATTGAGTGACCATCATGTGTTGCAAAGGTATGTATTTTTTTTCAGGTTATGTATTTACCGATTGGCAATCCAGGGTTTTCTTGACCTCGTCGTAAGTGGGGACAACAGCACAACAAATCAATCCAACCGGCTAGCCACCACAAAAGCCAGCTTATAATTTCGTACATCCCCATCCGGATGGTGCAGTGCCGCTTCCAGAATATGAATTCCGGTACGTGCCCGGCCTCCCTCATCATCCACCCCATCCCACTTAAAAAAGCCCTCCGCCATCAATAACTCATTGTCTGTCAACGATTTAACGGGCCGCCCTTTGGCATCGTAAATACGGATATTGGCGGTATATCCGGGTCGGTCCAGCGCATAATTGATCTGCAAAAAATCCTCAAACCCATCCTGGTCGGGCGACAGCCGATCGTTTTCCAGCCATAGCAGGTCGTCCTCCTCTTGCGGGGTGTCAATAAACTGTGAATTTAGATAAGTGGGAGTCGCAAACCCTGCATCGGCAGCAGCAGAATGCCAGTTATCATCCGACTGAGTAACCCCATCGGGGTCGATCCGCTCCAACGATACCCCATCCTTGGAATCCAACAGCGGATGCTGCATCGATTCCTCGTATCGAAACTCGTCAACGACAAGGGCCACATCCACCAGGGGCTCATATACAACCACCGTCCCTTCTTTGTCCTCGTACGTCGGCAGCGCGGTTTTTGAAAACGCATATACGTCGAAAACCTCGTATCTGTTGCGGATATCATGGGGATTTTTCGTCAAAACCACGTAATCTTCCGGAAATAACAAACAGGAAGTCCGCACCGCAACCGCCTGATGAATGCTGTCTCGGTCGTCCCCCTCCCGCGAGGCGATGTTCAACCGGGCAATGTCCAACACCTTATCCGAGCGGTTGTAGAGTTCCACAAAATCCGACCCACCCGTTTGTGGATTGAACAGCACCTCGTTGATCACCAGGTCAAGTGGTTCAAATTCATCCGGCAACGCAATCTCGGCCTCATCAAACATCCCCACCTCATTGCCCCTGCAATCGGCAACCGTTCCTTCCAACCCGATCACATAGCGCTGCCCCGGTTCCATGACGGGCGATATATCCACCAGAGCCGTTTGGAATACCGGCGGCACCGGCCACACCGATACGATGTCGAATCCCGCCATTTCTATTTGACTAACATCCAAATTGCGATCAATGGCTTTGTTGAAAAATAATGAAATCCTCGAAGCCGACACCGGATAGGCACAGATCAGGTCCAACGCCGATTCATCCGGACCATCGTCGTATACCGAGTTGATCGCGCCCGGAGTACCACCCACCGGATTGGCCGAAGCCCGCCAATTGTTCGACGGATCGCAGTAGTTATTCGGATTGATCAACTCCAACGACCACCCTCCATCCACCTTGCCGGGGTCCTGGTACCAGTCGTCGAGGTAGTGGACTGCGTCGATCACATCTCCAAAAGGATCAACCAGCGAAAGGCTGTCGGTGGTGTTGCCCAACGAGGCAAACTCGCACAGCGACAAGGTGTCTCCATAAATGCCAAAAGAACCACAACCCTCCTGGTGCAAGATCACATAAGCTCCTGGCTGCAACAGGAAAAACGGCAGTGGATAGACGTCGTTCCGGTCCACCAGCGAAAATCCTTCCAGGCTGATGTTTTTATCACTCCTGTTGTACAACTCCAGGTACTCGGCTCCAGGCAATCCGATGGAAGGGGATGGGTCGGCAAAAATTTCGTTGATCAATAGGTCGTAAGGTTCGGCCTCTTCCGGCTCGAAATACAAAAACTCCAGACTATTAAATTCCGTGCTTACGGCATTGCCGCTGCAATCGGTCAGTTGCGGTTGCACTGAAATAACATAGGTCGCATTTTCCTGAAAAAACGGGGCTGTAGTGCTGAGCAATACATGTCTGTCTGAGGTTTCTAACAAGCTACTTGCAACTGTTCCGGTCGGCCCCGACAATTGGAAAAAACCTGGCTGGGGGCTGGCAGCAAGTGGCTCATCAAACGTCAACCGGATCTGATGATCATTGATGGCGTCGGCGCCCAAAAGTTTAGGACCTCTCAGGTCGGGTTCGTCGGAGCGGATCGAATTAATGGCGCCCGGAGTGCCTCCTGCTACCGCTTCTGCTGCCCGCCAGTTGAATCCTTTCTGACAAACCAATTCCGGGTTGATGAGCTCCAACGTCCAACCGCCCCCATCTTTGTTTTTGTTGCGGTACCACTTATCGGTATACGACACCTGGTCGATGACAGCACCATTCGGATCGGCCAGAAAAAGGTCCTCCATATCGTCGTTCAATCCGGGAAAGCTGGGTACGCCCACCACATTTCCGAAAGGGGTGAAGAGCGCCACATCGTTCACATGGCAAAGAATGACAAAACTATCCGGCAAAAGAACGTGGTAACCCAATGTTTTAGGCGAACCGGCATCGCTGAACTGGAATCCTTCCAGGTTGATGTATTTATCGCTCCGGTTGTACAATTCGACAAACTCTTCGTCGGGCAGGGCGCCAACCGTTTCGCTGGGTTTGGCCATTATTTCGTTGATCAGAATATCGAGTGGCTCCGCAGCTTCTGTGTCGTAATAGCTGAATTGGATGCTGTTGAAATCCGTCGATATTGGGTTGCCCACGCAGTCGGTCACATTTCCCGAAAGGGTGAGCGTATAGGTAGTCTGGTGTTGAAAAAACGGCGTGCCGACATCTACCAACAATGTGTTTCCGGGCGGCTCCAACAAGGTGCTCACAATAGGCGCCGTAGCGGGGGCTATTTGAATGAAATCCGGCACAACATCACCCATCGTTTCGTTGAAAAACAACCGAACTTGTTGGTTGCTCAGCGGGATGGCGTCGAGCAGTAGGGGAGGAGTATCGTCGGGGCTGTCGTCAAAATTTTCGTTTTGTCCGCCAGGGGTTCCTCCGTCCGGGTTGTCTGAGGCCTGCCAGTTGACAGCCCCCTGACAGTAAAGGTCGGGGTTGATCAGTTCGAGGGTCCAGCCCCCGTCGTCCCTATCGCTATCCTGATACCAATCGTCGTCGTACACCACTTCGTCGATCACGTTATCGTCGGCATCGTAAAGGCGCAATTGATCGCCGCCGTTGTCCAGCCCCGGAAAATTATCGACCCCCAACACATTTCCGAAAGGAGCAAAAAGGGCCTCGTCGTCGGTATCGCAAAGCACCACGTAGGAGTTGGGTTGAAGGATGAAAAAGTCAAGAATTTTAGGGGTACCGCTGTCGCTAAATTTAAAACCGTCCAGGTTAAATGTTTTGTTGCTGCGGTTGTACAATTCCACAAATTCGGCCTCCGGCAAACTGCTTACTACCGGGGTGGGATCGGCCATGATCTCATTGATGATGATGTCGAAGGGGTCGGCCATCTCCGGGATGAAAAGCGTAAATGTAATACTATTGTTGGGGCCAATGAGATTACCCGAACAATCCGTCAGCCCGCTCACCACTACCGTATAACTCTCTCCACTGGTCAGCGGCAGGTTGCTGATGTCGAGGTGTACCAGGCTGTTGTCGGTCCCGTCGAGGGTGGCAGCAGTGGGGTTGCCCAGGTTGCTGCCGCCGCTGTTTTGGATGGTGTAGTTGGAAGCTGTTTCGGCACTAACCGGGTTCAAAAGAGTAGAAAAATGCAGCAATACATCCACGGGGTCTGCTGCTGTCACCATCTCCAATGACAATTCGTTGTCGGCGTTGGGGTCAGTAAGATCGACATAAACATCGTCGAAGAAAAAATTATCGATATTGGAAACAGTGTATTTACAAAAGAACCCAAAATGCGATCCGGTTGGGTATTGGTTGTCGACCACCGTCCCTTCATCGGTGAAGCAATAGCTGCCGCTGTGGTCGGCTGAGAACTGCCATACTCCCACATCGCTTCGGGAGATGTGTATGCGGGCCTTATTGTTCGACGAAGCGCCCATTTCCCCTTCTGTGGTGAAGCGGTAGAGAAACACCTCATCGGTTCCGTCCTGCCGGTACAGTTCAAATGCGTCATTGGCGTTGCTTTCGCCGATGCGCAGAAAATACCCATTTATAGCTCCGGAAAGATCGGCGTTATTTGCCGAAAGGTATATCTTTGGAAAATTGCCAGAGGCAGAGGGATTGAAGTCCAATTCGATCAAAAAAGTCCAGGTGGTGCTACCGTCGATGATCACCGGAGTAGAGAGGTAAGCGGTCCCTGCGGCGGCGGCGTCGAGCTGTAAAATCTGGTCAATTACGCTGAAATCGTCTGTTGTTCCTCCCCAGGCGGGGTTGGAGGTAAAATCGCCATCTTCAAAGATATCCTGCAATTGAGCCCCTGTGCTTACCGACCATAACAAGGCCAGGACAAAAAATATCGTGGGTTTCATGCTCAAAAATAGCAATAAATAAGTTTTGCCTTTATCTTTGTATGCAAATTGTTTGTTAACCTGGATTTTATCCGTTCGGCAGGTTTCTTGCTTAAAGTTCTGAGAAACCAGTAGGACTGCCTGGGAAAAGTAAATGGTGGTGGATGGTTACCGTAAACCGAAAAAAAATGAAATTAGCCGTAATTGGTGCCACCGGATTGGTAGGCACTGTCATGCGAAAGGTATTAGAGGAAAGACGATTTCCTGTGACCGATTTTATCCCTGTTGCCTCCGCACGTTCCGTGGGAAAGGCCTTAAGTTTTTATGGAAAGAGCCATACCATAGAATCGATGGAGCAGGCAGTAGCTGCCCGACCCGCAATCGCTATTTTCTCGGCCGGAGGAAGTGTCTCCAAGGAATGGGCACCACGATTTGCCGCCAATGGCACCACGGTGATCGACAACTCCTCTGCCTGGCGGATGGACCCCGACAAAAAGCTGATCGTTCCCGAAATAAACGCCAATTTGTTGACCCGGGAAGATAAGATCATCGCCAACCCCAATTGTTCCACCATCCAGATGGTCGTGGCGCTGGGTCCCTTACATCGTCGCTACGGTATTCGCAGGCTGGTAATCGCCACTTATCAATCCATTACGGGAACGGGGATGAAAGCTGTCCGCCAATACGAAAGCGAAAAAGCGGGGTCAGAAATTTCCGAAAAGGCGTACCCCCATCCTATCTTCGACAATTGCATCCCACATTGCGATATTTTTCTCGACAACGACTACACGAAAGAAGAAATGAAGCTGGTCAATGAAACCCGCAAAATACTCGACGACCAAAGCCTAGCCATCACCGCTACCGCTGTTCGTGTACCTGTACATGGCGGCCATTCAGAAGCGGTGAACGTGGAATTTAACACTGAATACGACCTCGACGACGTCAAAACAATGTTGGCAGAGACGCCTGGCGTCCGGTTGGTCGACGAAGTAGCCAACCACCGCTATCCCATGCCGCTATTCGCCAAAGGCAGGGATGAGGTCTTCGTAGGTCGCCTGCGAAGGGACGAATCGCAATCTAAAACGTTAAATATGTGGGTGGTAGCCGACAATCTCCGCAAAGGAGCTGCCACCAACGCCATACAAATAGCCGAATACCTCCTCGAACAGGGAATGATCGGTACCGCTAGAATGACGTCGCGGTGAACGAACCGCTCCGAAATAGATAGGTATTTCAGGAGACTGCTCTCTCCTTTTGAATAAATAATTTCGTAATTTGTAGTCAACGGTTTTGCTGAAAAGGCAAGCAAATTTACCTGCCGATCCCGATAACTATCGGGACGGCAACCAACCATGAAGGACTACGCTAACGCTCCGCCTTCATGGCACGCAGACAACATCCGCGACTACCGACTAAAAGCTACCGTAATTATGAAAACCAAGATCGTACTTTGGGGCACCAACGAACAGGACGAACGAATTTTGATAGCGCTGCAACTTCGCACCCAAGACAACAAAGTGGACATCTTCACTTTTCCGGAAAACATCGTCACCGAAGCCTTCTACAACCAAATGATGGACGACTGGCGCGATGGAAAAGAATGCCCTTTCCCGGAGGGGTTCCAACAATCCGAACGAGACCTCTCCGCAACGGAAAGCTTGCTCCCCGATGAACTGAAAGTGGAGCGCGGCGACCTCATCCAGCGGGCTCAAACAGAATGGCACTTCGTGGTTCTTTCCTCCAAACTGAGTGAGATATATCAGTCGGAACTCGGCGAACTGAAAGAAAAAATCGAAGGGTTGACTACCTTTGAATCCGGCTTATGGGATGAACTGAAGGACTTCTGGAAAAAAGTTCAGGAGCAGATTCGTGAACGCAACCTCTTCCGCGAACACGCCAACTCCCTTCGCCAATCTACCAACAGCCTGTTCGACCATTTGAAAAAACTCCGTTCCGCTCTCGACGATGAGTTCAAAAACCAATCAAAAGTCTTCTACGATCAGTTTATGACCACTCTATCCGGCGTAGAAGAAAAAGTAGAAAAAGGGCTCAACCTCCAAAGCATCTTCAACGAATTGAGGAACATTCAACGCGAATTCAAAGACACCAAACTGACGCGCGAGCACCGCTCCAAGGTATGGAACAAACTCGACCGCATGTTCAAAGTAGTCAAAGAAAAACGCTTTGGCTCCGAAGCCCTCGCCGGCAACTCGCCCATGGACCGCCTCAAAAAACGTTATGACGGATTGCTGGGCGCTATCGAACGAATGGAAAACTCCCTCAAACGCGACGACAACGACCTGGCCTTCCAGGAAAGAAGAATAGAAAATTCAGACGGACAACTGGAAGCACAGATCCGGGTTGCCAAAATAAAAATGATCGAAGAGCGCATCAAATCCAAAAAAGTCAAACTGGAAGATATGCTCAAAACCAAATCCGAACTGGAAACTAAAATGGCCGCACAAGCTGAACGGGACCGAAAAGCCACCGAACGCAAAAAAGAACAAGCCGCTAAACAAGCGGCCAAAAAAGCCGCCAAAGAGAAAATCGCCGCTAAGATCAAAGAAGACCAGCAGGCACGCGAAGGCGAAGCTGCCGATCTTGAAAAGGCCGCCGAAGCCATCACCTCGGGATCAACAACCACTCCCGAAAAACAACCCGAAACCTTGCTTACCGCCGTTGGTGTAACCCTGGGAGAAGCACTGGAAGATGTGGTAGATACCGTCAGGGCCGTAGCCGAAGTCGTTTCCGAAAAAGTCGGCGATGCCTTCGAAGAGCTCAAAGAGGCCGCCGAAAAAGACCAACCCACCCCTCCCGCCAACGAAGAACAGTAGCCGGCGAACCTGCCCACCTACGGTCGGAAATCCGGCCGGTCAGGCGGGTTTATTCGCCTGGCTCCATCAAAAAGCGGCTGTCCAAAACCTTTGGACAGCCGCTTTTGCTATCATAAAACGTCTGTTTTTACAAAACGAAAAAACCTACTTCACAACCACTTTCTCCACCACTATTTCGCGGTTAGTTGCCACCTTCACCAGATAAAAACCGGCAGGCAGATGGGCCACGTCCAGCGGGAAAGTCTGGGTATGTGTGCTGGTCTGAATGGCCTGGCTCATTACCTCTTTCCCGTCGAGGGTGAGTAAGTTCAATGTTACCTCCTGTGCATGCTCGCTGGCAATGGTCACATTGATCTGGTCGTCCGTCGGATTGGGGAAAACCCCTACCTGAACGGTTGCTTCGGGATCGACCGTGTTGGTCGATATTTGCGATTCAATGATGGTGCCCTCTTCTTTGGCTTGTACGCATACCAGGTCGCCCTGATCGGAAGTGGCGCAGGTGGTGGTGTTGTAGTTTTTGAGGTCCATCAGCTCGAAATTGTCGATGTACCAGCCGCCACCTACAACAGTTTGTTCATCGGATGCAAAGTGGAACCGGAAGCGGACATTTTCTTCGCCGATATAATCGGATAGGTCGATATAAGTTCCAACATATCCTTCGCTATCACCCGAAAAAGCATCGAGGAAAGGAATAACAAATGTGCCATATGCAATGCCGCCAGGATAGGCGCCTCGGATCATGTTGTCGCCCAATTGGCCAAAGACTGTTCCTCCATCGGTAGAGATTTCGATCAATCCGCCGTCAAAGCCAGATTCTGTATTGTATTGAGAAAAGAAGCGAAGCGCCGGTCGGTTGCCCGAAATGGAAAAGATAGGGGTAGACATCATTTGGTCTTGCGTCTCGACTCCTTCATCCTGGATAAACCACGATTTTTCGCCAGCGTATGTATTGACATCGATTTGGAAGAAGCTTGCACCACCTTCATCCACATCGCTGACAAGCCAGTAGGGGAGTTCGTCGTCGTATTCGGCATCGTCGAAATAGGTTTGTATAGAGAAAATATCCGAGCTGGTAGCCAGTTGATAGGTGATGGTGATCTCGTCTTCATAGTCCATATTGCCCAGGTTGAAAATAAGCTGGTTGCCATTTACGGTAACGTCGTTCCAACTGGAGGAGCCGACGATATAAGTCAAGCCGTCTACCAGTTCGTCTGTGACGGTCACACCTGTCAGGGTATCGACTTTGTGGTTGATTACGTTGAGTGTCACATCGATGTTATCACCTGCATTGATCAACTTCGTTACGGTTTTGCTGAGTTTGAGTTCGGGAACGCATATGGGCAGTGGCTCAAAGTCGGCTGTGCCATCGGCATTGCTATCCGATTCGCCCTGGTCGGCATAATAGCCTAGCCCTCTTCGGGCAAAAACTTCCCAGATGAGGCATTGATTTTCGCCGTTGAACAAGGCGACATCTGCCGCCAGAATGGCATCACGTCCATCGACAAACCCGGGGTCACAAGGTTGCATTTTCATGCCTTCAAAGACCAATTGAATGGCCATATTGTTGCCGGCGGTACCAGTATAGAGATCTTCCGACCAGCCATATTGATCCGACATGGCCCAGTACAAATCCCATAACATGTTGCACCATACCTCTCCTACGCCATGGGGTACGGCCAGGCCACCAAGATCATCGTAAGTGAGTGGACTAATAGTCATATCGGTGGAGTAGGGGTAATTTCGGATACCGTTTCCATCAGGAGGTAGCCGTACCGCATAGTTACCGATGCCTCTTTTATCAGTGGCTTGATCGCCCGGTTCAGCAGTTGTAATAAGTGTCATAAAGTCACTCCAGCCTTCTCCCATTTGTTCGCCACCGAAAAGGCAGTCCGTATTGGATCCACCACCGGTGAGTCGGTTGGAAATGCCGTGTCCGTATTCATGGGCAATGATACCATTGTCGAAGTCTCCATCTACAAATTCAGGACCAGTAACTGTGGGTTGGACGAGTGTAACCTCCAGACCGTTGCCGGCAAATTGGCGGATCAGTTGGCAGTCACCTGAACCGATCATAACAGTGGGAATATTGACCGCTGGTACTCCGGGGCCGCTACCCATGCCAATGGGGTCGTCTTCAAAATTGCAAATGATGATGGCAATGGCGCCGTATTGTTCTGCATTGTAAGTTTTGAGTTGGAAAAAACATCCGCCCCGGTCTACCAGTGCGATCTTTCCATCCAGTTCATCTCCATTAATGTACTCTTCTTCACAGCCATCGGTGATGTAAGGGTTGTAAGTGCCATCGTTGACGATAACTACTTCGCCACTTATGGGAACATCTGATACAGCGGGCCCAAATTCAGCAGTACCGGTGGTATAGGTGCCTGCAATGGAATTGGGTTCGTCGACGGTCAACAGACCAGCGCCCTGGTTGGTATTCCAAACAAACATATTCATGGTGCCGGAGGAGCCGTCGGGAGGGGTTGCGAAATTGGCATTATTCAATCCGGCAGCTTGTGCTCTGGCATTGACAAAGTCATTGCCATTTCCTCCAGCTCCGAAGTTGTTGGCCTGAAAATTACCGGCATCTTCTGTAAAACCATAGTAATAGGTAAAGTCGTGCATGATGTTGTTCATATAGAACAAATTCACCTGTGCAGCATCCTGTACATCTACTGGTTCTAGGGTAGGATCAAACGGGAAGTCAAAATCCAGGTCTGTCCCTCCTTCCGGGGATGGTCCATCGGGGGCTCCGTCGCCATCTGTGTCCAGATAGGAGTATACATTATTGCCCCGGGTGAAGGTGTATTGGGTGGCCCCCGTGTCGTGCCATCCCAGAGAAGAAGCTACGTCGTCGGCCGGATCGGTAACGATTACGTGATCGCCGTGAATAGGGGATTCAGTTGGGACTGAAAAAACCCGGTAGGAGTTGGCCACAGAGGCGGCCTTGGCCAATGTCTCTTTTACAGAATGAGATGAATGGTGGGCCGCATCCGTACAACCATGGTTAGTGTGGTTGCTTAAATCTGTATGCTTACATTTTACGACCAAACTTTGTTTTTTGACCTGCTGACCGGAAACGGCATCTACGTAGTTGAACCAATATTCCTGGTCGCCAGCCGGATCGATCAGCACTCTCCAGGCCAATGAAAGTTGATCGTTTTCATCGGCAACGTATACCAGGGAAACGATCACATCTGCGTTGGCAAATGTTCCCTTGTCGTAAACTGCTTCTGTAGCGCTTCTGGTTTCTTTAACCAGGAAAGATGCAACGGGAGGTAAATCCAGTTGAGACAACGCATGGGTCAATGCCTCTTCCTGGCTTATGGAAGGGGTTGATGTACTTATTTTCGTGGCTGCATCGACGATAAATCTATTGCCGGCAGTCAGCACATTTCCGTTGTCGTCGATGCTCACGTTCAGGATGGCGTTTTCAATGCCGATGCCCTGGTGAGTTTGTTTGAAGTAAATATGCGAGACACCGCTGATGGAGCTGACGTGGCTATCGGTGATGAGCATATCTGAAATATCATCTTTGGTCAGCTCCCAGTTTTTGTGGTTTTCTTCGATGTGCCTCAGGGCGATGTCGAGGGGTGTTTGCGATTGTGCCCAAAGCCCATTTACCGAAAGGGTAAAAGTAAAAAGGCATAGGAATCGCAGTAGTGTAAAAATTCTCTTATTCATCCGATGTGCGATTTAATGGTGAAAAAATTTTTTAAAAAGCTAAATTATCTCTTTTCTTCACCATTTTGTAGCGGCTATGTGCTATAAATTCCATTTTTCTACGACATTTACACCTGAATTTAGGTGTAACCAACATTTTTAGCCATTTCCATTGGGATGAAAGAACTAAAAGACAGCCTCGTATTTGGTCGCCATCCGGTGGTAGAAGTGATCCGGTCGGGCCGGTCGATCGACCAGTTGTGGTTGCAACGAGGCACAACAGGTCCGTTTGAAAAAGAGATCCGCTCCTTGTGCCGCGAGTACAACATACCCCTTAAAATGGTGCCCAAAGAACGGCTGGCCAAACTGACGAGAAGCAACCACCAGGGAGTCGTTGCCCTCCTTGCGCCCATACCTTATTATCGGTTGTCGGATGTGTTGCCCATGATCTATGAGCAATCGCAAGTGCCGCTGTTGCTGATGCTGGATGGGGTGACGGATGTCCGCAACTTTGGGTCCATAGCCCGGTCGGCAGTATGTGGCGGTGTCGATGCCATCATCATTCCCGAAAAGGGGACGGCCCGCATCAATGCCGATGCCTTGAAGACATCCGCGGGTGCGTTGACGAAAATTTCCGTTTGCCGCGAAGGCAGCCTGGTCAATGCCCTGGATTAT
Source organism: Saprospiraceae bacterium (assembly GCA_965222105.1). Classification (GTDB taxonomy): domain Bacteria; phylum Bacteroidota; class Bacteroidia; order Chitinophagales; family Saprospiraceae; genus CALGLS01. The sequence continues at coordinate 26,719 of CBDCTQ010000086.1, read as the reverse complement.
TTACAACAGTCGGGTGTACAGGTATTTGCCAGCAGCCTCGATACCGCTCGCAGGCAAATGAAATTGCAAAACCTCGACCTGACCCAGCCAACTGCATTCGTCATTGGGGCAGAAGACTCCGGTGTAAGCCCACACCTTTTGCGCAAAGCGGACCAACGATTCCTCATCCCACAAACGGACGCTGCCGATTCATACAACGTGGCCGTGGCTGCAGGGATCATGGTCTACGAAGCGATGCGGCAGCGGGGTTGACTAGTGCATGCACTTGTTCAATCGTCGTCTAAAAACCAAACCGCCGTTTGATCTTCCGGCTCGCCATTGTAATTGAAGGTGATCTCCTCACCGGCTTCGATGTCTTTGAGCGCAATGACTTCCAGGGTTTCCGAATCAAATTCGGTATAATAGCGGGCATTGGGCGTAAAGGAATGGTTGTAGAGCGAACCATACCCCAGCACGATGGCACAGGACTTTTCGTCATGGCCCCATTGGAAATAATAATCGTACAGATCGGTTTTTTGCAGGGGCTTGACCTGGTCAGGAGTCAAAACGATGGCCGGACAAATTTCTATTATGCTTCCAGCCGGAATGGGTTCTGTGGAAAACACCCCCCGCCCCGACAACTTGGACGGAGCCACATATAGTGATGGGATCTTCATGTCAATCTTCATTTCTAAAGCCAATTTTTATCATTTCAAAAACGGCGCGCAAGATACGAGGAGATTTTTAAAGTTCAAGTATAAGTGAAAAGTTTAAAGTCCAAAAGGTGTAGAATTCCAGGGACCCGGCGGATCTGCCTGATCGTGTATGTGACGTCTCTGGCAATGGGCTGTCGTTCCGATGGAACTGGCTCTGTTGTTCAAATGCAATAGCAATTTTGAAAGGAAGCGCGATTTGGCCTGGCGGGAGGGAACATTAAACTTGATTCTTGAACTTGGACTTTCCTTCACTCCCGCCGCGAAATGTAAACACCCGTCAGTATCAATCCCATTCCAATAAAATGAAAAATGGAGATGGGTTCGCCGTCAGCAAAGCCCCAGAACAGTGCAACCATCGGCACCAGATAACTGACCATTGTGGCGAACACCGGACTGGTAAGCTGTACCAACCGGTAAAACAGGACGGAAGCCACCACCGTGCCAACCACTGCAAGAATGGCGATATACCCCAATGACAGCCAACCCGATTCGTGGGTGGCGAGCACTTCCACAAAATCGGTTTGGAACAAGTAAAATACACCCGGTGGCCCAACAATTAAAAAACTGGCAATGCTCATATCAGTGGCATTCACCTCATTGAGATACGACTTGACGATATTGACGCTGGTGGCATACAATAAAGTGGCGACAATGACCAACACGGCGTACCCATAGTGGCTGCTTTCTTCCGATTCGCTGCCATACAAGATGAGCATCACGGCTCCGGCCAGTCCGATAGCCACCGCCAGGGTCTTGTTCCAGCTAAACACCACACCGAAAAACACCAATCCCAAAAGTAAAGTAAACAGCGGGGTCAACGAACTCAAAACCCCCGTCACCGAGCTGCTGATCTGCGTTTGCGCAAAAGCGAAGAGAAAGGCCGGAAAAAAATTACCGGTCAATCCGATCAGGGCATAGTACTTCCATTTTGACCAGTCGATGCGTTGGTACCGCCAGAATAAAAACGGCAAAAAAGCCAGCATAGAAATGGCGATGCGAAGACTGGCCAACTGCTCGGCCGAAAAGGCCACCAACCCTTTTTTGATGAGGATGTACGAACTACCCCAGATTACCCCCAGCAAGAATATCAGAGCCCAGCTTAGCCAGGGCGCGATTGATGGTTTGTGCAATTGACTTGTTTTTTAGGGGCCAAAGGTAGGGAGAATTGTGGGGTTTTGGTCCACCTACTTCAAAACCCAACCACCTTTTCCCAGTAAACAACATCTCCTGCTTCCGATCTGATTTCCAAAAAATAAAGCCCCGGCAGAAGATCACCGACTTCGACCATTTGCCGACTCAGTACAGAAACTTCACGGATCAACTTCCCATCCAGACCAAAAATACGAGCGGTAAAATGGCGGTTGTCCGGGTCTTGTATCTTAATGGTTAAGGCATCGGAAAACGGATTGGGAAAAACCCGGAAAGTCGGCTTTTCCAACAATTCATCTACATATGAGATTACATCTCCGTTTTCACAAATGACCAAATCGGGTTCGGCATCGAAAAAGAACTGCTCCTGGGGGGGCGTCCCACAGAGTATTTTTTCTTTGATCCAGGCCCTGGTTTCTTCGGCAAAATATTGTTGTACATTATCAGGCCAGCCGTGTCCCATATCGTTGATGGTATGCATGGAATAGGGGCAGCCTACATCTTGGGCTCTGGCGGCGATGTCGAAACCGCCGTGAATGACGGGGTAATCAGACGTCGGGCAGAAGAAGGGGGTGCCATTTTCAAAGGGAATAATGCTGTCGCAAACGCCATGTCCGATTTTTATGGGAATGCATTCATCCAAACTCATAAAGTCGAGCGAATAGGCAAATCCCGACAATAGAATGATTCCCTTTATGGGTATGCGGGCTGGTATCGGGCCATACACCTCTTCGAGGTAAGCGAATTGCGGAAAAGCTTCAAAGAATTCCTCGGAATCTTCCAAAAAGGCCGATTGAAAAACCGCCATTCCTCCCTGGCTGTTGCCAAGTAAGAAAATATTGTCTCTATCAATGCCGTAATTTTCGGCCTGATCATAAACCGCTTGCATGGCTGTTCGGAATTGGACGATGGCCCTATAATGCGTTTCCGCAAAGGAGGCTATCGGCGTCTGGCAGACATCCGGGATTTGGAATTCGTCGACAGATTGATCGTATTGCACAGAGGCAATGGTAAATCCATATTCCAAATAGGGGGCAAGGAGCTCATTAAAAAAAATATAGCTGCTCCAGGCATCGCAAAGGGGGCCCCAGATGTCGCCCAATTCACAGAGGCCATGAATACTCAGGATGGTAGGGCGGGTGGGCAATTTGTCGTTCAAATTGTCGATGGGCTGGCGGATGTATACGTGGCAGGTGTCGTTGTTGCCGGAAGGATTGGCGCATCCTGTGTCGTAGGCGATGTACTCGAAAAACACGTTATTTGCCGCAGAGCTTTGCTGGACAAAAAGGTCGGGGTAATCGCAATATTCCTGTGCAATGGTGTCATTTTGAGCTGCCAATAAAAGCAGTGTAAGAAGTACATATTTCATCTTTCCGGGATTTTAGATGAGAAATACAAAATTTTTTTATGTCAAAAATACGTACTTTTAGCTTGTGATGATTCCGCTTTCACCCGTTTTTCCAAGTCCTTTACAAGAAATACATGGGCCATTGTTACAGCCAGGCTCTGTTCGCCTCTGGATCAAGCGCGATGATCTCCTCCACCCCCTCCTTTCGGGAAATAAATGGCGGAAACTAAAATACAATATCTCTGCCGCCCAACAGCAACAAAAAGAAACCCTGCTTACTTTCGGTGGCGCTTATTCCAATCACCTCCACGCCGTAGCCTCAGCGGGGAAACTATTTGGGTTTAAAACCATTGGGCTGGTGCGGGGAGAAGAACCGGCAGCCTGGGGCGCCACTCTCCGCTATGCCAAATCGGTAGGCATGGAGGTGCATTTTTTAAGTAGAATGGCTTATCGCCAAAAACGAATACCGCCCCGGATCGACCTCAGTGGTTGTTATATTTTGCCGGAAGGCGGTACCAATGCCCTGGCGGTGGCGGGCTGTCGCGAAATTGTAAAAGAAGTGTTGGGCCAAACAGGCGGTAGGCATCCCGACTACTGGTGTCTGCCATGCGGAACCGGCGGGACGATTGCGGGCATCATCGATCAGCTGTCAGGCAGAGGCCAGGTGCTGGGGTTTTCTGCGCTGAAGGGAGATTTTATGCCCGGCCTGATACGCGATTTGCAAAAGCAGTGTTATTTGGAGCCCCACTCCAATTGGCGTATCATCGACGAATACCATTTCGGGGGCTACGCCCGGTACCGCCCGGAGTTGATCGACTTTATGCGGTCGTTTACAAAAGACAGAGGTATCCAGGTCGATCCTGTCTACACCGGTAAAATGTTTTACGGTATTTTTGATTTGATCTCCAAAGGTTATTTCCCGGAAGGAGCTACTGTTATGGTTGTACATACCGGTGGTTTGCAAGGCATTGCTGGTTTTGAAGAGCGGTATGGGGTTTCTTTAACATCTAAGGCGTAATCCGTTTCCCATCCCGGTATTTGACCAAAAAAGCATCGAAGAACCCCAGTTTTTGGGCTTTGATCATGGCGGCATGGGCTTCTTTGACATTGAAGAAATCGGCCAGCAATACCCGGTTCCAGTTTTTGGCGGGTAAAAATTCGGTGTCGAGCCGCCCCATCTTCTTGACCTCTCTGAACTGCGATTGATTTGGATTGTAATGGATCACAACGGTTAGTTGCACCTTATAATAAACTCCGCTGTGTGTGGGGGCGTCGGAAGTGGCCTTACGGCGTTTGACCGGTTTTGAAGAAGTCCGGCCTGCCTGACCGGCAGATGGGTTGGTTTTTTTAGGCTTACCGGCAGAAGCAAGAGTCTTTGAATTGGCATTGGTCCGCCCTCTGGGAGGAGAGGCAGCCGAACTATTTTTTTGTGGGCTTGATGTTGTGCGTTTTTTGGGCCGTATGTGTTTTGAAGAAGTGGAAGCAGTGGCTGTTTCGACAGGTGCCTGACCTGGGGCGAGGGCAAAGTCGCGGGTATACCGGGTGTTTTTTTCGTGGTGGAAAGTAGAAAAATCGTATTTGGAGGCACCGAAACCAGGTTGTTCTACCACGATGCTGTATTCTTTGTTGGGCAATAAAACAAATTCGTATTTCCCTTTCGGAAATGTTTTGGCCTGGAGGAGGCGTTGGCGGTCGTTCGACTTGATCTCAAACAAGCTGGCCACCACGACTTCCATCGGGCGCTGGCTGGCTTTGTCGGTGACCGTTCCGGTTATAACAATCTCTTCACGGGGGCTGGTGAAAAAGAAGATGTCGTCGTGATGGCTGGTGATCTTTTCCAACCCGAAGAGGCGGTTTGACACCAGGAATCCTCCGTTGCTTTGCGTTTCTTCGATGAAGTAATAATCGTCGTTGGGCGAATTGAGGGGCAGTCCGAGGTTTTGGACGTTGTTGAACCGGCCGTCTATATCCTGGGCGCTAAAAATGTCGAACCCACCGATGGTTGGCAGCCCATTGGAGCTGAAGTAGAGCTGTTCTTTGAGGCTGTTGTAATAGGGGCTGATCTCGTCGCCGAGGGTGTTGACGGCGGGGCCGACGTTTTGTGGGAGTGTGAAGTCGATGTCGTCGGCCTTGAGTTGTCGTTTGGTGATCCAAATGTCGAGCCCACCAAATCCGCCTTCCCGGTCGGAGGCAAAAAACAATACTTCTTCATTGCCCTGATAAATGACGTGGGGGTGGGTGGCGGTGGTTCCCTTTCCGCGGATGTAGTCGTGAAGCGGTTGGGGTTCCGACCAGGTTCCGTTTTGATTTTTGGTCATATATATCTGACAGGGCATGTTGTACACTCGTTTCTTTTTATCTGATTGGCAGACGGTAAAGTAAAACCGTTTGCCATTTGGCGAAAAGCTGCCATTGCAGATCGTACCATTGGAAATATCGGGCAGGTCGGGAATAACAGCCTGAGTCCAGGAGCCGGATTGGCGCTGAGAGCGGTACATTTTGACCTGGTTGCCGGAGGTAGATGAAAAGTAAAGGATATCGTCGGAGAACAACAGTGGTGCAAACTCATCTTCCAGCGTATTGACATTTTCATTGAGGTGTTCCACCAGGATGGGAGCAGGTCTTTCTTGAGCCAGTTGCAGGGCCAGCTCGCATCCCTGGATTTCGTTTTTGACGATTTTGGCCACCACTTTTTTATCGTCCCCCTTGTAGCGTTTAATGTAATAGACCAGTTCTTCATTGGCCAGTTGGTACTGACTGGTTTGTTTGAGGCTGCGGGCGTATTTCAGCCCCGCCAATCCGGCCTCGCCAGTAGCATTTTTAACTTTTTGGAAAGCCTCAGAAGCACGACGGTAATCTTTCAGTTCGTAGTAGCATTCGCCTGCCTTGTACATGAGCTCTGTCTTGGAAGATTTTTTCTCCCAGGCGGATTCGTACAGTTGAGCGGCCTTTTCGTATTGTCCTTCTTTGGCAAGTCTGTCGGCTTTTTTGGCTTGTTTCTTCCATTCTTGTGCGGACAAACCAAGCGCTGATAGGAAAATTAAGGTGAAGGTTAGTGCATTTTTCATAATACGTTATTTGTCGTTGAACGGGGGATGGTCAACTGTCTGGTTTCGCAAAAGTCAGCGTAGGGCGGTGAATAGCTGGTCGATGTCATGGGTTTCAGTGTGGAATTACTGCCCCTGGTATACTGCTTTTACGAAAATTTGATGCGTTTTTGTGGTATTTCTTTGCAGACGAACTCCTCTATGACCGTTGGGTAATGCCGGTGTTCGAGCTGTAATACGCTGTTGGCAATGTCCTCGGCGGTATCATCGGCAAGGACGGGGCATTCGGCTTGGAAAATAATGGCTCCATCATCGTATCGCTCGTTGACGAGGTGGATCGTCATGCCGGTTTTCGTTTCGTTGGCTGCTTTTACGGCCCGGTGAACGTGGATGCCGTACATGCCTTTACCGCCGTGTTTGGGCAGCAAGGCTGGATGGATGTTCAGGATGTTGTGTGGGTAAGCCCGAACCAGGTATTCAGGAATAAGCCACAAAAAGCCCGCCAATACGACGAAATCGATGGAATATCTTTCAAAAATGGTTAATATTTGAGTGGTTTCGTAAAATTCAGTCCGGCGGAGCAGGTGGGTGGGGATACCATAGGTCTCTGCTTTTTCAAGTACCGGTGCAGTAGCCTTGTTAGACACGACCAAAGCAACCCTCACTTCGGGGTGTGCTTCAAAATGCTGGATGATCTTTTCGGCATTGCTGCCGTTTCCGGAGGCGAAAATAGCTAGATTAATCATTAGATCGTTGATTGCTAAAATGTCAGTAATCCGAACCGGTAGGTGCGTCCATTTTCTCCGTAAACAGCCATTTTTTTGCGGCCTATCTGTTTGCAGATCTTGGGGCGGGTCAGTACGTTGGCGTCGTTGTTTTGGAATAGGGGAGTGGTTTGGACGGAACCATCCTGCCCCACCTCGCTGATGGTGATGGCGGAGTGCCTTCCGTTGAAATTATATCTTCTTCGGTTGTCTCTTCGGTTGGGGTCAAAGTTTTTGGCGTTGTCGTTGTACACGAAATAGATCTTATCCCGTACGATCGACATCGCATAGGAGGAATACCAGCCGCCGTCGTTGCGGGTTTCCTGCCATTTGGGGATGCGGCTGGCCCACTCAATCTCTCCGTCGGGGTTGATGTTGACGATGATGATGTCGTTGTAGTGGTAAATATAGGTGATGCGGGTACTGTTGTAAAAATAATCGTAGTCCTGCCATTCTTCAATGTAAAATTGTTCTGCCACGAGGAGGGCACCGCCGTCATTTCGGAGCACCAGGTCGTCGAGCGCAAACTGGTACAATTCGGCCGACTTGCGATGGTCGCCTCTTTTTTCGGCCTTAGCCATTCGCTCCTTTTTCCGGTCGGAAACGTATTCGGCGCGGAATTCAAAATCGAGCTCTTTGAGATTTTCATTGTAAATTTCTTTGGTGAAAGGATCCACACGGAAAAAATAAGTGCCCTTGATACTATAAGTGCCTTTTTCAGAATAAAAACCGCTGCACACCAGATGGCCGTCGTCGGCAATGCGAAAGGTCATGTCTGTGATGAATTTATCCTTGAGTTTTACATTGTATTTATTGACCTCGCCGCCATCTTTGGTGTAAGCCAATACGATGTACTGATAATTGGGCATTCCTCTTTTTTGGGCCAGGCCACCATAGAGGATGCCGAGGAAATATACGTTTCCGTTGTTGTCGATGCGGTAGTCTTCGACGGTGAAGAGGTCATCGTCGTAGGGGAGGGTTATGTTCTTGTCCCAGAGCGGGTTGAGTTGCTTGTCGAAAACGCGGATGGTGAAACGTTCGGGTTTATTCTTTTGGTCCGGCAGTTGGTTGTAGATCAGTAGTTTGCTGCTGTCGCGGCAAATGTGGAAATGGAAACTTCCTTCTCGGTATTTATTTTTGGTGTCGATCTCGGCGATGTAGGTGAGTTTTTTTTCGGGCTGTAGCCGGATTTTACTCATTTTTTGTGCAAACAGAAAATTCTTTTTCTTAGCCTGATTGTTAAACGAGGTGAACAGGTAGAGTTCTCCGCCGATTTTGAGGATGTTTTCGTATTGTCGTTTTTTGTTTTTCCACTTGAGGTCAATTTCTTTCGACTTGGTGAGGTTCATCTTATTGTTGTAGTGTTCGATCCACACTTTTTGCGGGCCATCGACCGTGGGTTGATTGCCGCGCTTGGTTTTAACGGCGTAAAACCCAGAAGCATCCTGTGTGACGATGGTGGTGATTTGGGCGTTGGTAGTATTGCGCACCTGTTTGCCCCATTCCAGTTCGGGTACCTGTTGTTGGCCCCTTAGCGGGAAATAAAACAGAGATAAGATCAAAAAACAGCCGATGTACTTCAGATTCATAAATTATTGAGTTGTGACAAAAGGGGTGACCGGATTTCGGGAACATTCAAAATAGTCATCTGCAAAAATAACGACCGGGCGGCTGGTTTTTATGTTATTGCGGGGTTAAAATTTCGGCAATAAGCCGCCAATATAAAAAGCCCGGACGCAGATATGCAACCGGGCTTTTTACAGCAATTTTTTGGCGGGTTTATTCAGATTTTTCGCCCTTTTTGGCTTCCGATTTTGCAGCAAACTTCGCAAATTTCTTATTAAACTTGTCGATCCGGCCTGCTGTATCCACAAATTTCATTTTTCCTGTAAAGAAGGGATGAGAGGTATTGGATATCTCCAACTTGATCAGTGGGTATTCCTTTCCGTCCTCCCAGGTGACGGTTTCCTTACTGGGCGCACAGGACTTGGTCAAAAAGGCATGATCGTTCGATAAGTCACGAAAAACCACCATGCGGTAATTATTTGGATGAATATCTTTTTTCATTTTTCACGCTGTTTTATACAAAATGACTGCAAAGATATGTGTTTTTTACGGTTTAGTAAAGCTCAAAAAATAAATAGTCTTTTTGGTGTCTTTGAAAAAATCACAAATCGCTCATTATCAATCGCTTATTTGTAATTTTTATCAAAGACAACGACAATTTATTTTTCGAGCGAGCCTTATAAAAGAATGGAAGGCCTTTGAAGGCGAAATTATTGTTTCCTTTCAAGATGGTTGAGTATAACTGTTTGATTATGAGTTTTTTGTGTTGCCCGTTTTGGTAAAAACAGAAGTTGGCTTCTACATCTTTGCCTAATTTTGCGTTATGCGGGAACGAACAACAAACAACCATGAAGGACTCCATTACGTTTCGCCTTCATGGCACGCCAGACAACGAACAACAAAACACCCCATCTCCCTCACAATCCAGGAAAAAACGCATCTTCAAAATGAGTGATGCGCGTGCTCCCATCTCTGTTTATAACAATGCTAATGACATCGAATCGTATCTGCCGGTCGTAATTGATCTGGCGCATATAAGCCAAAGCAGTCCGGACAATGAGCTTTTCTTTTTTAGAAGTGACCGCCACTTCGGGTCGGCCGAAAAAGGTATGGCTGCGCGTCTTTGTTTCTACAAAAACCAGGGTATTCTTGTGCCGGGCGATGAGATCGACCTCCGTACGACGGTACCGCCAGTTGATTTCCAGAATCGTGTAACCCTTGTCTTCCAGATATCTTTTGGCGATCTGTTCGCCTCGTTTTCCCAGGTCGTTGTGGTGGGCCATGTGGGGGTGGATTAAAAAACTACCATCTAAAGCTAAGTTGAGAACTGCCGATACACCCCCTTGTTTGAATAGATAAAACCGAAAAATTGGAGGAGGGGAGGGGGTAGACAATTCGCATCAATTTATTTCGTATGATTTATTTTATTATGTTATTTGTAGGAGATTGCGGTGATTTGTTGTTACTAATAGTGGGTGGGTTTTCCCACCCTGGCCACCACCGCCAGACCGAAGTCCGCAAAGTGATCAACCGACACAACTCCCCCCACCCAAATTCCACTCTCTTCGAGTGCCGGGCCATAGGATTTAAAGATTTCTTTAGCGCACGAAAGCACAAAAATAGCTATCGACGCAAATGTAAACATAATTATTTTAAAATAAAAACAAATTGTAATTTTTTTTCAAAAAAAGGAAAACTGCCACAAGAAGACAGAGTACGTGAATTAACGGATGTGCAGTAGTGTAACCTAACGGTTTGTCCTACCCCAGCCCGACAGCCATTTGGATTGGGAGTTTCTGTATCAACACATCAGCAAATTACCAAATCACGCACATTATTCCCTACCTTTGACGCTCAAAACATCCATCATTGATATGCTGAATCGCCAAAATCCCACTCAGACAGAAGCCTGGGCAGACCTCCAGCGGCATTTTGAACAAATCAAAAAAGTGTCCCTCCCAAAGCTTTTTGAAATGGACCCCAATCGCTTTGCCCATTTTTCTTTGCGATTGAATGAGCAGCTACTCGTCGACTTTTCCAAAAACAACATCACCGACAAAACCCTTCAACTACTCCTCGATCTCGCCCGCCAAACCCGGCTCCCCGAAGCCATCAACCAAATGTTTAGCGGCCAGCCCATCAACGAAACAGAAAACAGAGCCGTCCTACACATCGCTTTGCGCAACCGAAGCAACCAGCCCATATTAGTCGATGGTCAAAACGTAATGCCCGATGTAAACAAGGTGTTAGACCAGGTAATCAATCTTGCAGACCAACTGCACAGCGGAAACCTCTCCGGATACACCGGCAAAGCCATTACCGACATCGTCAATATCGGGATCGGAGGCTCCGACCTCGGTCCGGTGATGGTAACGGAAGCGCTAAAACCCTACTGGAAAAAAGGCATCCGCCCCCACTTCGTGTCCAACATAGACGCTACCCACATCGCAGAAACACTTAAAATACTTAACCCGGAAACGACCCTGTTCATAATCGCCTCCAAATCATTTACCACCCAGGAAACCATGACCAATGCCTACACCGCCCGTCAATGGTTTCTGGAGCACGCAGGCGACGAATCCGCCATCCAAAATCATTTTGTAGCCGTTTCGACCAATGCCGAGGCTGTCGCCAAATTCGGTATCCAACCTATTTTCCCCGACGGGCAGCCAGGCAATATGTTTACCTTCTGGGATTGGGTGGGCGGACGATACTCCCTCTCTTCGGCCATCGGGCTGTCAATTGCCTGTACGATTGGCTCCCAACACTTTGGTGAACTACTCGATGGCCTCCACGCCATGGACAACCACTTTAAAGACACTCCCCTCGACAAAAACATACCCGCCGTCCTGGCCCTTATCGGCATTTGGTACAACAATTTTTTCGGGGCAGCCTCGGAGGCCATCCTGCCTTACGATCAGTACCTGCACCGGTTTGCCGCCTATTTCCAACAGGGAAATATGGAAAGCAACGGCAAATCCGTAGACCGCAATGGGCAAAAGATCGACTACCAAACCGGCCCCATCATTTGGGGCGAACCCGGCACCAACGGACAACATGCCTTCTACCAACTCATACATCAGGGCACCAAATTGATCCCCTGCGATTTTATCGGCACAGCCCTCAGTCACAACCCCCTCGGCGATCACCACGACAAGCTGATGGCCAATTTTTTTGCCCAGACCGAAGCCCTAATGATGGGCAAAACAGAAGAGGAGGTAGTCCGCGAATTGAGCCTTGCCGACAAATCGGATGAGGAGATCGCCTTTTTGAAACCCTTCAAAGTTTTTGATGGCAATCGGCCAACCAATTCTATTTTGGTGAAGCAATTAACACCTTATGCCCTGGGTTTGCTGATAGCTCTATACGAACACAAGATATTTACCCAGGGCGTCATCTGGAATATTTTCAGCTTTGACCAATGGGGCGTCCAATTAGGCAAACAATTAGCCAACAAGATACTTCCGGAATTGCAAGCTCAGAAAGAAGTCGATACCCACGATGTGTCGACCAATGGATTGATCAACGCCTACAAGCATTGGCGATATCAGCAAATAAAGGCAGAGACATGAAACCGGGAAACAGAAATTCAGAGCATTCGTTATAACCAGTAAACACAACAATTATGATGGATCAACTCGTTCAACGCTTTCCGACCCAGTTGCGGGAAGCCATTCAAATAGGACAGTCAGTGCAAATTCAGCCCCACGATCATCCCATCCACCACGTCTTGGTTGCTGGGATGGGGGGCTCCGGGATCGGTGCCAATTTTGTAGCGGCCCTCATCCGAAATGAATGCCGGATTCCGTACCTCATCTCTAAAGGCTATGTTGCACCGGCATACCTCGGCGAAAACACTCTGGCCATTGCCTCTTCCTATTCCGGCAACACGGAAGAAACCCTTCAGGTATTTCGGCAGATGACTCGGTCAGGAGCCAAAGTGGTCGTCATCGCTTCGGGCGGCCAATTGATCGAAGAAGCGCTAGACCGCGGGTACGATTACATCCAGGTGCCTGCTGGCTGGCCATCGCCCCGAGCCTGTTTGGGATATTCATTGACACAGCAGTTATTCGTTTTGCGAAAGCTGGGGCTGATCTCTGAAAAAATAACAAAACAATTGGAAAACGTGGCTACGTTGTTGGAAGATGAAGAAGCAGCTATTAAAGCGGAAGCGATGAGCATCGCAAAATTCTTGTTAGAAAAAATTCCCGTGATCTACACCACCACCCGGATGGAAGCCGTCGCAGTGCGTTGGCGACAACAATTCAACGAAAACGCAAAAGTGCTGAGCTGGCACCACGTCATACCCGAAATGAATCACAACGAACTGGTGGGATGGCGACAGGAAAACAACCAACTAGCTGTCTTATATTTGCGCAACCACAACGATTTGCCCCGCAACCAAACCCGCATCCAGATCAACAAAGAAATAATCGGTGGCTACACCCAATCCATCCGCGATGTGTACTCCAAAGGCGACAACCTCGTCGAACGGGCCCTCTACCTCGTCCACCTCGGCGACTGGGTATCGGTGTACCTCGCCAAGCTCAAAGACATCGACCCCGTCGAAATCAAAGTGATCGACTATTTGAAAATTGAATTGAGTAAGATGAACGAATAATTTGTACACCAGCCTAAACCCCATCCATGAAGTATCATGGCCCCAACGACGAATACTTTGAAGTAGTTAACATCACCGAAAGCAATTGCGACCTCCTCAAGGAGTCCCCCGCCAGCGTGCTTTCTTTGCTCTGGTTTGTAACTGATGGTAATAAACTGACCATCGATGCTGTAGGCCAAGTTTTTGACAACAATAAAATTACATTTCTTACAGAGTTTCACAAAGTAGAGATCGGACAAGTACACCGGTTGCGCTTGCTGCGATTCAACCGGCCCTTTTATTGCATCCTCGATCACGACAGCGAGGTGAGTTGCAAAGGCCTGTTGTATTACGGCGCATCCCGGCTACCGGTGATATTGCCATCCGATCAAGAACTCGACATCCTCAACACCGTTTGGAAAATGATCTGCATCGAAATGGAATCGAAAGACAACCTCCAACTGGAAATGTTGCAGATGATGCTCAAAAGATTGCTCATCCTATGCACCCGTATCTACAAAAACCAGGACGATTTTCAAGCCCTGGAAACCGACAAGGTAGACCTTCTCCGGGAGTTCAATTTTCAAGTGGAAATGCACTTTCGTGAAAAACACACCGTTGCCGAATACGCTGCTCTGCTCAACAGATCTCCCAAAACCATCGCCAACCTGTTTCGCAAATCTAGTCATACTACCCCCTTGCAACTCATCCAGGAGCGACTAATGCTGGAAGCCCGCCGCCTGTTGAAATACACCGGCAAAACCGTCTCCGAAATAGGATACGAGTTGGGGTTCAGCGATGTCCAAGCCTTCAGCCGTTTCTTCAGAAAAAAAGAAGGCATCTCTCCCCTTGCTTTCCGCAAAATCCCCCTTTCGGGAAAAACAGCCAACGTTTAGGGAAACCGGGCCTACCACCTGCCTGCCTCTTTAGGCGATCTTTGCAGTGTTAGTTGATTTATCAAACCTCTAAACTTCAAAACAATGGCAACATTTCAGGTTCCTAAGCGAGCAGAAGTCTCCGAAAACAATCAGGCAATTTTTGACAAATTGCAAATCGCATTGGGCTTCGTTCCCAATATGTACGCCTACTACGCTAAAAACGACACCGCACTGGCTGATTACCTGGCCTTCCAAAACCGAAAGTCAACATTGAAAGCCAAAGAAAAAGAAGTCATCAACCTGGTGGTCAGTCAGTACAACGGCTGCCGGTATTGTCAGTCGGCACATACCACCATCGGAAAAATGAACGGCTTCACCGACGAACAAACCCTGGAGATCAGAAGAGGTACCGCCTCTTTTGACACCAAATTGGACGCCTTGGCAAAGTTGACTTATTCGATCATTGCCAATACGGGGAATGCGACCCCCGACGTCAAAGATGCCTTCTTTGCAGTCGGCTACACCGAGGCCAATCTCATCGACGTCGTGATGGTGATGGGTGATAAAACCGTCAGCAACTACATCCACAATCTGGCTGGTTTTGAAATCGACTTTCCTGTCGCGCCAGCGTTGGCCAATAAGGCTGTGGCGTAGTGTATTGGCACGGACAAACAATATGCAGGCGTATATTGTTTAAAAGACGATCATTATGTCTATATTGACCAGGTGAGCAACGTTTACCTGGTCAATAGCTTTTCGCTAAGGCTCGCTCGAAAAATAAATTCCCGCTAACAAAAAAGGGAAGTTACCTGCCAGCCGGATTTCCCTGACTGTCGTCAGGCAGGCTGCCGGAGGTAGGCAGGCTGGTTTTTTGAGCTTTACCAAATAGCCCTGTATGAAAAACTATTTTTTAACAACTTTGCTCATACCGATCTTAGTGACGGTCGGTTTTGCGCAAGCCAACACAGGAGATTTAAAAGTGAATAATCAAACCTCTAAAAAATACGGCATTGAAGGTCATCAGGCGCCCGAACTCAATGTACCGACTTGGGTGGACAGCCTGGGCAATAAAACAGACCCGGTCAAACTGGCTGGCTATGAAGGCAAATTCGTAGTGATCTATTGTTTCCAGGCGTGGTGCCCGGGTTGTCACAGCCGGGGACTACCTGCTTTGCAGCAAATGACGCAGGCCCTCAGCGACAATGACAAGGTCGCATTCCTGGCCATCCAAACGGTATTCGAAGGCCAGCACGCCAATACCCTGGAGCGCCTGCTGGAAATTCAAAAAGAATACGACCTGAAGATCCCTTTCGGCCACGACACAGGAGATGAAACCACCCACAATATTTCCAACACGATGTACCATTACCGGACCGGTGGTACGCCCTGGTTTATTTTCATCGACCAGCAAGGCCGCGTTGTCTTCAACGATTTTCATCTAAATGTTGACAAGGCAATTGAATATTTAAAAACCGTGAAGTAAATATTTTCAAACTTTTAAACTAGGAGTTCTTATGTTGAACTGGTTAGATGTCATCCGATTTGCCACCCGCGGGAATCCGCCTCCGTCGCGCCGCGTTGAAAAAACGGAAGACGAATGGAAGTCCATCTTAACCTCCGATCAATTCAGGATCACCCGGAAAGCCGGTACGGAGATGGCCCATACAGGTGCCTTTTGCCAGATTTTTGAACCGGCACTATACGGCTGTGTCTGTTGCGACAATTGGCTTTTCGACAGTCGTCAAAAATTTGAGTCGGGTACGGGATGGCCCAGCTTTACCCAACCCGTTACCGAAAATGCCGTCAAATACATCCAGGACAAAAGCCACGGCATGCGTCGGATCGAAACCCAATGCAATGTATGCGATGCCCATCTGGGTCATGTGTTCGCCGACGGCCCCATGCCCAGCGGATTGAGGTACTGCATCAACTCTGCCTCTTTGAGAAAAGTAAGCACCACCAGCATGCAAACCGCTACCTTCGGTGGAGGCTGCTTTTGGTGTACCGAGGCCATTTTCAATGAGTTGAACGGCGTTGAGTCGGTGGTATCTGGGTACAGCGGTGGCGACGTGGTCAATCCGAACTATCAGCAGGTAACGACGGGTCAGACCGGCCACGCCGAAGTGATTCAGGTCGTGTTTAATGCCGACGTTATTTCCTACGATGATCTGGTACGCATCCACCTGCATACCCACGACCCCACCACCCTCAACTATCAGGGAGCAGACAAGGGTACTCAGTACCGGTCGGTCATTTATTTTCACGACGACGCCCAGGAGGCTGCCGCCAAAAAGGTACTGGAAGAAGAGGCTTCGTCTTTCGACAAACCGATTGTAACAGAGCTTGCACGTTTCAACGCTTTTTACAAAGCCGAAAATTACCATCAGGATTATTACAACCGCAACGACGGCAAGCCCTACTGCCAGGCCGTGATCTCGCCAAAGTTGCGCAAGCTCAGGGAGAAATACGCCGATAAACTCAAACGCAATGAAGGTGAAAAACTCATCGCCGAATAAACCAGCCCTCCGCAGGGTCTTGATGAAAGATTATTTGAATAACCCTGCCCAATTCGAGCTGAGGTCAGGAGCGGAGCAAGACGCTCCGCCCTGCCCCTTCGGCAATCGCTACCAATGGATTGGCTACGATCGCGCCACCGGCGAATACGTCCGCCTGACCAAATCGGTATTTAAAAAACTGAGGTCTCTTGACAAGTCCTTTAGAAAACTCAACTAATCCTCCTGGACTTACCTCCATCCTTGCCATGCTGATCGACAAAAAAGGTAAGGAAATTCACCCACTTATTTTCGGAAGAGAGGGCTGTGTTTCCTTTAGGGCTAGGGCGCGGGGTGACAAAATCATAAGATTTGAGTGCATGACATATTAGCGGAAGCTCTCACCACAGAGACTCTAAGACACGGAGTTTCACAGAGAATTTCTTTGTGAAACTTTGTGGCTCTGTGCCTTTGTGGCTATAGTCGCAGCGAATTTGTCACGCACTCATAAGATTTTTTCCTGACAAAAAAAGTGTCAAATAACTAAAAATTAAGCAACAACAACAATGAACCTGTTCACTCAAATCAAATCATTTCTCCAAAAAAAATCCGACCGCAACACTGAAAATGCCCCCGAAGGATTTTGCCCCAATTGTTGGGGACGACAGGAATACGGCGGTCAATTTTTCGAAGCCATCCACCAGGAAAAAATAGACCTCAACAATATCGATCAAAAGAAAGGGTGGATAGAAGCTTATGCCGCCCGATACCTCGAAGGCATCCGGCTCACAAAAGAAGACGGCAGTCAAAAATGCCCCTCTTGCGAGATTGTTTACAAACCAGCCTGATCGGGTATCGAAAAAAATGTAATCCGTTTTACAAACTCGCCATCTTGGTTGGGTAATGCATCTGTCAATGATTAACTTGTGCCGAAACAGTACGAGTTATGAAACAATTATTTCTTTCCCTCTTCCTCTTTATTGCGCTTGCCGCAAATGCTCAATACTTCCAGGATGCTTCCGCAAATCTGCCCGACGTCGGCAGCCAATTCCAAAGCATGGATGTCCGCGCTGCCGACCTCGACGGCGATGGCGACCTCGACATCGTACTGGCCAACGAATTTCAAGCCAACACCATTCTGACCAATGACGGCAACGGCCAGTTTTCCAACAATACACTGGAGAGCCTCCCACAGGAAATCCACGACAGCGAAGATGTCGCCATCGCCGACTATGACCAGGACGGCGACCCCGACCTCCTCTTTTGCTCCGAAGACGATATAACCCAGGGCTGGCTCAACGTTCACGAATTTTACCTCAACGATGGCAACGGTCAATTCACGGAATCTTCCACCTACCAGTTTCCCGACTCCAAAGCCAACGCTGTCATCGCTGCCGACCTCAACGACGACGACTGGCCCGATGTCCTTTTCGGAAACGATGGTCAAAACACCCTTTTCATTAATGACCAATCCGGTGGATTTACAGACGAAACCAGCACCCGCCTTCCGGCAAATTCCAACACCACACAGGACCTCGCCCTTGAAGACATTGACGATGATGGCGACCTCGATCTTTTCGTCGGAAATGAAGACGGAAACAAATTGTTAATTAACGACGGCACCGGCACTTTTACCGATGAAACGACTTCCCGTTTGCCGCAAGGCGTCAACATGGAAACCCGCAAAGCAACATTCGGCGATGTCGACCTCGATGGCGATCCAGATCTTTTTTTGGCAAATGTTGAATTCATCCCCGGCAAAAACCGGCAAAACAGGTTGTATCTCAACGACGGCACCGGTACCTTCACCGATGAAACCGCCACACGCCTCCCCCCGGAATTGGAGCTGACCCTCGACGGTATATTCCTGGATGTGGATTTCGATGGCGACCCCGACCTCATCACTTGTGGGATCAGTGTGGCAAACAGTGCCATTGCCCCGGCGCCGGTAGATGCCTATTTTAATGACGGCACCGGCATCTTTTCAAAAGACAGTGAGATGATTCTGGGTGGCAATTATCCGGTTAAGGGCCTGGGCCTGATTGCGGCCGACCTCAATGGCGACGGCCATTCCGACCTATACGTTTGTGACCGAAAGGATAACAATGATCCTACAAAAGATCTGTTGTTGTTGGGAGATGTTACCATTTCCATTGAAAACGTTATACCAAAGGACGAAGGGGTGAAGTTATTCCCTAATCCGGGCGACTCTGTGCTAACGTTGCGTTTTGACAAATCGGTTGAGAAGGCCGTTTTCAGATTGTATGATGCATCCGGTCAGTTGGTGGCCCGACCACAGGTTGATCGGCAATCGGATAATACGATTGTTCTTCGCTTCCCCAATGTCCGTTTGCCGAAAGGCAATTATTGGTTGCAAATAGATTCGATTGAGGACCACTGGTTGGTTCCCTGGCAGGTGGTTGGACAATGATTTTGGCAAAAAATACAGTGTCTTACAACCAAAATCTGTTCGATGGCATCTATAATGTATATATCTGTCTAACTCAAATTCACAAATATGCAACGACTGTACCTTTTTTCCTGCTTCTTTTTCTTTTTGGCAATAAGCCTTCTGCCAGCTCAAAACACGGCTACCTTTACCACCGGGTCGGGCGACCAAATCCAGCTTTTTCTCGATGAGTTGGTTTTTGCCGACGAAGGCATAGCCCATCATAGCCGCCGCAGACATTTACAACGTCACCCCGACAACCTGGTAGGCCCACCCGATATGAAAAAGGGCGTAGGGTGGCCCAACCGGAAGGTGACCTCACTGGGATGCTATGGTTCGGTGTCGGCTGTTTTTACCAAACACGGGTTTGTAGATGGCCCGGGGCCCGATCTTTTGTTGTTTGAAGAGGGGGCTGTAATGGAAGGCACCCGTTTGTCGATCTCCACCAACGGAAAGCACTGGATCAACCTCGGCAAGATCAAAGGCGGTAAAACGGCCATCGACATTGCCCACCCCCAAACGGAAGGCAAAGTATTCCACTATGTGCGGTTGCGCGATTTGGGTACCCGCTGTGATGCTGCTCCCAACGACGGAGCCGACATAGATGCTGTGGGAGCCATACATTATGTTTATGTAGATGAATTGTTGGAAGAAAATGCTCCGGAGGAAGATACGCCAGATACCGAATTGGTTCAAAACGACTCCGAAGTTTCCAAACGGGAAGCGTCTCCTGGTTCAACAACTCCCGATTTCACCGTTTTTCCCAATCCAACCAATGCGGAGTTAAACATCAAATTTGACCTGGAAAAGGAAAGCACCGTGAATCTGCGTGTCTTTAACCATGCTGGAAAAGTGTTGAAAACAATAGTGGCTAATGAAAAACGGCCTGCCGGCCTCCAGGTGATCCACTACTCCCTCGGCGCATTGCCGGCTGGGACCTACTATGTTCAGTTGGAGGTGAATGGAGAAAGTACGGTTAAAAAACTAATAAAGCACAATAAGTGAGCTGATTGTATACTACTTTTTGTTACTAATGGGAACCTCGCAACCAATTAGTCGGCGAACTCGCCCCGATCCCTATCGGGGTTTATTCGCCTGCCTCCCAAAACAAATGCAAACGAGCACATCGTTCCGCGCTGCAACCAATGGATGAGTCAAAATGCGTTAAAAAGAGGCGGGGCATGGCGACGCTTCTCATTGAAATGCAAACGAGCACATCGCTCCGCGCTGCAACCAATAGATGAGTCAAAATGCGTTAATAAGAGTCGGGGCATGGCGACGCTTCTCATTGAAATGCAAACGAGCACATCGCTCCGCGCTGCAACCAATAGATGAGTCAAAATGCGTTAATAAGAGTCGGGGCATGGCGACGATTCTCATTGAAATGCAAACGAGCACATCGTTCCGCGCTGCAACCAATGGATGAGTCAAAATGCGTTAATAAGAGTCGGGGTATGGCGACGCTTCTCATTGAAATGCAAACGAGCACATCGCTCCGCGCTGCAACCAATAGATGAGTCAAAATGCGTTAAAAAGAGTCGGGGCATGGCGACGATTCTCATTGAAATGCAAACGAGCACATCGTTCCGCGCTGCAACCAATGGATGAGTCAAAATGCGTTAAAAAGAGGCGGCGCATAGCGACGCTTCTCTTGGTAGCCCAGATTGCGAACGTAGCACCGTTGGCGCGTAGCGACAATCCCCTTGAACCATTGTTCAATTTTAAAATTCATATGAACCAATCGCAATGTCTATTTTAGGCTCGCTCAAAATTTAAATTACCGATATCTTTGACAAAACCTGCAAATTCTTAATTCCCCTCAACCTAAAACCAACGGCGCAGCCAAACATTGCTCCGGAATAGCAAAAGCATCAACCAAAAGCAGGGCATCAGCCCGCAACTCCCGGCAAAGGCGGTCCACCATCCGGCGGATGGCCTTCGTTTTGACTCCTTCCAGATAACCCGCCTCCAAATACCACCCCTTCTGTTGCTCTATCGTCGACAAAGCATACAAACTGCACAGCCTGGATAAAATCTCGGCGGTATTTTCGGAAGCTTTTTCCCGAACAACGGTCACAAACCGTCGAAGTACGAGATGATCGACATAGGCTTTGGCCAATGCGACCATATGCGTTTGGCAACGAAGGAAGGCGTCGTGCGGGTCGAGGCGTTTGCCGAGCAGGCGACGCATCCGTTGGGTCAGCGAAATCAGCAGACTGCGTTCGCGGTAGTAAAAGGCAGCCAGATGAAAATCGTGGTCGAGCAAATGAGTGGCGTCCGTATTCCGGATGGCAAGGGGGTTGCGCTCTGTTATGCTGGTGCTTACCTTATCGTAGATCACCCGGATAACGGCGCGAAATCCATCGTCGTGCAACGATTGTTTGAATTTGGATAACAATCCTTTTGCAACCAATTGCATCAACACCGTATTGTCTCCCTCGAAGGTGGTGAAAATGTCGGTATCGGCCTTTAGTTGTGAAAACCGGTTTTCCGCAAGGTATCCCTGCCCGCCGCAGGCCTCCCGGCACTCCTGGATGGTATCGGTCGTAAACCAGGTGGCGCAGGCTTTCAGTCCCGCTGCCATCGTCTCTATTTCCCGGATGTCGTCGTCGGTTCTATGACAGTATCTGTCGGTCAAGTAAGTCAATCCAAAATCGAAGGCATAGGCTTTGGCCAAAAGTGGCAACAACCGGCGCTGGTGCGTTGGATAGTCCAGCAGCAGCGTCTCAGCCTGGCCATCTGCCGGGGCAAACTGTCTTCTTTTCAGGGCGTACTTGATGGCGATGGTCAGAGCCAGCTTGGCAGCGCTGAGGCCGGCGCGCGGCACGCAAACCCTGCCTCCTACAAGGGTGCCCAACATGGTGAAAAACCGTCGGGAGGGGTTGGCAATAGGGCTGCTGTACTGTCCGTTGTCGTCGATATGACCGAACCGGTTGAGCAGATTTTCGACGGGCACGGTCACCTTGTCAAAAGATATCCGGCCGTTGTCAATGCCGTTGAGCCCCATCTTGTAGCCACAGTCTTCAATGAGTATTCCGGGCAAGAGAGTTCCACTTTCATCGCGGATGGGTACAACGATGGCATGGACACCGTGGCTGACTTCGCCAATAAGCAGTTGCGCAAATACAGTGGCCATCCGTCCGTGCAAGGCAGCATTGCCGATGTAGTCTTTACGGGCAGAGGGAGTGGGGGAGTGGATGGTAAGCGAGCGGGTCGGATGGTCGTAAGTGGCGGTGGTCTCCAGATCGCGGACATTGGAGCCGTGGCCGGTTTCCGTCATAGCAAAGCAGCCGGGGAGGTCGAGCCTGCCGATGTCGGTCAGGTATTTGTCGTGGTGGGGTTGGGTGCCCAGCCATAAGACGCTGCCGCCAAACAGCCCGAATTGTACTCCGAATTTCACAACGAGGCTGAGATCGTGATACCCCAGCATTTCAAAAACGGCAGCGTAGGTGCCCATGTCGTCTTTGCCGCCATAGGCTTCGGGATAGGAGAGAGCTCCAAGCCCCTGATGGGCCAGTTGTTGACACCATTGAAGAACCCGTTCGCGGTGGGCGGTTTTGTCGTTGAAAGGGTATAGCAGAAAGTCGGGATCGGCCAGGAGCGTGCGCATTTTGTTGCGGATGCTGCTGAATTGGTCGTCGAGCAAAGCTGTCAATTCTTTTTGGAGGGCGGGCTGGTCTTCGATATGTGATGGGTCGGATTCGCGGGGGAAGATGTTCCGGTAAGTTGTCAGGCCTATTTTTCCGATGGTGCGTTCTAATTTTTCCAGTGCTTGTTGGGTTTGGTCGGAAGACCATTTCAGCACCTGATCGGTAGTAGCCGTTTGTTTAGCCATTTCGAGGCCCAGTTGCGCCATCGACATCTGGGAAGTGGCGGGAAGTTGGGCAGCAGATTTTTTCAAAAGTCCTACCCAATGTTTGAATAGAGCATCGGAAGGGGGTTGGGCCGGGTCGCTCCATTCGTTGAGCAGTTCTTTGTCGGCCGGTTCGAGGAAAGGCAATTCGTTGATTTTTCGTCGGATCAACTTAACCTCCGCAGGGCTCAAAAGGCTATCGGCCCAGCCAACATAGTACAGCGGCAAGAGGCTCATCACACCCGGTGAATAGGTTGGAAAGGATTTTTGTAAAAGGGACATGGTCAACCATTTTGGTAATAACCGGAAATGTAGCCATTTTTTAGGAGTTTTGCTTTGGATCATGGACTTTATATTTTGTTCTACCACTGGACTTATTACAAGGACGCGGCCAAAATGAAGAGGGGTGAAAACAAAAAGTCCTGAATTCGCGTAGAATTCAGGACTGGTGAGTGTTTGCTCGTTTTCTCTGGTATGTCAAATTAACCTACTGTGGCTTAATGACCGACAGATATCATGTCAGTATTTTCAAGTGAATCTCATAATGTTAGGATAGATGCCGGAAAGTGTTCTGGGTAAAACCTGAGGAATTGCACCGGCCTGGGATTTGTTGAAAGCGTTCAAAAAAGGATTGGTTGCCAGTGGTAGTGTTTCAGACGTGTAGAGAGGATTATAATATTGTTGAGTGCCGCCGGCAAGTCAACTCCTTTTTGAACATATTAGTTTCCAGCAAAATAAGTGCCAAATCCAAAAAAGAAAGGTCATCCGGGGGGATGACCTTCTGCCGAGGGGGGAGGATTACGTTAACTTTGAAGGGGGGTGTAATCCTTTATCTTAAAATGGGTTCATTTCACAAGACAATTTTCCTATTGGTATCTGGTGGTAACGATTATGTTTGTTGCGCTGATCCTCGTCGAATCTGGCTCCGGATGGGAAACAGTCGAATTAGGTGTCTCCCTATCTGGGGCGTTCGGTTTTTTACTATTTAGGAAAGAGTCGGGCAAAGGAGCAAGATACAGCAGGAATAGGAGGCCCAGGAATACAAGTGCAAGCAAGTGTTCTTTCATGGTTGTTTTGTTTGTTGATCGATTATATCAATTGGCGGTTGATATATATATTTATTTTATGTTATATAAAAACTGTACCAAAAAAAAGACCATCCGGGGAGGATGGTCGTCAAAACAGACTATGAGAAAACCGCTAAACGAGAAAAACAATGGCGTAAATGTGTAGTTCTCAATGACTTACGACTATGTCACCCGATGATTGAGTGGGGGGTAAAATGTTGATAAAAAAGTTAAATTTTTTTTGAATGTGGAATAAAAAAGGTGCTGCATCTTAATCTTTCCAGGTTTTCAAAACCCGAAAAGTTTCAAAACCCGGAAAACTTAGCAACCCTCCCACTCTTTTCCTCATTCATAAAAGCGACTATTCGCCATTTGATGGGGTGGGGGCTCCACTTCCGGGTCCGATTCTCCTGTTTGGACCGGCGGCAGCTCTACCGGATGAAGATAAAGCGCCCAAACGATCAGCAGATACAGGATCAGTAATAGGTATTTTTGCATGTTAGAGGGTGTGTGGTGAGGGTCAGATAGTAGGTCGAATTACCGTTTATCCAGGTTATAAAGTTTATACGATTCAATGATCTGGATCAGCTTCTGGTCGTAAGTTTTATCGGTGGCGTAGCCGACTTTTCGGAGGCCCTTGGCCCATTTGATGTAATCGTTGCCGTGGCGGTGTAGTTTCTTATAGCGTCCCTGTGTGAGGAGTTGACTGTGGTGGCGGAAGCTGTCGCCTACCGTTTTGTACTTTCTGAAAAAATCTTTGTGGTGGTCGTCGGTGGCGTTGGTACAATGTCCTTTCCCACATTTTTTGCTAAAGCACTTGATGCCGAAATAATTATTGTTCTTGGTAGCGAGTTTGCTTTCGCCACAGCGGCTTTCCACCAGTGCCTGGGCCATCGTAATGCTGGCGGGCACGCCGCTGAAGTGCATTTCTTCGACGGCCATAGCTCCATAGCTTTTTACAAAGTCACGTACTTTCCGGTCGCGCAACGACATCGGAGCTGCAGGAGCGTAGGGATTGTCATAACCGGTCAAAGATACGTTCTGAGCCACTGCCCGGGCGGTACGCTCATCGTCTTTATCGCTGAAGATGAATACCGGATTTTTGGAGGTAAAATTGATCTGCGTATCTTCAAGTAGCAGCACCGATATGGGCAGTGCCAACAACCCGATCTTCACCCAGGGCAGCCGTTTGGCAAGCGGGATCAACCGTTTCACCCACTGAAAAAGCAGGTATTTAAGGGCAATCATCGGTTTGCGCAAGCTGATGATCAATTGGTGCAAGACCAATAGGAGCAAGGTGGTGAGCCCCAGTTCGGGCAATCCATTTCCGCCGTTTTTCCGGGGGGCTCCAGCGGCGGATTTGGCGAGTTCCTGAAAGCGGGTATCGACTACACTAAATGGTATGTCGCGGAATTTTGAGTTTTTCATACTCCCTCAATTTTTTAAAATGTTAATGCATGTTGTTGACAGCACAAATGTAAAACATTTTGTTTTTGTAAACAAATATTTTAAAACTTTTTTAAAAATTTTTTTGTTCGAGCAGAAAAAACCCTCCCACACACAGATATTCCAACCCCACCACCCACAGATTTTCATGGTATGCCGGGTAACTGTAATTGATATAAGTAAGCATTACCAGCCCCGACCAAAGGATTGGAAAGCGGTACTGCGTAAACAGACAACACAACACCGGCAGGCTCAAATACCAGGGATGAACCGTCGTAGCCAGCAAAAGATAAATACAGATGCACCACAGCATGGCTTCCGGAAGACGGCTCCATGACCGTTTGCGCTCCCGCCAGGCCACCGCCAATATCCCCACTCCACTCAATATCGCCAGCAGGGGCCCAATAGTGCCGATCAGATTGTACCCCTTCCATTGAAAACCGATCCACCGCAACAGGTAGTATATGCTGCCGTTGAATTCGAATCGTTGGAAGTAGAGGTGGAGGCTTTCGCCAAAATGGTTCAGCAATTCTATATTAAGTAGTGGAAAAAAAAGTCCCAGAACGGTTATCCCGACCAGGATAAAATAACGGATACTCACCCGCCACCCCAGCTTCCCGATGAGCAATGGCAAAAATAGAAGAGGCAGCAGTTTGGTGGCAACACTCAACCCCATCGCCACCGCCGACCAGGCCCACCGCTCCCGGTGAAGCCACCAGAGGGCCAACAACAGGAAAAAGACCATCACCGCTTCAAAATGCAGGTTTCCCGTCAATTCCAACAAGATCAATGGATTCAATGCATACAGCAATACCTTTTTTTCAGGCAACTGAAATGCCCTCAACAACCGCCAAATCAACCAGATGCTCCCCCCTTCCGCCAACAAAAAGACCGTTTTCATGACAATGGCTGCCCCTCCGACATTTTCCGGAAAGAGCCAACAAGCTCCCGCAAACACCGCCTGACAAACCGGGGGATACACCGTATAATAATGCGGCGAGTTGAGTTGAGTGTACAATTGAAGGTCAAAGAAATAGACCTTCGGCCCCGCATTTATTATTTGAGCGGGCAAATACTGAAAAGGATTCGTCCCCATTGATCATCAGTCGCCCATCCCACACAAACCGGTAGATGTCATCGGAAAGTCCCGGAAAGGCAAATACCAATGCCAGCCGCAACACCAGGCTCCACCCCAGAAAGAAATACAGGGTTTCGGAGGAATCCGTTTTCCAAAAAATGTATAGATAAATTAAAAAGAAAGGAATGTAACCCAACAACAGTTTCCCAAAGTCGCTCTGCTTTACGTCATACCCCAAAAAGACCGTCAATCCCAAAAGCACCAACGCCACCCCCCAACGGCCATAT
>CBDCTQ010000085.1:0-5287 GCA_965222105.1 Saprospiraceae bacterium | reverse complement strand
TATGGTGGCAGAAGGGGTGAAAACCGTCGGTGTTGTGATGGAGTTGGCCAAAAAATACAACCTGCCCATGCCGATTTCGACGGAAGTTTACAAGGTGATTCAAAATGAAAGCACAGTGTTAGATGCTTTTCGGGGGTTATTGCGTACCCGGAGTGGGTCGGAGGCGGATCCTGGGTAGTGGAGAAGATTTTGTGCCTGGAAAGACGGCAGTATACAGACCGTTTCACTGTCGGAGGCCAGACGTCCTTCTGATGTAGCTAATCACTGTTGTCCGAGAATTAAATAACCATAACTATTGAAAACGTACATTCCCGGGGAGATGAGTGAAAAATATAAGGTGGATTATTTCGGACTTGTCTCGTTATTGAGGAACAAGGTTGATATGAAGCGGTTTTATAATCAAAAATAACATAAGAAAATACAGTCTGAGTAAAATAATTTTTCATTAAATTACATTGTACTACTGTGACACACGATCGGGATATTCAGGTATACCTTCGCTACAACCACCATCAAAAGGAATGGCTCCCTTTCGGGAAAATGAGCTTTTTCGAGGAGCTGTATGTCGATGCACAGGTGGAAAAGTTGCCACAGGGGCTGCGGCTGCGCCTGGCCCTCCACCCAAAGATGGAGGTGACGGTGAATGAGTTGTCGATTCGGTTGGCGCATCAATTTGCTTCCACTGACCACCTGCTCTGTAATGGTTTTTTGAGCGACTCCGAAACCAGGGAACATACATCCACTCAAAAAATAAAATCGCTGAGACCCTTTGCTTCTTCTTTGCACCACCGGGGCGACTACGGCCATCCACTCCTCAGACAAGCAGGTGGTGGATTACATTCCTGGTCGTATGCCTACATCCGCCAGCAGGATCAGTACTTGCTCATCGGATCTTTGAGTGAAGACAAGGGCTTTGTCCTGATTCGCTATTTTCCGACATCTGATGAGATAAAAATCGATCTGGATGCAACCAACTTCGTATTGAACCACTCCTTTCCAGCCATGGAAATAGCCTTGTTGGAGGGAACAAAAGAGAAGGTCTTTGAAGCCTATTATCTGCTGGGGCAGAAAAAAGACCAACAGCCTCTGCCTCCTCCACTGACGTGCCTGGTCGCCTCTGAACTACCGGTCTCATCCGAAAAAGCCAAGGCCATTTACAGTTGGTTTCAAGCTCTTGCCTTATGTGATGTTCGGGTTGTTGTACCCTCGTGGAGAAGGGATACCCTATTACTGTTGGCAGTTGGAAATCGGCTGATCCCGGGTTTCAAAACCAATTAGCGTCGACAGGAAAAGCATTAAAGCAGGCCGGCATAAAAACGGCGATCCGGTTGGCTCCTTTTCTGGCCGGTGTTTCGTCGGAATTGGATAGCCGCTTGCCCCATTGGTTACTGAAAAATGACCGTGGGAAATCCCTGCAACTTAGGTTACCCGGTTTGGAAGAGCCACAGTTTGTATTGGATTTTCATCAAAAGGAAGTACAGGATTTTTTGACCAACTTGCTTTACAAGATCACCCAACAATGGGCTTACGATATTTTGTTTTTTGAAGGGCTGTATACCGTCAGTTTGGCCCCGCCGCCCAATAAAACCCAGGGCCAGGTGATGAGTGATGCCATGCGTTTTTTGCGAAAGCGATGTGAAGGTAAATATATTGTTGGAAATCAAATACCTATTGGTGCTGCATTGACTCCCATCGATTATCTGGCCGATGGCCCCATCAACAGTTGGGAAAACAATTGGTTGACATGGAATCGGCTGCGCGAACGCCACACCGCCATCGCCATGCTCACCAGTCGTATAAACCGGCATCAACTTTATGGTCGATTTTTTCGCGCAGGGCCGTTGCGGGTGGCGATTCCGGGCCAGAAAAGCGCTCTTTCATTACAACAGGAACAAAGCTGCTTGCTTCTCCACAGTTTGACAGGCGGTGGACTGCTGATCCCCTACCCTGCCGCTGCCAACGGAGACGATCAGGAGTTGTCTGCCGAACAGCTATGCGAATGGCGCCAGTTCCTTTCTTATCAAAACGCCCGAATTTCAAAAGTGGAAGAATTGGCCGCCGATGTCTTTGGCATTTCCTTTACAAATAATGGTGAAAAATGGATGGCTTTTTGCAACCTGCGGGGCTCCGGAGTGCACTTGATGCACCAGGGGCAGCCGATTGATTTGGAGGGGTTTGAAAGCTTGGTTTTGAAGGATAGGATATAAAATGGGCTTCACTTGACAAAGTCATTTTGTTTAACTATTTTTACAAAAAATTAAACAAAATAATGACCTATTCCATCAATACCCTAGAAAAAATATCGGGTATCAAAGCGCATACCCTGCGCATATGGGAACTGAGATACCAACTGCTGGAACCCCACCGAACGGCCACCAACATTCGGTACTACGATGACGAGCAATTGAAAAAGCTGCTCAATGTGGTATTGCTTCTGCAAAACGGACATAAAATCTCAAAGGTCAGCCAACTGACCAGGAAGGAACTGTTGAAAAAGGTGGCCCAAATCCAGGAAGCCGCCGAACAATCAGAATCCGGCGAAATGCCCCTGCTCCACCAATTCATCCAGTCTGCATTGAATTTCGATGTTTCTTCCTTTGAGAAAGCATTCGCCAAAATGATGGAGCGATACCCTTTCGAGAAATCATATCCCCAGTTCCTTCTACCATTGATGAGAAAGGTAGGCCATCTATGGCGCCGCAATAAAATAAGCCCTGCCCAGGAACATTTTATCTCTCAACTCATCCGCCAAAAACTAATGGTGGCTATTGAGGCTTTGCCGCTCCCAAAGGAAAAATTTCCGACCTGGTTGTTGTTCTTACCGCCCAACGAACACCACGATATTGCCTTGTTGTACGCCTACTATCTTTTGCGAAAGTGCGGACGACGCGTACTTTTTCTCGGAAGTAATGTGCCGATAGAGGAAGTGAAGATGGTGGCAAACCGGTTTAAAGTACTTTATGGCCTCACTTTTTTCATTACCCATTCCGACCCGGTCAGCGTAGAAAAACAATTGTCTGACCTACGGTCCAGTTCCATAACAAAACAATTGCTCGTAGCTGGGAATGAATCACTTTTAACATGTATACGTTGGAGCGATGGCATCTCCTGGCTAAAAGAACCAAAAGCACTGCACCAATTTATGACTTGATTTGCCGAAAATGAAATATTATCATTTTATCCGGGAGCAAACCATTCCCACCGATTTAGCGAAAGCCTGGGACTTTTTTTCTTCCCCGGCCAATCTGGCCACCATCACTCCCGAAGAGTTAAAGTTTGAAATCATTTCCGATCTACAGCCCAATGCCGAGATATACGAGGGGCAGTTGATCCGGTACCGGGTACGCCCTATGCTGGGCATTCCTATTACCTGGGTGACCCAAATTAAGGACGTTGCCCCCCTCAGGCGGTTCACCGACATCCAACTCAAAGGTCCCTATGCTCTTTGGGAACATATACACCATTTCAGGGAAACCTCCTCAGGGGTGCTGATGACAGATGAAATACGCTACGCCCTCCCCTTCGGCATGTTGGGCAGGTGGATGCACCGCTGGGTAGTAGCACGAAAACTCCAAAACATTTTTGATTATAGAAAACAAATGATCGAGCAGATTTTTATAAAAAATCAATTTCGATGATTTAGGGATGAGGAATTAAATAACCTACCCGAAGGGCATAGCAAATTTTTAACTGCCGGAGGCATGTTTTAACCGCTACCACGAACGCAAAGCAAAACACCTTTGGTGCTTTTTCGCCACGAACTTGAAACGTTGGTAGTTCTACTTAGCGCTCTTAGCGGTTCAAAAAATCACACACCTATCAACACCCAGACCTCTTATCGGGGTAAAACCATCGAAGCGTTTTATCCACCCGCAAAATCAAAGCAGTGTAAAAATGCTCAAAATATTTTTTGAGTAATGCTAATTTGCCGGAGAAGGATGTAAATTTGCCCGTCCAAAAGAACATCAACAGGATGAATACTCAAAAATCAGTTCTTCTTATTTTTTGTATGGCCCTTATGGGATCGATCAGCTTTGCGCAAAACGCATCTTTATCGGATCGAATTGCCAACTACACCATGCAAGTCAGCCTCGACCCCAATGAGAAAACCGTCAATGGCCAGCAAACCCTGGTGTGGAACAACCCCTCCGCCGACACCATCCAT
Organism: Saprospiraceae bacterium; assembly: GCA_965222105.1. Lineage (GTDB taxonomy): Bacteria > Bacteroidota > Bacteroidia > Chitinophagales > Saprospiraceae > CALGLS01. The sequence continues at coordinate 1,122 of CBDCTQ010000085.1, read as the reverse complement.
GAACTGCAATACCACCTCTACCTCAACGCCTTCAAAAATTCACGATCTACCTTTTTTCAGGAACGGGGCATCCCCAGTCTGCTCGGCAGAGCCCTAACAGAAGATTGTGGATGGGGATGGATCGACATTCGCTCCATAAAAGACGAAAATGGCAACGACCTCACCCAACAAATGGAGTACATCCACCCCGATGACGACAACGACGAAGACCGTACCGTATTGCGGGTACCACTCAATGATCCCGTACTCCCGCATCAGTCTGTTACCATCCAACTCGACTGGGTCAGCCACATTCCCAAAACGATGGCCCGCACCGGTTACAACATGGACTATTACTTCATGGCACAATGGTTTCCGAAAGTAGGTGTCTACGAACCAGCCGGGATGCGCTATGCCAAATCCGGCCATTGGAATTGCCATCAGTACCACTCCAGCGGGGAGTATTATGCCAATTTCGGTGTGTATAAAGTCGATATTTCCGTTCCCGAAAATTTTGTGGTTGGCGCCTCCGGTGTATTGACCAACGAAACCCAACAAGACAACCGCAAAGTCTATTCCTTCACCGCCGAGGATGTCATCGACTTCGCATGGGCTGCCTCGCCACACTTCATAGTAGTCGAAGAAAAATGGGAGGGCATCGATCTCAAATTGTTCACCTATGCTTACAACGAACATTTTGCCGAACGATATTTTGCCGCCCTCAAACAGTCCATCTCCTTTTTCAATAAAAAGATTGGCCCTTATCCCTACCCCGTACTTACGATCATCAATCCGCCCTTCCACGGTATTTTTTCTTCTGGTATGGAGTACCCGACTTTGATCACCGTTCTCGGAAATTGCCTGTTGCCACAGGGCGTGCGCACACCGGAGATCATCGCCATCCATGAGTACGTCCATCAATATTTTATGCAAATGGTGGCCACCAACGAACAAGAAGAAGCCTGGATGGACGAAGGAATCACCAACTACTACGAAAGCCGACTGATGGACCAGTTTTACGGCGAACACCAATCGACCATGGAGTGGATGGGCATAGCTTATGGCGGTATGGAATCGAACCGAGCCAGTTTTTTTGGTATGGACAATCCCAAAATCGCGCCCAACGCCACCTACAGTTGGGAA
>CBDCTQ010000084.1:0-4186 GCA_965222105.1 Saprospiraceae bacterium | reverse complement strand
GTATATGTACAGCACTAAAATATTATTACCTCTCCTTTTTCTAATTCTTTTTGGATGTAGCCCTGAATCAAAAAAAATAAACAGCAAGACAAGAGCAAACAATGGATTATCCGAAAAACTGCAAGAGTACTTTGAGGTGTTAAAAAGCCTGGAAAAATTCAATGGTGTTGTACTTGTTACAAAAAAAGGGAAACAACTGCTTTTTGAGGCATTCAATATGAGGGAGGATCGAAAAAGTAGCCTGCAGGTCAATAAAAAATCCCAATTTGATATTCATTCCATCTCAAAGCTGATGGCTAAAGCAGCCGTCCTGGATTTAGAGCGGGAAAGTCTGCTATCAAGAAGCGACAAAGTAACCAAATATATCCCGGAATTTCCCAATGGGGATAAAATCACCATTCAGCATTTGATGGACAACCAATCCGGGTTGCCAAGAGGTTTCACCAGGGAAATACCTAATTTAATCGAAAAAAATCCGGAAGAAGTCATTGAATTAATTGCACAGGAAAAATTATTATTCGACCCCGGTTCAGAATCCATGTACTCAAATCTGGGCTATCAATTGCTGTATTTTATCATCTCTAAAATAGCCAACAAGCCATTTGTGCAATACCTTAATGACACGTATTTTCAACCCTTAAAAATGAATAGCACAGGAGCTCACTTTCATTTACAAAACAACAACAGGAACAGCCTGGTAAAAAATCATGAAAACGACGATGGGCAAATAGTTGTAGTGCCAAATATACAAAGTGATGGAAAAAATCAGGCGAAAATATTTTCAACCGTTGAAGACCTCTTGCTTTTTATAAACCACATTAATAAAGAACCCTACCTGAACAAAATGAAGAATAATGAAAACAAAATAGGATGGTCTGGTGGTGGAGATGGTATATTATGTCATGCTGAATACAACATTCCTGGAGACTATGAATTGGTTTTTTTCTCAAACTACGACGAAATTCCATTTGGGGATATTCTGAGAACCGTTGAGAAAATCATGAACAATAAACCTTATGAACTCCCTCAAAAAATTAATAGAAAAGCAATACCAATTTCTGAAAATATGCTCAAACGCTATGCGGGAAAATATAGAGTTAAAGAGTTCAACAACAATGTTTTTGAATTTAGAGTTGAAAACGGAAAACTGGTTATGTATCAGGACGGAGAAAGAGGCGGCATTTTAAATGCCGAAACGGATAGTACATTCTTTGACGCTCCGGATGCAGAAGATTATTTTGAATTTAGAAAGATAGAAGAGGGAAATTATAAATTGATCTTTCACTATAAAAAGGTAGAGATAAAAGGAAAAAAGGAAAACGGGATGTAGTTTGTAGGTGGAACCATGTCCGGTGGAATGGAAGACAAGTTATTTTTCGAGCGAGCCTTACTTTTGCGATGAGATCAGCAGGTGATTGGTTTCGTCTCAAGTTTTTCGTAAAATTAATTATTTCTGGTATAAGCAGTTTGGATTGCTTATCGTTCCTAAAATATACAACCCAAAAGTATGGCCCTGAAATTTATTTGAACCGATTTAAAATATAAAAAGAACCATGAAAATAATAAAAAGGATACTGGCAGGCTTAGCTCTGGTGGTGGTATTCGTGTTGGCACTACTTTATTTCAAGGTACTCTGGGTCTTAGCCCCCTATTATGACCTTGAAAATCACATCGAACTCGAGGTGCCTGTAATGGATATGGAGGCTTACAAGGGGATATGGGAAGTGCATAGAAGGCCCTACATCTACACGCTCCAATCAGAAAAGGGAGGAGGAGCGGTATGTATTGTTGGTATCAGTCATACCAAGGATCCGGCTAATCCGAGTTTGGATTCACTTAGATATTATTGGAAAAAGTTCAACCCGGAGGTTGCATTAGTGGAAGGAAGAGTTGGCAACTTGTTTAGTTGGTTTCAAAACCCAATAGAGGAATTGGGGGAAGGTGGATTGGTGACCCAGTTGGCAAATAAAAAAGGAATAAAGCTATATTCCTGGGAATCAAAAAGGGAAAAGGAGATAGCGTTTTTGATGGATAAATTTCCTCCCGAAGAAATAGCTATGTTTTATACATTTCGGCCCTATTTCAGCAACATTAGGTACGGGAAATATGAAAACCCGGAAATGGCCCTTCAGGACTATTTGGAAAGTCGGACCGACTATTCCGGAATAAGAGGCCTATTTAATACCTGGCAAGAGTTGGATGAAAAGTGGCAAAAAGATTTTCCGGGTATAGAATGGAGGGAATACAGCTCGGGAAGTGGATATCCGGAAGGCTATTTAAATGAAATTTGGAATCATACAAATATATTGAGAGATGAAAACATGATTAGGGTAATTGTGGAATTGGTTGGGAAAGGAAAAAGAGTGTTTGTTACGATGGGGGTAAGTCATGCGCCAAGAATTGAAAAGACATTGAAAGCAGCAATAGATTGAGCTTTACTGAAAAGGAAAAAATCCCCCATCAATACTCCAAAATAAATTTAGCTAAATTTTGCCCCTGCTCCAGGTGCAGTTTTTTGCGCAAGCGATAACGTGCCACTTCAACGCCTCTAAGCGATATACCCATCAGGTTGGCGATGTCTTTGGTGTTGAGGTTGAGGCGTAAAAAGGCGCAGAGTTTTTGTTCATTGGGCGTGAGGTCGAGAAACTGTTTTCTCAATCGGGACAGAAAGTCTCCATGTACCTTGTCAAAGTGATGTTCAAACTGGTCCCAGTCTTCCTGCAATCGCAGGGTTGTGTCGATCTCTCTTACGATTTGTTCAAGTGCTTGTTTGGTTTCCCTGTTTTTTCCTTTTCGGTTTACCTGTTGGAGTTTTTCTTTTATGGTTTCGATGAATTCGTTTTTCACGACCAGATTCATAGTAGAAGCAGCCAGCAGATTGTTGAGGTGACTTAGCTCGCTTTTTATCTTGTCTTCTTCCAATCGGAGCAACTGCTGTTCTTTTTGATGTTCAATGTCGACGAGTTCCTGATGTTTGATCGCCAACTCCTTCTGTTTGGCTGCTTCTACTTCTTTGGCTTTTCGCTTGAATCGGTTTTTTTGGCGACGATAAATCAGAAAAGCACCAAAGGGAACGAGTAATGCGTAAAAGGTTTTTGCCAGCAGGGTTTTGTGAAACGGTGGCATCACCTTCAGTGTTAAAGGTGCGCTGGTCATGGTTTGACCCAGGTAGTTTTGGGCTTGTACAAAAAATTCATAATCTCCCTCTTTCAAGTTGGTGTATTCTTTGACAGACGTATTGGTCCAAAGGCCAAACCCATCGTCAAATCCTTTGAGGTAATACCGAAACTGTTGGTTGTTAACTTCTCCAAATTGGAAATACTCTACTTCAAATTGCAACACCCTTGCCCGATGAGAAACACGGAGTTCTTCCACCATGTCCGGCTTAACGTCAAAGGGTACCCTGGCATACAGCACACTGTCTTCCGTTACACTGAACACTTTGTTTACCATCAGGGGTTTTTCAAGGCTAAGTTGGTTTTCCAATTCGGTTTTGTATTGGATAAATCCTTCATTTGCGTTAAACAGGACGCCATCCTGAGTGTTGATCGAAATGTTCAACAAGTCGTTATTAAAGGCATAGCGCAATTGCAATAAAGATGATGGTACAAATACATAGTTTTTGAGACTGATTTGCTTGTAAAAGCCCACTTTGTTTTCGGAGTAAATGTGGATATTTTTTTGGTTGTCCTGTATCAAAAGATAAACTGGTTTGTCTCCAATTTCCTTTTCAAAAAGATCGGCTTTGACAATCAACTCTGTCGAAGGGTCAAGGAGATATATTCCCTTTCGGGTAGCCAAATAAAGGTCGTTGTCGATACGGCTTAAAATAATCTGTTCATCAATAGGGAGGTCGTGCTCATCAGATATCTTTTTTGTGGTAGCTTCTGCCAAATCATCAGATAAAGTGAGCCGGTACAATCCTTTGTAAAATTGTCCAACCCAAATATTGCCATTTTGATCTTCTTCAAAGAAGCGGCTTGACTCGTCAAAGCCTCTGATTTTTTTAATGGGTTGGAGCATCATGTCCTCATTTATCCTAAAGAGGAAAAGACCGGAGTAGGTGCCGCCAATGACATATCCGGGATTGGACTTTAGTTGTATTATTTGCCATAAGCCATCGGTATTGGCCAGGTGGGTTGCCTCTCCATCTTCCAAAAGAAATAACCCGGTATGGTGGCCGGCG
>CBDCTQ010000083.1:0-92481 GCA_965222105.1 Saprospiraceae bacterium | reverse complement strand
GCTCGAATCGGGCAATACCGAAGTGGGCGTCTGGAGCGGCAACCTCTCCTATCTGTCCCTGGCCTTCCCAATACGCAACATCGGAAGCCGGATACTCGATAGAGACAAATCGCCCATCTACTGGGGCATGGGGTTCAAACTCCAGCCCTACAGCAACGTCGGCTATGAAGTGACGACGATGGAAGTCAATCCCGCTGTCGATACCATCTTGTACAATTTTCAGGGTACGGGTGGCACCTATCAGTTGATGTGGGGCAATGGCCTGCATTACCGGTGGTCAGGCGATGGCGACACTACGATCCACCGCTTTGCCGTGGGTGCCAACCTGGGATACCTCTTCGGTAGGATCGACTACAATCACACGGCCGATTTCACCAATCTCGAAAACCACTATTTCGATGTCATCGAAAACTATTCCCGGTATCGGGGCTTTTTGTGGAATTTTGGCATCCAATACGATTATTCTTTCCCCAACAGGACCACCAACAGCCTCAGAGAAGCAGACCGAACCCAGCTGACGATAGGCGCCTATGGTCATTCCGGCACCGATATGAACATTCGCACCGAGCGGTTTGTACAGCGGATCAACCTCTCTTACCTGGTACAGGACACCATTACCAACGGGTCTTTTGCCGATTCCCTACTCCAGGGCCGACTCCCGGCGGAGTTTGGATTGGGAGCCATGTACCGTTTCCGGAAAGGGAAGAAAACCTGGAGATTGGGGGCTGATGTCAGCTTCGCCAACTGGAAAAAATATTTCAACCAAGCCAACAATGAAGCCGAAGGACTGCTCGAAAATGCCTGGCAGCTAGCCTTTGGAGCCGAACTGATCCCCAACAGAGATCAAAGCCTCAACAACTATTTCCAACAGGTCAGCTACCGTATGGGCGCCTTCTTGGGGCGTGACCCGCGGGGGGGCTCCGCCGTCGGAATTAATAATTCTTTAACGCGATACGGCATAACAGTTGGGTTTGGTTTACCGATTATATTAAAGAATGAAACGTCTTTTGTCGACATATGGCATTCGAACTGGGAAGCGCCTGAATCCGGCGAAAACGCAATCAAAGATACTTATGGTAAATTTACACTTTTGGATTTACCTTCAATGATAATAATTGGTTCTTTAAACGAAAATTTAACTAAACTTGAAAATGATGGACTTCAGACAACTATTCAGAACTACCTGCTTGCTCTTTTTTGGCAACTTTTGACTGGGCTTCTATCGGCCTAATCGCACAATGCAGTACCTTTCGCCGAGTCCACCAAAGAAGAGCGAAGGGCTGGAAGCACATTCCCTCTATCGCGATGCCGTCAAGGCTAAAAACTTCGACGAGGCCTACCCCTATTGGAAAACGGCTTACGAAATTGCCCCCGCCGCCAACGGCAAAAATCATCTCCACTTTTCAGATGGACGCAAAATCCACCGCCACTTTTTCGATAAAGAGACCGATGAAGCTAAAAAGAAAGAACACGTCGATATAATCCTCAATCTGTACGACGGACAAGTCCAATGCTACGGCGAAAAAGGACAGGACGTTTTCCTCAAAGGACGGAAAGGATACGATATGTATTATTACTTTACCAAATACATTGGCGATGCACCTTACCAACAAGTCCACGATGTTTTGAAAGAAGCCGTCGACAAAGGGGGCAACGGTATTGAAGACATCGTGCTGGTACCCTATGCTGGCGCAGTGGTGCAGTTGTTTGCCAATGAAAAGATATCCAAAAAAGATGCCCGCGCTGTTTACACCCAACTCAACGCCATTGCCGACCACAACATCGCCAATAACGCCCAGGTGGCCGAGCGGTTCAAAGCCTCTAAGACCTCTATGAATGAGGCTTTCGCCCAAATCGAATACCACATTTTCGATTGCGATTATTTTAAAAATAAACTCAAGCCCGAATACGAAGCCAACCCGGAAAACCCCGAATTTTTGAAATCAGCCATCGAAACCCTCAAACGACAGGGATGCGAAGATACCGACCCCTTCCTCAATGAGCTCGAAGGCAAATGGGCTAAATACGCTGCCGCGGAAAACGCCAAGCGCCAAGCCGAATTTGAAGCCAACAACCCCGGCGTCATGGCCAAAAAACTCTACGACCAGGGCGATTACAGCGGCGCCATCAACAAATACAAAGAAGCACTGGCACAGGAATCCGACCCCTCCAAACAGGCCGGATACCACTTCTCCATCGCCTCCATCCAGGGGCGTAAGCTCAAACAATACAACGCCGCCCGAAGCAGTGCCAAAACCGCCGCTTCTCTCCGCCCCGGCTGGGGCAACCCCCACATGCTGATCGCTGATCTCTATGCCTCGTCTGCCAGCAAATGTGGCGACGACTGGAACCAACGACTGGCCGTACTGGCCGCCATCGAGATGTATGGCAAAGCCAAATCCATCGACCCTTCTGTGGCTGATGAAGCCAACAAGAAGATAGGCCGCTACCTCGGTGCCCGCCCCGACAAGCAGGAAGGCTTTATGCGCGGCGTCAAAGAAGGCCAGTCCGCCAAAGTGGGCTGCTGGATCGGTGAAACGGTTACTGTGAAATTTAAGTAACGCAGCACCTCAACGCTGGCGAAGCCGCCGCCAATTTTACGAGATATTTAACGCTGTCGCGAAATGACATAACCAAAAGAGCTTCGTCGTAATAACAATGACGAAGCTCTTTTGTATTAATAAATCCATCCGACTATGAAAAACCTAAGTATTGTTTCCCTGACACTAACCCTGCTGGCAATTCTTGTATTTGCCTGTACACCTAAAACGACCACCAAAGTCACCAAAACCGATGAGCCCAAAAAAGAAACACCTGCCCCCAAAGACGAAGGCAACTGTCCCACCTGGAACGGCAAAAGTTTCAAAGATCAGGCTATGGAAAACCACGTGCTCTACCGCCAGGAACTCGAACAGAAAAACTACCAACTGGCCCTGGAGTACTGGGACAAAGTATTTTCCATCGCTCCTGCTGCCGACGGCAAGCGCGACTACCAATACACCGACGGCGTGAAGATATACAAGGGCCTGATCGAAAAAGAAAACAATGCTTCTACAAAAGAACAATACATCAAGCGCATCTTCGAACTCTACGACAAGGGCATGGAATGTTACCCCGCCAAATCCACCATGTATCAGGGCCTGAAAGCCTACGACCTGTTCTACACCTTTCCCGACAGGGTAAGCAATGAGGAGATATACGACTTGTTTAAAGAAGTCATCGACACCAAAGGCAACGACACCCCCGCCTTTGTTGTCAACCCCTTTACTTCCCTGCTGGTAAATGGCTACCTCGAAAACAAAGTGCCCAAAGCAGAAGCTCAAAAATACGCCGGAAAAATTTTCGATATTCTGGATAGGGCTCGCAAAAAGCTCAAAGATAAAAACGACCCTAAATGGACTTCCAAAGGATGGGACGTGGTGGAAAGCTACGCCCCCAGCCGCCTCGAACAAATGGAAGGCGTCGAAGGGTTTTACGACTGCGACTACTACCAGGACAAATACTACGCTGATTTTGAAGCAGCCCCTACCGACTGCGATGCCATACTGGCTACCCTGGGTCGGCTGAAGCGCGGCAACTGCCCCGATTCGGATACTAAAGTGCAGGCATTGCGGCAGGCTTTGGCTGCTAATTGTAAAAAGCCTGTGGAAGCATCAACTTCCTGTACAGCTTTGGCTCGCGAAGCGCTCCAAAATGGCCGCTATAAAACCGCCATCGGTCACTATCAAGAGTGTTTTGAAAAAACCGACGACAACGAACGAAAAGCGCTCTATGCCCTCACCATTGCGAAGATATATTATGCACATCTCAAGCAGTACTCCAATGCCCGCAGGTACGCCCGTCGGGCCAGCAGCTTCAAGCCCAACTGGGGTGACCCTTATATCCTTATCGGAAAATTGTACGCTTCCAGTGGTCCCCTTTGCGGCCCTGGCAGGGGCTGGAAATCGCAGATCGTGACCTGGCCTGCCATCGATCAATGGAAAAAAGCCAAACGGTTAGATTCTTCTGTAGTCGGTGAAGCCAACAAGCTGATCGCTCGCTATCAGCAATACATGCCGAGCAAGGAAGACCTTCACCAAAGGTTGCTTAAAGAAGGAGATTCATTTACAGTGGAATGCTGGATTCAGGAGAAAACAAAGGTTCGTGCAGCGAAATAACTCCCCCTCACTCAAAAAACGCATTAATCTTCTCCGCCAGTTCAAGACCAATATTGCGTTGCGCCTCTTTAGTAGAGCCGCCAATATGTGGCGTAAGAGAAATGTTAGGATGTTCCAAAAGGGCAATTGCAGGAGTAGGTTCATTCACAAAAACATCGAGGCCAGCTCCCGCCACCTTTCCACTATTTAGTGCGTCTAGGAGGGCACCTTCATCAATCGTACCTCCGCGGGCTGGGTTGACGATAAATACCCCGTCTTTCATCTTATCGAATTCCTCTTTCCCAATAATGGGCTTTCTGGCGGCAGGTACATGCAAGGCGATAAAATCTGCCTGAGCCAGCATATCGTCCATCGGCACTGTGGGCAGGTCTACGCGGACAGTGTCGGGCTCTCCACCTGGGATATTAATGTTGATCGTAACATTATTTACAACCAGGTCGACCGCCAGCACCTTCATGCCCAGCGACAATCCCACTCGGGCTGTTTGTTGCCCGATGCGGCCCACACCGATGATGCCGAGGGTTTTACCGGCCAGTTCTGTTCCTCCTTTTGAATAGATTTTTTTGAGTTGTTTAAAAGCGGTGTTGCCCTGTTGAGGCATTTCCCGGTTGGCGCGATGCACTGAGCGGGCCAGAGTGAAAAAGTGGGCAAAAGCCAATTCCGCTACAGAAGCTGAAGAGGCAGCAGGAGTGTTCATCACTTCGATGCCCTTGCTTTTGGCGTAAGCCACGTCGATATTGTCGAGCCCAACCCCTCCTCTGGCGATGATTCGTAGGTTGGGGCATTGGTCGATCAGTTCTTTACGTACTTTAGTAGCACTTCTGACGATGATGGTGTCATAGCCAGGCAGTTGTTGGAGCAGTTCTTCCTGTGCTATCTTGGTGGTACTGACATCGTGTCCGGCTTCTTGGAGCAATGCGATGCCGTCGGAGTGCATCCCATCGTTGATGAGTATTTTGGCCATAGGTAGAATAGTTGAATTTTTGGAAAGCGCAAAGGTAGGAGTATTTGTAAAAAGATGGGGGAAAGTCTATGTTAAAAAACGTTGGTTTTCGTTTAATACAGCAATTTTCTTTTCGTGTCTGTCTGTCCCGGTCCCCATATCTACCAGGATTTTGGCGACTCCACCGGATTCAACTATGCTGGCTTCGACTTCGCTTAATCAGTGGGCAGTTTGCTGGCTGAGCGAAGCCGGCCCCAGCGATTGGAAGTCATCACCAAAGCTGTCCCGAACTCGTTTCGGGATCAGCATATCAGCACCATGAAAGCCTGCCCCGGACTTGCTATGGGGGACTCCACTACGTTACGCCTTCACGGCACGAATCAGCACCATGAAAGCCTGCCCCGGACTTGCTACGGGGGACTCCACTACGTTACGCCTTCACGGCACGAATCAACAAATCAGCAAATCACCCCTCCTTCATTTCCCGCCGCAACCTTTCATTCTCTTCCCTCAACTCCCTGTTCTCCTCCTCCAGCCGACGCACCTCCTCCGATTTAGCAGGGGGCTGGTGCGGTTGTTCTGTTTTATCAAAACCAAAAAGCTTTTTCAGGTTTTCGATCCCATCTTCTCCGTGGTAGTAGGCTGCGCCCAGGTAGGCAACCGGTGCCAGGATGATCAAAAACAAAAACAAACGGGCGAAAGGGTGGTTTTATATTTTCTTCGTGCCATGATATGGTTGGATGTTGTTGATGGTTCAAATATACCTCCTTTCGGGAAAAAGCATGGACATTTTATATCAGTTTAGGCGTTCCTTCTACCAGCGCTTCAATATTTCGTATTTCAATATTCGCCATAATAGTCCTATTTTTGCCCCGCTCAGCGATTTTCAATCCATCACCACCAAATCATGCCGGAACCCTATATATACGACGCACTCCGCACCGTACGTGGCAAAGGCAAAGCCAGCGGAGCACTTTTCGAGGTGCGACCACTGGATCTGCTCACCTCCTGCCTCCGGGACTTACAGCAACGCAACAACCTCGACACAAGCCTTGTCGACGACTGCATCGTAGGGTGTGTCACACCCATCGGCGACCAGGGAGCAGTTATTGCCAGAACCGCTCTGCTATGCGCTGGCTGGGACCAATCTGTGGCCGGAATGCAGGTCAACCGCTTTTGCGCCTCCGGACTGGAATCTATTAACCTGGCTGCTATGAAAATTCGATCGGGATGGGAATCTTTAGTAGTGGCGGGAGGCGTGGAAAGCATGAGCCGAGTACCGATGGGTAGTGACGGAGGATCATTGTTATCAGTGATCCTGATGTTATTGAAAAGATTGGATATGTGCCACAAGGAATATCTGCTGATCTGATTGCTAGTAGAGAAGGGGTTTCAGCCGAGAGGATGCGGATGCTTATGCTTTGCACACTCCCAACGGCGAGCTGCTACATGCCTGGGAAAAGGGCTATTTCAGCCGTTCGGTGCTCTCCGGTGTATGACGACAATGGACAAGCCATTCTAGAAAAAGACGAGCTGATACGTCCGAATACGACGTTGGAGGGGTTGGCCAATTTAGTGCCCGCTTTCGCTAAAATAGGAAGATGCCGGATTTCGACGCCATTGCATCTCACGGAAATATCCTCAACCACCGAAAAGAATTCATCCATATTCATACTGCAGGTAATTCTTCGGGGATTGTAGATGGCGCAGCTGTAGTATTAATTGGAAATGAAGAAGCAGGGAGGGCGCATGGGAATGCGAACCACGGGCTCGAATCAGATCAGTGTTGCTACCGTAGGAGATGAGCCTACTATTATGCTACAAGGACCAACACCTGCAGTTCGATAAAGCACTCCATTTGGCCGAAACTGACAACCCAAAGGACATCGACCTTTGGGAAATGAACGAGGCCTTCGCCGCCCCCGTCCTCAAACTGCAAAGAGATTTCGACATCGACGACGACCGCCTCAACGTCAACGGAGGAGCCATCGCTATGGGCCACCCCCTCGGTGCCACCGGAGCCATGCTCCTCGGAACGCTGGTTGACGAACTCGAACGCCGCAACCTCCAGACGGGGGTCGTAACTCTTTGCGTAGGCGGCGGTATGGGAGTGGCTACCGCGATCTCCATGATAGACTGATATAATGATCCAATACAAAAAAGACAAAGACCTGATCGTCACGCTAACCTTCGACATGGCCGACCGCCCAGTGAACATCATCAATCACCAGGTCGGAAAAGCATTGTTGCCGGTGATCGACTATCTGAAGTCGGAAAAGGAAAAGCGAAAGCTAAAAGGCATCATCGTCACTTCAGCCAAGAAAAATTTCCTGGTAGGTGGTGATCTGGATTATTTATATCAGACCGATGATACGGGGCTCCTTTTTCAGCTTTCGCAAAAAATGCAAGCGTTGTACCGGGAGTTGGAAGCGCCTGGGGTGCCGGTCGTGGCAGCCATCAATGGAACGGCTTTGGGCAGTGGGTTTGAGCTGGCATTGGCCTGTCACCATAGGGTCGCCATCGACCATCCGGCCATCCGCCTGGGCCATCCTGAAGTAACTCTGGGCATTATGCCGGGGGCTGGGGGCGTCGTACGATTATTGTGGCTGTTGGGTATCGAAAAAGCTTTTGAAATCTTATCCAAAGGTAGGCGGTATGCCCCCCAGGAAGCCCTCCAAAAAGGGATCATCGATGCCCTGGCTTCCAATAATACGGACCTGTTGAAGATGGCCAAGGAATGGCTGCTCACCCACTCCGAACAAAGCAGGCCCTGGGATCGGAAAAATGGACAAATACCCGGAGGAACCCCAAAGAATTTGGCAGTAGCCGGTCGTGTACAACAATTGACAGCCGCATTGATCAAATCCTCGCCGGGCTTTTCCGGAATGGAAGGACACGGCGCTTCAGCACCCCGGGCCATCCTGCATACCTTATCGGAAGCTGCCAAAACGGATTTTGAAACCGGCTGCCGGATCGAAAGCCGCACCTTCGCCCGGCTGGTATGCAGCAGTGCCGCTAAAAACACGATCAGCGCTTTTTGGTACGATTTCAACGCCATCAAAAAAGGCGATAGCCGACCTAAAGGCTATGGTAAATTCCGCCCCAAAAAAATAGGGATCATAGGAGCCGGTAAAATTGGTGTTGGTATTGCTATTGCCTGCCTGATCCGGGGCATGGAAGTGATGATCAAAGACGTGTCGAAAGCCATTGCCGACCGCGGTAAAGAACGGATCGTAGAACATCTGACTCATCTACATGAAAATGGAAAAGGAACACCCACCAGCCTTCAACAACAAATTGACAACATAACTACGACCAGCAATGCCGCCGATTTTGCTCATTGTGACCTGGTGATTGAAGCCGTTTTGAAAATGCCAACCTGAAGATGAAAGTCAATAAAGAGGCAGAACAGCACCTCGACGAATTCGCCTTCCTGGCCACCAATACCATCTCCATCCCGATCTCCCGTTTGGCGAAAGCCTGTCACAAACCTCGGAATTTCATCGGACTGCATTTTTTTCCGCCGGTCGATAAGGTGCCGTTGGTAGAGATCGTAAAAGGAGCCAAAACCTCTGAGGAAACCCTGGCCCGCGCCTTCGACTTTGTACATGCCATCCGCAAAATACCCATAGTGGTGAAAGATAATTGGGGCTTTTTTGTGGCGAGGGTGCAAAACACCTACATCCTGGAAGGCATCTCTTTGTTGGAAGAAGGGTATGCCCCTGCCCTGATCGAACGGTTAGGAGTACAGGTGGGAATGCCTTTTGGAGCATTATTGTTAGCAGATAGCCTGACACTCCCCATCGTACTGAAATACGAAAACCAGGCAGCCGACCACTATGGCAATAAATATGTGGCCCACCCAGCCGCTGCCGTTTTGGCAAAAATGATCGAAGTGTTGGCACAAAATAATATAAAGACCGGATTTTACAGTAGTATCGGTGAGGAAGATCGATGCATCTGGCCGGAACTAACCAGGCATTTTCCAACTACGAAAACCACCTTTGACCGAAATGAAATTACAGAGCGGCTGCTCTTCGCCCAGGCCATCGAGGCGGTGTGGTGCCTGCAGGAAGGGGTGATTGGAAGTGTAGCAGAAGCCAACCTGGGAAGCATCCACGGTTGGGGTTTTCCTGCATTTCGGGGCGGGGTGATACAGTACATCAACCATTATGGCCTGGCGGCTTTCGCCGAAAAATGTCGCCACTATGAAGCGATCCACGGGCCGCGATTTCAATTGCCGGGCCTGCTGAAGGAAAAAATAAAAGCAGGAGCTGCGCGTTTTGAGTGATTTGTGCGTTTTGTTTTTGGAGCAGCGCATAGCGAAGCCCCCATTGGTAGGCGCATATCGACGCCCCATTGTCAGCAGCGCATAGCGATGCGTCCATTGGTAGGCGCATATCGACGCCCCATTGTCAGCAGCGCATAGCGATGCGTCCATTGGTAGCGCATAGCGATGCGTCCATTGGTAGCGCATAGCGATGCCCCCATTGGTAGCGCATAGCGATGCGCCCATTGGTAGGCGCATATCGACGCCCCATTGTCAGCAGTAGCGCATAGCGATGCGTCCATTGGTAGCGCATAGCGATGCGTCCATTGGTAGCGCATAGCGATGCGTCCATTGGTAGCGCATAGCGATGCCCCCATTGGTAGCGCATAGCGATGCCCCCATTGGTAGCGCATAGCGATGCCCCCATTGGTAGCGCATAGCGATGCCCCCATTGGTAACAACAGACCATACATAAAAAAAGCATATGACCTACAAATCCGTAATCGCATTGTTATTTTTGATTGTTCTATTTAGTTGCCAGCACGATCCGGTTGAAAGGCCGGACGATCCGGAGCCCTCTGGTTTGCCGGAAGGCACCGAATTCATTGAATCCTCTCCGCAGCGTACTGGCGATGTGCAGGCTGGTTACGACTATCTGGTGAATGGCAATTATGTCGACGCAGGTATCCCCTACAATTTCTATATGGCCACTTTTGGTGAAAACCACGACAACCTGCTCAACCGCACTGGCGACAACGCCGTCATCGATCACGAACTCACCGCGGTAGATGCTTTTAATGGCGAAAGGGTGGTGGCTGTCAACTGCCTGCAATGCCATGCTCAAAAACTCAATGGTGAACTCATTGTTGGATTGGGCAATGCCGTCGCCGATTTCACCTCCGACCAATCTGCATTGGTGCCCGGCCTGAATGCGGTACTGCAAGTCACCTATGGCGCCAACTCTCCCCAATATCAGGCTTATCAACCATTTGGAAAAGCCATAGAAGCCGTTGGGCCACACGTAGTTACACCGATCAAAGGCGCCAATACCGCTACAAAGCTCTCCTTTGCCCTGGCCGCCCACAGAGACATCAACGACTTAAGTTGGAGCGATGATCCACAATATCCCATCCCTGCCGAGACGATCCCCTCCGATGTGCCGGCCTGGTGGATACTCAAAAAGAAGAACGCCATGTTTTACTCCGGTGGCGGCCGCGGAGATTTTGCCCGCATTATGATGGCTTCCAGCGTGTTGACCTTACAGGATTCTACCAAGGCCAGAGAGGTGGATAATCATTTTGCAGATGTGTTGGCCTACATCAATTCTCTGGAGCCGCCTCCGTACCCTGAGGCAATCGATGAGGATCTGGCAGCTCAGGGAGAGGTCATTTTTACGGAGCATTGCACCTCCTGTCATGGTTATTACACCGCCTATCCGACTTATCCCAACTTGCTGGTATCGCTCGATGTGGTGGGCACCGACCCGGCATTGTCTAACAGTAAAAATGCAGCCGTCGATTTTCTGGATTGGTACAACAACAGTTGGTTTGCGCAGTCGCCCGCATCAGCGCAATACCTGCCTGGCGACGGATATGTGGCTCCTCCATTGGATGGCATTTGGGCGACAGCCCCTTACCTCCACAACGGCTCGGTGCCAACCTTACTGGATTTGCTCGATAGCTCGCAGCGGCCAGACTTTTGGGAACGAAATTTTAACAACACCTCCGACTACGATTACGAAAAGGTTGGTTGGAATTACCAACGGCGCGATCAACCCGGTTCCAGCAGCGTCTATGATTCTACTTTGCCAGGATACGGCAATGGTGGTCACACCTTTGGGGATGTGCTAAATGTAGAAGAACGCAACCAACTCATCGAATATCTTAAAACGCTTTGACCATGGTTCAAAAATTTTCATGTTCTGTATTATTATTGTTTTTCTCATTTGTCAGCTTTGCGCAAAACCAGACACCCTGCCAGTCGGAAGGCCATCGGCAGTTTGATTTCTGGATAGGGGAGTGGGAGGTGTTTAATACCCAGGCCGACACCGTAGTAGGATACAACCACATCAAACGGATACTCAACGGTTGTGTGATCGAGGAAAATTGGACAGGAGCTTCCGGCTTTCGCGGAAAAAGTTTCAATACCTATAATCCGGCAGACTCCACCTGGAATCAGATATGGGTAGACGGCACGGGCGGCCGATATGAGTTTTCCGGCAAATTTGCCGACAATGTCATGGCACTAAAAGGCGAAACATACACCAATGGCAAACGGGCCTGGTTTACCTTGACCTTTACTTACCATCCCGATAAAGATACCGTCCGGCAGGTATGGATGATCACCTACGACAACGAAAAATGGGCAACCCTTTTCGATGGCATCTACCGCAGGATCGAACGGAAGAAGAATGGCCGGGTTAAGAAACGGAAGGAGTGAGGTTAAATTTTTATCGAGAGCAGGACAAACCTGTTCCTCCAAAGGCGGGAATCGCTGCGGCAATTACCACAAAGACACTGAGAGACAAAGGTTCACAAAGTATATCTCCATGTAACCAGCAATTCTCAATTTAGATTTAAGTAATTTGCTGATTTGCTAATTATTGATGTGCTGATGCCCCTCTACCGCGAAGTTCCCTGTGTAGAACGTAAATATTGATTTTCAAATTGAGAACCGCTGCCATGTAACTTCGTGTCTTGGTGCCTTCCATGTCATTCGTCGGGGCAGGCAGTAGCGAGAAACTCTGCAGATATGTCACGTACTTAAGTCTTTATTTTTCAAACTCGTAAACGCGGACCGGGCCATTGTTGTTGGCGGTAATGATCAGTCCTTTTCCTTTTTTGTACTTTTTGACCAGGGCCATTCCCTTATTGTTGAAGGGGACGTAAAACCGGGCCGACCGCTGGGGCATTGCCTCAAAACCTCCCTCTTTTTTTCCGATCAATAACAATCCGTTTCCGGCGTCGTGGCGTACGGTTTCTACCTCTGCATCGAAGTGGTTGCCGGCCAGGGCGATGTCGGGGAGGCCGTCTTTATTGAAGTCGTAAACGACGGAACCCTGCACCGGCGCTATTTGGGCTTCGTTGGGAAAGGGTTCAAAGGAGAACCGGCCATTCCCATCATTGATCAAGGCGCCGCTTCTAAATTCTTTGGCGGTGAACTGCACGGCTGAAGACAGCCCATCGCCATAAATATCTTCAAGGGTGGCGTGGGCAAAGCCATCAAAACTGCGGAATTTTTCGGCGATGAACGGCATTTGCTCCGAAGAGCACTCCCGGCCCCGAACGGGTACCGTACCGTGTATGGACTTTTTGGCCAGCACGATGTCGTTGGTATTGTTGTTGTCGAAATCGTTGCCGTAAACGTAGAGGGGCTTTTCCTCGTTGGGGTGGTATTTGTTGTTGAGGCCCATGTTGCCCAGTACGAAGTCAAGGTCGCCATCGGCATCAAGGTCGGTGGGGTTGATGTGGAACCACCATCCGTGCCTATTTTGTTGGAGGACTTGGTTGGTGACATCGACGAGTTGGCCCTCCTCGTTGTGAAAGAAGGTGGGGGTGCCCCATTCGCTCACTACCACCAGGTCGGGGTGGCCGTCGGTGTCGTAGTCGGCCCAGACTGCGTCGGTCACAATACCGAGCGACTGAAACTTGGGTGCATATTGCTGGGTTTGGTTGGTGAACTTTCCTTTTTCATTGATCAGCAGATAACTCTGGTCGCCTTTTGGGTAAAACCCGGATCGGACTCCGCCCCCGACAAAGAGGTCGAGATCACCGTCGTTATCCACATCAGCAGCCGCCACACAGGAGCCATTGGCGAGGGAAGGAGGGTTGTCGGCTTTCGCAAAACGTCCTGTCCCATCGTTGAGGTAGAGGCGGTCCTGGAGGCGGAGGTCGCCGTTGTTGTGTTCGCCGCCACCGCTTACTACGTAAAGGTCGGGGTCGTTGTCGCCGTCGAGGTCGGCCAGGAGGATGCCGGCGTCTTCCATTTCACGGTCTGCTTCCCAGGGTTGGGTGGAGGCTGGCGCAAAATGTCCATTCGATTGTTGGAGGAAGAGTCTGCCTGCCTGGTTGGCGGCGCCACCGATGAAAAAATCATCGCGGCGGTCGCCATTGACATCACCGACGGATACGTGGGGTCCGTTGCGCGATTGCATATGGGGCAGGAGAATTTCTCTGGAGAAATCGTCGAACCGGTTTTCCCGGTGGGTGAAGGAGATGCCGCTGTTGTCGGTGACATCTCTGAAAATGGGGTTGTTGTTGGCGGTGTCTTCGTGTACATATTGTTGGGCGTCTTCCTGTTTGCAGGTGATCCTTTGGTCGGCTTCGACGTTTAGGTAAACCCGTTTTTTCTGGTTGGGAAAGACGATGACCAGGCTGTCGATTTGGGTGATGTTGCCCAGGCCAAAGTGCAGCACGGGGCTTACCGCCGACTGATAGCCGCGGGTGAGGGTGAGTTCCTGCGATTGTTTTTGGTCGTCGTAATAGATGATTGCCTGGGTGCCGAATCCGAAGGGGTTGATCTTGTTGCCTTTGATGTCGAGTTGGAGCCAGTGGTGGTTGTCGGGGTTTTTGTTTTTAAAAATTTGAGCGACGGCGTTGGAGTTGCACACGATGAGGTCGAGGTCGCCGTCGTTGTCGAGGTCGGCGTAGGCGGCGCCATAGGAAAATCCCGGACTGTGGAGGCCCCATTCTCTGATTCGGCTGGAGAATGTAAGGTCTTTGTTATTGTGAAAGAGGTAGTTGGGTAGTTTTTCGGAAGGAAATTTTTTGGCGAAAGCCAGCAAGTCCATTTTATCGCGTTGTTCGGGCGGCACGTTTTTCATTTCTTCCACGAGGTCGCTGTTGCGGATGTCGCGGTTGATGCCGTTGGTGATGAAGATGTCTTTGTATTGGTCGTTGTCGAAGTCGGCGAGGAGAATACTCCAGCTCCAGTCGGTGTTGGCGATGCCGGCGAGTTGGCCAATTTCGCTGTAAAAGCCCCAGCCGGTGTTGAGTTGGAGGGCGTTCGACATGTATTGATAGCCGTTGCCTTTGCCGACGTTTTGCCAGAAATTTTTGGTGCTCATGGCGCGCATGTTGATTTTGGAGCGTATGTGGTCGGCGGCCTGCATGTCGAGTACGGCGATGTCGGGGAGGAGGTCGTTGTTGAAGTCGGCGACGTCGCAGCCCATAGAGGAAAAGGACATGTGTTTGAAATCGTAATTGCTGCGGTCGGTGAAGGTGCCGTCTTTGTTGTTGATGAAGAGGCGGTCGGGTTTTTCGTAGTCGCAGGCCACGTAGATGTCGGTCCATCCGTCCTGGTTGATGTCGGCGGTTACCAGTCCGAGGCCAAAAGCGTATTGTTCGATACCCGCCTTTTTGGTTTGGTCTTTAAAGTGACCTCGTCCGAGGTTTTCGAATAGTTTATCGCTAAAATCGTAGGGTATTTTGTTGTTGTTGATGTAGAGGAGCTTTTGCTTAAAATTGTTGGAGGGGGTGTTCATGACATAGAGGTCGAGGTCGCCGTCGCGGTCGTAGTCGAAGAAGGAAGCCTGGGTGCCGTGGCCGGGGTCGTCGAGTCCGTATTCGTTTGCTTTTTCTGTAAAGGTGAGGTCGCCGTTGTTGATGAACAGTTTGTTGCGGCGTTTGTCGATATTTTCGTTGTCGAGGCCCCATCCGGCTTTGCAGACGTAAATGTCGAGGAGGCCGTCGGCGTTGACGTCGGCGAGGGTAACGCCGGTCGACCAACCGTCGTGGTCGGTGATGCCAGCCTTTTTGGAAATGTCTTCAAACCGGAGGTTGCCTTTGTTGAGATAGAGGGCGTCGCTGACCTGGTTGCCGGTGAAGTAGAGATCGGTGAGTCCGTCGTTGTTGAGGTCGCCGGCGGCAATGCCTCCACCGTTGTAGACGGCTTCCCAGAGGAGGTGGTGGAAGGATTTGTCTTCGGTGATGGTGTTGTTGAAGTGAATGTTGGATTGGTTGGGGGGTAGGAGTTGGAAGTGGGTGCCGGGGGTGTTAAAACTGGGTTGAATTTCTTGTTGTTTTTTATCAGATTGACAGGCTAAAATAAATATACAAAACAACCAGCCAAACAAGAAATATCGAAAAATCATTTTAAAAAAATTGAAATTAATCTAACCAACTTTTTTTTAGCTGGGTGAAAAGCTATCGCTTTATAGCACCCCAAGGTAAGGTCATCATTTGATATAAATATGATTGTAAGACTATAAGAAAAAAGCGGTAACTCTATGAGCCACCGCCTTTATACAAATCTTTTTTATTAGCTACCAATGGTTTATCTGGCGACAGTAATTTTGTGAGTAACAAATTCGTCATTGAGTCTGAGCTGAACCATGTAAATACCGTTAGCCAGTGCAGACATATCGATTTTTTCAGAATAAGTACCAATGGAGAGGTTACCTAAATCCTTGGCGAAGACCTGTTGTCCTACAGCATTGGTTACCATAAAAGAAGCATTTGCTTGCCCAACGAGGTTAAAGTTGACAAAGGCGACTTCTACAACTGGGTTGGGGAAAATGTTAACGGAGTTGACGTCAACCAAATCCTCTACTGATACTGGAGTTAGTTCTCCATTGAAGTCACTGATTACTTCAATAAAGCTTTCATTTCCGCCAGAGACCAGTTCCACACCATTGCCGTCTAATACTCTATAGTAGGCAGGTACAGTTGACAAAGACATGCCATCGCCGTAGTAATCAGTGATATGGAAGGTGTAGCAATCATTTATATCAAAATAAACCACATGAGAATACATAGTGGCGTTTGCATACATATCAGGATGTGCAGGAGCTGGGAATGTTCCGGTATTGATATTAGTCAAACCTACATTTGGGTTACCACCGAAAGCAACAACACCGTTGCTATTGCGGATTTCCCAGTAGGTTTCATCACCATAATTGTCGGTAAGAATTTCAACAGTCACTGAATCAATTCCTGTAAGTGCAAGAGGAACTGCATCTGAGGAAGTTTGATTGTCGTTCAGGTCTTCATCAGTAGTATTATTGGGGTTTGATACAGAAACGTTAATGACATTGGAAGCCAAAGTTTCAAAGGAGATGGCTGGCAAGGCTACGCTTTCTTTTTGGAAGGTAGTCAAAGTACCGGTCCAATCGTAGGATTGATCTGCTCCGCCGTTGACATTGTAAGTAATGGTTGCTGAAGTAAGGTCAACATTGCCGTTATTTTGGAGGTTGAAAATTGGAGAAACTTCTTGCATGCCTGGGCAAAAAACGGATGGCAAACCAGAAATAGAGGAAGCCGCAGCGTTGTTAGCCAGATCAACAGTGATGCTTAAATCTTCAGCTTTAGCGGCTTGATGTACAAATTTATTATCATCATTTTGCACCATAGCCGCAACTATGATCTGATCATAGTTGTAGATACTCAATGTACTTAGATCAAATGTTTCATCAATGGTATAACTGTCACCTACCATCCAAGAATTACTCAATGTAATACCCTGTGGTCCGTTGACAAATTTTTTGAAAACATTGTGAAACTCTGTTTCAGCATTGGTGCCAGGAAAAGGCAGCTCATCTTCGTGGATCAGTTTTTCCATGATAACCAACCGAAGTCTTAAGTCGCCGGATACTTCTGCTGTAGCTTCAACAGAACCACCGATTACCAATTGACCATTGAGTATCTCTGCATTCAGGGTCATGTCAAATTCTGAGGTATCCCCATAAATCTGGTCAATGACATTTTGAGTCAAATAACTTGGTAAATCGGGAGAAGAAGTTCCCTGAACAACTATGTTGGGTGCTCCGGTTATATTTGAATAATAGGTACCGATTCGTTCATCAACTTCGTCAGGATTGTCATCATACATGGCGTCCTCTCCCGGCCACCATACCTGATAAGCTATGAATACCGTTTTATCAGAATTGGCATCCAACATGGCGTGTAATGGCGGATTTTGCGTGGCACAAGGTGGGCAGGATGCTTGAGTAGCCTCCTCTACCAGAACCATTCTTGGAGATTGCGCATAGCTAACCAAAAACAGACAGGTCAGCATGAAGGTTAAACTCAGTGTAATAATTCTTTTCATACTAATAAAGTTTAATTTTAAAATTTAATGGATCAGTGGTGCATTTTTAGGACGTCTAAAGGTATAAAATATTTCCGATTCATAAGTGACTTCATTTAAATAATGTTTGTTATCTCCTTCTTACTGTCTTGTAATTGTCAAAGAATTGATCGAGCATAATTGAAATGGTCAAAATCATGGGAAAAGAGCTACCTTTTGGAACTGATGGCAAATCTGCATAGCGATTTTTCGCTGCCCGCCTTGAAGTTTCCTTTTTAAGTGATACGTAGTCGGCAAACTTCATAGATTATTGTAGCTTAATTGTCTTAAAGCAGATTCCAATTTCAGTAAGACCCAGAATTATTATATCTTTGTTGTTTCATACAAAAGTCGATTTTATCTTTTTAGGCCTTTTCTTTAACGTTAAATATTTTGAACATGAGATACTTATTTACTCTTCTCCTCCTAATGACTTTTTCCTTTCTTTCCGCTCAGGATTTGACATTGAACATTACTGAAGCCCAATTGGCAGCGGGAGAATACCTTGATTATGGTGAAGTTATCATTACCAACAATGGAACTTCTTCTGTAGAACTAGCCTTCCGGCTCGAACAGGTTTGTTGGGTTGATGGCGATGGAACTGAGATACAAGTCTGCGTTGGTGCATTATGTTTTATCGCGGTCCATGAAACCACTACCTGGGGTGCGGACGAGCCTACTGCACTACTGGTGCTAGAGCCTGGAGAGTCTTCAGATATTTTGAAATTTCAAGCCCTGCCAATCGGGAACCATGAATCTGAATGGAACCTGGTAGTTTTTGATCGGAATAACCCAGACAACAGTGCCACACTAAATGTGACATTTGTAGATGATCTGCTCGAATCTTGTGTTGCCACCAGCACCACCGACTTCGCCTACGAGATCGGCCGAGCCTTCCCCAACCCCGCCACCGAAATCATCAACATCCCCTACGAGGTGGAAGCCAACAATGCTCAGCTACTGATCTACAACGCCGTCGGCCAACAGGTACAATCCGTTGAAGTCGACCCGCAAAACGAATCCGTCAACGTCGATGTTTCTGAACTATCTCAGGGCGTCTACTACTACCACATCACCGATGGTACTGACTTGTCGAAAATGCTTTCTTTTGTGAAGTAGTTTGGCACACCAGGCCTCGCTGTCTGAACTGGGATAGGTGGGATGTATGGGATATAAACCGGAGCTTAGGTTTACGATCCCATAAATCCTGTTAATCACAACCATCTCAGTTCAGACAAAGGGGTGTGAGATTGCTGGTGCCACAGAAATTAAGATAAGCCCCCTCCTTTACTTTTACCCCGATCTTTTGTACCTTTGGCCTTCGTCTACCCACGTACATCACCTCCGCAATTTATTTTCCCAAATCCCACCGCAGACCGATTGCCTTGAATTCCATTTGAAACGCAACTGACAATTGCACAGTCGACCTTCCCCTTTTACTTTTTGCCAATATTGGATAGGGTGTTCAACGCATCTATCATTCTGTTTGTATCAATTGACTACACATGATGAAAAGGATCATTACCACCTTTTTTACGGTGCTTTGCATTTTGGGGATCACCCGGGGCCAACAGGCCACCAACCTGGTCGTTTATCAGATTTTGCAACAGCGATGTGCCGGATGCCACAGCCATACCGATCCCGAAGCAGGCCTCGATCTGGAGGGGGCGGGCGCTACAGTAGAAGAACGGGCCCAGGCGGTGCGTAATAATATTGTTGGGATAGCTCCTGCCAATACCTATGCTTCCGGTCAGGGCTTTCGCCAAATATATCCGGGGAGGACCGATCGCAGTTATCTTTTCAGGAAAATAAATGGAGGGCTGGAGCCAACCTTTTCACTTTCGACCGATGAAGGAGAACAGATGCCGCCCGCCGGAGAACCCGCTATGAGCAACGAAGAAAAAGAGCTGATCCGCCAATGGATCCTCTTCGGGGCACCCGAAACGGGAGAAGTCGTCGACCCGCAGGTGATCAACGATTACTACAACGTCAATGGCCTGGAGGCTTTCGCCACCCCTCCGCCCGCTCCCGACCCTTCTGAAGGGTTTCAAATGAAAGTGGGACCCTTCTTTTTGAGACCTGCCGGCCAGCCGGGCGACGAATTGGAGTATTTCACCAAGTACGAGATCGATCTGCCCACCAACATCGAAGTCAACCGGGTGGATATGCAGATTTCGGGGTATTCTCATCACATTGTCGTCTATCAGTTCACGGATCAGGAAGCGGCTGACGCCACCCCACCCGGATTTCGGCTCGACGCCAATCACTCCGATCTAACTCTTTTAGCCACCGCTCAGGAAGCAGCCGATGTGCATTTGCCGCAAGGCACCGCTTACTTTTGGGATGCGGGCATTACCCTCGACCTCAACTCGCATTACATAAATTACTCGGCCAACAATACTTACAAAGCCGAAGCCTACATAAACGTGTATACCCAACCCGCCGGGACGGCCATCCAGGAAATGCTGACGACCATCGTGCCTTATCCCTGGATCTACATTCCCAACGACGGCGATATATACAGTTTTTCGGATGCGCTTACCTATCCCGACGAGGCCTATCTTTGGGCCATTGGGGCGCATACCCACAAATACGGAACAGGATATAAAATTTGGAAGCGTTTGCCCGATGGCGAAAAGGGCGATCTGCTGTACGACGGTGCCTGTGGTGGCGGCCAACCCGGCTGCGCCTCGCCCTGGTTCGATTATCAACACATCCCGGTGCGGCTCTTCCACCATTTGGAATATATTGATATGAGTGACGGTATTATTCATGAAGCGACTTACATAAACGACGGCCCCGAACCCGTTTGGTGGGGCAACACCTCCGACGACGAAATGATGCTCTTCGGCGTGATGTACGTACTGGATACCACCGGGCTCGACTTGCCAACGTCTGTGCTGGAATCACCACAAGCCACTTTAGAGGGAGTGTCCGTTTTTCCAAATCCAGTGGATCAAATGGCTGTGTTTGATTTTCCAGTCACAGCAGAAGCCCCTTTTCAGGTTCGGCTGTATGACGTTTTGGGGGAGGAGGTACACCGTTCGCCGGAAATACAAGGGTACAACTATGAGTTGGATCGGAGGGGGATTGCTACGGGGATGTATATGTATCGGGTATTGGATGCGGCTGGGCAATGGATGTCGGGGAAACTGTATGTGGAGTGAGAAGGGGATGGTGGGGGAATAAATACTATTTGGCAAATATCCTGATTTCCCTTTCCCGCATTCTAACCCTAAAGGGAAAGTCCGCTCCCAGTCTTCCGGGAAGAATAGTGGACTTTTCTTCTGCCGACAGACATGACAGGGATTGGTTGGTGCCGAGAGGAATTTAGCTTTCTACAGAGTTTTTTAGAAAACCCAAAAAACCGGTCTCCCCTTGAAACCGGTTTGTTGTGGGATTCAACCTCCGCTTGGCTTTGTTGTAGTGAATTCACAGGTGTAGTTAGAATGATGTTTTTATCAGCTGCGCATAAAACTACAGACTGTAATATTCAATGGAATTAGAAGAGATATGTCGGGAGAAAGCGAAAAAGAGTAGATGGTTGAACGTATGAACTAAAATTAGTCAAATTTAGAGACAGGCTTGGGATAGAGAATTGAAAATCTGTGACGGGTATAATTTAATTTATTTATTTGTATGATATTAATAATGAGCGTTTTATATGTTATTACTCGTTACAAAAATGCGGTGCGTGGAAGGTGACCGTTTTGTATAATGGACGTCATTGCGGGAAAGAAAAAAGCGAGATGTATTGGAATATCTCGCTTTTTTTTTGTCAAGAGGTCTCTTGTTTTTTATCTTTTGTAGTATTGGCGTTTTTACTTTTAGGCCTTGTTTTTCCATTCGACCCACGCCATATTTTGCCTCTTCTTGTTTTTCGATCTCCTTTTCCCATACGGATGAAAGTTTCGCGGAAAACAGTGATGCCTTCCACAGTGATTAAATAAAGAGAAGCAAACTTACTGAAAATGGGAAGCAATTCCTAATTAATCATTTGATGACGTTCCAAAGTATGGGCTTCTAAACAGTGAATGATATATTCACATCCAAGGCTCCTGGCTCTATATGTTCAGTACTTTTATTGTTTTTTTACCAATATGGCGGGCCTCTGGCCCTTAACAAGTCTTAAATTCCTCCCGATAGTTACTAAAAATATTTCACAATATCCGTTCAGGATGGCAGTAGATATTGTATCGCTGTGAGCGGACAAAACCCAATACCGTCATTCCCGAATCTTCTGCCAGTTGGATGGCCAGGCTGGAAGGGGCTCCAACGGCTGCCAGGAGGGGAATGCCGCCCATCAATGCTTTCTGTATGAGTTCGAAGCTGGCTCTGCCGCTGACCATGATCAATTTGTCTGACAGCGGAAGCAGGTTTTGCCGAAAGGCGGCTCCTATCAATTTATCTACGGCATTGTGTCGCCCCACGTCTTCGCGCAGCAAGGTCGGCTCTCCCTTTTGGTCGAAAAGGGCGGCAGCGTGCAATCCACCCGTATTTTCAAACACCTCTTGTTGTTTCCGCAGCAGGTCGGGCAAACGGTGTATCAGTTGTCGATCAATAACAGGTGTTTTGCTGGTGAGGGGTTGGATGCCGGTGGCGTAAATGGCATCAATGGAAGCCTTGCCACAAACACCGCAACTGGAGGAGGTGTAAAAATGACGTTCCAGCTTTTCTATGTTGACATCGGTATCGGGCACGAGCTCTACGACGATGCGGTTGGCATCGGGGAAGTTGGGAGCCAGGTAGGGGCGTACCACGGTAGCCACCTGAGCGATGTTTTGCAAAATGCCTTCTGTTTGGAGGAATCCCAGCGCGAGGTCTTCGTCCTGTCCTGGCGTGCGCATGGTGATGG
Organism: Saprospiraceae bacterium; assembly: GCA_965222105.1. Taxonomy (GTDB): domain Bacteria; phylum Bacteroidota; class Bacteroidia; order Chitinophagales; family Saprospiraceae; genus CALGLS01. The sequence continues at coordinate 70,192 of CBDCTQ010000083.1, read as the reverse complement.
AGATGCTTTTTTGGTGGGCCTGACCATCGGTAGTCCATCGCAGGCTGATCTCAAGTGGCTCCTCTATGGCCAGCAGGTCGTCTTTGCCCGAACGGGCATCCTTGTGGACGTGTTGAATGTTTTTGACATGGTGGATTGACATGGGGATTTGCTGATGATTAATTTGCTGATTTGCTGACTGCCTACGGCAGTTAAAATTTGCTGATCCCGCCTTCCTGTCGGCAGGCGGAACATGCTTTCATGGACTTGAAATATATAACACAACAACGAGGTGGATTTGTTCAAATATTTTTATAAACAGGCAATACGTAGCTGTCCAGATTGTCAACCAATTGGCGGTCGTTCGACAGGCGGGGCACTTTGTTTTGGCCACCGAGTTTGCCAATGCTGTTCATGTAATCGCGGAAGGCGTTTTTCCGCAAAGGAGTTATTTTGAGTGGGCGGAGTATTTTTCCGCTGATGAGGTCTTCGTAGTAAATGTTTTGTTGGACCATTTTATCGTCGAGCCTTGCGGCAAATGAAGTTAGCTGGTCGGGGAGGGTTTCAAATTCGATGAACCATTCGTGGTAAGGAGCACCTCCTTCGGGTGGGTTGACCTGTGGAGCGACGGTGAATTCGGTAATGCGCAGGTTGTCTTCCAGGGCTATTTGTTGGAGGGCCGTTTCTACTTCTTTGCCGATGACGTGTTCGCCGAAAGCAGAAATGAAGTGTTTGACCCTTCCGGTGACAATTAGTTTATAGGGGTTTATGGAAACGAACTGGACGGTGTCGCCAATATTGTAGCCCCATAGGCCGGCGTTGTTGTTGATGATGATGACGTAGTTGACGCCGGTTTCCACTTCCCGGAGGCTCAGCCGGGTGGGGTGGTCGTTGAGTATTTCGTCGGCGGGGATGAACTCGAAAAAGATGCCGGAATCCGCGTTTAGAAGGAGTCCTTTGTCGTCCTGTCGATCCTGAAAAGCAATGAATCCTTCGGAGGCGGGGTAGGTCTCTACCGAGTCGATGCGTTTACCGATGAGTTGTTCGAGGCTTTCGCGATAGGGTTCGTAGTTGACACCGCCGTATACGAATACGCTGTAGTTGGGAAATAGGTCGCAGATGGTTTTTTTGCCAGATCGTTCCAGGAGACGTTCGTAATACATCTGCACCCAGGGCGGGATGCCGCTGATGAGGCGCATGTCCTGATTGATGGTTTCGTCGATGATGTTTTCGAGCTTTTCTTCCCAATCGTCGATGCAGTTGGTTTTGTAGCTGGGTAGTTGGTTGGTTTTCAGCCAGGAGGGTACCTGGTGGTTGACGATTCCCGAAAGCCGACCGGTTTTGACGCCACCGGTCTGGCTGAGTTCGGGGCTGCCTGATAGGAAGATCATTTTACCGTCGAGCCAGTAGCCGTTGCCGGTTTGGATGTAGTAGTGAAAGAGGGCGTTTCGTGCCGTTTCAAAATGATTGGGCAGGCTGTCTTTGGTGATGGGGATGTATTTTACGCCGGAGGTGGTGCCGGAGGTTTTGGCGAAGTAGGCGGGGTAGCCTTTCCACAACACGTCGGCTTCGCCCCGAATGATGCGTTCGACCCAGGGGCGGAGTTTCTCGTAATCGCGTATGGGCACGCGGTCGCGGAAGGCTTCGTAGGAGTCGATCTTGTCGAAATGGTGTTCTTTGCCGAAGGCGGTTTTTCGTCCTTCTTTGATGAGTTTATTGAAAACGGACTGCTGGGCTCCAACGGCATTGGCGGCCCATTTTCCGATCTTTTTGGACACTTTTTTGGCGTAAGGCTTTACCAGGCGCGATTTGAAACCCATTTTTGATGGTTTTGTCGTTTCTCAAGGCAGGATACCTGGTAAAATTACGGAATTTTTCGCCAATTGGGTTCCGATTTTGGATGATATTTTGGGGCTGATCAGATAACTGTGTCATTAAACTCAGTCGATCCGCAAATCTTCGACGACTACGCCTGGAAAATCGTCTTTCTGAAAGGTGAAATAATTCGCCTTAAAGTCTACATTTGGCGAAAGCCGGTCGATGGTAAGGGTATACCGGGAGCCGTCTTTGGCGAAGACCTTCATGCGGAGTACCTGGGCCGTTTTTTTGTCGACGGTGAGGCGCATTTTGGTGTATTCGGAATACCGGTCGGTAGGTTTGAACTCTATTTGCTGGACGGTGCGACCATTTTCGGATTGTTCGTTGGTGAGGGCGTAGATGTAGTCGCCTTTTTCATAGAGGGTGAAGAGGTCCTGGGGGGAGAGGATGTCGACGTCGTCGTCTTCATTATCAACATTGTTGATCTGGACTTCGTTGCGTTCCCGGAAGAACATCCAGAGAACAGAGCCATCGCAGATCAACTCCTGTGGCCCCATTTTGAGGCGGTATTTTTCTCCCTGCTGGGCAATGGAACCCTTTTGTATTTCTTCCCCTTCTTCGGGAAATGCCAACGTGAGGGTGAAGTCGATTTCCAGCGAAGTATAGGATTCATATTCTTTTTTGATCTTTTCCAATATGGCAGTAGCCTTTGGATCAGAGTCAGTGGTATACGATTCGTTTTGTGCCAATAAGGTCACCGCTAAAAAAGAGGTCAGCAGAATGGATAATGTGATTTTTTTCATTGTGTAATTGTTAAAGGTGGATTGAGTGTGCGACAAAACTCTCCCGCCAGAGGGCGGTAATAGCTGCAATTGTAGCTACCAAGTAAAGCTCAAGGCACTGAGACAAAAAGTGTCACAAAGAAAATCTTCTTGCTCATCTGGCCGCTGAACCCATCTCCCTGACTGCTCCCGATACGAACCGGGACGGGCTGTCAGGTAGGTATGTCGCGCACTCTTTTGAAACGCAGCAACCGGGAAAGTGCCGATTTATGGGGGTTTCCACTTTCTCAAACGCTATTCTGCGCAGTTGTATTGGTTTTTAGACGGAAGTACTGCTAAAAAGTTGAATGAAACAAGGGAGGGGAAGGGTTAAGGTTTGGTTAAAAGGATGGAGGTGGGAGAGAAAGTGGAGTATGACTTGGGGGGGGGGGGGGAGGTGTGATGGTTGGCGGATTTTATGTATGTTTATTTTTTAAATGTGATTTTAATGGTAAATTTTCTTGAGGGTGGGTCCCGCCCTCAAGGCCGCCGCCGCCGGAAAAAATCCGCAGACAAAATCAAATTCATATCAAAGACCCTCCTTTGAGCGTCCTGCCTTCAGGATGAAAAGAATTCTTAAAACTATGAAACATATATGTCGAATCGAGGCAAATGTAACAACTATTTTATTAAAAACAAAACATTTTGTAATTTTTTTTTTTGCTGTAATGTAAGAAAATTAAAAGTCCTGGAGTGTAAGACGCCGGCCAGGAAGCCGAGCGACACGAATTTTCACAAATTTTGCTTATTAATCACATGAAGAAGCCTTGGGGACTAAATTTTGGATTGAAGTATCTTATAATACGCATCACTCGTAGGGGGCCGACTAGGATGCCGGGCGCCAGCATTTTAGTACTATTTAGAATAAAACCACGGATTTTGGTCCGTAGAGCCATAAAAAAAACCCAACGAATCCAAAAGGACTCGCCAGGTTTGTTTTGCCTTGTGAGATAAATCACAAGGTTGCCTCCTATTTCCTAGTTTTGATATCCTCCAAATATCGTTCCAATTCTACTTCATCGTATACCAATACTTCGCGGGCCTTGCTTCCTTCGCTTGGTCCGACGATGCCCATAGCCTCCAATTGGTCCATAATTCTACCGGCGCGGTTGTATCCGAGCTTGAGGCGTCGCTGGATCATGGAGGTAGAGCCGTGCTGGTTTTGGACCACCAGGCGGGCAGCATCAAGGAACATATCGTCGAGCTCGCTGGCGCTGACTTTGGCGGAGTGGCCTTCGTCGTCGCCATGAAATTCGGGGAGAAAGAAAGGCGTGGGGTAACCTTGTTGATTGGCTATAAAATCTATGACGTTGTCTACTTCGGGGGTGTCGACGAAGGCGCATTGGAGGCGTATCAGGTCGCTGCCAAAGGAGAGGAGCATGTCTCCGCGGCCGATCAGGCGGTCGGCTCCGCCGGTGTCGATGATGGTTCGGGAGTCCACTTTTGCGGTAACGCGATAGGCCAACCTCGCCGGGAAATTGGCCTTGATGACCCCGGTGATGATGTTGACAGAGGGGCGCTGGGTGGCGATGATGAGGTGTAGCCCGACGGCGCGGGAGAGCTGTGCCAGTCGCCCGATGGGGAGCTCTACCTCTTTGCCGGCCGTCATGATGAGATCGGCAAATTCGTCGATCACCAGTACGATGAAGGGGAGAAAGCGGTGACCGTTGTTGGGGTTGAGGCGGCGTTGTACAAATTTTTCGTTGTACTCGCGGATGTTCCTGGCTTTGGCTTTTTTGAGGAGGTTGTAGCGGGCGTCCATTTCGATGAGGAGGGAGTTGAGGGTGTGGACTACCTTGGTGGTGTCGGTGACAATGGGTTCGTCGAGGCCCGGGAGGTATGCCAGGAAGTGGTTTTCGAGTTTGGCGTAAGGGAAGAGTTCGACCTTTTTGGGGTCAATGAGTACGAATTTGATCTGGGAGGGGTGTTTTTTATAGATCAGCGACATCAGGATGACGTTGACCCCGACGGATTTACCCTGCCCGGTGGCTCCGGCGATGAGCAAGTGGGGCATTTTAGCCAGGTCGGCCACGAATACTTCGTTGTTGATCGTTTTGCCCAGTGCAATGGGCAGGTCCATTTTGGCCCGTTTGAATTTTTCGGAAACGAGCACCTCTTTCAGCGAGACGATCTGCTTATTTTTGTTGGGCACTTCGATGCCGATGGTTCCCTTGCCGGGAATGGGTGCTATGATGCGGATGCCGAGAGCGGAGAGGCTGAGAGCGATGTCGTCTTCCAGGTTTTTGATGCGGGAGATCCGAACTCCCGGGGCGGGGATGATCTCGTAAAGGGTGACCGTGGGGCCGATGGTGGCTTTTATTTTGACAATCTCGATTTTGTAATTGAGCAGGGTTTCGATGATCTGGTCTTTGTTCTGTTCCAGTTCGGCGCGGTCGACTTGGTATTTTTGGTCGGAGTAGTCTTTCAAGAGAGCGAGTACGGGGTGTTCGTAGCTGGAAAGTTCGAGGGTGGGGTCGTAAGGTTCACCTTCTTCGTAGTTTTGCCCCAGCAGGATCATGTCGGGTTTGTCGGCCAGGCTATCGTTGAGGCTTTCTTCGGGAATGGGCTCGTCGGGGACGGACTGCTCTATTTCGAGTTTGGCTTCGCCCGGGTTGAGGGGTTTGGGCTTTTGTCTTTTTGATTTATCCAGGTTGATGGATAGCTGACCGTCTTCGGGGATGGGCTCTTTGTCTTTGGCGGCGCCGGGCAATTCGTCTTCAGGGGTTAGTTCGGGGTTTTGAGGGGCGATGGGCGTATGTTCGAGTGGAATATCGGCTGTTCGGTCGCCGGGGCGTAGTGTCTCGAGGGCTTTTGGTTTGTGGGCACGTTGGCGTCGTCGTCGTTGCCAGTTGCCGTTTAGGAGGTCGGAGAAGGTTGTTTTGATGGCTTTCCAGGCGTTGGCGGGCGTCATGTCGGTGATTTCGGGGTTGACGTTCCATATAAAAACAACCAATCCTACAAAGAAAATCAGGGCGATCATACCGGCTACGCCTACAAAGTTGATGAGCCATTGGCTGATGGATTCGCCGAAGGCTCCTCCGATGGGGAAGGCGGATGTGCTGAACAGAAAGGCCAGTAAAACAGAGAGGGCGATCAGTACGAGAAAACCATTCCAGAGGACGGGCACAAAGTTGACCAAAGGTTTTTTCTGTAGGCGGTTGACACCAAATGAGCTGAAGAGGAATACGAAGATAAAGGAAGCGATGCCGAAACCCCAGTAAAAAAACATATTGGAGATGATGGCGCCGAGTCTGCCGAGCCAATTGGCCATTTTGAGGTCGCTTTGCATCAGCAGCCCCCAGTTGAAGCGCAGTACTTGGTCCTGGTCTTCCTGCCAGGTGAAAAGGTAAGAGGTGAAAGCGATGAAAAGGTATATGGCAAAGAGGAGGCTGAGCATTCCGATGATTTTGGGAATGCGTTCGTCTTTGATCTTAAGTTTTAAGGAAAGCTGTCCGAGGCCACTCTTCTTTTTTTTCCTAGCCATAGAATATTAAAATTCAGGTCGATCTGCTCCAGGTAGGGGGCAGGCCGGGTTGTATAGTGTTTCGTTGTTGATGGTGTTGTCGTTTTTTGGGTATATCCCGCAAAAGTAGGGATTAAATACGGAAATACCGAATAAATTGTTTTAGAAACCATTTCAAAAAAAAACCGCTACCTGAAATTAGGCAGCGGAGTTTGTTGGATTTATTAGCATCGTTTTCAGTTCAGGCAACGGTGTTTTTATCTGCCGCCTTTTAGTTGGTCTTGCCATTTGAGCAGTTTGTCCCAATCGCCTTTGGCGGCCATGGCAGACTGCTTGGGCCATGTTTTGGGTTCGTGCATCTGGAATTTAGGACCGGCTTTGTCCAGTATTTTCCGGATGGCTCTGGCAGAGGTTTTGGATAGTTTCAGAAAAGTGGTGATGCCTTCGGCGTAGAGGAGCTTTTCGATCTTGGGCCCAATGCCTTCGATCTTTTTAAGGTTGTCTTTTTTGGTAACCGTTTTTTTCCGGGTGGCTGTCTTTTTGGGTTTGATCTCCTTTCGGGAAACGATTTTGGCTTCTTTTCTATTGCGGGTTTCGCCCACTACTTTTTTGGACACTTCGACCGTACCCATTTTGGCCATCATTTTTTTGAGCGACTCTATGTCGATCGATTTGACCACCTCCACCTCTTTGACAATCTCTACGGGTACCTCTTTGATTACTTCTACTTCTTTGATCACTTCTACGGGTTTTTCAACGACCACCTCCCGGATGAGGGTGATCTCTTTGATGACTTCCACAGGTACTTCCTTGACCACTTTTACCTCTTTGACCATTTCTTTGACCACTTCCACGGGCACTTCTTTGACCACCTCCACGGTCTTCACTTTTTCCACTTCTTTGATCACTTCTACGGGTACTTCTTTGATGACCTCTATGGTTTTTACCTTTTCCCGTGTGTTGGTTGTTTTTACGGGCACTTCCTTTTTCAGTTGTACCTTTTTGATGGTTTGTTTGCCCTTTACGGCGACGGCTTTCTGGTCTTTTACTTTGACCGTTTTGAGGCTTTGTTTGCGCCAGCCTTTCCCCTCTTTGAGGATGGTTTCGTAGGCGATTCTGGCTTTCGCCTCAGAGATTTTTGCTGCTTTAGCCACCTTGCTGATGAGCTTGTTTTTTTCCATTAGAATAAAGGTTTTAAGTTTTTTATGAGTGTTTACAGTCCTGTCCCCGCAGGGCGGGGCAAGTACCGCCGAATGGCGGAAATCGTTGCGGTTCTTACCACAAAGGCACGAAGAGACAAAGATTCACACCTGCCTGCCGACAGGCCAATGTCATTAAGATTGCATTTTTTATATGTATAACTCGTTGAAAAATGTAGCCAGAGGCCACAATAATTAAACGCACAATCTCAGAGATATCTCGCGAACATAATTTTTTCAGTTAGTTATATATAAAAATAAACCTAACTTAACGACATTGGCCGACAGGCAGGGAGAAAACCTCTGTGTGGCTCCGTGTCTTAGAGTCCCTGACTGCCGTCAGGCAGGTTTGTGGCGAGAAATTCCTCGAATACATCCCGTACTCGTTTTTTATTGTAAGAAAAAGGGAGACGTTCCGGTTATTTGCGGCCGCCGTCCAATTCGTCCTGCCATTTTTTGAGTTTATCCCATTGTCCTTTGGCAGCCATGCCCGATTGACGGGGCCAGGTGGTGGGGTTGTGCATGTGGAACCGGGGGCCTGCCTTTTCGAGTATTTTGCGGATGGTGGTTGCCCTGGTTTTAGCCAATTGTCCAAAAGTAGTGATGCCTTCCTTGTTGAGCAATTTTTCGATGGCTGGTCCGATGCCTTCAATCCTTTTGAGGTTGTCCTTTTTGGGTTTTACGGCTGTTGCTTTTCGTTTGGTCGTTTTTTTGACGGCCCGTTTAGCCGTCTTTTTACTGCTGGATTTTGTGGCTCTTTTTTTAGTGGTTTTAGCTTTGCTCTGACGGGCGGGCTTTTCGGTGCGGGATACCTCCACCGTGTCGAGGTTGGTCATCATTTTCTGAAGCATATCAAAGTCGATCTGTTTGACCACTTCCACTTCTTTGATGATCTCCACCGGTACTTCTTTTACGATTTCCACCTCTTTGATCACTTCCACTTCTTTGACCACCTCTACGGGTACTTTGACTTCCTTCACCACCTCCACTTCTTTTACTACTTCTTTGATCACTTCCACCTCTTTAATGACCTCGACGGGTTTTTCCACTTCTTTGATGATCTCGATCTCCTTAATCACTTCTACGGGTACCTCCTTGATGAGTTCGACTTCTTTGATCACTTCCACTTCCTTGATGACCTCCACGGGTTTTTCCACTTCTTTGACGATCTCGATCTCTTTGACCACTTCTACAGGTACTTCCACTTCTTTGATGACTTCTACTTCCTTGATGACCTCTACTTCTTTAATGACCTCGACGGGTTTTTCCACTTCTTTGATCACCTCTACCTCTTTGATGACTTCTACTTCTTTGATGACCTCCACGGGTTTTTCTATCTCTTTAATCACTTCGACCTCTTTGATCATTTCGACGGGTACTTCTACTTCTTTGATGACTTCGATCTCTTTAATGACCTCCACGGGTTTTTCTATTTCTTTGATCACTTCTACCTCCTTGATCATTTCGACGGGCACCTCCACTTCTTTGATCACCTCCAGCTCTTTGATGACCTCCACGGGCACTTCTACCTCTTTGATCACTTCTACTTCCTTGATGATCTCCACGGGTTTTTCCACTTCTTTGATCACTTCGATCTCCGTGGGTTTTTCCTGAAGTTTGGCTTCAGCATCGTTGAACCTTCCGAGGAGGAGGTTGTATTTGCTGTCCCAATCGGTATTGGCTTTATCCGATTCGGTTTTGAAGTTGGTAAAAGAAAGGTGGATTTCGTCTTTTTCTTTGACGGCGTTGTTGTAACTGACTTCCAGATTGGCATATTTCGTCGAATAATCGGATTTGTAGGCATCGAAGTCGCCGTTGAGTTTGGCATAGTCCGCCTCCAGTCCTTTGTATTTCGACGACCAGTCGGCGATCAATCCTTCGTGATCCAGTTTGAGTTTTTTATAATCGGCTTCGAGTTTGGCGTATCTCGACGACCATTCGCCGAGTTTGATCTCCAGATCGCCGTATTTGGTTTCCCAGTTGGCGACCTCGGTTTTGTAATTGGCGATATTAGCTTCGCATTCTTCTTTGTGTTTGTCGAAGGCCAGTTGGAGGGAATTGTATTTGTTTCGCCAGGAGTTGAGTTGGCCTTCCAGGTCGTTGCATTTGACGGAGAGGGTGTTGTAGTTGTTGACAGAGGTGTCGTATTCTCCCTGCAAGGCGATGTAGTCGCGGTTTTTAGATTCCAGGCTGGTAGTCAATTCTCTGATCCTGCCGCTGCGGAGGAACCAACCGATGAGGCCACCAAGTAGAGCGGAGCCAATGCCTATCAGCCAGGGAAGTAATGCACAAGGTATCATGGTTTGTAGTTGTTTTGTTTTTTAAAAAGTGGTTGTTCTGCCCCGGTTGTTTCCGGGTGATTTTCCCGAAAGGGGGATTTATTTTATGGAGATCACGACCCTCCTGTTTTTGGCCCGGCCTTCTTCGGTTTGATTGGTAGAAGCGGGTTGGTCAAATCCTTTGCCGGAGGTGTTGATCTGCTGGTTGTTGATGTTGTTTCTGGTCAGGTAGTTTTGCACAAATTCTGCCCTTTTCCTGGAAAGGCGGTAGTTATAACTGCTGTCACCCACATTGTCGGTATGACCGATGGCATTGACGGCCCCTCCGTTTTTATTGTCGAGGTAATAGATCAGGTCGGCGAGGTATTGTCGTTGTTCAGTCGTTAGGTTTAATTCATCGCGGTTGGTACCGAAATAGAGAATCAAGGGTTGGGCCCGAAGCCGTTTTTCCACCTCTGCCAGCCGGTTATCCGATTTGGCGGAAGCCGAGAAAGTATAAGTGGCAGCGCCTCCGGCCTGTCCTTTGAAGAAAAACAGGTCTTTGAGGTTGCTCGTAATGTCGAGCTGATTGGCGGGCACTCCCATTTCCGAAAACACCTTTTTGATGGCGTTGGCCCGGGCCAGTCCCAGGTCGGGAAGCATGCTGGTATTTTCTTCTCCCTCTATGTGGTGACCGGTGATCAGCATGGAGCGTTCTCCGTTCTTTTTGAGGTATTCTCCGGTTTTGCCCAATGCTGTTTTGAAGCCGGCGGAGAGGGGTTGGTTGTAGTCGAATGACGAATTTGGGAAAATAAAATCGTCTGCATAAGTATTTTTGAAATTATTGTCCGGATCGGTAAAAGAAATGTTATAAGCGACCTCATCGAAGTTCCAGCCGATGGCTTCGTAGGTCTTATCGTCGTAGAAAGAGAGGTTGTCGACCAGCTTGGAGGCGGTGTATAATTGGTCTGCCGGAACGCCCAGCCCAACGAGGTACTGCCTCACCTGGTCGGCCCTTGCCAGTCCGAGGTTGGCAAAACCGGCCTGGCCGGCAGACGGGTTTGTTTCGTCGTTGGTGTAGCGGCCCACGATGGTCATGTATTTGTCCGGGTGGTCGTTGAGATAGGTGGTGATCTTTTTCAGGTCATCGTCTACCGTGCCGATGGCCACCGGTTCGCTTCCGCTAAACAGGAAATGAAAATTACTGGCGGGGTTGGAGGCAACTGTGGTGGCACCATCCATCACCGAAAGACCGGTGAGGGCGGGAGTGCAACAGTTGTTTTGCCAAAGCAAAGCACCGCCTACTATCCATATGCCCAGCAGCACGAATAGCAAAGGAACTGGATTTCTCATCTAACGTTGGTTTTATATTAAATGAATATTGTATTTATACTGTTGTAATCAGGGCTGATCAGGTAAGAAGGGGTTGGGGTGTAAAAGTACAGTCTTTTTTAAGACCCGCTAATTTATAAAAAAGTCACAGAATTATCCCAGCATTTTGAACCTAAAAAATTTGCGACTCTTTCTGAAAGCGTTTCGCATAAAAAATAAACTTAATGAGTTCCGAATTAGTCCTTTTTTTCCGCTCAGGCCGAAATGGAACATATACATCAGTGCAATAAATCTTAAATCTGTAAATCACAACTCGTATGAAAACGATCCTTCCTTTATTTATCGCGCTCCTTTTTTGGAGCACTGCATTTGCCCAAGAAGACGATGACAACTACAACTCCAGACATGTCTACAAAGAAGAAACCCTGTTTAACTCTCTGAAACTACGCGGAATTTTTGGCGCCTTTATTTCCGAGTACAACTACATCGGCGACGACTTTGAAGTGTCGGGTGGCGGTGGGGGTGCACTTTTGTTTCGCAATTTTTTTATCGGTGCTTATGGACTGGGGGTAGTGGACGAATCTTTTTTTGAAGAAGGAATTGAATCCATCGAAATGGGACATGGCGGACTATGGGTGGGTACGACATTCAACCAGCACAAGCTGCTGCATCTCTATTCCAGCGTGCGGGTGGGGTGGGGCGCCCTTGAAGTGGATTTTGAAGACCAGTTTTTCAACCAGTCAGATGCCTTTTTTGTGGTCACGCCAGAGGCAGGGGTAGAACTGAATATTTTCCGTTTTTGCAAATTGGCCGGAACCGTCGGTTATCGGTGGATCGACGGCATCAACGAAGCATCTACCGGCATCGAACCGGACGCCCTGAATGGATTGGTGACCACCCTTACGCTGCGATTGGGTATTTTTGGTCGGCGGCGGTAGCATCAACGTCGGCTGTAGTTGGGCGATTCTTTTGTAATAGTAATGTTGTGAGGGTGGCTTTCCGTAATGCCCGCCGAGGTTATTTTTACAAAACGGGCATTCTGCAATTCGGCAATGGTCTGCGCACCACAGTAGCCCATACTGGCGCGCAGCCCGCCGATGTATTGCACCATCACCTCAGCCACCGTTCCCTTGTACGGTACGCGGCCTTCGATGCCTTCGGGCACCAGTTTTTTAATGTCGGCCTCTACGTCCTGGAAGTACCGGTCTTTTGAGCCCAATTCCATGGCGCCAATCGAACCCATGCCTCGGTAGACTTTAAATTTTCGACCATCGAAGATGATGGTCTCTCCCGGGGCTTCTTCCACGCCGGCAAACAGGCCACCGGCCATGATGGTGCTGGCGCCGGCGGCGATGGCCTTGGGAATGTCGCCGGTAAACCGGATGCCCCCGTCGCCGATGATGGGCACCCCGGTGTTTTTGATGCCCTGCGCTGCCTCGAATATGGCCGATAGCTGGGGCACCCCCACGCCCGCCACGATGCGGGTGGTGCAAATACTGCCGGGACCGACGCCTACTTTGACTCCGTCCACACCTGCGTCGACCAGCGCCCTGGCGCCTTCGCCGGTCGCCACATTTCCACCGATGATCTGTAGGTCGGGGTAATGCTCTTTGACCAACCGGATGGTCTGCAATACGCCGGCAGAGTGGCCGTGGGCGGTGTCGATACAGATGACGTCGACGCCCACCTTCACGAGGGCGTCCACTCGTTGAAGAATGTCTTTGGTGACTCCCACCGCAGCGCCGACCACCAGCCGTCCGAGGGAATCTTTGCAGGAATGCGGAAAATCTTCCACCTTCATAATGTCTTTGTAGGTAATCAGTCCGACCAGGGTGTTGTTGCGATCGGTTACGGGTAGTTTTTCGATCTTGTGGCGTTGGAGGATGTCTCTGGCTTGCTCCAGGGTGGTTCCCTCCGGAGCAGTGATGAGGTTGGTGGCGGTCATCAATTCCCTGATGGGCTTTTTGCGGTTGGTCTCGAAGCGGAGGTCGCGGTTGGTGAGGATGCCCAGTAGTTGTTGGTCGCTATTGACGATGGGGATGCCGCCGATCTTGTATTGTTTCATCAGGTCAAGGGCTTCGCCTACAACGGCGTCGACGCCCAAAGTGACGGGGTCGATGATCATACCGCTTTCCGACCGCTTGACGCTGCGCACCTGTTCGGCTTGTTCGGCAATGTCCATATTTTTGTGGATGATGCCGATGCCTCCCTGCCGGGCGATGGCGATGGCGAGTTTGTTTTCGGTAACGGTATCCATAGCCGCGGAAACGATGGGGACGTTGAGCCGGATGTCGCGGGTGAGCTGGGTACCTATGTCTACTTCGCGGGGGAGTACTTCTGAAAATGCTGGTTGGAGCAATACGTCGTCGAAGGTGAGTGCCTCAAGGGCAAATTTGCTTTCGCCGACCAGGCGGGTTGTTTTTTCTCTTTCCATGTGCAAAGGTATTTAATTAAAATCATCATTTCTCAATTTAGCTTTAGGTAATTTGCTGATTTGCTAATTATTGATGTGCTGATGCCCCTCTATCGTATCTAGTGTGAGATGTCAAGTAAGGAGGTACTGATTTTCAAATTGGGAACTACTGAATTCAAGCTAAAATTAAAACCGTTAGCTATCTTTGCATTCGCAAAACCCGTTTCAACATGACACTTTTCGACGATAAATGGTTTATGCAGCAAGCCCTGGCTGAAGCCCAAAAGGCATTCGACAAGGGTGAAGTACCGGTAGGGGCCGTGGTGGTGTCGGACAACCGGATCATTGCCCGCGCCCACAACCAGACCGAACAACTCTGCGATGCCACGGCTCATGCCGAAATGATCGCCTTGACTGCCGCCTGCAATAGTCTGGGTCATAAATATCTTCCCGATTGTACGCTTTATGTTACGCTGGAGCCCTGCGCGATGTGTGCCGGTGCATTGTATTGGTCGCAACTGGGAAAACTGGTGTATGGCGCCGGAGATGAGAAGCGGGGCTATGGGCGGGTGAAAGAGGGATTGTTGCACCCCAGAACGGTAGTGGTGGCCGATATTTTGAGAGAGGAGTGTGAAGCGTTGGTCAAAGGGTTTTTTGAGCGGTTGCGGGAGTAGTGGCTCATGTCGTAAATCCTGGAGCGCAGGAGCACCGGTCAGGAGTCCGGGCACATACAAGCAGAAACATCCCTTCCTCACTCCACCAGCGCGGATAACACCTCTTTTACCTGCGCCACCAACGCCAGTGCATCCGATCGCGTTGGCCCCTCTGCATATATCCGTACGATGGGCTCGGTATTGGACTTGCGCATATGCACCCAGCGGTCGTCGAAATTGACTTTCAGGCCATCAATGGTGTTGCAATCGTATTGTTGGAAAGATCGATGCAATTGTCTCAAAGCTTCATCCAGGTCGAGGTCGGGGCTGAGTTGTATTTTATCCTTCACCATTTCGTAGTGGGGGTAGCTGGCTTTGAGGGCTTTGAGGGTTGTTTGATTTTCCGCAAGGTGGGCCAGCACGAGGGCGATACCAGCCAGCGCGTCGCGACCGTAGTGGAGGTTGGGTACGATGATGCCGCCGTTGCCTTCGCCGCCAATCACGGCGTTGACCTCTTTCATTTTGGCTACCACGTTGACCTCTCCCACGGCGCTGGTGTGGTATTGGCCTCCGTGGCGTTGGGTAATGTCGCGCAGGGCTCTGGTGGAAGAAAGGTTGGAAACGGTGTTTCCGGGTCGCTTGCTCAGGAGGAAGTCGGCGACGGCCACCAGGGTGTATTCCTCTCCGAAGGGACTTCCGTCTTCACAGATCAGGGCCAGCCTATCCACGTCGGGGTCGACGGCGATACCCAGGTCGGCATTTTCTTCGGTCACCTTTGTGGAAAGCTGCCGGAGATTTTCGGGTAGCGGTTCGGGGTTGTGGGCAAAATGGCCGTTGGGCTGGGCATTGATCAGGATCACCTCACAGCCCAGTCGCTCCAACAATACGGGCACGGAGATGGCTCCGGAAGAGTTGACCGGATCGACCACTACTTTGAATTTTTTTTGGCGAATGCTTTCTACATCGACTTCCGGCATACCCAACAAGGTTTCTACATGCTTTTCGATCCATCCGGTGGCCGTTTCGTATTTGCCTAAGCGGTCGACGGGAGCGTACCGGATGGCGCCTTCTGATAGGAGGGCCAGGAGTTGTTCGCCATCGGCTTTGGAAATGAATTCGCCTTTTTCGTTGAGGAATTTAAGGGCATTCCAATGTTTTGGATTGTGGCTGGCGGTGATGATGATGCCTGCTCCGGCCTCCAGGGCAGGCACGGCCATTTCGACAGTAGGAGTGGTGGAGAGGCCCAGGTCGACCACATCGATGCCCAGGCCGTTGAGGGTGGCAGATACGAGCTGACTGACCATAGGGCCGGAGATGCGCGCATCGCGCCCGATGATGATTTTTGGAAGATTGCCCTTTTGGAGGAGCCAGTGGCCGAAGGCGGCGGTGCATTCTACGATGTCTTGTGGGGTGAGGTGGTCACCGGCTGTGCCGCCAATGGTTCCGCGGATGCCGGAGATGGATTTGATAAGGGCCATTGATGTGGGAGGGTTTTATGCGTTGTCAAAAAACGCAAAGGTAGGGAATGTTTTGGTGCTGTGGAGGGAAGAATAGTAAACAATCAATGGGAGGCAGCCTGCACTGTTTTGCGAAAGGCAACCTCTTGTTGCTGTCCACCCACTTTTAGAGTCAGATAATATACTTTTTGTTCGAACGAGCTAAGATCAAGTTGAAGTTTATTGTTTCCACTAAATGCCTTAGTCGCATTTGTGAAAAGTAGCTGGTTATGTGCGTCTCTCAACTGGTATTCTACCATTCCGTTTGTTGTGGCGTGGTATTGTACGGTGAGGGTGTTGGTGCTGGTACCCATATTTAGATTGGATACTTTTATGATGGCATTTTTGTTGGTATTGTGGACGACTACCGGAGAAATTTTGAAACTGCCGTTAAAATCGATTTGGCGTAAGCGGTAATATTGCTGGCCAAGTGGTTTGTCCGAATCGAGAAAAGTGTACGCTATGGTTTTATTAGAATCGCCCGCTCCTTTTACGGCGCCGATGTTGGTGTAGTTGATCCCATCTGTTGACCTTTCGATGATAAACATGGCATTTTTGTGTTCCATGCTGGTGGTCCAATTCAGCATATTGCCGACGGAGAGTTCTTCAATCTGGATGAATTGCTGAAAGCTGCAGTCAGCTTGCAATCCAGTTGTCAATAGGAGAGATAGTATGCAAAACATTGATGCTCGTGTGAACATTGTTATAATTTTGATGAAAATATAAAATTTGTGAAATAGAAAGCGAGCCGGTTGGCGGGGAAGGGGAGATGTGAAGATATAGTCAAGAACTGTGCCGAGACTGATGAGGTTGTTCGCAAATTATTGGGAGGGGCATCGAAGTACTATCCAATCACCCGCCTTTGTACTTGCGTTTGTTGGCCATGTTTTCCCGTTTTTTGGCTTCGAGGTCTAGTTTTTGGATAACCAGAGACTCTTCCTCTTCCTTGAGTTGGACGATGAGCTTGTAGAAGCCGTCCTGTTCTTCAGAAAAGTCGAAACGGATGTCGTTCAAGCCGTAGGTGACTACTTCCCGTTGTACTTTGATGAGGTTGCCGTCGAAGTCCAGTATTTTAAAGTCGATCAGGGCATCGGTGATCACGTCGACGGTGATATTGAACTCGTCGCGGAAAGCGGTATTGCTCATGGAAACGACCATAAACTGGTTGGAGAGGGATTTGTTGAGCAATACGGTTTGAGAATATTCAAACATGCCGTCGAGGTCGGTTTGTTTGAGGCGGTAAAATGCTTTGGTGTCGTGGACGCCCACATCGAGGAACCGATACGCCTTTTCTTCGCCCGATATGCCGGCGGCTTCCAACGATCCGATGTTTTCGAATACGATGCCGTCGGTCGATTTTTCGATTACAAAATGATGGCTGTTCATTTCGGAGGAAGTGGCCCATTCCAGTTTATTGCCGATCTGGTGTTCTTCCGCCTGGAGGGGTATGAGGTATTTGACGGCCCCAGAAGTGGTTAGTGGCAACCAAAGCAAGGCCAGAAGGGTAGCGGAACGGAGTATTTTAGTGCCGGTAGTTAGTTTTGTTGTCATTGAAAAAATTTTAGCATTTACTTTTGGGAAAATAGAAGGTCTAATGATGGAGGCTGGCTGGAAAAGGCATCTGATCCGGTATTTACCGAAAGGTGTTCTTAAAATGGCGCCAGGGCTCCATAGTTGCCAAGCGTTTTATTCGATTTTGTGACGGCGTTTTTCGTTAAAATTTCGTTAATTCACTTTTGATTTGGGCGTTGCGGGGGCATATTTGTATATATAGCTTTAAAAAAAATGTTTAGACTATTATTCATTTGTTCATTCATTGTACCACCATTATGAAGATTTCAAATTTTGTTCCTCTTTTTATATTGCTGGCGGCTCTGGGGTTGCATTCCTGCAGCCCTTCGCTGACTCCTTTCACCCAGAAATTGTACGACCAGAATAATTGGTCGGAAGAAGAGTTAAAACGGATACAGTTTTATTTGTCGGAAGACATCGTTTTGCGAAAACAGGTCAGCAGTGGCGATTCCAAAATAGAAAGTGGAGATATCAAGATCGTCAGCGGCTCTAAGGTAGAAGAGATCATCATCAAGCGGGGCACGCCGGGGGTGCTGGCTTTTATGCCCAAGAAAAAACGGTTTGCCATTAGTTTTGAAGAAGGCGATGAGGGCCGCTACCTCATGTTTGGCCCCAACCCCAAACGCGGCAACCGATACCTGCTGCTGGCTTCCGACTGGAAACGCCGCAAGGGCGAGGTCAGCTATGGCGATCAAAAATATTATACTACTTCCGATAGTGCTTATGCCGCTCTTTTGGTCAATTTGAAAAAGGTGCGGAATGTGCAGGTGAAGTCCAGGAAGGCCAAGGGGCGTACGGTGGATTAGGGGGGTTAATGCAAGTATTAATGTTAACTACTTCTCCAGCCGGTCAGTTCCTTCAACAAATGGCACAAATTTAAACCGGTCGAAAGCTTCTTCGCGGTACTCCGTTTCCGAAAGGCGGGTGAGGCGCCACATCAGTTGACTTTTGCGGCTGCCCACCGGAATGACCAGGATGCCTCCAATGGCCAGTTGACTTTTCAGTGCTTGCGGAATGCGTTCGGCGCCGGCAGTGACCAGTATTTTTTCAAAGGGAGCGAATTCAGGAAGCCCTTTGTACCCATCTTTGAAAAAGAGCCGGATGTGTGCATATCCTATTTTGGGTAAAAACTCCTTGGTACGGAGGTACAGACCCTCCTGTCGCTCGATGGTGAAAACCCGGGCACCCATTTCGGCCAACACACAGGCCTGATAGCCCGACCCCGTGCCGATCTCCAGTACTTTATCTCTTTTCTGAATTTGTAAAAGCGTTGTTTGGTAAGCAACCGTGTAGGGTTGTGAAATGGTTTGTTGGTACCCGATTGGGAAGGCTTTGTCTTCGTAGGCCCATTCCTCAAAGGCTTTTTCGAGAAAAAAATGACGGGGGATGTTGATCATGGCCTGGAGAATGGCTTCCTCCCGGATGCCTTTATTTTGGAGGCCGTCCACCAGTTTTTTGCGCAATCCTTTATGTCGGTAGCTGTCTTTCAATAATTGGTTAGTTTACTCCTCCAATCTCAACTCATCAATGATACCCGATATTTTATCGCCCAGTTGTTGGTATACGTTGTCGAAGGAGGCTTTGTCATTGAGTGGTGCCTGCACGCTAAAGTAAAATTTTATTTTTGGTTCGGTGCCACTTGGGCGGGCAGATACTTTGGTGCCGTCGGCGGTGATGAACTGGAGGACGTTGGACGTGGGGAAATCCAGGTCGGTTGTGTTGCCGGAAGGCAGTTCGGTGGCTTTCAGCGAATGATAATCCAACACCCTGCTTACGGGGCTGCCCTGGATCGTTTTTGGTGGGTTGGCCCGTAGGTCGGCCATCATCTGTTGTATCTCCTCTGCTCCTTTTTTGCCGGTTCGTTTGATCGACAGCAATGCCTCCCGGTACATTCCGAACTGCTGATAAATATCGATCAACATATCGAAGAGGCTCATGCCATTGTCTTTGGCGTAAGCCACCAGTTCGGCGAGCATGGCGCAGGAGATCACCGCGTCTTTATCGCGCACAAAATCGTTGACGAGGTAGCCATAGCTTTCTTCACCGCCGCCGATGAACTCCTTTTTACCTTCATTGGTTTTGAGTACGGAGGCGATGTACTTGAATCCGGTCAGGGTGTTGACGGTTTCTACGCCAAAATGATCGGCCATCCGGTCGAGCAGATCGGTAGTCACAATGGTTTTGCAAATGTATTGTTGGCCGTTTAATCTGCCTTTGGCTTTCCAGGCTTTCAGCAGGTAGTAGATCATGCAGGTGGCGGCCTGGTTGCCGTTGAGTAATTGCCATTCGCCGCGATGGTTTTTTACGCCGATGCCCACGCGGTCAGCATCGGGGTCGGTGCCCATCACCAGGTCGGCATCCATGTTTTTAGCCATGTTGAGGGCGCGGCTCATCGCCTCTGCTTCTTCCGGGTTGGGGTAGACCACGGTCGGGAAATTGCCATCGGGGGTGGCTTGCGATTTGACGCTGTATACTTGCGTAAAACCGATTTTTTTCAGTACCGGTGGCACCATTGTTTCGCCCGTTCCGTGTATGGAGGAAAAGACGATTTTCAAGTCGTGCTGTCTTTCGATGACTTCGGGGCTGACCACGTTACCGGCAACGGCTTCGAGGTAGGGCTGATCGATCATGGCAGCCATATGATGGATCCGACTGTCGTCGGCATCGAATGTTACGTCATGCAAATCTTTGATCCGGGCCACTTCAGCTACTATGTTTTTATCGTGGGGGGCGGTTACCTGTCCGCCGTCGCTCCAGTAGGCCTTGTAGCCGTTGTATTCTTTGGGGTTGTGCGAGGCGGTCAACACTACTCCTCCGTGGCATCCCAGCAGGCGGATGGCAAACGATAGTTCGGGCGTAGGGCGGAGTTCTTTGAAGAGGTAAACGTGGATGCCGTTGGCCGAAAATACAGAGGCGGTAATGTCGCCGAAGTATTTGCTGTTGTTGCGGCTGTCGTAGGCGATGGCTACTTTGAGCACCCGGTTGGGGTAGGTCTTCAGCAGGTAGTTGGCAAAGCCCTGTGTGGCCATGCCGATGGTGTATTCATTGATGCGGTTGGAGCCAATGCCCATAATGCCCCGCATGCCGCCGGTGCCGAATTCGAGGTCTTTGTAGAAGGCGTCGGTGAGTTCCTCCGGGTTGTCGGAGGCCATCATTCGTTTTATCTCGTTTTTGGCTTCGTTGTCGATGGGGCTGTTGAGCCAGTGCATGGCTTTTTCCTGAATGGAGGCATCGATGGTGGTCATAGGTGTTTTTTCATTTTATTCGGAAGCTTACGCAAAAAAGTTTTGGGAAACTGCAAATTTACAAAAAAAAGCTAGAGGTACTCCTGGCGTGAAATAATGAACCATTTGTAAAAGACTTTTCCTGCCTGAAAAACCAAAAAACAAATGGTGCAATAATTGACTTCGTCAATGGCGCAATAATTGACTTCGTCGAATCTTCGATTTCGGAGTACCAGTCCCGCCCGTGCCTGTCGGTAGGCAAGAAGGGTGGGAGTCGAACTAGGCCAGCACTTTCAGCAATTCAAAAAATAAGATTACTGTCATTTCCACCTATTTGATTTTCTCAAAAAGCCAGTTCGCTTGACAAAGCAGATGTCACACTGTCCGAGGGCACCGTCGTAAGGCCGCCGTAAGAATCCAGGAAAGTCGTATACCACATAATCTCTTTCAGCCATAAATTGCACTACTTCTGCAAATTCAGGGGCATTGGGCAGATCATCGAAAGAGAAGAAAGAAGTTTCGAGGAGGAAGACCTCCGTTTGTCCAAAGGTCAATGTAGCCCCTTTCAATGCCTCCAGCTCGAAGCCCTGAATGTCCAATTTTATAAGGGTAGGGACTTTTATGATTTGGTCTCGGATGAGGCCATCGATGGTAACCATGTCGACTTCTCGTTGTTTGCCCGATATTTTAAACGCCTCGATTTCTTTTGGAAGAAAGGACGATCCAGCCAGATCCTCCCAAATGGTTAGGGTTTGCTTGGTTTTAGTAGGGCCAGCTCCTGCAAGGATGAATGTAGAATCGGGGAAATCAGTGGTAAAGGCCTGGAGGTGGGGCTGCATTTCGCGTTGGGGTTCGATGAGAAAAAACCTGGCTGAGGGAAACATTTTTTTCGCCATCCTGCTCCAGGTGGCTTTATTGGCCCCTATATCAAGTATCCAGTGGCATTCCAATCCTTTAGATCGGAGGTTTTTGAGTTGAACATCCATACGTCCGGCAGGGCCGACCTGGAGGTTCCTGATCTCTAATCCGCAATTTTTAAGTGCCTTTCTGATGATATTCTTTACTATTTCCACTTCCGAAGGAAATTAAGCCAAATGACATTCTTTCAGGTGGAAATTTAGCAATAAAATCGTTGAATATGCGATTTTTCACCCCTTTTTCACCCCTTTTTCACCCCTTTTTCACCCCTTTTTCACCCCTTTTTCACCAGCGGCTCCCACTCGAAGTAGCAGCGCATCCATTCGGGTACGGGGTCGCCGGTTTCGGAGATAAACCGGACAGAGCCCTCGTCGAGGGCGTGGTATTTCCAGATGTGAATTTTTCCTTTGCCGTTGATATACGAACCGAATCGGAGTACGTACTGCACCTCCCAGTGGTCTTCCTTTCGGAAAACGTTGATGTCGCTGCCGCCTACGTTGGGGATGCCGAGGTCGATGGAGGTAACCCCCTCTACGTTGTAGAACTCATTGGCCAGGGCGGCCATGTTGAGTGGTTCTTTCGACCGGATGGTGATGGCGTCTTCGGTATCGTTCCACTGTACGTGTTTTTCGATGATGAGATCGTATTCTTCCAGCAGGTGGTTGATCTCCTTGCTGTCGGTTTCGCTGATGCCGGCTTGTAAAGGGGCGGCCCATTCTACGTCTCTTTCAAAGGTAATGACGACGTGGTCGATGGAAGGATTGGGGAAGGTGTGGACGTTGCATTTGGCAATGGATTGGGCGGTTTTGTCCTGAAGATAGATGGACGAAAGCACCTGATAGATGTTTTCCATATTGGTACGTGGTATGAGGATGGGCTGGTACCGGAGGTCTTCATTTTTGGATGCCATGCGCAGGGCGAGCCGGGCGGCATCTCTTCGTAGTTTTCGCTCTACCGTTTTAGGCAGGTTGTTTTCATTTTTGGAAAAATGTGAATTCCAGCAGTATTCCAGAGTAGAGTGGGACATGACTTCCCAGGCGTGCAGAGGTTGATTTTCCGTAAAGGAAATCAGAATCGTCATCACGACGATAAAAAAATGTTTGAAATGGCTTAGTTTCATGTTCAGCAAATAAGGTAAAGGTTTCTATGGAGGGGTACCGGGCTATTTTTTGGAAAATGTGACGTGGTACTCCGGTGTTTTAATGCAAATATTTGTTCTTGGATATGCAAACTCTATTCCGTATTGAAACATTACCTTTATTTCGTTATAGTCACAAAATCCATATTTCGTTAAATACCAGTGTTTTACAAATGTAATTTTTTTGCCTATATATTTTACCGCCAAGCAGGTATTGAGGTGGGCGACAAATTCTTCTAGATTTGTCTCACCATTCCAGATCAACGATCTTTCCTCCCTTTTCTGGAAAAACGCAACAGCAGACTTTCATTTTAATTCCAGTACCTCCCCCTTGTAGCAATTTTTTACCAAATAGCGACTTTGCTCAGGAAGCCCGGCTTGTATCTGAAACTTACCGCCGGTTGATGCAATGATTAAAGTCCGAAAAACCTGCCGAAAAAGCTGGTTTTCGGCCACAATAACCTAAAACTTATATGCGAAAGCATCCGGTAAAATCATCCTTTTCAACTTATTCTCCCGTGTGGGTAAGTGCCCGCGTGGGGGTGTGGATATTCTGCTGGTTGCTTTTCTCCCTCTTCTCCTTTTCGGCAAATGCTCAATGTACCGTCTCCTGCAATGGGAGCGTATCGCTTTCGCTAAATGCAAATGGGGAAGCAGTGGTCACCCCCGAAATCCTGTTGAACGATCCGGACTGCGATCCCAACGATTTTACGGTTTCCATTTCCGTCAACGGCAGCAACATTGGCAATACCCTGACCTGTGCGCACATAGGAGAACTGGCCGTTGCCACCGCCATTCAAACAGCTACCGGCAATAGTTGCTGGTCGTATGTTCAGGTTCACGACTATCTTCCGCCGCAGATCAGTTGTACCGATACCATCATTCCCTGCAATGCGGCGTCTGTACCCGATTCCATTGGCTATCCGGTTGCCACGGACAACTGCGCTGTCTTCACTAACAATGATTTTACATTCCAAGACGATGTCACCGACCTTCCATGTGGAACCCAACACAATGGCATCCCCGTTGCTTCCAGAGTAGAACGCCTCTGGTCAGTGTCGGACGGCAACGGCGGTACCGATACTTGCACACAAACCATTTATCTGCAAAGAGCTACCTTAAGCGACGTCGTTTTCCCCCTTCACCGCGATGGCCTGTCGGCACCCCATTTGGATTGCAGCCAAAACCCAGGTGATACCGATCTCACCGGTGTACCCACCGTATTTGGCCAGCCCATCGAAAACGGGAGTACCTGTAATCTCAGCGTTTCTTTTTCGGATGCACAACTGCCTGCATGTGGCACCGCTTCTTTCAACATCATGCGCACGTGGACGGTTACCGATTGGTGTGCGGCTACCTTCACCAACCATTTGCAAGTGATCAAAGTGATGGATGAGACCAATCCGCAGATCAATTGTCCTGCCGATTTGACGGTGGGAGCCAGTGTGATTTCCTGCGATGCAACCGTATTGTTACCCACCGCTACCGCTACCGATGATTGTTCCAATGTGTCGGTCAGTAGTTTTTGGGCTTTTGGTACCGGCGGCGGTCCTTTTTACAATGTCCCCGTTGGTACTCATTTAGTCACCTACACAGCGGTAGATGATTGTGGCAATGCAAGCACCTGTAGTATTAATGTTGTGGTGGAAGACGATGTTGCTCCGGTCAATATCTGCGAAACGGCGATAGCCATCAATATCTCCTCCGGCGGATCGGCGACCGTTCCGGCGATTACCTTCGACGATGGCAGTTTTGACAATTGTCAGATCGATCATTTTGAAGTAAAACGCGGCGGGATGCCCTTCGGACCCTTCGTCACTTTCGACTGCAACGACGTGGAAAACGGCCCGGTGATGATCACTTTCCGCGTGTTCGATTCCGTTGGAAATTACAACGACTGCATGGTTGCCGTTACGATTTTCGACAATATTCCTCCTGTTATCGATTGCGGAGCTCCGGTTGTGGTTGATTGTACGGACGACGTTTATAACACGAATATTACAGGGATGCCCACCTATGCGGATAATTGTGGCATCGACAGCTTGTTTTATACCGATGTCGACAATACCGGCACCTGCGGAACCGGGACCATCAGCCGCACCTGGACGGTGATCGACCGGTCGGGCCATAGCAGCACTTGCGTGCAAACGATCGTGGTGGAAGACAATACACCGGTGCAGATCAGCTTTCCACCCGATTTCACTACCAGTGAATGCAGCGCCTCACCGGACTCGCTGGATGCAGGCGAACCGGTTGTAATAAACGACGATTGTGAGTCGGTGAGTATTACCTACACCGAAGATATTTTCAACATTGCGCCACCGGCCTGCTACACCATTTTACGCCATTGGGTGGTGGTGGATTGGTGTACCTATGTTCCCAACAGTGGTTCTACAGCCGGGTATTGGGAGCATACGCAGATCATTTCCGTTACCGACGATGAGCCTCCCGAACTGACGGCACCCACCTCCTTTACGGCTGCCAGCCTGGCGCCTGATTGCGGAACCGACTACATTGAAGTCGACTCCGCTTTTGCCGTTGATTGCAACCCTCATGTGGTCATTACAAATGACTCGCCCTACGCCGATGCCAACGGCCCCGACGCCAGTGGTTCTTATCCGATCGGAGTGTACAACATTACTTTTACAGCCAATGACGATTGCGGCAATGTGTCCACTTCCAACATGGTGCTGACGGTAGTGGACGGGCTGGCGCCCACAGCGATCTGTTTGTCGGGGCTCGCCCTGACGTTGGGTGCAGACGGGACGGCCGTCCTCGACCCGGAATTGTTGAATTACGGAAGCTACGACAACTGCACGGATACCTCCAATATGGTGTTGATCGCTTCTCCCAATAGTTTCGACTGCGGGGATCTGGGAATGCAACCGGTCACCCTGACGGTAAAAGACGAGGCAGGCAACCAGTCCAGTTGTACGACTATGGTGGAGGTGCAGGACAATCTCCTGGCCTGTGGCCAACAATACGACCTCAGCGGGCAGGTGCTGACCTGGAAGGGAGAAGCCATGGAGGGACTCGAAATGCAATTGATCCAGGCAGATACCAACAAGGTGTACACAGATGCCGATGGCAACTTCCTGTATAATGAGGCGTTGAGCGAAGAGGCTTATGTGGTAAAGCCCTGGAAGAATGAGGGTTTTGTCAATGGTGTTTCTACCTGGGACCTGGTATTGATGTCCAAGCATATTTTGGAGCTTAATGAATTGGATAACCCCTACAAGATCATTGCCGCTGATGTGAACCGGTCGGGCAGTATTTCTACTTTTGATATGGTGCACCTGCGGAAATTGATCCTATTTATAGATACGGAATTCAGCAATAATACTTCCTGGCGATTTGTCGATGCTGATTTTGTGTTTCCCGATGAGGGGAATCCGTTCAGTACGACCTTTCCGGAGTCCATTTTTTTGGAATCGGTGGTGGAAGATCTGTCTGATTTGGATTTTGTAGGAATTAAAATAGGAGATGTCAATGGAAGTGCCGATCCAAATGGTTTGTGGAGTGGTGCGGACCGCGACGCGAATGACAACCTGACCTTTGAAATGGAAGACCGGTACTTTCTTCGCGGTGAAGTGATCGATGTTCCCTTTCAGTTGGCTGCTCCACTTCCGCTGCTGGGGTATCAGTTTACCATTCAGCTGGATACAAATTTGCTGGACTTGGAAGAGATCATTCCGGGCGACGATTTGGCGGAAAGCCCCGTAGGTGCTGACGATTTTGGCTGGCGGTTTTCGGAAGCGGGATATATTACGACCAGTTGGATCAATGCTCATGAAGAAGAATTGTTATCCAGTACGGAGTTTTTCCGGTTGCGCTGCAGGGCAAAAGGGCAGGGGAGGATCAGTGAAGGGGTGGAGGTACATTCGGAGATCACGCGGGCGGAGGCATATGTTGACAGCAAGAGTGGGGAGCTGGAGTGGATGGGCGTAACTTGCCGGTTTTTGGAACCACCTCCCGATCCGGTGCCTGGCCTTGTACTTTCCAACTGGCCCAATCCCTTTAGGGAGTATACGATATTGTCGGTGGAAAATCCGGTGTCTTCGGCGGTTCAGCTGAGTGTGTACGATGCTATGGGGCGGCTATGTATGCAGGAGGAGCTGTATTTGAAAAAGGGAACTCACCGGTTTAAATGGATGGCTGAAGAGTTGGGTGGAGGGTTGGCTGGGGGAGGCACCTATATATGTCAGTTGACGAATACGGCGACCAGGCAGACGGTCAATCACAAGATGGTAGCAGTCAGATAGCGGTCTATTGAGTGATTATTGTGCGGAGGGGAAAAAATGTCAAAATCGGGTTTGCGAAAGCACTAAATCCAATATGTTTAAGGTCATTGTGGCCAGGGAGATACGTCTTTTGTAAAGTCACAATATCAAAAATACAAAGATAAGGGTATGGACAGCATTTAGTATTTAATGTAAATTTATATAAAAAAAGATGTTACTTAAAGCATTGATAATCATATTTATAGTAATGATTTTATTCGACCTGAACAAGCAGGTTTTAAACGAATAAAGCCTCTTTCAAAACAAAAACAAATACTATGGTGGAAAGCCCGGGGAACGAATTTTGCTGCTGCTATTTTGACCAAACCTCTTCGATTATTTTCCCATCTCTCTCCCCGGCTTTCTTTTTTTCTTTTTGACGAAAGTATAGTTTAAAAACCATTATATGCACTTGCTAAAATTGGATGTTGACAAGAGGAGTACGATGAGTTGGCAGCGGCTTCAGAATTTCCTAAATAATAATAAATATAATATACAATATTATTACATTCAAAGTATCCGGTTTAAATATCAGATAAAATTTACCGATTTTTGGGTACCCGCAGTATGATAGATTAGTTTATCTTTGTAGGGCATTAACGAAAAGAACATTTTTGAACCAAAACTGAACATTTTTAAAACCACAGAGAATCCGGCTATACAGAAAACGAATCTATCGTTCCGGTAGACAAGCAACAAATTATAATCCAAATCTCCCATTCCCCTCGCTTCACAACGCCTGTTTTCTGATACATCGGATTTGACAATCCAATTGCCCTGGCAGGCATTATTCCCCCTTTCAGAGTCTCTGACCCAGTACGTTCAGAACACATAAAACCATTGTCATTAGTAAAAAGAACAATCCCATGCACGCAAATTTTTTACATTGCTTTCCGGTTTTATTATTACACAACAATCATAGTCTGTTTTAGTTCGTACCGATTAGGTCCCTGCGTGCTCCCTTGCATTGTTGCAACGGTTGGGATCTGATTGTTTTGGCGATTTTTCATTGCCTGAAATTCTCTTCAGTAGCGGTGATACTGCAAGTTGTACATCATACGGAGAGTCAGTGTTATATTCAAATGAATAAATAAAAATTATATAAATTCTTTTTTGTTTTAATTTTATTTCTTAACCAAAATTTTTATCTCATGAAAAAAACAAGAAAATTGAGTTTGATGGTTGCTCTTCTCCTTTTTATAGGGATTGGTGTGATGCAAGCTCAATCAAATTTTCCGCCATTGGTGAATGAGACACAAGCATTGGCTTTAGCTGAAGTTGAACTGGCGCAGGCTAATGATGACTTGCAATCCACCTCGGAAAAAGACGCGGATTACGCTTATGTGAATCGCAAGCAGGATGTTTACGAATTGCTTGTTGAGTACCTGTCAGTTGGTAACGAACTTGAACCTTCTATTTTGGAAGCATTTGGGGCGATTGCTGCAAACAACAAGGTAAGTGGTAGTGTACAGGGAGGGATTGTTTCGGGATCATCATCGTATACCCTTGTGAGGGTTCCAAATGGGCCGCCAACTTACAACTATGCCGATGATCTGCTACAAGAGGTGGTGGATCTATTTTCACTTTAACAACAAAATGAAAAAACTTTTTCCATGAAAAAAAATAATTTTATACAAAATCTATCTAAAGGGCTAGTCGCTATTGCAGTATGTCTTTTCGGCTTTCAGCAAGATATGCTTGCTCAAGACTGCCCTATCGCTGCTCCGGCCTGCGGCGGCGGGGATTCCCCTGTTACAGTTTTAAATGAAGACTTTGAAGATGCTGCTTTACTTGGTCTGCCTTCCGGCTGGAGTTTTGGACCTGGAGATGTGGATATTTGGGAAGTCGAAAATGATGTTGAAAGTTTTAACACTGGAACAGATACGGAATTCTGTGGTACGCAGATGCTTGTTTTCGAAACGTCATTCCCTGCTGCGCTCGGTTCTGTTTCGTCAGTAGAAACCAATCTCAACTTGACCAGTGTATTTCTGAATACCCCAATAGAATTGGGTTTTGCTTATTACATGGCTGGTGGCAATGTAGGAACCCTGAATATCAGGGTATCAACGGATGGTGGAGCTACTTACACCACTCTTTTTACTTTAACAGGTGACCAGGGTCAACCAGTAAATGGAGGTGTTTCAGATTGGCAGACGGCAAGCGTCAACCTGGACGCTTATTTTGGCCAAAATGTTTTATTGAACATCGAAGGGATCAATGGAACCGGAGGTACTTCCTTCGAGGGAGACATCCTCATTGATGCCTTGCAGGTAGTTGGTTGTGGCATTCCCTGTGAAATTCAATGTCCACCAGATGTTGTAGTTAGTGCTGACCCAGGAGATTGCTCTGCAGATCTTACGGATGTTCAAATTGGTAGTCCGATCATATCCGGCCCTTGTGTTGGGATGGATGACGTAGCTATTTTCAATTTTGACAATGCATTTGGATGGACCTTAAATGATTTCGACGGAAATGGCGCTTGGATGATAGGAGATGGAGGTGCTTTCGGTGGTAACTTCATGAACCTGGATGGTGATAATCTATTTTTCGATGACGATCAATTAGGAATTGGTGTAATCAACTCAGGAGAGGCTATATCTCCGATAATAGATATGTCACCCTATAGTGCATCGGGAGGTAGTGTTGATTTTGATGTCATTTATAATGACATTGGAAACGGTGATTTTGTCGAACTCCAATTGTCTGGAGATGGTGGAGCTTCCTGGATGTCTGTTTGGGTTGCGACTTCGGATATCCTTCCTTGGGCAGCTCAGTCTTTTGATATACCTCCCGCCTTGCTGACCAACCAATTCAGAGTTAAATTCATTTATGATGATGATGACAGTTGGGCATGGTATGTAGCCATAGATAACTTATCTATCAGAGGTGTATCGGCTCCGCAAGCTACCAATGACCTCACTGGCACATCCAGTGCTGCAGGTACTTATCCAGTGGGAACAACTACCATTACCTGGACAACTTATGATGAATTTGGAAATCCCGTTACTTGTGTTCAAACTATTACCGTTTTGGATATAGAAAGCCCCGCTATATCTTGTCCTTCTGATGAAGTGATCCACCTCGACGCCGGAGAATGTGAGCACGGATACTCTTTCGATATTACCGTTGCTGACAACTGTGGCTTTTTTATGCCTTCAGTAGGTGGAAGCGGATTCTTTGGTGACATTTGCAACTGTATGTTTTCTGGTTTTTCCATCGGTTGCGGATTGCCAGGGATCGCTCAGATACAAGAGGTCAGCTCTCCTGCTTTCCCAGCTGGATTGGAAGTAACTCAGGGATGTTTTGTTTTCGACAATGTTTCCTGGGGGGTAACTGATTGTGAAGTGCGACTTTACAATGCTCCTGCTGGTTTGGGTACTCCTCCAAATACACCACCCAACTGGTTGACATCAACACCTGTGGCTACTTCCGGCCTGGTGAACATTCCTTCTTTGGGAGGTGTCAATGGTATGTGTATTTGCGTTGACTTCGAAACACCATTTGTATTCGATCCAGCCGTAAACGACGGTCTTTACCTAGAGGTATTTAACCCAGGATTTGGTCACCTGGTAGCCAACGGTTCTGGAGCCGGAACGAGCTGCAACGGCCAAACAGCTACTGGATTCAATACTTATCTTGCTAGCCAATCTTGTGTACCCCAAGAACTGTACCTTTGCGATGTAGGATTCTGTAACGTTGATGCCTTTATGGATATAAATGGAATATTGCCACCGGTAGATGTAACCGAACCCGACCCAACCGCTCCAGACGGATACAATGAGTATGAGTCAGGTGATCTTCTGCCCATCGGTGAGCACTGCTTCCAATATACGGTCGAGGATATCAATGGCAACACCAATAGCTGTGCCTGGTGTGTAACGGTTGAAGAATATCCCGGCCCATATGGCAACCTCAACTGCAACGCCAACATCAACGTATCAGTCGATGAAAACTGCGAAGCCATCATCTGTGCCGACGATGTACTCGAAGGTGGCCCCTACAAATGCTACGACGACTATCTGGTAACGGTATCGGGCCTATCGCCGCCTCAGGCGATCATCGGCAACGGAACTTCCTGTGTCACCATCAAAGCTTCTCAACTGGACGGCTGGAATGGTATGACAGGTGAATCTTTTGCCGTCATGGTAACCGATCCGGATGACGGCAACTCTTGCTGGAACGATGGATGGATGATCGAAGACAAACTGGCTCCGATATTGGAGTGTCCGGATACCATCACCATTGCTTGTACACAGCCTACCGAAGCAACGGCTGACGAAACCGGTATGGCCAGCGGTGCTTCTTCACCCAACCTCTCCTTTGGAGGGAATGGCGGTTCTGCTACTGTTGATGCTTCTGTAACGGTGGGAGGTGCTCCTGCTGGTGCCATTGTAACTGATGTAAACGTGACTGTTGGCTTGAGCCACACCTGGTTGGGTGATGTTACCATCGAATTGACCGATCCAAGTGGTGCCAACACCGTTACCCTCTTCAACCCGAATTGTGGTACGCAAGATAACATCAATGCTACATTTGATTCCGATTCTGGCAACAACATCACCTGTGGTGGTGTAGATGGCGGTATGAATCAACAAAGCTGTAATGGCGACTACCTCAACAATGCTACCATCTCTGGTGTTGTCAGTCCTAACGGTAACCTTGATGACATGAACGGTGTTGATGTAAATGGTGATTGGACGGTTTCCTTCTCCGATGGATTCACACCCGATGATAGTGGTGGATGTATCGAAGATCTGTCTATCGAAGTAGAATGGGTTTTGGAAGGCGTTGAAAACCCAACCGTATTCGAGAACTGTGGTCAGTACACCCTGACTTCTGATGATGAAGTAACCACTTTTGATTGCGGAGCTGATTATGCCAAAGTGATCGAACGTACCTGGACAGCAACCGATGAAAAAGGTAACTCGGGTACCTGCTTACAAGTCATTCAAGTGGAGTTTGCTAATTTGAGTGGCGTTATTCTGCCTCCAAACTACGACGATCTCGATCAACCTGCTCTGGATTGTACCAATGCCGACACTTCTGTCGACAACCTCGGCGCTCCTGAAGGTGGCTGTGATAACATTCAGTTTACACATGAAGACATTCACATCGAAATCTGTGAAGGTTCTTACAAGATTTTACGTAAGTGGACCATCCTCGACTGGTGTACTGGTGACATCGTCATCCACCACCAAACCATCAAGGTATTGGATAAAGATGGACCTAACTTCGCTCCTATCGCTGATTTGGACGAAAGTACCACCAATAATAGCTGCGAAGCCAACATTATTTTACCGACTCCGGTAATTACCGACAACTGCTCTAGTGCTGCCAACATCTCTTACACCGTCGACGCTTCTGCTGGTGACTTGTTCCCACAATCAGGTGGATGGGTGATCTATGGCCTGCCACTGGGTACGCACACCGTAACTTACGAAGCTACTGACGACTGTGGCAACACTTCTGAGATCAGCTTCGACATCAACGTAACCGACGAGATCGTTCCGGTTGCTATTTGTGAAACTTACCACGTTGTTTCTCTGACTACTGAGGAGCCTACTCTGGTGTACGCAACAACTTTCGACGATGGTAGCTACGACAACTGTGAGATCGAAAGCATGGAAGTACGTCGTATGACTCCTCCTACTCCTTGTATTGACTTCGACTGGACGACCAATGGTCCTGGTATCGACGAGATTCCAAACGGACTCGTCAACCAACGCGACCGTGGTATGACCTTCTGGTACCCAGCCGTTCCTTTCGCTTGCTGCGATGTAGGAGGTGAGCACCTGGTTGAATTCCGCGTAACCGACATCCACGGAAACAGCAACACCTGCATGGTGACCATCACTGTTGATGACAAGCTGGATCCTGTTGTTACTTGTCCTGCCGATAAAACGTATGAGTGCTCTGAGTACTACAATGTGCCTTCTGATCTGCCAATTGATGGCTTGAACCAAAATGGCACCGGTGCTCCTGCTTACTACGTTGAGTTGAACGGCCCGGGTAATGCCGACAACGACACTACTTTCGTTGGCTACTATGCCAATGCTTACGACAATTGCGAAGCTACTGTATACATCCGCGACGTTGGAAGCATCAACGAATGTGGTATCACAGAGCCTTGGATCAACCGTTTCTACACTGCCGTTGACGGTGGTGGACGTACCGATGTTTGCGTTCAGCGTTTGACTGTTGTGAACAACGATCCTTTCAATATTACCGATACTTTCTGTAATGGATTCAACAATGGCGACGACGTAGTATGGCCTTGCGATGCTACCCTGACCACTTGTGATGCCTTGACCGATCCTGCCCAAACGGGTGAGCCGATCGTTGACGACAACACTTGTTCTCTGGTAGCAGTCACTTACCAAGACCTGCCACTGCCCATCGTTGATGATGCTTGTTACAAAATACTGCGTACCTGGACGATCATCGACTGGTGCCAGTACGACAACAACGTCAACCCACCGGTTGGTATCTGGACGTATGAGCAGATCATCAAAGTGGAGAACTCTAGTGCTCCTGAATTTGATAGCTGCGACGATCAGGAATTCTGCATCGACTCCAGCACTGGTGGTAACTGTCTGGCTGACGTACTGCTCGAAGCGGTTGCTTCTGACGACTGTACTCCTGAAGCTGAACTGAACTACTCTTACTGGGTTGACCTGTACAATGACGGTACCGATGACATCGGACCTGCCGTTAACCAGCCATTCGGATTGCCTGCTGTTGACCAGGATCCAAGTGACTTCTATCACCCACATGCTCCTGAGGGAACTCACCTCATCAAGTGGACTGTAGAAGATGGTTGTGGCAACATCACTGCCTGCGAGTACCTCTTCATCGTTGAAGACTGCGACGGTCCTACTGCTTACGCTCTCAACGGCTTGGCTGTTGACCTCGGTCAGCAAGCAAATGCCGACGTTTGGGCGACCGACCTCGACAACGGTTCTTTCGACAACTGTAACGACATCTGCGACTACCGCATCGGCGTTCCTTCTGGCGGACCTGGACAATCAGCTCCTCCAACTGCCGATCACTACAACTTCACTTGTGACGATCTCGACCTGTACGGTTCTAACATCCCGGTTGACCTGTGGGTGAAAGACTGTGCCAACAACTGGTCTTATGTCAGCACTTACATCCTGTTGGAAGACAACATGGGCGTTTGTGACGGATCTGGCCCACAAGGTGCCATCAATGGTTCTATCGAGACCGAAATGACCGAAAGTGTAGAAGATGTACAAGTTTCTGTAACTGGTAATGCACCAGGTATCCCATCATCTGTATACACCGACAACACCGGTCTGTACGGAATGCCAGGATTGCCACTGGGTTACAACTACGAGGTGACTCCTGAGATGAATCTCGACCCACTGAATGGTGTATCTACTTACGACCTTGTATTGATCAGCAAGCACATTCTCGAATTGCAATTGCTCGATTCTCCGTACAAATTGATCGCTGCCGACGTTAACAACTCCGGTACCATCACTACCTTCGACATGGTTGAACTGCGTAAATTGATCCTCTTCATCAACACCGAATTCCAGAACAACACTTCTTGGAGATTCGTTGAAGCGGACTTCGTTTTCGACAACCCAGCCAACCCATGGGCTACTTCCTTCCCGGAAGTGACCAACATCAACAACCTTGCTGGTGTTGAGATCGCTGACTACATCGGTATCAAAACCGGTGATGTGAATGCAAGTGCCATTCCGAACAGCCTTGTAGGTGGAGAAGATCGTACTACTGTTGATGATTTGGTATTCCGCGTCGACGACCAGAAAATGGTTGCCGGTGAGGAGTACACGGTTGAATTTACTGCTAAGGACTTTGCCAACGTTATGGGTTACCAATTCTCTCTGTCATTCGATCAGGATGCAGTTGAATTTGTTGACGTCAACGCTGGAAGCCTGGTTGATTTGACTGCTGCGAACTTTGGTCTTAGCAAAGTGAACGAAGGCGTTATCACTACCAGCTGGAACAACTCAGAAGCTACTGCTCTGAAAGACAGTGATGTAGTATTCAGCGTTACCTTCACGGCTAAGTCTGCTGCTCAGTTGAGCGACGTAATGAGTATCAGCTCTCGATACACCGTTTCTGAAGCTTACAACGCTGAGTTGGAGCTGATGGGCGTTGCCATCGAGTACAACTCTGAAAACGGAGTGGTTGCCGCCAACGGTTTCGACCTCTACCAGAACACACCGAACCCATTCAAAGATGAAACAGTGATCGGATTCAGCCTGCCTGAAGCTACTACTGCCACTTTGAAGGTGTACGATGTTGCTGGTCGCGTTCTGAAATCAGTTGATGGTGAGTTTGCCAAAGGTTACAATGAGATTTCATTGAACCGCGGTGACCTGGCTGGAACCGGTGTATTGTACTATACACTGGAGACAGACACCGACTCTGCTACTAAGAAGATGATCATCATTGAGTAATCGCTCTTAGGATATACTCAGAAGCCCATTTTTAAAGATATGCTTTGAAATCGGTTTTTGGGATGGCCTCTTCCTCGCTTCGGCGGGGAGGGGGCTTTTTTTATTTGAAATTACCCCCAAGTCTTTAACTTCCTTCCCATTCTTCTGGCCCTGATCGCATTTTTGGTATATAAGTTGAACAGTAAAAACTGCCTTGTCATCCCTCATGACGCCTGCCTTTCCGCTCCCCGCTTATGCGACAAGACAAAATTCACTGTAACAAGCTGGTACATATGCACAAAAATTTACAATTGTTTTTTAAAAGGTTGAGCCAAATGATGATCTTTGGGGGGATAATTTTGTGCTCGCCCGATTTAAACGCCCAAACACTGCAAAACGGTTGCGATGAAGCCGGATTTGGAATTGATGCCGATACCCGTGCCAATATTTCCCTTTATGGAAATGCAGCCGCCCCCGTAACGACTACCGACGACTGGTTTTGGGAAAACGGCTCACCCGGCGTGGGAGTGATCGACACCACCGGTGGCTGGTTGATCCAGCAAGGCATTCAGGCGGGAAACAATGTCGTTTGGCTGCAAGGCATGGCCTATCCCAAAAACTCGGTGGTTAATGGAAGAAGACTCCACGACGCTTCCTACGCGAGAGATTATTACGGAGGCAACGGCGCTACCGACCTGACCAGTTTCAAACAAGCCAGTAAAAACGGGGAAGACCCCGATATCTGGGACGACGGGCCTCACAATGTATTGGGCAAAAACGACCTCATCGACTGTTACGCTCACCTCCGAAGAGATGGACTCAACATTACTGATAATTTATGGCTGTATTTGGGTTTTTCCCGGATTGCCACCAATGGAGAGAGTTATTTCGATGCCGAACTATATGTCCAGGAAATGACCTACGATGCCGTCAACGGTTTTCCTTCAGGTGGACCGGATGCCGGCCATACCGCCTGGGCTTTTGATGCTTTCGGCAATATCATCAAGGTAGGAGATATGATCACTACCTGCGAATTCTCTTCCAATTCTTCTCCCGTAATTCAACTTCGGATATGGGTCAGTCGTTTCGATTTTTTGAATACCGACCCGGCCACTTTCAACTTCGGTGGCGAATTCGACGGCGACGGAAATGGAGCGGCCTTTGGCTATGCCGATATTGAGATTCCCACCGGCTCTCTTTACGGATGCGGGTTGGGCAACCCCGACTTTAGCGCAGGCCCTCCCTGGGGTACACTCAACTCTTCGGCCACCTATAGCCTTTTCTACGATGCCTATCAATTTGTGGAAGTAGGGCTCGATCTGACCGTTTTTGGTATCGACCCCGTTTTGCTTTACAATTCCAATGGAACCAATATTTGTGAGCTGCCCTACAGCAACATCATCTTCAAAGCCCGTTCATCCAACTCTTTCACCGCCCAGCTCAAAGACTTTGCCGGGCCTTTTCCTTTTAACTATACAACGGAAATCCCGGTTACCACCATCGCGCAGGATACAGTTAATTGCTATGAGCCGGTTATTGATCTTTTTGTGCAAGACACCATACCCGGCGCCTATTATTCCTGGACCACCGTAGACGGCAATATACTCACCAACCCCAATCATTGGACCATCACCGTTGATGAACCCGGAACCTATATCGTTACCAGTACCTTGATCGAAGGTTGTGAAGGGGCCATCGACACCATTGTAGTAATAAATGGATTCATTTATCCCCCAGGGGCCGACATTAGTTTTGAAACCAATTACGATTGCAATGCGGCCACCCATCTGACGGCTCATCCCGACGGATACCTTTACTCGTGGACGGGGCCGGGTGGTTTCACCTCTACCAGTCAGGACGTATATGTCACAACGGAAGGGTTGTACTACGTGGAAGTCATCAATGCAGAATCGGGCTGTTCGGCCATCGATTCCATTTATGTAGTGGGAGAGCCTTGTCAGGAAAATGTACCCGATACGATTGCTACCACCATCATGCTTGATACCATTCCCCCCGACTTTACGGTACCTGTCGATATCACCATCGATTGTAATGCCGACCCAATTGATTTGACACTGACCGGCAATGTGACGGACGAGTCGGACAACTGCGACATTAATGTAGACGAAGCGACCTTCACCGACATCGTTTCCGACAACTATCCCTGTGCCGGAAGTGCCCTGATCCAGCGGGTTTGGGTGTTGACCGATCATTGTGGCAACGTCAATACCCAAACACAGCTCATCACGGTTACCGATACCACCGCGCCCACCTTCGACGTAGCGGGCGATGTAACTATTGATTGTACCGACGATATCGACGATCTCACCATTACTGGTGAAGTGACCAACATCGTTGACGACTGTGATTCGGATATCGTGGTGGCTACTTATTCCGATGTCACAGATTCTTCCTCCAGTTGCGATGGCGAATACAATGTCATCAGAACCTGGGTGGCCACCGATGACTGCGGTAACTCCGCTACTGCCACCCAAACCATCACCGTAATAGATACGATTCCACCTGTTTTTTCGGTGCCAGCCGACATCACTATTGAGTGCGACATCAACCCCGATAGTTTGGCCATCACCGGCGATGTGTATGATGAGTACGATTCCTGCGACAGCAACATTGGCGAAGCTACTTATACCGATGTGGTAAGTGTTGATGATCCTTGTGTGGGAGCGGCTGTTATTACCCGCACCTGGTCGTTGACAGATGAGTGTAACAATACCACTACAGCCGTGCAAACCATTACATTGGAAGATACCACCGCCCCTGTTTTGATAATTGTTGGGTCGGAAGCACCCTATGTCGAATGCGATACCTTGGTGGCGCCGCCTGTACAGGGTGTGGATTTGATCATTACCGACAATTGTGATAATAACGTCAATGTTACCTTTTCGGAAACGACCGTTTCCAGCGAATGTCCCGACAAATACACCATTCGGCGGGTTTGGATCGCTACCGACGGTTGTAATAATCAGGATTCCATCGTTCAGGAGTTTCAGGTTCAGGATACCGAAAACCCCATTGTTATCGTATTGCCCGACGACCTTACGCTGCAATGCCACGACACCATCCCTGATGGAAATGCCTTGGTCGACGATAATTGTGCGGATGAAATCAGTATTTCTTTCAGTGAAAACATCATTGCCGGATCCTGTACCAATAGTTTTGTAATTGAAAGAACCTGGACATGGACCGACAATTGCGGCAACACCGAAACCCATATGCAATACATTACCATCGAAGACAATACCCCGCCTGATTTTACTGCACCTGAAGATATTACCCTTGATTGTAGCGTTGATCCAACTGATCTGACCATCACTGGCCAGGTGACCGGAATAAGCGACAACTGTGACGTTGGATTGCAGGTGGCCTATTCTGATTCTGTAACCGTAGGCTTTCCCTGCGAGGGCTCCTCCCTTATTTTGAGAACCTGGACGTTGGCTGACAGTTGTGGAAACACGACCGAATTTATCCAACAAATAGAATTGATAGATACCATTCCGCCCGTTTTTACCGTTCCTGCCGACATCACCATTTCCTGCGATCAGGACCCCGACGACCTCGGCATAACCGGTGATGTGACCGATGAATCCGACAATTGTATGACCAATGTTGGAGAAGCCATTTATAACGACAGCATCGCCACCGATGGCTATTGCGATGGAGAAATGACCATTTACAGAACCTGGGAATTGGAGGACGATTGCGGCAATATTTCAACTGCTTTACAAACCATCACAGTTGAAGACAACACTTCTCCTACAATGGACCCGCCCGCCGACATTACCATCAACTGTACCGACGATCCCTTCGACCTGACCATCACGGGCGAAGGTGTCAATATTTCCGATGATTGCTCCTCCGGAGTGCTGAGCAGCTTGTTGAACGACAGCCTCGTAGTATCATCAGTATGCGACCAGAATGCCGTCCTCTACAGAACCTGGTACCTGGAAGATGCCTGCGGAAACGACACCTCTTACGTACAGATCATCACCATTCAGGATACGGTGCCGCCGGTATTCACTGCTCCCGAAGACATTACCCTGGATTGCGAACAGGATTACAACGACTTATTGGTAACCGGCCAGGTGGACATTGTTTCCGACAACTGCGACAATAATTTGGGCGAAGCTACTTTTTCCGATCTGGTGGTGAATGATGACCTATGCAACGGCGGCCTTCAAATTGATCGCACCTGGACGATGACCGATGCCTGTGGCAACAGCAGTTCCATTGTTCAACACATTACGGTGGTTGACACGGTGCCGCCCTTGTTCAGTGTACCACCGGACATTACGATATCCTGCGATCAGGAACCAACTGACCTGACCATTACTGGTGACGTGATTGACGAAAGCGACAACTGCGATACCAATATTGGGGAGGCCAATTATTCCGACGTGATCATAACAGAAGGTATCTGTACCGGTGCCGCCATCATCACCCGAACCTGGAAGTTGGCCGATGCTTGTGGCAATGCTACCTCTGCCGTTCAAACCATTATTTTGGAAGATACAACCCCTCCCATATTTTCTGTACCTGCCGATCTGACTTTGGAATGCGATCAGGATCCTTACGACCTTTCCATTACAGGTGATGTATTTGACGAATGGGATAATTGCACACCCAACATTGGAGAGGCGGTTTATGAAGACAGTATTCTGATCGACTCCGCTACTTGTTTGCAGGCACTGACCATTTTGCGCTACTGGGTCTTGGTCGACGGCTGTGGTAATTTCATGCAAGCCCTGCAGACCATAACCGTTGAAGATACCCATGCACCTGCTTTTCCGGTTCCCGTCGATGTTACCCTCGATTGTGGAACCGATTATACGGATTTGACCATTACCGGAGATGTTACCACCATTGCCGATAATTGTGATACCTCCACCATCGTGCCGGTATACGCCGATAGCGTTGTGGTTGGACTGCCCTGCGATGGAGCGACCACCGTATATCGAAAATGGTCGGCAGTAGATATTTGCGGCAACGATACACTGGTTATTCAAACAATAGTCCTGCAAGATACTTTTCCACCCACCATTTTGACCGTTCCCGTCGATACCACCGTCAATTGCGATGCGATTCCATTGGCGCCAACCCTACTGCCAGTAACCGATAGCTGTGGTGGCCCGGTTCAGTTTGCCTACAATGAAGATAAAACGGACGGTCCTTGCCTGGATTACCACACCCTAACCCGTACCTGGACGGCTACCGATGATTGTGGAAACGTCAGCACCGCTACACAACTGATAACGGTTATCAATTGTGGTCCGGATGCAGAAATATTGTTAGGCCCGGATACAACCGTATGCGAACCGGATCCGGTTTCTTTCGAAGTGGTTTTAACAACGGGGTACGATACACCCAACTACCAATGGCAATTCAGCCCGGATGGCGGTGCCACTTGGCAGGACATTACCTTTGGCGGGAACTTTTCGACTTATCACCTCTTTTTCACCTCCTCTGCCAATGAGGGACTGTATCGATGTCTTGTTTCCAACGATATTGGCAGTATCCATGATACCCTCTGCAATGTCATAACCGACGAAGTAGCTTTATTTGTAAATCAACCGCCGCCGCCTGTTGAGTTAAATGAAACAATTTGCGACGGCGATACCGCTTATATAGCGGGTAATCCGTATACTACTACCGGCTCGTACACGGATACCATCTCTGCGATCAATGGCTGCGATAGTATTATAACGCTCAACCTAACGGTAAATCCGATCTACAACGAAACAGTGGATACGATGATCTGTCAAGGCGACTCCTACCAGGTAGGCGATTCGACCTACACCAGTGCCGGAACCCACACCACGGTGATGAGTACGATAGACGGCTGTGACAGCACGATCGTCCTTAACCTAACGGTAAATCCGATCTACAACGAAACGGTAGACACAATGATCTGCCAGGGAGACTCCTACCAAGTGGGTGATTCGACCTATACCAGCGCCGGAACCCACACCACGGTAATGAGCACAGTTGACGGCTGCGACAGCATCATCGTCCTCAACCTAACGGTAAATCCAATTTACAACGAAACAGTGGATACGATGATCTGCATGGGCGACTCTTATCAAGTAGGCGATTCGACCTACACGACCACCGGCACCCACACCACGGTGATGAGTACGATAGACGGCTGCGACAGCACGATCGTCCTCAACCTAACGGTAAATCCAATCTACAACGAAACAGTGGATACGATGATCTGCCAGGGCGACTCCTACCAGGTAGGCGATTCGACCTACACCACTGCCGGAACCCATACCACCGTGATGAGCACAATAGACGGCTGCGACAGCACGATCGTCCTCAACCTAACGGTAAATCCGATCTACAACGAAACGGTAGACACAATGATCTGCCAGGGAGACTCCTACCAAGTGGGTGATTCGACCTATACCAGCGCCGGCACCCACACCACGGTGATGAGTACCGTTGAAGGCTGCGACAGCACGATCGTCCTCAACCTAACGGTAAATCCGATCTACAACGAAACAGTGGATACAATGATCTGCCAGGGCGACTCCTACCAGGTAGGCGATTCGACCTACACCACTGCCGGAACCCACACCACGGTGATGAGTACAATCGACGGCTGTGACAGCACGATCGTCCTCAACCTAACGGTAAATCCGATCTACAACGAAACAGTGGATACGATGATCTGTCAAGGCGACTCCTACCAGGTAGGCGATTCGACCTACACCACTGCCGGAACCCACACTACAGTGATGAGTACAATCGACGGCTGTGACAGCACGATCGTCCTCAACCTAATGGTAAATCCGATCTACAACGAAACAGTGGATACGATGATCTGCCAGGGCGACTCCTACCAGGTAGGCGATTCGACCTACACCACTGCCGGAACCCACACTACAGTGATGAGTACAATCGACGGCTGTGACAGCACGATCGTCCTCAACCTAACGGTAAATCCGATCTACAACGAAACAGTGGATACGATGATCTGTCAAGGCGACTCCTACCAGGTAGGCGATTCGACCTACACCACTGCCGGAACCCACACTACAGTGATGAGTACAATCGACGGCTGTGACAGCACGATCGTCCTCAACCTAATGGTAAATCCGATCTACAACGAAACAGTGGATACGATGATCTGCCAGGGCGACTCCTACCAGGTAGGCGATTCGACCTACACCACTGCCGGAACCCACACTACAGTGATGAGTACAATCGACGGCTGCGACAGCACGATCGTCCTCAACCTAACGGTAAATCCGATCTACAACGAAACAGTGGATACGATGATCTGCCAGGGCGACTCTTATCAAGTAGGCGATTCGACCTACACCACTGCCGGAACCCACACTACAATGATGAGTACAATAGACGGCTGCGACAGCACGATCGTCCTCAACCTAACGGTAAATCCGATCTACAACGAAACAGTGGATACGATGATCTGCCAGGGCGACTCCTACCAGGTAGGCGATTCGACCTACACCAGCGCCGGAACCCATACCACCGTGATGAGCACAATAGACGGCTGCGACAGCACGATCGTCCTCAACCTAACGGTAAATCCGATCTACAACGAAACAGTGGATACGATGATCTGCATGGGCGACTCTTATCAAGTAGGCGATTCGATCTACACGACCACCGGCACCCACACCACGGTGATGAGTACGATAGACGGCTGCGACAGCACCATCGTCCTCAACCTAACGGTAAATCCGATCTACAACGAAACAGTGGATACAATGATCTGCCAGGGCGACTCCTACCAGGTAGGCGATTCAACCTACACCAGCGCCGGAACCCATACCACTGTGATGAGCACAGTTGACGGCTGCGACAGCACGATCGTCCTCAACCTAACGGTAAATCCAATCTACAACGAAACAGTGGATACGATGATCTGTCAAGGCGACTCCTACCAGGTAGGCGATTCGACCTACACCACTGCTGGAACCCACACTACAGTGATGAGTACAATCGACGGCTGCGACAGCACGATCGTCCTCAACCTAACGGTAAATCCAATCTACAACGAAACAGTGGATACGATGATCTGTCAAGGCGACTCCTACCAGGTAGGCGATTCAACCTACACCAGCGCCGGAACCCATACCACTGTGATGAGCACAGTTGACGGCTGCGACAGCACGATCGTCCTCAACCTAACGGTAAATCCGATTTACAACGAAACGGTAGACACAATGATCTGCCAGGGCGACTCCTACCAGGTAGGCGATTCGACCTACACCACTGCCGGAACCCACACTACAATGATGAGTACAATAGACGGCTGCGACAGCACGATCGTCCTCAACCTAACGGTAAATCCAATCTACAACGAAACAGTGGATACGATGATCTGCCAGGGCGACTCCTACCAGGTAGGCGATTCGACCTACACTACTGCCGGAACCCACACCACGGTGATGAGTACCGTTGACGGCTGCGACAGCATCATCGTCCTCAACCTAACGGTAAATCCGATCTACAACGAAACAGTGGATACAATGATCTGCCAGGGCGACTCCTACCAGGTAGGCGATTCAACCTACACCAGCGCCGGAACCCATACCACCGTGATGAGTACAATCGACGGCTGCGACAGCACGATCGTCCTCAACCTAACGGTAAATCCGATCTACAACGAAACAGTGGATACAATGATCTGCCAGGGCGACTCCTACCAGGTTGGCGATTCGACTTACACCAGCGCCGGAACCCACACCACCGTGATGAGCACAATTGACGGTTGTGACAGCACCATCGTCCTCAACCTGACTGTAAATCCAATCTACAACGAAACGGTGGATACAATGATCTGCCAGGGTGACTCCTACCAGGTAGGTGATTCGACTTATACCAGCGCCGGCACCCATACCACCGTGATGAGTACAATCGACGGCTGCGACAGCACGATCGTCCTCAACCTAACGGTAAATCCGATCTACAACGAAACAGTGGATACGATGATCTGCCAGGGCGACTCCTACCAGGTAGGCGATTCGACCTACACCAGTGCCGGAACCCACACTACAGTGATGAGTACAATCGACGGCTGCGACAGCACGATCGTCCTCAACCTAACGGTAAATCCGATCTACAACGAAACAGTGGATACGATGATCTGCATGGGCGACTCTTATCAAGTAGGCGATTCGATCTACACGACCACCGGCACCCACACCACGGTGATGAGTACAATAGACGGCTGCGACAGCACGATCGTCCTCAACCTAACGGTAAATCCGATCTACAACGAAACAGTGGATACAATGATCTGCCAGGGCGACTCCTACCAGGTAGGCGATTCAACCTACACCAGCGCCGGAACCCATACCACTGTGATGAGCACAGTTGACGGCTGCGACAGCACGATCGTCCTCAACCTAACGGTAAATCCGATCTACAACGAAACAGTGGATACGATGATCTGCCAGGGCGACTCCTACCAGGTAGGCGATTCGACCTACACCACTGCCGGAACCCACACTACAATGATGAGTACGATAGACGGCTGCGACAGCACGATCGTCCTCAACCTAACGGTAAATCCGATCTACAACGAAACAGTGGATACGATGATCTGCCAGGGCGACTCCTACCAGGTAGGCGATTCGACCTACACGACTGCCGGAACCCACACCACGATGATGAGTACGATAGACGGCTGCGACAGCACGATCGTCCTCAACCTAACGGTAAATCCGATCTACAACGAAACAGTGGATACGATGATCTGCCAGGGCGACTCCTACCAGGTAGGCGATTCGACCTACACCACTGCCGGAACCCATACCACCGTGATGAGCAC
This sequence comes from Saprospiraceae bacterium, assembly GCA_965222105.1. Lineage (GTDB taxonomy): Bacteria > Bacteroidota > Bacteroidia > Chitinophagales > Saprospiraceae > CALGLS01. Next base: position 25,370 of record CBDCTQ010000083.1, on the reverse strand, counting down.
AATAGACGGCTGCGACAGCACGATCGTCCTCAACCTAACGGTAAATCCGATCTACAACGAAACAGTGGATACGATGATCTGCCAGGGCGACTCCTACCAGGTAGGCGATTCGACCTACACGACTGCCGGAACCCACACCACGGTGATGAGTACAGTTGACGGTTGCGACAGCACCATCGTCCTCAACCTAACGGTAAATCCGATCTACAACGAAACAGTGGATACGATGATCTGCCAGGGCGACTCCTACCAGGTAGGCGATTCGACCTATACCAGCACCGGAACCCACACTACGGTGATGAGTACCATTGACGGTTGCGACAGCACGATCGTCCTCAACCTAACGGTAAATCCAATTTACAACGAAACGGTGGATACGATGATCTGCCAGGGCGACTCTTACCAGGTAGGCGATTCGACCTACACCACTGCTGGAACCCACACTACAGTGATGAGTACAATCGACGGCTGCGACAGCACGATCGTCCTCAACCTAACGGTAAATCCGATCTACAACGAAACAGTGGATACGATGATCTGCGAAGGTGGCAGCTATCAGGTGGGCGACTCGACTTATACGACAACAGGAACCTGGACGACGACGCTAACAACCGCCGCCGGTTGCGACAGCACCGTTGTGCTGAACCTGACGGTAAATCCGGAAATCACAACAACACTTGACACAATGATCTGCGAAGGCGGCAGCATACAAGTGGGTGATTCGACATATACCACAAGCGGCAGCTGGACGACGACGCTGACCACCGCCGATGGCTGCGACAGCACCGTTGTGTTGAACCTGACGGTAAATCCAGAAATCACAACAACACTTGACACAATGATCTGCGAAGGCGGCAGCATACAAGTGGGTGATTCGACATATACCACAAGCGGCAGCTGGACGACGACGCTGACCACCGCCGATGGCTGCGACAGCACCGTTGTGTTGAACCTGACGGTAAATCCAGAAATCACAACAACACTTGACACAATGATCTGCGAAGGCGGCAATATACAAGTGGGTGATTCGACATATACCACAAGCGGCAGCTGGACGACGACGCTGACCACCGCCGATGGCTGCGACAGCACCGTTGTGTTGAACCTGACGGTAAATCCAGAAATCACAACAACACTTGACACAATGATCTGCGAAGGCGGCAATATACAAGTGGGTGATTCGACATATACCACAAGCGGCAGCTGGACGACGACGCTGACCACCGCCGATGGCTGCGACAGCACCGTTGTGTTGAACCTGACGGTAAATCCAGAAATCACAACAACACTTGACACAATGATCTGCGAAGGCGGCAGCATTCAAGTGGGTGATTCGACATATACCACAAGCGGCAGCTGGACGACGACGCTGACCACCGCCGATGGCTGCGACAGCACCGTTGTGTTGAACCTGACGGTAAATCCGGAAATCACAACAACACTTGACACAATGATCTGCGAAGGCGGCAGCATTCAAGTGGGTGATTCGACATATACCACAAGCGGCAGCTGGACGACGACGCTGACCACCGCCGATGGCTGCGACAGCACCGTTGTGTTGAACCTGACGGTAAATCCAGAAATCACAACAACACTTGACACAATGATCTGCGAAGGCGGCAGCATTCAAGTGGGTGATTCGACATATACCACAAGCGGCAGCTGGACGACGACGCTGACCACCGCCGACGGTTGCGACAGCACGATAGTGTTGAACCTGACGGTAAATCCAGAAATCACAGAAACGCTCGACACGATGATCTGCGAAGGGGGCAGCTATCAGGTGGGCGACTCGACTTATACAACAACAGGAACCTGGACGACGACCCTGACCACCGCCGACGGCTGCGACAGCACGATAGTGTTGAACCTGACGGTAAGTCCAGAAATCACAGAAACGCTCGACACGATGATCTGCGAAGGGGGCAGCTATCAGGTGGGCGACTCGATCTACACAACAGCGGGTACCTGGACGACGACCATGACAACTGCCGATGGATGTGACAGCACTATCGTGTTGAACTTGGTGGTGAATTCAGGATTTACATTAGATTTAGTTGAGTCGATCTGCGAAGGCGACACCTATCAAATCGGTGATTCAGTATATACAACAACTGGAACCTGGACAACCGTTATGACATCTGTTAACGGTTGTGACAGCATCATCAATCTTGATCTGACCGTCTATCCGGTTTATGAAGATAGTATTTCGGCTGTAATTTGCACAGGAGGGCAGTTTATAGTTGGCGATTCGATTTATAACACAGCCGGCACCCATACAACCACCATGACAAGTGAGTTGGGTTGTGACAGTATCATTCACGTGACTTTGTCGATAAATGATGCATATGAAATTACTGTTAACGAAGATATTTGCGAAGGCGAAACTTATATGTTTGGCGATTCAATATACTCGGTAGCCGGTACTTATGTGGATACGTTCACCGCTGTAGTCGGTTGTGATAGTATTGTTACCTTGAATCTAATGGTCCATCCTGTTTACACCGAAAATCTGGTAGAAGAAATTTGTCAGGGCGAAGGCTTCACCGTAGGCGATTCGACCTATACCAGCAGCGGCACTTACACCACAGTGTTGACTACGGCGGCGGGTTGTGATAGCACCATCGTGCTCGACCTGACGGTGCATCCAACCTCTGCCCTGGATTTGGTAGAGTCGATCTGTGAAGGCGATACTTATCAAATCGGCGATTCGATCTACACGACCACCGGCACGTGGACGACGGTGATGACAACGGTCAACGGCTGCGACAGCATCATCAACCTCGACTTGACGGTATATCCGATCTACGATGAGACCCTGACTGAATCGATCTGCGAGGGCGACAGCTATCAGGTGGGTGATTCGATTTACACGACAAGTGGAACCTTTGTTACGACATTGGCCACGGTGAATGGCTGCGACAGCATCATCACCTTGAATCTGACAGTCAATCCGGTATACACCGAAAATATAACAGAAGAAATATGCCATGGCGACAGCTTCACCGTAGGCGATTCGACCTATACCGCCAGCGGCACCTACACCACGGTGTTGACCAGTGTGGCGGGTTGTGACAGCACCATCGTGCTCGACCTGACGGTGCATCCGACCTTTGCGCTGGATCTGGTAGAGTCGATCTGTGAAGGCGATACTTATCAAATCGGCGATTCGATCTACACGACCACCGGCACGTGGACGACGGTGATGACAACGGTCAACGGCTGCGACAGCATCATCAACCTCGACCTGACGGTATATCCCGTTTATGACGAGACGTTGACCGAATCGATCTGCGAAGGAGACAGCTATCAGGTGGGCGATTCGATTTACACGACAAGTGGCACTTTTGTTACAACCCTTGCCACGGTGAATGGCTGCGACAGCATCATCACCTTGAATCTGACGGTTAATCCGGTTTACACCGAAAATCTGGTAGAAGAAATTTGTCAGGGCGAAGGCTTCACCGTAGGCGATTCGACCTATACCGCCAGCGGCACTTACACCACGGTGTTGACCAGTGTGGCGGGTTGTGACAGCACCATCGTGCTCGACCTGACGGTGCATCCGACCTTTGCGCTGGATCTGGTAGAGTCGATCTGTGAAGGCGATACTTATCAAATCGGCGATTCGATCTACACGACCACCGGCACGTGGACGACGGTGATGACAACGGTCAACGGCTGCGACAGCATCATCAACCTCGACCTGATGGTGTATCCAATCTACGATGAGACCCTGACTGAATCGATCTGCGAGGGCGACAGCTATCAGGTGGGTGATTCGATTTACACGACAAGTGGAACCTTTGTTACGACATTGGCCACGGTGAATGGCTGCGACAGCATCATCACCTTGAATCTGACAGTCAATCCGGTATACACCGAAAATATAACAGAAGAAATATGCCAGGGCGACAGCTTCACCGTAGGCGATTCGACCTATACCAGCAGCGGCACTTACACCACAGTGTTGACTACGGCGGCGGGTTGTGATAGCACCATCGTGCTCGACCTGACGGTGCATCCGACCTTTGCGCTGGATCTGGTAGAGTCGATCTGCGAAGGCGATACTTATCAAATCGGAGACTCGATCTACACGACCACCGGCACGTGGACGACGGTGATGACAACGGTCAACGGCTGCGACAGCATCATCAACCTCGACCTGACGGTGTATCCGATCTACGATGAGACCTTGACTGAATCGATCTGCGAAGGAGACAGCTATCAGGTGGGCGATTCGGTTTACACGACAAGTGGAACTTTTGTTACAACCCTTGCCACGGTGAATGGCTGCGACAGCCTCATCACCTTGAATCTGACGGTTAATCCGGTTTACACCGAAAACATAACAGAAGAAATTTGCCAGGGCGACAGCTTCACCGTAGGCGATTCTACTTATACCGCCAGCGGGACCTACACCACGGTGTTGACCACTGTGGCGGGTTGTGACAGCACCATTGTACTCGATCTGACGGTGCATCCGACCTTTGCTCTTGACCTGGTAGAGTCGATCTGCGAAGGCGATACTTATCAAATCGGCGATTCGATCTACACGACCACCGGAACCTGGACGACGACGATGACATCGATCAACGGTTGCGACAGCATCATCAACCTCGACCTGACGGTGTATCCGATCTACGACGAAACCCTGACCGAATCGATTTGCGAAGGAGATAGCTATCAGATTGGCGATTCGATTTATACGACAAGTGGAACTTTTGTTACAACCCTGGCCACGGTGAATGGCTGCGACAGCATCATCACCTTGAATCTGACGGTTAATCCGGTTTACACCGAAAACCTGGTAGAAGAAATTTGTCAGGGCGAAGGCTTCACCGTAGGCGATTCGACCTATACCGCCAGCGGCACCTACACCACAGTGTTGACTACGGCGGCGGGTTGTGACAGCACCATCGTGCTCGACCTGACGGTGCATCCGATCTTTGCGCTGGATCTGGTAGAGTCGATCTGTGAAGGAGATACTTATCAAATCGGCGATTCGATCTACACGACCACCGGAACCTGGACGACGACGATGACAACGGTCAACGGCTGCGACAGCATCATCAACCTCGACCTGACGGTGTATCCGATCTACGACGAAACCCTGACTGAATCGATCTGCGAAGGAGACAGCTATCAGGTTGGCGATTCGATTTACACGACAAGTGGCACTTTTGTTACAACCCTTGCCACGGTGAATGGCTGCGACAGCATCATCACCTTGAATCTGACAGTCAATCCGGTATACACCGAAAACATAACAGAAGAAATATGCCAGGGCGACAGCTTCACCGTAGGCGATTCGACCTATACCGCCAGCGGCACCTACACCACGGTGTTGACCACGGCGGCGGGTTGCGACAGCACCATCGTACTCGACCTGACGGTGCATCCGACCTTTGCGCTGGATCTGGTAGAGTCGATCTGTGAAGGCGATACTTATCAAATCGGCGATTCGATCTACACGACCACCGGTACCTGGACGACGACGATGACATCGATCAACGGTTGCGACAGCATCATCAACCTCGACCTGACGGTGTATCCAATCTACGACGAAACCCTGACCGAATCGATTTGTGAAGGAGACAGCTATCAGATTGGCGATTCGATTTATACGACAAGTGGCACTTTTGTTACAACCCTTGCCACATTGAATGGCTGCGACAGCATCATCACCTTGAATCTGACGGTTAATCCGGTTTACACCGAAAACCTGGTAGAAGAAATTTGTCAGGGCGAAGGCTTCACCGTAGGCGATTCGACCTATACCGCCAGCGGCACCTACACCACGGTGTTGACCACGGCGGCGGGTTGCGACAGCACCATCGTACTCGACCTGACGGTGCATCCGACCTTTGCGCTGGATCTGGTAGAGTCGATCTGTGAAGGCGATACTTATCAAATCGGCGATTCGATCTACACGACCACCGGCACCTGGACGACGACGATGACAACGGTGAACGGCTGCGACAGCATCATCAACCTCGACCTGACGGTGTATCCGATCTACGATGAGACCTTGACTGAATCGATCTGCGAAGGAGAGAGCTATCAGGTAGGTGATTCGATTTACACGACAAATGGAACCTTTGTTACAACCCTAGCCACGGTGAATGGCTGCGACAGCCTCATCACTTTGAATCTGACGGTTAATCCGGTATACACCGAAAATATAACAGAAGAAATTTGCGAAGGCGATAGCTTCATGGTGGGCGATTCGACCTATACCAGCAGCGGCACTTACACCACAGTGTTGACTACGGCGGCGGGTTGCGACAGCACCATCGTGCTCGACCTGACGGTGCATCCAACCTTTGCGCTGGATCTGGTAGAGTCGATCTGTGAAGGCGATACTTATCAAATCGGCGATTCGATCTACACGACCACCGGCACCTGGACGACGACGATGACAACGGTGAACGGCTGCGACAGCATCATCAACCTCGACCTGACGGTGTATCCGATCTACGATGAGACCTTGACTGAATCGATCTGCGAAGGAGAGAGCTATCAGGTAGGTGATTCGATTTACACGACAAATGGAACCTTTGTTACAACCCTAGCCACGGTGAATGGCTGCGACAGCCTCATCACTTTGAATCTGACGGTTAATCCGGTATACACCGAAAATATAACAGAAGAAATTTGCGAAGGCGATAGCTTCATGGTGGGCGATTCGACCTATACCAGCAGCGGCACTTACACCACAGTGTTGACTACGGCGGCGGGTTGCGACAGCACCATCGTGCTCGACCTGACGGTGCATCCAACCTTTGCGCTGGATCTGGTAGAGTCGATCTGCGAAGGCGATACTTATCAAATCTGCGATTCGATCTACACGACCACCGGAACCTGGACGACGACGATGACAACGGTCAACGGCTGCGACAGCATCATCAACCTCGACCTGACGGTGTATCCGGTCTACGATGAGACCTTGACTGAATCGATCTGCGAAGGAGACAGCTATCAGGTGGGCGATTCGATTTACACGACAAGTGGAACCTACACCATGACCCTTGCCACGGTGAATGGCTGCGACAGCCTCATCACCTTGAATCTGACGGTTAATCCGGTTTACACCGAAAATCTGGTAGAAGAAATTTGCCAGGGCGACAGCTTCACCGTAGGCGATTCGACCTATACCGCCAGCGGCACCTACACCACGGTGTTGACCACTGTGGCGGGATGCGACAGCACCATTGTACTCGATCTGACGGTGCATCCGACCTTTGCGCTGGATCTGGTAGAGTCGATCTGTGAAGGCGACACTTATCAAATCGGCGATTCGATCTACACGACCACCGGCACGTGGACGACGGTGATGACAACGGTGAACGGCTGCGACAGCATCATCAACCTCGACCTGACGGTGTATCCGATCTACGACGAAACCCTGACCGAATCGATTTGCGAAGGAGATAGCTATCAGATTGGCGATTCGATTTATACGACAAGTGGAACTTTTGTTACAACCCTTGCCACGATGAATGGCTGCGACAGCATCATCACCTTGAATCTGACGGTTAATCCGGTTTACACCGAAAATATAACAGAAGAAATTTGCGAAGGCGATAGCTTCATGGTGGGCGATTCGACCTATACCAGCAGCGGCACTTACACCACAGTGTTGACTACGGCGGCGGGTTGTGATAGCACCATCGTGCTCGACCTGACGGTGCATCCGACCTTTGCGCTGGATCTGGTAGAGTCGATCTGTGAAGGCGATACTTATCAAATCGGCGATTCGATCTACACGACCACCGGCACGTGGACGACGGTGATGACAACGGTCAACGGCTGCGACAGCATCATCAACCTCGACCTGACGGTATATCCCGTTTATGACGAGACGTTGACCGAATCGATCTGCGAAGGAGACAGCTATCAGGTGGGCGATTCGATTTACACGACAAGTGGCACTTTTGTTACAACCCTTGCCACGGTGAATGGCTGCGACAGCATCATCACCTTGAATCTGACGGTTAATCCGGTTTACACCGAAAATCTGGTAGAAGAAATTTGTCAGGGCGAAGGCTTCACCGTAGGCGATTCGACCTATACCGCCAGCGGCACTTACACCACGGTGTTGACCAGTGTGGCGGGTTGTGACAGCACCATCGTGCTCGACCTGACGGTGCATCCGACCTTTGCCCTGGATTTGGTAGAGTCGATCTGTGAAGGCGACACTTATCAAATCGGCGATTCGATCTACACGACCACCGGCACGTGGACGACGGTGATGACAACGGTCAACGGCTGCGACAGCATCATCAACCTCGACCTGACGGTATATCCCGTTTATGACGAGACGTTGACCGAATCGATCTGCGAAGGAGACAGCTATCAGGTGGGCGATTCGATTTACACGACAAGTGGCACTTTTGTTACAACCCTTGCCACGGTGAATGGCTGCGACAGCATCATCACCTTGAATCTGACGGTTAATCCGGTTTACACCGAAAATCTGGTAGAAGAAATTTGTCAGGGCGAAGGCTTCACCGTAGGCGATTCGACCTATACCGCCAGCGGCACTTACACCACGGTGTTGACCAGTGTGGCGGGTTGTGACAGCACCATCGTGCTCGACCTGACGGTGCATCCGACCTTTGCGCTGGATCTGGTAGAGTCGATCTGTGAAGGCGATACTTATCAAATCGGCGATTCGATCTACACGACCACCGGCACGTGGACGACGGTGATGACAACGGTGAACGGCTGCGACAGCATCATCAACCTCGACCTGATGGTGTATCCAATCTACGATGAGACCCTGACTGAATCGATCTGCGAGGGCGACAGCTATCAGGTGGGTGATTCGATTTACACGACAAGTGGAACCTTTGTTACGACATTGGCCACGGTGAATGGCTGCGACAGCATCATCACCTTGAATCTGACAGTCAATCCGGTATACACCGAAAATCTGGTAGAAGAAATTTGCCAGGGCGAAGGCTTCACCGTAGGCGATTCGACCTATACCAGCAGCGGTACTTACACAACGGTGTTGACCACGGCGGCGGGTTGCGACAGCACCATCGTACTCGACCTGACGGTGCATCCAACCTTTGCCCTGGATTTGGTAGAGTCGATCTGCCAAGGGGATACCTATCAAATCGGCGATTCGATCTACACGACCACCGGTACCTGGACGACGACGATGACAACGGTGAACGGCTGCGACAGCATCATTAACCTCGACCTGACGGTGTATCCGATCTACGACGAAACCCTGACCGAATCGATCTGCGAGGGCGACAGCTATCAGGTGGGTGATTCGATTTACACGACAAGTGGCACTTTTGTTACAACCCTGGCCACGGTGAATGGCTGCGACAGCATCATCACCTTGAATCTGACAGTCAATCCGGTATACACCGAAAATCTGGTAGAAGAAATTTGCCAGGGCGAAGGCTTCACCGTAGGCGATTCGACCTATACCGCCAGCGGCACCTACACCACGGTGTTGACCAGTGTGGCGGGTTGTGACAGCACCATCGTGCTCGACCTGACGGTGCATCCGACCTTTGCGCTGGATTTGGTAGAGTCGATCTGTGAAGGAGATACCTATCAAATCGGCGACTCAATCTACACGACCACCGGTACCTGGACGACGACGATGACAACGGTGAACGGCTGCGACAGCATCATCAACCTCGACCTGACGGTGTATCCGATCTACGATGAGACCTTGACTGAATCGATCTGCGAAGGAGACAGCTATCAGGTGGGCGATTCGATTTATACGACAAGTGGGGTATATACGACAACATTGTATACCGATGAAGGTTGTGATAGTATTGTTACCTTGAACCTGACCGTTCACCCGGTCAGTGCGGTGAGTATTAGCGATACCATCTGTGAGGGAGATCAGTATGTGGTCGGTGATTCCATTTACACGACAAGTGGTACTTATACGACAGTATTGACTACTGCGGTGGGTTGTGATAGTGTTGTTACATTGGACTTGACGGTCTATCCATCCTATACAGAAAATATCGATGCCACAATTTGTGAAGGGGAGTCCTATACTGTTGGGAATGAAGTGTATAATGCAACCGGTGTTTGGTCAACAACGCTTGAAACCGTTGACGGTTGTGATAGTATTGTTGTGTTGAATTTGGTTGTCCATCCAACTTATGATGAGACACTGACGGCAAGTATTTGTGAAGGAGACAGCTATCCCGTTGGTGATTCCATTTACACAACAAGTGGTACCTATACTACGATTATGAGTACGGTGGCAGGCTGCGATAGCATCGTCACGGTTGACCTGACGGTTCTTCCGGTTTCAGTTGAGCAAATTGCCGATGCCATCTGTGAAGGAGAGGAGTATGTGGTCGGTGATTCGATTTACACGACAAGTGGCATCTACACAACGGTTATGAGTACGGTGGGAGGTTGTGACAGTACGGTTGTTTTGGATTTGACCGTTCATCCGACCTATACAGAGAACATCGCCGCGACGATCTGCGCCGGTGGTCAATACGAAGTTGGAAATTCGGTGTACGACACAGAAGGTGTTTGGGTGACGAATATATTGACAGCAAACGGATGTGATAGTACGGTGATATTGACCTTGACGGTAAACGATCCTGTAGCGGAATTGTTGGAAGAAAGTATTTGCCAAGGCGAAAACTATTTCTTCGATGGTGTATGGGTCACAGATCAAGGTGTTTACTACGATACGCTTTCTGCGGCCAACGGATGTGATAGTGTTGTTGTATTGCAGTTGTTTGTTGAAAATACCGAAGTCATTACTCAGGAACTGGGCATTTGCGAAGGCGATAGTCTTTTCGTTGGCGGTGCTTACCAAACCACCGGAGGAATGTACACCGATACTTATACTTCGGGTACGGGTGCCGGTTGCGACAGCGTAGTGCATACTACTCTGGTCGTTTGGGAATCGATGGAAGTGGAAGAGACGCACTTTATTTGTGAAGGTGACAGTATGTATCTCATCGATGCTTACTACTCGAACGACACGATACTTAGCGTGAATTACAACACTTATCACGGTTGCGATAGTGTGGTGGTGATGTATCTCGAGGTGTTGCCTGCAATTGAATTGTTGGGAGAAGATTATGAAATTTGTTTGGGCGAGTCGGTAGAGTTGAGTGTGATGGGAGCGGATGAGGTGCATTGGTCGCCGATCAATGGATTGAGTTGTGTCAATTGCAGCAACCCGCAGGCAAGCCCAACCACAACGACGACCTATACCGTCACTGCAGAAGGCTGTCAGGGAGAGGTGGTGAGTACAACCGTTACGGTGGTGGTCAATGACCTGCCGGACCTCAATATCATTTCCGATAAGGACCGCAACATCGTGTTGGGCGACACCGTTGTGTTGCAGGCTGTAAGCAATGATCCGTTTGCTGTGATCAGTTGGACGGATTCGGAAGGGAATGTGCATTGTGAAGATTGCAATACGATAGAGGTGATGCCCGTGCCGGGAATGGATTACATTGCAACGGCCTACAACGCAGATGGATGTGAGGTGGTGGAGTTGATCGATTTCAATGTGCGGAACGACTGCGACGAGGGCATTCTGGAAGTGCCCAACTTCATCACACCCAACGGCGATAGCTATAACGACGAATTGGAGATACGCGCCAATTTCTTCAACGAAGTCTCTTTGATACGTATTTACAACCGATGGGGAGAGTTGGTATTTGAAACCAAGAATGTGACCACCGAATTCTGGGATGGTACCTTCCTGGGCAAGCCGCTCAACCCCGATGTGTACGTGTACTACATTGAAGGATTCTGCTTGAACGGTGATCCGTTTTTGAAGAAGGGGAATGTTACTATTTTGAAATGATATGCTGACTGCCTACGGTAGTTGAAATTTGCTGATATGCTGATATGCTGATTTACTGATATGCTGATATGCTGATATGCTGACTGCCTACGGCAGTTGAAATTTGCTGATTTGCTGATGTGCTGATTTGCTGATGTGTTGTTATGTAGTTTTTTTGAAAAGCTGGCTACAAGTTTTACTTGTAGGCCGACTAAGGTGGCGGCCTCTGGCCGGAGTTTAATTGGATTGTCGCTACGCGCCTAAGAGAAACGTCGCTACGCGCCTAAGAGAAACGTCGCTATGCGCCTAAGAGAAACGTCGCTATGCGCCTAAGAGAAACGTCACTATGCGCCTAAGAGAAACGTCACTATGCGCCGCTTGTATTGGTGCTACCTTGGAAGACCCCCATTATTAGTAGCATGTAGCGATGCGCCAATTGGTAGGCTCGTAACGACGTGCCATTGGTAGGGCGAATACCAACGCCCCATTGGTAGCAGCGCGTAGCGATGCGCCCACATTTGCCCCCCGATTGTGCGATTGGGGTCCATATTCCAAAAGACCCAAAAATGACCGTCACAAATCCGGCCAATACAAATAAATTTCAGAATATCCCCCTCAAAATGAATTTGTGACAAAGAATGGATTGATCTTTGTAAATTAAGAATTACCCACCCCTGGTTATTTCTCCCCCCTTCGTCTTTCCCCCCGTTGATTTTGCTAACGACAATACATAACATAGCCTATGAGATTCGCATTTCTACTTTTAACATTTTTGTGGCTTGGAAATCTTTCTGCACAAGACATTCATTTTGCGCATATCCATGCCTCTCCTCTGGTACTCAATCCGGCCATGACCGGACTTATCAACAACGGCAACGTGCGTCTGATCGCCAACGCCCGCACCCAATGGCACAGCGTCACCAATGGCTACAAAACGGTGGCCGGCTCCATCGACGGAAAAGTTTTTGACCTGACGGGCCGCAACTACATCGGTGGCGGCCTTCAGTTGATCGGCGACCGGGCGGGTGATCTGGGATTTTCAAAAAATGCCATCGAATTTTCCGTCTCCGGCCTAAAAGCTCTGGACCGAAAAGGGCATCACTACGTAACGGTAGGACTCCGGGGCGCCAATCATTTTTACAGTGTTGACTACTCCAAAATGGTGGGTTTTGACAACGAACCCCTGGTCGATGCAGGGGCACCGGACCGGTTCAGCTTTTTTGATGTATCTGCAGGGGTGGCCTGGTATTACCACTACAATCGCTTCAACACGGTTTATCTGGGTGGGGCCGTTTTTCATCTCGGTGAGCCCAATACCTCGTTTTTCAACAGGACGGATTCCGATTTGGCCAATGCCGAAGCCTACGGCTACGAAAAACTGTATCGAAAAGTGGTCGTACACGGCGGCGGCAATTTCAAGCTGTCAGGGATCGTAACAGTGTTGCCCAGTTTCATATTCATGGATCAGGGCCCCCACCGGGAGATCAATATGGGCAGTTTCGTCAAGTTTTTAAAAGATCGTAATACCCGCCACTCGGAGACGGCTTTTTATCTGGGCGGCTGGTTCCGGTACCACCTCGACAAAGGCATTGCCGGGACGGATGCCGTCATTGCAGCCGTTAGGGCCGACATTAGGAATACCTACATTACCTTCTCTTTTGATTTTAATTTGTCGACCCTGTCGGTGGCCAGTTATGGCGCCGGAGGCCCTGAGTTGTCGGTTATTCAGATATTGACCGTGCCCAAAGACAGAAGAAAAAGTGAAAGAGTAAAATGTCCTGCTTTTTAGGGTGATTTTCCATTTTGAATAAGCGGGCGAACAACTACTCATCCGTTTTGGCCAATCTTGTCACGAGGTTGGCTTTTTTTTGACATTGGTACAGATTTTGAAAAAATAGATGTGTTCCGGGTTGGTTTGCCAAAACCGGTCAAATAGTAGTATTTGTAGTGTATAACCGCCAAAAGGCTACTATTTGGCACTATTTTCTTTCCGGTAAAACAGTTGTCCCACCCACTATGCATAACCAATAATAAGGCGGATCGGGCAGGTCCAGTCGCCCATTCTGTAGGCTGCCCGGTGAAAAATGGCATGGATCGGCTTATATATCCTGCTGATATGCCGAAGCGCCATCATTGATTAAACAAAGCTGTACTTATGAGCATTCAAGCATCTCTACAAATGACCTCCGTTTACCTAAAAGGCGGATTGTTGGTTCTGGCCTGGCTCGGTTTTCAGGTTGGGTTGTGGGCACAATGCAGTGTGGGAGACATCGGCGGAACCGTTTTTCGGGATGTACCCGCCGCCAACGCCACTAGCGCCAACACCTATGCCACTCTCGACGCCAATGAGTCGGGGATTCCCAATATCGCTATTTCCATATACGAAGCTACCGGCAATGTGCAGTACGATACAACCGATGCTGCCGGCAACTGGTCGGTCACCCCTCAGGGATTTCCCGTAAGGGTAGAATACAATTGGCCCGACAGTTGGCTTGAGATCAGCCCCGGCGATGTCAATAATTCCGATATTCAATTTTTCACATCCTCCACCTGTGCTGCTCGTCTGGGTATGTACTATCCCGACGAGTACTGCGAAATGGTACCCGATGTGATGACCAATTTATACGTCAACGGCGATCCCATTGCGGGGGGGTCGGCTGGTGCGGTCGATGCCATCGTGTCTTTTCCATACGACCGGCTAGGCAATTCGATCCCACCAAACCCCGACGGCGCCAACTGGCAGGTAGGGGCTGTTTGGGGAGCTGCTTATCACCGCCAAAGTGAACTGGCTTTCGTGGCTGCCGCGATGAAGCGCCATGTAGGGCTGGGGCCCATCGGCATCGGTGGTATTTACCGGGTGGACTATTCCGGCGCTTCTCCATCAGCGACCAGCTTCATCGGGTTGAATTTCCTAGGGGTGGATGTAGGCACGGAACCGGCAAGGGTTCTTAATGCCGATTTCGACGACCCGGCTACTGACGCTTTTATGTTTGATGCTCCCGGCAAAATCGGTTTGGGTGGTATGGACATCTCTGCCGACGGAAACACCTTGTTTGTCATCAATCTGTTTTCCCGGAAGGTGGTGACCATCGATCTCACTAATTATTTCATCACCGGCTCCTTGCCGGGGGCAGCCCAGATAGACAGCTTACCACCGCTGCCCAACCTGTCGTGCAGCAATGGTGAGGCCCGGCCATTTGCCGTAAGGTACCGGCGCGGAAAACTGTATGTAGGAGTGGTTTGTACGGGTGAAAATGGGGGGAGTACTTCCGACCTGACGGCAGCGGTTTGTCAGTATGATCTGTCGACGGGTTTGTGGTCCGATGCTGTCAATCCGTTTTCACTAAACTATACGCGGGGTGGCGTCGTCAATACCAATTGCACCACCTGGCAACCCTGGATCGGCACCTACGACGATGTAACTGTGGTCTGTCGGCCATCGCCTATGATGACGGATATCGAATTTGTGGATGACAACACCCTCTTGCTGGCCTTTTCAGACCGGTATGGTTTTCAAAAATACTCTCTCCAGAGAAATCCCTCCGACACGGGTACGGAAACCGTTGTGAATGGTGGCGACTTATTGTATGCCTATTTCAACGGTACCAATTATTCCGTCGAAACGGGTGGCACCATTCCGGGCGGGGGAGGCTGCGGCGCCAACGGAGAAGGTCCCGGCGGCGGCGAATATTTCTGTGGTGAGTTTTTCGGTGCCGAACATAGCGAGACTGGAATGGGGGCTTTGGCAGCCATACCCGGAAGCGGAAATGTATTGTTGTCCACCATGAATCCGGTACAGGATAGTTCGGGCGGAGTGCGCCGTTATAATTTGCAGACGGGTGCCTCGGGCATTCCTATGGGCTACGAGTTGTATGAAACTCCTCCCGGCGTTTTGCCTGCGGGCAATGGGTATGCGATGGAAGGCCAGGGTATGGGAGGGCTTACCTTGTTGTCGGCGGCACCTCCGCTGGAATTGACGGGCTACATCTGGCAAGACGCCAATGGAGATGGCGTTCAGGGGCCTGGCGAAGGCGGTATTGCCGATGTAGAGGTTTCGCTATTTGACATAAACGGCAACCTGCAATGGAAGGACACTACCGACGCCAATGGCTTATATCAATTTTCGGATACGCTGACACCGGCTACGACCTATTACGTGGCGATGGGAACAGATGGCGGATTCGACCTCGCCGATAGTACCCTCAATGGTTCGCTTCTTTTGACTATGGCCAATACAGGCACTGGAGCCGACCCCGATAAGAACGATTCGGATATTGTGTTGGCATCGGGTATCAATCCAAACTTTAATGGATACCCCTACTACTCATTTATGACGGCGTATGCGGGCAGCATTGTTCATCATTTCGATGCGGGGTTTGCCCCAATGGTCATTCCTCCCGATCTGGTGACTACCGATACCACCATTTGTGCGGGCAATTCGGTCAATCTAAGCGATCTGGTAAACGACGTCAACAATACTTCTGGGACGTCGGGCTACTACACTACGCTGAACGATGCCATCAATCAGACCAACCTCATCCCGTCGTTGGTTACGCCGGTCGATTCCAGTGAATATTATGTTAGAAAAGATTCGGGGCCTGGAGAGTTCGACATCGACAGCATGTGGGTTCATGTGCATCCCAATCCGGAATTGTTGACCAACGACATCGATATTTGTTCAGGAGTTTCCACTAATCTCTTGTTGGGGGCGACCGACATCAGCGGCCTTTCGGTAAATCTGGTATTTTACAACTCGCTGAGCGATGCCCTGGCGGAGATCAACCCATTGGGCAGCCCGGTGGTATCGCCCTCTGACACAACGGAATACTATGTTCGGTCAACGACAATAGCTACGCCATTTTGCTACGACATCGATAGTTTGACGGTCAATGTATCGACCTGTTCGTTCGACCTGGCCCTTCAGTTGGTTTTGGGAACGGGGCAGGCCTCTACGGTCAACCCCAAAGATACGGTTATCTATACCCTCCGGGTGTTCAATCAGGGCACCATGCCGGCCTACGATGTGGCGGTTATGATGCTGTATTCGGCCGGAGCTGATTTTGACAATACCCTTCCCGTCAATGCAGGTTGGACGCCGATGGGCCCAGCACTGTTGGACACCATCCCCGGCCCCTTGATGCCGGGAGATACGGCTTTGTTGGATATTGCTTTGATCGTTCAACCTTTTTACAGCGGAGCGAGCATTACCAACCTGGCGGAAATAATCGGTTACGACAACGACCAGATCAATGGCAACCCCCAACCGACCGATGAAGACTCGGTCACCGATACCAATGGGTTCAACGACCCCTTCATCGACAATGAAATAAACGACAACCCCGACCACCCGGAAGATGACGACGACCACGACCTGGAAATCGTTTTCATCAATCAGATTTTTGACCTGGCCTACAGAGTAATAACGCCTCCCGGCTCTCCTTTTGACATCTGCGATACGGTCACCTATTCTATGCGGATTTACAACCAGGGCAACTCGCCTGCTTTCGACATAGAGGTGACGAATTATCTGGCAGCCGGTATGAACTTCGATCCTACTTTGCCCAATAATAATTTTTGGCAACTGGTAGGAGGGCAGCCCACCATCGTCATTCCGGGGCCGCTGGCACCTGGCGATTCCATCACTTTCAGATTGGACCTCCGCGTCGATTGTAATTTTATGGGCACTACCATCTCTCAGTTTTTCGAGATCACCGACTACGACAACGATACCAACGATCTGAATACTCCTCCGGTTGATGAAGACTCCGATACAGACCTCAATCCCTCTAATGACCTGGTCATCGACAATGAAATTGAAGACAACCCCGACAATCCCAATGACGACGACGACCACGACGGCGCCATCATCGCCGTCAATGAAGTCGTCCTAACAATAGATACCCTGTATTTCACCACAATGGAGGCGAGTACACTAACCGGCCTTTGCATGGACCTGTCCGAACTGACCGATGTGGTGGATACCACTATGAGTTGCGGCGATCCGCTGAATGGAATGGTGACAATGACCCCTCCCAGTGAGTGCGTCGACTATACCCCGGCCAATGGATTCAGCGGCCAGGATACGGCCTGCGTAGTGGTTTGTGACATTAATACCTTTTGTGATACAACTATTTTGGTTTTTACCGTGATCCCCTTGCCGGAAATGGATACCGTTTGGTACAATACGCTCGAAAACGAGTCCTTAGCCAATCTGTGTATGGACCTGACCGAACTTACCGGGGCGGTGGACCAGGTGTATTCCTGCGGTGACCCGCAAAATGGTTCGTTAGTCATTTCCAGTCCTGACGAATGTGTGGATTACATTCCTAACACCGGTTTTTCGGGGCAGGATACGGCTTGCGTGGCAGTGTGCGATGTCAATGCGGTTTGTGATACGACCATTTTGGTCTTTTCCGTAATGCCGCTGCCGCAGTTGGATACCATGTGGTATACCACTTTTGAAGAGGTACCATTGCTCAATTTGTGTATGGACTTGTCGGAGTTGCCCGGGCCAGTGGGATTGGTGACTAGTTGCGGCAACCCACAAAACGGAATATTGACGATCACACCCGGTGATGAATGCGTCGATTATACTCCTTCCAATGGATATGTTGGCCCCGATACCGCTTGTGTAATGATCTGCGATATCAACTTCGTTTGCGATACTACGGTATTGGTGTTTGACATTTTGCTGGTAACGGCTACCGACACCACTTACCACAGTACACCGGAAAACACGACCTTGTCCAATATCTGCATGGACCTTTCAGAACTGACGGGAGCGGTTGACGATGTGACCAGTTGCGGCGATCCGCAAAACGGCACCTTGACGATCAACTCCCCAAGCGAATGCGTCGACTACATCCCCAACAATGGTTACACGGGTCAGGATACGGCCTGTGTATCGGTTTGCGATGTGAACGGCATTTGCGATACGACGATCCTGGTATTCACCATAACCTCTTTGCCGTCGACGACTACGGATACGACCTATCACAACGTGGTGGAAAACACGACTCTGCCCAATATCTGCATGGACCTTTCAGAACTGACGGGAGCGGTTGACGATGTGACCAGTTGCGGCGATCCGCAAAACGGCACCTTGACGATCAACTCCCCAAGCGAATGCGTCGACTACATCCCCAACAATGGTTACACGGGTCAGGATACGGCCTGCGTGTCGGTCTGTGATGTGAACGGGATATGCGATACGACGATCCTGGTTTTCACCATAACCTCCTTACCGACGACGACTACGGATACGACCTATCACAACGTGGTGGAAAACACGACTCTGCCCAATATCTGCATGGACCTTTCAGAACTGACGGGAGCGGTTGACGATGTGACCAGTTGCGGCGATCCGCAAAACGGCACCTTGACGATCAACTCCCCAAGCGAATGCGTCGACTACATCCCCAACAATGGTTACACGGGTCAGGATACGGCCTGTGTATCGGTTTGCGATGTGAACGGCATTTGCGATACGACGATCCTGGTATTCACCATAACCTCTTTGCCGTCGACGACTACGGATACGACCTATCACAACGTGGTGGAAAACACGACTCTGCCCAATATCTGCATGGACCTTTCAGAACTGACGGGAGCGGTTGACGATGTGACCAGTTGCGGCGATCCGCAAAACGGCACCTTGACGATCAACTCCCCAAGCGAATGCGTCGACTACATCCCTAACAATGATTACACGGGTCAGGATACGGCCTGTGTATCGGTTTGCGATGTGAACGGCATTTGCGATACGACGATCCTGGTATTCACCATAACCTCTTTGCCGTCGACGACTACGGATACGACCTATCACAACGTGGTGGAAAACACGACTCTGCCCAATATCTGCATGGACCTTTCAGAGCTGACAGCAGGGGTGGATACGATCTATTCCTGCGGCGATCCTCAAAACGGCACCTTGACGATCAACACCCCCAGCGAATGCGTAGATTACCTCCCCAACAATGGTTACACGGGGCAGGATACGGCCTGTGTATCGGTCTGCGATGTGAACGGGATATGCGATACGACGATCCTGGTTTTCACCATAACCCCCTTGCCGTCGACGACTACGGATACGACCTATCATAATGTGGTAGAAAATACCCCCCTGCCCAATATCTGCATGGACCTTTCAGAGCTGACAGCAGGGGTGGATACGATCTATTCCTGCGGCGATCCTCAAAACGGCACCTTGACGATCAACACCCCCAGCGAATGCGTAGATTACCTCCCCAACAATGGTTACACGGGGCAGGATACGGCCTGTGTCGTGGTCTGCGATCTGAGTGGTATGTGCGATACGACGGTGTTGGTCTTTACCGTGGTGCCGGACTGTACGGACTTTATTTCGGCTACTTCATTGATGGCTACTTTGGCCGACTGTTCAGCCGATACGGCATTGTGTATAGAGGTGCCATACGATGAAATAGGCAATTATCAGATTTACGATAACGGCTCGATCTATGGAGGTGCTATGGAGGGCTGCGACAATGATACGACTTTCGTATACGACTATTCCGGGTTGCCGGGAGCGGGATTTGCCGGGCCTTACAGTGTGGATATTTGGGTGGTAGATGGCGTGGCTTTTATGGATACCATAGTCGATATGGCCGATCTGGAGGATTCGATGAATGTTTGGAATCCAACGGGCAACTGGATATTGGATATGGCCAATTCGGTAATAAGCGGTGGGGTGACTACCTCCAACTACAGCAATATCAACCTGACCCAGTTGAGCTCGGGTATGGCGGGGTCGTTGTTGGTGGCGATCGACGTCACTTCCAATGGCACGGCACTCGATTTCGGATTTGGTGGCCATCAGGTCGTTTTTGAGGAGGTGGCTACGGGCTGCCGGGATACGGTATTGGTGGATGTGGATTGTATGGGTTGCCCCGATATCTTTGTCGACACTACTCATATGACCGCTGTGGGTTGTGATAGTCTGACCTTATTCTGTACACCGATTTTGTCGACAGACATTGTCGATTATACCATAGTCGACAATGGGTTGCCTTATAGCGGAGCATTCGATATCTGCAATGCGAATACAGCCATTCCGCTGGATACCGGTTTTCACGTATTGATCTTCACCGATACGGTCAATGTCTGTGTGGACACGGCATTTGTTAACATTATATGCACGGATTGTCCTGATATAATTGTAGATGAATTGTTGGATGCGCCGAACTGCAATAGCACAGTCGACTACTGCATACCCATTCATCCCGACAATATTGGCGGATACACTCTTTACGATAACGGAGTGTTGTACGGAGGTTCACTTTCCGGCTGCGAATTCGACTCTCTGGTCAGCTTTTTAACCATTGGGTTCAATGTGCCGGGTAGTTATATGCTGGAGGAGTGGATAGTAGGCGGCAACAATTTTGGAGGGGCTACTTTTGGTACGCTTCAGGAGTTGGTGGATTCCATGAATGTCTGGCATCCTTCCGGAAATTGGATGCTCGACGGGTTGCTGATCATAGGGGAGGGGCAGGTGTCGGCTTTTGGTCCGATGGTGGTATCGTCGGGAGGTACGGAAGTGGCATCGTCCAGCCCTACCTTGCAACTATTGCCGCAGCAAGTGGCCATACCCCTGGATACGGGGCAGCATGTAATCGTCGTGTTAGACAATGCAACTGGGTGTGCCGATACGGCTTTGGTGACAGTAGATTGTGTGCCGGTAGTGGATCCTCATTGCGATTTCATTGACTTTGACGATCAGACCTTTATCTTGAACGACTGCAATGATGCGGCCGATATTTGCCTCAACATACCCTTGGATTCGTTGGCCGATTTTGCGATTTACGACAATGGCACCTTATTTACGGGCGGTACAACGGGCTGTCAATCGAATAGCTTTGCCACTTACGATTACAGCACCCTTACGGGAAATGGAAATTTCGGACCCTACACGGTGGATGAATGGATGGTGGGCAATCAGGTGTTTTCGGGTCAGTTTGAAAACATCGACGACCTGGTGGATTCGATGAACGTGTGGGATCCGGCCAGCGGTTGGGTGCATGATGTTGGAAATGGATTGATCCGGGCTACCATCAATTCGGGACAAAGTTTCGGCTCATTGATAATAATCCATCTTGCTACAGGTATTACGACGACACTTGGGGTGGAGTTTGTAACGGTTTTTACCCGGGTAGCCATTTCCGTGACAACGGGGATACATGAAATAGTTGTAGAAAACCTGGTCAGTGGATGTGCGGATACGGCCCTGGTGGAGGTCAATTGCATTTCGCCCGATACCTGGACGCAAACCATTGAGGTCAACACCACCGATACCCTTTGCTTCGACATTGGCGAATTGCCGGGCACGGCTACCAGTCTGGTGAATTTTTGCGAAAGCCAATCGGGAGAATACGTATTGTTCGAAGGCATATCCGGCGGCTGGTGTATTTCGGCAACGGGCATTGAGGCAGGAGTGGACAGTGCCTGCATCGCCATTTGCGACGATCTGGGATACTGCGACACCACCTGGGTAATAGTGACGGTGATTGATAACAGTATGTTGCCGGATGCCAATCAGGATTCCTTTTACACCGTTGTCAATACCATGATTACGGACAACCTAACGGTGAATGACGATCTGGGCGGGGGCGACGGCATCGTTCACATAGTGCAATTGCCGCTGCATGGCCAAATAGTGGTGGATACCTTGTCGGGGTTGATCGTATATACACCCAGCCTGGGTTACTGCAACGACAGCATACCGGACATGATGAGGTATGCCATTTGCAATGATTACGGCTGCGATACGACGGAGGTGTTCTTCTTTGTGTCATGCGTGGTGCAGGAACTCAGCTTTGTGTCCGGCTTTTCGCCAAATGGGGATGACATCAACGACGCCTTCATCATCCAGGGGTTGACCAACTATCCCAATCACAACCTTTCCCTTTTCAACCGCTGGGGCAACCGGGTGTACTACACCGAAAATTATCAAAACGATTGGAGGGGTACCTTCGGAGAGGTCGATCTACCCGACGGCACCTATTTTTATGTGTTCGACGAGGGGGACGGTACCCTGCATACTGGGTATGTGGTGTTGCACCGGTAATCAATAATTATTGGTTATTAACTCTACGAGGTGCTTTGTTAATCAACTATATTGAATGCTGATCAACGGCGCCGGGGCATTGCTTCGGCGTTGTTTTTTATAAATTCTATCGGATATATTAGACCTTATGAACAAAAATTTTGTATGCAGCCTGAATGCCCTTTTTTGCCTACCCTACGTCACATCCTCGCCTTCGTAGCTAAGGCTACGAGGCTCCGGGTGTTCCTTGGTTAGGCAAAAAATTGCTCTTCAGTTGCTATACAAAAAATCCATTCATAATGTCTATTACTATTTCGGAAAATAAACATTAATAAACCAAACATACTTTTTAATATGCCGTAATTGTTGTATGTTTGTGCAGCAGTAGTGAAAAAACTACTATTCCCATCCCTTAAACCCTTCCCATAACCACCTCATTTTTAACGCATTCCGTAAATCGAACGGACTTGTGGCCAACATTGGGCCTTTGTCTGGCCGAGCAGTAGTATGCGTGTAAAACCCCGAATAATTTCTGTTAAATAAACCTTTTATGAGCCTATGCAGGTGCCAATCGTGGTACCCCCTACTTGCTAAAGGTTGAAAAGAGGGCGACACTCTATCACTTATGTCTTTCCTCTTAGGTTGTGTGGTTTTTGCGCAATCTCTCTTCAAATCATTAGCAAGTACATGTAGGTAAACGACCACATTCCGCTTTTTCAGTAGATGTACTGGGAAGGCCCTGGCTGTTTATGGCCGGACCTAAGATATGTAAGATTATTGTTGGAAAATCGAAGAACCTAAGCTCACAATACTCAAAACAAATAATCATCTCATGAAAAAATTGATACTCATGGAAAAAGAACTACCTTCCTTTTTTTAACAAGAATGAGAACCTCGGGGGTGAGTCGCTGACCTACCCACAGAAGGAATTTGGAATGCATTACTGGCTGGTGCCGCTGGTTTTCTGCGGCGGTTTTGATGGTGCCTGTTGGGGCCGGTGGGGGCAGCAAACGTGTACTCCGGATGAAGAAATTATATCAGTTTCGGTGGATTCTGATGGTAACCTTATTTACTCGCAACCTGGTGAGATTGATAATGATATTGGAGAAGAATGTTGTGATGGTACTGTAAATGGAAATGTGGATTGTGTGGCAGTAAGTTTCAACCTTACAGGCACTGGAATCGATGAAGATTGCCTTTATTCAAGCGTTAATTTTTTGAATGATCAAGGAAATATTTATGTGGGATTTGTAGATGATATGAATAATTGTTCAGAAATTACTGAATATGGAAATAACGAATTGGTATCGTTATCAAGTTGTGAGGGAGGATCGCAATCCATAGTAATTTGTAAGCCAGGATTTCTCAGTCTTTCCCCAAATGTTCTAGTTGATTTTAAGTGTGAGGTTACGTTAGTTCCACCTACTGGCCAAACAATTTGCGAAGTATCAGAAATTCCCGCCGCTGCGTCAATAACATCAACAGCTGACTTCCTCGCTACTGGTGGTGACTACTCTGTTACTAATCTGCAACCTTCTTGTGGAGCATGCAATGTTGTAGATGGTGACCTGACAAATTGGATGGTGATGGATGATAATCAAATTATTGATCCATGTGATGGTGGAATATATGTGAGGACTTATAGCGCTCAATATTGTGGTGTCACGCTTTCCGTTGATCAAGTATTTACAATTGAACCTAATGAAGCGCCAATACTGACTGTAGCTGGCAATGATATGGATTTTACAGAGCCCGACTTTGGGTGTGTACCGGAAGGGTTTACAATTCCTGATCCGGAAACTGATTTTACAGTCAGTGATGATTGCCCTATTCCTGGTGTTCTTACACCTGATGATGTAGATGTAGATGAATTTTGGTCCTATCGATTTAGAGAATGATGGGTGTGCAGTGGAAGAGGGATATGTTTACTCTATAGCTGATGCTTGTGGGGCTGTAACATCAATTACGCAAACATATACATATAATCTGCCAACCTGCAACCTCTGCTGCCAACTAGAAGTAACCTGTCCCACCTCCCAGATTCTCAACTGTGACTATGATTTTGGAGCGCTTGCAGATCCACAAGCCTATTTTAACCAGTTTGGCGGCTCTATTGAGTCAGACCCAGGCCCTTGTGGAGATGTTACATATGCTTTTATTGACGAATTCATCCATCCTGGGGCCTGTGGCGGAACAGATGCGGTTACCATTGCCGTTACCGACGAGGGGGACCCTGATATAGTAGGTGATGAAGTTACTATCAATTGTACCTTCACCATCACCATTTTGCCTGCACCGGCTATTACTGTAAGTGATCAAACCATTGGAATAGCTTGCACAGCTTTGGCTGCATTAGTACCTGTAGATGTCAACAACGGAGAAGAAGCGCCTTGCTTGAGAACAGCAACCCTGACTCCCATCTACTCTCACCCAGGAGCTTGTGGAGGAACAACTACAGTTTTGTGGATCGGCATGGACAATTGTGGAGATGTGGTAAAA
>CBDCTQ010000082.1:0-5907 GCA_965222105.1 Saprospiraceae bacterium | reverse complement strand
GGGAGAAGTACCACCTGTCACATTCAATGAAATACTACCGTCGTTTCCGCCAAAACAACTGGGTGGAAGAATAACCGCTGAAAAAGTCAAATCAGGAGGAGAGGTTATTTCAACGGCATGCTCCAATGTACAATCCAACGAATCTGATATGGTCACGGTATAATTGCCCGGAGGCAAATTATCTGGATTTTGGATGGTATCTCCGTTACTCCACAAGAAAGAATAAGGAAAATTTCCACCCTCCACCTGAAGTGTTATCCCGCCATTATTCTCACCGCAGGTAGCCTGTGCTGCAAGATCATTGGCCGACAAAATTTCAGGTTGAGCAACGGTGGCACTAGTTACGAATTCACATTGATCTGCATCGGTGATGGTTACATTGTATATACCCGATATTAGGTTCTGAGGATCCTCAACCATACCGATCCCGTTATCCCAAAAGTAATTATATGGTGAAGTACCACCTGACGCTGTCAAGTTAATACTGCCATCGTTTAGACCATTGCAGGTTACATCAGATATTGCAACCTCGGAAGTTAATCCACCAGGCGTATTAACCGTGTAACTAGCCGTTTCCAAGCAATTATTGGCATCAGAAACTGTAATTGTATAGGTGCCTGGAGCTAGGCTGATCAGATTCTGGACGGATGCTCCATTGCTCCAATTGAATTCATAATTTGGTGTCCCTCCAGAAACCACAATACTAACCGATCCATTATTATTACCACAAGTGGCATTGATTACAGTTCCAGTAATTGAAATGGGGGCTGTAGGCTGAGAGATGTCAATGCTTTCTATTTTTACACAACCCTCTGAATCTGTAACAATAACCCAACAATTACCATATGGTAACCCGGTAGCCGTAGAGGAAGTTTGGCCATTACACCATTCAAAAGTATAGGTGCCACTTCCACCGGTTGGTGTTACCGTTGCTTCTCCGTCGTTTCCTCCATGACAAGATACATCTTCAATAGAAAACGAAAGGGAAATTGCATCGGGCATTCCAATTTCAACAGAACTGGTTGCAGTGCAATTATTGCCATCGACAACGGTTACATTGCAACCACCAGATGGAAGGTTTGTAGCAGTAGAAGTGGTCTGACCATTACACCAGGAATATGTATAACTGCCCGTTCCACCACTTGCAGCAACACTGGCAACGCCATCATTCGTATCAGGGCAGGAAACAGGATCGGAGCTCAAGATCAAGGCTATTTCATCAGGCTCACCAATAGAAAATGCCAATGTTGTGCTACAACCATTATCGTCTGAGACAGTAACAATACATATACCACCCGGTAAATTTGTTACAACCGAGCCTGCTTGTCCATTACACCATTCGTAGTTATAAGGAGACGTACCTCCTGAAGGGCTTACTTCCGCAGCTCCATTGTTAGCCCCATTACAAGTCACGTCATTAATGGAAACAATGGATACACTTAAATCCGAGGTGGGCTCTTCTATTAAAACTGACTGAACCTCTGAACAATCATTTGTGTCTGTAACGGTTACCGTAAAAATACCCGCTTCCAATCCAGTTGCCGTTTGGGATGTTTGTCCGTTGCTCCACGTATACGAATAGGTGCCTGCCCCACCTTCGGGCATTGCGGTAGCCAAACCGTCCATTCCGCCATGACATTGTACATCTTCCGCCGAAAAATTGATCGACAATTGGCCAGGTTCAATTAAAGTGATTTCTGTTTCAAAAATGCAATTGTTAGCATCTGTAATCGTCAGACTACAAATACCCGCCTCAAGACCGGTAGCCGTTTGAGTGGTTTGATCATTACACCACATATAGTTATAGGGAGGGGTGCCTCCGGCAGGCGTGGCAGTAGCGGTCCCATTTGCTCCTTCAAAGCAGCTAACATTTTCTACTGTAATGTTTGAAGTCAACATATCGGGTTGGGAAAGATTAATGGATGCCTCAATTGCACATCCTTGCGCGTCAGTAATAGTAACGATACAATCCCCTGTTTCAAGTCCAGTGGCAGTTTGTGTTGTTTGACCATTGCACCATTGATATGAAAAAGGGGCAGTACCGCCGGATGGGAACACCGTTGCTGATCCATCAGACTCATTGAAACAGGAAATGTTTGTTTGAGAAGTATTTACCACTATTTCATTTGGTGAATTAATTTCAACTAATTCTAAAGCTGTGCAATCCAGTGCATCGGTTACCGTTACACTGCATAAACCGCTTTCCAAGCCAGTTGCCACGGAAGAGGTTTGCCCATTACACCATAAAAAGGTATAAGGGCCAGAGTCACCCGAAGGGGTAGCAGTAGCACTTCCATCAGAACCACCGAAACATGATACATTCATAACATTACTTATGGTTAGCATAGGGGCGTCAACTGAAGTAACCGTCACGGTATGCATATCGGAACATCCAGATGGGTTTTCCGTTACTGTTAATTCATATTGTCCAGGTAAATTTACTGTTGGATTTGCCGAATTAGCACCCGTTACAATTCCTGGGCCGGACCATTGAAAGGAGAGTGTACCTCCTGCTGTGGTGGAAGAGTTGCTGCCATCCAGCTCTATAGTCATATTGTTGCAGTCGAGCTGCGTATCATTACCTGCATCTGCAATGGGATCATCAAATACGGAAATGCTTACTTCTGTCCTTGGAGCTAAGCTTGTACAGGTGTTGGATATGTTTTGAGTTTCAACATACCAAATATGGGTACCAATACCTGGAGGAGGACTAGGGGAGAAGCTGGTACCTTCAAAAATAATGTCCCCTTCCTCCGGATCATCATACCATATCACTTGATGTCCAACCGGAACACTGACATCCAAAACTGGAGGAGGGCCAGATCCACAAAACATATCTGGACCTGAAAACACAGGAGCTTCAGGTGCGGGATTAACTTCAACATCTACGGTCAAAGATGTTGCGACATCCTTTTTGCAATATTTATTGTAAACAGTTACGGTATAGGATGTAGGTTCGGAAGGAATTAACATAACCATTGCTGTTGTATCGTCAGTATTGGGGCTCCACTCGTAGTCATAAGCATCATCAAATCCATCCAAACTGATTACTTCGAGTGTCACTGAATCCCCTTCACATAGTGGCGTATTAGGAAGCATTACGACGTCTATATTTGGAGGATTGCAGTTGGGCTTTTGCCGTATAAGTACTGTTCTGGTCACTGGAGGAACAGAAGCGAAAACAACGTCTACCTCTGCTTCTCTAGGGAAAGGCGCATCATTCGCTTCTATCAACACATCTAATGCAGTGGAGAAGGCCCCTGAAAGCGGAGTAATTTCCAACCAATCAATGGCAGGGTCAATCACTACCTCCCAGCTTTTATCTGTATCCAAAATAAGTTTCGTTTCCGTAGAATCTGCGTTTTGACAAATGAAAGTAGTAGATATGCCAAAATGATCAATTTCAACATATTCAAGGCTGTTGATCAAGTCTGTCCCTCCGGGTTCAAAAGTAGCTGGATTTGGAGCACTAAATCCGATTTCACATTGTCCGCCATTTAGCCCTCCATCACTGGTATCATAAATGTAAACAATAAAAGAGTCGTTTTGAATATACGAACATTTAGGAGGAGCACTTAGTACATCTTGTGGAATGTTAAAAATCATAATATCACTGGCTATATCCCAAAACCTGTTTTGGCCATCGATAACACGTAAAAAATTACCATCATAAACACCGAAGGAAATTAAATGCTGAGATGAAAAATCGAATGCTTCGTCGACTATCCCCATTATATGAACCTGAGACTGATCAACTTCACAATCCACAATATTATTTATATTCCAAATATCGTAAACAAAATTGGAGTCGGCTGCACAGGAAATGGTCAGTGTGAAATCCTGCACAGCTCCATTTACATCTTTGTCAATGACAAAATAATAAACGCCCTCTGAGAACGGAACGGAATCTAATGAAACGGCTCCTCCGAGGTCAGGATTTTCCAGTGCAGCCAAACAGTTGACACCACAATACTGATCAAAGATAAACGCACCCATTGCTTCTTGTGCATCCAGTGTAATAGAGAGCAGCGTGGGTTGGTTTATATCCAAACGATAAACCACTTCTCCTCCTTCGTACAAGCGACTACCGTCTGAACAATCGGAATAATCACCCCCATCTATTGGAAAATCATTGCTAGTGGTGGGAATAGTTCCGTTGACTGTTGTGTTGCAATTAATCGGTTCCTGGTCAAAGCCAGTGCAAGGGCTATCAGGAAATACTATTAGATCATAGCTGTCGGTTACCGGGCTGATAACCACAAAGTAGAAAAAACCGGTTTCGCCACAAACGGGGTTGTTGTCGCAAAAGTCAAAATTCACTTCTCCATAACAAACCTGTTCACATTCGCTGCCCGAACAATCACAGCCAAACATGAAGTATTTTGTATCATCGCTGGTAGTTCCTTGCAGATTAGTAGTCTCCATCGCTCCTTCATTCTGATCATAATAAAATGTAAAAATGTTGGCGTACATCTGGCCGGCAGGTAAGCTGCCACCATAAGCATCTAATATACAGGTTTCTCCAAGTAGTAATGGCGGAGCCAGGTCGTCGCTGTCCAACGTGTTTATAAAATGATCTCCTAAATATATCATTTCTCCTCCCTGATCACATATGGAATAACAATTCTCCGACTCATCCAATGTATAAAGTGCTCCTGCCCCTGCGGGGTTTTGGCATTTAAAAAATTGACCATTTTTGATGCACATTGGATCGTCATCATTGGTACAACTAAGGTCTACTTCTTCCGTAATCCACAAACAAATGTTATCTATAAAGTATTTATTAATGTCATTTGCAAAAAAATTAACGGCTGCCAGTGTTTCATTAAAGCCATCCGATCCAATTGTAAAATCCCAGGAATAAATGAAGTTGTGATTTATCCAAAGTTCCACCAACTGTTCCGTGGGATGAATGATTTGCATGACATTTGTTATGCCACCGTTTACATAGGTAAAATCGGCTACAATGGTATTGATGTCGTCTCCCAAGCGCAATTCCCCTGTACCATCAGCGTTGAAATATACATGATATGCCCACTCAGCAAAATTTCCACTATTATTGGGGGTCTGATGTAAAACATTGTAATAACCGTTGTAATCCTGCTCCACCTGCATATCCCAAGAGAGACGAATTCGTTCATCTTCAATATTCAAATCTTCCAAGAGATATAACACGTCAGTAGTGTTATCCCCTTCAATCTTCAAACCTTTTCCGCTCCCAAAAGGAGCAACAACGCCATCAGGCGCACTGGTAGACCATTTCCGCCAACGGGTAGACTGAGGAGAAATAACATCTTGATCGTAACTTTCAAAATTCTCGCAAAGTAGCGGACTTCCAAATGGGAATCCCGAGGGTATATTTTCGTACAAGTACACTCACAGGAGAATTTAATTTGAAAATCTCCCGCTTGATCTGCGACATATCCATCAACGACTACAAAATACGTCCCGGCTCCAATACGACATCTATAGACTCAGTGAAAACCCCCAAACTGATATTATCTTCTAAACTTGCTGCAAGACAATGGTCTGACATTTGGAAGCTCCATTGGATAATGTAGGATCAAAAGGAATAGTACACTCGGAAAGCAGAAAAATATCCAAGTCAACATTATCCAGAATATCTATTAAAATGTGGACATTTTTCCGTTCCGTTATTTCCAGGGCATAAATTTTATCTGGTCCGTCAAAAGGTGAATTGCCACCATAACAAGCCGCATACAATGAAGAGTCTCGATCATTTGGAGCACCAATGGTGGTATCAAATATCCAATTCTCCGAACACGTATATTGCGGATTGCCACAATTGGTCAAATCACATTTAGCGTCGGGGTTAAAAGAAACACCCGTAAGATGGTTGCAATCATCCAAGTCAAAGTGTAGGTCTATAAAACCAGTGAAATCAGC
>CBDCTQ010000081.1:0-15950 GCA_965222105.1 Saprospiraceae bacterium | reverse complement strand
TAGCATCGAGTTTGAAATACCAATGGATACCATTCTAAGAGGGTCACCTCCGTGGTACGATTGGTGCCGATTCAATATGGACAGAGGATTGGAATGGTTTACTTTTATACAAAACGAATTACATGCTGTGAACCCAGAAGCTGATACGCACATTAAGATCATGCCAAAGAATATTACCGAGCATGAGCGTTCGCATGGCATCGACCTGGAAGCTCTAACGGAGCTTACTACAATGATAGGTGATGATGCAAAGACAACAGGAGGTCGGAATTTAGTAAAAAACAAACCCGAAAAATGGGAAGCCAAATATGCTTATTACTGGGATGAAGTAGCCCTTTCTTACGATTTTATGGAATCTGTTGCGCCAGATAAAATTCACATCAACTCCGAAGCACATTTTTTATCAACTTCACAATGGAGAGATTTACATACCTCACCTGATTATGTACGCAACTGTTTTTGGTTGGCTACTCTTCATGGAATGGATGTCAGCATATCTTGGTTTTGGGCAAGAGATGCCGACGGGTCGCCTGAGGACAGATTGGAAGGCGATTTGGATTTCTTCGATCCTGCACTAGCTGGTTCTTATGCTGGTTCTGCCAATATGCAACCACAAATGGTTAATGAAGTCGCCCAGGTTTATATGGATATGAATAGCTTTTCGGAGGAAATAATGGCATTGCGTAAGCAGAGAAAACCACTTAGGTTGTTCTATACAGAAACGACTGCCATCAATAATAAATCATACGTTGAAGAACAGCTTGAATTATATCAATCACTTTATTTTGAAGGATTTCCAATCGGTCACGCAACTGAAAAAATCATCAAAAAACAAGATCATGACAATTGGGATGCGATAGTTGTTTATAAAACAGAGTATGTTACTGATAGAGAATTGGAAGCATTGCAAAACTATCTTAATCGTGGTGGGACAGTAATTATAGATAAAAATAGTTTGACTAAGAATGAATATGGTCTGCAGCGTAGCAAAGGTTTAGCAAAAGACAATGGCAACTTAATTCAAATAAATGGAACTGCCAACATTGCCACGTTTAAAGAGAAATCCTTGGAGGTTATTTCCAAAAATATCCATAAGGTAGTTCTGACTGAAAACAATGGAACTTCGCACAAAGGCTGTACTTGGCGAGTAGTCAAAAATCCTAAGGGAGAAGGTTCCTTGATGACCATTTTAAATCTAGGAAAAAATACGGCTAAACTTCAAACGAATTTTAAGAGTGGAAAAAAAGCTACTTGTACAGATATGCTTAACGGTCAAGAATTGGGTAGTGATTTTGAACTAAAATCTATGGGTGTATTTCTACTAGAAATCAACGATGAGTAAAATCTTAAAAATCAATCAGGCAAATTATTTTTCCACCCGGCATTCCACTGAGTCACTAAGTCCTCGACTAATTTTGGATGACTATCTGCTATGTTTTCTGTCTCATTAGGATCAACTTGATGGTCAAAAAGTTCGATATAGACAGGATCATTATCTGTTTTTGTACGGTCTTTCCACACGATCAAGCGATAACGGGCTGTTCGCATTGTGTACCCCATCAAATGATTTTCAAATAAATCCCGATTCCATTTATCCCCTTGTTGTTTTATAATTCGTTCTTCGACTTCTTCTATGAGTGGTCCAAAAAAAGTTTCCCGCATAGCAGGTCGAAGCGGATACGCTCCCCATTCCCGTAAAGCTGGTGTTGGAAATTGGCTAAAGGCTGCTTTTTTCCAGGGCAAATCCGGTTTCCGTAACAATGGTTTGAAACTGTATCCTTCCAGATGATCAGGTACCGGAAGATCTGCCAATTCACATAGCGTTGGATACATATCTATCAGTTCGACCAATGCTTCACTCTGTTTACCTTGACTGCTTTTAGGCATTTCTGGCATCCATACCATCAACGGAATACGCGTAGCAACTTCATAATTGGATGCCTTACCCCAAATGCTCATATCACCCAAGTGAAAACCGTGGTCACTCCATATTATGATAATGGTATTTTCTCGAAGTCCTGCTACTTCCAATGCTTTTATCATTTTACCAATTTGGGCATCCACGTAACTCACACAAGCGAGATAAGCGTGTTTTAATGTTCGGGCCAATTCATCCTCAATCGGGCCACTCTTAGGAATGTCAGAGCGGGTACGGAGTTCGAAGGAAGCATGAAGTCCCATTTCAGCTCCGTTCTGCGGCGGATTAATTGTGTTTGTCATTGGTATATTGTCCCGGTCATATAAGTCCCAGTATTTTTTCGGGGCAATCCAATTGAGATGAGGCTTGTTATAACCTAGTCCAAGAAAAAAAGGCTTGTCTTTATCTTTTCTAACCATATCTTTCATGGTGGCTATAGCCAGGTCCGTGTTATAACCATCGATATAAAAATTGTCGGGCACATCCGCAGATTCGTAAGAAGGTCCCATGGCCAGCCCAAGCCGCGCTACCTCACCGTATTTTGCCAACATGGATTTCATAGTGGCTCGGGTCAGTTTTCGATTTTCCGCTAAAGCAAATTTTTTATATCTAGGAATGTCTTTCATCTCATCACTGTCTATCGCTGGTTTCCGGCTCCAGGATAATGCATCGTCCTTATCGCCATGGTGAAAAATTTTACCACAGTAAACCGCTTCATAACCATTGTTTTTAAAATATTGCGGCAGGGTGATAATGTCCGGGTTGAGTTCTCTGATTTTTACGTAGTTGTGATAAATACCATTTGTCTCTGGTCGAGTTCCTGTTAGAAGGCTTGCCCTCGAAGGACCACAGATCGCTTGTTGGCAATAGGCTTGTGTAAATAACAAACCCTGATTTGCCAATCTATCCATGTTGGGTGTAACAGCAACTTTTGATCCATAACAACCTAATTCCGGACGCAAATCATCGATTCCTATGAAAAGGATATTTGGTTTACGGACAGTGTGGTTAGCCAGTTGTTTTTCAAACGAGCAGTCAAAAATCAATAGCAATGCACTAAAAAATAGTATTTTGAATTTCATTTAGTTTATAGTTAAAATGCTAATCCAGAGTACTGCCCTTCCCTAATAAACAAATCCAGGTAGCGAAAAATCGTCAACCTGGAAATGAAGTTGTTGGGTTATGGACCCGGCTTGCTTAGTACCTTTTGTCGGGCAGAGAACTGACTTTAAACTCAAGGAATTATTATATTTCTGATGGTATTATGGCCCAGTTGCAAGCATTAACGAATCATAAAAGACACCTTTTCAACCCGGTGAAGAGCATTTGTCTTAACTGAAACTACATAGATTCCAGGAGCCTTAAATTGCGCATTGTCAAGATGTACCTCATTTGATGAAGTGTTGTCGAAGTAAACCTGCTTACCAGCAAGGTCAAACACCGATATTTCAGCATCGCTTCCGACTTCTGTCAAACTGATGAGAACTCCATTTACACCATTTGTAATTTTGATCTTATCTCTGGATTCCCAATTATTGACACTACTAGCTTCTACCAGTTGAACGGGATAATATTCTTCTTCTAAATATATATCCTCACCTCCATTTAATGATGTTCTGAACACAGGCTTCAAAATATATTGATGGCCGGTTGGAAGGGAAGCACTTGGGACTAATCCGTCCAGGTCAAAAATAAATGTGGAAAGCCCGGATTCATTCCCTATGGCTGTTGCCATCATCAATCTGTTCTATTTCATTGACTACTGTTCCGTCAGCCTGAATTTCCTGGAATTTACAGGACACACCGTCCCAACTATCTGACAAAACAGTTTCCCCTGTTCCAGCAAAATAACGGCAGTCAAATGTTATATCGTGGTTAACGGGATATTCTGCGTCGTAATATTTTTCACGATCTGCGTACAATTGAGCATCTGTTTTCCAAACCCGCACATAATCACAATACATTTCTGTAGGGAAACCTGGCTCTGGTATAGAATCCGGAAAAGGCATCTGTGTTCGTACCCCGTTGATGTACATTTCATAGGGCGTTCTTAATCCCATGGAAACCGTTACATACATTGGCAAATGCCAATAGTAGTTTTTCTTGGCACCACGTTGTACGCCGTCGACATACCATAGGATAGAATCCACTCTGTTCCACACTCCATATGTATGATACTCCTCCCGCGGATCCCAGGGGGCTTCCCAGGTGTTATGACACAGTTCAATATCACCTTGTCCAGGCCTTTTCCAAGTCAATACGCCGTTTTCAATAATTCGGGCATGCAAGTTCATTTCCAGGCGAGACGTATCATAGGGTATTTGAAAGATCTCAACAGCATCGATTTCACAATATTTCACCCCACCTTCCTCTGTGGGAGTTGGTTCTCCCTTACTATACATCCAAAAAGCGGGGCAAGTACCCTGGCCTTTGTCACTAGCCTTGATTCTAGTTTCATAATAACCATATATATTTTTTTCATAGCTACGATTAATTCCCGAAATAAAATAGTACTCTTCCCCATTTCTCCAGTGGGTTTGTTGATGCATTTTGAGGGTCAGAGCGGAGTCACCTGTGATGTACGCATTTTCCGGTTCCCACGACCAGGTTCCCCAGTCATTGACGTCGTTGTCCCATTTATCAACATTTATTTGTTCGGCATTGAACTCATCAGAAAAAGTTTCATTTAAATCCCAGATAGCATTTGGATGTGAAACGGGAGTTTGACCATAACCATTTAAACAAATAGTCACGATAATCACGGATATTAGGAAGGTTGATTTCATAAGAACGGAATGGTTGATTTAGTGATAAAGCAAGTAGCGATATAAAACACTTTCTTGCCCTCAAAGGTAACCTTATAGCCTCTATTGGGTTTTCAATATATTATCAGAGATTTACTGTATATTACCCTATTTATTTCTAATTCCTTTCCTCTTGAAAAAAACTGAGACTGGTCGCGATAGGCGTCCATTCGATCAATATCGACATTTTCAAACTTTCGTTTCAACAACCATCGCGGACGCTCCAATGTGGACTCCCACTGAAATATCATCTTGTACATCTTCTTTACCTTTTCGGGATAAATCGCTGCTAAATTATTAAGCTCTCTTTCATCTTTTGCGAGGTCGTATAACTCAGCAGGCCGGTCGGGGTATCGAATTAATTTCCAGTCTCCATCTCTTAAAGCGGCGCGCGCCTGTTTTTTCCAAAACAATCTTTGATGTGGTCGTTCTTCTTTTTTTCCTCTGATATAAGGCAGTAAATCAACACCATCGATATCAGTTATGGTATTCACATCACCACCGCCTGCGGCAAAAAAAGTGGGCAATAGATCCATGGTACTGATTGGATAATTATAAATGGAACCGGGGTCTATTTCCCCGCTCCAACGCATGAGAAAAGGAACACGTATGCCCCCTTCCAAATGATTGGATTTTGTTCCACTCAATGGATAATTACTGGAGGCGTTTTTGTCTGTTGGCCCCCCATTGTCGTTCGTAAAAACAATTATTGTATTTTTATCCAGCCCTAGTTCTTTCAGTTTGTCTGTTATTTTTCCGCAAGCTCTGTCCAAAGCCAATGTCATGGCTGCCACAATTTTTCGATTTCCTTTCAGATTCGGAAATTGTTTTAAGTCCTCTGGTTTAGCGTCCATTGGCGTATGAACAGCATTAAAGGAGACAAAAACAAAAAATGGATTATTTTTATTTTTTTCGATAAAGGCAACTGTTTCAGTGGCCAGTGCATCTGTCATATATTCTTTTGGCTCCTCGAAGTTTTTAAAGTTGCGTTCCATCTTATTGAGGCTTTCTTTTGGCACATTTTCATAAGCGAAATAGCTGCGTGCACCGCCTCTAAAACCATAAAATTCATCGAAGCCTCTTTTGTTGGGATGAAAACGATCCGCTCCGCCTACGTGCCATTTACCGTAAAAAGCAGTTTTGTAACCAATAGATTTTAGGTATTCGCCCATAGTCTTTTCTTCTACAGGAATTCCCATCTCAGGACCATCAACTGCTGAGACTTCGCTCATGAACCCGGGAACATTGTTTTCTTCATAACCGAATCGCTGTTGATATTTTCCGGTAAGGATGCCTGCCCGGGAAGGGCCACATGTTGGGTCAGAGACATAGCCTTGGGTAAATCGTACACCTTGTTCAGCGAGTTTATCCAAGTTAGGTGTTTTCATTACTTTACTTCCGTGAAACCCAAAATCTGCATAACCTGCATCGTCGGCAAAAAGCAGGATGATATTCGGTTGTTCCTGGGCAGTTACCGAGCATTCCCAAATAAGAAGAATGAAGAAGATGGACAAGATATTTTTCATCTGTTATGATTTGCCTGTAAGAGCATTACTATATTTATTTACCGAGATATCATTGTCCAAGTTTAAAAAAATACCTGAGGTTTTCACCCCAGATATTTTTAACTTAGTTACTTTTCTAGTAAACTAAATCTTAAAACAATGAAATTAAGCCCTAAAATTAATACCCGGAATTCTGCAACAGGGAAGGAGCCTTTTCAATTTCCCCGTTTGGAATGGGCAAGTAGTAATGTTTTTCAAAATAGGGTCTTGTAACTACTGTGTACTCTTCAAATTCAAGCGTACCATCCGCTTTTTTTGTCCATTTATGTCCTTGGATGTCAAACCCCAAATTGGCTTCATTCATCCATCTTCTTTCATCAAAGTAGTTGTGTCCCTCAAAACACAATTCCACTCTTCTCTCTCTCTTTATAGCTTCCAACAATGCATCTCCACTGGCTGTAATGTCTGGCTGGAGCGCTCTACTAGACACCTTATTGACAAACTCTTTGGCAACGCCTTCATTGCCTAAATGGTATTGAGCCTCAGCGTAATTCAAGTAAATTTCAGCCAAACGATACAATATGTAAGGGCGATCGGGAGAAATACCTCCATTTACATCCACACTTTCGTCTTGAAACTTTCGAATGTTATAACCCGTCTTAGAAGAGTGTTGGTTGTTACCCAATCCTTCAGGGGAATCGACTCCATGGGAAAAGGCGTCCGTATCTTCCGACAAATAATACTCGATTTC
Source organism: Saprospiraceae bacterium (assembly GCA_965222105.1). Taxonomy (GTDB): domain Bacteria; phylum Bacteroidota; class Bacteroidia; order Chitinophagales; family Saprospiraceae; genus CALGLS01. Next base: position 8,972 of record CBDCTQ010000081.1, on the reverse strand, counting down.
GCGTCCCCTAAAAGTACAACCGTTATAAATCAGGTTGGCATAGAATCTCATTTCCCGGCCATCGTTGGGATTATCAGGATCAAAAGTAGATCCATCCGTTGATGTCCCATCAGCCATATTAAATATCATGGCAAAGTTGAGTGTTGGGGAAGATAGTGCCCAACCGTCAAAACCATTTGGTGATTGCGTTTTGTCCCATAAAGAATTTGGGTCTGTACCAAAGTCATACAAATCAGCACTATAAGGTCTGGCAAATATTATATCCTCATTGGGAGATATAAAATGGGTCTGATAAGCTGTAGCATCTGGAGTAGCCATTAAATCGCGGGCACCCACAAAATCAATAATAGCCTTAGCAGCATCGGAGGCATCCTGCCACTTGGAGGCTTTGGTGTAATCGTAAAGCGCACCATTTGGTGAAGTACCCGGGTCGTGTAACTTACTGGCTGCATACAAAAGGGTTCGTGACTTCACAGCCAAGGCCGCAATTTTTGTCGCTCTGCCAAATTCTCCATCAGGTCTGGTTTCAGGAAGTACAGCAGCCGCTTCATCCAGTTCTTCCACAATGAAGTCCACGCACTCTTCATAGCTATTTCTCACCAGATTAAAATCATCTTCCAACCCCAGAGCACGTTCCATAATCGGCACACCCCCATAGTATTTGATCAACTTACTGTACAAGTTTGCTCGAAGAAACTTCATTTCCGCTTTAAGAATCGATACTTTCTCGGGATCTACTTTCATAGCCTCACTGTCATCAACTAAGTCCAAAAACTCATTAATATCTCTGACGTAATTCCAATAATTTCTCCACTTTTCGGTAAAGAGCCCTGCATTACTTGCTGTTAATCCCGCTCTCATTCGAAACAAATCTCTATCTTGAAAGTTGAACTTAGCTTCAAAAGAAGCACCTTCAATATTGAATCGTCTGCCCCACCATTGGGATTGGTTAATACCCCATCGCTCTGTACTATTATAGGCAGTATACACCAACCGCTCTAATTGACCGGGGTCACCATAGATAAAATCTTCTGAAAAGGAATCTCTCTTTTCCGTATCCAGAATATCCTTTTTGCAGCTACTCATCGCGACCGTCGCAAACACAAGGATGCTATATATTAAATATTTATTTTTCATTTTATCAATTTTTGAATTTATACGATGAATTGAATTTTTCGACTTGACTATTTAAAGGTCAGGTTAAAGCCAAAAGTATACGCTTTCAAAGAAGAATAAGTACTATTCCTGAAGTTGTTATACCTACTTGCTTCCGGGTCCAGGCCAAGATCGTGAACTTCTGAAAACATGGTCAACAAATTAAGACCCCGAAAGAATATTCTTGCCTGGCCAAATTTCAAGGTCTCTTTTGAGAACGTATACCCCAACTCTATTTCTTTCAGTCGCAAAAAGGATGCATCGTGCAACCAAATGTCTGCAGCTTGGAAGTTATCCGCCTGACCACTTTGGTTTCCACTAAAGGCATCGTCCTGAACAAAAGCTCTTGGGTACCTGGAATTGCGATTTTCAGGAGTCCATCTTTCGTTGTAAACATATTCTGGCAGCCCACCTGATTGATCAAAAAATACAATCATTTCGGCTTTTGCCTGTCCCTGGAACAAGAAATTTAAATCAATACCTTTATACGAGACACCGCCAAGGATTCCATACTGTATTTCAGGAACATTTGAAGAACGGATTCGTATGCGGTCTGCTGCGTCAATAACACCATCTTCATTGGTATCTATATAGATAGGCTCACCTTCCACGGTACCAGTTAGCACAACATCTGTACTCTCTACCTGTGCCTGATCCTGGAAAATTCCTGCTGTAGGATAAACAACGTATGAATCCATAGAATATCCCTCCCTTTTCATTGCTTCAGGCACGTCCACTGCCTCATCTAAATACACCACTTCGTTTCTGGGCTTGTGTAAAATTGACGCCCAAATTATAGTTGATTTTACCAATCTTATCGTTCCAACCCAATTGCACTTCCCATCCGAAATTGTTAACTTTTCCGAGATTTTCAGGAGGCAAAGTTAATCCGGCAGCTTGCGGGATAGACGCATTTCGAGTAATTAATATGTCTTCCCTTTTTTGGTAAAAGTAGTTTACATCTCCACTTAATCTATAATTAAGCAATGAAAAGCTCAGTCCAACATTTTTCATATCAGCTGTTTCCCAGGTAGCATCTGGATTGGGAATAGTAGTACTTGCATAACCATTATATACCACACCAGGTGTTCCAAATACATAGTAATTGGGAAATACCGTTTCTGAGGGTTCATCGGGATTGCTACTGTATTCATAAAGCGTCAACCATTGATATGGCTGAATACGATCATTCCCCATTATGGCCCATGACGCTCTCAGCTTCAAGGCGTCCAGCCAATTACTTGTTCCAGCCATGAATCCTTCATTTCCTATGGACCATGCCACCGCTACACCTGGGAAGGTACCGAACCTCTGTCCAGGTGCAAATCTATTAGAGCCATCATAACGCAAGGTAAAATCTATGAAATACTTCTTTTGGAAGTCATAACCAATCGAACCAAAATAATTTAATCGAGCAAACTCTTCAGAACCGCCAAATGAAGATTGTCCATCAACATTTCCTGCAAATAATTCAGGTCTGTCATTGCTGGGAAATTCTTGTCTTTGTACCCAAAATTCACGAGACTCTGAAGTAAACCTTTCTGTACCTACAAAACTCTTAATCGTGTGAGCTCCAAAATTCCTATCGTAGCGTATGGTAGCGTTTAACATTAATTCGTCAAATTTCCAAAACCGTTCCCGTAGTGAACTGACTGCCCCTTGCTGTGAAAAACCAAGTTGAGGTACGTATTCAGGGTCCGCTCCTTCTTGGAAAACATAAACCGTCCACGGGGTATACCAGGTTTTGGTATCTGTATTCCACCTTCTGATACCTGCATAAGTCTGAGCACTCAATCCCTCTACCAACCAGTCCAAATCCCAATCTAGAGACAATCTCGAACGCAAGTTGTTGTCAATTCTATTGATAAACCCAGCATCATCGCTGGTCATGATAACAGGGTTGGCCCCATTTTCTCCTCCCCAGGCCATTAGTCCATTTGGATATACATCAACTTCAGTTGGTTCATTGGTAAATATATGCTTGTAAATAAATGAAGTGTTCACACCTGGCTCTTTTCTATTTCCAAATCTACCAGAAAGGTCAACACCTAATTTAAGTGTTGGATGAAGTTTTATGTCAAGATTAGTCCGAAGTTGATACTGTTTGAACCTAAGGTCTCCTGACTCAAATAATCCAGTTTGATCAAGGTAATCTCCACTTATGAAATAATTGATCTTTTCTGTACCACCTGAAACGGAAAGAGAGTTTCTCCACTCCGGTGAATAATCGGCCATAGTTGCAGCATACCAATCAGTACTTGGATAATTGGGGTCATTACCTGCTGCATATTTGTCTATCTCTTCTTGGGTAAAAGGTAGAGGAAGGAAACTTCTGTCAGCAGCCTCATTGCGATAAATAGCATATTGCTCTGAAGTCATCAACCTAGGATTAGCTGTCAATGAGGAAAGACTGTAAGAACTGGTCAGATTAATAACCGGTTTTCCTTCTTTTCCTCGCTTTGTGGTAATCAATATTACCCCATTGGCAGCCCTTGCACCATAAATAGCTGCTGCACCATCTTTTAAAACCGATAAAGACTCAATGTCATGTGGAGCTAAGTGTGAAAAGGATTCCGTGACTACACCATCTATTAGTACAAGAGGGGCATTATTACCTAAAGTAGATTTTCCTCTGATCAAAAGTGTCATGGCGTCATTATCTGTATCCCCGGGAAATCCCCCACGATCTACAACAATCAGTCCCGGTACTTTTCCTGAAAGCGATTTCGCAACGTCTTTATTGGATGTTCTTTCGATATCCTCTGAATTAACGGTACTAACCGACCCGGTAAGTTCTCCTCGTTTTCGGGTGGTATATCCTACCACCACTATTTCATCCATAATGGTAGAACCAGTTCCCAATGCTACATTAATGACGGTTTGATTTCCAACTGGAATGGCTTGGGTTTCATATCCTGTATAAGAAAATAGGATTACTGAATTAGCATCTGGTACATTAAGAGAATAATTTCCATCTAAATCGGTTACCGTGCCGATTGATGTTCCCTGAACAAGAATGTTTACTCCAATGAGTGCCGATTTATCATCTGCATCCGTTACTTTACCATTCACACTGATTTGTCCAATGGAAATATTTGCGACAAACAGCATTAATAGGCACATCCACCAAGTTTTAAAATAAGGGAGTTGTCTTTTTTTCATATTTAAGTGGTTTTAATTTTTTACATTGAAATCGAGAAAATGATGTTATCAGAATTATATACAGCATTACTAGTCACAAAGACCAGGTCATAGTCCGGTGTTTTTTGTATCTAAAGGTCAAGGAAAGTTTTCTGTGAGATAGTTATTGAGTGTAAAGAGACTAAATTACTCTCGAGGAATATTGGTAAAATTTATCTTGTTATTACATTATTTTACCCCTTAATTGGTATGTCATTAGAAGGACATGGATAATCTGGTAGAGTCGAAAATAGACTATATATAAAAAGAAAGGCTGGACTTAATAGACTTTATGCGGAAAAATTTATGGAGAGTCATGGCTTCTCTAAAATATTACTCAATTTTACCCGGTAGTTGGCCACTAAATGGTTTGGCGGTAAAGATTGGGCGTACATCCCATGATGTTTTTGAATTGTTTATAAAAATTGGTAATGGAATTGTAACCCACCATGTAACAAACCTGTGACACAGAATTCTGATCTTCTAACAGTAACCGGGAGGCATTGCGTACACGCACTTCATTTAAGAATTGGGTGAATGACTTGTTGGTCATTTTTTTGAAAAAACGACAAAATGAGTTGGTCGTCATACAAGCTATATCAGCCACATCCTGCAAATGGATACTACTGGCGTAGTTATCAGAAATGTATTTTAAAACAGAATCTAACCGCTTAGATGGTTCTGTTGCATATTGACGCATATCTGTTGAAGATAAGACTTCTTTATTTTCAGTCAGTGACAGGGCATGTAAAATACTTAGCAATTTTATGGATTGCTCTGCGGGTGGTAACCCAACGATCTCCATCAATTCCCTGTGAAATTTTTTGCTGACATCTTTATGGAAAAATAATCCATATTTGGACTGTTCCAACATCTGGTTTATGGAAGAAAACTCAGGAAGGCTAAAGGTGCCTTCTCCTATAAAATCTTTCAAAAATTTTATGACAACTGTTTTCACATTTTGGGTGCTGTTCTCTTCGTAATAGGAAGTATCGTTGCGCCAAAGGTGAGGTAAGTTGGAACCCACTAAAACCAAATCGCCAGGAGAAAAATGAGAAACACTATCGCCTACAAACCGAATTCCGCTACTTTTGGAGATATACAGCAATTCAAATTGGGGATGATAATGCCAGGCGGCATCCAGGCATGCATTTTCTTTAAAGAAAATGTCAAGTCGCTCATTTACAAAGCTTTCCGGGCTTTTCAGAACTAATTTCATGTGATATTCAATTAAATCGAAGGAATACAATAATAATGAAATTAATCTGCTTTTCATAAAACTGATTGAAAAATGGTCATCTAAAAAACATTTTAACAACCCAAGCACCACAAATATTTATTTGGCATTTAACAAAATATGAAGCTTTAGACTTTGGACATAGGAAACATTGAAAAGTTTATAATTAGCTGATTATCATAAACTTAAAAAGTCAGGATTGTTTTAAACTACGGGCTTTTAGGTACCAGATGTAAAACTTAAAAAAGCTTGCAGCAATTCCTAAAACATAGGTCAACGATTTACTCTTCCGGAGGCAGAACCACCCATTAGTTTTTCTACCTCTACCCTGGTAGAAAAGTTAAAATCACCTTTAATAGAATGCTTAAGACAGGATGCTGCGACCGCATACTTCACAGCGGTTTGTGGTTCACTCAGTTCAGGAGTCATCAAAGCAAAAATCAACCCACCTGCAAACGAATCACCTCCGCCAACACGATCAACAATATTTTTGATTTGATAAGACTGATAATTTCCTTCGACATCCAATGGAGCAAAAAATGGTTGGTCTGAGAGGGCATCATATAATAATGCTCCCCAATTATTATGAGTAGCTGAAAGGCTTTCCCGTAAAGTGATGGCCACCTTACTGACGTTTGGAAATTGCTTCACCACCTGACGTGCTACATCGGGATAACGCGAAGTTTCTAAAGATCCGGAATGTACATTTGTTTCTCCTGCCCGTATACCCAATATATCGTGACAATCTTCTTCATTGCCGATCACTACATCAATGTAGGGCAATATGGTATGCATGGTTTCCTGAGCCAATTCCTTATTCGTTTTGGCAGGATTCCATTTCCAAAGTTTATTTCGAAAATTAAGATCAATAGAAACAGTTGCGCCCGCGGCTTTGGCTTTTTGAGCTGCCACCAAAGTAGCATTAGCTGCATTTTTTGAGAGTGCAGGCGTAATACCGCTTAAGTGCAGCCACCCTGCATCCTTAAAAATGGCCTCCCAATCATATTCTTCAGCCGGAGTAATAGAAACTGCTGAATCGGCCCGGTCATAAATAACATTACTGGGGCGCTGATTCGCACCCGTTTCCAAAAAGTATAAACCCAACCGTCCTTTGTCTGTTCGCAAAACATTTTGGGTGTCCACTCCAACCGATCTGACTGAATCCATTGTAGCTTCAGCCAATGAATGTTTTGGAAGAGCTGTCACATATCTTGCATTTCCACCAAAATTACAAATGGAAACGGCTACACTTGCTTCCGAGCCGGCATAAGTCACTTCTAATACTCTTGTTTGTCGTAAACGTAAATTGGCTGGAGCTGCCAATCGTCCCATTATTTCTCCAAAAGTAACAACCACTTTCATTGCTGAGTTCTTATTTCTTTAATTAATGCTCTTATGTCTCTTGCATTACGGGTGATCTCATCCCAGCACTTATTTTGGATGAGGTTCCTTTTGGCTACCCATGACCCTCCAACAGCCGAGATAAGAGGTGATTCTAAATAACTTGCTGCGTTGGTCATATTGACACCACCAAGTGGAATGAATTTGAGTCCCAAATGTTGATATGGGGCTGCCATACTTTTCAAGTGTTTCATTCCCCCTGAACTTTCAGCGGGGAAAAATTTTAAAATTCGACATCCTTGTTCGATAGCTATTTCTATATCACTTGGGGTCATTACTCCGGGGGCAAAAGACAAGCCCTGTTGCTGTGCTGCCGCAATTATTTTGGGGTTACAACCTGGTGCAACAGCAAAGTCAGCTCCGACGTCTACTACTGCTTTTAATTGTTGTTCTGTAAGCACAGTTCCGAAACCAAGAGTCATTTCCGGTATTGCCCTTTTAATGGTCCGTGCAGCATCCATCGTCACGGGGGTTCGCAAAGTTAACTCTATAGCATCAATCCCTCCGGCCATTAATGCTTCCGCAACGGAAACGGCATGTTTTAATTCGTCGATAATCAGTACAGCTACAATGCCTGCAGCTTCTATTTTCTTGACAATCTTCGATGACATGATCTGCCCTACAATAGGTTGCATCTTTACTTTTTAAAATTGAAGATGTTTTGGCTGTTCATTCGAAATTCGGTTTAAATGAATCCTAATCTTAACTTTTTGCAAAGGAATTAAACCAGAAATTTCAAAAGAATAGCTTCAAACAACTTCAAGAAACAAAAATTATGAAAATTCAATACTTGAACATAAATAATCAGCAAAACTGTCGATTATTTTAGTTGAAGTACCTTAATCACTTCCGAAAAATTCAATTAACCAACGCCTTTGAAACTCTCTTCCTAATCAAATAATCATCGAGAGCGTAGGTCGAGCAATCCACACCAATACCACTATTTTTTATACCTCCGTGAGGCAGGTAAATATCGTATTTGACTCCATTCAATTGCACTTCCCCGAATTCTAGTTTTTCCGTAAAGAAAGTTAGTGTTTCCTCATTCTGGGAAAAAACATAGGAAGCCAAACCTGCATTTGTATTGTTAGACAATTCAAGAGCTTCCTCTTTAGTAGTAAAAGAAACGATAATCGCCACGGGACCGAATATTTCTTCTTGCAATATGTCAGCTTTGTTGTTATTTATCCGGATAACAGTAGGCTGAAAATAGTACCCTACTCTATCGATTGATTCTCCTCCAAATATTACTTCACCTCCTTGTTGAACAGCTTCTTTAACAATGTTGTGAACTTTGATTACTGACTGACGATTTGCCAAAGGCCCCATGTCCGGATTATACTCCCGACCGAAACCAACCTTGACTTTTTTAAACTTTCCGACCATTCCCTCTATGAACTCATCAATAACCGACTCATGAATAAAGAATCGGTTAGGTGCGACACATATTTGACCAGAGTTTCCAATTTTCAAGGCAGATCCAATATTGATAGCGAGGTCCATATTTGCATCTGCCATCACTATAAATGGGGCATTGCCACCACATTCCATGCTGAATCTTTTGATGGACGTTCTACTGCTTTGCTCTATTAATTTTTGAGCCGTTTCCGTTGAACCAATCATGGTAATCAACTTGGGTATTTTACTTTCGCAAAGCGGCACACCAACATTTTGGACATCCCCACAAATAATATTGATGACCCCTTTTGGAAACCCAATATTCTCACAAAGTTCTCCAAGTATATAGGCTGACAATGGAGAAAACTCTGATGGTTTAATGATGATCGAACAGCCCGCTGCTAAAGCAGGCCCCAGTTTGAACCCCAGATTAAGTAATGGAAAGTTATAGGCTAAAAAAGCAACGACTACCCCTAAAGGTTGTGAGACTACATGGTGTTCATGGGTCCCTTCTTTATCTTCAATGGGAATATTGGTTCTCTTTTTAATTTCATCAGAATAATATTTAAGAGAGTTGGTAATGCTGGTCAGGTCTTCTTCC
>CBDCTQ010000080.1:0-167341 GCA_965222105.1 Saprospiraceae bacterium | reverse complement strand
GCAGGGTCGTACAAGGCGGCGGCATACCGGCTTGTTTCTTCCACCGAAAAACTGCGCGCACTCACCACTGCCATTTCGTTGAGAGGTTTGGTTTTGTCTATCTGGTCTTTCGATGAAACCACGACCTCCTTCAATTGGGCTGCCGATTCGATCATCTCCACCGTCAGTACCAGTTCCTTGCCCGAATTGAGCAGTACGGCATTCATCGCCACCGCCTCGTACCCCAAATATTGAACAACCAGATCGTGCCGCCCCACCGGAACATTTTCGAGCCGGAAGTGGCCTCCCTGATCGGTGGCCGTACCCCTAACCGGTTCCGTAGTGTTGACCGAAACAGTGGCTCCAATGAGCGGCATTTGGGATTCTTTGTCGACCACGGTGCCGCGGATGTTTTGGGTGTAATGCTCTTGTGCAACTGCACTCATTGCCAGACACAGCAGCGCCAGGGCTAATGTAATTAGCTTGTTGGATTTCATGATATTTAGTTTGATGAATTTATTAATTGCCCGTCTGTCGGTAAAAGACAATGGTCGGCTATTGGAATACCAAACAGCCTCCTCAATTACAATCCCGCAGACTACCAGAACCGTCGATGTCCTGATTGATAACCGGCGGGTTGCCCCGGTAACAGACATCGCCCGAACCACTGAGGTCGACGTCGAGTAAAGCCTCTACAAAAACGTCGCAATCACCCGAGCCGGAAAGATCGATGTCACATTGTTGACTGATGAGGTCAAAGCTATTTACATTGCCGGAGCCGGAGAGGTCGATTTGTAAGACTTCTGTTGCGCCGCTGAGGGTGCAGTTGCCCGCTCCCGCTCAGCTCGTATCGGATGGAGGATAGGTTGTCACCCAAATCGAGACGTAAATTTCCAGAGCCGGAAAGGTCGATGTTCAGGCCAACCACATTGTCGAAAACGCCTTCTGTTTGGATCTTGCCGCTGCCCGATAGGGAAACGTCGGTCAGGCTGCTGACGGTGGCCACAATATCAATGTCGAACGAACCTCTTACACACTTGTCGATACCGAAATGCCAGATGCCATCATCTACCCGGGAGTCTTCCGCAATTGGTCGATTATGTTGGGGTGTGCGTGTACTGTTATCATTTGGCTGTCGCCCTCGACAATGGTCAGGTCGGAATCGCCAAAAAGAGCAAAGCCGTGGATGGTATCGTCAATTTCGATGGTGCGGGTTTCTTTGGAACCCTCCCCCTTGATGCAGCCAAATATCTCTTTTTCGCAGCTTGCGCTAAAAATGAAGGTAGCGGCGACGAGGAAAACTAACATTGCTTTTTGGATGGTCATTATTTTAACGTTTTATAAATTTTAAATAGTAGGCAACCGTTCGTCGAAGTCTGTGATTTCGATGGTCAAACCGCGCATTATTTCCCAAACAAAATGGCCCCGTACAGGCCCAGGTTGATGGTTTGCCGGTTATTAAGTCCGTATTCCACCAGTCCGTATTCTGCGAGCACACCCAATTGCCAGTGCAGGTTTGGGTGAAAGCTCGACGAAATGCCAATATTCAAAAAGGCCGAGCCGAAGTAAGCAAAATACTGTTCATTTGTCAGCGGATGATTGGAATCGTCGTTCAATTTGTAATCAAATTGTTGGGGCAAGTACAGTTGCCAGGCCACGCCGGGATTGATGTACCAGGTTTTGGTGCTGCCCGGCCGTCGCAAATCCCATTTCAGGCCGACCGGAAGGTGGAGGTATTGGTTGGTTACATCTATGCTTTTGACCGGCTCCTCAAATGCCTTTATCTGTGGAAAATCGTTGGCGTTAATAGGGTCATTGGGTTCGGACTCCAGGATGTATCGTTGGCGAACGTAGTGGAATTCTGCGGTCAAGGCTAACTTTTGAAAGAGTTGTAATTGAGTTGTTATGCCTCCGCTGAAGCCGTATTTCAGGCTGGTTTCGCGGTCGGTAAGCGTTGTAAAATTAAAGGTGGATACGCCCAGTCGGAAACGGGGTCGTAAATTTGTTGTTATGGGGTTTAGTCTTACCAACTGTTTGAACAAAGCTCTCTGGCGCAGATTGGCCATCATTTGCTTCGATTTTTCCCGATTTTGGCAAGGTGTTTCTTCAGTGGATGCTTAGATTTTTAGAACGTGATGGTGGGGTGGGGGTAGTTGGTTTTGTTTGTTATCCCGGAGCATCTTCGATCGATTTTTTGTCCGGCAGTAGAGACTCGGAGGTTGTTTCGCTGGCCGGGGATTATTTGTATCTGAAAGTTCATTTGATTGAAAATCGCGAACCTCATCTTGTGGCGATTGTTCTTGTTTCAGTTGGTTGCTGGGTGACCTATGCGTAGGAAGGGTAGGAGAGGGGCGATCTGCAATTCGTTCGTTTAGAGTCAATGAGTTGAGCGCATCTTCACTTGTTTTGCTGGAAAGACTCATTGTTGCTGTATTTCCTGTCTGTTCGGATTTCCTGTCGGCTGGTACAACAGGCGGGATGGGATTTTGTGCCTTGTTGGATGGCGGTCCAGTTTCATCTGTTAATAACCCTTATGGGTGTTGGCACAATCATTCAGGGCCCTGGTCAATTCCAACTGTTGTTGTTGCAGACTAGTGTTTTGCGAAAGCAGCCCCTGCACTTGTCGTTGCATAGTACTATGGTATGCCCAGAAGCCTCCCAGAGTCAGAAGCAATGCGAGCAGAGCTACCCAGAACAAGGGCTTTCGCCAAAACGACTTATCGCGCTCCAACTGTCCGGCAACGCCGTCCCAGACGCGGTCGGAAGGCTCCTCGTGGAAACCATCCATGGCGTTGTTGAAAAAATCTTCTATGTTGTTGTTTTGTGGCATTAATCGTCTTTAAATTCTCTTTGTAAAATGCGCTGGAGTTTGTTTCTGGCTCTGAGGTAATGCGACCGCAACGTGGCTTCATTGCTTGAAGTTGGTCTGCCATTTCCCGAAAGGAGTAGCCCTCGATGGCCCGCATATTGAAAACGGTTTGATAGGGTCGGGCAGGCTTTGTATCAGAGCGATGATGGCATTGGCCCGGTCTTTTTGCAAAAAGCTGAGATCGGCCAGGTGCGCATCGTCTTGTAAGACTTCTGTTATATCGCCAAACTCAATCTTTCGGTACTTGCGTATGTGCATCAGGGCGGTGTTGACCATTACCCGTCGCATCCAGGCGCGGATGGGGCCTTCGCCCGACCAGTTTTTGAGATCCTTCAATATTTTGTAAAAGCCTTCCTGGAGAATGTCCTCGGCTTCCACCTTGCTTTTGGCGTACCTCATACACACACCAAATAGAAATACCTTGTACCGGTTGTACAGGTAAAACTGTGCTTTGCGGTCGCCGCGGATACAGGCGCGCAGCAGGCTTTCTCTATGGGTTGGTGGTCATTCAATGCTAAGTCCGTTTTTATATAATGGTGCCGTATTTTGGAGGTTTGTTGCAAAGGAGGAACTTTTTTAAAAAAAACCAAAGTACAAGTTTTGGCAAAAAAGCCTATTTTGGGCTATGAGGCAAAAATTACCTATAGGGATTCAGAGCTTTCGGAAAATACGGAAAGGAGGGTATTTATATATCGATAAAACCGAATTAATTTATCGCTTGACGCAAAACGGCAATTATTACTTCCTCTCCCGTCCACGCCGCTTCGGCAAATCGCTTACACTGCACCATTGAAAGATTTGTTTGAAGGGCATAAAAACTTATTCGAAGGGCTTTGGATCGAAAACCAATGGGACTGGTCGGAGCAATACCCCGTCATCCACATCTCTTTCAATAGCATTGGCTACAAGGAATTGGGTTTGGTCAAAGCCTTGAAAATTCAGTTAATGGATATTGCCAAAGCCTCGGATATTGTGCTCGAAAAAACTGGCATAAGCCAACTATTTCAGGAATTGTTGCTCAAACTTTCTCAAAAAAACAAAGTAGTACTACTGATCGATGAATACGACAAGCCCATCATCGACTACCTCCATGATATCCCAAAAGCCAAAGCCAACCAGCAGATACTCAAATCGTTTTATTCCATCATCAAAGATTCCGATCCCTACATCCGCTTTTTGATGATAACGGGCGTGTCGAAGTTCAGCAAAGTGAGCATCTTTTCAGAGCTTAATAACTTAAACGACCTGACCACCCATCCCAAATATACCACCCTGGTTGGCTATACCCAGGAGGAGTTGGAACAGTACTTTGAAGAAGGGATAAACGAGTTGACCGGAGTGTTGGCCCCGACCTCCGCGGCCCTTCTCCAGCTCATCAGAGAATGGTACAATGGCTACAGTTGGGACGGCAAAAACTTTGTGTACAATCCTTTTTCGATTTTGTGTTTCTTTGATGCCGGTCAATTTAAAAACTTCTGGTTTGCTACCGGCACCCCCACCTTTTTGATCAAACTGCTGAAAGACCGCCAACTGGTCAACCTGGAAGAAGTAGAAGTAGACGAAAGTGCCTTCGAAAGCTACGACGTCGACAATCTGGACACCTTCCCCCTGCTCTTCCAAACGGGTTACAGCACGGTCAAAGAAATAAAAGAACACGGTATCTACCTGTTGGATTATCCCAACAAAGAGGTCAAAGAGTCGATGTTGCGCCACCTGATCGGCAAATTTCGCAACGACTCCCCCGCACTCACCGCTCCCCTGGTGGTCAGGCTCTGGAGAGCCTTTGCAGCCGATGATCTGGAGCAGGTCATCACCATCGTCAACGGGCTGTTCAAGTCGATCCCCTCCCAGATTTTCATCAAAGACAAAGAAGCCTATTACCATTCGGTGGTCTTTCTTGTATTTCAATACCTGGGGCAGTTTGTCGAATCAGAAGTCAATACCTCCGACGGGCGGATCGACGCCGTAGTCCACACCGATACCCATCTTTACATTCTGGAATTCAAACTGGACGAGACAGCCCAGGCCGCTCTACGGCAAATACGGGAAAAAGGATATGCCGACAAATATCTCCCTTCCGACAAAGAGGTCAAAGCCATAGGCATCAATTTCAGCAGCGACACGAAAAAAGTGGAAGACTGGGGCGTGGAAGTTTATCACTGAAATCAAAGGAATCTCCTGAAAAATAGGGTAAATATCTCCAACATCTATTATTTTCGCGCCCTATTAAATTTTCATTAAAAATACTATCGAACATGACCATTCAAGACGTCGTTCAGAGACTACAAGACGGCAACGCCCGCTTCGTCGCAGATAAGTTAGACGGAAAACTCCAGGACTCCTCCCGCAGATCCGCCCTCACCGGCGGCCAACAACCCTATGCCATTGTACTCAGTTGTGCCGACAGCCGAGTGGTGCCCGAACTGGCCTTCGACACCGGCCTGGGCGAGCTATTCGTTGTGCGCGTGGCCGGCAACATCGCCAACAACTCCTCCATCGCCAGCATCGAATACGCCGTAGCCCACTGTGGCTCCCAGGTCATCGTCGTATTGGGTCACCAAAGCTGTGGCGCGGTAACCGCAGCTGTAAACGGAGGCGACAACGGCCACAACCTCAATCACCTGCTATCGCACATCACCCCCGCCCTGGCAGCATCGCCCGAAGGTGCTTCCATTACCGATGTGGTAAAGAAAAATGCAGAACTAACGGCCAAAGAACTGAAAGACCGGTCCGCCATCATCCGCAAAGCAGTAGATAATGGTACCGTAAAAATCGTCCCGGCATACTACAACCTCGATTCCGGAAAGGTCGATTTACTCTGATTTTCCCATGGTTTTTACCGCCAACTAACCCCTGATTGACATAATTATGTGAATCAGGGGTCGTGGTATTCCCCTGTTGAATATCCGTAGCCAAATTTCTTCAATACATCCTTCGGAGCCCAAGATTAATCCTCAAATGAAAGGTCACCCGGCCATAGGGGTCTTCCTCCGTTTTTGCGTCTATATTAAAGAAAGCCAACAGGCGTTAACGTAAAATCGGACTCCATTCGTATAATTTTCGGCAAAGAATGAATTAAATCGGCATCGTTGGTGTTATTTTTGTATTATGGCGAGGTAAGAAATTGCCGGTACAATTGAAACGTATGTTAAAGTTTGTTTAAAGGATCGCCAATAAATTTGCCATCTCCGATCTTTTACCTTACTTTGTTCTGAAACCAAAAACGCCACACTAAATAAAACAATGAAGAAACTTTTACTACTCACTATGCTGTCCCTCCTCATCCTGGGAACGATCTGGTCGCAACAAGCGAGTGGGTTCACCAATCACCAACAATTAGCCTATCTCAACACCCCAACTACCACTTTTCAAACTCCTAAAGTAAAAATCTATCCCAACCCGGCTACCCACTACATCAAACTGTCCACTACCCAGGGCATTCGAAAGATCAAAATTCTCAGCCTAACCGGCAAACCCCATAAATTTTACGAAGTAGTAGGTCCCAACCAAAAATACAACGTTTCTGACCTCGTGGAAGGACTATACCTCGTCCAACTTCTCGATGCGCACAACAAAGTCGTATCGACCAAACGGATGAATAAACAATAACGGGCTGACAGCAAATTAAATAAAGATATCTCGCGCCACAACAGGTGATACACCAGTTGTGGCGTTTTTCATTTGATTTTACCTTTAATCCGCAATCTGCCGACCGACCAGGCGGCTGCATGAGCACGCCACAACACCATGAAGGACTCCGCCAGTGAAGGACTATCGCCGTTCACTGCACGTGTCGCTACGCCTTCACGCGCGCCATGCAGGCGATAGTCCTGCATGGGCACGCCAAAACACTTACTTTCAACCGTGTTTTTAAACTAAAATACCCGCCGAAAAAAAGAGTTTTCAAACTTTTATATCAACCATAATATACCTACCTTTGCGGTCGATTTAAAAAGACGCCTTGAAGTACGCCGCCTATGAATGGATTGTATCGGATCATTTTACTCGTTTTAATTGGCTTTTTTGTCGCATCAAACTTATTCGCCGATGGTGATAACACGGCCGACAAAGACGCTTTCGACCCCTCCGTTCCTGCTTACCACCATGTTGCCGATGCCAACGTTTACAGTATTGGTCCCTGGAGTTTTCCACTGCCTTGTATATTGTATTCGCCAGACAAAGGATGGGATGTTTTCTCCTCCGGCCGTTTTGGCATTTATGGCCACCACGGTGACGGGATGAAAGTGGTAAACGGCTACGTCTTGAACGGTGGCGCGGTCATGCGGATCCCCGACGAATACAACTTCCAGGAAGGAGTAGTCCAATTGATCGACACGCACCAGGCCGAAGCACTCGTTGAAGAAAAAGAACATTTTTTCCATTCTGGAACCGATGATGATGGAAAACACTACTCCTATTTCAATTATAAGGGTGAAAAAATAAAACTCCACAAAAAGAGCACCGCCGATTTTGGATTGTTTGGTGGCGGCATCACTTCTTTTTATGATTTTTCGTTGACGAAAAACGTAGTCTCCATGCTGTTGATGGCCTTCTTACTGATGTGGGCTTTCATTGGCATCGCCCGAAAGTACAATCGGACACAAGGGCAAGCCCCCTCCGGTCTTCAATCCTTTATGGAGCCGATCTTTGTCTTCATTCAGGACGAGGTGGCCAAACCCTTCTTAGGCAAACACTGGGAGCGATTCCTCCCATTGCTGATGTGTCTGTTTTTCTTCATCCTGGCGCTTAACCTCTGGGGGCAAATACCCTTCTTCGGTGGCGCCAACGTAACGGGCAACCTGGCAGTAACAGCCGTGTTGGCCATCATCGTATTCATCGTCACCAACGTCAACGGCAACAAACACTACTGGGAGCATGTACTCTGGATGCCCGGTATTCCACCTGTCTTGAAAATTTTCATCATCACACCTGTTGAAATTTTGGGCTTGTTCATCAAACCCATTACGCTGATGTTGCGGCTTTTCGCCAATATCACAGCAGGTCATATGGTGATCGTCATATTTGTGGGACTGATATTTTTGTTTGGCGGTACGACCGGTTCCAACCCGGGCACCAGCCTGGCTACGGCAGTGGGATCGACATTGTTGACCGTATTCATGATGTCCATCGAATTGTTGGTCGCCTTCATCCAGGCATTTGTATTTACAATTCTGACAGCTTCTTATATCGGAGCAGCTACAGAAGAGGCCCATCATTGATCTGCCTTTGGCAGAAAAGGAGACGTGAATCGCAATCAATTTTTTTTTACATAAAACCATAAATATATGTTTGGTTCTATTGTTTCAATCGGAATGGGTTTAGCTGCCATCGGAGCAGGCATCGGTGTAGGACACATCGGCGCCAACGCAATGACGGCGATCGCCCGCCAACCGGAGGCCATTGGCGATATTCGCGCCAACATGATCCTCATGGCTGCCCTCGTAGAGGGTGCGGCATTGATCGCCATTGTATTGTGCTTCCTCGTGGCAGGTACACAAACCTAAACGAAAAAGCGAACGCCGCGACGGTTGGTCTGCGGTGTTCGCTTAACTAAGTTTTAAAAAAAGAAATCTCTGTGTGACTCCGCGCCTTCGATTCTTTGTGGTGAGAAATTCCGCGAACGCGTCACGCACTTAAAAAGTAACGGAACGATACCTATGGAAATGATCCTTTTATCTGTCGATTTTTCTCCCATCAAACCGGACTTTGGCCTCTTGTTCTGGACAACGGTCATCTTCCTCATCTTCTGGTGGATCATGGCACGTTATGCTTTCGGTCCCATCCGCGACGCACTCAAAAAACGAGAAGGCGACATCCAGGATGCCCTCGATGAAGCTGCCAAAGCACGCGAAGAGATGAGCAATCTCAAAGCCGAAAACGAACAAATTTTGGCGGAAGCCCGCGCCGAACGCAGCCTGATCGTCAAAGAGGCCAAAGAAGCCAGAGACAAGATGATCAAAGAAGCCAAAGTAAAAGCCGACGAAGAAGCCAAGCGAATAGTAGCCGAAGCACGCCAGGAAATCCAAAACCAGAAAACGGCTGCCCTGATCGACATCAAAAACCAGGCGGGCAACATGGCCCTCGAAATAGCCGAGAAGATCATCCGCAAACAACTAAAAGGCGACGCCGAACAAGAACAATACGCCAACAGCCTGGTCGATGAAATGAATATTAATTAGTACAAGAAATGTCTGCAATAAGAATAGCATCCAGATACGCCAAGTCTCTCATCGATCTGGCACAGGAAAAAAACGCGCTCGACCGGGTGGTGGAAGACATAAAATACTTCCAGGCCGTCACAGAGGAGAATGGCGAATTTTACCGTTTGTTGAAAAGCCCCATCATCAGCGAAAGTAAAAAAGGTGGTATATTCAATGCACTGTTCAGCGACCGCTTCAACGAATTGAGCAACGCCTTCCTCGACATCATCCTCCGGAAAGGTAGAGAATCCTATCTGCCCGAGATCGCCGACGAATTTATGGCCCAATACCGGCAGCTCAACAGCATCACTAACGTGAAATTGACCACCGCCGTCCCGCTTTCGGAGTCGGCTGTCGCCAAAATTAAAACCAAACTGGAAGCCGCCTCTTCCACCAATGATAACATTGAAATTACAACGGCCGTAAACCCCGCCATCATCGGCGGTTTTGTACTCGAATTTGAAGACAAACTCTTCGACAGCTCGGTGGTCTACCAACTGGAGCAACTCCGCAAAGAGTTTGGCAACAATGAAAATATTAAAAATCTTAATTAATGGATAAGCTGGGCTGATAACAAATCATCAAACTTGCCACGCCGCAGGTGTTATTAGCAAATCAGCAAATCACCAAATCAATTAAAATGGTTGACGTAAAACCCGACGAAATTTCCGCAATATTAAAAGAACAACTTTCCGGATTCAAAACTGCTGCCGAACTCGAAGAAGTGGGCACTGTATTGCAGGTAGGTGATGGGATCGCCCGTGTATACGGTCTCACAAAAGCACAGGCAGGTGAGCTGGTCGAATTTGAAACCGGTGTGCAAGCCATCGTCCTCAACCTCGAAGAAGACAATGTCGGGGTAGTATTGTTAGGTCCTGGCGACGGCATCAAAGAAGGCTCCACCGTGCGTCGTACCGGCCGCATCGCCTCCATCGAAGTGGGAGAAGAATTTGTGGGCCGGGTGGTCAACCCCCTGGGCGAACCCATCGACGGAAAAGGCCCCATCGGCGGTACCAAATACGAGATGCCGCTGGAGCGGAAAGCACCGGGTGTGATCTATCGCCAGCCTGTGAGCGAACCCCTCCAAACGGGTATCAAAGCCATCGACTCGATGATCCCCATCGGGCGCGGACAGCGGGAGCTCATCATCGGGGACCGCCAAACGGGTAAAACGGCCATCGCCATCGACACCATCATCAACCAAAAAGAATTTTTTGACCGGGGCGAACCCGTTTACTGTATCTATGTGGCTTCCGGCCAAAAGGCATCCACCGTTGCGCAAGTGGCCAAGACCCTCCAGGAAAACGGAGCCATGGCTTACACCGTCATCGTATCTGCTTCGGCTTCCGATCCGGCGCCGCTCCAGTTTTATGCGCCTTTTGCTGGAGCTTCTATTGGAGAATTTTTCCGGGACACCGGCCGACCCGCACTCATCATCTACGACGATCTGTCGAAGCAGGCCGTGGCCTACCGCGAAGTGTCCTTGTTGTTGCGTCGTCCTCCGGGCCGCGAAGCCTATCCCGGCGATGTATTCTACCTCCACTCCCGTTTGCTGGAGCGCGCCGCCAAGGTCATCAACAGCGACGAGATCGCCAACAATATGAACGACCTGCCCGAATCGCTCAAAGAAGCGGGCCTCATCAAAGGAGGGGGCTCCCTGACCGCCCTGCCCATCATCGAAACACAGGCAGGTGACGTGTCGGCCTACATCCCCACCAACGTGATCTCCATCACCGACGGACAGATATTCCTCGAATCCAACCTGTTCAACTCCGGTATCCGTCCCGCCATCAACGTGGGTATTTCGGTATCGAGAGTAGGGGGATCAGCGCAGATCAAGTCGATGAAAAAAGTAGCCGGTACCCTCAAACTCGACCAGGCTCAGTACCGCGAGTTGGAGGCTTTCGCCAAATTTGGCTCTGACCTGGATGCCGCCACTCAAGCCGTTCTCGACAAAGGAAAACGCAACGTGGAAATACTGAAACAACCACAGTATTCACCTGTACCAGTAGAAAAGCAAGTGGCCATCATATACCTCGGAACAAAGGGCCTGCTAAAAGACGTGCCCACCGAGAAGGTACAGGAGTTTGAAGAGACTTTCCTGGCCACCCTCGACAGCAAGTACCCCGAAGTACTAGAGACCTTCCGTGCCGGAAAACTGACCGATGAAGCCATCAGCGCCGTCGAAAACCTGGCCTCGGAAATAGCCAAACAGTTTAAGTAATATTGTACCTCAATGCAAAAGCCATCTAGTGCCGTAGGTGACAAGATAAGCTAAACAGTTTTTATAAGCATGTTGCACACGTCTGGGCTTTGTCCGAAGGTCAAAAAACTCTATGTGCCTATATGTTTCAAAATAAGTTTAGGCTCGCTCGAAAAATAACTTGTCGTTGTCTTTGATAAAAATTACAAATAAGCGACCCCGATAGCTATCGGGTTGAGCGCCTGCCTGCCGGTAGGCAGGTTTTGTGCGATGTTTCAAAGATTCAAAAAAGGGAAGTTACCTGCCAGTCGGCAGGCTGGTTTTTTGAGCTTTACTAAACAGTTTTTATAAGCATGTTGCACACGTCTGAGCTTTGTCCGAAGGACAAAAAACTCTATGTGTTCTATGTGCCTATGTGTTTCAAAATAAGTTTACCTGCCAACAGGTATAGTTCTGTAACCAACAACGATCAATAAACAACCAATGGGTGCAAACTTAAAAGAAGTACGCGAACGCATTAAATCGGTCAAGTCGACCCAGCAGATCACCAAAGCCATGAAAATGGTTTCGGCAGCCAAGCTGCGACGTGCACAACAGGCCATCGTAGAGATGCGGCCTTACGCCGACAGACTCAACCGCATGCTGATCAACATCCTTTCCAATATGGAGGGGGGCGGCAGCAGTGTATTCGGTACAGAGCGATTGGTGAAAAAAGCGCTGGTGGTAGTAGTCACCTCCAACAGGGGGCTCTGCGGCGCCTTCAACTCCAACGTCGTAAAATCGGCCGTAGCCACCATCGAAAACAAATATGCCGGACTGAAAGACAACGGCAACCTGACCATCCTCTGCATCGGCAAAAAAGGCAACGATTACTTCAAAAAACGCTATCACAAATGCCCGAAAATAACCGATTACGTCGAAATCTTCAACGACCTCAGCTTCGACAACGTCGCCCAGGTCTCTGAACTGATCATGAACGAATTTGAGGCAGGCAACTACGACTCCGTACATGTCTCTTACGGTCGCTTTAAAAACGCGGGTGTGCAATACCCGGAAACGACTCAGTTCCTACCCGTTGTAAAACTGGAGTCCACCGGCGAAAAACAAAAGGGGCGGGCCGACTACATCTTCGAACCCGATCAGGAAACCCTCCTCAGCCAGTTGATACCCAGCATCCTCAAAACGACTTTCCACAAATTCCTCCTCGATACCCACGCCTCCGAACACGGTGCCCGCATGACCGCCATGGACAAGGCCACCGAAAACGCGGCGGATATGCTCAAAGAGCTGAAAATATCTTACAACAAAGCGCGCCAGGAAGCCATCACCAGAGAGCTGTCCGAGATTGTGGGTGGTGCGGCTGCTTTGGAAGGGTAGGGTAGTACGTGCGGTGATATTTTCTAAATGATTTTCTGGATAATTTGGACTTTGTTATTGATAAAGTCCAATATTATTACTACTTTTACTATCTGATTGCCAATCCAATCCAATCCAACTTGGACTAAGGCGGGGAACTTACTTACAAAACCACTATAAGTCTTTTTACAAAAGAAGGAATTTTACTTCTCAATAGTGTATTAAAGGCATTGTATAGGTAGGTAAGAGACAAGCGTAATTAACCTTGTGCTGAATTACTTTTATCAAAGTGAACAAAGGCAAATTGAGAGCCAGCATAAGTACGATAGGACGACATCCTATACGCTCAAAAAATAACCCTATTCAAATAACTGTGGATGTGCCGGTGTTTTTTGTACATGTGATGTAAACTGTGAAGGAACAGAGTTGCTAGCAGATTGTGACTGTGGTATTATTTCTTGTGTTTGCGAGTGTGTTGAAGCTGTATCTGTATCACCTACTCCTGAACCAGGCGGTAATAACGAATTTCCTTCATCTTTTCCGGCAGTTGTTCGTGTAGATAGGCTAAATGCTGCGAAGAATTATTTTAATCAGAAATCTTCAGAGAACAATATAAACGTGCCATTATCAGTTGCAATTGGAAATATGATAAATTCATACAATACCCAAGATGTTGAGGGATATTATTCTAACGGAAAGCAAGCAGAAATCTATTTTACTCAATTGAGTAATACAGAGCAAAATAACTTTACTGCTTTTGCTCAAAGTTTAAACTAATTATATGATAAATCCAAATTATTCTGCAAAATATTCTTGTGAAAAGGTTTGGAAACGCTGATTTTTAAAAACATTTATCATTTGTTTGAAAAGTTCAGAATACCCCAAGAACTTAATAATTACTTATGAAGTTTTCAATAAGGTACTATTTTGTGCTGCTTTTTTGTAGTCTCTTAAACTGTCATCAGGAAAAGGAAAGTCAATGTTCCCTTGAGATTGATATCCCAGAGTTTTATGGCGGGGTATTTAAATTTCTTGACCTAACTACAGGTACTAACTTGGAGTTTTTAAACACAAAGTTAGCACATGGAGTATCTTATATTGAAATCCCGGATTCGCTATTTAATAGAGTGGGGTCTTATGTGCTTACAAATGCAAAATCAACTAAAACCAACAGTGGACTTCTATTTTTAGGAGAACATTCGTTTAAAGCGATTTCACTAGATAATAATATTTCTTTTACTGGAAATCCTATACAAAAAACAATTGGCTCTTTTATATTGGAAACAACAGCATTAGAGAAAAAATTCAAACGATTAAAAAAAAATGAAACAGATCTGGATAGCTTGAACGATCTTAAATCAAAATTAGATTTTAAAGTGCGGGAATTTGCAGATGTTTTTAATCGAAAAGGGTTTTCTAATATCTCCAGTTTAATTCTTCTCAATGGTATTCAATCAAATTTAATATCTGAATCTTCAATCTTAAAATTAAGAAAAAACTGCCAGAATGCCAATCAGGAATATTGGGATAAAAAACTATGTAGCTTTGTTGATAAAAGCAAAATAACTACCATTGATATCGGAAAATTTGAATTAGAATCGTTTTCAGAATCCTTACCAGATAGAAATGCTAAGTTACTATTGTTTGATTTTTGGGCTTCTTGGTGTAGCCCATGTATTAAAGAAATACCGATGCTTAAAAATCTTTATAAAAAATACAATTTTAAAGGGCTTGAAATAATCTCAATTTCAAAAGATCATAGTTCTGTTAAGTGGAAATTAGCTTGCGAAAAACATGATCTTCCTTGGCCTAATTTTAGAGATCATACTGACTTAAATAAAAGTATTTCCCATTACTTAAATATTGGCCCTATACCTCACTTTATGTTTGTTGATAATAGTGGCAATATCCTTAACTATGATGTAAGTAAAGACAGTCTGGAATATTTCATTTCTTCCCAGCTAAATTTGCCCAACTCCCCAAATTAATCCGTACCTTCCCGGTTGGTTTGTAAAAAACTGACCATGAAAGCCATCATTCCCGTTGCTGGTGCGGGTACGCGACTGCGTCCGCACACCTACACTCAGCCCAAACCCTTGATACCGGTGGCGGGAAAGGCGATTATTTCCTTCATCGTCGATCAACTGGTGGAAGTGGGGGTGAAAGACTTTGTGTTCGTCATCGGATACCTCGGGGAGAAAATACAACTTTACGTCGAACAGGAATATCCCGAACTCAAAAAGGCATTCGTCCACCAGACTTCCCGCGAGGGATCGGCCCACGCCATCTGGACGGCCCGCGATCACCTTCAAGACACCGAAGAGATATTCATCGTGTTTGGCGATGCCATTATCGATGTCGACCTCAAAGACTTTCTCAACGAACCCCGCTCCTGCCTGGGCGTCAAAAAGGTGACCCAACCCTGGGAATTCGGCGTGGTCGAACTGGGAGACGACGGC
This sequence comes from Saprospiraceae bacterium, assembly GCA_965222105.1. GTDB lineage: Bacteria > Bacteroidota > Bacteroidia > Chitinophagales > Saprospiraceae > CALGLS01. The sequence goes on along the minus strand of CBDCTQ010000080.1, from coordinate 152,275 downwards.
CTGGTGGCCCGTATGGTCGAAAAGCCCAGTATCCCCAAATCGGACCTGGCAATGGTCGGCCTCTACAAGATCAAAGAAGTACACGCCCTGGTGGAGGCCGTCGGACACAACATCCAAAACGGCATTCAAAGCCACGGCGAATACCAACTCACCGACGCCCTGATGCGCATGGTCGACAAAAACATCTCCTTCTCCACCATCAACGTCAGCAACTGGTTTGACTGCGGCAAAAAGGATGTCCTCCTCGAAACCAACGCCACCCTCCTCGACAAAGAAGGCTTCGCCTCTTCCGACCTGCCGCCTTACGACAACACCATCATTATCCACCCGGTGAGCATCGGGAAAGGCTGCAACATCACCAACTCCATCATCGGCCCACACGTCACCATCGGCGATAACGTAGCCATCAATTACTCCATCGTCAAAGAATCCATTATCGGCAATTACGCTTCCATCGAAGAAGTCGTACTCCAACAATCCATCGTGGGCAGCGATGCGGCCATCAAAGGCCTCAGCCAAAGCCTCAACATCGGAGATAATACAGAGATTGATTTTTCGTAGCCGGCGAACCTGACTGCCGGTCAGGCAGTTTTATTCGCCTGGCTCTCCCTTTCAACGATAGTCTGTATCCGGCGGACCTGCTGACGGCAGGGCAGTCAGAAGTATTGTTATGAAAAAATAGCCCTAAGAAGAATCTTCATTTTAAATATCCACCAGCTCAACGGGGCTGAATGGAGGTTGATATATATTGTTTTGTTTATCGGTTGCAGGCTTTGCCTGGCGGCGGTGGCTGTGGGTGGGTGACCCACCCTCCTTAGGAGGGATTATCCCAACACAAATTAAATGCAAAATAAAAATATACAATACACTGAAAATATGTTGGTATGAATTACATGACCAACCTCAATCCCGCCCCCAAACATCCACCGACCCATTCTCCAGCTTTAACACCCCCCGCGGGCACACCGCCGCACAGATCCCACATCCCACACAGGAAGCCCGCACGATGTTCTGTCCCTTTTGGGCGTAAGCCCGCACATCGATCCCCATCTCACAGTAAGTAGAACAATTGCCACAAGAAATGCACTGCCCCCCATTGGTGGTGATGCGGAAGCGACTGTAAAACCGCTGTTGCAATCCCAGTATCGCCGCCATCGGACATCCAAACCGGCACCACACCCGGCTACCCATCAACGGATAAAATCCCACACCGATCACCCCCGAAAACGCAGCGCCTATCAGGAAGCCGTACCAGCCCCGGAGCAAGTTGCCGTCGATAAAAAACGGATTCCAGTTGCCGGTAAAAAAGGCTACCACCACCAGTATGGCGATCAACCCGACTATCGAAAGTATAATGTTGGGTAAGTATGAAAAACTCCGGCCGATGACCTCCTTGTTTTTTACAACAATAATCCCTACAAGGATCGAAAGAACCAATACGATCCCCAGAAAAACCGACTTACTGATCCATAGATTACCGTTGCCACTAAAATACGAAAACAGCACCGCCACCGTCATCACCACCACAAATACCAGTACGCTGTGAATCAGCCACCGCTCCACCTGCCATGCTTTGAGCGACTTGTCGGACAAATGCCGGAAAGGATCGCCCGCCGTCTCTGCCAACCCCCCACAGCCACACACCCAACTGCAATACCACCGTTTGCCGTACAGATAGGTCAGCACCGGCGAAATAACCAGGATCATCAACACCCCCCACAAGATCATAAACAGGCCGATGTTGCCCGCACTGATAAAATTGTTGAGGTTCCAATCGAAAAAGAAATAATAATTGAGTGGCCACATGTTGGCGAAATTGTTGTAGGGCAGGTTCAGCCCCGCCATCAGTTCCGGCAACAAAAATGCAAACCCCAACTGAAAAAACATCACCGAGATGGTGCGCAACACCTGGTACCGATTGTGTCGGTATTTGAGTATAAACTTAAAACCAAAGATCAGTATCGCCAACGTGTACAAGGTGCCGTACACAAACCACTGACTGGCCGCCTGCCCTTTGAGAAGCTGCGCCAGCGGGTCGAACAGGCCCACCAGTCCGCTATTGCCGGCCTCATTCAATCCCAGATATTGCGGAAACCAGTACAACAACACATAAAACCCGGTAATAATAATACCAGCCACCCATCCCCAGAGCCCCCTTGCCGTCAGGCTGCCAAACCACACGCCGTTGTTCTTGATTCCGGGAAGACTTTTGGCGTAAGCCCGCCAGGAGTAGATAACGGTACCCACTGCCATCAGCACCAGAGAAGCGGTCAACCAAAGTCCCGGTTCGGAGAGGTTGATCCCAAATAATGCGACAAATAAGATCAGCAACCCAACCGCCCCCAACATGGCTCCTACGTTTTGGACGGCATCTGTAAATGGCGGCCGCGGATCGGCCAGCGACATGGAATGATCGACTTGATTGGACATATCTTGATTGGTGTTTAGATCGGTTTCATTTCAAAAAAGCAAACACGCTGTTCCAGCCCTTCCCGGCTTTGAGCGAAAGATTTTTCCCTGTTTTTTGATTGTACAAACGAACCAGCTCCGGCTCATAACTATCGTAAAATTCGGGATCGAAATTGGCCAGCCGCAGGTTTTCCAACACCGTACTGACGGAGGATTTTTCCCGCAGCCATTTTTCACATACTTCATGGCGATACCGGATGCCCATTAGGTGAAAACCGAGTACGGTCTCCTCATCGGCGTCGTACACTATTCGGATGGCTTTCCGGCCGTCGGGGTGTTCCCAATACAACGAATGGTGGTTTGCAGGTGGATTGGCCAACACCGTCCCGTAAATCTGGTATTCAATATCAAAAAACTTGGCCGAATTGTACCAAATGCCGGGATCGTAGGCAGTCGGTTGTCCGCAAATGGTATGAGCAACGGTTTCACCCATCATTTTACCGGTATACCAAACGGCCTCGATGGGACGCCGCCCCGGACGCGGCTCCCGCAATTGGGCACAATCGCCAATGGCATAGACGTCGGGCAGGTTGGTTTCCAACAATTCATTTACGAGAATCCCCTTTTGCATGTCAATGCCGGAATTGTTCAAAAATCCGATGTTGGGATGGACGCCGGCGGTGAGGCCCACAAACCCGCATTCAATCCGTTCGCCGGTATTGGTGATGGCGGCGCAGGCCTTGCCGCGGCCATCGTCGACGATCTCTTTCAGCTCCGTCGACAGCCGCAGGTCAATGCCATTCTCCAGGATGTGGCGGTTGATCATGGCCGACTCTTCGGGCGGAAGTACCATGTCCCAATAGCTTTTTTCGCGTACCAAAAAAGTCACCGGGATGTGGCGCGAATGAAACATCTCTGCCATTTCAATACCGATCAGGCCGCCCCCCACGATGACGGCGCGCTGGAGGCCCTCGCTGTGACGCTCCATAGCTTCCAGGTCTTGCAGCGAATACAGACCGTGAACCCCGTCGAGGTCCTGGCCGGGCCATCCAAATTTGTTGGAACTAGAGCCGGAAGCGATGATGAGCTTGTCGTAAGAGAGTTGTTGACCATTTTGTAAGAGTATTGTTTTTTGGGAGGCATCCATCCCCTCTACCCGGGCCTTTTTCAATTGGATGCGGTTTTTATCCCAAAACCAATTTTCGTAAGGTTGGGTATCTTCCAGTCGCATGTGGCCCATGTAAATGTACATCAAAGCCGTCCGGGAATAAAAATAATCCGATTCGGCAGAAATGACCGTGATGGCATGGTCACTCAATTTTCGGATAAACCGGGCGGCGGTAATGCCGCTGATACCGTTACCGATGATGGCAATGTGCATGTGGTGGTAATTGCTTTAATGTGGAAAGTTTTCCCGATCTAGAATAAGCAAGATAGGAAATAGTTTTTGAAATGCAGGAAAAGAGCACTTTCTTGAAAGGTTTTCGCGGATCTTGTCTTGGCTATGACCAAAGGAGAGAGTGGCGTGTATCACTTGATCAAACGGTGGGTACAGTCGTCAATCGGCAGGATACTCCACAAAATTTCGCGGCGTTTCATAAAGCCGGACGGCGAGGTCGTACCGTTCATCCAGGTGCTTGCGCAAAATCTCCCAGATGGCGAAACAAATATTTTCGGCAGTGGGGTTGAGGGTCTGAAAGGGCGCCACTTCGAGGTTGAGGTTTTTGTGGTCGAACCGGTCTTCCACCTGCTTTTTGATCAGGTCTTTCAAAATTTTAAGGTCGATCAGGTAGCCCGTTTCGGGGTCTACCTCGCCGCTTACCTTTACCTCCAGTTCGTAATTGTGGCCATGATAGTGGGGGTTGCTGCATAGGCCGAACACCTTGGCGTTCTTTTCGTCCGACCAATCGGGCCGATACAAGCGGTGGGCAGCGTTGAAATGAGCCTTTCGGAAAACGGCGATCCGCATGACAAGTAGTTTTGTTTTGAGATGATTTTGTGAAAAATAAACCAATTCCCGTTTCAAAAAGTTGTGTCGGTTACAACATTCCGGGAAAAATTGTAATTTTGGGCGAATTAAAAATTAAAATGTCAAACATATATCAGTTTAAGGTAAAAGGATTGACAGAAGGGGAGATAGATTTTGCGAATTTCAAAGGAAAAAAGATCATGGTGGTAAATGTCGCTTCCGAATGCGGTTTTACCCCCCAATATCAATAGTTGCAGGAGCTTTATGAGCAATGTCGCGGAAAAATCGAAATAATTGGTTTCCCCTGCAACGATTTTGGCGGCCAGGAACCCGGCCAGCCCCACGAAATTCGACAGTTTTGTTCTAAAAATTATCAGGTTGACTTTCCCCTTGCGGAAAAAATAACCATCATAGGACCTCAACCACACCCCCTATACCAATGGTTGACCCAAAAATCGCAAAATCTGGACAGCCAGGTACAATGGAATTTTCACAAATACCTTATCAACGAAAAAGGAGAAGTGGAAGCCAACTACCCTTCGGCCGTTTCACCGATTGACGAAGCCATACTAGATTGGGTCATGTCCTGATTTCAACATACCTGCCTTAAACTGGTCGAATATACTTGCTACCATGCATTTCGACCAAATAGCCGGACACCGTACGCTCAAAACGCAGTTGCGCCGAATGGTGCAGTCCGACAGGGTGCCACATGCACAGCTGTTCCTCGGCCCCCCTGGTTGCGGCAAACTGGCCCTGGCCATCGCTTTTGCCCAGTACCTGCTTTGCCAGCAAATATCCGAAACCGCAGCCTGCGGCCAATGCCCCACCTGCCATAAAGTTGCCAAATTCATCCACCCCGACCTCCATTTTTCCTTCCCCGTTGTTGGCACAAAAATGACCAGCAACCACTACCTCACTCAATGGCGCGAAGCCATCGGTCAAAATCCCTATCTGGAGATCAACCAATGGCTCCAATACATCGGCGCCGAAAACAAACAAGGCAATATCAACGTCGACGAATGCAACAGCATCATCAAAAAACTCAGCCTCAAAACGTTTGAAGCTACCCACAAGGTGCTCATTATGTGGCTGCCCGAATATCTCGGCAAAGAAGGCAACCGACTCCTCAAACTCATTGAAGAACCCCCGGCCCAAACCTTCTTTTTGCTGGTGGCCGAAAACTCAGAACGCATCCTCCCCACCATCTTATCGCGCTGCCAGTTGGTCAAGGTCAACCCCCTGACCGACGAAGCGGTGAGAGAAGCACTCGACCGCCAATTTCCCGACAAACCAGTCGACCGCCTGGCATGGGCCACTCACCTGGCTGGAGGCAATCTCAACGAAGCCCTTCAGCTCCTCCAACAAGGCGAGCAAAATGTGGAAAACCGCTTCCTCGACTGGCTCCGCAAATGCTACCGGGGCAATGGAGCCGAATTGGTGACATGGGTAGAGGCTTTCGCCAAAATAGGAAGGGAAAACCAAAAGCAACTGATTCAATACGCCCTCCACTTTTTACGGGAATTGCTTCAATTGACACTCGTACCCAACGCTCAGGTGAGACTGCAAAAACAGGAACTGACCACCGCTCAAAATCTTACTAAAGTACTTGACTTTGAACAGATAGAACAAATCGCAACCTTGTTGAACGATTGTCACTACCACATAGGAAGGAATGCCAATCCGAAAATTCTGTTTTTGGACGCATCCATTCAAATCAATAAAATAATCAAAGCGAAAAAAGCGGTAGCATAACCCTTTTCGCTGTCAAAAATACAGAATCAATGGCATGTTCGAATTGTGTACCAGGAAAAAACGGAACACCTTCCGGCTGCAACAGCAAAGGCGGTTGTGCCTCCGGCGGATGTAACCGACTCAATACCTACGACTGGCTTTCCATGAAAAATATTCGCGATGTGGATCCCTTCAACATCGTCGAAGTGAGCTTCAAAAAAGGAGCCCGCAAAAGCTTCTTCAACAACCCCTCTCACACCTATGCTGTCACCGGCGACATGGTCGTGGTGGAATCCGGCAACGGCTATGACGTTGGTAAACTGTCCCTCTCCGGGGAATTGGTGCGTCTGCAAATGAAGAAGAAAAAAGTCGACCTCAAATCCGTCAGCCACAAAATCATCCGAAGAGCCAACTCCCGCGACCTCGACAAACTCGGCGAAGCACGCGCCCTCGAAAACAAAGTAATGGTAAAGGCAAGGGTCATAGCCCGAAATCTCAAGCTGGAAATGAAACTCGGCGACGTGGAATACCAGGGCGATAAGCGCAAGGCCACCTTCTTCTACACCGCCGACGGAAGAGTCGACTTCAGAGAACTGATCCGCCAATACGCCAAAGAATTCAAAGTCAAGATCGAAATGCGCCAGATCGGTGCCCGCCAGGAATCCGCCCGCATAGGCGGCGTAGGGTCTTGCGGCCGGGAACTCTGTTGCTCCACCTGGCTAACCGACTTCAAATCGGTATCCACAACCGCTGCCCGCTACCAAAACCTCGCCATCAACCAGGCCAAACTCTCCGGACAGTGCGGCCGCCTCAAATGCTGCCTCAACTACGAACTGGATACCTACATGGATGCCCTCCAGCATTTTCCCAAAAATGCCGACAAACTGCATACGACAGCGGGCACCGCCTCCCTCGTCAAAACCGACGTTTTCAAAGGTCTGATGTACTACGCCTACGACTCCCAAAACGGAAGAGGCAAATTCTACCCCCTCAAAATTGACCGCGTAAAAGAAATACTGGAACTCAACGCCAACGACGAAAAACCCGACGACCTCGTCGACTTCAATGAATTCCTGAAAACAGATGAAGGCGACCAACCCATCTCCGACGACTACCAAAGCGAAGACCTCACCGGCGTCATAGAACTCCCCATGGAAAAACGTCGGCGAAGAAGCCGCAACCGCAACCGTAATCGCAACAAAGGCAACTCCTCCAACCAAAGACAAAGAGGCAAAAGGTCCTCCTCCAAATCACAAGGTCGAAAGCCCAAATCCAGCGATAGCAGAAATAAAAATTCATCTAAACCCCAAAACAAATCCAACAACCCCAAATCCAAATCATCTACCAACAGCAAAAGAAGAAACAACCGAAAAAACCGCCCCCCCAGAAACAAAGGCGGAAAAAAATAATACCCCAAATCCCGAAAAGCCCCACCGGGGCGACTGCATCAACATCGTGCGCAGCGCGATGAAAGCACCCCACGAAGCCCCACCGGGGCGACTGCAACAACATCGTGCGCAGCGCGATGAAAGCACCCCACGAAGCCCCACCAGGGCAACCGCATCAACATCGTGCGCAGCGCGATGAAAGCACCACGCGAAGCCCCATCGGGGCGACTGCAACAACATCGTGCAAAGCGCGATGAAAGCCCCACCGGGGCAACTGCACCAACATCGTGCATAGCGCGATGAAAAACAAAAACATGAAATACGACATCACCATCATCGGCTCCGGCCCCGGCGGCTACGTAGCCGCCATCAGAGCAGCCCAGTTGGGCATGAAAACCGCCATCATAGAGCGTTATAATACCCTCGGCGGCACCTGCCTCAATGTAGGCTGCATCCCATCAAAAGCGCTTCTCGACTCCTCGGAACACTACCACAACGCCCACAAAAAATTCGACCTCCACGGCATCAAAACGGGTGCCTTAAAAGTCGACATGAAGCAAATGATCCGCCGCAAAAACGAGGTAGTAACCCAAACCTGCAAAGGCATCGACTTCCTGATGAACAAAAACCAAATCGACGTCTATCACGGTCATGGCACCTTTGTAGATGCTCATATCATCAGCATTGCCGCCAACGACGGAAAAAAACAGCAAATACAAACCGACAAAACCATCATCGCCACCGGTTCCAAACCCATCGTCCCCGACGCTTTCAGCTACGACAAAAAGCGCGTCATCACCTCCACCGAAGCCCTCAACATCGACAAGGTGCCCAAGCGGATGATCGTTATCGGTGGCGGCGTCATTGGCCTGGAACTAGGCTCCGTTTTCGCAAGGCTCGGCACCGAAGTAGAAGTAGTCGAATACCTCGACCGCATCATAGCCGGTATGGACAAAGACTGTAGCAAAGAACTCCAACGCAGCCTGAAAAAACTTGGCTTCAAATTCCACCTCCGCCACAAAGTCACCGACGTAAAAGCCACTTCCAGAAGCGTCACCGTCAACGTCGAAAAACGAGACAGCGAAGACCGCTTTGCTCTAAAAGCCGACTACTGCCTCATCGCCATTGGGCGAAGACCCTACACCGACAACCTCGGCCTGGAAAATGCGGGCGTCGAAAAAGACGAACGTGGGCGTATTGTTGTAAATGAACACCTCCAAACCAATGTCCCCGGCATTTACGCCATCGGAGACGTCGTCAGAGGAGCAATGCTGGCACACAAAGCGGAAGAAGAAGGTATATTGGTGGCGGAAACCATCGCCGGACAACAACCGCACATCGACTACAACCTCATCCCCGGCGTAGTCTACACCTGGCCCGAAGTAGCAGCAGTTGGCCAAACGGAGGAACAGCTCAAAGAAGCCAACATCCCCTATAAGTCCGGCAAGTTTCCCTTCAAAGCCCTGGGTCGGGCCCGCGCCAGTACCGACACCGAAGGCATGGTAAAGGTCTTGGCCCACAAAGAAACAGATGAAATACTGGGCGTCCACATGGTCGGTCCTCGTGCTGCCGACATGATCGCCGAAGCAGTGGCTCTGATGGAATTCCGGGCTTCTGCCGAAGATGCTTCGCGGATGTCGCATGCTCATCCCACCTATACAGAAGCGTTTAAAGAAGCGGCGTTGGCGGCGACGGCCGGGCGGCCATTGCATATATGAGCTGTAAGTTTAGCTGGTCGCCTTTCGGCATTCAAATCTTACAAGGTTTGTTCAATATATCGATCGAACAAAGTTACTTTTTGAACGTCTTTGGGATTGAATAAAAATGGTTTTACATCTTCTGCCATTTCTGTCAAAGAGATATTTTTGCAGACTTCCTTTATTTTCTGTTTGAGTTCTTTGGAAGAAGATATACCCATCTTTTGTTCCAGATATTTGAAATTAGGGGTGACTTTCCCCAAGAGAAAAACGATGTCGTAAAAATCCCTGCCTTTGGATCTGTTTCGATTGAAGATAGCATAAAACTTCTGAGCCAACAAAATATCAGGAGGCGTTATAAAGATTTCCGTGAAGACATCTAGTTTTTGTAATAAAAATGGAAGTGGTTCGAAATCAAAATGTTGTGCCTGGGTATCCACCTGGATCATAATCTTTTCTTTCGGATGGCCGGATAATCCAAGGGGGAACAATAAATTAGGGAATCGGACATAACACCGAAAAGCCCCTTTGAAAACGTTTCTGATCTCCACCTCATATCCCTCCTCTTCCAATTTTACTTTGATTTGGTTGGTCAATGTGACAAACACTTCGTCGGACAAATCAAAATTGTCAAAGTCCAAATCTTCAGAAAAACGATTAGTGCCATGTACCAATCGCAGACAGGTGCCACCGAGAAAACACAGTTTTTGAGCCATTGCCGCTTCTTCAAATAAAATGCTCAGAATTTTACACTGAAGATATTCCCGCAACAAAAAACGCTTGAACTGATGTAGATGAGGAGGATAAATTTGTAGTATTTGTTCCAGATTAAGCATCATTGGCATATTTAAGTAATGCACCCACCCGTTTGCTTAGAGCTTTTTTTGAAAATAGAGACAAATACAGCTTCAATTTCTCCTTGTCCAGTTCTGTATTAATCCAATCCGTATTGATACGCCAGGCCTCAAAATCGTCACCCTTTTTTAGTCTTGGATGAAGGTACATATAATCCAACAGTGCTTTTTCAGGTGTGGCCATTTTGAATAACCGGTTCTCCCATTTTTCCAACCGATAACCAAAGAAAAGAGAAGATTTCAGACTATGAAAAAAAAAGATCCCCTGTTGGGTTTTGAAAGTTTTCGATTTTCTGCTCGTTGTACTGGTAATTGAAAAAACCCCTTCCGGGATCATTCCATACCAAGCCAATGCCGACTCAAAAGAAATATAAGAAGGAGAATAGATGCTATTGGCCATCAAAAACAGCGTTTGCTCGGATACCTCTATCTGAGAAAAATAATACCAACGGTTTATTATCTTTTGGATGTAGTTTTTTCGTTGCCATTCATTCAGTCGGCGGGAATCAAAATTTGGTGCTTTTTTTCGAATATCATTAGTGGAAAATATCCTGAAGGGCAACAGTTGTTTTTGAAAATCTATATATTTCATTCCGTTTTTTTGTTTATTTTAACAAAAATAAGGAATGAAACGTACTTTTCAAAACATTTGACAGCTATTATTTGGATTTTTTTTCAAAAACCACAGAATTGATTTTAAAGATTCAAAAGAGGGTAATTACCTGCCGACCGACAACTTCATAAGCTATCTTCTTCCTATTGCTCAACATCTGCGGTAGTGTCATGTAATTAAGTAATTAACCACATCACCCCCCAAACGCCCCCTCAACAATTCCAGCCTGCTGATCGTCCGACACCTTCTTAAACCCGGATGCCGGCGAGGCACTGGCCTTGCGGCAAACCACTTCAAATCCGGCCCCAGGATATTTTGCCAAAATATATCGCCAGGCACCCATATTCTCCGGCTCTTCCTGCACCCAAATCTTTTTGGTCGATTTGTATTTGGTGAGCAACTTCTCAAAACCCTTTTTCGGAAACGGATACAACTGCTCCACCCGAACAATGGCCACGTCGGTGCGTTTGTCCGCTTGTTTTTTTTGCAGCAAATCGTAATACACCTTACCACAGCAAAACAACACCCGTTTTACTTTTTTGGCTTTAGTCGCAGAACCAACCTCCGGATCGTCGTAAAGCTCCTGGAATCGATTCGCTTTTTTGTCTTCAAACTCGCTGATGGCCGACACACACATCGGATGCCGCAGCAATGATTTGGGCGACATATTGATCAACGGTTTGCGGAATGGCCGGGCCAACTGACGCCGCAACACATGGAAAAAATTAGCTGGAGTGGTGATGTTTGTAACAGTAATGTTGTATTCCGCACATTGCTGCAAAAACCGTTCGAGGCGGGCACTCGAATGTTCCGGCCCCTGCCCCTCATACCCATGTGGCAATAGCATCACCAATCCACTCATCCGTCGCCACTTGCTCTCTGCCGCTGTGATGTACTGGTCGACGATGGTCTGTGCGCCATTGTAAAAATCGCCGAATTGGGCCTCCCAGATCACCAGCGAATTGGGCGTAGCCATCGAATAGCCGTATTCAAATCCCAGCACCCCAAATTCCGACAACAGAGAATTGTAAATCCGAAACCGACCCTGCTCCTCGGCTATGTGGTTGAGGCGGTTGTATTCGGCATAGGTCTTTGAGTCGTTCAATATGGCATGCCGATGCGAGAAGGTACCGCGTTTCACATCCTGACCACTCATCCTCACGTCTTTGTTTTCCAACAAAATGCTCCCGTAGGCCAGCAGTTCCGCCATTGCCCAGTCGAGTTGCCCTTTGTCGAGCAATTTTCGTTTGCCTTTGAGCAATCGGTTGATTTTGCCAAGGGGGTTGAATCCGTCGGGTATCGTCATCAGGTGGTCGATGAGGCGGTCTACGGTCGGTCGGGCGATGCCGGTAGGAGGACTGGTTTCAAAATCTTTGTCGGTGGTTATTTTTTTCAGAGCTTTCCAGGCCAGTTCGGGATCCTGGTATTCGTAGGGTAGGGGCTTTTGCTTCACCAGTTCGAGGCGGGCTTGCAGGTTGCCCCAAAACTCTTTTTCCATCTGTTCGGCGAGCTGCTGATCGACCTCTCCCCGGGTGATCAACTTTTTGGAATAGAGTTCCCGCGGATTGTCGTGCGATTTGATAAACTGGTACATCTCCGGCTGGGTAAATTGTGGGTCGTCGCCTTCGTTGTGGCCGTGTTTGCGGTAACAGACCATGTCGATGAACACGTCGTTGTTGAATGCCTGTCGGTATTCTGTAGCCAGCTCGGCGGCAAAAATAACGGCTTCGGGGTCGTCGCCATTGACGTGGAAAACCGGTGCCTGTACCAGGCTGGCAACCCCTGTGCAATAAGTCGAAGAACGGGCATCGTCGAAATCGGTAGTAAACCCGATCTGGTTGTTTATCACAAAGTGGATGGTGCCGCCGGAGTAATAACCGTCGAGCTGACTCATCTGCACGGCTTCGTACACAATGCCCTGCCCCGCCACCGCCGCATCGCCGTGGATGAGTATGGGAAGAATGCGGTCGTAATCGCTTTCGTAGAGGATGTCAGCTTTGGCTCTCGCGAACCCCTGCACGATGGTATTGACCGATTCGAGGTGGGAGGGGTTGGGAGCCAACTTGAGGTGGACGATTTTTCCGGAACTGGTTTTGATTTGGGAGGAGAATCCGAGGTGGTATTTTACATCGCCGTCACCAAAGCTAAGGTTGGGGATGGCATTGCCTTCAAATTCGTTGAATATCTGCTCATAGGTTTTGCCCATGATGTTGGCCAGTACGTTGAGCCGCCCGCGGTGGGCCATACCGATTACCACCTCTTCCACTTTGTCGGCTGTGCCTTTATTGATGATGGCGTCGAGGGCGGGGATGGTCGTTTCGCCGCCTTCGAGCGAAAACCGTTTTTGGCCGATGTATTTGGTGTGAAGAAATTGTTCGAAGCCGACGGCACCGTTGAGTTTTTCGAGGATGCGTTTTTTCTGATCATTGCTCAGGCCATAGTCGTCGCGGACGGGTCTGTTTTCGATTTTATCGCGGAGCCACATTCGTTTTTCGCGGTTTTCGATGTGGGCGTATTCAAAGCCGATGTTGCCGCAGTAGATGACTCGGAGTCGGTCGATGATCTGTTGGAGGGTGGCGTTGGGCAGGCCGATCTCACTGCCGGCGTTAAATACTTCTCCCAGATCATTTTCCGTAAGGTTATAATCGCTCAATTCGAGGTGTGGCTGGCGGTCGCGGCGGGAGCGGATGGGGTTGGTAGTAGACAGAAGGTGCCCCCTGGTACGGAAGCCGTGGATGATCGACATCACCCCAAATTCCTTCTCAATATTGGCGTCGACAGTAACGGTCTCAGGCGTGGTGCTTCCATTGGTCGTACCGTTTTTCGCCTTAGCGGCAAATTCAAAACCTTGAAAAAAGGTACGCCAGCCATCTTCGACAGAGGAAGGATCCTGCTGGTATTTTTCGTAAAGAGATTCGATAAAGGTGGGATGAGCGTTGAACACGTAGGAGTAATCTGCCATGAGGGTGTAATTGATTTAAAATTTCAGCGGCAAATATCGGGGATTTTTGGAAAAGATGGTGGCGGAAAGTGTGGCCAACCAGGACAATTTGCATGTACATTTTTTACTCCCACCAAAACACACCCAAAAAACCCCATAAAAACTATCATTTCTCCCCGAAAACCCCTAAATTTGCGGTCGATTTGGGCGAAAGCCCCTGAATTCAACTTAAAATACCACCAGTTTTCACATATGGCAAATCATCAATCCGCAAAGAAAAGAGCCCGGCAGGACGAGAAAAAACGCCTGCACAACCGCTACTACAAAAAGTCGGCACGCACCGCCATTAAGCAACTCCGCGAAATGACCGACAAAAAAGAAGCTCAAAAATTCCTCCCTAAAGTGATAAGCAAGATCGACAGATTGGTCAAACAAGGAAATTTCCACAAAAACAAAGGCTCCAACCTCAAAGGGAAATTGACGCGTTTCGTCAACGGATTGTCTTAAAAAGACCACCCAATTCCCTTTCGGAAAAATGCATGTCGAAGGATTTCGGCATGCATTTTTTTATGGCTCGCCTTCCTTTATTTTCCCTGCCATCCAGCTCAAATATTCCGGCAACAACTCCACCAAAAAATAAGGCAGATTCAATAACTGGTAGCGTACCCCTGATGCCAGGATATTTATCTCTTGAAGGTGCAAGCTGCCGGCATAAACCCGCACAGCCATAGAGTGGGGGGCGTTTTTCATATAAAGATGAAGTGATTTCATCCTTCCTGCCGTTCCCGATTTTATTTCCAACGGTATCAGGAGGGAGCGATGTAAGTGGACAAAATCAACTTCGGCATTGCTTTGTTTTTTTTCCCGTACCCAAAACCGCAATCTGTCAAGAGGACTATGCATACGGGTCAATAGCATCTGCCCCGTCCAATGGTGTATTACTTTGCCCCGATAGACCTCATGCAGTTCTTTCGTGCCGATGAGTTTGCTTTGAATGCCGCTGATGTAATTCATGAGCCCTGTGTCAAGGGATTGCAGATAGGGCGCTTTTTTTAGTTGAGGGCTTGCGGGTAATTTCGTGTCCACTGCCGGGTACACTAAATGGAGAAGCATGACCTTTTCAAGTGTGCGCATCGCCTCTCCGACAGAACGGGAACCGTAGGTGGAATTGGCAAAACCAGCAAAACGGATGCGCTGGCCCGCTTCCGCAAACAAATTTTGGATAACCAATTGCAACACCTCCGCTCTTGTAACGGAATCGGCGTATTTTTGAACATCGTCAATATAGGCGGTGAGGAGACTGTCGTAAATTGGCTTCAACTTTATCAGATCACGATGTTGGGCGTAAGCCTGAACCACCTCCGGCATACCCCCGATCAACGCATAAATATGGAAAAGTTCGAGCAACTTTTGGTGTGCATAAGTCGGCAACGGAATCTTTTGGATTACTTGCAAAGCCTCCAATTCACCGATCGCATTCAAAAACTCCAAAAACGAAACAGGGCGCATAACCAAATACTCGACCCTGCCAACGGGAAAAGTATTTTTGGCCAAAAGTAACGTTTCCAAAAGAGAGCCCGCAGCAATAACATAGAGGTTTGGAAATTCTTCATAAAAGTACCTCAAACCCGCCACTGCCTTCGGTTCCATTTGAACTTCGTCTATAAACAACAACACGCGCTTTTTTGTGTCGATGGATAGATTATGTTCAAAAAAAATCGCTTGAACCGTGAATTTTAATTCGTCATGCTGTGCAAAGAATCGCCTGTCTCTGGCTATTTCCAGATTTAAATGAATGAAATGATCGAACTCAGAGCCAAAAATGGTGACCACAGTAGTCTTGCCAACCTGCCGTGCACCCCTGAGAATCAGTGGCTTACGATTACTTTTTTCCGACCAGCTTTTTAACTGATTTAATAGTTTCCTGTTAAAAATCATAGGTAGATTACTTTGGTTTTGCACAAAGTCAGGGTAAATATACCTATTTTCATGCACAAAGTCAGGGTAAAATTGTTGATTTTCATGCACAAAGTCAGGGTAAAATGCTTTTTCCCATATATCCCTTGCACTTTAAAACCCATTGCCGTACCTTTGCGAACGCACGTTCGTTTTTTAACCATGAAGGACTCCGCTGTCGCTACGCCTTCATGGCACGCCGTGTACCGTAAACCGTGAAACCGTAAAATGCCCAAGTTCCACCGCCTAAAAGTAAAAGACGTCCGCCGCGAAACGGAAGAAGCCGTCAGCATCGCCTTCGACGTACCCGAAACGTTAAGGGAAGACTATCGTTTTGTACAAGGTCAGTACCTGACGCTTCGCCAAGAGATCAATGGGGAAGAAGTGCGCCGCAACTATTCTGTTTGCGTAAGCCCTTCCTCCGGGGAATTACGTATTGCTGTAAAGCAGGTGCCAAAGGGGCGGTTCTCCACTTTCGCCAATCAGATATTGCAGGTGGGAGATACCTTGGACGTGATGACCCCAATGGGCAAATTTTTCACGGAAGTAAAACCCGGTCAGGCCAAACGATACGTGGGCTTTGCCGGAGGCAGCGGCATCACTCCGGTCATCTCGATCCTGAAAACCGTGCTGGAGGTAGAATTGGAAAGCAGTTTTACCCTTTTTTATGGCAACCGCGGTTTCGATTCCATCATCTTCAATGAGGAGATCGAGGCGTTGAAGAACAAATACATGCAGCGGTTCACCGTACACCACATCTTCAGCGAAGAACAGCTGGAAGGCCAGCTCTTCAATGGCTTCATCACCCCGGAGAAAACCCGCCAGTTTGCCCGCTTCCTTTTCAATCCCAAAACCACCGACGAGTATTTCATCTGTGGCCCCGAACCCATGATGCTGGCCATAAAAGAAGGCCTGCTGTCGATAGACGTCCCAGAAAAAAAAATACATATTGAACTGTTTACCGTTCCAGGAAAAAAAACATTGCCTACCGCCGGGGCCAAAAAACAAGCCATCGACCCCACCAAAGCCAGTTCTGTAAAAGTAGTGTTAGACGGACATAGTTTTGAGTTCGGTTTACCTTATGGCGGCGACAGTGTCCTGGATGCCGCTCTCCGCCAAGGCGCCGATCTGCCCTATGCCTGCAAAGGAGGCGTATGTTGTACTTGCAGAGCCAAACTCGTCGAAGGGGAAGTGGAAATGGACGTCAACTACGCCCTCGAACCCGAAGAAGTGGATGCCGGTTTCATTCTCACCTGTCAATCCCACCCCCGCTCCGAACGACTGGTGGTGGACTATGATGTGAAGTGAGTAAAAAATAAAGTCTAAAAGTATAGCTCAAATTTTAAGTAAAAGCCCATTAACATCCAAAAACTGGAAGCAACTACAGACCAATGCCAGGAAAAACAAAGAAACAAATAGTCATTGAAGCTGCAGCCCGCCTTTTCCGCGACAAGGGCTACGCCGCCGCTTCTATGCGTGACCTGGCTAAAGATGTCGGTATGCGAACCTCCAGCCTCTATAACCACATTAACTCAAAAGAGGGGGTTTTACAAAAAATCTGTTTCGACAACGCCAACAAATTCCTCGACGGCATAACGGCCATCGAAAGAGAACACAGCAACCCCTTAGATCAATTGCGCGCCCTGATAGCCCTACACATCAGGATAGCCACCAACGATCTAACCTCTGCAACCGTTTTCAACGATGAATGGCGCCACCTCACCGAACCGCATCTAAGTCAGTTCACCGCTTTGCGCAAAAACTACGAAGACCGCTTTCGCAAAATCATAGAAACGGGAATCCAACAAGGCATTTTCACAAATGTAGATACCCACATCGCACTACAAACCGTACTAAGTGCCCTCCGCTGGGTATATTACCACCGCCCCAAAAACCCCCTAAACCCCAACAAACTCGAACACCAAATAACAATGCTACTACTAAACGGCATAAAAAACTAAAATCCCCATCGGGGCGACTGCATCACCATCGTGCGCAGCGCGATGACTAGCGTCACATAATGCACAGCGCGATGAGTATCCGAGAAAAGCCCCAACGGCCTGTCCCGGACTCGTTCCGGGAGGCGATTGCACCAACATCGTGCGCAGCGCGATGAAACCACCAAACCATGACAATAGAACAAAAATTCCAAACCAAGATCGACGCCGAAGTCAAAATCGAACCCAAAGACTGGATGCCCGATGCCTATCGCAAAACCCTCATCCGGCAAATCTCCCAGCACGCCCATTCAGAGATCGTGGGCATGCTTCCCGAGGGCAACTGGATCACCCGCGCCCCGACGTTGCGGCGAAAAGTAGCCCTGCTGGCCAAAGTGCAGGACGAAGCCGGCCACGGCCTCTACCTCTATGCTGCCGCTGAAACCCTGGGCATCGACCGCGACGAAATGATCGACCAACTACACGAAGGCAGGGCCAAATATTCCAGCATATTCAACTATCCCACGCTCACCTGGGCCGACATCGGTTCCATCGGGTGGCTGGTGGACGGCGCGGCCATTATGAATCAGGTTGCTCTTTGCCGCACCTCCTATGGCCCTTACGCACGAGCAATGGTGCGTATCTGTAAAGAAGAAAGTTTTCATCAGCGGCAGGGCTACGAAATCCTGCTCACCTTGAGCAAGGGTACGGAAGCTCAGAGGCGGATGTTGCAAGAGTCCGTCAACCGTTGGTGGTGGCCTTCGCTGATGATGTTCGGCCCATCAGACAAAGACTCTCCCCATTCCGCTCAATCGATGAAATGGAAGATCAAGCGCTTATCCAACGACGAGCTCCGCCAAAAATTCGTGGATGCCTGCGTCGGTCAGGCCGAAATACTGGGCGTCACCCTCCCCGATCCCGAACTGAAATGGAACGAAGAACGCGGCCACTACGACTTTGGCGAAATCGACTGGGAAGAATTCTGGAATGTGGTAAAAGGCAATGGCCCCTGCAACGAACAACGCATGCACGCCCGCCGGAAAGCACATGAAGATGGCGCCTGGGTTCGGGAAGCAGCGGTGGCTTACGCCGAAAAAAAAGCCATGAAAAAAAAGCCGAACCAACATCGAGCATAGCGCGATGAAAATCCCCGCCGAATAGCGGGTGACGACTGCACCAACATCGAAGCCCCAATGGCCTGTCCCGGACTCGTTCCGGGAGGCGATTGCATCACCATCGTGCGCAGCGCGATAAGAATTAATAACACCATGAAAGACAACTGGCCCCTCTGGGAAGTATTCATCCGAAGCAAACAAGGCCTACACCACAAACACGTAGGAAGCCTCCACGCCGCCGACGCTGAAATGGCTATCGAAAATGCCCGCGACGTATATACTCGCCGCAACGAAGGCGTCAGCATCTGGGTAGTAGAATCAAAGCTCATAAAAGCTTCCGACCCCGACGATGCAGAAGCATTGTTCGAACCTGCTGCCAATAAAGTTTATCGCCATCCGACCTTTTACAATTTACCGGATGAGCTAAAGCATATGTAGAAGAAAGCACACTAATCGGGCGTCTGCATATCGGTCTGTGATATCGTCATACCGAGAATGCACTTCATATGACTCAAAAATCAGGAATTTTTAGTTTGAAAATCACCGATAATTTTGAATCAAAATTTGCACTTAGAATGGTAGGTATTACCACAACACCAAATCACCACAACACCACAACACCACACAACACCACAACACCACAACACCACAACACCACAACACCACAACACCACAACACCACAACACCACAACACCACAACACCACAACACCACAACACCACAACACCACAACACCACAACACCACAACACCACAACACCACAACACCACAACACCACAACACCACAACACCACAACACCACAACACCAAATCAACAAACATGACCAACAACAACCTATACCCATATCTCTTACAACTGGCCGACAATGCCCTCATCCTCGGTCACCGCCTATCAGAGTGGTGCGGCCACGGCCCCGTACTCGAACAAGACATGGCCATGACCAACATCGCCCTCGACCTAGTGGGTCAGTCGAGGAGCCTTTATCAATATGCCGCCCAAGTGGAAAACAAAGGAAGGACTGAAGACGATCTAGCCTACCTCCGCGAAATTTACGACTACAAAAACGTCTTGCTGGTAGAACAACCCAACGGCAACTTCGCCGACACCATCGCCCGGCAATTCCTCTTCGATGCACACCATTATTTTTACTACCAGGCATTGACGGAGAGTGTTGATGAACATCTCGCCGCCATCGCCGCCAGATCGCTCAAAGAGATCACCTACCACCTGCGCCATAGCTCGGAATGGATGCTCCGCCTGGGTGACGGCACGAAAGAAAGTCACCGAAAAATCCAACAAGGTGTTGACAACCTCTGGCGATATACAGGCGAACTTCACCAGTCCACCGAATTGGACGAGGCTATGGCTGCCGCCAAAATAGCACCCAACTTGTCGGTGGTTCAACAAAAATGGGAAGAAAAAGTCACCCGGGTTTTGCGACAAGCAACATTAAAAAAGCCACAGGACGTCGTCCAGCAAAATGGAGGAAAGAATGGCAACCACACCGAATACCTCGGCCACTTACTCACCGATCTGCAATACCTGCAGCGAATGCATCCCGGAGCGGAGTGGTAGGAGATTTATGAGAAGCGACTTTTTACAACAACACAATTACACAAATTCGTCTATCGCCCTTGTTAGAAGGGACAAAGTAGCTCAATACGCCAGCCCATGACAGCAGAGATTCAAAAAATCCTCTCCACCATTACCGATCCCGAAATCCCCGTCCTCACCATCGAAGACCTAGGAGTGCTGCGTAGTGTAATAGCGCGAGACGGCGAAATAGAAGTCATCATCACCCCCACTTACTCCGGCTGCCCCGCCATGAACATGATCGAGATGAACATCAAAGCGGCCTTGCACCAGGCCGGTTATCAAAATGTAAAAATAACCACTGTACTTTCCCCACCCTGGACAACCGACTGGCTCACCGAATCGGGCAAAGAAAAGTTAAAAGCCTATGGCATCGCACCACCCGCCACCTCTACCCGAAAAGCGGCCCTGCTGGGCGAAGACAAACCCGCCGAATGCCCCCAATGCCAATCCCCCAACACCCAACTGATCAGCGAATTTGGCTCGACCGCCTGCAAATCACTATACAAATGTCTCGATTGCCTTGAACCTTTCGATTACTTCAAGTGTCATTAGATTACCGACCTCCCTCCAGGACAGAAGTACTTTATAACACCAAAGAACGCCAAATACAAATCAGCAAAAATCCATTCCATGCTTCCGCAAAGTTTCCTACTTTTGCAGCGTAGAACGATATGATCAAAATCAATTCAATGGACTCCCTACAATTCAACATAGAAAATGGCGTGGCCTACATCACCCTCAGCCGCCCCAAAGTATACAACAGCTTCAACCGCGAAATGGCCCTGGCCTTGCAGGAGCGTTTGAAAGAATGCGAATCTGACCCCAATATCCGCTGCATCTACCTCACCGGGTCGGGGAAAGCCTTCTGCGCCGGACAAGACCTCCAGGAAGCCATCGACCCCGACAACGGACTCGATATAAACTCCATCGTCAGCGAGCATTACAACCCCATCATCCTGAGAATCCGGGAGCTCGAAAAACCCGTGGTGGCAGCTGTCAATGGGGTAGCCGCCGGTGCCGGGGCCAACATCGCCCTGGCATGCGATATTGTAGTGGCGGCGGCCTCTGCTACCTTCATTCAGGCTTTCAGCAAAATAGGTCTCATACCCGACAGCGGGGGTACCTTCTTTTTACCCCGCCTTATCGGCAAACAAAAGGCTTCCGCTATCATTATGTTGGGAGATAAAATACCGGCCGAAGAAGCCGAACGACTGGGTATGATCTACAAAGTATTTCCCGACCAAAGTTTTGAAACGGATGCCAAAACACTGGCCGAAAAACTGGCAACCATGCCAACCCGCGGTTTGGGCCTGACAAAGAGAGCCCTCAACTATTCTACCCACAACGATCTGGAAACCCAATTGGGCATAGAAGAACAACTCCAAACCGCCGCCTCCAACACCCACGACTATACCGAAGGCGTCAATGCTTTTTTAGAAAAACGAAAACCGGCATTTAAAGGGGAATAACTTGAATAATTAAACGAATAGTGAACTCCTTTATTTAATTAGACATTATGAATGGATTTTTTGTATTGTAACCAAAGAGAGATTTTTGCGCTAATCGAGGAACGCACGGAACCTCGTAGCCTTAGCTACGAAGGTGAGTACGTGACAAAGAGTAGGGTAAAAAGATCATTTGGGCTACATGCAAAATTTCTGTTCATAATGTCTATTAAGAAACGACTAACACATACTCCGAGGAACTTTGTGTCTTAGTGTCTCCGTGGTAAAACCAACAAAATGAAAAAAATAGGAATAATCGGCGCCGGCGCAATGGGCAGCGGCATAGCTCAAGTAGCTGCTACGGCAGGCCACGACGTCCTTCTCTACGATACCAATCCCGATGCCCTTCACCTCAGTGGCGAAAAGCTGCAAAAAATTCTCAACCGCCTGGTAGAAAAAGGCCGCATTGACGATGCTACCGCCAAGGCCATTTTTGGACGAATATACCGCATCGAAAAATTTTCCTCCTTTACGGAATGCGACCTCGTGGTTGAAGCCATCGTGGAAAACCTCGACATCAAAAAGAAAGTATTCGCCGATCTGGAAGCCGTCGTTTCTGACAATGCCGTTTTAGCAACCAATACCTCTTCCCTTTCAGTAGCTTCCATCGCCGCCGCTTGCAACAAACCATCAAGAGTACTCGGCATCCACTTTTTTAACCCCGCCCCTCTGATGAAACTGGTGGAGGTCATCCCCGCTATTCAAACCGATAACAACGTGTTGGCGGAAGCCCGGAAACTGATCGATAACTGGGGAAAATTAACCGTCATCGCCAAAGACACGCCCGGCTTCATCGTCAACCGCGTGGCCCGGCCATTTTACGGTGAAGCCCTTCGGATCTACGAGGAAGGCATCGCCGACGTAGCTACCATCGACTGGGCCATGACCAACATCGGTGGCTTTCGCATGGGCCCCTTTACGCTGATGGACTACATCGGCAACGACGTCAACTACGCTGTTACCGAAACGGTGTTCAAAGCATTCTACTACGACCCTCGTTACAAACCGGCGTTTACGCAAAAGCGTTTGGCGGAAGCCGGATACCTCGGCCGCAAAACCGGGAAAGGCTATTACGACTACGGCGATAACGCCACCAATCCCACACCCAACAAGGATGCTACATTGGGCCAAAAGATCGTCGACCGAATCGTAGCCATGCTCATCAATGAGGCCGCCGACGCCCTCTACCTCAACATCGCTTCCCGCGACGACATCGACCTTGCCATGACAAAGGGCGTCAACTACCCCAAAGGGTTGCTCGCCTGGGCCGACGAAATCGGCATTGACGACTGCGTAAGGCGAATGGATGATCTGCACAATGAATATCTGGAAGACCGATACCGCTGCAGCCCACTATTGCGAAAAATGGTACGGGAGGGGACTGTTTTTTATAACGACAACCGGAGCTGAAAATATGTTTCTTACGCACCCTTTTGAACACCTAGCCACAATGACACCAAAAGAACAAGCCCACCAGATCGCCCAAAAAAGGATGTACGACAACGACGCCTTCAGCCAATGGCTCGGCATTCGCATCATCAGCCTCGACCACGGAAGCGCCGTGTTGGAAATGACCGTCCGCGAAGAGATGACCAATGGCTTCAAAATCGCACACGGCGGCATCACCTACTCTTTTGCCGACAGCGCCTTTGCCTTTGCCTCCAACTCCACGGGCCGGAAATCGGTGTCGATAGAAACGACGATTTCTCATACCAAATCCGTCAAGCCGGGAGATGTCATCCGGGCTGTCGCCAAACAGGAAAACGAAACCAATAAACTGGCCATTTACTCGGTGAAAGTCACCAACCAGAACGACGAGGTAGTGGCCCTCTTCAAAGGAACGGTATATCGCACCAGCAGGGAATGGCTAAAGGAAGGGTAGCGTACTAATGTTTATCTGGGAAAATTCTGGATAAAAAACAATTTGTAAAAAATGTCACAAATTGTTTTTTTTAAGTGAATTTTGTTTTATATTTGTAGTGTGCAACTTTGAATCAATATCCAACTTATGCCCGCCGTCCACTTTACCCAAGCTCTGAAACGCTTCTATCCGGACTTGCAATCAAGTACCATCGCAGCAGATAGCGTAAAAGAGTTGTTGAAAAAACTGGAACAACTATACCCGGGACTAAAAAGCTACCTGCTCGATGACCAGGGAGGTCTCCGCCAACACGTCAATATATTCGTCAACGGAAAAATGATCAACGACCGCGACCAACAATCCGACCCACTCCAACCCGACAGCGAAGTGTACATCATGCAAGCCCTTTCCGGCGGGTAAAGTGATGGCCGCCCAGGCAGGCAACACCCTGTATGGGCGGCCATCAGCACATGAGCAAATCAACTTATCAGCATATCAAGAAAAATGAACCTACTAATAGCCACAAGAAAAGGCCTGGCCGTTTACCAACAGAAAAACGGCAATTGGCAACTCCGCGATATTCACTTTCTCGGTATCCCAGTCTCCATTGCTTATGCCGATCCACGTACCGGCACCTGGTGGGCTTGCCTCGACCACGGTCACTGGGGGGTAAAACTACATCGCTCCGATGACCACGGCAAAAACTGGAAAGAGCTTCCCGCCCCCAAGTATCCCGATGGCTACGAAGTGAAGGAGGGCGTGCCGGCTTCTACCAAGTACCTGTGGGCGATGACACATGGCGGCGCCGACCATCCCGAACGGATGTGGATCGGCACCGAGCCGGGCGGCTTGTTTGTCAGCAATGATGGTGGTCGGCAATTTGAGTTAGTCGAGTCGCTCTGGAAGCATCCGTCGCGGGTGGAAAGCTGGTTTGGAGGTGGGCGCGACTATGCCGGCATCCATTCCATCGTGGTGGATCCTCGCGACAGCGATCATTTATACATTGGTATCAGTTGTGCCGGCGTTTTTGAGTCGAACGACGGGGGTGCCACCTGGGCCGTCCGCAACAAAGGCCTCCGGGCCGACTACCTCCCCGACCCTCATGCCGAAGTGGGGCACGATCCGCATCTATTGATGGCTTGCGCCAAAGATCCGGATGTACTTTGGCAGCAAAACCACTGTGGCATTTTCAACAGCTTTGACGGCGGGCAGCAATGGCACGACGTCACCGATCAGCAGGGAGGCCCCGCCAATTTCGGATTTGCCATAGCTGTCGACCACAATAATCCCAACAGAGCCTGGGTAGCGCCCTCCGTCAGCGATGAGATCCGCGTATCGGTAGGCAACTCGCTCTGCATCTGCCGTACCGACGACGGTGGAAAGACCTGGCAGAACTTCCGCAACGGCCTTCCCCAGGAAGCGTGCTTCGACATCGTGTATCGCCACGCCCTGGTGGCCAACGACGATTGGTTGGTATTCGGAACCACCTGCGGCAACCTCTTTGCATCCAACGATTTTGGCGAAAGCTGGAACTGCGTGAATAATTATTTGCCGATGGTCTACTCCATCGCTTTTGTGGAAAGCTAATAGACATTATGAATGGATTTTTTGTATAGCAACCAAAGAGAGCTTTTTTCGCTAATCAAGGAACGCACGGAACCTCGTAGCCTTAGCTACGAAGGTGAGTACGTGACGAAGAGTAGCGTAAAAAGATCATTTGGACTGCATACTAAATTTCCTTTCATAATGTCTAATAAATGCAAAAACCCGCTCACCGACCGGCAAGCGGGTTTTGTGCTACTTATCTGTCTAGACTTTTAGAAGGGGCTGACTTATTCTCTCCAGCTTTTCTTCCGTTCTTTGTCGTGACCAGTTGGTGTCATGGGCTTATTTTGATAAAACGGGTAAACGTTCTTTCTTGTCCTTTCCAAAGTACGATAAAATACACGCCTTCCGGCCAGGTGCTTACGTCCAGTTCCATGGATCGTTTGGTTGTATCGGCGGAAGTTAAGACCCTTTGCAGTACCTTATTTTCATGTATGCCGAATATTTCCAGATGCGTTGCAGGTTGGTGAGGAGTGCCGGTCCAGCGAATTTGTAATACTCCTGTTACGGGATTTGGGTAAACCATCAGGTTGTCATCAGCGGTTGGATCAGCGGGTACGAGCCTCAATTGTTCTTCACAAGAAGCATTGTCGCAGGGACCAATGTAATCGCCATGTGCGAGGTGGTCGGGTAAGGAATTTGGATGGACACAGATGGTGTTTCCGTCGTGGCAAATGTAGACTTTATTGTCGTTGTTGCCGCAGATCCACTCCTCTGGCATTAAGTCCTGTCCGGGATATTCCGCACAGTCCGGGACGCCATTTTCATCGTTGTCGATGCTGTCATCGCCGCCATTGCAGAGGTCGCATTCGTCGAGGATGCCGTCGCAGTCGGAATCGGTTTGACCGGGCTCCCCAGTGAATTCACAATTGTTACCGTCGCAGTTGAGGTCCTCGTCGATAAATCCATCACAGTTGTCGTCAACATCGTTGCATATTTCGGTAGCACCTGGATAGATGTTTGGATTGTTGTCGTCGCAGTCGTCACATGCGGAGGAGCCGTCGCCGTCGTTATCGGGTGCGTCGGGTGTATTGGGATTGCAATCGTCGTCGATTCCGTTGCAGGTTATTTCAGTAGCACCTGGATAGATGTTGGGGTTGTTGTCGTCGCAATCATCGCAGGTGGAGGAGCCGTCGCCGTCGTTATCGGGTGCGTCGGGTGTATTGGGATTGCAATCGTCGTCGATGTCGTTGCAGGATATTTCACTGGCACCTGGATAGATGTTGGGGTTGTTGTCGTCGCAGTCGTCACATGCGGAGGAGCCGTCGCCGTCGTTGTCTGGTGCGTCGGGCGTATTGGGATCGCAATCGTCGTCGATGTTGTTGCAGGTAATTTCGGTAGCACCTGGATAGATGTTGGGGTTGTTGTCGTCGCAATCATCGCATGCGGAGGAGCCGTCGCCGTCGTTATCGGGAGCGTCGGGCGTGTTGGGGTCGCAATCGTCGTCGATGTCGTTGCAGGTAATTTCGGTAGCACCTGGATAAATGTTGGGGTTGTTGTCGTCGCAATCATCGCATGCGGAGGAGCCGTCGCCGTCGTTATCGGGAGCGTCGGGCGTGTTGGGGTCGCAATCGTCGTCAATTCCGTTGCAGGTTATTTCGGTGTTGCCGGGATAGACGGCGGCGTTGGTAGGATTACAATCATCGCAGTCAGGCACACCGTCACCATCGAAATCAGGAGTGTCGGGTGTGGTTGGGTCGCAGTCGTCGTCGATGCCATTGCAGGTTATTTCTGTGGCATCGGGATTGATAGCGGGGTTGGTATCGTCGCAGTCGCCGGTACAGGTCGTAAAGCCATCGCCGTCGTTATCGCTGTCTCCTTCGGGTGCGTCAGGGGTGCTGGGATCGCAGTCGTCGTCGATTTCATTGCAGGTTATTTCGGAGCCGGGAGGATTGCTGTCACAAGAGCCGGAGCCATCGACACAGAAGGCGGCGAAGTTGCCCCCCTGGTAGAGGCCGGGGTTGTTGGAGAAGTCGGCGCCGTTGTTGCAGATGCCGCCGATGCCTCGTAGGACTTCGGGGAAGCAGCCGCAGAGTTGGTTGTTTTGAAACGAAAGTTGATTGGCACTGCCGCTAAGATTGGCCAATTCAGAAGGGATGGGGCCAGAGAGTTGATTGTTGTCCAAGGCGAGACTCAACAAATTGGGTGTCCCCAATTCGGGAGGGATAGGGCCAGTCAATGCATTATTGCTGAGATGAAGCCTTCTTAGGTCGGGGGCATTTCCGATGTTGCCCGGTATTGAGCCGGAGAGTTGATTATCCTGTAAATATAGAAAAGTGAGTTTTTGCATATCGCCCAACTCTGGCGGCAACATTCCTGTAAGATTATTGTTGTTAAGGTCTATTATTTCCACCAGTCCGGTTATTCCATCGCAAACAATGCCATAATATCCACAAACGTCGCAATCGGTCAGATCCCAAGTGTTGTTCCAGTTGGCGCCATTGGTTGCATTGTAGAGGGCTTCCAGTGCTGCAAAGTCGGGGTGGGTAACCTGGTCTGGCGTGTTTGGGTCGCAGTCATCGTCGATGCCATTGCAGGTAATTTCCGTGTTGCCGGGATAGATGTTGGGGTTGTTGTCGTCGCAGTCGCCGTTTTCTACGGTTACCCCGTCGCCGTCGTTGTCGGTGGCAGTGAAGGGGGCATTGTCGGTCCAGTTGGAGGTGCAGCCGCCGTTGAGGGCAAAATTGATGAGGGTGCCGTCGTTGTTATTTGCAGTTTGATCGAAGGCGATGGTTTCCGTGGCATTGTCGCCACAGGCGATTCCTTGATTGAGGGGGTAGTAAGCCACCAGGCCGGGTTCGGTGCCGGTTAGTTCTATGTTCATGTTGGCTTGGATTTCGGCAGCGGTGCGAACTATATTCCAGATGCGGACTTCGTCGATTAGTCCTGTATAAAATGAAACATTACCATTAGCTTGGCCTAACATATATGGTTCTGTATTATCTACAGTGGGGAATGGACCAGTTGATAAAGTGGTAACTGTCTGAAGAGTACCATCAACATATAGTAAAATGCTTTCAGTGCTTGGTTCAACAGTAGCTGCTATATGATGATAATTGCCATCAATTATATCATTTACAGTGGTCACACTTCTGAAATCACCACCAGCTGCTGCATCTCCAAATGATAAAGTGATTTTCTTACCAGGGCTTGGGGAAAACCTTGGGTCTGTTCCATCATTAATGGAAAGACTTGCCCTGCCCCATGGATTATTTGGTTGCCTTTTGGCAATGAAAGAACCTTCTTGGTCAGTATTAGGCGCGTTAATCCAACATTCTAAAGTTAGGGGAGAAGAACCTATAAGCAATGAAGACGAATGTGGTATTTCCACATAGTCATCCGTCCCATCAAAATCCAATGCATGGTTTTGCGCAAAGCAAAGGCTGGAAAGTAGTAAGAAGCCGAGAAGTAAAAAACGGGTTTTCATGTTGAAAAAGATTTATTTGGTTGTTGGCCAAGCCCTCCTCTTTCCCCGACAGGACAAACTGTCTGAGATTGGCCCAAAAACCAAGGGTTAGTAAATAAAGAGTTATACGTTTTGGGGTCGGTGTCCGGGAAAGAAATGCGACGAGTTGTCAAATTGTTAGTATGTCAATAACAATAATATCCCAAAAATAAAACCAAATATACCGAAGTAAACAAAAAGAGTAAATACACATATAACAAACGTTGAATACGATTTGACGAAAGTCGTGTTTTTACCAACAAACCACCATTGTGATCAAAAAATAACAAAGGCCTTCATGCGGGCCTTCATGGCAGGTAATCCTTTTTGGGAAACCGACAACACCACACCGCTTTTGAGTACAATCTCCCCTTTTCTGATCTCGGTTACTTTTTCGAGGTTGACGAGGTACTGCCTTTTTACCCGGCAAAAATTGTGGCCGGACAACTGCTCTTCAAAATACCCCAAATGGCGACTTAGGGTTATCCTTGTTTTGTTGCTAAAGTAAAACCGTGTAGCGGACCGCTGCGACTCGAGGTACTCAATATCGTTGATGTCTGCTATCGTTGTTTTACCGATTTCGGGCAAAGCGATTTTTCTGTGCTGGGATAACGGGCGACTTTTTTTTGTCATTGGTGTTAATCTGCTTGTTTTAACTAAGAGCAATGTGTGTATTGCTGGTTGTTAACTTGTACCAAATTAACTGATAAATCTAAGACAAAACGGTGAATTTGAACATACAAATGTTAAATCTACACTATTGGCTCCAACGTTAACAAATGATTGATTATCAGCATGTCAAGTGTGGAATATTAGAATTTTATACAGGCATAGATTGGTTTTTCTCAAAATAATTTAAAAATTCCTTTCTAAGTTTTGTGGTACTCTTATAGCCCACCTTATGGGCTACCTGTTGATAGTTTTCCCCATTTTCTTTCAATAGTATTCTAGCCTTGTCCATTCGTATCAGAAAGAGAAATTGTGTTGGCGTAATACCAAGTATTCTTTTTATTTTTTTTCCTAAAGTATTTCTTTGCTGATCCAGATTATTGCTTTTTTCATTTTCAGGAATGACTAAGAAGGAAAGATTTCTTACATTAAAACCAGGTTGATGTATGTGAGTTGTTATTTTTTGATAAGAATCTCTTAAAAACGAAATATCTTTATCATTACCTGAACCAGATAAAGGAATTGTATTAAGAATCAACTTTTGCGAATTAATTTGTTCTCTTCCTAATAATCGTTGCTGGATCACATAGCAAAGAAGTACACTCATTGAAAACCCAATTTCGTTTACTACCCTCTCGTATTGACTTATAGTTATACGGGTTCTGGCAAAATTGAACTGTTCACTTAACAACAATTTGCAGCTATTTTGGCTATACGAGCTTTCATTATTTATTTGATCTTTACAAAAAAGAAATATTTCATTAATAAACTGCTCAAGACTATTTTCTTTATGTATATTCTTTACCCTATTCGTGTTATGGATTAAATTTTTTACCATAAGAATTAACTTTTCCTCTTTAAAAGGCTTAGTCAAATAGCCGCTCGCACCTGCTGAAAGTCCGTCTAGTTCATTATCTATACCTGCCTTAGCTGTCATCAATATTATTGGAATATGATTTGTTTGAGGATTGGATTTTAGCCGCTTGCACAATTCAATGCCATTAAGATGAGGCATCATTACGTCACTAATAATGATGTCCGGCTCAATTTCCAATATTCTGCTATATGCTTCCATACCGTCCAGGGCTACATGCAATTGGAAATCATTGGATAGCCTTTTTCCCAGGTAATTTATTATACTAATGTTGTCATCAATTAGAAAGATTGAAGGTAACTTTGATTTTCCGTGGTTTAGTCTATTAATTCGCTCCGACATTTTTTCATCTGAAGTATTTAATCGTAGTGGTTTACTCTTAGCTAAGGGTTTTTCATTTTTTATCGGAAGAATGATTGTAAAAACGGTACTTTGGAATGGAATGCTTTTTACCTCTATCTCTCCCTCTAATAAACCTACCATTCCCCTGACAAAAGAAAGACCAATACCAGTTCCGCCACTATTGTTGGGGTTGCTTGCTTTGTAAAAGCGGTCAAATATAAAAGGCAAATCTTCTTTGCTAACTCCAATTCCATTATCTTCAATTTCTATTTTTAAAAATGAATCCCCATCCACTAAAATGGGCTTTACATTTAATGTAATTTTCCCACCATGCGGAGTGAATTTTAATGAATTGCTGAGGAGGTTTCTAATTACACTACTAAAATTTTCCCTATCAAGATCCATCATTATTACTTTTTCCACACAGTGGCATCTCAAAGTAATCCCTTTATCAAGCGCATAGGCATGAAAAGAATCTACTAAATACTCAATAATCGGAACACAGTTTTCTTGCTTCAAATTCAAGATAGCATTATTGGAATCCATTTTGGCTAAACAAAGAATTTGATTAATCAGATCCAGAATTTGATCAGCATTCTTTCCAATAGTTTTTAACTTGTTTAAGTGGTCAGTCCGTGCTACTTCTTCCTCAAGATTAGCCCCTAAACCTTTAATGACCATTAGGGGCGTTCTAAATTCGTGACTAACATCTTCGAAAAATTCGTTCTTCAAATTTTCTAATTCTTTTAATTCTACAGATTTTCTTTCTTGTTCCTCCAATGCTCTTTCAGACTCCACTTTATCTCTTTCCAATAATTTTGTTCTTAAACCCAAACCTAAAGAGAACAACATAACTTCTGTTAGTATCCCAAATCGAGCTATCAGGTTGGAAAGGTCAAATCCCTTTACAACGATGTCTCCATAAAAGTATGTTATGCCCAAGGGGATTAAACCGCCCAATAATAATAATGAAAGAGAGCCCGATAATATCCAAAAATTTAAAGGATGTGTAAGACTCAATAATTTATAAAAGAAGAAAATAGAAAAGATAAATAATAGAAATCGAAAATATCCATGTATGAAATAAACCAAAGGGATATTAGTTAAGGTCAGAATGATTTGAACCCCTGTATATATTACAGTAACTCCAATTCCCCAAAAAATAAGATGTTTAATATTTTTTAATTCCTCTCTTCCAAAAAAGAAATAGATAAAAAGAAAATAACTAACATAAATGCCGCTATCTAAAGGAACTCTTATAAATGAAATATTGGTAAGATGATAACCAAACACTACATTATGCAATGAAGAATAATATTCAAATTCTCGCCAATAGTATAAAAATATGAAAAATAAATACGATGCGTAAAAAAGGAATGCTAAATCGTTATTTTGAAAATACTGAAATAAAAAAAATAAAAAAGTAAAAAACACAACGCCTAAGAACAAACAACTTACAAAATAATAATCCAAATCTAACTCATAATTATTAAGCAGATATTCCTTTTCAGAGATCAACTTAACTTCGAAACTATTTCTCTTCCAAATGTCCTTAGAACAGCGTACATAGAAGGTGTACTTTTGTCCTGACCCCAAACTAATTGGACAAACCTCGGTGGAATTATAATCGTTTAATAATTGAAATGGTTGGTCTTTTATCAACGTTTTATATCCAAAAATAGATGATCCATATAGGTTACCTTCATTATACTGATACAAAACCAGACTATCAATGTAAGGAATTTCAAGTAAGATATTTTTTTGTTCATCACTACTATTCTCTAAATCGAACTTTAACCAAAAATAATATTTGTGAAACGAAAGGATATTAGGAAATTCATAGCCCTTTAGTGGAACAATTTTTTTTTCATTTTCGAATATCTGAATTGCATCCTCTACATCTAATTTTTTACCGTAGTCAGCATATAAACGTATGTCTTTTTCAATTGATATTTCTTTTTCAAAGTCAAGGTCTATTGATATTACACCCTGACCTGATGCCGTTGAGGTAATACAAACAATGCCAAATAGGAACAAAGAAGTTTTTGACAAAAGGCTCCAAAAGGATTTAGGGGTAGGGTTAGTCATCTTAAGTTTTTTTGAGTGTGTGACATAATAGCGGAGCATCGCGGTTGCAAACCGCGACGAACGGCGTCTGCACAGAGATTTTCTCTGTGAATCTTTGTGCCTCTGTGCCTTCGTGGTTATGTTGCAGCGATTTTGTCACGCACTCAGTTTTTTTAATAAAATAAGCACCACACTTTAAGTTCTCAAGTATCAAGGGTGGTACTACACAATGATAAGAAATAATATGGAAGAAAATTAGTATATTATAAGGTTAAAAGTAAAAAAGTAAGATAAAAGCCGACATTGCCTATTCTATTACGGCGCCAAAAACTACCCCAAAGCCATCCGCACCTTTGAACAATTGCGCGCCACCCACAACCCTGCCTTCCACCATCAGGCCCAATGGTACCTTCTCCTTGCCCGGCTGGCCAACGGACAAAACGACAAGCAGGTACTGGAACTGCTGGACACCATCATCGCCGCCGATGATTTCCACAAACCACAGGCTGAGAAAATTAAAATGATGTTGTAGGCACACCGGTCCTGTCAATAATTACGGAAACAGATCAGTCGAACAAATGGTCCAATGTTATCTCCCTGTCCACCAAACCGCTGGTATGTTTGTTGGGTTTCAATCCGTATGGGGAGATAAAAGTAAGCGCGATTTGTTTTTTTGTTTTGGAGTAATGTTGAAATAGGGCCATCTTATTCCGAAGTTGGACGGCATAGGTTTTGGTGAGGATGAATTCGGAATGTGAAAATTTAATTTCACAGAGATTGATGACTTGGTCGTTTCTATCGATCAGCAAATCGATTTGACACCCTTCCATTCCGTCGGCCCCTTTGTGGTAAAACGAGGAGGATGTGGCGTATACACCGGAGATTCCCAATGCATTTCTGATTTGGGGCAAATGTTTGAAGCAAATGTTTTCAAAGGTGTATCCTGCCCAGGACCGATACGTTGGGGTTTGTTGGAAGTTAATCCAGACGCCTCCTTCTTGTTTTCTCAGGGGTTCGATGAATTTTAAATAAAAAAGGGAATATTCATCAGTTAGCCGGTAACTTGTTTCTTTTTTCTTATGACCGAAGGGAATGAATTCGGTTATAAACCCGGAATGAAGAAGTTCATCCAGGGTTTTTGTAGCGCCCCCTCCATTGGAAATGCCGGTCCTTTTTAAAATCATTTTTCGGGTAAGACCTGACCATTTTTCCGAAAGGGCTTTTACAATAGCAATGTGATTTTCGGATTGCTCAAACAAGGATGGATACAGGTTTTTAAATTCATTGCGGAGTGGCCCTGAGCGCTCAAAACAAATTCGGTCAATATTTTGTGCGACGCTTTCCCCTTTGCGGATTTCTTTGAGGTAATGGGGTATTCCACCGAGAGCCATGTAAAATTGAACTATCTGGTAGCGGGTAAAGTTTAACAGTTTACTGCGCAGGTATTGCTCTGTTTCATCAAGTGAGAATGGGTAGAGGTGAATCCGCTTGGTGATTCGGTTGTAGAGTCCTCCCTTGTTGTTAACCACATTTCGGATCATCCAGGAAGCCGCCGATCCGCAAATAACTACAACAACGTCATTTTTCACCGCCCAGCTATTCCAAAAAAAACCAAATGCCTTGAGAAAACCCGATCTTCGCCCAGCCAGCCATGGCATTTCATCAAAAAACACAATTCGCTTTTTCTTTTTTCGAATACTTTTCAGGTAGATGATGAGATGGCGAAAAGCCTCAAGCCAGGTTTTAGGCTGTTGAATAGGTAATGGTGAGTCGGTGTATAAATTTAGAGCAATAGAAAAATGCTCAAGCTGTTCTTTTCGGGAGGCATCCTGAATACCCGTTATTTCAAAATCTATTTTGTTTTTATATACCGTTTGCACCAAATAGGTTTTGCCAACCCTCCGCCGACCAATAACAGACACCATTTCCGATTCATGGCTCTGCAGTGCTTCCTGCAAAATTAGTATCTCTTTTTCACGACCTGTTAGCATAATTCCAGAAAATATTTTTGGTAGTGCTACCCATATTACGCTTTCAAAAATACAGGTTTTAGCGATGAAAACAAAGCCATTGCGCGCTAAAAGTGCCAAAATTCACGACATTTAGCGAGGAATCGGTTTTTATTCCGCGCTAAATCCTGCAAAACCCAACAATTCTCCATTTAAAAAGCAACTGACTCCGCTGCCGGAACGAAATGAAGATAGAACTTGTCCAGAACTCGTTTCGGGATCAACACCATGAAAGCCTGCCCCGGACTTGCTACGGGGGACTCCACTACGTTACGCCTTCACGGCAAGAATCAGCACCATGAAAGCCTGCCCCGGACTTGCTGCGGGGGACTCCACTACGTTACGCCTTCACGGCACGAATCAACACCATGAAAGCCTGCCCCGGACTTGCTACGGGGGACTCCACTACGTTACGCCTTCAGGGCACGAATCAGCAAATTTCAACTGCCGTAGGCAATCAACAAATCAGCAAATCAACGCGTATGTTTAACCTTAGAAAAATCTTTGAGTTAGAAGTAGTAAATTAGAGTTGACAATTAGATTTACAAACTTAAAACTCAAAGAAAATGAAAGGTACAAAGAAAATGAAAGGTACAAAAGAGAAAAATGACTTTAGGGGCGTCAAAATCACAGCAGGACTAGACGTGCATTTAAGTCAGTGGAATGTGACGATCTATGTAGGGCACCGTTATTTTAAATCGTTTCAGCAACCCCCCTGTGCAAAGAAGTTAAAAAATTACCTGATGGAGCATTTTCCCGGAGGGGACTACCAAACAGGTTACGAGTCGGGTTACTTTGGATTTCACTGGCACCGTGATCTAGAACAATTAGGGATAAAGAACAAGGTACTGAATGCAGCCGACATACCGACAAGTGATAAAGATTCGAGGAGAAAGAATGACAGAGTAGATTCGAAAAAGATAGCCTATAATTTAGCGCATGACTCGGTGGAAGGGATCTACATTCCGTCAGAGGAACAAGAAGCTGCCAGGAGTCTGGTAAGATACAGAACTAAGGTGGTGAGGACAGATTTGACCCGTGCTCGTCAAAGAGTAAAGTCGTTTTTAGTATCAAAGGGCAAGCACTTGCAAATTGAAGGATACCGCACACCAAATTGGTCAAAAGCAGTGTTGATGCAAGTAGAAAATCTACAGTTCGACCAACCAGCCAATGAGCTAGCATTAAAACATTATGTTCAGGATTTAAAAGACGCTAAAGAAAAATTAAGAAGAGTGAACAGACAGATTGTCGCTCTGAGTCAAAGCGAGGAATACAGCCAACTGGTAAAGCGTTTGAGAAAAATACCTGGTATAGGATTAATAACGACTATGGCATTGATAACGGAGCTAGGCCAAATGGAGCGTTTTGAGTGTGTGGATAAGTTGTGTGCATATGTGGGTATTGTTCCAGACGTCACCTCCTCAGATAAAGTGGAGAGGGTAAAGGGATTGACCTATCGAGCGAATAAAGAGTTGAGGCGTTTATTGATTCAAGCAGCTTGGGTAGCCTGTAGTCGAGATGAAGTCTTTGCCCAAGTTTTTCACAAAAAGGCAGGCGCTAAAAAAGGGAGGGCGGATGGTGTGGCCCAAAAAGCGATAGTAAAAGTTTGTCAAAAACTGTTGAGGGTACTACCAACCAAGCCACAAAGCCGCTTAGTTGGTGGATAATAAAAACAACAAGATACACAAGAGCACAGGTGGGCAAAATAAATGTAAAGGGCTACTGATTTGCTGCAGCCATAGGACTGCTTACATCAAGCTGCCTTTTGCCCACCTAAAAGTTAATACGCGATTGCAGCCACCGGACTGCTCATAGAAGCTTGCTTAAAAATATCTTGTTGTTCAAACAAAGTGATTCCCTCCGATCCAAATACCACCTAAAGACAAAGGTAGTGTTTGGATTGGAAACAACAAGGTCGGCTAACGCCTCTCTTGTTTTATTCAAATCCAAACCCATTAGGGTCTTTACGAGGTATTTGAACTGGGTACTGTTTTGTCCAAAATTAGCTAAAACCGATAAAATTGAAAAAAACTGCTTCATTCTCTTGGAAGTTAACATAGAAGCAAATCAGCAAATCAGCAAATCAGCAAATCAGCAAATCAGCAAATCAGCAAATCAACAAATCAGCAAATCAACAAATCAACAAATCAACAAATCAGCAAATCAACAAATCAACAAATCAGCAAATCAACAAATCAACAAATCCCAACTTTTTTCCCGTTTTTTGCAGTTTCACTAACACATCAATGAATAGAATGAAACAAAGCTACATCATAGACGCCATCCGCACCCCCATCGCCAAATTCACCGGAACCCTCTCCACCATCCGCACCGACGACTTGGCTGCCCTCGTGATCAGCGAGCTGATGCGCCGCAACCCCAACATAGAGCCTTCCACCATCGACGATGTGATCCTGGGTTGCGCCAACCAGGCCGGTGAAGACAACCGCAACGTCGCCCGTATGGCATTGCTGCTGGCCGGATTGCCCTGGTCGGTGCCCGGCGAGACCGTCAACCGACTCTGCGCTTCCGGAATGTCGTCGGTGATACATGCACACCGGGCCATCCAAACCGGCGACGGTGACCTGTTCATCTCCGGTGGGGTAGAACACATGACCCGTGGGCCCTGGGTCATCTCCAAGGTGTCCAAACCCTTTGGCCGCGACGCACAGATGCACGACTCCTCCTTCGGCTGGCGGTTCGTCAATCCCAAAATGAAAGCCATGTACGGTACAGACGGAATGGGCAACACGGCAGAAAATCTGGTGGAGATGTACCAGATCAGTCGCGAGGACCAGGATCAGTTCGCCTACTGGTCGCAACAAAAAGCCGCTGCCGCTCAATCTTCTGGTCGTCTGGCAGAGGAGATCGTTCCCGTCAGCATACCCCAACGCAAGGCCGATCCCATCCTCTTTGACCGCGATGAATTCATCAAACCCAATACCACGCCCGAAGTGCTGGCCAAACTACGCCCCGCCTTCAAAAAAGCGGAAGCGGGCGGCACGGTGACCGCTGGCAACGCCTCTGGACTCAACGATGGAGCTGCCGCCATGCTGGTGGCCTCTTCAGAAGCTGTCGCAAAATACGATCTCCAACCACTGGCCCGAATCGTCAGTTCTGCCACAGCCGGCGTCCAGCCACGCATCATGGGCATCGGCCCGGTATTTGCTTCCAACAAAGCGTTGGCGAAAGCCGAAATGACAATGGAAGACATCGACATCATCGAGCTCAACGAAGCCTTTGCCGCCCAGGCCCTCGCCTGCACCCGCGAGTGGGGCCTGCCCGACGACGATCCCCGCCTCAACCCCAACGGCGGCGCCATAGCCCTCGGTCACCCCCTCGGCATGTCCGGCACCCGCATACTACAAACCGCTGCCATCGAATTGCAAAAACAAAACAAAAAATACGCCCTGGTCACCATGTGCATCGGGGTAGGGCAGGGCTACGCCACCATTTTAGAGGCGGGTTTGACTGGTTGAATATTCTACCTCCCTCCCATTGATTTCGACTGCGATCAATCAGCGGGCTGCCGCCTGGATGAGCGAAGCCAAAGCCAGCTCCCCCAATCAATCTTATTCACCGAAAACCACCCTGCATTCGTAGAAAAAAAGTAACCCAAACAGAACAATGCCGTCATAAAACCGGTTGAAACAGTGTGTTTAGCTGAAAATTGCCTATATTTGAAGGTTAAACACGTTATTTAGTAGAAGCAGTAAACTATTCAAACTACGTAAATCACCAAATTAAAACCGTTTATAACAATGAGTAAATTAGATCGATTTTCCAAGTCCAACAACCCCATGATGAAGGAGGAGTTGTACAAAATGAACCGCCCGATGGAGGCCGACCACGTCCTCGACGACGGGATGGTGGATGTGCCTGTCGGCAAAACGATGACCGTCAACGGAGCCGTCAATAAGACCTTTATGCTCTTCGGCATCATGCTGCTGGGCGCAGCGGTGGGCTTTATGTTCCCGGGCGTTTTTTTCAGCAACCCCATAGTAGCATTCGGTGTTGCTATAGGAGGTGCCATCATCTATTACATAACTGCAAAGAATCCGGCTAGGGCACCTACCCTTGCCCCATTGTTTGCAGTGGTAGAAGGCCTATTGGTCGGTGCCATAACGGCCTACTATATATTGGCTTATAACGGAATCGTTTTCAACGCCGTTACGTTGACAATGGGCATCTTGTTTATGATGCTTACGCTCTATAAAGCTGGCGTTGTTAAGGTGACCGATAAATTTCGTGCTGGAGTATCTATGGCAGTCGGAGCGGTGATGTTGTTGTATCTTGTCAGCTGGGTGTTGACCTTATTGGGTATTAGCATTCCATTTTTACACACAGGTGGTCCGATCGGTATTGGTATTTCGGCTGTAATCATCGTCATCGCTTCTCTCAACCTCTTGCTCGATTTCGACACCTTCGAGAAAGGCGAAAAATACGGCGCCCCCGAATACATGGAATGGTTTTCAGCGATGGGGTTGCTTTTCACCCTCATCTGGCTCTACCTCGAAATACTGCGTCTGCTCTCTTTCCTGAGCAGTGACTGATGGTTTAAGCCGCAGGTAATTGGTAATTTAGACGTAGTAATTTTTCGTCTAATCAAGGCGGAGGTTCGGGATCGTAGCCTAAGCTACGAAGCCCGGTTCTCCAACGCAGAGTAGGCGAAAAAGAACAAGTATAAATTGTCAAGGATTTACACTTGAACCACTAATAATAGCACAAGAAGCAAAGTAACATAACTGATTTTAAATGTAAAGGCATCGGGTCGGAACGACGCGGTGCCTTTCTTCTTTCTTGCTATTCTACTGGGGCTGAGGGTTGAGTTCCGCTCTAATCAGTGAGTCTATCTTTGAGTCGTCGAAGTTTTCCAGAAAATTATTTTGGAAGATGACCTCAACGCCATCCAGTTCTCTTACCCTTTTCGAAAGTGTACCCCAATATTTGTCTTGTTTTACCTTTAGGGAATAACGATCTTGAATAGAAGGCTCCAGAACGATATGCCTGCCATTGAGTTGTGCCGATTTATTGAAAGGAAAAGAATACCGTAAGGGCGTATTGGCTTTAGTACCATCATTTAAAACGACCATAAAGTAATTGTGGGGATAATCTTGTAGGTCAACAACGATCTTTCGGGTCAGGAATGAAAATAAAAAAAACAGGAGAAGCCCCAATACCAATTCTCCAATGGAAAGGGATAACGGCGTCATAAAAGAAACAAAAATCCGGTCCAGGAAGAGAATGCAGATCGAAATAAAAATCAAAAAAGACAGATAGACAGCGCCTAGCTTTTCTTCATGCGCGCCCAATGTATACCAATACAAGGCTAGCGGAATGCCGATCAGGATGATGAGCAGACATAAAACGGAAAATAAAGTGGGTTTGGAAATAAAATTTTGAAGTAGATTTCCCATGGCTTGGTGTTTTGGTTTTTTTTGCGTCCTGAACAAAGCTCAGGAGTAATTAAAAAAGGAAAAGCATACAAAAAAGGAGACTTTGTAGGGTTAGAGGTTGATTAAACAATCTCAAAGTTGCATAAGTTGTGTTGAGTGCAATTAAAAAGATGTTAATTGTCTGACGTCTGAATTAAGCCATAGTAAATTGTACCTTTGCAGGAAAAACGAAAATGACTTACGAGTTTAAAGGATTTCAACCCGTTGTTCATGAGTCTGCGTTCATTCATCCCCTGGCAGCCGTTACCGGAAATGTCGTCATAGGCAAAGACGTATACATCGGCCCGGGGGCGGCCATCCGCGGCGATTGGGGGGGGATTGTTATAAAAGATGGATGCAATGTGCAGGAAAACTGTACCATTCATATGTTTCCCGGCATTACCGTTGTGCTACAGGAAGGAGCCCACATCGGACATGGTGCCATCATTCACGGCGCCCAGATCGGCAAGAACTGTTTGGTGGGGATGAACGCCGTCATTATGGACCATACCGAAATCGGCGACGAGTCGATCATCGGCGCCTTGTGTTTTGTGAAAGCGGAAAGCAAGATCCCACCGCGTAGCCTCGTTGTTGGAAACCCTGGCAAGATCATACGAAAGGTAAGTGACAAAATGCTCGACTGGAAAACGAAAGGCACCCAGCTCTACCAGTCCCTTCCCGCCGAATGCCACCAGCATTGGAAACCCTGCGAGCCCTTGCGGGAAATCCCCCCTGACCGGCCAGCTCAAGAGGTTCTGTACAAAACCTGGAACGAATTGAAGGGGTGAATGCCTGCAGGAAAATAGCTGTTATTTTTCAACATTTTTCGCGAAAGCAGCCAATTGGTCTTTTTGAGCTTTACTTTGACGCAAAATTGCCCCAATTTTTTTTGGCTCACCTGCCAGAAGCGACTTACCTTTGAAGGCGAAAAGTTGAAGTGATGCTGGTATATACTAGGGAAGAGGATTGCGCATTTCTACTCCGCCTTCTTGGCACACCGAGTACCGAGTACCATTACCCCTAAAGGACTTCGCTGCACTTCCCCTTCAGAGCACGCCGTAAACCGTCTACCGTGTACCGTAAACCGTGTACCGTGTACCGTGTACCGTAAACCGTGTACCGTAAACCGTGTACCATAAACCGTGTACCGTAAACCGTGTACCGTAAACCGTGTACCGTCCACCAAAAATCATCCACCAAAATGTCAAAAAAAACAAAAAAGAAAAAATTCGAGATCAACGGAAAGGTCATTGAGCCCGGCCAGCGAGAGGTCATTCGTCTCAATGTAGCCCGGCTGCCTTCGGGTACGGTCATCTCCCTGCGGGTACTCGTATACCGCAGCACCAAGCCGGGGCCGGTAGTGCTGGTGATGGGCGGGGTGCATGGCGACGAGATCAACGGGGTGGAGATCGTTCGTAGAACCATTGTTGGGAAAATGTTTGATGACTTGCAGTGTGGCACTGTCATTGCTGTTCCGCTGCTGAATGTGTACGGCTTCATCAACTTTTCGCGAGATGCTTCGGAGGGCAAAGACGTCAACCGCAGTTTTCCCGGCAACTCCATGGGATCGCTTGCCAGCCGGGTGGCCTACACTGTCACCAAAAAAATACTGCCGTTGGTCGATTTCGGCCTCGACTTCCACACCGGTGGTAGCAGCCGCTACAACTACCCCCAGGTGCGCTACACCACCGGCGATGACCGTGCCGAAGTCATCGCTCGTGCCTTTGCCGCTCCCTACCTCATTCGCAAAAAAAACACCGTCAACACCCTGCGCAAGCAAGCTCGCAGCATGAAAAAGCCGATCGTCGTATTTGAGGGTGGCGAATCGCTCCGGTGGGATGGGTTTTCCATCGAACGTGCCCTGGCGGGCATCCGGCGGGTGTTGCACAAAGAAGGCATGCTCCCCTCTGCCCCCCCACCGGTAAGCGACCCCATCACCTTCAACAAAACCACCTGGGTGCGAGCCGACCGCTCCGGCATATTTGAGTGGACGCAGGAGTCGGGTTGTAAGGTCAGTGTTGGGGAACCGCTTGGGTTGATCCGCGACCCATATGGCGAGTCAGAAGTGGTGGTGAAGGCTTCCCGTGCAGGCTATATCATCGGCCACAATAATGCGCCGGTAGTCAGTCAGGGAGATGCGTTGTTTCACATTGGCTATGAAGTATTGTAGCCGGCCAACCCGCTTACAGGGGCTGCGCTTCTCGCCTTATCGGGCACATCATATCGGGGCGATCAATTTTTTGGTCAGGTATTGTTACAAACATGAATTGTATGAAGTAAAAAATGGTTCTTTGACAAATCCCGTGATTTAACCAGTCAGAGGAAAAGAAAATCAACACTCTCTTTTGTCATTTTTGAATTTCTTTTCCTCCGACCACGAAATTTGTCAAAGAAGGTAAAAAATTAATTCTTTGACTTCATAGATCGAAATTCAGAGGGGGACATGCCAAATTCTTTTTGAAAAACTCTTGAAAAATAAGCTGGATTACTGAATCCAACAGCATAACATACTTGTGAAACGTTAAGGTCGGTGGTTGCCAATAGTTCTTTTGCTTTTTCAAGCCGAATACTTCTTATAAATTGAGTGCCCGATTTTCCGGTAATTGCTTTTAGTTTGCGAAATACCTGTGATCGGCTCAATCCAACTTGCCTACACAACTCAGGCGAACCAAAGTTATCTTTCGACAAATTTTCTTCGACTATGTTCACCAAATTGATTAGGAAAGACTGATCTGGTGTGTTTTTGTAAGCAGAAATGATATTTTTATGATCGGTAGTCTTTTCAAAACGTTTTTGCAGTTGAGTCCTAAGGTCAATAAGTTTTTCAATTCTTATCAGTAGCTCTTCTTTGTGAAAGGGTTTCAACAAGTAAGCATCAGCTCCATATGTCAAACCCTCAAGTCGATCTGATTGATCCGCTTTGGCAGTAAGCAATATAATCGGAATATGACTGGTTCTTACGTCTTGCTTTAATGTTTGACATAGCTCAAAACCGTCTTTAACGGGCATCATGATATCACTTACAATGAGGTCGGGGACATTTTCGATTGCCAGACCTATCCCCTCCTGACCATTTTTGGCTGATATAATAGTATAGTTTATGGATAAAATACTGGACAAATAAAGGATTACATCCTGATTGTCTTCCACTAATAGGATCAAGTGTCGTTTTTGGTTAATAGTAT
This sequence comes from Saprospiraceae bacterium, assembly GCA_965222105.1. GTDB lineage: Bacteria > Bacteroidota > Bacteroidia > Chitinophagales > Saprospiraceae > CALGLS01. The sequence goes on along the minus strand of CBDCTQ010000080.1, from coordinate 109,068 downwards.
GATCTTTGGTTGAAGATTTTTTGGTTGTAAGAATTGTGTTAGATATCAAATCGGAAGATTTGGGCTGATTAAGTTGAGCCTTGTTCTTGAAACGATGAGTGATGGGAAATTCGAGAAAAAATGTTGTGCCTTTATTTATTTCGCTTTCTACACTAATTTTTCCTCCCATTAATTTTACAAATTCTTTGCAAATTGACAAACCAATGCCGGTACCCTCGCTTCTACGTGTGTTAGAAGTATCTGCCTGATAAAAACGGTCAAAAATGAATGGAAGTTCTTCTTTTTTGATTCCTATTCCGGTATCACGGACAATTATTGTTAACTGATCTGTATTTCTTTTTTCAATGGTTAAATATACATCATTTCCAGCTGGTGTGAACTTGATGGCATTTGTCAATAAATTAGAAACAATGTTTTGCATTTTATCGGGGTCGTAATCCATATAAAGCTCCTTTTGATTAGTTAAAAAATGGAGACGTATATCCTTAGTGTCGGCAAATGAATGAAAGGCTTCTTGAATATAATTTACGAAAGGGATAATATTTTCGTGTACGTAATGTAAAGGCATGCTTCCCGCTTCGAGTTTAGATAAATCGAGGAGCTGGTTGACCAAGTATAGTAGTTGGTTACTATTGCGTTTGATAAGTTGAACACCTTCTTGTAACCATAGTGCGGAATCGCTTTTTATTTGGTCGGCCATGCCGATGATAATGGTGAGTGGGGTACGGAATTCGTGCGTAATGTTGTTATAAAAGCGCGATTTTACGATATTGAGTTCCTTTAGGCGCGTAGTTTCAGCAGCGGCTAATTGGCGGTTGAGTTGGTAGCGATACGCAGAAATGAGTACTAGTAGAGATAGGGTCGTCCAAAGTGCGATAGCCCACCAGGTTAGATACCAGGGAGGGAGTATATTAATGCTGATGATTAATGGCGTTTGATTCTCGAGGCCATGTCTGTTTATGCATTTTAGCCGAAAAAGGTATTGGCCGTGGTCAAGATTTGTAAACGTAACTTCTCTTTTTAAGCCATTGTTTCTCCATTCATTATCAGCATATCCTTCCATTTGGTATTTGAAAGTAGTATTTTGAGGAAATAAATACTCTGGCGTGTTGTACCGAATGGTAAAATCATTTTGATTAAAAGGCAAGGTAGTATGGTATATAGGCTGGTCTGGTTCTCTATTAAGTTTGTGGATTGATTGCTCTTTGTATAATATAAAATCTTTGAGAAAAAGAGCAGGAACACGTTCATCTTTTTTAAGTAAATTTGCGTTGATTATTAAGGTATGTTTGTCTGATTGCAGGAACAGATTATTACTATCATCCACAAGGATATGGCTGTACTTATCAGGTACATAACCATCTTTTTCTTCGAAAGAGTGGAAGACATCCTTGGCTGAATCATAATAGGCAATTGTATGTTCAAATACAACCCATAAAGTGCCATTTTTGTCTTCTCGCAACAGCAAGGGACTATTGCTGGGGAGGAGATTTGATTTGTTGTATCTAGTAAAATGATCAAGTTTTTTGCTCCATTTACTTAGACCTCCATGTGAAGCAACCCATACATGGTTATTTGAGTCTTCACAAAAATCCTTCACCCAACGATTGGAGATCAGACTGTTGGGAGATTCTTTTTCAAATTCATAATGTTTAAATGTTTGGGTAAAGGGGTTATACCTGCTGATGCCTGTTTTCGAATATCCGACCCATAATTGTTGGTCCTGGTCCACTAACCCGGAGGTAATATATCTAAATTTCAGACCATTGATATTTTTTTTTGAATACCTCATCTTAATGAAGGAGTGATCATTTCGGGTAAACCTTGCAAGGGTTTGCCATCCCATGATCCATAAATTGTCATCTTTGTCTATATCTATTGACATTACGTGCTCCGATGCGCAATTTTTGTTGGTTTGGTCACAATAATAGTAGTCTGTTCTTTGCCCCAATGTGTCAAATTGAAAGTACTTCGTTGCGTAGGGGTATTGATATAGTACCAACGACAAGGTGTTGTTGTGTTTGTTTTCTTTGAATAGTAAACCACTGATGGCATAAAGCTTAGAGAGAGAAATAGGATGTTTTTTGCTCATCCGACTTGTGTCGGGCAATGCAAAATCACTTATGCCAAAGTCAAGCTGGATGGGCTTAGTATTATTCTGATCTAATACGGGTATTAGCCCTTTCTTAGTATTAAAAAAAACATCCCCCTTCAATCCCACTAACCTATGGTTACCTGCTGTTGCGGCGGTTTTAATTATATCGTCGGGGTATGGCGCCAGTTTGAAGCGTTGATGCCGTGGTAAGACCTGATAGGTTTTTTTTTCTCCAACAATCCAAAAAATTCCCTCATTGCTGATAAACATGTACCATATTTTTTGATTTTCCGATTCATCTCCCAAGTCAATAAATGGCGAAAAGGCTTCCTTTTTCGGGTCGTACAAAAGCACCCTGCTTTTGTTGGTACCTATCGCAATGGTTCCCTCATGTTTAAATATTGAATAAACCAATTCATTTTCCTGCAATCCTTTATTAATAAGGCTTAGTTCTTCATCGATAATATTGAACTGAAAAATGCGTCCCGAATTAAGAAGCAATTGACTGTTTTTGAGTTCGGGAATATATACTGCTTGGCCATATAATAAAAAATACCAATCGGGTAGGTTCTCCCTGTATTGAGGCATTTTGACGTATTGGTCCGTTTTAAGACTATCAACATCAAGTTTGAATAAAAAATCTCCTGAATAGCCCGGAGAACCATTAAGTGCCCATATATTGCGATATTGATCTTCAAATAACTGAAAAACATGTTGAGTACCCTTAAAGTGATTAACTGTATCACTGCCGTTAAGTATCACAAACACACCTCTTGAAGCTCCTATATACTTATTCCCTCTACTGTCTATTAAGAAAGAATGGTAAATATTTGGTCCGATTCCATCAAATCGGTTGAGTACCTCATTGTAAGACTGGAATTGGTTGGTACCAATATCTAGCCGATCAATGCCTTGATGCTGTTTAATCCAAAGTTCACGACCTTCCGTAGCATAAATTTTTGGAGGAAACCTAAATGTTGGTTGAATACTGTTTGAATCTAATGGGTCATTTTCAAAAACGGTGATGTCTGTTCCATCAAACTTGATTAAATCCAGGTTTTTATTGTAACCCCAAATGAACCCCAAACTGTCCTGAACACTTGGCCAAAACTGATTGTCGGAAGAAAAAGTATAAATTTCCCCGTCTTTATAACTAGAAAGGGGGAGCGGTTGAGTGATTCCGAATCTGGGATAGATCCAAACTAATAATACAAGGAGTATTGCATTTGTAGGAAAGGGGCCAGGCAGGGGATACATTTCATTGAGTTTCAGAATGGGATTGGGTAATTATTTACAAATATAACTCTTTTTGCTGAATAATTAAAACAGCAAGCGACCCCTGGATTCCAATTGGCCACTTACTGTTTTGATTCCAATTATACTAGTGCTTGAGGCATTAAGTAATGGATAGTTTAGAAGCAGTTATTTTTCGTCTAATCAAGGCGCAGGTTCGGGATGATAGCCTAAGCTATCAAGCCCGGTTCTGTAACGCAGAGTAGGCGGAAAATAACAATTATAAACTGTTCAGAATTTAGTTCCTCATGCACTAGCTCAAGTTATATCTTAAGGCAGCGTCTACATATTGTTATTTAGATATGAAAAGCTGTTCGGTATATACGCCCGTAGGTGTTTCCATCGAAATAAAGTAGGTGCCTGGGCTGAATTGGGTTAAGTCCAGTATACCATTCTCTGAGAGTTCAGTTTGCAACAATACTTTGCCTAAATGATTTGTAACCCTAATATTGGTGAGTTCTTTCACCCCGGTAATATTGAGAAATCCTGTAGAAGGATTCGGGAAAATCGCCGGTTCGATGTATATGTCATTCGAAGCCGAGCTATTTTGATTTCCATTAAAGACGATGGCCTCTCCCGAAGTATAGCAATCACTGGTGCCTCCTTCCACTGCATCGATCATCATTTCAGCAGCTGCAATGAGCCAATCCGCTTCTGCATTGGAAAGGCTATTCCCCCCGTTTGGCTTCTACCTGATTAATAAACGCTTCGAGTTGATTGACGCATGCGGTCAGGTTGCCATTCATACAGGAGCTGAGGGCGTTGTTTAAAATGCTGATCAGACTGTTTGCTTGTCCATTGTTGAGTCCAAGGCTGTTGATGTAGTTGGTCACATGATTGACGGCCCCTCCCATGTTGAGAACAGCATCACAGACATCACCTACCCCGTCCTGATCGAGATCGTCCTGATTGGCATTGGCTACTGCCGGACAATTGTCGTTCTTGTCTTCCACACCGTCATTGTCATAATCTATGAAAAACTCACCCACCCATTTGAATAGTGCCGGGTTACCGGGATAATCGTACACTGATGACTGTACTCTTCCCGAATAGCCTATTCCAGGAGAAGAAAATTGAATGGATATGCGCGGAACCTCATCTATAACGGTCCAGCTTTGCCCGCCATCCAGGGTATAAGCAGATCCGTAGAGGCCTAATCCGAAACCAGCTGCATCATTGTAACCCGCTACTCCGAGAAAAGCATTATAACTACCTGGAATAGCATCGATGTTTAGCAAAGGAAATTCGTCGAACGTGGGCATTTCCGTCCAGGTTTCGCCATAATCAAAGCTGGACTGGACATGGGCATAGTCGAGAATGCTAAAAGTACTATAGTCTGATTCTCCAATGGCCATCCCCACACCCTGTTGGTTAAAACTAATGGAGGAAATGCCAATTAAGCCACCAAATCCAGTTGGAAATGGGGTAAAACTGAATCCGTTATCGGTACTTCGGAATATGTTTTGATTCGTTCCAAACCAAAGGGTAGCGCCTTGTGACTCCAACCAGGTGGCAGGACTTCGAATACCATAACCGTCTGAAAAAGACAATGATCCATCCGTCCAGGTGTTACCACCGTTGGTGGTTCTGGCAGTTGCCCTTTCTGAAAAGCTAATCAATGCCCCTGTATTTGTGTCAGAAAATCGGATCAAGGAGGTAAGATTGGGCGAGATGCCTTGAAAGGAATATTTGGCGGTCCAGCTATTGCCCATATCCGTTGAATGATACACCGTTTTATAATTTGTATCGTCGATGGTGCTGATCCAAAGCTCAGCAGCACTTATGGCATGGAGATCCCAAACATACTGACCATTTAAAGAAGAAAGGTCTGCCTCCATCCAGGTATTCCCTCCATCGCTGGTACCGAGAATTTTAAAATCCAAACCACTTTCTACACTTCTGTACAGCCCCCAAACGGTATTATCATCCACTACGGAAAGGGTATGGGTAGAATAAGACTCTGGTACCACTCCTTCTCCAATGGGTACCCAACCCTGAGCGTTGGACTTAGGTGCCAAATGAATAGCAAGAATGCCGATCAATGTCAAAATAAAGTTTTTCATTGTTTTTTAGTTTTACGTTATGGCAATAGTTGTTTAGCCAACTTAGTACCACAACTAAGGTGAAAAATAGATGATAAGTAAATGATAGACAAGCCTATACTAGTGCATTAGGCATTAAGTAATGGATAGTTTAGAAGCAGTTATTTTTCGTCTAATCAAGGCGCAGGTTCGGGATGATAGCCTAAGCTATCAAGCCCGGTTCTGTAACGCAGAGTAGGCGGAAAAGAACAATTATAAACTGTTCAGGATTTAGTTCCTTATGCACTTTAAGCCTTAAAGCGGAATAATTGGGTGTATTTGGGTTAAATGTTTGGATACAAAATAAGTTGGGGTTAATCCACTTGGTTTTCAGAGGTAATCACATGTGAAATGTTTATGTTATGATTGCAATGCAAATATAGTATGATCGGGCTCAACAATGCTTTACCTATTGTTGCAAAAAATTACACATATGTTGTATGTGTATAATTTTTATGAGAACAGGTGGAGCTACCCAGCTTAATTATGCAGTTTGAGGTGGTATATGTACTCAGAAGTGGAGGCTCATCAACGGTGTTCAAAAAAGTGTATCAAGTGGATGGGTTTTCCTTTGGACACAGTGTAGTAATATTTACATACATTTTCTGAAATGTCTCGATTCAACCTGTTGTTATCAATCCTGTAAATCAATTGCCTTTTCCACATGCTTGAAAAAAGCCTTCAGTTTAACCTCGTTTAGAGCGCCCTCTCTCCGCACCCCACTACAAAGATCCAACCCAAAGGGCCCCACCTGCAAAATGGCAGCTCTCACATTTTCCGGCTTCAGTCCGCCTGCCAGGAATACCGGCACCGGGCTTTTTTCGACAATAGTCTTGCTGATCTCCCAGTTGTGCGTACGTCCGGTACCACCCAATTCTTTTTTGGCGGCAGCCGGATTGCCGGAGTCGAGCAAAAGGTAATCGACCTCTGTGGCTGCCTTCAATGCTTGTTGAATACTCGATTCGTCAATGACGTGGATCACCTGCACCAGTTTTACGTCGGGCAGTGCTTTGCGCAAATCGGAGTACTGGCCTTTCCGGATTTCGTCGACCAGTTGGATGGTCGTAGTCTTTGTACGGCGGTGGTGGTCGATGATGGCTTCGGTATCGGTTTCGCTGGTGAGGAGGAAGGTCTGCGTGTGGGGCGGGGTGGCAGCGGCGATCTCGGCGATAAGGGCATCGTCGATCACGCCGGGACCACTGGGCATGGGGCCGACGAGGCCGATGGCGTGCGCGCCGTGTTGGATGGCGAGGTTGGCTTCTTCTAGGTTGCTGATGCAGCAGATTTTTATTTTCATAGAAATAGAGGAGCTATGGTTTAGTAAAGCTCAAAAAATAAATTGTCTTTTTAGTGTCTTTGAAAAAATGACAAATCGCTCATTATCAATCGCTTATTTGTAATTTTTGTAACTTCTCAATCCCAAATAAAAAGAAAGAGAAATATATCGGAAAAAAGTTAGCTTTGCAAAAAAAAGAACTTGTCGGAAAAAAAGAACATACCAAGAGTAAGTAAAGCGATATTGGCCATACCGTATGTAAAATACCTATTGTCATTGTTAAACAAGCTAAAGAGTGACCTGAAGGATAAGGCCGATGAGATTGAAGAATTAAAAGCAGAATTGAGGCGCTTAAAAAAGCTACCAAAAAAGCCAAAGATAGAGCCAAGTAAACTGGATGAAAACAAAAACCCCAAGAACAAGAATAAAAACAAGGGCTCCAAGGACAATGGAGGAAAGAAAAAGAAGAAAAAAGACCTCCCCATAGATGAAGAAAAAAAGGTAGAAGCCCAGGGGATTCCAGAGGATTGGAAGTTTGTAGGTTACAAGCCGTATATAATTCAGGATGTAAAAGTAGAGCGTCACAATATAAAATACGATCGTGAAGTGTGGGAAAGTCCTGATGGAAAACAACGGGTGGTGGCCAGGTTGCCCGGAGAGTTGGAAGGGCGGCAATTTGGTCCGGTAATAAGGGCTTATGTAATAAACCTGTACAACAATTGCCACGTAACCCAGCCGTTGATTCATCAAATTTTACAAGACATAGGAGTGGATATTTCCACCGGGCAGATCAACTATATATTGAATGAAGACAAAGCGAATAAAAAATTTGAAGAAGAGTTGTTAGAGGTAGTGGCGGTAGGCATAGAGCAAAGTGGAGAGATTCGGACAGATGATACCTCCTCCCGCCACCAGGGCAAAAATGGATTTTGCAATTGTATCAACACAGACTTGTTTACTTATTTCCGGACGACAGAGTCCAAAAGCAGGATTAACTTCCTCAAAGTGTTGCAGTTAGACGGTGAGGGTTACACAATAAATGAGGAATGTCTGGAGTATTGTTTGGGTCATGATCTTCCGCCAATATACTTAACCACCTTGATAGAATCGGAGGGAGTACAACTAAACAAGGAAGAGGAGCTATTTACCTTTTTTAAAGAAAAGAAAATAACTGCCGCGTATGCTCAACGGACGATTACCGAGGGGATGCTGTTGGGCCACCTGATACAAACAGGATTTGATAAAGAAAAAATCATTCATGCCGACGATGCGGGCCAATTCAAGATATTGAACCATTGTCTTTGCTGGAAACATTCCGAACGCCCTTTGAAAAAGGTGGTAATTCGCAATGATATTCATCAAGAACAATGGGAGGGAAAAATGGATGACTTCTGGCAGTTATACCAAGACCTCAAAGCCTACAAAGAGGTAAGCGCATTGGCCCAAAAACGGAGGAAGGCCAAACTGGAAAAACAATTTGACCAACTTTGTGAGCCAGTCAAAAACTTTGAATCACTTAATAAGGTAGTTGACCAACTCAAAAAGAAAAAACGGGAATTGTTACTGGTGTTGGATTACCCGTTTGTATCGCTGCACAATAATGGTTCTGAACGAGAAATAAGAGAATACGCCAAACGAAGAAAAATCAGTGGGTCAACCAGAAGCGAAAATGGGAGAAGGTCAAGAGATGTGTTCACTTCTCTGAAGAAAACCTGCCGCAAACTGGGCGTTAGTTTTTGGGATTACACCCTGGATAGAATAAAAGGCGAAAATAAAATCCCTCCACTAGCTGAGATACTCCTCCAGCGCTCACAGCACAAAATTTGCTAGCATTTTTCATGGGACGGGTATGCCTTGTTGGCTGTGTGGATTGAGAAGTTACTAATTTTTATCAAAGACAACGACAATTTATTTTTCGAGCGAGCCTTAATGACAAATGTAAATATTCTTTTTGTACCATAGTAAACATAGCGTTGGTGAAGATTCTTCTTTTTGAAAATCTTTCCATTGCCTTTCCGGTTTGTTACATACTTCGTTTGGCACCCTACAATACCAAAAAAACCACCAGCACAAAAAGCACTGGTGGCAGAGGTGGTAAATCGGATCCTTATGGCCGTCCAATTAAGCAGTCAGCCACTAATCCTGCATGTATTTTTGCTCAAGCTGCTGCCAAATGGTAGGCATAAACTTGTCTTGCTGCATGTCGCGTAGTGCCTGAACGGGGTTGTCGACGAGGCGTTGCATATCGGGGTATTGACTGTAGTCGGCACCCACTTCCTGGAAATGAGCTTTGATCTTGGCGAACTGCTCTTCAAATACATATCCAAATTCATCTAACCAGTTTTCCATGTCCTGGCTGGAAATGCGGGAAGGTCTATCGACCACCACTAGCTGGTTATTCGTATCGTCTGTGCTTTCTACATCATTTCTTGTAGGGGTATTGAAGTCTGCTTCCTTCCCATTGAGGAAGGCGATCACCTGATCGAGTTTTTCATTGAGGGCGGTGATCTCTGTTTGTTGGCGGGCCAGTTGACCAGCAACGTCATTGGCGTTGATGCCTACGGCGGTATTGATGTAGCTGATCAGGTCGGTTGTCGAATTAGACCAGGCTACCCCGACAATCTTATTGTAATCAGTCGGATTCATTTTTCCGGGATCGATGGCTATGGCCATACCGTCGTTGTTGCCGGAGGGCAGGATGTAATCACCTATTTTGGCTGGGCCAACCACCTTGACCGGTACTTGTCCCATAAAGGCTATTTTTTCGTAGTTTGCTTCTTCGTTTTGAGGTGGCATATTGCCCAATACGATGGGACTTTTAGAGACCACCATTACATGGTCGGCGTCTGTGGTACGCATGCTGATCTTTCCCCCCACTACGCCCACTACTTCGCCAAACTGGTAGTCCTGGCCAGGGTCAGCTCTTTCGAGCCATTCGGCATAGTCCCCACTACCTGACTCGTAAGACACCCCTACATTTAGGAAAGCCGATACATTGAGTTCAACCCATTGGGCGACAGCCGCTACACCTTCTGCACCCATTACAATGGCTTCTCCAATGTCTAACTGAACCCCACATGCAATGCCTTCAGCTGCTACAAAAGCGACATCGAGTCCATGCATGACGTTGGCCCAAATATACTCAAAGCTACTAGCCAATTCACCTTCTGTTTGGCCTTCCACCCTGCCCTGCATACCATTGGCATCCCAGAAAGAAATAAAGTCGGTGCCATTGTTGCGGCCGCCGTTTACCTGTACCGCAATGCCCTGGTTGCCGCCTTGTATCAGCAGAGGGTAGCTGCTCAAACTGCCATCTGACCCAGAGACGTTAGACTCGATTACCACTCGGCTGTTTTTAAAATGGCCATTGCCGCCTACGGTCAGGTTTTTGGCGATGCCCACGCCGCCGTCGACCACCAATGCACCGTTGGTACAGTCGGTAGATTCAGTCGTGTTGTTGAGGTTCATGACGCCGTTTACATCCAGGGCACCCATGAGTAAGGTGTTGTTGTTTACCGTCAGGTTGTTACCCAAATTGGTGTTCAGGCTTACATTCAAATCACCCGACAGATTGGTGGTGCTGCCATTGGTGACGTTGAAGGTATTGTTGATGTTGGTGACGCCATCGACGTTCAGTGTACCGGTGAGGTTGGTGGGGCTACCGTTGTTGACGTCGAGCGAACTGTTGAGGTCTGTTGCGCCATCGACGTTCAATGTACCGGTGAGGTTGGTGAGGCTACCGTTGTTGACATCGAGCGAACTGTTGAGGTCTGTTGCGCCATCGACGTTCAATGTACCGGTGAGGTTGGTGGGGCTACCGTTGTTGACATCGAGCGAGCTGTTGAGGTCTGTTGCGCCATCGACGTTCAATGTACCGGTGAGGTTGGTGGCGCTACCATCTGCCACGTCGAAATTGCCGTGTACGATGGTGTTGCCGCCGCTGATGTTGACTTCTACATTTCGTTGTACCATCAAATCGTTGCCTATGTTGGTATTGTTGCCTACGTCGAGATCGTTGCCGATGGAAGTGTTGTTGTTTACTACAAGGTCGTTGCCTACGGTCAGATCAGAGTCTATTTCGATTTCGCCGGAACAGAGGATGCGCATCCGTTCCATATCGTTGGTTACGATCACCAGGTCGGCGCAATCGGTGGTGCCGAGTTTGTCGACTGTGGGGTCGGTATTGGAGTTTCCGAAAAGGGACCATACCTGAGCTGGTACCCCTCCGGGACCACGGGTACCTCCTTCGCCCACAAGGGCGTTGGCTGTAGCGGCATGGAAGGCATAAGGTACTGCCAGCAGACGGCTTTCGCTCAAAGCGACGAACTGGTCGCCGCCCGATTCGTCAACGGCCAATTGCATCCAGATGTCCTCCGAGCTCCAGGGGATGGTATTGAAGCGGCCGGATTCGACGTGACCTTCACCGATGGTCAAGGTAAACAAACCAAGTTTATTGGTGGTAACGGAGTGGGTTTCGCTGTACTCTATATTTTTGCGTTCGGGATTGCTGTATAAGGTGATTTTCAAAGTGATGGGTTGGTTGGCGATGACATTTCCCGAAAGGTCGCGGGCCACTGCCTGGTATTTCATGCCTTGTGGTACTACGTGTTGTGCTTGAGCCGACACGCAGAAAATTAAAAGGGTTATTGCAATAAAGATTGTATTTTTCATGTGGCGATGATTTTTATTGTTTAACAATGACAAATGATTTAAAAAGGGTGCCATCCGACTGACTGCATTTCAGGAAGTAGGAGCCGGGGACGTGGTTGGAAAAATCCAACTCAGTAGAACCGTGGGAGCTGATTGATTGAGCATGCAGCCGTTTACCGGAAAGGTTGTACAGTTCCAACAATACTTTTTCATTTGTCGGTATTTCCAGTTGAATGGTTAGTGCATATTGAACAGGCGTAGGCCATACGCGAATATTCATTTCGGTAGTAGCGGTACCACTTTCGTGAAACAATATAGTGGGCATTTCAAATACAGTCAGTACAGGTTGGTGAAATCCCTCGGTGAGCAGGTTCTTTTCGGCAGATTGCGTTTCCACCATCAACTCGCCCAGGGTCCATTCGAGGGTTATAGAAGGGGCCTGACTTTCAGCGCCACCAGGTGCGATCACCTCCGGACTAAGCGTTTGGGCCGAGACCCAAAACCCGATGGCGAAAAACCCGATGACCAAACAGTTCTTTTTGTGCATCTAGCAAAATTTTAAAGGTTAAGAAATAAGGTTTACATGCAGTTGATTGTATAGTTATCTTCTGGCACAGCCTCATTTGGTCTAGCAAGACCAGTAGTTAGAGGCAAACGGCCTTCCTCTCCAAGTAGAAGTATTACTTACAAGGGTGTTGGGCGACTTAGTCGTCTTTGTGGATAATTGTTGGGAGTGGTGGTTTTTGAGTAGTTAATACAGAGTGATTGGTGTCTAGATGTTTAATAATCAACGATATACAAATTTGGGGTGTTTCACACTTAAACACTATGTTTATTGTCCCAATTGATTGATTTATTGTTGCAGGCTTGTATTATTGTTGCATATTGAGGTATTGCAACAAATCGTACTGCTCCAGGATGGGAATGATTTGTGGGTGGGCCAGTACCTCGTTATAAAAGGGATCGGTGAGGAGATTTTCGGGAATATGGCCTTTGGTGGCGGCCTTTTGGAGAGTGGCAATGCAGAGGTCGTTTTGATTCAATGCCCCATACACTTTGGCTGCCATCAAGTCATTCTCCAGGTTGACGGTATCCAGTTTGGCGAGGTACTTTTCTATCATCTTTTTTTCGCCTAGCTTGTACCAGGCGATGGCTTTGAGGCTTTTTGTGGGTTCGAACCCAGGGTTTAGAGCATACGATAGATCAAGGTGATGGATGGCCTCGTTGTATTTTTTTTGCCAAAAAAGCAGGTAGCCACGTACATATTGGTGAAGAAAAGAATGTGGAAAAACGGATTTGTCCCTTTCAAGCAACTGGTGGGCCAGATCGTATTGTTTTGCTAAGACGGCTGTGTAGATATAACCGGCGTTGATCACTGGATAGATGGGGTCGAGGTGGGCGGCTTTTTGGTGAAAAACCAGTGATTGCTCCAGGTCTCCGATACATCGCAGGGTGAGGGCTTTCCAGTAGCTGGCAAGCGCATTGTTGGGGTTGAGTTCGAGGGCGATGTCGTAAGCCGTCAATGCTTCCTGCCAGCGGAACTGATCGCGGTATACGTTGCCCAGGGTAGCATAGGCTTTAGCATTTTGGTGGTTTTTCTTGATGGCGATAAGTGCGTTTTCTTCTGCCAGTTCAACGAGGGAATCCCGTTCGTGGCCCGTAAAGTAAATATTGGACAAAATACTGAGTGCTTCCGCTTTTTCGGCGCTTGCTTCTGCAAATCCGGGATCGAGCTCCACGGCCTGGTCGAAAAGGTGAATGCTTTGTTCCAGGGCATCCTTTTGGCGGGTTTTTACCATTTGTCTGCCGCGGATGAGGGTATTGTAGGCGTCGAAGTTTTGGGTGGGAAGGCGTTGGATATGTTTTCGGACGTCGGGGCTTATTTCCTGATTGAGCGTTTTGGCGATTTCCAGAGCAACCTCGCTTTGTACTTGCATGATATTGTTGTGGGGGCGGTCGTAGTTTTGAGCCCAGAGGTGTTGGTCGCGGTCAGCGTGGATCAACTGTACGGTGATGCGTACCTGATTGTCGGTTTCTCTAACACTGCCTTCCAGGATGTAGGTTGCTCCGAGTTCGTGTGCAATTTGTTTAATGTTTTTGTTGGTATTGGTATATCGTTCGCTGGAGGTTCGGGAAATAACCCGTATGTCTTTAAAACGAGTCAGATGAGTCAATATATCTTCGACAATTCCTTCTGCTAGAAAACTTTCTGTTTTTGGACTGAAATTTTTAAAGGGAATAACAGCTATGGAGTTGATCTTGCCGGTTGTGGTTTTATTGTTGGGGTGCAGTATTCCAGTGAAGAAAAAACCAGCTGCAAGGCCAATTGTAATCAACGCCATCAGAGTAGGTGCACGCCACTTTCCAGTCTTGGAGGTTGGTTCATTGCTGGCTTGCAGGTTAGAGGGCTGGGTACTTTCTGCTTTCGCAAAATGGTGAGTAGGTTGTCGCTTGTTTTTGCGAAAGTTGGTGGGGCTTTGTCCAAACGTTTCCGTAAAATACCGGGTGAAATTCTGCGGGCTGGAAATACCTACCTGATAGCCTATCTCGGAGATGTTGAGGTTGGAGTCGTCCAGCAATTCTTTCGCTTTTTGCAAGCGGATATGGCGTACGTAATGGGATATGGACTGGCCGGTGGTCGCCTTGGTTTTTCGGTGTAGTTGGGAGCGGCTCATACCCATTTTTTTGCATAGAAATTCGATAGAGAAATCCTTATTGTTGAGATTTTCATCGACAATGGTCTTCAATTCCTTGCTAAAATCCACGTTGTTTTGGTCAGGGTCATACATGAAGGGGAAGAAATATTGATGTTCAGACATGGGTAGCAACTACCCGGAAATTAATGCAGTTTTTACAATTAATTAACTAGTTTTCAGTGTTTTAAATATTGAATAAGAGAAAAAGTAAGGACTGGTTGGTTTCTTCCTGTATTCAATCAGGTATTTGGGTATATGAAAATATGAGTTTGTTTAATCTGTTGACTGTCAATTGGTTGAAAATGCACTTTAGCAAAAGCGGCAAACTATGATGCCTACTATGTAAGTGCCTGACGTCGTGAAGGTAGTTAAAATAATGGAAATTTTGATATATGGGAACTATAAATATTTCGTCAGTGGCTTGATTTAGGCAGGCTGTTTTGAATGACTGTAACTATTCTGCCATCACTCAGAAAATTCCTTACCTTTGACGCTTGTTAAAAAAATTAAGTGAGCATCAAAAACGAAATAGCAAAAAGAAGAACATTCGGCATCGTCTCTCACCCCGATGCGGGGAAGACCACCCTTACGGAAAAACTACTCCTTTTTGGAGGAGCCATACAGGTAGCTGGCGCCGTAAAATCGAACAAGATCAAACGCAGCGCCACCTCCGATTTTATGGAAATAGAACGACAACGGGGCATCTCGGTGGCCACCTCCGTCATGGCGTTCGTATATCGGGATATGAAGATCAACATCCTCGACACCCCCGGCCACCAGGATTTCGCCGAAGACACTTATCGCACCCTTACTGCCGTCGACAGCGTCATCGTAGTGATCGACGTGGCCAAAGGAGTGGAAACGCAGACCGAAAAACTCGTCAAAGTATGCCGGATGCGCAATACCCCCATCATCGTGTTCATCAACAAACTTGATCGCGAAGGGCTCGACGGATTTGACTTGCTGGATGAAATAGAGCTCAAACTCGGCCTCACCGTTACCCCCCTTAGTTGGCCCATCGGCATGGGGCAGCGATTTAAAGGGGTATACAATATCTACGGCGAGCAGCTCAACCTCTTCAGCGCTCACGGCAAACAAACCGAAGAAGATACCATCGCTTTCACCGACCTGACCCACCCCGACCTTGAAAAATATATAGACGAAAAACCAGCCGAAGAGCTACGTTCTGAAATCCACATGATCCGTGAAGTCTATCCGGCCTTTAACCGACAGGCATACCTTGACGGAGAGCTGTCGCCTGTATTCTTTGGTTCTGCCATCAACAATTTTGGTGTAAAAGAATTGTTGGACTGTTTTGTGGAGATCGCCCCAACACCGCTCCCACGCATCACCGAAGAGCGGGTGGTCAACCCCGAAGAAGACCAATTTTCCGGCTTCGTGTTTAAGATCCATGCCAACATGGACCCCAAACACCGCGACCGCATAGCCTTCCTGCGCATCTGCTCCGGCAAATTTGAGCGCAACACCAACTACCTCCACGTGCGCAACAATAAGCGAATGAAGTTTTCCAGCCCGACGGCCTTCATGGCTGCCAAAAAATCGGTGGTCGACGAAGCCTTCCCTGGCGACATTGTGGGCCTGTACGACTCCGGCAACTTTAAAATAGGCGATTCGGTGACAGGGGGAGAAGTGCTTCACTTCAAAGGCATCCCCAGCTTTTCACCCGAACAGTTCCGCTACGTCAACAATGCCGACCCTATGAAGTCCAAACAACTCAACAAAGGGCTTCTCCAATTGATGGATGAAGGCGTGGCGCAACTATTCACCCGCCAGTCGAACGGTCGCAAAATAATCGGTACGGTGGGAGCCCTCCAATTCGACGTCATTCAGTACCGCCTCAAACACGAATACGGAGCTTCCTGCACCTACGAACCCGTCAATCTCCACAAAGCCTGCTGGATCAGCAGCGACGACGAGGCGGCTTACGCCGAGTTTTTGGATAAACGCAAACGCGATATGGCCAAAGACAAAGACGGCAAAGATGTCTTCCTGGCTGAATCAGCCTGGGTACTGAAAATGGTACAGGAGAATTTTCCGAAGGTGGCGGTTCATTTTAAGAGCGAGTTTTAGACGCCTTTTTTAACCCCTTTATCGAACTTTCCCGCGAGGAATAGCGTATACCTTTCACCCGTACCACGATAGGCGATTTTGTGCTATTTGTAGTCGGCTATTTGATCGGCGCGCACTGCCAAAATGATTCCCTATATTTGCACCTAACTAAAGCTAACATTAATAAATAACATGGCCAAAGAAGATCAATTCAAAAAACTCATCGCCCACTGCAAAGAATACGGCTTCATTTACCAATCGAGCGAAGTATACGATGGCCTCGCAGCGGTGTACGATTATGGCCCCTACGGCGTCGAACTCAAAAACAACATCAAAGACTATTGGTGGAAATCAATGGTCTACAACCACGAAAACATCGTAGGCATCGATGCCGCCATATTCATGCATCCCAAAACGTGGAAGGCCTCCGGCCACGTCGACGCCTTCAACGACCCCCTCGTGGATAATAAAGACTCCAAGAAGCGCTACCGCGCCGACGTCCTCCTCGAAGAGTACATGGACAAGCTCGACGCCAAAGTTAATAAAGAACTTACCAAGGCTGCCAAAAGATTTGGCGACAGCTTCGACCCGGAGATGTATCGCAATACCAACCCCCGCGTCAAAGGTTATCTCGACAAAAAAGAAGCCATCGCCATCCGGCTGGCCACCGCCATGACCAATGCCGACATGGCCGACCTCAAAGCCATGATCGAAGAGTTGGAGATCGCCTGCCCCGTCAGCGGTACCAAAAACTGGACGGATGTCCGCCAGTTCAACCTCATGTTTTCCACCCAATTGGGCAACATAGCCGGTGAAGAAGACAAACTGTATCTCCGCCCGGAAACAGCACAGGGCATTTTCGTCAATTTCCTCAACGTCCAAAAAACATCGCGGCAAAAAATACCTTTCGGCATCGCCCAGATCGGTAAGGCTTTCCGCAACGAGATAGTGGCCCGGCAATTTATCTTCCGCATGCGCGAATTCGAACAGATGGAAATGCAATTTTTCGTTCGCCCCGGCACCCAAAAAGAATGGTACGAAAAGTGGAAACAAACCCGCCTCCAATGGCACCAGGCCCTCGGCACCCCGCCTGAAAAACTACGCTTCCACGACCACGACAACCTCGCCCACTATGCCGATGCCGCTGTCGACATTCAGTTTGAGTTTCCATTTGGTTTCAAGGAATTGGAAGGCATCCACAGCCGCACCGACTTCGACCTCAGCCAACACCAGGAACTTTCGGGCCGTAAGTTGCAGTACTTCGATCCCGAATTGCAGGAAAATTACGTGCCCTACGTCGTCGAAACCTCTATTGGTTGCGACCGGATGTTTCTGGCCCTGATGAGCCAGGCGCTCCAGGAAGAGGAAGTGCCCGATGCGGAAGGCAAAGCCGCTACCCGAATCGTGTTGAAATTGCATCCGGCCATCGCACCGGTCAAGTGCGCCGTACTTCCCCTGGTAAAAAACAAAGAGGTGCTGACCAGCAAAGCCCGCGAAATATTCGATCGCATCAAATATGCCTTTAATTGTCAGTACGACGAAAAAGACGCCATCGGCCGCCGCTACCGCCGACAAGACGCCATCGGTACGCCCTACTGCGTGACCGTCGATTTTGAAACACTCGACGACAATACCGTCACCATTCGCGAACGCGACAGCCTGCAGCAGGAACGAATCGCCATTGAGGATATCGAAAGGGTGGTGTTGGCGAAAATTGACATGGGGCAGTTGTTTCGGATGTCGAAAGAGGTGGTTTGAACATTTCAAAGCGCTGACAGACCGCCAGCTGTAAGGTAAAGGAAAGCTTCTTTGCCCTTTGTTACAGGTCAATGTGAATTGTGAACTCTGGCAGGTATCATCACCGTGTTCTGTTTGCGGGCGAAAATATATTTGGCAAAATGCTTTCGCAATAACAGAATTTATGCTATTTTGGCATCAACGCCAAAATACAAAGCATCATGAGAAAACGAATCACCTGGGTGTGCATGGTATTGCCCTGCCTTTTAGTCGCCCAAATCAATCTTACAACCATAACTCCCGAATGTGTAAAAGAAGACCTGGCTCACATTTCCCACCTTAGAAAACAAGCTGCTTATCAGGATGTATTGAACATTACTGATGAATTGCTTCATACCATGTTGCAGGATTCCGTACAGTACGATACCCTCATTGCCGACTTGCGTTGTGAACAAGCGATGGTGTATTATTATTTACAAAAATATGAAAAATGTAAACCCCTGTTTAAAGAGGTTGCCACAGTGTATGAACAATTCTACGGTGACTATGCCATGCCACTGGTAAGAATATACAACAACCTTGCAAATGCAGCTTACCTTCAGGGAGATGTCATCGCTGCGAGCGATTATTTCGACAAAGCAGAAGTCATAATGGATTCACTTGCCGCCGATGATGACCCTTACTGGCCGGTCCTCTACACCAATGTAGGTAACTATTATTTCAAACAATACGATGTCGACAATGCCCTGTTATATTACGAAAAGTCGCTGGCTATGGAAAAGGCGTTGGCTGATTCGATTGACCTGGGGCTCCTGATCGATTATTTCAACATTGGATTTACGTATAGCTTTCAATCCAATTACGATGCAGCACTAAAAAACTATAATCAGGCCCGGGAAATATTTGAAAAAGGGGTCACCAGGGATTCTTTTTTTCTTTCGATGATTCTGTGCAATACCGGTGATTGTTATTTCAAAACAGATCAACTGGATGCCGCTTACGATCATTACCAACGAAGCCTTCAGCCCCTGCTCAACAAAATAGGCTATACCAGCCTCAAAAGCAGAATTTACAGAGCTCTGGGCAAATACCACATGGCTATTGGTAATTTCGACAAGAGCGTGGAGCTGTTTCATCAGTCGTTGTTCCTCAACCAACAAGACGGCAACTTCACCCCGGAGATCATTTTCGACTGCTATCGCTATCTTGCACTGGCATATAGCGGCATGGGCAACAAACAACTCGCCCTGGCCATGCTCGACCGGGCTTACCACTCCATCGGTTTTCGGGAAGACCAATTTTCTTTTTGGAACATGACATTCCCCAAAGCCGTTATCCTCGACGGGATCAACACCAAAGTAAGCATATTGTTGAAACATTACGAACTCGCTGGAGATACCTCCGATTTGAACCAGGCCCACAGGGCCAATGCCCTCAGCCTACAGGTGATCGACTCCATCACTACAGAGATAAAAGAAAAAACCTCTACCCGGATAGTCATCGACAAAATGTATGACGTTTATGAAAATGCTTTGAAAATCCATCACAGACTTTTTCAGATTACCAACGACGCAAAACACATTGACCTGGCTTTCCTGGCAGCCGAAAAAAGCAAAAGCAGCTTGCTGCTCAACGAAGTGCTTAAGTCGAAGGCTACCCGTTTTTCCAACATCTCACCATCCGTACTCCAAACAGAGACGCAACTCAAGCAGGACATCAGCCTAACAGAAAAACAACTCCGCCAATTACTCAAAGAGCCAACAAATGACGATCCTGCCGGAATAGAAACACTCCGACACCGGTTGCTTGACCTCAAACAAGATTTGCAGGACTTTATCGAACAGCTCGAAACAAATCATCCCGACTATTATGCCCTGAAGTACAAATCGGACAATACCGGCATCAATGCCATTCAGCACAATTTGCTCGAAGACCAGGAGGCTTTGCTGGAGTTTTTTGTCGGCAGCAAAAATGTATATGGCATCGCTGTCAACAAAAACAGTAAACTGTTCGTCGACCTGGGGCCGACCGATTCCCTCGATCAACTGGTCAGGTCGTATTGCAATTTGCTTTATCATTACAACCCTTTTGCCGGAGAGCAAAACCAGGGTTGTCAACAATACGCTTACGCCGCTCACGACCTGTACCTGCGTCTGGTTCACCCTTTCGGGAAATTGCTCCGCCAACATACCACCATCATCCCGGATGGGTTTTTGACCTACCTCCCTTTCGATGCATTGGTACAGTCTGCTCCGACGCAAGAGCAAGCCTCCAATTGCGACCTCGGCTACTTGCTGAACACACACACCATTAGCTACAACTATTCCGCAGAACTAATGTTGGAAATGGCCTCAACCCCCCTTGCCGATGCCAAAAACGAACTGCTGGCAGTGGCACCCTCCTTTGGAGTGGCTTATGCCGGTGAGCGACTGCGCTCTGACGACCTCGCTCCCCTGAGCAACAACATTCCCGAAGTAGAAGCATTGATGCAACATTGCCAGGGGACGACCCTTATAGACAAACAGGCCACCAAAGAACAGTTTTTGCAATTGGCCGGTCAATACAGAGCCATCCACCTGGCTACACACGGCAAAGCCAACAATTACTCCGGCGCCTATTCCTACCTGGCCTTTACACACGACGGAACACAAAACGACGATGAACACATTCTATTTGCCCTGGATATTTACAACCTCGACCTGGCAGCCGATTTGGTCGTGCTCTCTGCCTGCGAAACAGCACTGGGCGAGTGGAAAAGAGGCGAAGGGATGATCAGCCTGGCAAGGGCCTTTTCTTATGCTGGTGCCAAACACATTATTACCACCCTTTGGAAGGTGGCGGATAGTAAGGCTTCCGGTATTATGAAAGATTATTACAAACACCTCCAAAAAGGATTGGGAAAGTCAACGGCACTCCGGCAAGCAAAACTGGATTATTTGGCCCAACAGTCACCCACAGCCCACCATCCATTCTTTTGGGCCTCCTTTATTTCCGTGGGGCAGGACGGGCCGATCGTACTCGACGGGGCGCCTCTTAGGTGGGCCTTATGGATCGCACCATTGGTTGTGGCGGTCCTGGGCTTTGTGTTTTACAATTATTTTGTTAGAAAAACAAAATTGGCTTATTGACCTGGCGGGGAGCCCCCCCCTTAGCGGTTATTTTCATCGTCCGGGTCGTCGGTTTTTTTTCGCGAAAGCAGGTTTTTAATGAAGTTTTTGATCATTTCCCAGAGGTTCATATGGTACTGTTTTTGGTGAAAAAACGAGGTTAAAATACTTCCAGAATGCGGATGTCCTTCTCGTTGAACCGGATGTGGTCGCCCGCTTTTTTTTGGATCATTTCTTTGGCAAGTGGTGCTTGTGGGGAGATGGCGAAAAACCGCTCCTCTTCTACCATAACGCGGCCGGCACTAATTGCTATGAAATAGTTGCCAGCGGATGTACGCACCACGCTACCAAAAGCGGCCCGTTCGAATTGTTGGTCGGGGTCGATGCGGTCTAGCTGAGCTTTGACAAAAATAGAGTTGGATAACTGCTGGGCGAAATTATCGCGTTCCATTTGCATCATGGCGCGGCCGGTTTCGTATTTGTCACCGGCACTGCTCTTTGTTTCGTTATTGGCGCTATGCTGGGCATCCGACATCTTTTTCTCCGAAACATCGATCCGTTGCTGTATGTAATTGGTGCATTGCCGAAGAAGGGAGTGTTTGATGGTGCTTTTTTTCATTTTATGAATTCCGTGAAAATTCTAACAGTCTGGCAATTTGTAAAAAACAAACCGAAAAAACAAATTTTCAAAAATTATTGAAACTTTTGAAAATTGGATTTGTTCTTCAATAAAACCATTCGATGAACAGTTTCTTTTCCATTCCCGGTCAAGCTCGAATCCGCCAATTTTTGCAAAGACAGGCTTCCCTATCGTACAGCTATCAACCCGTTGAAGGTACCAAAATCGCGCCGGTAAGTGGTTATGACAATGACCACAACTACCTCGTACTTGGCAAGGGTATTTCTGTGTGGCAAGCTGCCAAAGAAGCGCTCCGGAACTGGCAACAATTTCCCCTTGCGTGGACAGCCATATTGCCTCCGAAGGCCCCCTTGCAGGCAGGGCAGGTGGTGGCCGTATTGTTTCGTATCTGGGGTTTGTGGTGGCTCAATGCTGCCAGGATCGTCTACGTCGTCGACGAGCCCAACCGTTTTGGTTTTGCCTATGGCACTCTTCCGGCGCATATGGAGAGAGGGGAGGAGTGCTTTTGGGTAGAGCTACACGATCGCGGAGAGGTGACTTATCATATAAAAGCGTTTTCAAGGCCGGCCCGGTGGTGGGTATGGCTGGCCTATCCGGTGGCGCGGTGGTATCAGCGCCGTTTCGTAAAACAGAGCATTGCCCGCATGAAAACCCTAGCAAATGAAAAATCGTGACCTTCTTACGAAAGAGGCAGAACATGCAATTTCAATTCCCCTCCCAGTGGTGGTGGGCTTTATTCTTTGGCTGGTATCGTTTGTTTTCTATCTGCCCTTTTCGCCTTTTGCGCAAGAGCAGGTTTACGTGTTGTTGACGGCGGCTCCATTGTTTTTACTGCCTTTGTGTTTGCACCTTTCGGGTTGGCCCCAAAAGCGATTGTGGTGGGTAGTGCTGGCTGCTTCCATTTTCAGTTTGGCGTATCAATTAGAAGTTGGTATCATTTCGATGATGCTGGTACTTCCCTGGTTGGTATTGGCCTTGTCGGCAACGATGCGTTTTGGCCAAAGCCGACTGGATATTTCCGTAGAGGGGTTGACGGGCATGGCGGCCCATATCTTTTGGGTGGTGGCGGCAGTTTGGGCAGTCCCCGACCGGTTGGGGTACAGTCCGTGGGACTACGATCCGGTCATCATTCTGTTGACGGTGGTGCATTTTCATTATGCCGGGTTTTTGTTGTTACATTTATTCATTTTTGCGCTACCGCGATGGCCCCGGTGGGTTGGGAAGTGGCTTGCAGGAGTATTGTTGGTTGGGATGCCGCTGGTGGCGATTGGCATTACGGCCACGCAGGTGGGATTGCCACAAATCGTAGAGTCGTTGGCAGTGACGGTCATGGCAGCGGGTGGGGGAGGGGTGGCAATAGGCTATCTGTATTTGGGTTGGGTACAGCGGGTGAAATTGCGGGGCCTGTTGTGGTTTCTGTCTGGGATCTGTTTGTTGGGAGGCATGTGTTTGGCCCTATTATATGGCTGGCGTTGTCATCATGAATGGGGGTGGCTGTCTATACCCTGGATGTATGCGGTGCATGGCAGCTTGAATGCGATTGGATTTGCATTGCCGGGGCTGTTGGGTTGGGTGTTTCAACGAGGTGGAGTATAAGTTGTGGTATATCGGAATTGATGGTTCGGTTGTTCGCTAGGCAAAATGCTCGCATCAATGTCTTACGATTAAACTATTCTTATTAGTTTGGCCAACCGTTAATTTTAATCAAACAATGCTTCCATATTTATTGCATCTTTCACATATTGGATGGCATATTTGTTCTCCTTAACGCCGAAGGTGGTTATCATAGTGAGGAAAAGTGTTTTTTTTGTTTTAGTTTCTGCTTTGAAAGTCCGAAGTTTTTTTTGTAATTTCTCTGCATAAGGCTTAGTGATGGTGAATTCGGATTCTGAAAATTTTATTTCACAAATATTAATGACCCGGTCGTTTCTGTCAAATATTAAATCAATTTGCGCTCCTCCTTCTGATGTCTTACCCCTCCAGGTGGACACTTCGGTATAAACCCCACTGATACCCAGGTGCTTTTTAATGCCTGACGTATGGTACCTGCAAATTTGTTCAAAAGCGTAGCCGCTCCAGGCTCGCCATTTGGGGTTGCCCAAACGGGACAGCCATGCCCCTTCTCCCTGGGCTTTTGATTGTTGGACAAAGGTTAGATAAAACAAAGAATAAGGATCACTTAATTGGAAAAGTGCATCTCTACCAGACTTGCCGAAAGGGAAATATTTTTTGATAAAACCAGATTGCTCTAACTCATCTAAAACTATGGAAAAATTACCCCCTTCTTTGATGTTAATCTGTTTTGCAATTTCTTTCCTTGATAAGCCTTTGGCTTTTCCTGCTAATGCTTCTACAATGGATACATGGCGACTGTGCTTTTTAAAAAGGGAGCGATACAAGTCATAATATTCGCCTTGCAACAACCCCCCGGCAGTAAAAAATAATCGGTCTATATTTTGGGCCACACTTCTGTTAGGCTGGATATTTTCTAAATAAAATGGAATACCTCCCATTGCCATATAGAGTTCTAATAATTGGTAGCGATCAAAGTCCGCTCCTTTTGCCTTGAGAAATTGTTCCGTTTCACGCAAGGTGAATGGTTCGACCAAAATCCGCTCCGTCACCCTATTGTGCAAACCCCCTTTGTCCCTGATGAGGTTTTTAATCATCCAGGAAGCTGCTGATCCACAGCTGATCAGAAGAATATCGGATCGGTAGGTTGCCCAACCATTCCAAAAATGTTCGAGTCCCGTTAGAAAATCGGAGCCATGTGTATCGAACCACGGCAGTTCATCAAAGAAAATGACTTTGCGCCTGTGCTTATGTTTAGACAAAAAGCGGATGAGCATCTGAAAGGCCTCCAGCCAGTTTTTAGGGACGGGTACGTTTTCGGTCTGTGAGCCGAACAAGGTGAGATAGTTGTGAAAGTTTTGAAGTTGGACGGTTGTTTTGGTGTTGGCTAAGGCTGTCATCCGAAAGGTGAACTTACCTTCAAACTTTCGGGAAACCAAAAACGTTTTTCCTACCCTTCTTCTCCCATAAACAATAGCAAATTCCGATTTTTTGCTTCTGAATAGTTTCTCAAGTGCAGCAATTTCTATTTGCCGACCAATAAGCGGATCCTGCATGATTTTTCAAATTTGGGCGATAAGTTGGCGTTTTTAAGTAGTTGTCGCCCAAAAATAATCAATTTTGGGCGATAAGTCTATTTTTTTTACCATTTACGGCCCAAAATGCTATAAATACAGATAGCGCCACCCGCCTTGCTTTTATAGAAAAGTAAGTAGCTATCCACCCTTCTTCAATACGATCTCGTCCCAGCTGAGGGGCTTGTTTTTCAACTCGCCGATTCGTTGTTTGAGGGCATTATCGATCATTTCTTTTTCGGCGGCAATACGGGCATTGGTGCGATAGGTTCCGATGTCGGTATCGTATTTTACGATGTTGCGGACGGCGTTTTCCAACTTGGATGTTTGCTCGAGGTGAGCCATTTGAAAGACGTGTTCGTGTTGGTGGAGCAAATAGTCGTAGGGGCTTCTGGTGGAAATCAGTTTGACGAAGATCGGGGCTGTTTCCACGGCGATAAACAGAAGGATAATGAATAAGTTGGCCAGATAGATGGCCTGGCTGTTTTGTGCCAACCGGTCGAGGGCGTCGATGCGGGCTGCCAGCCCTCCAAAGGTAGTGCGGTCGAGGGCGGCTATTTCATCGCTGATGGATTGCCGGATATTTTTGATGGCTGTTTCCTTTTCCGCGATCAGCGGGAGATTTACCGTCAAGGTAGCTTCCAGTTCCTGCTGAGCCAGGTCGGCCTCTTTCTTTTTAGCGCGGTATATGGGGCCCATATTGCGGATCATGGATCCACCGCTGCCGTCGGCCTCCTGCATGGCCATCAGGGCGAGTTGGTCGCGGGCAGTGGTTTTGGCTTTGTTTTCTTTTTTCAAAGCAGCTATTTCATCTTGTGCAGCTTCGATCTGCGGGAGGTAACGGGCCTTGATTTTGTCTTCCTGGGTTTTGTACACCTCTTGTTGCATGACAATGAGTTCGGCGTCGATTTCTTTTTCAAAAATTTTCAATTCCAATGGCTTGGAAATCACCAGCGCCAGCAAAACGGCCATCACAAGACGAGGGAAAGCCACCGCCGCGTCGCGCCAAAAATTGCCCTGGGCCTTCATGCTGCTGACGATGTACCGGTCGAGGTTGAAGATCATCAGCCCCCAGATAATCCCAAAGAGGACAGCAAAAATCCAGGAATCAAATACCGTATACAGGGCATACCCCGCCGATAGGGTGGCCAGCACACCAGTGAAAAAAATAGTAGCGCCAATACCCACGTACTTGTTTTCGTCGGAAGGCGCTTTTTGCAGAGTGGCCTGGTCAATACCGGAACAGTTCAACAGCATATTTTTGAGGGAACTCATACAGACATAAGTTTAACAGATAGAGGAATACTCCGAATAAACAGATTTTTCTTTACTGACAGTTGCTTTTATAGATGAAGGCCCCGGAAAAACAGACAGAACCCCAATTTGTATTTGTATTGTTATAATTTTGGCGAAAGCCTTTGGACCATTATTGAAGAATAGAAAGGAGCAGACTGAATCAAATCCCAATACCGCGATTGCTATTTAGAATTAATCTAAATAATTTTTTAGCTTTAAAAATGGATTCTTCACCCCCATTTTCCTTGAAACCTTTTATATCTTTGCCGTGATTTTGTGAAAAGGACGGTTTTTCAACCAAAAACAGCTCGCAAATCCTTTATTATCAATGGATTATAATTGTGTTTGCAGCCACTCCAGCGGTTCTCAATTTGAAAATCAATATTTACGTTCTACACGGGGAACTTCGCGGTAGAGGGGCATCAGCACATCAATAATTAGCAAATCAGCAAATTACTTAAATCTAAATTGAGAATTGCTGCAGCCACTCCGATATCTTATCGGGGATGCCACCGGGCCTTAAATCGGTAACAACCTTACAGTCAATGATAAACGGAATAACCAGATCAGTATTACTACTCTTTTTTCTCGCGCTGCCTCTACTCGCTTTCTCACAATCAGCCTCAGGTGGCGGCACCAATTTTCTCATGATCGCGCTGTTTTTGGTCGTTGCCATTCTGCTGGTTGGCATAGTGTTGCAGGTAGCTGAAAACCTGATGCAGATCGAAGCCAAACAACTCGGGCTTGACACCTCCACCAACGATTACTCCGTTTTTCCAAAACCCGGCAACTGGCTCGATAAAGACAAGGGCTCCAAAGTAATCACCCTCAAAAAAGGGTTCGACATCAATCTGGCCGGCACCGCCGCCAAAACCATTGTACCCGGGCAGGCAGCTACTTATGCTATCCAGCCGGGCAATTTCATTGGCATGTCGCCCATTCCAAAGGTGGTGGTCGAACCAGGAGAAGAAGTAAAAGCTGGCGACCCCTTGTTTTTTGACAAGAAAAGACCCGACATAAAATATTGCTCCCCAGTAAGCGGAGAGATCGTAGAAGTGCGTCGGGGCGCAAAACGGGCGATCAAGGAAGTGGTCATCCTGGCCGATAAGGGAGAGATGAATTACCGACCCATCAACGTACCGGACCTGGCCTCCCTGTCCCGCGAAGATTTAGTGCGCTTTTTGCTCGAAACCGGAACCTGGCCACTTATCCGCCAACGACCGTTCGACATCGTTGCCGATACCAACATCATTCCTCAAAATATTTTCATCTCCACCTTTGATACCGGCCCTCTGGCTCCCGACAACAATTTGGTAGTTGCCGGACAAGAAGCTGCCTTTCAAAAAGGACTCGACGTTTTGGGCAAACTCACCAACGGCCAGATTTTCCTGGGCCTCAATGCCGCAGAACCGCCTGCCGCCGCTTTTACGGGTGCAACCGGGGTGACCCACCGTTGGTTTAAAGGCCCACACCCCACCGGCAACGTGGGCATACAAATACACCACACCGACCCCATCGACACCAAAGAAAAAGTATGGGTGCTGGGAGTCCAGGAAGTCATCCAACTGGGCAAGCTGTTCAACGAAGGCCGGTTCGATGCCTCCAGGATAGTGGCCCTGACGGGCGCAGAGTTGGATCACCCCCAATACGTGAGTACCCATCAAGGGGCTTGTGTAGGAGAATTGTTGCGGGACAATATGAAATCGGCCGACGCCCGCATTGTAGCAGGCGATGTCCTTAGCGGAAAACAAAAAACCAGCGCCGAATTCCTGAATTTTTACGACGATCAGATCACCGTCCTCAAAGAAGGCAATTACCATGAGATGTTTGGCTGGTTACTGCCATTGAAGGCCCGGCCCAGCATATCGAGGACGTTTCCCAACTTCCTTTTTAGAGACGCCGAATTTGAAGCAGATACCAACACCCACGGCGAAAAACGCGCTTTTGTCGTCACTGGCCAATACGAACAGGTACTGCCTATGGACATTTTCCCTCAGCACCTGATGAAGGCCATACTGGTCAACGACTTTGAGCGAATGGAAGGACTGGGCATCTACGAACTAAGCGAAGAAGACGTAGCCCTTTGTGAATTTGTATGCACCTCAAAGCAGCCACTGCAATCCATCCTCCGGGAGGGGCTGGAGGTGATGCGGGAGCAGGGATAATGAATCAATAATTATTGATTATTAACGATCGAATTAACTGACAACGAAACCGACAACTATACAACATGGGTTTATTAGACTTTGTCAAGAGAATTGAACCGGATAAAAAGAAAACGCCCTTTCTACATACGCTGTATGATGGGCTTTACACCTTTTTATACAGCCCGGATCATACTACCAAAGGAGGGGTTCATATCCGTGACGGGATGGACCTCAAACGCACGATGGTCATGGTAGTGTTGGCTCTGCAGTTGTGTTACGTTTTCGGAACGTACAATATCGGACACCAGCATTATGCAGCTCTGGGTATGTACACGGGATTTCTGGAAGGTTTGCACCTAAAGCTGGCATACGGCATCATTAAAATACTTCCCATATTTGTGGTTACGCATGTGGTTGGGTTGGGGATCGAATTTTGGTATGCCTCCAAAAAAGGACATGGTATTGAAGAAGGATTCCTGGTGTCGGGGGCTTTGATACCCCTGATCATGCCACCCGATATACCTCTTTGGATGCTGGCCCTGGCGGTGGCTTTCGCCGTTTGGATCGGCAAAGAGGCGTTTGGTGGTACCGGCATGAACATTCTGAACATCGCCTTGTTGGCGCGGGTATTCGTGTTTTTTGCTTATCCGACCTCCATTTCAGGCGACGAAGTTTGGGTAGCCGGACTAGCCGAGCAGGGCGACACCCTGGTGTCGAGTTATGGCTGGGGGCACAACCTGTTCAATGGTATTTTTGAGTGGCTCGGATGGCGCACCTTCGAAGCCGGCGTGCCGGTAGTGGACGGCTATTCGGGAGCTACGCCCTTGAGCCTGGCTTTCAAAGGAGGCTGGGACGCAGTGACGGAGCAATATTCCACCAGCCAAATGTTCTGGGGAGCCATCCCCGGCTCGGTAGGAGAGACCTGCAAGCCCTTTATATTGGCAGGTGCTTTGATGTTGATTACGATCGGCATTGCCAGTTGGCGCATCATGCTGAGCATGTTCATTGGGGCCATAGTGGGCGCCTGGTTGCTGAACGTCTGGGGGGCAACACCTTTTATGGAAGTACCCTGGCAATACCAGTTTTATATGGGCAGCTTCTTTTTTGCAATGGCATTTATGGCGACAGATCCGGTCACAGCTGCTTCTACCCAACGGGGCAAATGGATATATGGTTTTCTGATCGGATTCATCGGTATGATTATCCGTGTGATTAATCCGGCATATCCGGAAGGATGGATGTTGGCCATTTTGTTTATGAACGTTTTTGCGCCGCTGATCGACCACTATGTGATTGAAGCCAATATCAGTCGCCGCCTCAAGCGGGGGGAAGGCGTTGTCACGCAAATGGTAGAACCGGCGGCCACTACTCCTGTTGAACAATAGATTTAATATTAATCGTAGATAAAATTTAGCCAAGTGCATAGTACCAGATATATTTACAGTTTTGTATTCATTATGACGGCTGCCGTGGCATTATTGTTGACCGGTATGTACACCATGTGGAAAGACCAGTCGAAGATCAACGAGTCGATCTTCAACAAGCGGGCTATCCTGGCTGCCATCAACGATCACCTGGGCGAAGGTAAAGACGCCGATAAAATACCCGACGAAGAAGTCGTCTCCATATTTGACGGCCGCGTAGAACAAATCGCAATTGACATGAACGGCAACTCCCTGGAGGAGAAAGACATCGTCGCCGCCGGTTATAAAGGAGGCAGACCAGAAGACATCGACATGGCCAAGGAAAAGAAAAAACCGGAGGCCCAAAGAATCCTTCCCCTATACATTTTTGACACAGGCAAGGAAAAATTCTACATTACCTCCGTACGTGGTAATGGACTGTGGGACGAAATATGGGGCAATATTGCCTTGAAAGACGATATGAACACCATCGTCGGTGCCTCGTTCGACCACAAGGGAGAGACACCAGGACTAGGCGCAGAGATCAAAGACAACCCTCAGTTTTCCCGACAATTTAAAGAGAAGAAAATATACAGCAGTACCGACGAATACCAATCGGTAAAAGTAGCCAAAGGCAAGGCCAAAAAAGGAAATGTACATGGTGTCGACGGTATTTCCGGTGCCACGGTGACCTGCGATGGGGTCAGCGAAATGTTGCAGAGAGGTATCAAATATTATGAGCCCTATTTCAATAAAGTGAAAACCAAAAAAGATAAACCCCTCGGAGAATTAATTAATAATTATTAATAAATAATTAATGATTTCATGGCAGAAGAAACATTACAGGCGGAAAAGATACAGGTAAAAGAATCGGAGCCGTTGTTTGGTAAGAAAGAGCGGAAGCTGATCACAGACCCACTCAATGACAACAATCCGATTACGGTGCAGGTGCTGGGCATCTGTTCGGCGCTGGCCGTTACTTCGTTGGTCTACCCATCGTTGGTGATGGCGATAGCGGTGGTATTCGTGTGTGGATTTTCCAGCTTGTTTACCTCCATCATCCGCAACCGCATCCCCAAACAGGTGCGTATGATCGTCCAACTGGTCATCATCGCCACCCTGGTAACCGTTGTGGAGCTTACGCTAAAAAGATTCAACTATCCCATTTACAAGCAATTGTCGGTATACATCGGCCTGATCATCACCAACTGCATCGTCATGGGACGGCTAGAGGCCTTTGCGATGGCCAACAAACCCTGGCGCTCCTTTCTCGACGGGCTGGGCAACGGGCTGGGCTATGGCGCCATCCTGCTCATCGTAGCTTTTGTAAGAGAAGTGTTTGGTAAAGGCTCCCTTTTTGCCGGAAGTCCTGTCGAATGGAAAATAATTGGCGCTACGCCCGAATATATGATCAACACCGCTGCCGAAGGCTCTATGTTCTGGTGGTATACCAACAACAACCTGATGGTGTTGCCGGCGGCGGCCATGTTTGTAATCGGTATCCTGATATGGATTCACCGGACCTATAACCCTAAACTGGTGGATATTTCCTAAATCAAAAACCTCCCAAGGTTGAAAACTTGGAAGGTTCAGCTTAGCTCTATGCAAAATTTCCGTGCATATATTGTCTATAAAGCTCAAAAGTAAACTGCCTTTATGGCCTTTGCGGCAAGCAAAAAACAAATAAAATGGATTTTTTCAACGTATTTATAAAAGCAGCTTTTGTCGAAAACCTGGTACTGGCCTACTTCCTGGGTATGTGCTCTTATCTGGCAGTATCCAAAACGGTAAAAACGGCGTTCGGACTGGGATTGGCCGTCATATTTGTGCTGGGCATCACCATGCCGATCAATTGGGTGATCAGCGAGTTCCTCCTCAGTGAAGATGGCTTACTGGGCATCGACCTGACATTTCTGCGATTCATCCTTTTCATTGCGGTGATCGCCTCTATGGTACAGTTGGTGGAAATGATCGTCGAGAAAGTGTCTCCCGCTCTGTACAACTCGCTGGGTATCTTCCTGCCATTGATCACAGTCAATTGTGCCATCCTCGGTGGGTCGTTGTTTATGGTGTCGCGGGAGTACAATTTTGGGGAAACCATCGCCTTCGGATTAGGTGGTGGCTTCGGATGGTTTTTGGCCATCATAGCCATTGCAGCCATCCGGGAAAAGATCCGCTACTCCGACGTACCTCCTGCTCTTCGCGGGCTGGGCATGGCTTTTATACTCACCGGGCTGATGGGCATCGCTTTTATGAGCTTGATGGGGATCGATCCGGCTGCGCTGGGGAAATAGATATTGATTACTTGTCATGAAGGCGAAACGACACGTGCAGTGAACGGCGTTAGTCCCCCGAATCAAGTTCGGGGCAGGCTCCCGAATCGAGTCCGGGGCAGGCTTTCACTGGCGTAGTCCCCCGTATCAAGTCCGGGGCAGGCTTTCATGGTTGATTATTAATTGACTGATTATTAACGAAATGGTACTATTGTCCACAATTTCTACTTTGATATCGGCGGTGCTGGTCTTTAGCGCTGTCATCATGGCCTTGTCGTTTATGTTGATCATGGCGCGGAGGCAATTGGTGCCGCAGGGCGATGTGAAGATCGTCATCAACGGCAATTCCGGAGAACCCTTGTTGGCAAAGCCGGGGTCGTCGTTGTTGAATGTTCTTTCCGACAAAAACGTCTTCCTGCCATCGGCATGTGGCGGTGGAGGCACCTGCGCCATGTGCGAATGCCACGTCGATAAGGGTGGGGGAGATGTTTTGCCGACAGAGCTCAACCACCTCACCCGGAAAGAAGCCGCCGAAAACAAACGGCTGGCCTGCCAGGTGAAAGTGCGCTCCGATATGGAAATCCGCATTCCCGAAGAAATATTCGGTATCAAAAAATGGGAATGCGAGGTGGTCTCCAACCGCAACGTCGCTTCCTTCATCAAAGAGTTTGTGGTCAAATTGCCGGAAGGCGAAACCCTCGACTTCGAATCGGGTGGATACATACAGATCGACGTACCGAAGATAACCATCGACTATAAAAACATCGACATCCGCCCACTCCCGAACGACCCGGAAGGCGACGGCAAATACCAGTCGGAGTGGGATAAATACAAACTCTGGGATCTGAAAATGGTCAACGACGAAGAGCAGTTTCGCGCCTACTCCATGGCCAACCACCCCGCCGAAGGAAACATCGTAAAACTGAATATCCGGATCGCTACCCCTCCCTGGGACCGCAACGCCAACACCTGGATGGCCGTCAATCCGGGGGTTTGTTCGTCGTATGTATTTGGTTGCAAACCCGGCGACAAGGTGATGATCTCCGGCCCCTACGGCGAATTTTTCATAAAAGACACCAAAAAAGAAATGGTGTACATCGGCGGTGGAGCCGGTATGGCCCCCCTGCGGTCGCACCTCTTCCACCTGTTTCACACCGAGAAGTGTCGCGACCGGAAGGTAAGTTTTTGGTACGGCGGTCGTACGCGCAGAGAGTTGTTTTACATCGATGAATTCAGAGCCATCGAAAAGGAATTTCCCAATTTTAAATTCTACGTGGCGCTCGACAACCCCCTGCCCGAAGACAACTGGAAGATAAAAGAAAACATCGACGACCCCAACGGCGAAGGATTCAAAGGGTATATCATGAACGTCTGCTACGAGCAATACCTCAAAGAACATCCCGAGCCGGAAGAGATCGAATACTACTTCTGCGGACCCCCTATGATGAATGCCTCCGTAATCAAAACACTGGATGAACTGGGCGTACCCGACGAGAATATTGCCTTTGATGATTTTGGGGGGTAGGTAGTGCTTGGTGATTGGCGGATGGTAGGATGCTCACCCGCGCCCTCTAATCCCGCCATAAGTGGGAAACCGCCACCTGCGAAAGACCTGCAAGAATATAACATTGCAATTACAAAATATCAGCATGCAATTTTTTACGTCAGTATGCATGCCATAGTTGATATTTTACTCTGTGGCCCTGCGGGTTGATGCTCTCCCGCCGGGGCTGCCTGTCATGAAGGCATCTCGCCCTTCATGGGGTGCGCGCAAAGCCTCACCTAACAACAAAATTCCGCACCCAAAACCGCCCACCCCGCCACAACCGCAACACATAAACTCCCGGCAACAAATCATCAACTGTAGTAGTACTGTTGTCAAATTCCACCTTTAACACCCGCCCATTCATATCCAACACCTCCACTCGATCCCATTCAGATACCCGATCACTCTCGTAATGTAAAATATGACGAGCTGGATTCGGATAAATTTTCAAATCTGGTGTAGGTTTAGATGAATACACAAAATTCGGAAAGTTGGTAGGTGTACAGTCAATCGTATCTATACAGCCGTGTTGATTTACTTTGATGAGGAGGCCGTGGTCGGAGGTGTTTGAGTTATAATCTGTCCAATAGCCGGCCGCGATTATACTTCCACTTGGTAGCTCTACTGCTGAGTGTAAATACTGCTCTGAAAAAGAACCAGTATCAGGAAAAGCCAGATCGTATCTTGTCCACAGACTATCCCCTGATTCAGTAGCCCGAATCATCCAGGCATATACATAAGGTATTGTACTTGAAGACTCGAAAAATTCGTAATTATTTCCCAGCATCAAAAAGTCTCCGTCAAAAAGTGGAATCATGTTTGTGAAGCCAGTTCGGTCTCCATCCAGGTCATCATAAGTTTTTTCTTCTAGCAGATTGAATTCATTGTCTCGTTTTATAAATTTTGCTTGCGGATAGAGTAATCCACCCGAATTTTGAAACTCCCCCCTCATAGTAGCATACACCCAATTGCCTTCCCCATCCCGATACAGGCCCCGACACCCCACGTCCTCTACGCTCCATTCATCAAAGGGCGGATCGCTTTCCCAATACCATTTTTCATTACCTAAAGAGTCTACTGCGAAAATTTGGAGTTGGATCATGCCACTGATTCCAGGGAAGTCCACTAGTGCTTATAGTTCCTCCTATAATGTATTCGTTTTCGGTGATTTTAAGCAAACTTTGGGTCGTTTCATGTTGTGAAGTTGTCCCAAACTGCTTTTCCCATAGCTTGTTCCCTTGTTTGTTCGTTTTCATCAGGAACCCATCGATAGTAGCTCCAACTGGTTCTTGTTTACTCCCACCCTACCAGTAGCCCATCTTCTGTTTCCAACAACAAATGATAATATCCCTGTGATGAAACGTTATCTTCCAAATTTTTTGTCCAAATCCGATTTCCCTCCAAATCAAACTTCATCATAAAGCCTCCAGCAGTCTCCCAAATATTCCCTACAAATACATACCCACTATTGTCTGCCATCTTTATTAGTCCTCCAGGATATTCGCCCGGGATGTAGTGAACACCTGAAGAATCGTAATAGGGCTTGAACATAAAAACCTGACCAGTGCTGTATCAATCCTTGAAATGAATGCCCCGGTTTGATAGGGAGGCACACTATCCCGTACATATCCACACACAATTAACTCACCTTCGTCCATTATCATGGCGTTGAAGGTTACAGCTGTGGAGTAACCGAAATTAAAAGGTTTAATAAAGCCTTGCTGCGCAGTTAACCGAACATTAATTAACAATATAAATATGAACATACATCTAACCATATCCAAAAAAATTATGCCCTGCCGGCGTTTAACCAGCAGGGCTTGATGAAACTACTTAGTCAAAATGATCTTTCCGCTTTGCAATACCTCTCCGGGTATTAAGAGCTGATAGAAGTAAATACCGGATGGCAGGTTTTCGGTGTACCACGTAGTGGATTCTACACTTCCCAAATCGCTTCTAGCGTATACCACTCTGCCATTCAAATCCCGTACTTCGAGGTAGGGGACCATCTCTTCGTTGTCAAGTGCTAAAGTAAATCGTACATAGTCCTTCGCCGGATTAGGAGCCACCGTCATCACAGATGGGACAATATGTTTCTGATCGTTACCTTCCGTCTC
The DNA here is from genome assembly GCA_965222105.1 of Saprospiraceae bacterium. GTDB lineage: Bacteria > Bacteroidota > Bacteroidia > Chitinophagales > Saprospiraceae > CALGLS01. The sequence continues at coordinate 73,495 of CBDCTQ010000080.1, read as the reverse complement.
AGGAGCATGTTTAGCGCCTGCTCCGGCAATAGTAAAGGAATACTCGGGTGGGTAATGCGAGCCATAGTCGGTGAGTATACCCTTCACCCAGATTTCGGTCTGACCACCTGATTTGTCGTAGGCTGCCAGGCTGGTCAATGCCGTGCTGCTCAGACTATCCAGGTCTTTTCCGATCAACAGGTTGGTAACATACCGGTAATTTGCAATATCTTCCGCCTGCTCGGAAGTCAACGAATAGTTTACAGGAATGGCATCGATCATAGCCAGTGCCGAAGTCCCGTCTCCCTGGGCCAGGTACTCATTCGACAGCCACAAAAGCGCGCCGGTATTGTCCAGGTGCCGAATCCAGGCGAAAAGACTGTCCTGGGTAGTATTGGTGGTATCTTCCAAATAATACTCGACAACGGTGAAGGCCGTTTTGTCCATCTGAAACCGGTATCGTGAAAGGGAATCGGCTGCTCCTGGTTTGGGATTGGCCTGGTAGCTGGCCTCCAAAGCCAAATAATAGGCTGCTTTGGTCGAATGGTACTCGGATTTCACATCGTTTATATTGACAGGCGGTTCGCTACATGGAGGATAACAATATTCTGTCGGACAGGTGTTTTCGGCTTTATCGACCGGCAAAACACTACCATCAGGCGAATCGCTGGGTACAGGGTCATTACCAAATCTCCAATATGAAATATTATCAGGCCCTGAATAAGCAAAACCAGTTGCAGGGCTGGCATTCTCGGGGTCCGTAAAAACATTGGCGGCTGATCGATCTATACCATCATCCACAAACCCCTGCCCCAAGCGTACCAGGCTTTGAGTGGTGGTGCCATCCTGCTGTGCCACATCGATGTCAAAGCCGTTTTCCTGGATGTTGGTATTGGTGTTGCACAGATAAGTAAGTCCTTGAGCAGGAGACATTGGGTCAGCCCCATTATCTCCCACAGCCAGATTCCCTACATTAAGCCAATCGAAGGTATTTAGTCGAATCGACTTATTTATATCACCCGTGTTGTGGCAGAAAACCCCTACCGTCAAATGATCGGGGGTAGGTACCCGGTAGGTGTTCATAAAGTTGTTTCCCTGACATTCGAAGCCTTCAATGGTGCCCTCGTACACGACCCCCGACTGGACGGTGCCCGGGTATCCCAGCACCTCCTGGACGGGTTCGATGACGTCGAGCCCCCCCTGTGGCAGCCTTCCCAGGTAGAAAGTGTTGAGTACGATCTCGCTGGCGTTGACATTTCGGTTGCGGATACCCACGAAGCAGTCGTTGAATTCCGCCTGCTGAACCTTAAAGCTCCGGTTGGCACCCTTACGACGGGCCGAGATGGCATAGCCCAGGTTGTTGAAAACGTTGGTTTTCATACCCTGGCTCGGAATCCCACTCCAGGGCACTACTTCAAATCCCGCATCGGAGGCACTGATGCCCTTGCCCCAGTCGTTGATTTCGGTGGCTATGTCGGATAAGTCCATGTCGTTGGTAAAGGTACAACCTTTTATGGTTATGCCATCCACGCGGGTGAGGTGGATAAAGTCTCTGAATGAGGAATGCAGGTAATCATCATCCACTACAAAGTTGCAACGGAAGAAATCGCCCTGGTAGTTGGGCGTGTTGTGAGACGGGATGACAATGCTTTGAGCATTATTGAGAAAGGTGGTTTGGGTGCAGCGTATTTTTCCTCCGTTTTGATTAATAGAGGGAAAACTCTTACCTGTACGGATGGCAATACGCGCATTTCGAATTTCGGCCCCGGCATTGCTGAATAATTGGCCATGGAGCGTTGAAGTATGATTCGCAAAAGAGCGACCCCCTACCTCTACCCCATGCCAGGTCTGGCTTTGGTAGTCGGTTAGCGTACCGTTTAGAATAAGTTTGCCGCCAGGCCCCGCTAGTTGAGCGGGTTCAATGACCAGCCTGGAGTTTTCCCCACAGAACATCACGGTCAAGTCACCTGCTATGGTTAGGGAAGCACCGGGAGCAATGGTGAGGGTTCCTGCTATCACTATTTCGGAGGATCCCTGGTTGTTTGCATTCCAAACTTCATTGGCAGCTATTACGGTAATGCCATTGGGATGGTCTATTTCTAAGACGTTGATATCTTGCGTACTGGTAACCATTACACCATTCAATGTTATGGTGTGGGTAATGGTATATTCTCCTTCCACAAAAGTATGAGGAGGACTAAAGTCGAAAATTGGAGCAGATTGACCGGAGCCAAAGGCTACCACACCGGTCAGTGCTCCACCTTCTATGGTCCAGCTATGGCCTAGATTTGGCCCGTCGTCGTCGTGAAATAAAGCGTTAAATTGGAGTTCATGTGGTTCATTACAAGACTGACTCACCCCAAAATCGGAAAACAAATGACATCTGGAAGTTCCTGCTTCATGGCCGGTTGGCATTTCAAAACTCATAGTAGTGGTAGTACCATCAGTCGTTTCGATGGTCAAATTGATTCTATCTTCTTTCCTGTCAGGCGAGGAAATACACACTTCATACTTGTTTTCGTCGTAGAGTAAGGCACAAGGTCTATTGGTTTTCATTTCAGCAAAGTCGGTTACTTGTATGTTATTTAGTGGGTCAGCAGGGTTGAAATTATCGGGGTAATAGACGATTCCTGCCAAGCCGTTGTCTTTTTTTATGGCTTGGCGGGCTGAAGAATTTTCTAGTAGAGTGATCGGGTTGTTGTTTAAATCGTAATCAGATCCGCTTTTGCCTGGAGCAATGATGTAATAGTAAGAATTGATGTTTTGGTGATCGATGAATATCTTGAACACTTCCCCGTTGGCAACAACACTTTCATCACCAATTATATTCCAATTTCCTTGTCTTGGTTCCAGGCTATAATCCCAGGACTGGTTAGTTGAATTAGGTAAAATATACGCAATACCGTTGTGTTTCACCCATTCGGTAGAGGCATCGGAACCCTCTTCATCGTAACTTGTGACAGAAATGGATTGATCGATCGTGGTATGTACTTCACCTTGAGTTGTAGCTATATCTGCTCCCAGTGCTATGATTTCATCACCGAAATGGAACCATGCTTTTTTACCGGATACTGTTTCTATATCTATATTATCAGGAAGGTCGACACAGTCATCATTGTCGATCTCCCAGTTAGGATCAGCATCTCCGTCATAGTTGGCCACATAGTCCATTGCCGAAACACTATAATCCTCATTATTTGCCGCCCCAACAAATTCGGTATTTTGGGTGCTAATGAGTGTTTCTCCCTGGCAGCCTTCAAATTCAGGAAGGTAGTCGGGCTGGTTAGTGGTAAGAGTAGGGCTTGTTACTCCTGGTACATGCATCCAGTCCCAATAGGGGAAAATATTTTCATATTCATTTCCATGAAGGTAAACAAAGGTACAGCCATAGGGCAGCCAAAACCCTCTTTTGTTTTCCCCGATTAAGCTTTCTGTCCCAATGGTTCTTCCCGAACACATTTTGACGGATGAGAAATATTGAGGCAAGGATTCCTCATTCCTGTGATGTACAACATAGTCCGATTTGGGGAAGTACTTGCTTCCTGAGATATTTTGTCGATCTTCAGCCTCAATTTTCCCTTTCATTTGCCATAATTCAATTGCTGGAGAAGAAGGTGGTTGAGGATCATCGGGATCGTTAAGATTATAAGCAGGATAAGCCATTTTTATAATCCATTTCATGACGTCTTTATCCACACCTGCATTGTTATTGGGATACACACGCGCAATATCTCTACCATTAGCACTATAGTCTGTTAAATCATCTATTGTCATCCAACGCGTTCCTTGCAGCACATATTCAAATAATCTTTCTTTACCTTCCGGATCGTAGTCGCAGCCTGCGTCACCAGTAAAAACAGCTCCCCAAAAGGCTACATTTTCCAGAAAAGACATCCCATAACCACCATTGTACAGCAGCGGCCCATGCTGGTGAAAAGAATAATCATGCCGAATACCTTCTTCGGCAAATTGTAATCCGCTTTCAAATGCAGTCTTTCCATCAGTAACTAATGTTTCATCGCCGCTCAACAACCCGTTGACAATTATACTACTCGCTACATCAACCAGATTAGCACCAGTGTAAACAGAATTATTCCTGCAATTCTCAATGTCCAATGGTAAATCGCCGATAATGCTATTGAGTAAATTTTGGTTGTTTACCAATTCATCATAAAACAATATGCCTATATCTTGCAATTCTCGTTGTTTTCCGATCCAGTTCCACCACCAATTTTCACTGCAAGGACATGATTGAGCACAAGGACAAACTGCAGGGCCACTATTGCATGAATTGTCATTTGCTGGTCCATACCAATATTCGAGGCCAGTATTAATCCCATTTCTCAACTCTTCAGAAGATGCGTTTCCTCCCGAGCCTGTAAAATCAGAATAGTCGGCATATGCTTGGCAAAACATAACCAACCTCTTTAAGTGGTCAATTGGATCCCAGCTTGTATCATCTTGGTCATCGTCATCTTGGTCTGTATCGTCATAATCAACATCAGTCCAACTCCCATTTGAATTCTGACTGTTGATATAGCTGTCTATTTCGCCTGCTTCATCCGTACTGATATTTTCATCGGTTATAAGTAATTCTACTGCCTGTGTGCGTAAATTGTCAAGGTCGCATTGCTGTCCATGAATTGCAAAATTCAAACAAACAAAAAAACAGAGTAAAGCACTTTTTTTCAACCAAGTAAACCCCTTACATATTAAAGGGGGGGGTAATGTGTTTTCATAAATGGCTTTTCACGAGGAGTCTTGTTAAAAAAAGGTCGGAATTTGGAATTCGATTTCATATTAAAAAGGTTTTGTGGAAGTCCACCACTACTCACAACCGGCACAACAATGCCATTCCGGCTATGAGCATAACACGGCCCTTGCCCGGCCTGTTGGCGGGCTTCCGGTTAAGAAATACTTTACAGGGTGATGCTCCGGATAGTTGTAATTGTTCGCAGGTAGGTATGTGATTTTGCGGGCTGATCCGCCCCTTCAGGGGGTTGGGGGGCGGGCGATTGCAAGAAAATCACAAACCATTATACATCAATACACAACCACCACAACAGTCACGCCGATCGGTGGAAGAAAAAATGTCAGTTAGGGTCTGTTATTATCCGGAAGAGGTGGTGTAGTTTTAGTTGTTCATGGCACCGGTTCCGGGGAGTTCAACGTCGAACATATATCAAAGGTAATACTAATTTGTCAGATAGTCAAATATTTTTTATAAGGTCAGGAAATTCTCTTGTGAAAAGTCTAATAGCTAAAAAAGGTTTTGCCCGTTTATTGATATTGACGGAACATGTTATAGGCCGTATCGATAGGCAATCTTTTATCTACAGCACCGGACTGAAAACACCAACAGCAGGAACCAATAAACAGATTATCCCGTTTTTACCACATCAATAGCGCCCAAACCCGTATATTCGCCCGCGATTTCTACAACTTCACCACCAGTACATGGACCAACCAAAAAGATACCTCATCACATCGGCTCTTCCCTATGCCAACGGCTCCCTTCACCTGGGCCACCTGGCAGGCGCCTACCTCAATGCCGACATCTACGTGCGCTACCTCCGCTTGCAGGGGCACGATGTGGTCTTCGTTTGCGGAAGTGACGAACACGGTGCCGCCATCACCATCCGGGCCAAGAAGGAGGGGGTGTCGCCCCGGTCCATCATCGACAAATACCACCAACTCAACAAGGAGACCTTCGAGCGGCTGGGCATCTCTTTTGATATCTACCACCGCACCTCCGACCCCCTCCACCATCAGACCGCGCAGGACTTTTTTACCGCCCTTTACGAAAAAGGCGGCGAGTTTGAAGTCCGCGAATCCGAACAACTTTTTGACGAAGAATACCAACAGTTTCTCGCCGACCGGTACATCGTCGGCGAATGCCCCAAATGCGCCAACCCCAACGCCTACGGCGACCAATGCGAAAATTGCGGCTCCACCCTGTCGCCCACCGAACTGCTCCACCCGCGGTCTACCCTTAGCGGGAAAACACCCGTCAAACGGAAAACCAAACACTGGTATTTCAAACTCGACAAACACGCCGACTGGCTGCGCGACTGGATCAAAAACGGCCAACTCGACGGCTCCCTGCACCACAACCCCAGAGATTGGAAAAAACACGTCGTAGGCCAATGCCTCTCCTGGCTCGATGGCGAAGGAGGACTCCAACCCCGTGCCATCACCCGCGACCTTTCCTGGGGCATCCCCGTACCGCTGCCGGAGGCGGAGGGGAAGGTGTTGTACGTTTGGTTCGACGCGCCCATCGGCTACATCTCCGCCACCAAACAATGGGCCGCCGACAACGATAAAAACTGGAAAGATTACTGGCAAAGCGACGACTGCCAACTGATACACTTCATCGGCAAAGACAACATCGTTTTTCATTGCATCGTCTTTCCGGCTATGCTCAAAGCACACGGCGATTACCAGTTGCCGGTAAATGTGCCCGCCAACCAGTTTCTGAATTTTGAAGGAGAGAAGTTTTCCAAATCACTGGGCGTGGGCATCGAACAATACGAATACCTCGAAAAGTTTAAAGACTTTGCCAACAAGGAAGATGCCCTACGCTATGCCCTCGTGCGCAACATGCCCGAAAACCGCGACAGCGATTTTAAATGGGACGATTTCGTCGACTTCTACGACAAAGAACTGGCCGACAACCTCGGCAACTTCGTCAACCGCGTCATCGTACTGACCAATAAATACTTCCAGGGCGTTGTGCCGGAATCCGGTGTGGACTTGAAGACGGTTTTGGCGCCTGTAAATGAATTGTTACAAAAGCTGTCCTCCGACCTGGAGTCGTTCAGTTTTAAGGCTGCCGCCCAAACGCTGATGGAGATATCTTCGTGGGGAAATGTCTATCTCCAGGATGCGGCCCCCTGGGCCATCTGGAAAACAGAGCCCGACAGCCCGGCTGTGAAGGAGACCTTGTATGTGAGCTTGCAGATCGTTGGGTTGCTCAGCGTGGTTTGCCAGCCCTTTGTGCCCTTCACCTCCGATAAGGTACGCTCTCTGCTGCGCCTCCCCAAAGTGGTCAACGGCGACTGGGCGAGCCTTGCAAAACAAATAGAGGAGGGCCAACCCATTTTGCCGAAAGGCCATGCCATCGGTGAACCCGATTTGCTGTTTCAAAAGATAAACGACCGCAAAGACCAAAGCCGGATGAAAATCGTTGAAGAAGAAAAAGCAAAGCTCCAGGCCCTCCTCGATGCCCGGAAAGGGCCAGAACGGCCACCACTGAAGCCAACCATCCAGTTCGACGATTTTACCAAACTGGATATACGCACCGCCACCATCACCGAGGCCAAACCCGTGGAAAAATCGAACAAACTGCTACAGCTAAAAGTAGACTTGGGTTTTGAACAACGGACCGTCCTGTCGGGTATCGCCAAGCACTTCAAACCGGAAGAGGTGGTCGGCCAACAGGTGCTCCTCCTCGCCAACCTGGCGCCGCGGAAAATGATGGGGGTGGAGTCGCAGGGGATGGTGCTCATGGCAGAAGACGAGGAAGGAAATTTGGCGTTTGTTCGTCCCGGAGAGGAGTGGGAGAATGGGTTTGGGGTTAGTTGAGGCTCGTGAAATAGGATGAGTTATTGCCAATTATTTACTTTTCGGAGTGCCGACACATATCAATACTCCACGGTGGTCAAAAAGTGTGTCAGTGCGAAGGTTTTCCCTAAAGAGCTAGGGCGGGGAAGGAAAATGATACACTTCTTTGAATATTCTCTCACACTCTTTGAGTGGAAGGGGCTGGATGACAAACATATGGTAAAAAATTAAATTTGTGTGTTGAACATGGCTTTGTTCTTGAGGGTGGGACCCTCCCGCTGCCTCCGCCGCCGGAACACAGTCCGCAATTTGCTAAACCAACATACCTCTACCTCCCCAATCAAGGCCGATAACTATCGGGGAAAATCAGGATATAAAAATTGAAGATATCTTCGTGCAATCGAAGCACGGCACAAACATAAAACATATTTTGTTAAAAACAAAAATTTTAAATAAAATTTGTTTGTTTTCGCCATAATTACATGCAAAAAAAAATCCGAATAGGAGGGATCTTCATCAGCTTATTGCTGGCCATAGGTGTAGGGTGGTGGATGTACAACCAACATCAGGACCAACAACTCTGGGGGTACACCCCCTTGTTTTTTCTCCTCTTTGCCTGGGCAGCGATTGCCCTTATCCTGCTCCCCCGTTTTTCCCGCCATACCAACAACGCCAAAAGATTTGGCCTGGCTACCTTGTCTGGGATCTTGTTGTGGTTGGGCTTTCCGATGATACCACTAACGCCGCTGATGTTTGTCGCATTTATTCCGCTCTTGATGGTAGAGGAAGACATCGCGAAGAGCAGGGCGGGTACGGCGAAGTGGGAGGTATTCAAATACGCCTATCACAGCTTCGTCGTCTGGAATCTGCTGACCACTTATTGGGTGGCCAACACGGCCTTTTTTGCGGGGCTCTTCGCTTTTCTGATGAACTCCTTTTTCATGGCTATCCCTTTTGTGTTGTACCACCAGGTGAAAAAAACGGTGGGGCGCGGCTCGCAGTGGATGGCTTTCATCGCCTTTTGGATCACCTTTGAGTATTTGCACATGCGGCAGGAGCTCACCTGGCCCTGGCTGACGCTGGGCAACAGCTTCGCCACCTTCCCGTCGTGGGTACAGTGGTATGAGTTTACCGGCGTATTTGGCGGCAGCCTGTGGATACTTTCCGCAAATGCCTTGTTATTTAAGTGGTTGGCACCAAAACTGGCGGGATGGTTCGGGCTGGAAAGCCTGCAAAAAGAATTGGTATCCAACTATACATCCACAAAATCCGGTTTTTGGGGGAAACCCGTACTCCTGCTGGGATTGCCCGTACTGGTTTCTCTTGTCCTGTTTTATACCCGCAAGGAAAAAGGTACCTTTCGGGAAGTTGTTGTTATACAACCCAATTTTGAACCGCACTACGTTAAATTCGACATTACCAGCTCGCAGACGATGGATCGGTTTTTAAAACTATCGTCCGCTGCCATCACGCCGGAGACGGAATACCTCGTCTTTCCCGAGTCGAGTTTCAACAGCATCAGAACCAACACGATGCGCACCAACAAAAAAATTACAACCCTCCAACGGTTCATCGACCAATATCCCAAACTAAAACTCGTAACCGGACTGGGAAGCTACAAAGTATATGATCCCGGCGAACCGCATGGCCCGGCCGTACGCACCCGAGTCCGCTCCCGGGGCGATACCCTTTTCTGGGAAAGCCACAACTCCGCCATCCAACTCACCAGTGGTAGCAAAGAGGTCGACTTTTACCTCAAGTCAAAACTGGTACCAGGGGCAGAAATATTTCCACATCACGAGTTGTTGTTTTTTATGAAGCCGGTGGTAGATCAGCTGGGCGGCTCTCCAAGTAGTTTTGCCACGCAGCGGGAACGATCGGCATTCAAAAGCGGAGACTCCGGGGTGGCACCAGTCATCTGCTTTGAGTCTGTGTTTGGGGAGTACTGTACCGGTTATGTCAAAAACGGAGCGGAAGCCCTGTTCATCGTTACCAACGATGGGTGGTGGGACAATACCGCCGGCCACCGCCAGCACCTGGCTTTTGCGCGGCTGCGGGCCATCGAATTGCGACGCAGCATTGCCCGGTCGGCTAATACGGGGATTTCCTGCTTCATCAATCAGCGGGGCGATGTGAGTCAAGCCACCGGATATGACGAAGAAGCAGCGGTACGGGGAAGTATACAATTCAACAAAGAGAAAACGTTTTATGTTCAGTGGGGTGATTTGATCGGCCGGGTAGCTGGTTTTGTAAGTATATTGTTAATCTTAAATGCAATTGTAAAAGGTTTGATGCGGAAGCGCGCCTCTTCGTCCGACGCGTGAGAGCGAGTGGCCTTCCTGGTTTAATTTATTGTCTCGTGTTGTATATCCTGTTTCAACTTCTGATCCTTTTGGTAGTATCGGTATTGATCGCCGCTTTGTTTCGCAGCAGGTGGATGGCCTGGCCGATGTCGGTGCTGTTGGCTGGGTTTATATGTTTGCAAGTCAGTTCAGTGTACATGGGGGGCAGCCTGATCGATTATAAATACTATATGCATACCGGCACCCTCGACTGGGCCCTGGTCAGGGAGTTTTTTCTGTGGCAGGCCATCGTACTGGTCTGCGTGTTTGTATTGTTATTGGCAGGTATTTATTTCGGCAGCCGTCGCTTACGCAAATGGGACCTACCACTGGGAAGACTTCTGGGTGCCCTTTTGCTGGGAGGACTGTTACTTTCCATTCCCGAGGGTGTATTGTACAACCTGTTTGAAGTGGGAAGGGTGACCACGGTTTCCCAAAAAAGTTTTGACGAAGCGCTGAAGGCGTTGAACATCCCCCCGGATCAATACGTCACACCCGAGGACGTAAAGGCAACAAAGGGAAAAAACATCATTGTCATTTCCATGGAATCGTTCGAACACGGTTTTTTGCGAAAGCCACTGGATCACCTAACTCCCAACCTGCGTGCCATGGCCGACTCCCTCACCCTTTTCAACATGTCGCAAAGCCCGGGAAGCGATTGGACGGCAGCTTCCATCTACACATCCATTACCGGTTTTCCGGCCTACTTCAGAAGCAAACCCAATGAGGTTTTTCAAAGAGCCAACCAACTGAATCTGACAGGGGTCGGGCACATACTGAAAAAGGCAGGATACGACCTCACTTACCTGATGGGTAACAAAGAGTTTGGCGGCGTCGACAAAATGTTGGAGGCCTGCCTCTTTGAGGTAGTGTCGGAAAAAGACCTGATGAGAAAACATCCGAAGTCGGGATGGGGCCTGCACGACAAAGACCTCCTGGACGAAGCCCGCGAACTGGTTTTGAAAAAGGAAATAACGGGCCAGCCCTTCGCCTTATTCATGTCGACCATCAGCACCCACCTGCCCGACGGGGTGTACGACTCCAGGCTCGAAAGCCTGGTGCCGCCCCAACGTTCCCAACTGGAATTTATGGTGGCGGGAGTGGACTACCTCATCGGTTCGTTCATTCAATTTCTGGAAGATAAAGGCTTTTTGGAAAACACTTGTTTTCTGATCTACCCCGATCATTTGATAATGGGTACTATCCCTGTCATCCTCAATGACATCAAAGACTTCCGGCAATTATTTCTCCTCACCAATGCAGATACAAGCGACCTCAGTTTCAACCCTGACGAAACGATCAGCCAACTCGATATTCCAAAGCTGATCCTGGAGGCCGCGCAGGTGCAACACAACGTTCAATTTTTTAGTGAATTTATTCCCAAAGATGTTGCTATTCCTTCCTATATCCAAAAACACAAAAAAGAGGTGGTAGCCCTCAACGAGGCGGCGCTGGTAACCGATGATTTCAGCGATGGCTTTCGTCTGGAATATGTGCCGCCTTCTAACTTAAAACTCAGTTCTGCTTCCGCAAATTTGAAAGTAAACAACCTCAATACCAACCCCGGAAAAGTCCACGTATTTACTTTCGACCGGCGCATGCGCGTCGTCAAACACGAATCTGCCTCCCACTTCGAAGCGTTTGAAACATCAAAATACAAAAGCTATCACCCCCACCTGATCGTCCGCATTAAAAATGGCCGCCTGATGGCCTACCTCCGAAGAGAAAACAAAGTAGGTATTCTACGCAGCGGAGACCGGGCCATCGAATTTAGCGAAAGCGACATCGCCACCCTGAAAGACTGGGATTTCACCGACAAAGAATTTCGGCTGCCGCGAAGGCCGCATTACGAAACGCCTTACGACCTCCTGTTCCTCACCAGTGGGACCGGAGGCACGGGTGAATTGCTTACCCCCGGACAGATCAAACTGGGAAAATTAAAACTGCCCATCGAAAAAGGCATCAACCTCCTCACCAAAAACGGGGAACAATACCTCGTCACCCATTTCGATATTGCTGCCAATCCAAAAAAAGCCGATACCTTGCGGCAAACCATCCAGACGCTGAACCAGGAAAAACGGTTTTTTGCTCTGGTAGCCCAACAATGGCAAGCCGATATCCAACAATATGCTTCCGAATTTGAGAAGATCGGTTGCGAACAGCTAGCCACCCTCCAACCCGGCGAAACCTACATCGGTTATGCCTATCACGGCTTCATCAGTGAGTGGAAGGCCAGCCGCCCCATATCCATCAGCTTGCCCGACGTGGTGCGTTCGCCCCTCCGCTCCCAACAGCAGATAGAAACCGACGGGGCCGACGTGTCGAAGTTCATCGCCCATGCAGGTGGAGCCATCGGCGGCAACCGCTACACCAACTCCCTGGAGGCAATGAACCTGAGCTATAAAAAAGGATTCCGGTACTTTGAACTGGACATTCGCCAAACCAGCGACGACAACTACGTAGCCCTCCACGACTGGGGTACCTGGCGCAGACATACCGGGTACAAAGGCGTGATGCCGGTTACTACCGAGGAATTTTTGAAGCACAAGATCCTGCAAAAATACACCCCCCTGGCGATGGATCAGATCAACGATTGGTTTGCCAGCCACCCCGACGCCATTTTGATAACCGACAAAGTCGACGAGCCTCAACAATTTGCTTCCGCATTCGTCGATAAAAGCCGCCTGGTGATGGAACTGTTTTCCATTGGTGCTGCAGAAGAGGCCATCCGCGAGGGCATAAAACTGATACCCTCCGAAAAATTGCTGGGAGAACTGTCGGGGGATAAGGTAGCCTGGCTACTGGAAAAAAAGATCGGACAGGTGGCCCTGTCGCGCAATGCCCTGCGGACAGACCTGGCTTTTTTGCGCAAGCTGAAAGAAGGGGGCATCCGCGTTTTTGTATATCACGTCAATTCCGAAAAAGGGAAAAATGAGGCTTACGTCCTTTGCAACGACTTCGACTATGTGTATGGGATGTATGCCGACGACTGGACTTTCGTCAAATAAAACAGAAAAGGCATCATTTGATGCGGCGGAATCCGCCACCCTTTCGTCCCCGGCCGTGCATACCCTGTTGGTGCCGCATGGCGCCGCGATTTTGATTCATCGCTTTTTCAAACTGTTTGACCTGTTCTTTGAGCTGAGGTTCGGTGATCTTCAGTTTTTTAATGCGGTTCACCAACGATTTGGCTTTGTTCCATTTGCTTTTGCTGGCATGGAGGTTGGCCAGTTGCATGAGTACCATGGCCTTTTCGTTGTCGGTGGGCAGTTCGAGGGTTTGCGCCTTGTTGAGCCATTCTTCGGCTTCTTCATTGTCTTTGCGCTGCATGGCCAGGGTGCCTTTGATCATGTAGTAAAAAGCCCGGTTGGTTTTGTACAGGAAGTTGGGCCAGCGGGTCATGTTGATGCGCTTTTCCGCTTCCACAAATTTCATATCCTGCACCAGTTGGGCAGTCGACTGCACCGTTCCGAGAAAGATGTAGCCAAGCAAGAGGACGATACCGGTCAAAAGAAAGGGAAAGGCATACCAAAAGCCGTAGGCAAAGGCCAGGGCGATACCTCCGATCAGGCATAAGGCGATCAGCGCAAAGCGCAAATATATATTGATGGTAAACATGTAGTTCTTATTTGTAACGGGTTTTTGGCCCCCACAAAGGTATGCTTTTTTGGCGGGTAAGTCTTGGTTCTGAACTATAAAAATGCCCTCGGTAATCCCGGTTTCCCGAAAAAAGGCATCAGATGGGTGACAGCAATTGCTCATAGAGCCGGTAATTTTCCTCATCAAAGCAGACGAATAATACCTCTGCAACCTGGTCATTTTGAGCTAAAAATTGCTCGGTCGTTTCAATGGCAATGACGGCGGCCCTCTCTTTTGGAAAACCGTATACCCCCGTACTGATGTTGGGAAAAGCGATGGTGCCCAACTGATTGTCGACAGCCAGTTGGAGGGCATTTTTATAGCAGGAAGCCAGCAGTTCAGGCTCCCCCTCTTGGTCACCATTCCAAATCGGCCCCACAGTATGGATCACCTTCACGGCGGGTAGGTTTCCGGCAGTAGTGAGTACCGCTTCTCCGGTGGGGCAGCCCCCTTGCCGGTCGCGTATCTGCATACACGCTGCAAGGATGGCAGGGCCCCCAGCCCGGTGGATGGCACCGTCGACGCCACCTCCTCCAAGTAAGGATGAGTTGGCTGCATTGACGATGGCGTCGGCGCTTATCTGGGTAATGTCGCCTTTTAGAAGTTTGATCCGGGTCATGATAATGGGTGGTGTTGTGATCAGGTGGCCAATGCTCTTTCCATCTCCGCAATTTTGTCTTTCATCATCAGGTCATTGAAGGGTAGCTTTTTAGCTTCCTGCAAAAAATGGCGGGCTTCCTCATTGCGTTTTTGGCGCAGGCACAGGTGTGCGAGGTTCAGGTTGACCAGCGCTGTATCGTTGGGAGTGCGCAATCCGAGTTGCAGGGCCGACTGGAGGTGCTGCTCTGCTTCTGCAAATTCTTTATGCTGCAAGGTGGCCATCCCCTTGATGAAATGGTAGTAAGCCCGGTGCTTTTTCAGCAACCACTCCGGCCGTTTGATCTGGTCGACGATGTGTTCGGCTTGCGCCAATTTGCCTTTTTTCAGCAAACTGAACGCACTCCATACATTGCCAAACAGAAAATACGTAGCCAACAACAAAAGCGCTGCTGCATACAGGTACCAGGCACCCCCTATGCCCTGCCGAATGTGGATGACCACCCCCAAGACGAGGAACAATAAGACCAATAGAAATCGCACGTTTTTTTGTAGCATGTTGTTTTTTTCTTACGCCATCAATAAATCAATCATCAGCACCATGAAAGCCTGCCCCGGACTTGCTACGGGGGACTCCACTACGTTCCGCCTTCATGGCACGAATTAGCAAATTTCAACTGCCGCAGGCAGTCAACCATTCCCCCGAACTAACCATCATCCAGTTCCCCTTAGTTTTTAAGACCGTACCCTTTCGGAAAACCTGCTTGAAAGAAGACTCATAAAACGTCCGGGCATTTTCAACGTCGCAGGGGGTGTAAGCCAGGTGATTGTACAACAAGGTGCCGCCAGGAGATATCAACTTGCCGAGCTGTTCTAAAAATCCGGTTTTTTGAAAATCGTCGGGGATGACATCGTCTATAAAAAGATCGACGGCGACGAGGTCGAACTTTTGCCTGCATTGTTGTACGTATGCTAAGGCGTCGGTACAAACCACTTCGACGGGCGACTCCATTTGCGGCAACGTATATTTGCTGGCCAGATAGACCACCTCTTCGTCGATCTCGATGGCGGTGTAATGATACAGCTTTTTGAAGCATTTTTCAAGGATCAGCGGAATACTGCCCAACCCCAACCCCAGCACCAGGACGGTTTTGATGTTGGCCCGTTCGAGGTCCATTTGCTGAAAAGCGTTGGAAAAATTATCGTAAAGATCACCATAGGAGTACACCGCGTTGGCAGTACACAACTGGTACCTTCCCTTTTTCAAGCTCACATATAGGTGGGGGTTGTGTTGGCTGGATGTACTTTCCACATGCAGCTCCAGGATGTAGCTCAGCAGCCGTTTCCAGGCGGGGGGCTTCATGATTCGGAGGCTACTTTTTCCCACCGTCTGAACCGGGCGGTTTGGGTGAAAATATTTTGAAGTATTTGCCGGTCGGCCTCATTGAATAACTTTTTTCGGCGGGCCATCGTCCGGATGGCCGTTTCAAATGCTTTGTCGGCTTGATAGGTAGAAAAACCGGATGCCCCTCCCCAGGAAAAAGACGGGATGAAATTTCGCGGGAAACCGCTCCCAAACACATTGGCGAACACGCCCACCACCGTACCGGTATTAAACATAGTATTGATCCCACATTTGGAGTGATCGCCCATGATGAGCCCGCAGAACTGCAACCCCGTTCTGATAAACGACTCCTGGAGATAGCTCCAAACGCGCACTTCGGAATAGTTGTTTTTCAGATTGGAAGCATTCGTGTCTGCACCCAGGTTGCACCATTCACCCAACACGGCGTTGCCCAGAAACCCGTCGTGCCCCTTGTTGGAATAACCCGTAAGCACTATGTTGGAAACCTCACCACCTACTTTGGAATAGGGGCCTATGGTAGTGGGGCCGTATACCCTGGCGCCCATTTTCAACTTTGCGCCTTCACAAAGCGCCAATCCGTTACGGACATGGCAACCCTCCATGATCTCGGCGTTTGTACCCACGTAGATGGGGCCTTTATTTGTGTTCAGCACGGCGGCTTCCACGATGGCTCCTTCTTCGAGAAAAATAAGACCGGGGTCGCCAATAACCGTGTTGGTATCGGAGAGTGGTTGAGAATCCCTCCCTTTGGTGATCAACTTAAAATCGGAATGCAACTCGTAGCCATTGAGGCTAAACAGGTCCCAGGGATATTGGATTTGCCGAAAGGGGGTATCGCCAATTTCAAATCCCGCCAACTCGTCGATTTCCTCTTCGTGCATTAGGCGTTCAAATTGACGGGCATTGAGGCGGGCGGCGATGAGGGCTTCCTGGTGGAGCAGGGCCTCGTTGGATTCCAATTGGGTGATTAACCGCACCAATTGTTCGGTGGGCAACACGGAGCCGTTGATGACGATGTTGTCGTCGCCGATGTGAATGGGATATTTTTCCGAAAGGTAGTCCTGGGTGATGTAGGAGACCTGGGCTTCCAGCAGCCGTTCCCATTTTTGACGGATGCGCAGGATACCCGTGCGCAATTCGCAAACCGGTCGGGTAAAAGTAAGAGGAAGGAGTTGGTCTCTGGTTTCGTTGTCAAACAAAATGACATTGTTCATAGTGAAAGGTGTGTACTATTAGATGCAGATCGGTTCGGAAATATATTGTTATGGAAAAAGGAGGTTGATGCTTTTTACCTCCCGATCTCCCGGTATTTGGTTGCATTGGAAGCATCCATTTTGGTCATCAATTGTTTGATTTTTGTTTTTTGTTGCCGGTCGCCTTTTTTGAAAATTTCCACTACCTCATTTCTCTTGGCATTGGTAAACAGCTGGATGATCATACCGGTGGGCATGTCTTTGTGTACCGAACCGATGGCTTCGAGCGCGGTGGCTACGATCGATCTTCCGGTTTCGACGTTTTCGTGCATGGTGTCGAGCCCCAGGCGGTGGTAGTCGTAAAGGGATTGCCGCAGTGGCCGGACGCGGGGATTGAGCAGGTTTTCGATGATCCAGAAGCGGTTGCGGTTGCCGTCGAGGCTGCGCCATCCTTTGTATTTGGAAGTCTGGCTGGAGGGTACATTGTTGACAATATCCTGTGCCGTTTGAAAATAAGGGTCTCCACCAAAAGGAGAAAACGAATCGTAATCCAACCCGATGATGATGTAGGCATAAAAGGAGAGAACGGAGGTGAGGTTGTCTATAAAAATGTTTTTGGTGTACACCAATGGCTGGAATTGCTCGTAGGTAAATACGACGCCTTTGTCGGCATGAGAGAGTAGCACTGTTTGATAATCACCACCATAGACCGGCCGGATGGACTGGATCAGCACGTCGGCCTTGAACTCGGTGGCACTGAGTTCGTCGGTGATGTTGATCTGGACGTTGGCTTCAATGCGCTCTTCGGGCTCGAAGACGTCTTCGGTCCATTTTTGGGTGTTGAGGAATTCAGTGATGGTCGTCTCCAGGTCTTTAAATACCTGTGGGTCGGTATTTTGCGTAGCGGGGTGGTTAACGCTGACGGAGACGTTGAGTTCCTGAGCGTGCAGGCACAAGATGATAGACAGCAGGAAGAGCAAGGGTAAAAACAGCTTTTTCATATCGTAAATTGTTGCAAAGAGATTATTAAACCGTTTCCGGGAGGAGTGATTCTATTTCATCGACGATGTCTTCAGCCACTTTCCGTTTAGATTTTAACTCCATTTTTTTGATCTTATTGTTTTTCCCGACGAGGGTTATCTTGTTGGTGTCGTGTTGAAATCCGGCGCCTTTATCGCGGAGGGAGTTGAGTACGATGAAGTCGAAATTTTTCCGGGTCAGTTTTCCCTGGGCGTTGGCCAGTTCGTTGTTGGTTTCGAGGGCAAATCCGACGAGTAATTGTCCGGCCTGTTTGGTCTTGCCGAGGGTGGCGGCGATGTCGGTGGTGCGTTCAAGGTGGATCGACAGGCCATTGCCCGATTTTTTGATCTTTTGATCGGCTCTGGTTTTTGGACGAAAGTCTGCAACGGCTGCCGCCAAAACGGTGATGTGAGATGCGGGAAAATCATCCGAGCAAGCCTCGTACATTTGCCGGGCCGATTCTACGCGCACGGTCTTTATACGCGGATGGGCCGCACTTAGTTTTGAAGGACCCAGCACCAGGGTAACTTCGGCGCCCCTCTGGGCCAGTTCTTCGGCCAGTGCCACGCCCATTTTGCCGGAGGAGTGGTTGCCGATGAAGCGCACCGGGTCGAGGGCTTCGTAGGTGGGGCCGGCGGTTACGAGGGCTTTTTTACCGGCTAAGGTATTTTTTTTATGGAAATGTTGGTCCAGCACTTCGCAAATATATGCTGGTTCGGCCATTCTTCCTTCGCCGGTCAGCCCGCTGGCCAGTTCGCCATGTCCGACGGGGATGAGGTGGTTGCCGAACGATTGCAGCCGCCCGATGTTTTCCTGGGTGGCGGGGTGCTTCCACATGTCGAGGTCCATAGCTGGCGCAAAAAAAATGGGGCATTTTGCCGAAAGGTAAGTGGCCACGATGATGCTGTCGCAAATACCATGAGCCATCTTTGCCAGGGTGGTGGCGGTGGCGGGGGCTACGACCAGGGCGTCGGCCCATAGGCCCATGTCGACATGGTTGTTCCAGCTGTCTTCGGCACTGACGTTCGTGTACACCTTGTTTTTGGAGAGGGTGGAAAGGGTTAGTGGCGTAATGAAGTCGGTGGCGGCAGGAGTCATTACCACTTGCACTTCGGCGCCTGATTTGATGAGGAGGCGTACCAGGAATGCAGCCTTATAAGCTGCGATGCTGCCGGTGATGCCGAGCAGAATTTTTTTGCCATTGAGATGGTTCATGGCAGGAGTATGATCGAGGGATTAATATCTCTTTTTCTCCTCTTTGTAATGAAAGTGAATATTGTCCTGAAGGAATTCTTCGGTAGCAATCAGTACGGGGTTGGGAAGGCGCTCGTAGAATTTGGAAATTTCTATCTGTTCTTTGTTTTCGTGGATCTCTTCGATGGTTTCGGAGTTGATGGCGAACTCTTCGAGCTTATTGTGCAGTTCGTGTTTCAGGTCGATGGAAATTTGACGGGCTCTTTTGCCGATGATGGCGAGGGCCTCGTAGATATTGCCGGTTTTCTTGACGATTTCCTGGATATCGCGTGCCTGAACGTTGGGCTCCAGCCCTTGCACTTTTGATTTGATGTCAGTCATTATGAGAAAGGTTTTAAACTTTTTTCAGAATCTTTTTTAATGTTGCTTATTTCTTTGGTGTAGCCGCTTTCCGGGTAGCGGGCGATGAATGTATCGGCGGCTTTGATGGCGTCACGATAGCGATCGGGCTTTTTTTCGTAGATGCTGTTTTCAGCCAGGAGGTAATTGGCCTTAACGATCATAAACCGGATGCGCTCGTCGTCTTTGGTTTCGGGGTAGTCCTTGAGCATATTTTCAAAACAGTGGCTGGCGGCCTGATACTGGCGCAGGTCAAAATAGAGGATGGCCTCGTGGAAGGCTTTGCGCTCCAGCTTTTTTCGTATTTCATCGATCAGCTTGTTGGCTTCTGCCACCCGGTTGCTGGTGGGGTGTGTATTGGTGAATAGCTGAAAATCTTCAATGGCTTTTTCCGAATAGGTTTGGTCGAGCCGAAAAGAGGGCGACATTTCGTAGTTGGAATAACCGGTCATAAAATCCGCTTCTTCGCGATAGGTGCTGTTGGGGAAGGTGTTGGAAAAATTCTTAAAATAATAAGCTGCCAGGATGTATTTGTTGAGGTGATAATGGGTGTAGGCATAATAGTAATATACCTTTTCAGCCTCTACCTTTCCCCGCAGGCCGCTTATGATAAGTTCAAACAGGGTTTGGGCTTTAAGATACTGTTCTTTTTCGTAGTACTCGAAGGCTTTTTTGTACAACAATTCAGGATCGTTGCTAACCCGGATGGTTTCAAATTCGCTTTTGCAGGAAGAAAATCCAATTGCAAGAAAAGCCATCAGACAAAAGAAAAAAACAGATTTTTTCATCGGAGCGCAAAGATAAGGGTTTTGGTGTAATTCGGCAATGGCAAATCCCGAAATTCTCGCCATTTCTCCCTTAAAACGATACTCTGAGGGGTTAAGTATCTGCCTTTTCAATGTTGATCGCAAAAAATTAGCCGGTGAGTTGGTTTAAAATTTTGCAAAGGTTCTGATTTTAATACGTTCTTAGGCAAAAGATCGTTATTATTGCACGTTTTTTATGCAAATTCTGCTTGGTCCTGAAAGCAATATCGCAGGAACATATCCATACATTAGTCATTTTCGGGAATTTTCATCGATTTCCGCCCAGAGTCCTCCCATCCTACTTAGATCGCAGGTTACAGTTTGTGTTCTTTTTTGTACTAAGAACGAAACAACTGCGATGGTATCGGGTAAATATATTTTCTTACTTTTGACAAAAATTAATAAGTCCATGAGACTCGTCATTTGCATTTTAATGCTTGCAAATTTTCTAGCTAATACCAACCAACTTGCGGCCATGCCCGGTTTGGAAGGGTTTTCTCAGCCTATCCAAACCGATAGCATCGCCCCCAAAGCCTTTCTGATAGGTGAATATGAGCAGGCCTTCGAACAACTATTGAACGAGCATCAAACCCTCCTGCTGACCGCCTGCAACGACGATATGAACGTGGCTTTCGAAAAATGGCGGGATATGGTCGTCGCCATGGAGTCGCATTCCGATGTGGTCAATTTCGACCTCAAAGGCGTCAAACTATGGCTCAACATCTTTTGGAAAGAGGACGGCAGCATCCGTCACATTGCGTTCTACCCCAAACCCAATTCCAGAAATGTCGACACCGACAAACTTACCCTCTTCCTGATGAGCTTCATCAATAATTACCAGTTTCCACTAAAAGTAGGTAAAAAGTTTTCCCACTACGGGGTGGCCTCTTTCCCCACATTTTCTAAAAAGGAAGAGGAGGAAAAGTCTTCCGACAAAATCGGCCCACTGGTGAAAGACAGTGTCAAATCGGGACAAAATGAATGAAGGCACCCCCTTGAATAAGATAACCCAAAAGCCTGTTTACCACAGGCTTTTTTATTTTATCTGTCTGTTGCTGGCCATGTCTTCTTGCGGAAAGGAAAAGATAGACCTGGTGTGGGAAGAGCGAATGGTCAACAATACTTCTCCGTTGACGGCTGTTTTTTTTACCAACGAAAATACCGGCCACATCATCGGAGGCGATACCTGGTATCAGGGCTATTACCTGTCGACTACCGATGGAGGCGATACCTGGCTGGTAGACTCGCTGACCAATAAAAAAATGAACGGCCTCCAGTTTTTGGAGGATGGCTATGGCGTCTGCGTCGGTATTGATGGTTACCTTTTCCGAAAGGAAACGCCGGAGGCTCCCTGGAATTTTTTGCGGCTGCCCCGATACGATGTTCTACGCGACGTGGCTTACAAAAACCGGAATGAAGGAATGGTAGTGGGCGGTATCGCTTACGGATTCGGCGTCATCATGCGTCTCGACAATAACAATGTAACGCAGATAGATACTTTTGAGAATGAGTTGGCGGCCATTTGTTATTCCACCGATTCGACTGCTCACGCCCTGGGATTTGGCATCGTGCTCCGTTCCGACGACAGTGGTCAAAGCTGGCAGCGCCTCGACATCGACGGCGATTTTTTCCGGGCTGTTGATTTCCCATCACCAGAGGTTGGATACGCAGTGGGATCGGGAGGCACTATCCTCAAAACCACCGACGGAGGAAGGAAATGGGACAAGATTCGCAAAGGCGAAAAGATCGGGGTGAAGAACGTCCCATTCCGCGATCTCCACTTCATCGACGAAGTCCGTGGGTATCTTGTTGGGGAAGATGGCACTTTCTGGCGTACTGCCAATGGTGGCGACAACTGGCAGGTGGTCGACAATTTTCCAGGTGTCGATCTGCTGGGGGTACATATTGTTGGAGACCAGGGTTGGGTGGTGAGTGAGGAAGGGCGGTTGTTTTGGTTTTTGGTGGAATAAAAAAGCGGCCCGAAAGGACTTCGGGCCGTTTTTTATGAAAATATGATTCTTCGGCATCAGTCCGTAGGCTCCTCTTCTATTTCAACATCAGTTGGTGGGTCATTGCTGGTTACGGGTGGGGGCAGGTCTTTTCCGTTGCCGTTGGGGGATGATGCGTTTTGTCCGAGGTATTGGGGGAGGTCCATTCCGGCCATGTTGAACAGGTCGTTGAGGGGCGGTACTGATTTGTACAATCCCGAAACGAATTTGGCGGTGGAGTTGGCTTCGCCGTTGGCGTTGTTGCCTCCTTCCCAGACGGTCACCTTGTCGATCTTCATGTTCTTGATGGCGTCTACCTGCGTTTTGACGAGTTCTTCCAGCTTGTCGGCGATCATCATCAGTACGGCGTCGCGGGTATCGCCGTTGGCAGCGTCGACGATTTTGTTGAATCCTTCTGCCTGTCGGCTGAGAATTTCGAACATACCCTTTGCTTCTGCCTCTCGTTTCATGTAAATGGCATCGGCTTCTCCTTTGGCCAGTCGTCGTATTTGTTCTGCTTCTGCTTCGGCGTCGATCTCTCTTTTTTGTTTGGCTATTTCAGCTTGAACGATGATGTCGGCTTGTCGGGTGGCCATTTCTCTGGAGGCACGCGCTTCTTCGGCTTCTTTTTCCGCAACGTAAGCCTCCTCCAATGCTTTGGCCGATTGGATTTTCTCGGCAGCGGTGGCGATGCGGAGGGCTTCGGCTTCTTTGACCTGCCGTTCGGCGTTGGATTGTGCGATTTTGATGAGGGCTTCGTTTTCCCCGTCGATGGATTTGGCCTCGGCATCTGCCTCCCCGATCTTGGCGTCGGCGTCGGCGGAAGATACCTGTATTCGTTTGTCCTTATTGGCTTTGGCTTCTCCGATGGAACCGTCGCGGTTTTTCTCAGCAACCGACATTTTGGCGTCATTGATGGCTTTGGCGGCAGCTTCTTTACCCAGTGCTTCGATGTAGCCGGATTCGTCCTGGATGTCGGTTACGTTGACGTTGATCAGGGAGAGGCCGATCTTGCGGAGCTCTGCACCAACATTGGTAGAGACGTTGGAGAGGAATTTGTCGCGGTCGGCGTTGATCTCTTCGATGTCCATAGTGGCTACGACGAGGCGCAACTGACCGAATATGATGTCTTTGGCAATGTCTCTGATCTGGTCGGTGGTTTTGCCGAGCAGACGTTCTGCGGCGTTGAGCATGACGCCATCTTCGTTGGAAATACCGACGGTGAACCGGGAGGGAACGCTTACGCGAATATTTTGTTTACTGAGGGCACCGCGTAGGTCAACATCGATGGAGATGGGGGTGAGATCGAGGTATTCATAGTCCTGGATGACGGGCCACACAAAGGCTGCTCCACCGGCCAGACAACGGGCTGATCCCTTGCCGGTACGGCCGTAAATGACGAGGATCTTGTCGGAAGGGCATCGTCTGTAACGCGAGATCAGGAATAACAATGTGACCACGGAAATGAAAACCAGGATAAGAATTAAAATAGCTGCGGTAGTCATAACTAGTGAATTTTAGGAGTATGTTTAAAGTTTGTGTTTCCAAAATAACCGCCTTTTTGAAGGAACGGTTTACCTAAACATGCTCTGGTCAGATAATGAGGTTTATGGGGCAGGGGGCATCAGCCAGTTGTTAGCCGATAGTGCCATGCCGGTTTTTTTTATAGGTTTTGAAATATTGTTTCTATTCAGAGGTGTTTTATTCGCGACAATGAGCCATTTGAAAAATGGCCTCCCTGCTTTTTCGAATTTTACGCTACACGGAAACAAACAACCGACAACAAGTAACTTAATTCCGTCTTTTTACTGAAACCTAAATTGTTCGATCGATTCAACGAGTAGCAGGTTGTCGTCCAGTATTTCGAGTATCCTCACCTGAGATCCGGTGGGCAGGCCGTTGCCTTCGGTGATCGCGTCCAGTTCTTTGAGGGCGCCCTGTATTTCGATGTGAACCTTTCCCTGGCCACTTTTAGCGGGGGGGATGGACAGGTAGACCTGCCCGGTCTGGAAAATGGCGTCGCGGAGGTCTACATTGCCGGACTCTCCCAGTTTGGCAAATAAATACAACAAATAAGCAACGGTGATCATAGCAATAAAACCTGCAACAGAAGACAGCAACACGGTGGTCAGTATGGCTTTGCCGGAATTGAGCAATAGCACACCAGCCCAGCCAAACAAAGTGAAAAAGGCAATGATACTCCTTACGGAAAGCAGATGGAAATCGGCATCCACCGACACATCGCCGTGATCGCCCGAGGCATCTCCGTCAATGTCGTGCAACTCCATGCCGATCATGCTCAAGGCCATCTGGATCAGCAAAAGAATGCTGAAAACAATGGCAATGGTCCAAAAAATTTGCTGTGTATTGGATAGGTCTCCCCACCAGTTTCCTAAAAACAGTACAATCATAGGCCCTGTGTTCTTTTGGTTTGGAGCGAAATGCTGTTTAAATGATCATTTTCCTGATGCAATAAATATAGGCAGAATTTCCTAAAACTTGCATTTTGCATCGACAAATGCAGTTAATTTTTAGCCGAAAGGCAATAAAATTTAATTTCTAGCCCAGATATTTAAAACGAAAAGATACTTTGTGGATATTGTATTTGTACATTATTTCCTTCTTTCTCAGGCAACCTTTTCCCGCTTAAAATCACCCTGATGGTACACAAGAAACAAAAACAAATGGCTTCTAAACCAGTAAAACTTATGCCCTGGAGTCTATTCCCATAGCGTGGAGGGAAAAAAAGTCATATGTCGGAAAATCAAATCATACAAGGATGTCTGGAGGGCCACCGCCTATCTCAACGTCGGCTGTACGAAGCCTATAAGGTGCCCATGTTCCGTATCTGCCTACGCTATGCCACCAACCGCACGGAAGCAGAAGACATGCTGCAGGACGGCTTTATCCGCGTATTTACCGATCTGCACCAATACAAAGGACAAGGCGCCCTGGGCGGATGGATCCGAAAGGTCATTGTCAATTCCGCATTGCAATACCTCCGGAAAAACAAAAAACACACAGCTACCACCGACATCCAGGCCATACACCAAACCCATTTCGCTGAAAGCGACATCCACTACCAACTCAATGCCCAAGCCCTAACCCAACTTATACAACAACTGCCAACGGGCTATCGCCTGGTGTTCAACCTGTACGTAATAGAAGGATACACCCACAAAGAAATCGCCGAACAACTACAGATCAACATCAACACCTCCAAATCACAACTGTCTAAAGCAAAAGCCGCTTTGCGCAAAAAACTGGAAACCATCATCATCCAAACAAAACCCTAAAAACCCAAAGAGCCCTAACGGGGCGACTGCACCAACATCGTGCGAAGCGCGATGCATCATCAAAAAAGCCCTAACAGGGCGACTGCACCAACATCGTGCGAAGCGCGATGAAAATCCAACATATGAAAAAAAATAAACCCAACGACAATCTGGAACAGTTCTTCCAAAAAGGCCTGAACGACAACCCCAGCCAGCCAGGCTCCACCAACTGGGACCTGCCCTCCCACGCCGTCTGGGAAGGCATCGCCGATCAACTACCGGCTCCCAAACAGCCCGTCCGCAGACCCCTGCGGCGACACCTCTGGGCCATCGCTGCTACCATACTCTTACTGATGGTAGCTGGTATCGCCATCTACTCACACCACAAAATAAGCACCCTTGAGCAACAACTTGCCCGCCAGGCAGACCAGTTGAACCAACTCCCCGATGAAATAAAGCAGCACCCTACAGAAAAGGCACTAAAAGAGTCGACCATCCTGCTTCCCGACCTGGAAACACCTTCCTCAGAACCGCCACACGATACCAATGAAAAAGCCACTAACCAACAACAAAAAACAACGACGATTAACAATAGTACTACAAAATCAACCAACAAACCCGAATCTAAAAATATCCCAAACTCATCACAGAAGACACCTACGCCAACAACCAAGCCCACCCAGCAGTTGGAAAAATCAAAACCAACGAAGACAAACAAGATAAGTCCCCAGGAAAAACAACTAATGAAAGAAAACAAAGGCCAAAAGTCACCCCAGGCCCTTAACGGATCCAAATCCAAACCACTGGTAGGGCAAAAGGCTTTCCCCTTCGAAAAAGAAGCAACATCGACTTTTGTGTTAGCCCCAACCCAGACTCACCCCTTACTCAGTGTGCCGGGGCCAAAGGCCAAAGGACAGTTAAGGCACACCGACCCTATACCGCTTCCGCAAAAAAAGAAATGGTATGCCGGTATCTGGGCAGGCCCCGCCTTTACAAAGGCGATTGCCAAAACCAAAAGCGGAGAACCGATCAACAAAAATATCGACAATAAGTATGCTTTTACCGCTGGTTTGCGCTTGGGTTGGCAGATCAGCGACCGATGGTCATTGGAGAGCGGTCTGGGATGGATGCAACAGACCAGCCGACGCCATCACGACTTGTCATTCCGCTATGACCCGGCTGCGGAAACCACCACTGCCGATGGCCGCCTCGAAACTACTTACTCCACAGAACTGCGTACCAGCTACGGAGATGTACCCATAGACGTTCCATTCTCCCGGCGGCCCGACCAAACCATTCCCAACGGCACCCGGGTTGGCATGGAAATAAAGGACGAAATGACGAATACCCACCTCCAAATCCCCTTGTCCGTCCGGTATACCCTCCTTGATGGTGGAAAATTTGCTCTGAGCAGTTCCGTAGGTATGGTGCTGTCTCACCTGCAAAAACACCGGCGCAGCTTCGATCTCGCACAGAGGAGCCCACATCCCAATTTGCGGCCAGAACGAACCAGAATACATACCATGCACCCATCACTCAAAAAAAACAGACTGGATATGGGAGCAGGATTGCAAAATCGCGTATCGGCCTACCAAAACCATCGATCTTTATCTGGAACCACAATATAACAGAAGTCTTACACCTGTTCTGGAAAATGCCCGACTCACCACTCATCAGTCTCAAACCAGTATTCTGGCAGGTATCAATCTACGGTTTTGACTCCAGTCATTAAGCCACACACAACCAAACCGCCCAAAAATGCCCCAGGCTCCCTCCAATCACAAAAACATGCCAGAGAGCATGGTTGTACGGCAATTGATCGAGCATATAAAATATTCCACCGACTGTGTAAGATACCCCACCTATGAATATCCACAACAATGCATTTTCAGGAAACTGATGCCAGATATAGGGCAAGGTAAACACCGCCGACCACCCCATAGCCAAATACAGAAAAACGGAAAACCCCTCGTATTCACCTACATACCGGATTTTGAACACCATGCCGAAAACGACCACCAACCACAGCCCCGCCAGAAAGCACTGCCCATAAGTATCGGTGAGGTAAAGCAACAGAAATGGAGTATGCGTACCTGCTATCAGGAAATAAATGGCGATGTGGTCGACCACCCGAAAAAAATGCTTTAGACGAGGCTTCGTCTGATAATGGTATAAGGTGGAAATGATGTAGACCGCTGTCAGCGAAATACAATACACCCACAACCCGATATACACCGCTTGGTTGACGTGGCTGCCCCACAGCAGCCAGATGCTTCCGAGAATGCAAAAAGGGATGGCCAGTGCATGGGTCCACACATTGGCCCGCTCTTCATTGGATAATATGGACATGGGTATTTTGGTCTGTAAAATGTATCTTGATTACTACGAAAATCAACCGGGGTTAGTTGCCTCCAACCCACAGATCAGGTCCAGTTTTTCACCGGGAAGCAGTACGGCCAGCCCTCCCCGTTGTTGAAGGCATTGATATTGCAGCTCATGGGTTCGAGGGCGATGGCGTGCCGGTCGGGATGGGTAAATATCTGTAGGAAATTGAAGGCCCGCGGCCCGGTTCGTTGCCAATAGCGGAGGTGGAGGTGGTCTGACTGGAGCAGCACTTCTTCGTCGGTGGGGTCCGGGTTGCGAGCCACTTCAAAACAATTGTCGAGTACGGTTGCACCGATTTTGCGCAAACTGGCAAACTCATCGTATTCGTATTGCTTGCCGGTGGGGATCATATACTGGTCGATGCCGATCATCTCACAACGGGGCAGTTGCATTTTCAGCCTCGAAATATCTTCATTCAACTGAAAATATGGATGCCAGCCCAGTCCCACGGGAATGGCGGTAGGGCCGTCGTTGTAAAAAAACAACTGGAAATTGAATGCTCCCTCACGGTCGAAGCTATAACTCGCCTCCACGGTAAAGGGAAAAGGATAAGCGGGCAGCTCGCCATTGTGTTCGTACCGGCAAGTCAGACTGGCATAATCACCATTCAGCTTTGTTTGTACAACTTCAAAAGGCTTATCCATCCCGAAACCATGAAGGGCATTGCCGGTGATGGCGTCGTTGATGTGAAAATGGTAGGTGTCGTTGTTCCAGATATAGGTGCCGTTTTTCAACCGGTTGGGAAAAGGGAATAGCAATGCACTTTTCATCCATTTGTAAGCCAGCATTTCCGACTCCGAGGTGTAGGCATCCAACAAGTTGTGCCCGTTGAGTTGCAGACCCACCAGGGTAGCACCAAAACCAGGGACCACTTTCATCGAATGGCTGCCAGCCAGGCTCCGCAATTCCAGCAATTCAAAAGAACCCAAACCGACCTTTTTACCTCCTCGAACATGGCGCGAAGGTATAGAAAATATCAATGGCTTTATTCAACAAAAATCTAATTAGACAATAACAAATTCCTGGATCATCTCGGAGAGCCGGAGCTGAGCCGTATCATTTGGCGGAATTAAAATAAATCTTCCCCTTTTTGTCCAGCAAAAACACCGTGGGTAATCGCTTGACGTGGTTAGCGCAGCGCGATTTTGGACTGGTACACATCTCCCGAATCGGCGATGAGGTAAATGCCGTTGGGGTCCATGGTTTTTATGAAATTGCGCCAGGCAGCGGGGTCCTTGTCGAGAGAGATGTACACGAAGGCCACGTCCTTATCTTTGAAGCGCGACCTTCCATTCGCGGCTGTTGCGAATTTGCATGACGCAGGGCGAACACCAACTGGCCCAAAAGTCGAGGTAAACGATTTTTCCCCGGAAGTCGCTCAGTTGGACGAGCTTTCCGCTGGCATCCTTTGAGGCGGAACGCCGGAGCCTCAGCGCCGTTGGTGAGTCCTTTGGCTTCGTTGTAGGCGCGCCGGAGTACGTCGATTGTAGAGTTCGTTGTCGCAATTGGCAATGAAATCCCGGATGACCGGTCCGGTAGCTTTGGCATTGCCCCGGCGGCAGGCGATGGTGTAGCGGCGGGCTTTGTAATAGTTGAGCACATCACCGTAGAGATATTGTTCGGCCAGTTGTAATCTCGTAAGATCATTGTTTTCGGGAAGGTCGGAGAGGTAGTCGAAGTATTGATCCAGAAAGTAAGCGTATTGTTGATTGGGAAGGGCCTGGCTGTTGGAGATATCCAGGTTGTTGAGAAAATCGTAATACGCCTTCCCGGCAAATCCATAAGGGGCTTCCTGGTCGTGGTAGAGGGGATGCTCCCAGGGGTAATTCATCAACTGATAGGCATACCAATAGGTCGATGGCAGCTTTGGCGTAAGCGGCAAAAGCGGAGGAAAAAGTGTAGTTGCTTTGGTAGTTGCCTAAAACTTCCATGCGGGTGGTTCGCTCCCGATTCATGAAAGCGAGAAAATCAGGAGGAGCGAGGTCTTTCATCTGTTGGCGGAGCTGGTCTTCCTCGTCGTGGAAGCGTTTGGCTTTAGCCAGCAAATAATTGTTGGGGAGGCATGCCGCTTCCGCTAAAATGCAGGGTCTTTTCAAATTGCAACCCATTGAACCGGATGTCGATTTGATTGCCCGGCTCGATGTATAACGGGTTGTTTTTCGGGGCCATAGACCAAATAACCGATTTGCGGCTCCGACAGTTGGTGGATCAACTCAAACTTGCCATGTCGGCCCCACCACCACGTCATGGGCCATCCTCTGCACAACTGATGGGGTCGGCATACAAAACCAACTTCAACGATTTACCCGTATGGTTTTGTATACTACCCGAGCAAGTGAAGGGGCGAACGAAGGCCGCTCCTCTTCCGGCAAGGGTATATCGGAGGAATTCTGTGCCTAGTGGTGATGATAAAACAGAGGTAGGTGGGGTGGAGGAAACAGAAGCCACGACTGCCTGGTTGGTATCGACCCGGGTCTGTTGACTGTCTTGCGACATGTTCTGTTGTACAATTGTGTTGAGTACTTGGAGCAATTCGTCGGGGGCAACTGTTGCCGTTGTTTTTGCTTCGCTGCTTTTTTCGGAAACGGGAAAATTCATGACGACCTGCTCCTTCCTTTTTTTTGTCAGCATTTCCGGGTTCGTCGATGATTCGATAGTTGGTTGCGCCATAGGTCACGTCAGGATTCACCTTCATCTGGGCCGTGTGAAGCGTGTGCTGCAATATCTGATCGTAGGCTTTGATCGGGTTGAGCAAAACAAATGACTCCACCTCCCGCTCCATGTCTTCGAGTGGCGTGTGTGTGTGCGCGCCAGTATAGGTCGTTGGCCAGGGTGTAATAAAGGGCTTTTCCTTTGAGCAACTCCCTGGCATATTGGCTTTGGCTTTTGAGTTTAGGTGGTCCGGTGCCGGTAGTATCCGGGGTTGGGGTTGGTTCAAACAATAGCCCTACACCAATGACCCACCCTTCGTGTCCATCTCCGGTTTTGACCCTGTACCAGTGGTCTTCGTGGAGGGCTTCGCGGATCATTATCTTCGATTTGAAGTCCGACTTTTCGTTCAAAAACCGGAGCCGGTCGCCTTTTTTGAGTTCGGTGACGATGGGTGGTTGTTCGGGTTTGGACATCATAAACAAGCTGGGCACGTCAACCAGAATGTTGACGGGTTCGACTATGGGCAGGGTATCGCATTCCTGGCGGAAGCGCAGGTATTGGTCTAGGAAGTAGAGATAATTGGGATTGTTCATGGCCCGGTCGTTGCTGATCACCAGGTCGTTCAAAAAATGATAGTAGGGGTCGGGCATGGGGGCTTCTTTCAATCCCTGGGCTACGTAGTGTTCCAGCCGGTAGCGCAACAGATAATAGCCCCACCCATAGTCAATGTCGGCAGCCATAAAGTAGCGAAAGTCGTCTGAAAATTTACTTCTTCCCGGAAATTGCCGAAAGAAAGACCACCGCTGCCGCCGTTGGGCGTCCATGTATCCGCGAAAATCCAGGGGAGTACGGTCCGCCATTTCGTAGAGCAGTTGTTCTTCATTCCATTGGTTGAACAGACGATGCTCTTGTTGTAGAAAATCGTTGTGCAGCGCACCGATGCCTTTTATAACCAGAGTGGAGGCAAGGGCATTTCCGTCGAAACGGAGTTGGATATCGTCGCCCGGTTCAATGTATAGGCGGATGCTTTGCCCGTTGTAATTCAGCCGTATCTGTGTGGGTTCGTGGAGGCGGAAACGCATGGAGAAGCGGTCGGTCGAATCGATGGGCACCTGATACAGTTCTTCGGCCAGGGAGATCAGATCGCTGAAAAAGGTGATCCCCACAGCGGGAGCGGTCACATTCCGGAGCGTACCCGAAATCTGTGTCCGTTTTCCCTCATCGTCGGCAGGGATATCCTGTGCCGTCAATGTCGCGGAACAAAGTAGAAGAAAAATTAGTAGTCTCATCGATTAGCTAAAGGGCTATCTTTATCTGTTATGTCTGGCAGGTTGTTGTATAAAAATACAATTTGGCCAGAAGCTGCTGTTTTTTAAAACAATATCAATACATCAATACGTAAAGCTGCCGCCGGGAGTATCTATCACTACTGCCGGATGGTCGGATGGCTCCACCCGCCCTACAATTTGCGCTTCGACGCCAAAGCTGCGGGCCGTTTCTATGACTGTGTCTGCTTCCCCTTTCGGTAAATAAAACTCCAACCGGTGACCCATATTGTACACCTGATACATTTCCCGCCAGGATGTTTTAGATTCTTCCTGTATCATTTTGAATAAGAAAGGCGGCTCAAAAAGATGGTCCTTTACCACCCTGCCTTTTTGAATGAACTTGCCCACCTTCGTCTGCCCTCCTCCGGTGCAATGGATCAATCCGTGAATGGTGGGCCGGTGGTGGTCGAACAGTTTTTTCAATACCGGCAGGTAGGTTCGCGTAGGGGACAGGATCAGGCGGCCTACATCGGTGGTGACTCCGTCGAAGGAGAGGGCATCGGTGAGTCGGTGTTGGCCGATGTAGCGGACGGCTTCCGGCATACTGGGGTCGAAGCTCTCCGGATATTGGCGGGCGTAATCGGTGTGGAGGAGATCGTGTCGGGCCGAGGTCAGACCGTTGCTGCCGGTGCCGGCGTTGTATTGGTCTTCGTAGGTGGCTTTTCCGTCAGAAGCCAGCCCAACGATCACGTCGCCGGGTTGGATGTCGTTGACGATCAATTGGTCGCGGCGCATACGGGCGAAGGCGGTGTAGCCTACATCTATGGTGCGGACGATGTCGCCCACGTCGGCCGTTTCGCCGCCGGCCAGGTGTACCGAAATGCCGTGGTTGGACAACCGTTCCAGAAATGATTGGGCGGCGTTGATGATTCGGCTGATGACGGCACCCGGTACGGCGTTTTTATTGCGCCCGATGGTCGACGACAAAACGATGTCATCTACACAGCCCACACAGGCCATATCGTCGAGGTTCATCACGATGGCGTCCTGCGCGATGCCGTCCCATACGGAGAGGTCGCCGGTTTCTTTCCAGTAAAGCCAGGCCAGACTCGTTTTGGTGCCGGCAGTATCGGCATGCATGAGGTTGCACCAATCGGAGTCGCCCCCGGCAATGTCGGGCAGTATTTTGCAAAAAGCATTCGGGTAGAGCCCCTTGTCGAGATGTTGAATGGCGGCGTGGACTTCTGCCTTGGTGGCCGATACTCCCCGTAGATCGTATTTATAGTCTTTGGACATTAACTGTTAGCTTTTAAAATCGATGCTTCAAAAGCATCCTTCGTTGAGAAATCCTCTGATAGCCCACCCCAATACGTATCGGGAGCAGGCAGATGTCGAAAAACCAAAATCATATAACCACAACATATACAAATGTACGATGTTTATACAGCATTACCGCATTGGGAAAGCAAAATAGGCGTCGAAACAAATCCCGATCCATTTTGCCAAACCCCGATTTAGCACTATCTTCGCTGCGCAATCGTTATTTAGATTTTGTCTAGTTAAGCAATCGACAAATGACATCCACCATTAAAACAACCTCTATTTGTATAGCCGACGGCCAATACCTCATCCGGGCGGGTCTGAGGGCTATGCTCTCCACCGATGTCCGTTTTGAAATAGTGGGGGACGTCAAAAATGAAAAAGAGTTGCTACACATGATGGCCCACAAAGCGGTCGATGTCCTCATCCTGGACTACAACCAACCCGGTTATTTTGACCTAAGTACCATCCGGACCATTAAATCCCGTTTTCCGGAAACGGAACTACTTGTAATCAGCGCCGACGAAAATCGGCAAACCATCTATCAGGCCCTCGAACACGGTGTGAAAAGTTTTCTGACTAAAGAATGCGACTCTTCCGAGATCATCGATGCCGTGATGAGCACCGCTAAAGGCGAAAAATTCTTTTGCAGCCGGGTGATGGATTACATTTTCGAAAAGTCATTCCCCGACAAAGAAGGCAACTGCGACCCGATGCCCCTGACCACCCGCGAGATAGAGATCGTCCAACTCGTTGCCAAAGGCCTGATCGCCAAAGAGATCGCCGCCCACCTCAATCTCAGTACCCATACCATCTATACCCATCGCAAAAACATTATGAAAAAGCTGAAGATCGGCTCTACCTCCGAGCTGGTTCTTTATGCGGTGAAAAATGGAATTGTGGCTAATGAATTATAGATTGTTAATTGATTATCAGTGTTTTAATAATCAATTAATCAATAATTAGTCAACCAATAATCTCTCTAATCACTTCTGCGGTATCCGCAACACCTGCCCGGGATAGATCAGGTTCGGATCTTTGAGCATGGGTTTATTGGCTTCAAATATTTTCTTGTACTTCATGGGGTCGCCATAGTATCGTTTGGCGATTTTGGAAAGGGAGTCACCCCGTTTTACGGTGTAGAAATCCGCTTCGGGCTGTTCTTTTTTGACGGAGAGGCGGTCGTCAACCCTGGATACTCCACCCACATTGCCCAGGGCGAGGATGACCTTTTCGCGGTCGGCCTGAGTGTTGACTTGTCCGTGAATGGTTACGGTGGAGCCGTCGTAGTTCAGGTCCATGTTTTTGACTTTGATGCCTAGATTGTCGACGACGCCTCTGAGCAGGATCATCTTTTGTTTATTGAGAATTTCTTCCTCCATTCTTTTTATTTCAGGTGTAACGACCTCTTTAGCATTTTTTTTGGTGAGAATTTTGGCGCCTGAGTTTTTTAGAAATGAAAATAAGCCCATAATTTTTCTGATTTAGTTAGTGATTTTATTCCAAATAGACACTATGAAATAATGTCCAATTGAGCCAGCTGATATGGCAATTTTGTGCAAAGCTAATTAAATGCAACAGATTGCTACAAATCGGCATAATTATTTTTGAGCTTTTTTGATAATGGGGATTTTGCCTGCAAAGGCTTCCACGACGGAAAAGGAACCCACTGTCGTGAAAATCGTTCTTTTGGTCGATAATTACCTAAAAGCGGAATCAAATGACAAATTACAGGACTGACAGTACTTCCCTGTATCAAGATTAACCCATAATGAGGGCCAAACACGGAATTGCCGTCGATCTTCCCAGCATTTGTACCTTAAAAGCCGTATATTTGCGGAGTTTTTTCTAAACCTTTTTCAATAACTAAATTTTTTAACATGCAAGGTAAAGGAATCGTTAAGTTCTTCCTGATCGTACTTTCCTTGTTCTGTTTGTTGCAGTACTTCTACATGATCCCCACCCGTTCGGTGGAGAGTGATGCAGATACACGCGCTGCCGAAGCCAAAGAATTGGCCGAACAAGCAGGAAAGTCGCTCGAAGAGCAAAGGGACGCCGAAAAAAAAGCGCGTACCTCCTACCTGGACTCGATGTCCAGCGAAACCATTTTCAGCATTCCCCTCCTCAAGAAGTACACTTACGAGGAGATGAAGAATGCCCAACTGGCCCTCGGCCTCGACCTGAAAGGCGGAATGAGTGTGGTCTTACAGGTTGACCTAAGAGATTTTATTCGCTCACTCGCCAACGATTCCAAAGACCCCACTATTGAAAAGGCTATAGAAAAAGCATCTTCCCAACTTCAAAATACCCAATCCGACTTCATCACCCTCTTTGCCAGGGCCTATAAAGAGGTCGGCGGCGGTAGTTTGGCACGCCCCTTCACATCCAATGAAATACTACGCGATGAAATCAAAATCGGTACCTCCGATGCGGAGGTGGTAAGGATATTGCGCGAAAAGGCCGATGAAACCGTCAGCCTGACCCATAAACGGCTCAAAGAACGGATCGACGAACTCGGCGTGATACAACCCAACGTATCGCTCGATGCCGCCAGAGACCTCATCATCGTAGAGTTGCCCGGCATCTCCAACCCGGAACGGGCCCGTAAATTCCTGCAAACCACCGCCAAACTGGAATTCTGGAACGTGTACCGCGTTTCCGACCGGATGAACAACTCCGGCCTCGGCATCACTCAGCTTTTGGCACAAGCCGACGATAAACTACGACGACTCAGCACCGGTGATACCACCGAAGTAACCGACGAAAAAGAGGTGCTTTCTGTTGACAGTACCTCTACCTGGTCATACGATTACGACGATACCGGCAACATAATCGATTCTCATGCAGTAGTCACTTACGACACCACCTTTGCCGGAGACGATCTGCTGACCACCACCGGCCCGCTGTTGAATTTGCTTACGCTAAACAACTCCTCCGCCAGTGGATTGCTCATGCCGCTGACCGTAGTCGGTACCGCCGAGAAGAATAAGATCGACAAGATCAACGAATATCTGAAAGACCCGGCCGTAATCAGCCTGTTGCCCAAAGACCTGGTATTCCTATGGTCGCACTATCCGGCCACCGGCTACAACGAATACGACGCCGAGTCGAATATCTACGAGCTTTACGCCATCAAAAAAGAAGGCATCAACGACGACGACCCACCTCTGGCCGGCGATATGGTCACAGCTGCCGGCGCCGCTCCCGATCCCACGAACGGTCAGATTGCCGTATCACTGCGGATGAACGGACAAGGCGCCAACATCTGGGGCAAAATGACCACCAAAGCCGCCCAGGACAACAACCGCGAAATTGCCATTGCCCTCGACGACAAGATCGTTTCGGCACCACGGGTCATCAACCCGATTATGAATGGCAACTCGTCCATCACCGGCGACTTTACGATGACGGAGGCGGAAGACCTATCGAAGATCCTTCAAATCGGTAAGCTGCCGGCCAAGACCAAGATCATCCAGGAATCATTGGTGGGGCCTTCGCTGGGTGCGGAAAATATTTCGCGTAGTATCAACTCACTGCTGATCGGTTTTGGACTGGTGCTCCTCTTTATGATCTTTTACTACGGATCGGGCGGGGTGGTATCGATCATTGCCCTGTTTCTCAACCTGTTTTTCATCTTTGGCATGCTGGCCAGCTTTGGTACGGTGCTTACCTTGCCGGGTATTGCCGGTATCGTACTCACCATCGGTATGGCGGTGGATGCCAACGTGATCATTTACGAACGGATACGGGAAGAACTAAGGGCTGGCAAATCGTTGCTCATGTCGATCAAAGACGGTTTTCAACATTCCTACTCCGCCATCATCGATGCCAACGTGACGACCATCCTGACGGCCTTCGTACTGGCCTATTTCGGTATGGGGCCCATCAAGGGGTTTGCTGTGGTGTTGATCATCGGTGTGCTTTGTTCGCTGTTTACCGCCGTACTGGTGGGCCGGATGATCATCGACTGGTGGACGGTTGATCGCGAAAAGAACATGACTTTCTGGACAAATGCTTCCAAAAACGCATTTGCCAACCTGAATATCGACTGGCTGGGCAAGCGCAAAATTGCCTACGGCCTGTCACTGGCCATTATATTGTTGGGAATCGGTTCTATGTTTATGCGGGGCTTCGACCTGGGGGTTGATTTTAAAGGGGGCTACTCCTACAATGTTCAGTTTGAAGAAGGCCAACAGGTCAATGTAGAGCAGATGCGTACGGCATTGAAGGGCAGCTTTGGTTCGGCGCCCGTTGTCAAGGCGGTCAGCACGGCCAACACCTATAATGTGGTGACCAGCTATCTGATCGACAGCGATGAGGAAAAGGCGGACAGCCTGGTCATGGTCAAATTGCACGAAGGAGTGAATGCCGCCCTGGGAGGCGTGGTTAACTACGAAAGTTTTAAAAATCCCGATGCAGTGAGTGGGGCGCATGTTACGCAGTCGAGCAAGGTGGGGCCCACCATTGCCGACGACATCAAGACCAGCTCGGTGTATGCGACCATATTTGCTTTGCTGCTCATCTTCCTGTACATCTTCCTGCGATTCAATAAATGGCAGTACAGTATGGGAGCGGTAGCGGCCCTGTTTCACGATACACTGGTGGTGCTCGCCATCTTTTCACTGTTTTGGGGCATACTACCTTTTTCGCTCGAAGTAGATCAGGCCTTTATTGCGGCCATCCTTACGGTGATCGGTTACTCGATCAACGATACGGTGGTCGTATTCGACCGGATCCGTGAGTTTATGAACAGCTATACCGGTAAGACCAAAGAGGAGGTCATCAACATGGCCATCAACAGTACGATCAGCCGGACGGTGATCACCTCGTTGACCACCTTGTTTGTGGTGGCCATCCTGTTGTTCTTTGGTGGTACCAGCATCCGTGGGTTTGCCTTTGCCCTCTTTGTCGGCATCATCGTGGGTACTTACTCTTCGGTGTTTGTGGCCACGCCGATCATGTCTGACCTTACAGGCGACCTCAAGGCCAAGTCGGCCAAGAAGCGCAGCTTTTCCAAGGCGGCCAGTACTTAGTGTAGTCGCATTTGGACGAACCAAAAACACCTTTCTGTATTTTTCTTCCGCAGAAAGGTGTTTTTTTTTGATTTTTTTGGTTCAGGAGCGTTTTTGGCACCATGTTTGCCTTTGGGAAGGTGTAAGTTTTGGTTAAAAAATTGTAAGATTCGTTTCCTGAGCCCGTTTTGCAAAAAACGGGCTTTGTTTTTTTTACCACGGATGTTTTTTTTCCATTGAGTTTTTTCCACCACTAAGTCACAAAGACACAAAGTTCCACAGAGGTAACGCCCTTCATATCGCTCATGGCTATTGTGGTAGGAAGTTAGTACATCGAAGTTAGAGACCTGTCGGTCGGCAGGCGGGCTTCGACGAGCGGGAGTACTCCACGGGATTTGTCAAAACACCTGTTTTTTTACCACTAAGTCACAAAGACACAAAGTTCCACAGAGGTAACGCCCATCATATCGCTCATGGCTATTGTGGTAGGAAGTTAGTACATCGAAGTTAGAGACCTGTCGGTCGGCAGGCGGGCTTCGACGAGCGGGAGTACTCCACGGGATTTGTCAAAATACCTGTTTTTTTACCACTAAGTCACAAAGACACAAAGTTCCACAAAGGTAACGTCCTTCATATCGCTCATGGCTATTGTGGTAGGAAGTTAGTACATCGAAGTTAGAGACCTGTCGGTCGGCAGGCGGGCTTCGACGAGCGGGAGTACTCCACGGGATTTGTCAAAATACCTGTTTTTTTGCCACTAAGTCACAAAGACACAAAGTTCCACAGAGGTAACGCCCTTCATATCGCTCATGGCTATTGTGGTAGGAACTTAGTACATCGAAGTTAGAGACCTGTCGGTCGGCAGGCGGGCTTCGACGAGCGGGAGTACT
The DNA here is from genome assembly GCA_965222105.1 of Saprospiraceae bacterium. GTDB lineage: Bacteria > Bacteroidota > Bacteroidia > Chitinophagales > Saprospiraceae > CALGLS01. Next base: position 34,607 of record CBDCTQ010000080.1, on the reverse strand, counting down.
CCACGGGATTTGTCAAAATACCTGTTTTTTTACCACTAAGTCACAAAGACACAAAGTTCCACAAAGCTGACGCTCTTCATACTGCTCATGGCTATTGTCGTAAGAATTTAGTACAGTATTAAAAGTCAATTATCAAGTGTGACAACACTGAAGTTATGTTTGGTTTGAGGGCGGTGTTCTCCCCTTCAGGGGAGTGAGAGGGGCGGGGAAAGCAAAAAACCAAACATAATTTTGCACAGATTTCAACATCCACACGAGCGTGACAATCCTAAGTCTCCAAGCCACAATGATAATTTCCCTCTTACGACATGACTTCTGACGGTTGTTCGGCTTACGGTACCCGGTTCCAAATGTCGAGGTACATCTTCCACACATCCGGCGTTACCTTTTTCCATACAATGACGTATTTGCCTTTCCAACTGCTTTCTTTGCCCTCACTGGTGGAGGTGCCTTCGTAGTAGCCATAGTCGTAGGCTTCGTTGCCGATGATCTTGATCTCCAGCGGGGTGATTTTATGGCTGATGATCCGATAGGTGCTGCCTTCTTTGGGCGTCCAGTATTGGCGCAGGGCGGGGTGGCCTTCCAGGATGGGCTTGTTGTTGGGAAATATTTTTCCGTCGGCGGTGTAGGCATCGACCACGGCATCGTAGTTTTGGCTAACCAGGGCTTCAGAGAATTGGCGTATGTTGCGGCGGATTATTGCCTGGTCTTTACTGAAGATGGAGTCGGGCATGGTCCCATTTACTTCGATGCTTCTGGTGTTGAACTTTCGGAGCAGTCGCTCGTCGGCAAACAATTCCATTTTGAATGGAAAGAGGAGACCATCTACTTCGCGGTAATCGTCGAAACTGGTTTTGAAAAGAACGCCTTTCCAGCTTACGTCTTCGGAGTATTCGGCGACCATTTCCAAGAGGTGGGTTTCGGGGTTGAGGTAGTAGAACTGCTCATCCGTTTTGGATTTGGTCATTTTTATTTTGTGAACTTTTTTTCCGTTGAGGGTTTCCGTGCCGAGGTATTCCAGTTGGTGGCCTCGGTCGCGGGCCAATACCAGTTCGCCGTAAAACTCCGTTTCTTCAGCCATTTCAAGGTCTTCTCCTTGTGGCATGGGGCGCAGTTCGTCGTTTTGCATGATCCAGCCCTCCACTCCGTCGTAGGCTTTGGTGCGTTGGATGTCACCCGCCTTGAAGTCGATGCGAAATTTGTTGGGCATTTTCATGTAAAGGGTACTGGAATAATTTTTATCGCCTTGCTGACTATCGTGGACGATGAGGTGGGTATTAAAATTTTTCCAGGCTTCGGCGCCGCCCATCGCGTGGGCGTGTTGGTCGAGGAGTTGATCCAGATCGACGTCATGGTGTTGGCGGGCATCCCTTGGTGCGGATGTGGTTTGCGCTTTCGCTAAATTTCCCGAAAGGAGTAGAAAGCTGATAAAAGTGATCAGTACATTTTGCATGAGATAGGTTGTTTTGAAAGGTGTTGGACATCCTCCACCTCCACCTTATAAGGACGTGGAGATGGAAACAGGTGTTGCTTTTTGGGTGTAATATATTGAAACCCCCTGCCAGACAAAACACAACAAATTAAACAAAAACATATGTGTGGCACCTTATTTGCACCATTTTCATATTTTCATCTGGAAAAAGAGTAAAATACGCCATTTCGGCATAAAATTTCGCTTATATTTCCGGCGTAAAACGTTCATAGGCAAGGATTTAGAATGCATGTTGTTCGTTCGCTTACAGCTTAAAATTCGCGAGCGCCTGTATCTGCCGACCAGCAGGAATTTTTCAAGTTCTTGAAATTCGTGCAATTTGTGAAAATTCGTGTCCAAACACTGATCGGACTAATATAATTTCAAAACCATGCAAAACAAACTTCTGTTATTTATCTTTCTCGCCGTCCCCATGTGGATGGGGTTCAGCCCCGGCGATACCAAAGTCGATTTTTTTACGGGTAGTCTGACTGCCGTCAAAGACCGCGCAGCCACGGAGGGGAAGCTCTATTTCATCGACTTTACGGCCAGTTGGTGTATGCCCTGCCGGTGGATGGACGAAACGACGTTTACCGATCCTACGCTGGCCAACTATGTAAAGAATAACTACATCGCCGTGAAAGTAGACATCGACGACTTCGACGGCTATGCCTACAAGCAGGTACACAATGTCAAGATGTTGCCTTCCATTCTCATTTTCAATTCCAAAGGAAAAGAAATAGACCGCTACGAGGAATCATTGTCGGCCGGTCGTTTTCTCGAAATACTCAAAAAGCACAATACGGCTGCCAACCGGGTAAAGACAAGGACGAGTGCTCCGCCGCCACCTCCACCACCTCCACCTGTCAAACCCCCACCTACTGCATCTACGGGCAGCAGTTCCTCTTCGTCTGACCATACGGGAACTTACTCCGGTGGATCTGCCGATACCCAACCCGCGACTGATCCCATCGGGTCGGGCGAAGGATTGTATCGCTTCAAGGTGACGCGGCAACCCTCTTCGGGATACTCCGTTCAGATAGGCGCTTTCGCAGAATATGGTAATGTGTTGACGGAAGCGGAGCGGCTGGACAAAATGTTCAGTCAACCCATCATCGTACACATCGCCAAGCTACGTGGCAAAACCGTGTACAAAGTGTTGATCGGCGAATTTCGCACCTTGAACCAGGCCAGCCGCTTCAAAGCAAAGGTGCGTCAGAAGGGCATCGAAGCGATCGTTAAGGATCTTTCTACGATGCAGTAAATATACTGTTAGGACATTGTTTTCTTGGCGGCTTGCAGCAAATTTTGTTACTTCGCTTTTCAAAACAAAACGAGCCGCATGGCCTCCACGCTTATCCACCATATCAAAACGCTGGTACAGGTAGAGGATTCTCCTGATGATCAGTCACCACAGTGTGTCCCTGTCAAAGGGGAGGCCATGCGCTTTTTGCCCACCCTCGACGATGCCTGGCTCCTTCTCGACAACGGCCTTATTCAGGACTTTGGAACGATGGACAGTTGCCCCGATCGCGCCGACCACCGGATCGATGCCAGCGGCCGGATGGTGTTTCCTGCCTGGTGCGACTCCCATACCCATCTTGTGTACGCCGGCAGCCGCGAAAGCGAATTTGTAGACCGGATCAATGGTTTAAGTTATGAAGAGATCGCGCGCCGGGGTGGTGGCATCCTCAACTCCGCCAAACGACTGGGGCAGACACCGGAAGAAGAATTACTCATGGCTGCCACCGCCCGCCTCGAAGAGGTGATCCAATATGGGACTGGGCTGCTGGAAATAAAAAGCGGCTATGGCCTCGACGTGGAGAACGAACTGAAGATGTTGCGGGTCATACGATCTTTAAAGGAGGCGAGCCCCATCCCGATCAAGGCTACTTTGCTGGCGGCCCATGCCCTTCCACCACAATACCGCGACAACCGCAGCGCCTTCATTGATCGGGTGTGCCGCGAAATGATTCCGCAGGCAGTGGGAGAGGGGTTGGCCGAGTACATCGACGTGTTTTGTGAAAAGGGCTTTTTTTCGGTCGCAGAAACAGAGACCATTCTGGAGGCTGCCGCCAAATTCGGCTTAAAGCCTAAAATCCATACCAACCAGTTTAATTGTATGGGAGGTATTCAGGCGGCTATCCGGCACCAGGCATTGTCTGTTGATCACCTGGAAGTGGTCAACGATGAGGAAATTGCCGCTTTGCTCGCCTCGGATACTCTGCCCACTTTGCTGCCCACTGCACCGTTTTTTCTGAATGACCATTACCCGCCTGCCCGGAAGATGATCGATGCGGGGTTGCCTGTGGCGTTGGCAACGGATTATAATCCTGGGTCGACGCCTTCCGGCAAAATGGCCTTTGTGCTGTCATTGGCCTGTATAAAAATGAAAATGACCCCGGAAGAGGCCATCAACGCAGCTACCATCAACGGAGCTGTCGCTTTGGAGGCAGAAGCCACACATGGCAGCATTGGAAGGGGCAAAACAGGCAGCGTTTTCATTACCAGGCGCATCCCTTCAATAGCCTACCTGCCCTATGCCTTTGGGAGCGATCTGATCGGGCAGGTGATACTCCACGGAGAAATGATGTAAAGATTTGGGCAGGACAGTCATTATTATTTACCGAAAGGTACTAAAATAACTGCTCCGAATGTTGAATAGGGTTGGAATTGCCATGTGAAAGGCTGATTTGTGGTACAAAGTATGCATGGTTAATAGCTGTAATGTCAAGGGTAGTGGGATCAAAAGAGGAAAATCCGGTGTAGAAGGGCGAAAAACTGGCTGATTTTGACCAAAGGGCGTATTTGTACAAGTTCAGGTAACGGAAAAATCGCATTGTATATCTATTTTTGTGCGATTTTTTAAACCTGTGAAGATTGTTTTGCATCCAACCTGTTAAATAACCAATTAGTGTTTGCCTCCTGACCTGAAGCCCTCGACCTTTAACCCTGTTTTGATAAATCTGAAAAGTTGTGATCCTTCTGTATCAGACTATATCCACGACTTGTTCCATGAACGAATATAAAACAAGCAAAAAAATGATGAAACGTTTCATTCCTGTTTTACTCCTCTTTTTCTTTTTTGCGGAAGCTGTCGCTCAAATCCCGATGCCGGTTCAAACCGAAACACCCGTTGGAACCCCCAACCCCAACCTGGTCGTGGTATGCCCAATAGGAGTATCTGCCTTTGCCGGTACCTCCAACCAGACGTTGTTTCCCTCGGCACAATCCAACGATGTAGAATTCCTCTGCCTGGGCGACTCCCTCGAAATCGACCATCTGGGCGGACAAACCTTTGGCGACCCCGATCCCAGCTCTCCGCCGGGCATCTCCTATATATTTTATGACTGCCCACCGACGGTCAGTGGTTCCGACCTTGCGACGGTGGAAAACGACCCCTGTCATATCACCAACCCCGATCCGAGCCCCTTTCCATTCTGGGCAGCGCAAAGCCCTACTACCCCATTGGATATCGACGGCAATGCCACATTTTTTAACGGTGGTCTATTACAGAACTTTTTCAACAATGGAGATCCGGTAGAGATTTGGTTTGCTCCCGTTACTTTTGACGACTGGGCTGTTGCCGGATTTGAAACCGATGGAATGGGCGGTCCCGATGGCCCTTGCATCAACGTCAATACCAACGACGCCTTTCGCGTTGTGTATTTGAATGAAATACAAGGCACCAATATCAACGTGGCTGCCAACGGCCCCTGTGCGGGCTCTTTCGTAGCGGAAGGCGGTTTGCCCGAATTTGATGGATCTGAATACACCAACATCAGCATCAGCCTGGCCAGCGATCCGTCGGTCATTGCTGATATTCAAAACACCAACATCACTCATGGAGAAACGGTTGTGTTTTCCATCTCCCAGCCAGGGCTTTACAATGTGGTGATCGAAGACGGGAAAAGTTGTGAGGCCAGCTTTACCATTGATATGTCCGGCTGCCCGGATCTGACGACCACGGCAGGCGATGAGTTTGCGACGCCTGGCTCTACCGTTTGTGTACCTATTACGGCAACGGATGGCTTTGTAGACCTGGCATCGTTTCAGTACATCATTGGGTACGACCCCGCCGTACTGACTTTCCAAACCATTAATAATGTGGCGCTCCCCGATGATCTGTTGTTCAGCAGTCCTTTACCGGGCGAGATCAACCTCACCTGGTTTTACAACTTGTTTCCGGCCAGTCAGACCTTTCCTGCTGGCACCGTTTTGTACGAAGTTTGTTTTACAGCCATTGGTGCGGTGGGTACCAGTAGCCCCATTACCTTTTTTGGCGATGACCTGACGGTGATAGAAATAGGGATGACCAATGGTGTGGACATCTTTGCCATCGGGTATGAATTTAATGAAGGTTCTGTGACCATCACCAACAGTTCTATTACAATGGATTTTACAGCCTGCAGCACCACCGATATTCTCAACAACGGGAGTTTCACCTTCACCGTAACCGGCGGCAATGCACCCTATAATTTTGGATGGGTGCAGGTAGGTAATCCTGGAAATAACGGGATGGGGACTATTGCTAATAATGGCGACACTGAATCCGTAATCGATTTGCCGCCAGGCACCTACGATGTAGCAGTAACAGATGCTACAGGCACTATTCAAACCGGAACGATTACCATACCCAATACCGATCCGTTGTTTGCCCAATTAAATCCGACCAATCCTCAATGTCCTGGTGGTATGGATGGCTCCATGTCGTTGGTGTTTAGTGGCGGCATTGCTCCATATGACATCGTCTGGAGTGTGCCCGGCAATGATGGGATGACTGAACTCAATGGCCTGGGGCAGGGTACCTATTCTGCTACGGTCACTGATAACCTGGGGTGCTCTACAGTGGTCAGTCAGGGCATCGGTAACATCGATATTACGCTCGATACCATCCTATTGCAACACATCACTTGCGACTCTGGCCCCGGCAGTGGGGCCATTACGGTGTTGGCCAGTGGTGGGACCCCGCCATTTACCTATGCATGGGACAACGGGGCTACCGGGCCAGCTATATCCAACCTTATTGCAGGATTATATAATGTGATTGTAACAGATGGAAATGGTTGTGTTCATGGCCAACCCATTGCCGTCAGTGAACCGATCCTTCCGGTCATCACAGGTTTTGACTCGGTAAGTGTCATTTGTCCCAACGATCAAAGTGGCGAACTGACCGTGATTGCCCAGCCCGGTACCTCTCCGATCATCAACTACGAGTGGAGCAATGGACAGAATGACCAGACGATTTCGGGCCTCAACGCAGGCACTTATTTCGTGACGGTCACCGATGTTGACGGATGTTCGACCCAGGATTCTGTGACCCTGTTTGCGCCTCCTCCTATGGTGATCGATTATGTGGTGACGGAGCCCATGTGTCCGGAAGACCCGGATGGTCAGATTAATTTAAATATTACAGGAGGTGCAGAACCATACAACATTCTTTGGGAAAATGGAAGTACCGATTTTGTGTTGCCGGCCCTGACCTGCGATTCATTTTACAATGTGACCATTTCGGATGCCAACTTTTGTGAAACCATTGAAGAGAGTATAGAAGTTGGATGCCCTTCAGCCATCGCGGTCACCTTCACGGGCATAGAAGGGGTATCCTGCAATGGGGGGGTACCTTGTGATGGACTGGCTACGGCCATTGCTTCCGGCGGTACTGCCCAGACGGGATTGTACAATTTCAACTGGTCTTCGGGAGAAGTGTTCAATAATGTTTCGGAAAGCATGGCGCAGCAATTATGCCAGGGCGTGCAGACAGTAGAGGTCAACGATGGAGACTGCTCGGTGACGGTACAGGTGGAAGACTTGTTGAATATGATCGACAGCATTCCGTCACCACCCGAACTGGCTTTCGACATTGCCAACACCAGCAGTATTCCTGTAAGTTGCTTTGGTGATTCTGATGGTTCAGCAACGGTTCAGGCTACAGGAGGGACACCGAGCTATACCTACGAATGGACCAATCCCGTAGCGGCCATAGGCCCTACAATAGATAATGTTCCCACGGGAACCTATAATGTCATTGCCACGGATGCCAATGGTTGTACTAAACTACTACCCGTAATAGTAGGTGAGCCGGATCCGTTGGTTGCAGCCATTGATTTGGATAATACTTTTAATGCCAGTTGCGCCGGACTGGAAGATGGGCAGATAGTGGTCACCTGGACGGGGGGCAATATCGGCGGTGCTACTTATACCTGGGACCCAAATGTGAATAACTCTTCTACTGCCACGGGGTTGACGGTGGGGACTTATTCGGTTACGGTTACGGATTCGAAGGGCTGCTCGGATGAGGTGCAACACACCGTGTTGGAACCTGCTCCGGTGGAAGCACTTATTCCTCCACCTGTGGAGCCGCTTTGTTTTGGCGATCAAACCGTGGTTACAGTCGATACGGCGTGGGGAGGAATTGGAGAGCCATATTTCTTTTCTGTCGACTTTGGGCCAAAACAATTTGAAACGGCAGCTATTCCTATTTTAGCGGGAGATCACGTCATCCGGGTTTTTGACAGCAACGATTGTTTTACGGAATACAATATTTCGGTCGGCCAGCCGCTGCCGGTAGTGGTGAGCCTGGGCCCCGACACGACCATACAGCTAGGAGACAGTGTGAAGCTCGATCCGGCCATCGGGTCGGTATTTCCCATTGACACGTTGCTTTGGATGCCGATGAATTTTCTTCGCTGCCCGATAGGAGATACCCTTTGCAGGGAACCCGTTGCCAGCCCGTTGGAGACGATTCAGTATGAAATAACCGTAATCGACGTCAATGGTTGTGTGGGTACCGACGAGATCATAGTGGATATCGATAAAAACAGAAATGTGTACATCCCCAATGCTTTTTCTCCAAACGGAGATGGCATCAACGATGTGATGAAGATATATACAGGGCCTGGTGTGGCCCAGGTCAGCTATTTTCATATTTACGATCGTTGGGGAGAGCAGTTGTACTCAGATCTCAACTTTCTTCCGGCCGATTCCTACCTGGAAGGCTGGGACGGTCGGTTCAACGGCAAAGACATGAACACCGGAGTATACGTATATCTGGCAGAGGTGATCTTTGTCGATGGTACGGTGTTGTTGTATCGGGGAGATGTTACCTTGATCCGGTAAGGAGGAGTGTGCAAGTTTTCATCAGCACATCAGCAAGTAAGGTACGGCTGCCGACAGGTATTGGGTATGGAGATTGTTGGCCGGTGTCGGGCGGGCGGGTTTATTCGCCTGACTCTACTAATCCGCGAAATCCATATCCCAGCCCGCCAAAATACGCCATCGTTCGGGGCAATACCTCCCGCAGTTTTCCGGCTGCCTTTACACTGTCGTGAAAAACGATTACACTACCCGCTGATGCATTATTGCGGACATTCTTCCAACATTGTGCAGCCGTAAGGCCGGGGTCAAAGTCGCCACTCAACACATCCCAGAGTACTATGTCGAAATGCTTTTTCAAAAACCGCGCCTGCCGGGGTCGAAGGCGTCCATAGGGCGGGCGAAACAGCCTTGACCTAACATGATGTGCACATTTGCGAACATTGTTGGCATAGGTCACCACATCGGTCGACCAACCGTTGAGGTGGTTGTGGGTGTGGTTGCCCACACTGTGTCCCTGCCGGATGATCTGATCGTAGATATCGGGATGATTCACCACGTTTTCACCCACACAAAAAAAGGTTGCTTTGGCCTGGTATTGCTCCAGTAGATCGAGTACCCAGGGAGTTACTTCCGGTACGGGACCATCGTCGAAGGTCAGATAAATAGTTTTATCGGACGAGGGTATTTGCCAGACGAAATCCGGAAAAAGGGTTTGGAAGAACGCAGGTGTTTTGGCGAGGTACATAAAAGGGCGTGGTGTGGATGCTGTTAGTAATATTTTTATAATTTTGCACTCCGTTGTAGAACGGTATTTTTTGACTTTTGCTGCCTTTTGTCAGATAGGTCGGCAAATTACCAGTTGAACCATGCAAAATTTCCGGGTACGATTTGCTCCCAGCCCTACCGGAGCCCTCCACATTGGCGGCATCCGCACGGCACTTTTCAACTATTTACTGGCCAAAAAAATGGGCGGCACCTTCCTCCTTCGCATCGAAGACACCGACCAGACCCGTTACGTGTCCGGGGCCGAAGCCTACATTCTGGAAGCCCTCGAATGGTGTGGCCTGCACCCAGATGAAGGTCCAGGCTTTGGCGGCGACTATGGCCCCTACCGCCAGTCGGAACGAAAGGGGATGTACAGCCGGTTCGCCCGGCAGCTCGTCGACAACGGACAGGCCTACTACGCTTTCGATACCCCGGAAGAGTTGGACGCCATGCGCCAGCGCCTCAAAGCCGCCGGCGGTCATTCGCTGGCCTACGACTCCCACATCCGCATGGAGATGAACAATAGTCTTACATTGACTGACGAAGAGGTTCGGCAACGGTTGAAAAGTGGGCAACCCTACACCATTCGCCTAAAGGTGCCTGCTGGAGAAACCATCGTGGTGAAAGATTTGCTGAAAGGTGAGGTACCCTACAACAGCGACACCCTCGACGACAAAGTCATGCTCAAAAGCGACGGGATGCCCACTTATCATCTGGCCAACATCGTGGACGATCACGCCATGCAAATCTCCCATGTGATAAGAGGGGAGGAGTGGCTTCCCAGTACGCCCCATCACCTGCTGCTCTATCGGGCATTTGGCTGGGAGCCGCCTGCCTTTGCCCACCTACCCCTCATTCTCAAACCCAACGGCAAGGGTAAGCTCAGCAAGCGCGATGGCAAGCGGTTGGGGATACCCGTGTTCCCACTTTCGTGGAAAAGCGATGATCCCGATGACGCTTTCGTCGGTTTCCGCGAATTTGGGTTCGACCACAAAGCGGTTATTAATTTTCTGGCCTTTTTGGGTTGGAACCCGGGAACCGAACAGGAAATATTCTCCATGGACGAACTCATCCAGGCTTTCAGCTTTGAACGGATCGGCACTTCCGGCGCCAAATTCGACTTCGATAAAGCCAAATGGTACAACAAGGAATACATCAAAGCTACCGATAACCACGAACTGGCCCGGATCGTAAAACCATTATTGACAGATAAGCAATCCGCTGCTGTTGATGACGCGTTTTTGGCTTCTTTCTGCGGACTGATGAAAGAACGGGTTACTTTTTATTCCGATTTTCCCGCCGAGGGATATTATTTTTTTGAACCCGTACACAGCTACGACGATAAGATGATCCGCAAAAAATGGAAGCCGGAGTATAAGCCTTATTTTGAAAAACTGGCCGCCGATCTTCAGCAGATGACCCCATTCGATGTGACCAATCTGGAAAAAACCGTCGATACATTCAAACAGCAGACGGGGCTGGGCAATGGGCAGGTATTTCCCGTTCTCCGGCTGGTATTGGCTGGTACCATGAAGGGCCCCGCCCTCTACGAAATGATGGCCCTGATGGGAAAAGAAAAAGTGACGGAACACCTTGCTGCCGGGATCGACTATTTTGATAAACTATTAACCAATGCCTGAGCTATGGCCAAAAAAAAGGACAAGGACAAAAAGAGCAAAGACCAAAAGCCTAAGGTGCATAAAGACCTCGAAGGCTTTGAAGTGCAGATCAATGAATTTGGAGAGATTGTCTCCAATTTTAAGGTGGAAAAGATCAACGAATTTCTCGATGAAAACGTAGAGGACAAAAAGTTGATGGAGTTGGCAAAAAGACGAAGGGAAGAAGAAGAGTGAACCACCAGGGAAAATTTGCAAAAGCGCAAACATTTGAAGACTTGTCCCGTACAACTACACTACTTTTGGGCGGTAGGAATCGCCCCCTGTTTTAAAAAGCGGTGATGGCCATTAAATGGCCTGTTCGGGGAGTAGAAACAAGTATTTTTGGCACTAAAACCACGATTTTTAGTCTGGTTTTTTGTTTTTACCGATAATTGTCTCATTTTTGGCTGAAATTATCTCTTGAACCGGAAATCCCCTTTATGGGGGGAGATGTAATCTCAGCAATAATGATTCCCACGAACAGATCAAAGCTAATGCTTTATACCCGTTGTGACATACGACGGTGTATCAAAGTCACCGACTTGCCTAAGTACACATTCTTTTCAAACGAATCTCGGCCTCTGATTGCGCAACACGTTGATGACCCTGGCGGTCTGCAATGGTGGAACGCTTTGTACAAATTTGGAGCATCCACTCCAACCATTTTGGCAGGGACTGGATGTTGAGAAGGCCCGACCGAATTACTTACCAATTTAGTAAGCAACTGTACCTCATTTGCTTTTTCGACGATTTACTTTTGACATCTTTACCTTTTCCGGAAGGTAAATCCTAAAACTATTTAGCGAAAACCTGCTTTCTTATTTACAAACCAGAAAAATATGGAAAACCGATTACTCAAAGTGCCGCACTTCCTTTTGATATTTGCCGGACTACTCACCCTTTCCGTTTCCCTTCATGCTCAGGTTGATATGACCTTTGAATATACCGGACCCGATACCATATATGTGGGGGCCGATTGTACCGCTCCACTAAATTGGGGGCATCCGGCAACTACGAGTGTGGTATGTAATACACCGGATTGTATCATCACCGATTTTTTCCTCATGGAGATCAGTGGTGGCTACGCCATCAACGATCCGGTCGAGGCGGGCGTGACTGTTTTCATTACTTATCAGGCGGATTACGACATCAACGGAGAGGTGGGTTCCCTTCACTTCATCTTCGAGATCGATTTTGTCGATGATACCGATCCGGTTTTCGATGCAGGCACCCTACCTGCTAATGCTACCTACGATTGCCTGGCCCAGGTGCCCGGCCCGCCAACACTCACGGCTACCGACAATTGCCCTCCTCCAGGAGGTGGTAGTAGCGGTGTAACGGTGGTTTACAATGGTCAAACCACTACTCCTCCAGGATGTGACGGCGGCTCCTTCGATAGAAATTGGACTGCCACTGACGACGCCGGCAACTCGACAACTTATATCCAAACCATCACCTTACTGGGCGATAGCGATGATCCCGTTATCACCGGAACTCCGGTTGGAGCCACCGAGTCGTGCGAAATGGCTGATTACGGCACCTGGATTACGGCGCAAAGAGCCATTTTTAATGCCACCGACAGCGGTTGTGGTCTCATGGGCCTCTCAGATGACGCGCCCGCTGTTTACGACGAAGACTGCTCTAGTCTGGATGTTACCTTCACGGCAACTGACCTTTGCGGAAATACTGCTGCGGTGACGGTGACCTATACCATTACTGACAACATCAATCCGATTATCAGCCCTCCGGCAGTCACCGATACGACCCTTCAATGTACCGGTGTTCCCTCCGATCCCATTACTCAGATTTTGAACTGGAGCGATAATTTTATGGTGGCTGACAATTGTACTACTCCCGGCGACATTGTCTGGTCGAATGATTTTACCGGCCTGGCTGGCGGCTGCGGCGGCACTACCGGTACAGCTTCTGTTACCTATACCGCCACCGACCAATGTGGTAATGCCGATGCGGTAACGATCAACTTCACCGTACAGGACTCCAACGACCCTGACATCATTGCCGGTGCCAAAGACACCACCGTCGTTTGTGACGGCAATGGCAATCAGGTGCAGTTGTCGGCCTGGCTCGCCGATCGGGCCGATTCAGAAGCCTCTGATGTTTGTACGGCTGACGCCGATATCGCCATGAGCATGATAATGAGCGGCAATGTGGTAACACCTGCGCAGGTGCAGGATTCTGTAGACGCGCAACTGGCTTCTGGTTGTGGTGCTTCCGTAACCGTGGAATTTGCCTACACCGACCTTTGCGGAAATACCTCCACCACCGATGCCGATTTCAATATCATCGATACCATTGCTCCGGCACTGGCAACTTTTGCTCAAAATATAACGGTGGAATGCGACAACCCTTCCATCACTTACTCCGACTGGCTGAATACCAGAGGGGGGGCATCTGCTGTTGATGTGTGTACAACCATTGATAACGGTCCTGGCTCTACTCATTGGTCTTATACTCTGCTCGACTCCATTCCCGGAACCTGCTACAACGAAAGCAGGCGGATCGTGCTGTTTACAGTCACTGATGGTTGCGGCCACACCGCTACGTCCTCTGCTCAATACATCGTCGAAGACAATATTTCGCCCACCATTTCACCTACGGCTTCCGACCATATAGAATCTTGTGGTGGGGGCGACGATCAGTCAGATTTTAATGCCTGGGTGGACAATTACGGAGGTGCCACTGCTTTCGACAATTGCTCCGACGTCGAATGGGACTTTTTCAGCTATACCATTTCTAGTGGAGGATCGGACACAGGTATTGAATTTGGCGATTACGCCAGCTATCCTGCCATAACTCCTGTGGGTTGCGACTGGTCGATAGAAGTCATTTTTACAGTGATCGACAGTTGTAACAATCCTTCTACAACAATGGCTACTTTTTTTGCTACTGACATGGCCGACCCCACATTTTCGGGGATTGATCCTTCCAACGCCACACTGACGGTCAACTGCGATGATCCCATCCCGGCTCTGCCCAATGTGGTGGCAACCGATAATTGTGATGCTTCGGTAACTGTTGCGCTCGATTCGGTAGATACACCTTTGTCCTGCCTGTACCATTTTCAGCGAACGCGTACCTGGACAGCTACTGACGATTGCAACAACACTGCCGTTGTTACCCAAACCATTATCGTTCAGGATGTGACTCCGCCTACGTTGAGTGGTCTTCCGGGAAATGCCACCGTCGATTGCAACAATGTGCCCACGGCACCGGTTTTGGGTACTGATTATACTGCCGCTGACAATTGCGATGGCAATATTTCCGCCGGGGTACAGTTTGACGAATCGAGTACACAGGGCACCGACCCCGACAATTGCAATTTTTACAATTATACCCTCACCCGCACCTGGACGGTAACCGACGTTTGTGGAAATGCCAATACTTACACCCAGGACATTATGGTACAGGACGTGGGTATTCCTTCTTTTACGGCGCCAGCAGATACGCTTGTTGATTGCCACATCGACTTGACACCCGGCGGAACGGGAACAGTAGCTAACGTATCGGACAATTGCGATGCCGACCCCATGATCAGTTATGACGATGTGATTGTCAATATACCGGGAGCCTGCCCTAACAATTACATCATTGAGCGCACCTGGACGGTAGCGGATGCCTGTAACAATGCGGCGGCTACCCAACTACAAACCATCACGGTGCAGGATACCATCGGGCCCACCATCACTTCGCCCGCTGAAACCATCAATCTGGAATGTACCACCGAAACGGCTGCGGATGCTGCTTTTGCCAACTGGGTGAATAATAATGGCAACGCTACTGCTTTTGATCTCTGTACCACCAATCTTAACTGGTTTGCAGCGGTGCCGGGCAGCTACAATATTAATGATCAGTCTACCTGGCCTGGAACTCATCCGGGAGCGTTGGATCCTGCGGTCTGCCCATCTCCCAATCCTGGAATATACCGCAGTGAAACGGTCGACTTTGTGGTGTACGACGATTGCAACGCAGCTACTTCGACTACCGGGGTGTTCAACGTCATCGACACCTCGCCTCCTGACTTTGTTTTTTGTCCTGGCGACGATGCCGTGGCCACCGACCCTGGGCAGTGTTACAATTTGTATACGCTCGCTGCTCCAATAATAGCGGATGGATGTAATAATGAGGTTAGTTATAACTTTACAGAATCTCAACCAATCGCCTCCTCTCAACCCGGCGACGACGATACGCCTGTCAATCCGGTTACGATCACCTTCAGCGGATTGCCGACACCGCCGGTTATTGCTACTGGCACGGTGGCCCTCCAGCTAGATTTTACCATGCTTGACGGAGAGGAGCCCACCGAGTTTTTCAATATTTATGGCGACGATGGATCCTTTCTCGGAACGACCAATTTTGCGCCAGCGCAATGTACAGATGTAACGACGGTGGTCAACATTCCGGCAGCTACTTTCAATGCCTGGGCGATAGATGGTCAGGTGCAGATCACCCTCGAACCGAATATCCCCGCCAATCAACCGGGAATTTTTGCGATCAACGATATTTGCCCCAACAATGCAGGCACGGGAGGTGGTACGAGTGTGGATGCCAGCCTCGACTATTCGGCTAATGAACCCAACAACCTGACATTCCAATACGGCATCAACAACGGTCCGCTGCAAACAGTCGACCCCATAGCGCCGGTCGTAGATACGTTGATGACGGGTGCAAACACCATTACTTATTATGCGACGGATTGCGTTGGGAATGTGGGGACTTGTTCGTTTGTAGTTGATGTGACGGACAACCAGGATCCAACCATTTCCTGCCCTTCTGATATTGTCTACAACCTGGCGGCAGATGAGGGCTGTGGCGAAGTGGATATTGCTTTGGACATTCCCACCTCGGTGATGGACAACTGTCCTTTCCTCATCAATTCGCAAACGCAACCCACCAGCAACAGCGCTGCACTGTTGACCTTTACCTACAATCCGAATTATCTGGAATACATGGCCGACGACAAAGATTTTACGTTCGTAGGGACGGCGGCCAACGCCGTGGGCGATTTCGCTACCTTCACCGTCACCATACGCGGAGATGCAGATGGGGTGGAGGAATATTTCACCATTTACGATGAAGACGGCAACGTGCTGGGAACCACGGAAGTGGGGCAGCCCAATGTGACGGTTACGCCGGCAAACTGCCCGGCACCTGGCATGACGGTAGCGGTGTTTCAGGTTCCGGTTGCACTATTCAATACCTGGGCAGCGGATGGAACCGTCGACGTTTCTGCCGTTTCCAACATTGTGTTTTCAGACCCACCTCCCGGCGGACCTGATGACGGCATCAATCCTTCCTGTACCACCTTCCCCAATGGAACACCCGATGGGGAGACGGACGGGACCAGTTGGATATTTGTTGAGCTGGAATACCAATACACCGACATTTTCTATTATACCACCGGTGCTACCGAAACGCCGCTTACGCAAATGCTGCCACCGGCTTTGTCGCCAACCATCAATTTCGAACTGGGAGATACCGAAGTGTTTTATACCATTAGCGACAATAGCGGGAATGAAGCGGCTTGTTCTTTTACCGTGAGTGTCAACGACGTGTTGCCTCCGATCGTGGATTGCGATGCGACGACCATTTTCGTCAATCCTTCCGGCAATGACGATTACGAATTGGACTGGTGGGAGATCGAAGATGGTAGTGATAGTTTCGATGAAAATTGCGACATTGAAAGTTACGATGTCTCTCCCAATATATTTAGTTGTGAAATGGTGGACCAGGTAGTTGTAGTGACCCTTACGGCAACCGATCAGAGCGGCAATTCGAGTTCTTGTACCTCCCTGGTTTCGATTGAAACGGAGCAACCGGAGCCGGAATATTCCGTTGGTATCTGTGGTGACGACAATCTCTACCTATTTGCCAATGCACCCAATGCGCCGGGAGAAGTCATCTTTACCTTTACCTGGTACGACCCCAACGGCAACATTATATCTACGGAAGAAGACCCGGTCATTCCAGGTGTAGACGAAAACGACTCCGGAGCCTATGTGGTGGAGATCGAAGGATTGACGGGCTGCACCTCTATAGGCGTCGTCAATGTAGTGATCAATGCCATGCCCGATGTTCCCGAATTTACGGTAAGCGCAAATAACGCCTGTGTTAATGAGGATCTGATCCTGACGACTCAATCCGTATCCGGGACAGATGTCGAATACATCTGGTACAGCGGCTTTCCGCCAAACGGGACAGTGCTGGGCACAACCGACATTCCCCAGTTTACGATATTTGCGCCACTGCCTACCGGTAGCGATTCTTATTACGTTGTGGTAGAAGTAGATGGTTGTACTTCGTCTCCATCCCTTTTCCAGACAGTGGACGTGAGCGATGCACCGGTGGCTATGACCAATGATCCGGTCATCAATATTTGTGAAGGAGAGGACGTGGTGCTGGGGACTTCCGTTATGGGACAAAATTATGAATACCAATGGACCGGGCCAAACGGCTTCAATTACACCACCCAGTTTCCACCAGTGATCAGCAGTGCCGATCTCAACGATGCCGGCACTTACAACCTCGTCATCAGTCTGAACGGTTGTGAGTCGAATGTAGCTACTACCGAAGTGAACATTACGGCCACTCCCCCCATGCCTATCATTTCTACTGCGGGCGTGGCTTGTTTGGGTGACGATCTCGTGCTGACTGCCAATGTAAGTGGTGGCGACAGCTATACCTGGATCGCCCCCGATTTTTCGGAAATTGTGACCATCGACAACGAACTTAACCTTACCAATGTGACAGAGGCTCAATCAGGTAACTGGAGTGTGTTTGTCACCTCTGACGGATGTAGTTCTCCCGCGTCTAATCCGGTAAATGTTTTCATTGAACCGGTTCTTACACTGGCGGCTTCCAACGACGGCCCCATCTGCGAAGGGAATGAAGTACAGCTTTCGGTCAATTCCATCCCTGGAGCTACTTACGAATGGACCGGGCCGGGCGGGTTCAACTCTCTTGCACAAAATCCGGTGGCCGATGCAGTAGGAGGAATTTATACTGTTTTGGTGACAACCTCGACTGGCTGTTCCAACACGGCTGCTACAACGGTTGTTGTTGGAGAAGCACCTACCATCACCGCTCTTAGCAATACTGGAGCAGCTTGTGTGACGGGGGCCGACGACATTGTGTTGGTACCGACGGTCTTTCCTCCTGACGACGGCACCTACACTTATTTGTGGACGTTCCCGAACGGAGGCATTTCTACCGATTCGATGCCGGTATTGCCGAATGGCACCTCACAGGACAATGGCTCCTATGTATTGGTGGTGACCAACGGCGATGGTTGTAGTTCTCAACCGGCTACTACGGTGGTCAACGTTTCAGATGCTCCCACCACGCCCGTTATGGATGCACCGGCAGGGCAATGCGAAGGAAGTACTTTGACACTGACCACTACCGGCTACATCGGTACCGTTGTTACTTACACCTGGATGACGCCGGTGGGCTCGGTGATGACCAATGTACCTTCCCTGACGGTCGACAATGTGTCGGCTGCCAGCAGTGGTAATTATACGGTTGTGGTAACAGTAGATGGTTGTACTTCCAACCCTTCTGCTACGGCGACCATTTTGATTGGTCCTGTGCCGGATACGCCGGTCATAACCAGCAATAGTCCGATATGTGAAGGACAAACGATTGAGTTGTTTACCGACCTGATACCCAACGCGGAATACCAGTGGGTAGGGCCGGGTAACTTCGACGCGGTGATACACAACCCGGTTGTGTTTAATGCCAATGAAGATAATGCAGGTGCCTACCAGGTACAGGTGATCATTGACGGTTGTCCCTCCGAGTTTTCGGTGCCCGTCAATATAGAAGTGAATGATGGCCCGTCGGCGGCCGTGACGCTCAATGATGGTCCGGTTTGTATTGATGATCCCGGAGCTGCCTTGCTTTTGTCTGTTTCGGCAGGCTCTGCGGTGCCGGGAGCTACCTATACCTGGTACGATGCTCAGACCAACGAAGTAGTGGCCGGTCCGACCTCGTCGCTGAATGCTTCTGTGGTGGATTTTAGCAATTACGGAGAAGGGTTGTTTGATTTTTATGTGATCACTGAGTTGGACGGTTGTTTTTCCGTCAACTCGATACCAACAACGGTGGAGATGAACACCACTCCCACCAATGGTGCTTTTGCCGGCAACGATGTTACCGTTTGCGGAAGCCAGACCGTTTCACTGGAGGCTACCCCTCCCACCGTGGGAACAGGAGTGTGGGTTCAGTTGAGCGGCCCGGCTGTAGTGATCGTCAATCCCAATTCGGCTACCAGCCCACTGAGTGGATTGATGTCTGGCAACAGCTATACCTTTTTGTGGACTTTGTCGAACGGAGCTTGTATGGATTATTCCTCCGACGAGGTGGTGATAACCGTTGATGATGATACGGAGATAGCGCAGGCTGGTCCCGATCTAGAACTTTGCAATCAGGACACTGCCGTTATGCAAGCTACTACTCCGGGGGCGGGCGTTACGGGTATGTGGATACAGACGCCTGCCCAACAGGCGATGGGCGTGGTTGTGTTGGATCCTTCTGATCCGAATACCACCATAGTGGGACTGCAGCCCGGTAATGCTTACTCCTTCATCTGGGTGTTGAGCAATGCTTGTGGCGAATTTGATGCCGATGAGGTGATCGTCGAGATCGAGGAGAGTGCGGTGATAGCC
Organism: Saprospiraceae bacterium; assembly: GCA_965222105.1. Lineage (GTDB taxonomy): Bacteria > Bacteroidota > Bacteroidia > Chitinophagales > Saprospiraceae > CALGLS01. The sequence goes on along the minus strand of CBDCTQ010000080.1, from coordinate 14,931 downwards.
GATGCAGAGGATGATTTTTCCATTTGTGGAAACGGCACTATAGAAATCTTTGCGGCTCCCAATGCGACCGGAGTAGGGGTTTGGACGACGTCGTCGGATGCAGTTATCGTTTCACCCAACAGTAATACCACGGAAGTGTCTGGATTGACGTCGGGCGTGTATACCTTTGTATGGACGTTGGACAATGGTGCTTGTGGCATTACGGTTGATTCGGTAACGGTCGATTACGAGTCGGCGCCGGATGCTATGCCAGACATCCTTGATGTCCCATTTGCCGGGCAGGGCACCATCAATGTAGCTGCCAACGATATTGTGGCCGGCGATTACACGATTGTGATCAACAGCACACCCAACAGCGGAACCATTCAGGATCTTGGAAATGGAGACATCGAGTACACCGCGTCGATGGCCTTTGTGGGATCGGACTTGTTTACTTATTCTATTTGCAGTGATGTATGTCCGGACGATTGTGGTACTGCCACAGTAACGGTGGTGGTAGGTGAAAATGCGGAGTGTATCACACCAACGATATTTACACCTAATAACGACGGGGTCAATGACGAGTTCATCATTCCGTGTTTGGCGACAGACCGGTTTCCCGAAAATGTGGTGTCTATTTTTAATCAGTGGGGCGATGAAGTGTTCCGCGCTTCGCCCTATGGCAACAACTGGCGAGGTACATACAACGGTGCTGACCTTCCGGTGGGTACGTATTTTTATGTGATCGATTTTGGAGAGGGAGAAGCTGCTCAGTCTGGGTTTGTTGTGCTGGAGCGGTAGTTTACGGTACACGGCGTGCCATGAAGGCGTAGCGACAGCGAAGTCCCCCGTAGCAAGTCCGGGGCAGGCTTTCATGGTTTACGGTAACGGCGTTCATGAGGTAGTGACGTCTTCAAATCAACTCCGGGGGAGGCTTTCCCAAATCCCGATCGCTATTGAGACGGGAGAGCTTCGGGATAGACAGCTTTAGAGAAACAAAATTATAAACCGATTTATTATGGTCTTTGAAATCAACCAAGTTATGAAAAAAATCAATACGATATTAATTTGCACCTTTTTTGCGGTGGCTGCTTTTGCTCAACAGGAGCAGCAATACACGCAGTTTGTGTACAACAAGCTTAGCTTGAATCCGGGCTATGCCGGCAGCCATGATGGCGCTTGCCTGACGGGGTTTTACCGCAATCAGTGGATGGGCCTGGAGGGTTCGCCCGAAACGATGGGTCTTAGCTTTGATATGCCTTTGCTCAGCAAACGGATTGGCGTTGGGTTGAATCTGGTGCGCAACACCATTGGTATCACCGAGCGCTGGACGTTGGACGGTATTTATTCGTACCGGATTCCGATGGGTAGGGGTACCCTGGCTATTGGGGTACAAGGGTCGGTCCGTTATTTTGGCAATGACTATGGCGACAGCCGGCTTTTGGCGACCCAGCCGATAGAAATCGATGGGGCCATACCCGAAGGAGAACACAATAAGTACATTCCCAATTTTGGAGCGGGGTTGTATTATTCGTCGGAGCGGTTTTACTTCGGCGTGTCTGCCCCGCGGTTTTTGTTGAACAACATTGACTTCAATTCTGCCAATGGTCTTGCCAATGGAAAGGAGGTGATCCACCTTTACGGAATGGTGGGGGTCATTTTCAATCTGAACGAAACGATCAAGTTCCAACCACAAGCGTTGTTCAAATATGCCGATAACTCGCCGTTTGATACCGACATCAACGCCAGTTTTATTTTTAACAATAAGTTTACAGCCGGGTTGACCTATCGTACCGGAGGCTCGCAAGCCAGTGCCGGAGAGTCGATCGACCTGCTGTTGGCGGCGCATTTTACGCCCCAGTTTCTGCTTGGCGTTTCCTACGATTTTACTTTGTCAGACCTCAAAGAGTACAACAATGGCAGCATTGAGATAGTATTGCGGTATTGTTTTAGCAGTGCTGAAGGTAAGGATATTATTAATCCACGGTTTTTTTGATTGAGGCAGTGGCTATTTTTTTGCAAAATGTAGGAAATAATACCGGGGGATTTCTGCGTTAACGGTAAGGAGGTGTTTTGCCGAATCTAAATTAATTATCAACTTATGAAAGGTTTTCCTGTAAAATCGATTCTATACTGCGTACTGGCCATTGCATTGATGCCGATGGCTGCTGGCCAACAAACTTCCAAGACAAAAGCATCGACCAAATTGTATGAAAAAGGGGGTACCATTGTACTGAAAAACACCAAGATGATCAACACCGATCAGTTGGAATTTTCACCGGCCTACTATCACAACGGCCTGGTGTACGCCACTTCCCGGCGTACCCAGGGCGAGCGAGATAAAAAGATCAATGAGACGTATTTTGAACTCTTTTATTGCGATGTTGATGGCAACGGGCTTCCGATGGACCCCAAGCCGTTTTCGCTGGAAATCAACTCGCATCTGCACGAAGGCCCAGTGACGTTCAGCAGAGATGGTAACGTCATTTACTTCACCCGTAACAATCTCAAAAAGGGCGTACGCAAAGCCGACGACCAGGGAGTGACCCGACTCAAAATTTACCAGGCTCAACGTGGCCCCCGCGACTGGCAGGACGTCAAAGAACTGTCTTTCAACAGCGACGAATACTCCGTGTGCCACCCCACCTTGTCGGCAAGTGGCAAGCGCCTTTATTTCTCTTCGGACATGCCGGGTGGGCAAGGCGGATTTGACCTGTGGTATGTCGAAAAGCAGGGAGAGGACTGGTCGCAGCCCGTCAATCTGGGTGCAGAGATCAACACTACCAAAAACGAAGTGTTCCCCTTTATACACAGCAGCGGTAACCTTTTCTTTTCATCCAATGGCTATGAGGGGTTAGGCGGCCTTGACTTGTATATGGTACCTATCGGAAACGAAAGTTGGGGCACTGTTAACCACCTGGAAGAACCGTTCAACTCCGATAAAGACGACCTGGGCCTCATCCTCAGTCCCGACGGCACCAAAGGCTATTTCGCCTCTGACCGCAACGGTGGCGTTGGCAAAGACGACATTTATATGTTCGAAGCCTTCGATGGTGTTCTGGGGGCTACTACTCCAGCTCTGATCTCTTCGCTGATAAGGGTATACGACGCCGAAACAACGGATGAAATAGAAGGGGCGGAAGTGCGGATATTCGAACGAACAGCTGGCGGATTCATCGGTTCGGGCAACGACCTGTACGAAGCCATCCTCCTCCCATCAGACCAGGGCACTGGTGAACTCGTATTCAAGTTGGTGCGAAAAGACGCAGGAACATTGGGTGACCCCGACCGGGTAACCGATGAACTAGGGGAGGCAGCTTATGATTTTATGGGCGAACGACGATACCTCTTACTGGTCACCAAAGAAGGATATTCGGGCAAGGAAGTGGTCTACTCTACGGAAGGAAACACGGGCAACCCCCTCATTGAAGTGCCCCTCGATAAGGTCAATTGCGTCAACCTCGACGGCGTAGTCAAAGACCAAAAAACCGGTAGCAACCTGCGCGGTGCCGTGGTGCGGGTGCGCAATACCTGCGACAATACCGAAGATATCATCCTGACCGACCCAACCGGCCATTTCAACTACTGCCTGCCAGCAGGTTGCGACTACGTGCTGACGGGAATCAAAGAAAGCTATCAAAACGGAACCAGGACAGTGACAGCAACAGATGTCAACTCACCGCTCGATGTAGAGTTGTTGTTGTTTCCGATCACCGGAGGCGTGATAGGCGGTGGCAGTACGACCATCTCCGAAGGTTCGACCATCGTGCTGGACAACATCTACTACGATTTCAACAAGTCGTATATCCGCAAAGGAGCGGCCATCGAACTGGACCAACTGCGTGGACTGATGACGAAATACCACAGTATGACCATCGAACTGTCGGCGCACACAGACTCCAGGGGATTCCGGCAATACAACCAGGAATTGTCGGACCGTCGCGCCGCTTCTGCCAAAGAGTATCTGGTAGCAAGAGGCATCGCCCCCAGCCGCATCACCACCCGTGGCTATGGGGAAACGCAATTGCGCAACGGCTGCTCCGATGGGGTGGAATGCTCCGAATCCGAACACCAATACAATCGCCGCACCGAAGTGAAGATATTGAGTATCGATGAGCCGGTGAATATCCAATACCACGACCACGGACCGGAGGTGATAGATCGGAAGGATTAGGGGGGATGTGTTTTATTATGGAAAATTGAGTGTGTTTTTGTAGTGATTCTCAAAGTAGCTTTTACAGATATGCTAATGATTAATGTGCTGATGTGACATTTTGTGGTTTTTAAGTAAAGCTCAAAAAATAAATTGTCTTTTTGGTGTCTTTGAAAAAATCACAAATCGCTCATTATCAATCGCTTATTTGTAATTTTTATCAAAGACAACGACAAGTTATTTTTCGAGCGAGCCTAAATTAAGAAATACTGCGCTTTTGGGTGTTCTCTTTTTTTATTTGTGAGTACAGGGCTATCTTTGACAATACCCCCTCACCGCCCCGTCCCAACCGTCCGAGCCCCGATCAGTTGGTCGTACCGCGCCCCGAAGGGACGGTAGTACACCAGAATGGTGTAATCGTTTTCGGCTTCATACCAGTTGCCTTCCAGCTCTGCCAGCAGGTCTTCCCGTTCTTGAATAGTGTCCTCTTTTTTACCGGAAGGGGAGCGTTCCACCACAGCGTAAGCATAGTTGTAAAACCCTTGTTTGAGCAATAATTTTACGACGTAGGCGCTGATCAGTTCGTTGTACACCAGTTTGTAGCGATCGTCGATGCGCCAGTCGGTGAATGCGCCGAGGAGGTATACGTCGTGGTTTTGGAATGGAGGACTTTCTTTTAGGGTAAACAATACGTAGCCGTATTCGGAGCGGAGGTTGGCATCGTCTTCTTCGAACGACTCTATGAGGAATTTCCCGTTGATGTCGTCGAAGGAGGTGTAGCCCAGTTCTGCTCTCGACCGGTCGTAGTTGAGGGTGATGTCGAACCGGTCGCGGCTTTCCACTACTTCGGCCATTGAAACGGTGTTGTACTCGAAGGTGCGGATGTCGGCGGCCCGGAATTCTTTACCTGCCGGAAAGGTGATCTTGTCCTGATAGTCGTATATCAATTCATTGGGTTTGACGAAGAGGGGATCGATGTCTTTGATGGCGGTGTCCCAGCGGCCGTTTTGCATGACGACCACTTTGATGTCGGTGCGGGGGTTGCGGATGGGAAAATTTTCGTGGTCGATGCGGAAGTCGATCTCCTGGTGGGTACGGCTTTTGCTGACGTTGGCGGGGTAGCGGAATTGGGGGTTGATATTCACCTTGGGGTCGACCACCATAAAGCGGCGGGTGATGGCCAGTTGGCGTTCGTCGCTGTCGTCGTATACGGCGAGGAGAAAATTGCCGGAGATGGTCCAGGCCAGTTCTTCATTGGGAAGTACGAGTTGGTAGTTGGCGTAGTTGATGGTGGTGTTGAAGGAGAAGTCGTAGTTGTCGATGTCATCTTCGTTGAAGCCTTCTATATAATCGATGTCGGAGATGCCGGTACTGGGCTTCCAGTCGTAATCGCAGTGGATAATGGTGTAGATATAGTTTTTGCCTTCGTCGTCGAGATCGTCGAAAGACAATACCAGCCGGGCATTGGAGTTGAGGAGGATAATGGGGTAGCCCATGATGAGATTGCCGGTGGTGAGGGTGACGGATTTGATGTTGTCGAGATATACGTAGTCTTCAAACCGGATGTTGGGGTCGATGTCTTGTGATCGAAGTTCCAGGAATTGGAAAAAGAGGAAAAGCAGTAGGATAGTGTATTTCATGTTTAATGTTTGCAGCATGAAAAAGAAAACAATGCGTTTAGATGGTCTTTATAAAAAAGCTCTTTAGTCTATTGTCTTTCGGGTAATTGTTGAAAACACATAGGTACATAGGGCACATAGTTATTTGTCCTTCGGACAAAATCAAGGTAGTTTATTGTCCTTCGGACAATTATTGAAAACACATAGGTACATAGGGCACATAGTTATTTGTCCTTCGGACAAAATCAAGGTAGTTTATTGTCCTTCGGACAATTATTGAAAACACATAGGCACATAGGGCACATAGTTATTTGTCCTTCGGACAAAATCAAGGTAGTTTATTGTCCTTCGGATAATTGTTGAAACACATAAAGTACATAAGTTTTTGTCCTTCGGACAAAATTATTGAAAACACATAGACACATAGGGCACATAGTTATTTGTCCTTCGGACAAAATCAAGGTAGTTTATTGTCCTTCGGATAATTGTTGAAACACATAAAGTACATAAGTTTTTGTCCTTCGGACAAAATTATTGAAAACACATAGACACATAGGGCACATAGGGCACATAGGGCACATAGGGCACATAGGACACATAGTTATTTGTCCTTCGGACAAATACCAAACATTTTACCACTCATTTAGCCGGGCTGCACCATTTTGAGCCTTTTATGCGAAAGCGCCAGTTCCAGAGGGCACATTCCTGTGCATAGCCAACACCTACACGGGGGCTGGCAATGATGATGTCGTCTGTGAGCAGGCAGCCTCGGTTGGCAATGCGTATGGGGCTCTCTGGGCGGGTGAGGCTCAGACCCGTATGCCGGGTATGGATGCCCAAAGCCGTAGATAGAACGCCTGGGCCAGCGGTTAATTGTGGGCTGAGTTGGTGGCGGTTGCGCCGTTGGAGCATCAGGGGGATGTTGTGGGTGGGCTCTATGGCGCGGATGAGGACGGCATGCGGCATTTCGGCCCGACCGGTAACCACATTGAACAAATGATGAATGCCGTAGCAAAGATATACATAGGATACACCGCCAGGCTCGTACATAACTTCGGTGCGGGGGGTGCGGCGGTTGTTGTAGGCGTGGCAGGCTTTGTCGTCGGGGCCTCGGTAGGCTTCCGTTTCCACAATTTTTCCGGCGGTGGCACGACCGTCAAATTGCGTGATGATGTATTTGCCCAAGAGTGACTTAGCTACCGCAACTACATCGGTGTGCTGATAGAAAGCCTCGTCGAGCCATTTTTCTTTTGTGGTGAATCCGCTCATAATTAGAGAGTGGCAAGATAGGGGTTTTAGTAGCCATTGAGTAAAGCTCAAAAAATAAATTGTCTTTTTGGACAACGACAAGTTATTTTTCGAGCGAGCCTGAAACCAAAAATGCAAAATATTGATGGCGTTCTCAAGTAGGGACTTGTGGAGCCTGAACAGTATATGACCTTTCACATTCAGGGCCCCGCTTTTCGCGGGGCAAGCTCTCTGGCCCTGCAACAGTACTTTTTATCGTTGTTTTTTACCAATATTCAGGGCCTCTGGCCCTTAGCATAGATTAAAGTCCTCCCGATTGCTATCGGGATGGAACGTTATCAAAATATTTAGTATTTTTGTAATTTAATAGAGTACCAAAAGACCCGGAAATGAATCTCCACTCCACCACTACTTCTTCTTCAGCCTCTGGCCCTGACTTTATGCGTGGAATGACCTATGCAGGATTCAGTCCCTCCGTTTTTCAGTCAGCAGCTTCTGATGAGGCCATCGCCCGTCTTTCCGGCACCAACACCAATTGGGTGGCGGTCAATTTGTGGTGGTATCAGAAAAATGTCAGAACGATACGCCATTTTCGGAGTCCGGCCAAAACCGTTACCGACGAGTCGCTGGTACATCTGTTTAGGTGCATCCGCGACAATGGCATGCGTATTTTATTAAAACCCATGATCGACAGTCAGGATCATATATGGCGTGGCAGGTTCAAACCCAGAAGTTGGGATGCCTGGTTTAGGCACTATACCGACTTTATGTTGCATTACGGTCATTTGGCGGAAGCCCATCAGATACCTATACTCTGTATTGGCTGTGAATTTCCATTCAACAACAAAGACGATCAGCAGGGATGGCGCGACCTCATCAAAAATGTCCGTGCCGTGTATAGTGGAAAGCTCGTATACGCTGCCAATTTCAACCGGGCCAATTCCTACAGAAAACTGCGTTTTTGGGATCAGTTGGACTACATCGGTATTGATGCTTATTTTGCTATGAGCCGGAAAAGCCTATCCGACCCGGATAAAATGATTAAATGCTGGCGCAAAAGGTTAAAAAAGATCGGCCGCTGGTATCGCCGGACGGGACAAACAACCCCTGTCCTTTTTACGGAGGCAGGGGTGTGCAGTGTGACTGGTGCTATCCGCAAGCCCTGGGAATGGAACCACCCCACCGGACCCAATTGGGAAGAACAGGCCCAATACTACGAGGCTTTCTTTTCTGCCCTGCCGGGCAACGATTGGCTTAAAGGCGTTTTTTGGTGGTGGTGGGACAATCCGTCTACCGGCGATTTCATCCACCACCGGGGCCGACGCTACGATTCCTCCTATACCCCTCAAGGAAAAGATGCCGAGCAAGTGTTGAAACGGTATTATGGTCAGTTGGCGGCCATACAACAACAGGATGAATCGGAGAGAGCGGTGGTTTAGTTAAAATCTGATAATAGAGCATATTTTTTGCATCTTTGCGGTTTTAGACCCGATGCACCGTATTCGTTTTGCCATATTATTGTTGGCGGTTATGATGTGTAGCCCAAGCGTCTGGGCACAGATCGATCCCCAGTCTGTCGATACGACCCAACAACCGGCCGACTCCCTGCTGGTAGACCTGGAAGAAACGCCGGATACGTTCAACTTTCACTACTTCTATCCCGACAATCCCGACGCCGAACTTTCCTATAAGGATACGCTCATCGACGGGTTTCAGACACATGACCCCGTACGGCAGCAGAGATGGGACTATGGGATGACGGGCAACCTCGGCGGGGCGCACTTCCCATTTGTGTACCAACAACCACTGCGGCAAGGCTTTGAGGTGGGCTTCCGCCAATTTGACCTCTACAAGATCAAATACGAGACCTTTCCGTACTACCGGGTGGCGGAAGGCGTTTACCGGATTGTATTTTAGCCAGGGAGATACCCAACAAGACACTTACTTCAAGGCGCGGTTCAGTCGCAACTTTGCCAACCGGGTCAACCTTTCGTTCGACTATAAACGGATCAACCAAAACGGTCAGTACCAAAACCAGCAGTCGGAAAACACGGCGCTGGGGGTGGGGGTGTGGTACCAGTCGAAGCGACAGCGGTATAATGTTTTTGTCACCTACATCTCGAATGCCATCTTCCAGGAAGAAAACGGCGGCATCGACCGGTCGTTGCTCAACAACAACAACATCGACCGGGCCTTCTCCGTCCCCGTCCTCCTGGATGCCAATATGGCTAACACGGCGCACACGGAGCGGGGATTTCACTTGCAACATCAGTGGCGCCTCAACCCCGATAAAAAAATCCGGACACCCAAAAAGAGGCCCGTATTGCCAGTCGATTTTCCGGTGCCGGACAGCCTGCTGGTGCCCGATAGTCTGGTGTTTGGCGACAGCCTGTTGGTATCGGATAGTCTATTGGTTACTGATAGTCTATTGATTACTGACAGCTTGCTCGTTTCGGATAGCTTGTTGGTGGCAGATAGCACGGTGGTGGTGGATAGCATTCCCAGAATTGGGCGCGATTCAGGTGCTTTCGCAAAACCGGATTACCGGCCGGAGGAGGATTACATCATAACCACTAAAAAGCGGAAGCGCAGCTTTACCATTGGCCACCATGCTCATTTTAATATCGCCAGGTACAAGTTTTCGGATATCAGCCCCAGTGCCGACTCCTCGTTTTATGAGCACTTTCAGGTCGACGACCGCGGCATACGCTACTTTATCCGCGACCGTATGCTGGAAAATCGCTTCACGCTGAATACCTCCAAGCTGCGACAGGGAGACGAGGATGCCATCAAAAAGCAAAAGGATTTTTGGAAGCGGGGCTGCGACATGTCGTTCATTTTTTGCATCAGGAGCCGACAGATACGACGATCAATAATCTGTTTTTGCAAGGTCGCTGGCACTTCTCTCCGGGCGACCGCCTGCGGATACAAACCTATGCCCACCTGGGCCTGGTGGACAATGCCGGTGACTACCGCCTTTCGGGAAACCTGTATTTCGATTTGGCGAAAGCCGGAAACCTAACAATACGCGCCCTGCACCAGTCGTTCGCGCCCAATCTGATCCAACATCAACATTACATTTCGCAGCAGCTTGTATGGCAAAACGACTGGCAAAAGACCTTCGGTACCGATGTGTCACTGACCTGGGCTCTGCCCCGCTTCCAACTGGAACTGACCGGCCAGTACCAACTGATCGACAACTACCTGTACTACGACACCCTGGCGCAGCCCCGGCAGCATGGAGCGGCATTGGGCATCAGCCAGTTGACCCTGCGCAAGAATTTTGCGTTCTGGGGTTTTCATTTCAACAACCAGCTCACCTGGCAGACCACTACCGACGACGTTCTCCGCCTGCCGGAGTTGTACAGCGTACACAGTTTGTATTTCGAAGGGCGGCTGTTCAAAAGGGTGTTGCGTCTGCAACTCGGTGCCGACCTGCGGATCAACACACCCTATTTTGCCGACAGCTACCAGTTGGCTACCGGGCAGTTTTACCTTCAAAACCGGGAGGAGATCGACTGGTATCCCGACATCGATATTTTCATCAACTTCAAGGTGAGTAATTTCCGGTTTTTTCTGAAGCAGGAAAATTTTTATGGTTACTTTACGAGTGACTTCCACTTTCAGGTGCGGAACTATCCGCTGTCGTATCCTTATCTGCGGTTTGGGGTGGGGTGGCAGTTTTTGGATTGAGGGGTGGGAGCTGCAAGCAACATCTAAAAATAAGTACCCACCGCAAACCGGAACTGCTCCATAAAAATTCGTTTAAAAGGCGTGATGTTGTTTTGTTCGTAGAAGACCAACATGGCTTTTTTATAGCCGATGGAATCTACAGTTCTGAATGAAATGGGACAATGATCATTTGCAATCAAAATGGCATTGCTGACGATCCTGGCCGTCCGTTTGTTTCCATCCATAAAACCCTGAATGTAGGAGATCAGCACCAGGGCTAACAATGCTTTTTCAAAAATATTTGACTTTTCGTTCAGGAGTTGACACATCGCTTCAAATGCCTCTTTGATCTGAAATTCATTGTCTAATGGCTTATAGTTGGTGCCCGTTTATGCCAACTCTTCTGTTTCTGATATTTCTGGTGATGCCCAGTTCTTTTGTCAACAAATGGTGTATGTCTTTAATTGCTTTCACGGACAATTGTAGAAGATAATCGGGGTTTTCGATGATGAAATCGATGGCATCTTTATGGTTCAACAACATGACCGCTTCGTCTTTTAGCCTTCCGGAAGCCGTTCTTTTCTCTCTGAGCAGCCGTTCTGTTTCTAACAATGTGTATGTATTTCCTTCGATCTGCGACGACTTCCAGCTCAGGTCTAAAGCCAGCCGTTCCACTTCTTTGTTGTATTCTTCTGGGGTTAAACCGGCAATATTTTCTTGATAGGTTGATTGGAGGTTTTCCAATTCTTCCAGTTCAATATCGGTAAAAAGGTCTACTTGCAGCAGGTCTTCTCCGATCAACTGAAAATTGAAAGTTTCTCTAATTTGGCGTTGGTCAATTTCCACTTCAAAATATGCTTCAACATCAATGGAATGCAACAGATCGTACGACTTGCTCATCCTGTATTTCGTTCCTTTTCCATTGCCTGTTTTTTCAATCAGTTTTTTGTTTATCAAATTTGTCAGCATTCTTTTCGTTGTAGAATAGCTGGCGTTGCCGTCCAGAAGGTCGTGGATTTCTGTTGAAGATAAGTTTGGACGGTTTATAAGTAATGCCAGTATTGCCCCTTTAAGGTCCATGGTTGGTGGTTTATAGCTCAAATATAAGCCACATCTGGACGAAAAACAACGGTTTTTGAGCTTTATTTGTGTGTTAGTTGAGCTTTATTTTGGTGGTTTGATCTCTCCCGGCGGCTTTCGACGCTGCGACAAACAACTTGAAAGTAGTCAGCCAGTACCCTTGGTAAGGACAAGTGCTTTTCAGAAGGACTATACTGCGACACAACAACGAATTTGAAATTCCTGATGCTAATTATACTATTAAGTATAGGGAATCCTTTAGGAGAGAGTTGTGCAGGTGAATACTGTTGACTTTTGATACAATATCCAAATACGCAGGATACAACAAATAAACTCAGAGGTTTATTTTAATGGTAGTACCGACGACCTTTACATATGTAATTAATTTTATAATGTTTTGAGTGTGTGACAAAATCGCTGCGGCTTTTACCACGAAGACACGAAGAAACAAAGATTCACACCTGCCAGCCGGTAGGCCATACGCATCAAGTAAAAATTTTATAATTCGTAAAATGCTGATAATCAGTTTTTTGAAAAAATAATTCTCAGCCTCTCGATCTGGCTGAACACAAAGTTCCGTAGGAACGGCAGCCCATAGCCAGATGCTTTAGCTTCTGGAACGTCAGGGCGGAAAAGTCACACGTTGTTTAATTGTTTGATTTACAACAACTAATACATTAAAACAAATTCAGTTGATGCCTATGGCCGGTAGGCAGGGAGAAATTCTTTGTGTGGCTTTGTGTCCCTGACTGCTCCCGATACGAATAGGGACGGGCTGTCAGGCAGGTTGGAACCTTTGTGGTGAGAGACTCCGCTAACCCGCCTGTCGGCCGGCAGGTATGTCACGCACTCTAATGTTTTTTAAAAAATAAAAATGAAGTTAATACCTTTTATGATTACTATTATTGCTGTATTTTTTCAGCAATATATGTATGCTCAATCCTTAGAAACAATTCGCCAGGCAACACAAAAAAAAAATAGAAACCTTTGAAAAAAGAAAAAGATACAAAATATTTGGCTGAAGCTGCACATTATATTTTGTGGAACGTGCCTCAGAAACAAGACAGTATTGAGAAACAAAAAGTATACCTTTTTGAGTTTGAAGAAATACTCATGGTTTTAAACGTAGTTTATAATCATATAGACTTAGAGTTTGATTTTGATGATATGCCTGTGATGAATGTATGCCCTCCTGATTTCGACTTAGGAGAAGGAGTCGTATGGTTTTGTGGAATGAATCCAGACGGAATTACAAATGTAGAAGCAAAACGAAGATATTTAGATGCTATAAAAGTGAATGCACAAAAAGCAAAAAAATATAGTTTTCAAAATAGATTGTTGCTTTTGAAAGCTTCTTTGACAAGAAGCCTTTATTCTATTATAGCTTCCCATTTAAATAAAGTTGGGGTAGATTTTGGTGATTTAGACCATATTGTTTCCATTCGAGTTGAACGAAAAGAGTTTATTCCCATACTTATAAAAGAATTAGACGAAGTGAAAATACGAATATCAAAAATGCGGGAATCAATGAACAAATAATTATTTGAATTTTTGAATATGATGTTACAATAGATCCTTAAATTCTCTTAATATGCTAAAAAAAACAATATGGGTTTTATATTTCACAGTTATTACCGGTTGTCTTTATGGACAAACTGATGAATTGTCAATTATCCAGGATGAAATCCAGCAATTAACAATAGGTACCGACAGTATACTAAACGACTACTTTGATCGTCTTAAAAGAATCGGACTTGATACAATGGAGAAGACCTTAAAGCGGCGAGAAGCATTGATACTTATTGGCAAACTGGAAACCGAAGAAAGCATTCGATTCTTAATCGATAACATTGCCACCTTTTTGTTTGCAGGTCCATACGATGGAGATATTACTATTTACCTGGAACATCCCTGTTATTATGCACTTCTAAAAGATAAAGATAAGTGGTGGTGCTGGAGACTTATCCCTTATGTTTTGGAATCTTTAAATCAAGAGGAAAAAGATAAAGAAGAAATAAGGTGGTTGGCCAAAATTTTTAAATGTGCGTTTAAATCTAACAAACATTTAATATCACAATATTTAGAAGCCAGGATGAGACCAGCGCTACCGCCCTTAAAAGAAAATCTAAAGAAAATACATCAAAAATTCATAAAATAAGAAGTTGAAATTAAATTATGTAGCTTTTTGCAAAGAGTAATTTTTTCAACACTTGAAAAGTAATATATCAATGCCAGGTGAATCCATTCAGATGTCAAATTGAACCCTACCGACAGAAAGCAATTATAAAACTAAAATCCAAAGAATAATATGAAGGCGCTTTCATTTTCCCAACATCCCGTACACGTATTTCCCGACACCGGCACCTGGCAGGTCAGCCTGATCGCATTTGATGAATACGGATGCAACGACACCCTGCGGCAATCACTCGTTGTAGAACCCGTGTTGAACATTCACTTTCCCAACGCTTTCACCCCCAATGGCGATGGACTGAATGATGAATTTCGCGCAACCGGCACATTTACGGCCCTGGCTTCCTGGCAGCTCTCTATATACAATCGCTACGGCGAGATGGTATTTTCCAACAATGATCCTACGACAGGATGGAATGGCCGCAAACACAATATCGGCAAACCTGCACCGGCAGGGACGTATGTGTATCGGTTGGTAGGGGTGGATGTTAGAGGCGAACGGTTGCAGAAAGAAGGTGACATAATACTCCTGCGGTAAGGCAACACAGTCCGAACACCCTCAAATCAAATACCGACCGCCCCACAATCGGCATCCGCCGCTCCATCCCAAACGCCTTGGGCGACACCCGGATCACCGGTGCCGTCGGCTGCAAGCAACATCTAAAAATAAGTATCCACCGCAAACCGGAACTGCTCCATAAAAATTCGTTTAAAAGGCGTGATGTTGTTTTGTTCGTAGAAGACCAACATGGCTTTTTTATAGCCGATGGAATCTACAGTTCTGAATGAAATGGGGCAATGGCTGTTAAAGGCCGGGATATTTTAGGGGCGAAATACTGACTTAAAGCTCAACGTTAGGCTGTATATAAGCAAAAAACAACGCTTTTTGAGCTTTATTTTGTGTGTTAGTTGAGCTTTATTTTGGCGGTGTGATCTTTCCCGGCAGCTTTCGCCGCTGCGGCTAACAATGTTATATTCTTTCTATGTGTT
>CBDCTQ010000079.1:0-18935 GCA_965222105.1 Saprospiraceae bacterium | reverse complement strand
CAGAAGAAGCCACCCATTGTGTGCAGGTACTCCGACACCAGGTGGGCGACACCGTGAAATTCGTCGACGGACGGGGCCACCGGTACAAAGGCATCCTCAGCCAAGCCACCAAAAAACGGTGCATCATCGACATCCACCAAAAAACGGAAGAACGCCTCGCCCACTCCGCAAAAATCCACATCGCCATAGCTCCCCCCAAAAGCAGCAGCCGCCTAGAATGGTTCCTCGAAAAAGCAACCGAAATCGGCATCCACCGTATCACCCCCATACAATGCCATCGATCAGAGCGCAAAAAGTTGCGTACTGACAGGCTCACCAAAATACTCATTGCTGCCATGAAACAATCCGGACGCGCCACCTTGCCCCTGTTGGATGAGTTGCAGCCTTTCGGCAAATGGCTCACCCGCCGGCCAACGCTTCCTTCGTCCCAGTATTTTATTGCCTGCTGCTTTGGAACCGACCGGAAACCCCTACGCACAATTTACCAACAAGGCAATGACGTTATAGTCCTGATCGGCCCCGAAGGCGATTTTTCACCCCAGGAAGTCGAACAGGCACAAACACACGGCTACAAAAGCGTACATTTGGGGCCCAGCCGCCTCCGCACCGAAACCGCCGGCATCGTGGCCTGCCACACCCTCAACCTGATGAATACGAAATGAGCGCATGACAAACCTGTCCCGCCGAAGGGCGGGAATCACTGCAACATAACCACGAAGGCACAGAGGCACAAAGATTCACAGAGAAAATCTGTGTGTAGACGTCGTTCGTCGCGGTTTGCAACCGCGATGCTCCGCTAACCCGCCTGCCGGTCGGCAGGTATGTCATGCACTCATACGAAATAGTTCACCAATCAGTTAACAATTGTTGATTATTAATTCTGACTCATATGCTTCACATCATTCTAACAATAATACTAACAACCGCCTTCACCCCCCAGCCCCCTACCCTAAAAATGGCCTTGCTCAAATACAACGGCGGCGGCGACTGGTACGCCAACCCCACTGCCCTGCCCAACCTCGCCCGCTTCTGCAACAAAGAACTCGGCACCAACTTCGACACCGACTTCGCTACCGTAGAAGTAGGCAGTGCCGAACTCTTCAACTACGCCTTTGTACACATGACCGGCCACGGCAACGTCGTATTCTCCGATGCCGAAGCAGAAAACCTCCGCAACTACCTCCTTGCCGGCGGCTTCCTCCACATCGACGACAACTACGGCATGGACCCCTTTGTCAGGCCCCGCCATGAAAAAGGTATTTCCAGAAGGACAATTCATCGAGCTGCCCTTCGCACACGAGATCTACCACCAAAAATTCCAATTCAACAACGGCCTCCCCAAAATCCACAAACACGACGACAAACCCCCTCAAGGCTTCGGAATACTTAACGAAGGCCGCCTCGTCTGTTTCTACACCTACGAATGCGACCTGGGCGACGGCTGGGAAGACCCCGACGTACACAAAGACCCCGAATCCATCCGACAGCAAGCCCTCCAGATGGGCGCCAACATCATCCAGTATCACTTCCAGCAATAATCGCCGCTAGCTGGTCTCTGTTTACCGGTCACCTGCCTGCCGACCAGGCATGGCTTCCAGTGCGCCCAGCTAACTTAACATCAGCACCGCGAAACCCGTCCCGGACTTGCTACAGGAGCCTGCATGAGCAAGCATCAGCATATCAGCACCATGAAAGCCTGCCCCGGACTTGATACGGGGGACTACGCTATCGCTTCGCCTTCACGGCAAGCATCAGCACATCAGCACCATGAAAGCCTGCCCCGGACTTGATACGGGGGACTACGCTATCGCTTCGCCTTCACGGCAAGCATCAGCACATCAGCACCTGAAAGCCTGACCCGGACTTGATACGGGGGACTACGCTATCGCTTCGCCTTCACGGCAAGCATCAGCATATCAGCACCATGAAAGCCTGCCCCGGACTTGATACGGGGGACTACGCTATCGCTTCGCCTTCACGGCAAGCATCAGCATATCAGCACCATGAAAGCCTGACCCGGACTTGATACGGGGGACTACGCTATCGCTTCGCCTTCACGGCAAGCATCAGCACATCAGCATATCAGCATATCAGCATATCAATCCCGAACCAAAAACCGGCTACGCCGAATGTACTGCCGCACATTCAACCAAAAGGCAACAAAAAGATAAAAGATGATCGGCGACCCCATCGCCGCAAAAGAAAGGTAAATAAAATAAACACGTACCCTGCTCGATGCTACCCCCATTTTCTCTCCCAGATAACTACACACTCCGAAAGCAGAACGTTCCAACAAGTCCTTTATCGCATTCATAACATTTGATGGGTTTGGTATTTAAGTAAAGCTCAAAAAATAACTTCCCTTTTTTGAATCTTTGAAACATCGCACAAAACGCTCACTATCAATCGCTTATTTGCACGATGTTTCAAAGATAGCGGAAGGTTATTTTTCGAGCGAGCCTAATGGTAAAACCGGCTCCCCATTTTGCACAATTTCCCATAGTTTTTCATAAAATGCAACAATTTCGCCCACTCTCTGGCATAAAATACCACTTTGTCCCAATTTATAAATCAAAATACATAGTGAAATTTTATGTAAATTGAAAATTACCAGATTGGAGGTATAAAAAAATCTATACATTCACAATATATTTGCGCTGTGATTTTTTCATTATAACCCTAAAAACAGATAGTCTCCTCCGTAAGCCTATCTAAATGCTGTAATAGCAAAAACTCCTGTCCCTCAAACTGGCTATTATATTATTACATGATCGATTCTCTGAAATCATTGTAGATCTTTAAGCCGGTCATTGCACTTAACTTACGCTGTCCCGGCATTACTGGGGTTTCAAAGTCGATTGGCTGCTGTATGACCTTCCTTTGGTTTGCAGCCCTTTTTATCTGAAAGTTTGGGTTATTGTATATAGTAACAAGAAGCCATCGAAAGGTGGCCGTTGAGTCAGACTGCAAAGGCAGCCTGACTTTTTTTATTTTAATGTAGTAGGTTTCTCACCACGGAGTCTCCAACCTGCCTGGCGGTAGGCAAGGTTTGTCACGCACCTATTTCTTAATTCATCGAAAAACCCCCATCTCCTTCCAGCAGCAGGTCTTTGCTGAATTGATCAAATCGAGGATAAAAATCCCCGCCTCCAGCCGGATCCGGTCCAGCAGTTCCATCAGGTCGCGGCTAAAATTGAGTGGCATCCTGTCGCTTTCCTGAAGGCCGTCGGCCAGACAATGCATGACCTCTTCCATCTCGTAGCGATACCCCGTGCTGTGAAATTCAAAAAAAACATCTTTGGGTTCTTCTCCCTCCAACAGCAGCGTGATACTCGTCGCCTCCTGCCAGCACTGGTTGATCCTTATACATCCCTTTTCGCCAAAGATATAAGCTTCCGTGGGCGTATCCGTCGTAATGGAGCAATACAATAGGGCCATCTTGCTTTCATTGTAGTGCAACATCATACCGCAGTGCTCATCCACATGGGTGGGCCCAAACGATGCAATGGCTTTGATCAGATCCGGTTTTCCGAAAAGGAGCAACGACAAAAATAACGGATACACTCCCACGTCCAACAATGCTCCTCCTCCCAGGTCCTGATTGTACAACCGGCCTTCCGGCAAAAAGGGCGCTTTGAATCCCACATCGGCCTTTAGCGACAGCACCTCTCCGATCACCCCGCCCCGATCAACTCCAGCACCTTATCGATGGTAGGCAAAAACCGCGTCCACATCGCTTCCATCAAAAAGGTCTGTTTCTCACGCGCCAGGCCGATCATCTGTTCAGCCTCCACGACATTCATGGCAAATGGCTTTCGCAAAGCACCGGAATGCCGTATTTCAAACACAACAGACTGTGGGTACAATGCTGTGGGTGTATCGAGGCGACATATACTGCGTCGAGCTCCGACAAAACCACCATGTCGCTATAACTCCCCAATGCATGGGGCACTTTGTACCGCTCCGCAAACGCCCGGGCCCGATCCAACGACGATGACGCCACCGCATACAGCCGGGCGCCAGGGACGAGCAACAAATCGTCGGCAAACTGATGGGCTACCTTCCCCAACCCAATTATTCCCCAATTGAAAATCTTCTTAGCCATGAGATCGTTTCATTTAGAGCCGCTTCTATAGTACTCCAAGGTAAAATTTGTAATCTACTGTCTACCGCCAGGTAGATTTCAATTAAATCACAAGGTGATAAAAAATTTACAACTCTTGGTGGGTTATAGGACTATAAACACCGGCCCACCAGCACTTAACTTCCCCATTTGTTAGCAGAAAGTCAATGCTGCTTTTGAAACAATACGAGGCCACCCCCTTTACTGTTACACCATCAATTTCAAAATTCCAACACCACCTCCTCACCGCCCCCAGATCATGGCCAACACAAAGGCGGAGATCAAATGCCAGATGCCCCACCAGGCCGCGATCATGGCCATACCTCCCAGCCCGCCGAAAAAATTGAAGATGAGGATCAGCGCCAACCCGAATTCTGGATCCCCGTTTCGATCGATACGGCACGGGCATCGTAGGTAGACAGCCTACCAGCTTTCGCAAAATAATATCCCATCAGCAGGGCCAGACTGTTGTGTACAAACACGATCAAAAACACCTTGTCGATGTGCGCCACGATGTTGTCCCAATTGCCGGCAGCAGCAAACACCACAAACCCGAAGAAGATCAAAATGGACAGAATGCGCACCGGGCGGGTCAAAAATTCGACCGCCCGTGGCGCCAACTGTTGCAACAACATACCCAACACCAGCGGTATCAATATCAGGGTCACAATGGTATTGAACATATCTGCTGCATTGACCTGTATTTCGGGAGGCAACTCCCCCACCCCCGGCAAAAACCCCGACCAGAAAAAAAGCTGACCGGCAGTACAAAAATGGCACTCAGCGTCACAATGGAAGTCAGCGATATGGACAAAGCCGTATTGCCTTTCGCCAAATGAACGGCAAAATTGGAAACATTGCCACCCGGACACACTCCGATCAACATCATACCTATAGCCAGACTGGTGGCCGGCCGAAAAACGTATACCAACCCCAAAGTCAGTATCGGCAAAAGGATCAACTGCGAGATCAACCCAATCGCACCCGCCCGGGGCTGGGTAAATACCTTTTTCAGGTCGCTCCACTTAATGTCCATAGCGATCCCAAACATGATAAATGCCAGGC
Source organism: Saprospiraceae bacterium (assembly GCA_965222105.1). GTDB lineage: Bacteria > Bacteroidota > Bacteroidia > Chitinophagales > Saprospiraceae > CALGLS01. The sequence continues at coordinate 13,747 of CBDCTQ010000079.1, read as the reverse complement.
ATATATTCAGGATAAGCAGTTGGCTGTCGCTAAAATTGATACGAACGAGGTCGATGTCCTGCATATGCTGGCAAATTAAGAAAAAAGTGACCACAAGCCACTATTTCCGTAAAAAGAGTGCCGGTTCCGTCCATGTGCAACAACCCGGCCGCCCACCCAAAAACCAGTCCTGAGACTGTCCCCAAATCTCAAAACTGTTAAGAAAATCTTAAAAAAACACAAAAAACATTACCTGATATATTACCGAAAATCTTACATTCGCAGAATATCTCCACGACCATCCATACGCTACGGACATTAAAAAACATACTATTATCACTTTTATCCAAATCTAATTAATTCAAAATCAGACAATTATGGCTATTAATTTATTAGACATGGTGCAAAGCCAGTTGGGCGGTGCCGCTATGTCCCAAATTGGAAAATTCCTCGGCGAGGACGAATCCAAAGCTGCTGCCGGCATGGGGGCTGCCCTTCCCGCCATTCTGGGTTCCGTTATCCAGAAAGGCTCTACCGAAAGTGGCGCATCGGGTATTCTCGACATGTTGAGCAACGATGGTCACGACGGCAGCCTCTTCGACAACCTCGGAGGACTGCTAGGAGGCGGCAACGCAACCAACGGACTGATGAATACGGGAAGTACACTGCTCAATTTCTTCATGGGCAACCGCACACAAGCCATCACCGACCTCATCATCAAAGCTACCGGCCTGGGCAAAGGCACCGTGGGTTCCATCCTTCGGCTTGCAGCTCCCATGTTGGTTGGCATGTTGGGCAAACACGTCAAGAAAAGCGGTTTGAGTGCCAAAGGACTGATGGACTTCCTCACTGGACAAAAAGATTATGTCAAAAAAGCTGCTCCCGCCGGGCTGGGTTCTGCCCTCGGATTTGCAGGCTTTGGTGACGACATCGCCGACGCTGCCGATAGAGCCGCCGATAAGGTGGGAGACACCGTCGAGGAGGTAGCCGATGCCGGTGGTTCGATGATGCGAAAATTATTGCCCTGGCTGGGTATTGCCGTTTTGCTTTTCGGTATCTACTGGCTCATGACGGGTCGCAAACCCGCCGAAGCCGTCAGCGATGCCGGTGACGCCGTAGGTAATGTCGTCGATAAAACCGCCGAAGTGGCCGGTGACGCCGCCAAAGCCGTTGCCAACACTGCCGGAGATGCTGCCGAAGCGGTGGGCGACGCCGCTGGTGCTGCTGTCGATGCTGCCGGTGAAGCCCTCGACGCAACCGTCAAAGCTGCCCGCGCTGCCCTGGCCAGCATCAAATTCGCAGCCGGATCAGCAGGCGAAAGTTTGTACAACTTATTAAAAGGAGGAGATGACGCCACCGGTAAAAGCGTTGTCTTCAAAAACCTCACCTTCGCCACCGGCTCTGCCAATATCACACCCGAAACCGCCATCGAAGTCGAAAACCTGGCTAAAGTATTGAACGCCTATCCTGGTTTTAAGATTGAAATCGGTGGGCACACGGACAATACCGGCGATGCTGCCGCCAACCTCGAACTCTCACGCAAGAGAGCCATCGCGGTAGCCAAAATGCTCGTCAACAGCGGAGGTGTCGACCGGGCCAGGATCTCTACGTTCGGATATGGCGATGGCAAACCCATCGGCGACAATAACACCGAAGAAGGGCGGGCCATGAACCGTCGCATCGAAGTTATGATTAAATAATTTTTTCATATCTCATATACAAAAGCGTCCCGATATTCACCGGGACGCTTTTTTTAAATTCCCAAAATTCAACTACCATGGAATCCAATCAACCGCTCGATAATTCATTCAACACCTCCGAACTGGGCATCACCAGCGACGTCAAATCTTTCCTCGCCGAAACAGCCAGGTGGGCCAACTTCATCGCCATCGTGGGCTTCGTACTGCTTGGGCTTCTGGTATTGGCAGGCATTTTTTTCGGAACCATGCTTGGCGCCCTGGCCGGTGAGACGGGCATGCCGGGAGGGGCAGGCATTGCCGGCGGCATGATGTCGGCTGTTAACATTATATTGGCCTTGATAGTTTTTTTCCCCTTGCTCTACTTATTCCGGTTTGCCAAAAATACAAAACAGGCACTCCGGTCAAACGACCAATCAACATTGACGTCGGCCTTCGAAAACCTCAAATCGCACTACAAATTCAACGGCATCCTGATGATCATTATCCTCGGCATTTATGCGCTGGGGCTAGTCGTTGCAATATTTGGTGTGGCCTTTTTTTAACCCATAAATAATGCACGAGGCCTTTTACTGGACTTTTAGTAAAGCTCAAAAATCAGCTTGTCGGCTGGTTTTTCGAGCGCGTCTCAGTCCGCCATCAAACTTCGGATGACCTGCCGGGTCTCTTTCTGTTCCAGCCAGTTGACACCCCGGTACAACAGCCGCCACCATCGGCCTCTGGGCCGGATGATCGTCTTGCCAGCCAGCGTCGTATGCCGGTCCATCTCCCCCGATGATCGGTGGCCACTGATCTTGCGGAAGGGGTGCCAGCAGGTTGGCCTTGCCCCAGGCATAATCCCTGGCCAGAGTGAGGCTGAAGCCCGCCAGTTTTTCATCCTCCCGGAGTGCCATCCGGTCGATCCATCCTAGAAGAGGAGATACCCTGGCCAGACGCTCCTGCACCTGATCCGTCATTTCCGCAAGGAGGAGGTTTATTTCCATAAAGTCGTTTTCCAAGGCAGCTATTTCGTCACCCGGACAGGTGGCGGCCGCAGCAATGGCCAGATCGAGATTGATATGGGCATTCATACCCAACAACAGATGTTGCAAATAGAAGAGGTCGGCCCGCTGCGTGGCGTCGAAAGCCAGTTTCCAGGCACTTGTTGTAGATTTATTGTTGCGATAAGCCCGCCAGGCGTCGATGTATCGGAGGGCGAACACCACATCGAACCGCTCCATACGGGCACCTTCTTCAAAACGGCCAGACACTATCCCCGATCGGACATTGGCTGTAACACTTCGGTACAGAGCGGCAAATACCCCGGCAGGATCACTCCGGTCCAGGCTGATGGAAATGATCTCATCCAAAGCCAACAATACTTCTTCGATGGTGGTGAGGTTGTTCAAGGTTCAAGGTTATGAGAATGTGGGTAAGGTTGGAGATATGAACATATTGGGGGGTGATGTTTTAGGGTTTGACTTGTGCATATATTTATTTTAGCAATATGACAATATTCGGCCCTCTTCGAGGGTGGGTCCTCTACCTGTTCGGTAGACAGGCGCCCTCAAGACCACCGCCGCCGGACAAAAATCCGCATCGAAACAAATAGACACACCAATCTCTCCCTGGGCTAATCACACTATTGCGAGCTGTCAGGATATGTAGGTGAAGAACTCTCAATATTGATGGTACAAAACTCTTCACGAGGCAAATATAAACGCATTTGTTTTAAAAACAAATTTTTTTTCAACTTTTTTTTTATTTTTGCCGAAAATAAAAATACACCGGCACTCCTAATAATACGATTCCCAATGCCCACCAGGTCGGTCCTTTCACTTGCATAAAAGTCACCACCACAAAAGCAGCAGAGGGGATGATATAAAGTAGAGGAATAACAGGATAGCCCATCACTTTTACCGCGCGCGGATGATCGGGCTTCGTCCGGCGAAAGATGAAAACGGCAATCGCAGCCATCGTCATAAATACGATATCCATAAAGGTGACAAAGGCCATCAGATCATACAGTTTGGCAAAAGCCAAAATCAAAAAGACCGCAATAGCAGATTGCAAGAGCATGGCCCGGGCTGGGGTCTTATACACAGGATGCAGGCGGGCCAGTTGTTTAAAGAAGATCCCGTCGCGCGCCATCGCAAAATAAATGCGGGGTGCCGTTGCCGTGTAAATCCCAATCGTACCGAATACAGACAGTGCCACCATTATCGATATGGCCTGTCGCCCCCAAACCGGAAAAATAGTCGCAAAGGCATCGCCCGCCACTGTCTTGGTAGCTGCTATGTCTCCCATCGGTAACAACAACATATACACGTAATTGATCAATAAGTACATCAGCGTTACGATCAACACCCCCAGTATCATGGCCCTGGGTACTATTCGGGGTGCATCAATCGTTTCGCCCGACAAATAAGTGGTGTGGTGCCATCCGCCGATCGAAAAGTAAACACCAATTAAGCCCACAAAAATATAGTTCCACGGATCAGCCGGGGCATTGGCAAAACTAAACGAAAAGACAGGCACTTCATAGCTCGACACATACCATATGCCTATCACCACTATAACCGTTATGGCCAACAATTTCAACCCGGTAAATAAATTGGAAAAAACCTGGACAATGCGCACACCAAAAATATTGATCCCGGTCAAAAAAACAATCACCGAAACGGCAATGACCTCCTTTCCGATACCGGCAAAAAATGAAAAAGCGACCAGATACTCCGCCAACAATTCTGCTAAAAAAGCCAATGCCCCAGAGGTAATAACCAGTAAGATGGCCCAACCATAAAGAAAACTAACCAAGTCGCCATAGGCCTCTTTCAAAAAAACATACACGCCTCCTGACCTGGGAAACAGTGCCCCCAATTCCGCAAAGGTTAATGCCCCTGCCATTGCAATTAATCCACCCAACAACCAGATCATCAGGACAAAAGCCTGGCTGTCGATGCCGGTAGCCACCTGCCCCGGAGCTGTAAATATGCCTGCTCCAATGCAACCCCCAACCGCAATCATGGTAAGTCCGTAAAGGTTCAATTTTTTCTTTAACTCAGTCATAGTCAGTAAATTGGTTATACCATTTGGGTGAAATTACTTTTTTTTAAGTATTTACCATCTACCTTTGCAATATTATCCCCTAAAAAGGGTCTATCAATCAGAAGGAACATGCCAATGGTCGATACAAAACGGACTGGGAGGAAGGTGAGTGAGCAATGGCTCCAGCAGTGCCTTGCGGGCGACCGGCGAGCACAGAACCGCCTGTACCAGCAGTTTATCAACCCGTTTTTGAACATCGCCTACCGGGTAGTATGGCACGAGGAAGACGCCAGGGACATCGTACAGGAGTCCTTTCTGAAAATATTCAGGGAGCTCGACAAGTTGCAGTCGGCTGCAAAATTTGAAGGCTGGGCCAAACGCATTGTGGTCAACACCGCCGTGACGCATTTGCGGCAGCAAAAAAGAATGCCCACTTTTGCGTTGGAACGGGAGGACCTCCTTACGGAAAATAATACAGCTCCCAGCCATAGCTCCGACGACGACGATACCACTGCCTGGACGGTCGGCCTCGTCAAAAAAGCCCTTCAGGAACTGGCTCCGGGATACCGCACCGTCATCAGCCTGTATCTGCTGGAGGGATACGATCATCAGGAAATCGCCGACATACTCGGCATTTCGGTATCGACCTCGATCACCCAGTTTAACCGGGGCAAAAAGAAATTGAGATTATTGGTTCAAAATAGGTTAGCGAATGGATAATATAGATCGATTTTTCAAAAACCACAAAAAGCAATTCGACTTTCTCGCCACCGATCCCGATAACCATCGGGAAGGATGGGAACAACTGGAAGAACAACTCCATGGAAAAGTCAGGAGATTCCCTCCTCCCTACATCGCCTTTTTGGCAATGGCCGCAAGCGTATTATTATTGTTAGGATGGTGGTGGAACAGCCATTCCCAACCCTGGTCAGAACAACCCAACAACAACCCTCCCGCCACCCTGGCCACCCTGATCGGTCTGGATGAAGATCAGTATTTCCCCGACCTGGCCCTGACCAACCCCGAAGGAGATGTCGTATCGCTATCTGCTCTTCAGACACAACTGGTCCTCGTCGACTTCTGGGCCTCCTACTGCATGGTCTGCAACGAAGAAAACTGCTACTACTTCAAACCCCTCTACGACGAATACCGTCACCACGGATTCGAGATCTACGCCGTATCGGCCGACACCAGCGCCACCCACTGGATCAACGCCATCGAACGCGACAGCCTCTCCTGGGTACAAGTGTCCGACCTCCAGGGGCTGGACTCCCCCGTACTCGACCAATACGAGGTGGAAGCCCTCCCCACCAACTACCTCCTCGACCAAAATGGACGAATTATTGCTAAAAACATCAACGTGGATGAACTGGAAAACCGTTTGCGTCAGCTTTTCGCCTACCAGTGAGAAGCCCGATCGCCTTTCGGCAAATACAACAATATACGCTCCCCTTCATTATGGGGTGAAAGCGGGCTTCGTTTCCCTTTAGGGATTCAAGGGCGCGCGATGGAATTTCACCCTAAAATGGACATGAGTAACAATATAATTACATCAACATCTAAATCACAACCCGATGAGATACCTTTCAATACTCCTCGTAGCCACCCTCTTCTGGGGGTGCAACCAACAAGCCTCCGCCCCTAAAAACTACACAGAAATACCCTGGCTCACCCTGGAAGAGGCCCAAAAACAAGCCAGCAAAAAACCCCGCAAAATACTCGTAGACGTATACACCCCCTGGTGCGGCCCCTGCAAAATGATGGACCGCAAAACCTTCACCGACCCCAAACTGGTCAACTACATCGGCAATAACTACTACGCCGTGAAGTTCAACGGTGAATCACCCGAGTCCATCGACTTTGGTGGAAAAACTTTCGGCAACCCCAACTACAATCCCAACCTCCCCAACAATCGCCGCAACTCCATGCACGAATTTACCCGCCACCTGGGACTGCGCGGCTACCCCACCCTCTTCGTCTTCGATGCCAAACTCAACCAGGTCACCCAGGCCGTTGGGTTTAAAACGGCGGAGCAGTTGATGGAGGTGCTTAAAGAGATTTGATCGATGAAGGAAGGATGCAATTTAAACATTCCAAGTTTTGAAAACTTGGAATGTTTGAAACTATATAGCCGTCGAAGGAAAGATTTATGCAAAATGTTAATGAAATTGATGTGACTTTTGCAATCAACCAATCATGAAAGCCTGTCACGCCCAAGGCGTGAGACTACGCTAGCACTCCGCCTTCATGCCTGCCACGCTCTGCGCGGGCACGTCAATCAATCATTCATTCAATTCCCCCAGTCTTCACCCGCTCCAACAACAACCCGCCAACCCCACGCCCCTGCGTCACCCCGTAGTCGATCGCCGGCCGGTAGTGAATACCTCCATACAAGCGGCTGACCGCCGCCTCTTCAGAAGCCTCGATAAAGGAGTTGAACGAACGGGGCGGCAACCCATACTCCACCTCCGTGCTATCCGTAAAGGCAAAACTGTCGCCATAAAGATCGGTGAGCGCAATGGCGGCAGCACTTGATATAACACTATGTCCACTGGTGTACTCCGGGAAGGGCGGCGTTTGCAGGGTGGGCTTCCACTCTTCGTCCAGTTGGCGGTTGATCACCGTTTCGGGGCGCACCAGGTTGGAGCGGTACTTTTCGTCCCAACAACTGATGAAAGCATCGAACAGCGCGATGGCCGTCAGGGTATAGGTCTGGGTGGTTTTCATCAGGTCGGCACCGGTATTTTTGGCGGCGATGGAGGCGATGCCCATCCAGTGGCCGCCCGGAGTGATCTTTTTGGTGGCGTACATCACGTGGCCGTGGTGGTGCGACACATAGGGATTGCAATCCCAAAATTCGGCGATGGCGATGTGTTCGGGACTGGCGTCTTTTACGGCGTGGTACACCTCCATAAGTTCTTTGTAGAAGGGGCTGTCTTTGTCCATATTGTAAGGGGTGGGTGGAGGCGGTGTGAATTGCTGTGCCGAATCCAGAAACATTGGCCGTATGCTGCGCCAGTGGGGTTCGATGCCGTCCATGTAGTCGGGGGGAGTGGGCGTCCATTTGGTCGGGTTGTTCGGGATGGTGTATTTGGGATAGGTACGCGTTTCTTTGTACAGGTCTTTATCTGCCCAACTCAGAATGTGGCTGCTCACCTGGTTGCCATAAGCAATGGATCGGTCCATGACCTCTTTGGAAATATCCATTGCTTCATATTCCTTCATCACACTGTCGTGAAAATCCTCCATCTTATCTTCCGAAAAAATCAGGGCCTTTCCCGTTTGTGTAAACGCCTGAATGGCTGCTACAGGGAGGCAATACTCCTTGCTTGCTTCCTTCGGTGGGATTGATTTCAAATCGCGTAATTGACCCTGCAAGCTCTTATAGTCGGGATGGTCTTGTGCCAACACCTCGTAGGCCGCTATGCAGGGATACACGTAGTTGCGGCTGGCCACCGGCGGCGAGAAAATATCTTCGACGATGATGTCGGTCAATTGTTTGACCGAGCGGTGCATTATATCGGAATTGTTGACTTGGGTGTGGTCCCGATTGCTATCAGAATCAGCGGCGGGTTTGCAAGCCAACACAAAGAGCAGGGGGGATAGGAGAACGATCAGGTGATTCCGTAGTTTCATATTAGTTATTTTTATAAAGTAAGGCTCGCTCGAAAAATAAATTCCCGCTAACAAAAAAGGGAAGTTATTTTTTGAGCTTTACTAAGATTGAATATCGTGCCACTTTCGGGCCCATCACGGAGCCGGTTTTGGTCTAAGACTGACTGCAAAAATACCATTTTTAAGTCGCATTGAGAAGGGGTAGTTATCAACAAATCTACCTGTCGATAGACAGGCTTGTCTGCCGGAACGAAGTGAAGGCAGATTAGCCGCAGGCGATCGGCACATCAGCACCATGAAGGACTCCACTACGTTACGCCTTCACGGCACGAATCAGCAAATCAACAAATCAGCACATCAGCATATCACTCCCTGCCATTTTGTCACCTTTCTCATCAAAAACCCTTATATTTGCACCTCAAAATTTTAGAAATCAAGCCATGTACGACGATAATCCCACCCTGGATCAGTTAAAACAGCCGCTGGAAGAAGGCCGCCAGGGCGACGTATTTTTCAAAGAACAGCTCGCTCAAAGGCAAACAGGCAAGAAATTCTACATAGAAAGCTACGGTTGCCAAATGAATTTTAGCGACAGCGAGATTGTGGCAAGCATCCTTTCGGAAATAGGCTATGGCCCCACCCAAAACCCGGAAGAGTCGGACCTGATCCTGCTCAACACCTGCTCTATCCGCGAAAAGGCCGAGCAAACCGTCCGCAACCGGCTGCGGCATTTCGATAAGATCAAAGAAACCCGCCCCGGTACCCTCGTGGGCGTATTGGGATGTATGGCCGAGCGCCTTAAAGAAAAATTCCTCGACCAGGAAAAATTGGTCGACATCGTAGCCGGCCCCGATGCCTACCGCGACCTGCCCACCCTGGTAGCCACCGCTTCCGAAGGCGATAAAGGCATCAACGTTTTTCTTTCCAGGGAAGAAACCTATGCCGACATCAGTCCCCTGCGGCTGGGCTCCAACGGGGTGACGGCGTTCATTTCCATCATGCGGGGCTGCGACAATATGTGTTCGTTTTGCGTGGTGCCTTTTACCCGTGGGCGGGAAAGAAGTCGTAGTGCGTTCAGCATCGTTGCAGAAGCCACCGATCTGTACCAACGGGGCTACCGGGAGGTGACCCTCCTGGGCCAAAATGTGGACTCCTACAAATGGACCAACCCCGAATCGGAGGCCGCGGTCAATTTTGCCAACCTGTTGGAGATGGTTGCCCAAATTCATCCCGACCTTCGGATCCGCTTTTCAACGTCTCACCCCAAAGACATCACCGACGAGGTGCTCCACACCATGGCCCGCCACGAAAACATCTGCAAGTACATCCACCTGCCGGTGCAATCGGGCAACAGCCGCATCCTCAAGCTGATGAACCGCACCTACGACCGCGAATGGTACCTCGAACGGGTCAAAAAAATATACGAGATCATGCCCGACTGCGCCGTCTCTTCCGACATCATCTGCGGCTTTTGCACCGAAACGGAAGACGACCACCAGGATACCCTGAGCATCATCCCGCTGGTGAACTATTCGATGTCGTACATGTTTTTCTATTCCGAACGCCCCGGCACCCTGGCCGCCAGAAAGTATGAAGACGATGTGCCACTTGACGTGAAAAAACGAAGGCTGCAGGAAGTGGTGCGCCTGCAAAATCAAATTTCGTACAAACACAACCAGGCCGACATCGGAAAGACCTTCAAGGTACTGATAGAAGGAGATTCCAAAAAATCGGAGCGTGACTTTAAAGGCCGGAACTCGCAAAATAAAATGATCGTATTCCCCAAAAAAGAAGGACTAAAGCCCGGTGATTATGTGCAGGTGAAAATACAGGATGCTACTTCTGCTACCCTAAAGGGAACGATTTGCTGATTTCGGGGAACAATTTCCTAATTCTATCATCGACAGTCATTCCATCATAGCATCTCTCCATCCTTGAACAAAGCTAAACTATGGCGAATCTACAATCCATAAAACAACGCTTCGGCATCATCGGCACTTCGCCGGCGCTGCACCATGCTCTTTCCACAGCAGTGCGGGTGGCCAACACCGATCTGACCGTGCTGATCAGTGGAGAAAGCGGCGTGGGCAAGGAGGTGTTTTCCAAGATCATCCACAACCTGAGCAGCCGCAAACACAACAATTTCATTGCCATCAACTGTGGGGCCATCCCAGCCGGAACCATCAACTCGGAGTTGTTCGGCCATGAAAAAGGCGCGTTTACCGGTGCCACCAACGAACGAAAAGGATACTTTGAAACCGTCAACGGCGGCACGATATTTCTGGACGAAATTGCCGAAATGCCACTCGACACCCAGGCGTTTTTATTGCGGGTGTTGGAAAGCGGTGAATTCCTGAGAGTGGGTAGCTCCACCATCATCAAAACCGACGTTCGCATCATAGCAGCCTCCAACGTCGACCTGGAAAAACGGGTGCAACAAAACAAATTCCGGGAAGACCTTTACTACCGGCTCAACACCGTACCATCAAAGTGCCTTCTCTGAAAGAACGACGCGAAGACATCTCTCTGCTCTTCCGGTATTTCGCATCCGAATTTGCAGAAAAATACCGCACCTCCACCATCCGGCTCGACGAGCAGGCCACCCTCCTGCTCGAAGCCTACCCCTGGCCGGGCAACATCCGCGAACTGAAAAACGTGACCGAGCAGTTGTCCGTCATGTCGGAAGAAAAAACGATCTCCGCCGAAAACATCCTTCAGCTCATTCCCAAAATTGCCAACCGCAACCTACCGGCCTTACGATCCACCAACGGAGACGGCACCACCATGGAAGAACGGGAAATACTATACAAGCTCCTGTTCGATATGAAAAAAGACCTCAACGACCTCAAATCATTGGTCTTCGAACTCATCAACACCAACGATCTCAACATGCCCGACATGGGCAGCCTCCGGCAGTTGCAACCGGTCGATCTGCCCGCTTCCAGTTTCAATAAATCCGACAGGGAGTCTGACCTCCCCCCTTACTTCGACAACCGCCCCACCCCCGCTGGTGAGTTTGGTCCCGACCAACCCGTTATCATCAAACAACCCGGCGACCACGGCTATGAAAAAGTAGAAGAGTTGGAAGAAAACCTGTCATTGGCAGACATGGAAAAAGAACTGATCGGCAAAGCCCTCAAAAAATACAAAGGCCGCCGCAAAGACGCTGCCACCGAATTGGGCATCTCCGAAAGAACGCTGTACCGCAAGATCAAGCATTATAAGATTGACGAGTAATTTGGCTTGTTGTTCGTTGTTTGTTGTTCGTTCCCACATAGCCCCGGGGAGGCGTCACGCCGGTAAAAGCAATATCAATCCCAGAGGGGCGTTATGTCGATAGCCCCCAGAGGGGCGAAATATCGGCCCCAGAGGGGCAAAATGTCGGTAGCCCCCAGAGGGGCGAAATATCGGTAGCCCCAGAGGGGCAAAATGTCGGTAGCCCCAGAGGGGCAAAATGTCGGTAGCCCCAGAGGGGCGAAATATCGGTAGCCCCAGAGGGGCAAAATGTCGGTAGCCCCAGAGGGGCAAAATGTCGGTAGCCCCAGAGGGGCAAAATGTCGGTAGCCCCAGAGGGGCGAAATATCGGTAGCCCCAGAGGGGCAAATGTCGGTAGCCCCAGAGGGGCGAAATATCGGTAGCCCCAGAGGGGCGAAACGTCGGTAGCCCCAGAGGGGCGAAATGTCGGTAGCCCCAGAGGGGCGAAACGTCGGCCCCAGAGGGGCGAAATATCGGCCCCAGAGGGGCGAAATATCGGTAAAAAACAACATACCACAAATGAAAAAAACAACCCAATACCTACTCCCTCTTTCGCTTGTAATAGCATTGTTGAGTTCAGCCTGTTACTCCTTCAAAGGTGTAACCATTGACCCCAATGTCAACACCTTCTACGTCGCTCCATTTGATGTGACGACCGAAAAGAATTTTCCGGCCACTCTTTCCAACACTTTTTCCGAAAGGTTAAAAGACAAAATACGGCAGGAGTCGCGGCTCAACTACAACGACGAAAATCCCGACATCGAATTCTCCGGCGCCATCACCAATTACGAAGCGAGTTTCGAGGCCCCTCAGCCCAACGAAACCACCGCTTTCAACCGCCTCACCATCGAAGTAACCGTCGAATACCTCAACCACAAAAAGGACGACGAGAAAAAGACCATGTCCCGAAAAGCCTTCCGCGACTATCCCACCACCGACAACCTCATCAGCGTCCAGGACGACCTCATCGCCCAGATCAACAACGACCTGGTGGAGGAAATTTTCAACTGGGCTTTCAACGATTGGTAGCAAAGCAGCCATCTCACCATTGAAATCTCCAACAAATTCCGTATTTTTGACATTCAATGGACGCGATCAATTTCGTAAATTACCTCCGCAATCCGGGGCATCTACACCAGGTTACCTTTCAGGAGTTGAATAACCTGATCGAACAATACCCCTATTGCCAAAATTTACATTACCTCGCTTTGCGCAAAGCCCATAACGAAAACCATAAAGACCTGGATAAAAAACTGGAACTCGCCGCCACCTACTGCCCCAACCGCCGATGGCTTTTCAACCAGATCAAAATCAACGCCGGGCCACAGGCCATGACCGACCAGCCAAAAACCAAAGAGGAGTTGGAAACAACCCACACCGACCCCATCAGCGCCCCCGACTATGAAGAGGTAGAAGAAGCCCCACAGCCCCAAAAAGAGACCCCACCCCATCGAAGAAATAAACTACCTGGAGGAGTTAATCGACGATTTTCCGGAACGTGTTGAGCCCTCCCCGAAAACGAAAACAGATATTTCAATACAACATCCATCTCCCAACATCATTCCCATCCCTGAACAACCACCACTACCACCGCAAGAAAAATCCATCCCAGACATTCCTTTTGAGATCAACCTGCCCAACACCGCCGATCCAGGCACCCCCGACCCTGCTCCAGACACAGAACCCGCCACTCCCCCCACCAGCGAGCTGCCCGATGAACAACCGACGGAATTGCTGCCCGGCCCGGCCGACCTTCCCGTCGATGAGGTCGATAACAACGACGATGACCACCCCCCCGAAGAACCCACCACAGAAGAAGAACCGGAAGAGGAGATGGAAGAAGAAGGCAACACCCCCGCCCCCAAACCCAAATCCGCTTTTCAAAGCTGGCAGCGAATCGCCCAATTGAAACCCACTCCCACCCCCAAAAAAAAGAAACCCGCGAAAAAAACCGGAAAAAGCACCTCTCCGACCTGGACCGCCTTTTCAAAAAGAAAAAATCAGGTAAGAAAAAAAAGAAGAAACACCACACCCGCCGCTACGCTAAAAAAAGCCTTGCCAAACACGATGACGTCATCTCCGAAACCCTCGCCGAATTGCTGGCCGAACAAGGCAGCATCAAAAAGGCCATAAAAATGTATAAACGCCTCGCCCAACTAAACCCCGACAAAAAG
>CBDCTQ010000078.1:0-10761 GCA_965222105.1 Saprospiraceae bacterium | reverse complement strand
AGGTCATGGTGGAGTTTTCTTCGCCCAACACCAATAAACCCCTACATCTCGGACATGTCCGGAATATACTCTTGGGTTGGGCTTGCGCCAAAATTCTGGAAGCGGTCGGCCATGAGGTGGTCACTACCCAGGTGGTCAACGACCGGGGCATTCACATTTGCAAAAGCATGCTGGCCTGGCAAAGATATGGCAACGGAGAGACCCCCCAGTCGGGTGGCACCAAAGGAGATCACCTTATCGGAAAATACTACGTCAAATACAGTCAGATAGAAAAAGAACAACGGGCAACCCTCGAAGCCGTCGGCCAAAAGGAAGAAGAACCTCAGATATTGAAAGATGTAAGAGCCATGTTGTTAAAATGGGAGGCCGGCGACCCGGAAGTGATCGCCCTGTGGGAAAAACTGAACGGCTGGACTTATGAAGGTTTCGACGAGACCTATCGCAATCTCGGAGTCTCCTTCGATGTGAATTATTATGAGTCGCAGACCTACCTCTTGGGCAAAGAGTTCGTCGACCAGGGACTGGCCGACGGCGTTTTTTACCGAAAGGATGATGGCTCTGTTATGATCGACCTGGAAGATGTAAAGCTCGACAAAAAGGTGGTGCTTCGCGCCGATGGCACCTCTCTCTACATTACGCAGGACCTGGGTACGGCTCATAAACGATATGAAGACCACCAGTTTGAAAAGATGATCTACGTAGTGGGCAATGAACAAGACTACCATTTTAAAGTGCTTTTCGAAACGCTCAAACGGCTGAAAGCTCCCTTTGCGGAGGGCTTGTACCAACCTATCGTATGGTATGGTCGATCTGCCTACTGGCAAAATGAAGTCGCGGGAAGGAACGGTGGTAGATGCCGATCAATTGATGGAAGAAGTGATCGGCGAAGCCACCATCAGCGCCGAAGAAAGAGGAGGCATAGAAGGTGTGAGTGAGGAAACCAAACAAGACATTTACAGAAAGGTGGGGATGGGAGCATTGAAATATTTCATCCTGAAAGTGAACCCTCAAAAGAGAATATTGTTCGACCCAAAAGAGTCGGTCGATTTGCTGGGAAATACCGGACCCTATATCCAAAATGCTTATGTGCGTATTAAATCCGTACTTCGAAAAACCGGAGAGGCCGATGGCGTTTTGGCGAAAGCCTACCAGCAAATGCAACCCGCAGAAATTGAAGTGGCCCGACTGCTTGCCCAATATCCGGGTGCGATTCAACAGGCCGCTGAACGGTACGATCCCTCCGTTGTAGCTGCGTATTGTTATGAACTGGCTAAGTCGTATCACCGGTTTTACCACGATGTGCCGATCATGCGGGCGAAGTCGGACGAAGCACGGGCGTTTCGTATGCAGCTTAGTGGGTTTACAGCCAATGTGCTGGAAGCGGGGATGCGGTTGTTGGGGGTGGAGATGCCGGAGCGGATGTGATATGCTGATATGCTGATATGCTGATTCGTGCCGTGAAGGCGTAACGCAGTGGAGTCCCCCGTAGCAAGTCCGGGGCAGGCTTTCATGGTGCTGATATGCTGACTGCCTACGGCAGTTGAAATTTGTTGATCTTTCACCAGGAAGAATCTAAGACACGAAAACCGCACAGAGATTTTCTTCCTGCCTGCCCGCCTACGGTCGGAAATCCGGCAGGCAGGTGTGAACCTTTGTGTCTCTGTGCCTTTGTGGTCAATAACCGCAACGGTTTAGTCACACACTCTAGAAAAAAGAAAACCAGATTATGAATGAAGTAAAAGAATCCAGATTAAATTTTATAGAACAAATAGTGGCCGACGATCTTCAGTCGGGTAAGCATGCGTCGATTGCCACGCGGTTTCCACCGGAGCCCAATGGCTATTTGCACATCGGTCATACCAAAGCCATTTGCATCAATTTTGGGATGACGGAGCGGTTTGGCGGCATCACTAATTTGCGGTTTGATGATACCAACCCAGAGAAGGAAAGCACCGAGTATGTCGATGCGATCCGGCGCGATTTGAAGTGGCTGGGCTTCGACTGGGGCGACCGCGAATACTACGCCAGTGACTATTTTGGGCAATTGTACGACTGGGCCGTTCAACTGATTAAAGATGGATTGGCTTATGTGGATGATTCTACCTCTGAAGAGATGGCGGAGATGAAAGGCACACCCACCCGCCCGGGTACCGATAGTCCTTTTCGCAGCCGCTCGGTTGCGGAAAATCTTGATTTTTTTGAACGAATGAAAAATGGAGCGTTTGAAGATGGCACACGGGTGCTTCGCGCAAAAATCGACATGGCGCATCCCAATATGTTGTTGCGTGACCCGGTGATGTACCGGATTCTAACAAAAGTACCGCATCACCGGACTGGAAGCGAATGGAATATTTATCCGATGTACGATTTTGCACATGGACAGTCGGATGCCATCGAAAAGGTTACGCATTCCCTTTGCTCCCTGGAATTTGTAAACCATCGACCATTGTACAACTGGTTTATCGAAAAACTGGGTATTTTTCCTTCACGGCAAATCGAATTTTCGCGGCTCAATCTGAGCTATACGGTCATGAGTAAGCGTAGGTTGATTCAGTTAGTCGAGCAAGGTGTTGTAAATGGGTGGGACGATCCGCGGATGCCCACCGTATCAGGTCTGCGGCGCAAGGGATACACACCGGCTGCCATTCGCACTTTTTGCGACAAAGCGGGGGTGTCGAAACGGGAACAACGAATCGATGTAGGCCTTTTGGAAGAATGCCTCCGTCAGGACCTCAATAAAAAGGCTGATAGGGTGATGGCGGTGTTGAACCCCGTAAAAGTGGTGATCACCAATTATCCGGAAGGAAAGGTGGAGGAAATGCCCATCGTCAATAACCCAGAGGCCGAGGAGTCCACTCAGCGGACCATTCCTTTTGCGAGAGAGATATACATAGAAAAAGAAGATTTTAGGACGGAAGCACCCAATCGCAAATATCGGCGGTTGGCTCCTGGGCGGATTGTCCGGCTGAAAGGCGCCTACATTATCGAATGTACGGGATACGAGGTCGACGAAGCTACGGGCGAGGTGTCAGAAATCCACGGTAAATATTTTGAAGACAGTCGCTCGGGCAGCGACATCAGTGGCCTCAAACCCAAGGGAACACTGGGCTGGGTGTCGGTCGATCATGCGTTGAGTGCGGAAGCACGGCTATACGACCGCCTCTTCAACGACCCCACCCCACTTGCACATGATGACCGCGACTTTTTGGAGTTTATCAATCCGGATTCGTTGCGCGTTTTGTCTGATATAAAAGTGGAGCCGGGTGTGCGCAGCCGAAAGGCGGGGGAGCAGTTGCAATTTATGCGAATCGGTTATTTTTGTGTAGATCCGGATACCACGGATGAGCGAATGGTGTTTAACCAGGCGGTTACCTTGAAGGATGGGTGGAAGGGGAAGTGATCAAATAATTTCCCAGTCCTCAATATCACCTTCCGTGATCTGGAAGAGGGGGTGAGGCTCTAATTTTTTGACGTTGATCAAAGAGCTATGGCGTTGTGGGTCTCTTGTTAGGAGTTTGTTGAGCAGGTGGGTTCTTTCGTAGTTGAGTTGTCCTGTGGTAACGTTCAGGGTGGTGGGTTTAAAGTTGGGGTTGAATTTGGTTTCATTAAAATTGTATCCTCTTCTTTTGGCCTCCAGGTAGACCGCTTGCAGGTATTGGCTAATGGCCTCAGTGGGTTTTTTCAGTTGTTTAAATCTGGTCAATTGGGGGTGGTTTCTGTAACCTTTTGTCTTTCCTTCTAATACGTGTTTTGCCAATAAGGTTTCGCGCCATAGCGCTACGAGCCCTTTGCTGTCGAGGTATTTGGGATGGATGGACCAGATTCTCATAATTGTGATTGAGTGATGGTGATTGTTTGGGGAGTGACTAAGTTAGGAACAATTGTAGCAAATCTTATGCAAATCCTCTGTTTTAAATTGTCAATATATGGAACAACAGCGCAATGAGAAACTGGCGTTGTCCTTGACGCCTATAAAATTTGACAACCAACAAAATCCAAAAGCATCTTTTGACCTCATAAGGTTGGAGGAGCTATATCAACGAAAAATAATCGACCATTCCCCTTTCGAGTTGCATCGGGTGGCGTTTTATTTGATTATTTTCATTGAAAATGGGCAGGGCTTTCATACCATCGATTTTACGGATTATACCTGTTCAAAAGGGACATTGCTGACCATCAGAAAAGACCAAATACAAAAGTTTTTTCGGGGTGGTCAGATGAAAGGGACGCTGCTGTTATTTACGAATGATTTTTTGGTGAGTTATCTTGAAAAAATGGAAGCTCAAAAAACGATGCTTTTGTTTAATGAGTTTTTGGGAGTTCCAAAATTACAGTTGGCGGAGGAAGCGTTTAAACAGATCCAAGAAATCATAAAGCGAATGGAAAATGAGTACTTGCAGGTAAATGACGACCATTCCCTGGGTATTGTTAGGAGTGAACTGCATATTTTAGTGACAAAACTGTTTCGGATAAAAGCGGAAAATGAGCAAGCTGACTTTGATAAAAAATACCTTGAGGAATTTATCGCTTTCCAAAAGGTGGTAGAAGAAAAGGTGACCCAAACGACTAAAGTACAGGATTTTGCGCGCATTTTGGGCGTGAGTACTAAAACTTTGAATACCATCACCAAAGGCATTGTACACAAATCGGCCAAAGAGTTTGTGGATGAAATATGCATCAAACAGATCAAACGCCTGCTCATCAATACAAGGCTTTCGGTCAAAGAAGTAGCTTACCAATCCGGTTTTGAGGAAACCACCAATTTTTATAAATATTTTAAACGCCATACCCAGATAACCCCCGAACAGTTTAGAGCTGCCCACTAACAATTTTCCCATTTTTACAGTTCATAGTCCCTTTTTTATACTTTTCCTAAAGGAGTGGTTTGGTACCTTTGCACCATCATATAGACCAAGAAAAACATTTCATAACATGAAAAATACATTCACCCTTTTCTTGCTTATTACCGAATTATTTTTATTCTGTTGTAGCAACGAAAAGCAAACCAATGCATCTGTAGAACAAACTAAAAAAGAAGAAAAAATGGAATTATCTAAGAAAGAGAAGGTTGTTGCCCTTCTCAACAGTTTCAACACCGGCGACAAAGAACCCGTAGGGTATATCAACCCCAACAAATACATACAACACAACCTGGGCGTAGGCGATGGCCTGGCGGGCTTCGGTGAAGTAATGAAAATGGCTCCTCCTCAAGGCTTCAAGGCCAATGTAGTCAGAGCTTTTGAAGACGGCGATTATGTATTCACACATACCGAATACGACTTTTTTGGCCCCAAAGCAGGCTTCGATGTGTTCCGGTTTGAAGATGGAAAAATTGTAGAACACTGGGATAACCTGACGGAAGTCGCACCACCCAACCCAAGTGGAAGAACACAGTTTGATGGCTACACAAATATTACAGATAAAGATAAAACAGCCGCCAACAAAAAAGTTGTTGAAACGCTGCTGAATGAAGTGTTTTTGAACGGAAAGAACGATAACCTGGCTACACTGATCAATCCCGAAAAATACATCCAACACAATTCAGCCGTGGCTGATGGCCTCGATGGGCTGGGAAATGCCTTGAAGTATTTTGCTGAAAACGACATGGTTATGATCTATGATAAGGTGCATAAAGTGCTGGGAGAGGGTAATTTTGTATTGTCGATGAGCGAAGGCAAATTTGGCAAAGCACCCGGCGACCACGTGGCTTACTATGATTTGTTCCGATTGGAAAATGGTCAAATTGTGGAGCACTGGGATGTGATTCAACCCATTCCACCTCAGGCAGAATGGAAGAACGACAACGGGAAGTTTTAGTTAGTTGCAAAATCAACATATAATATGAAAAAACCATATGTAATTGAAGTTACGACCTTTCAATACAAACCCGCAGTGGACGCGGATAAGTTCTGGGCAAGAGATGCGGAGATCGAAAGAGATTATACCCGCCTACAGCCTGGCTTTATAAGTAGAGAAAGCGGCTATGCAGCTGACGATGGCGAAGTTGTCGTCGTCGTTCGATGGCAGTCACTCGAGGATGCCGATGCTTCCATGAATAAATTTATGACGGATAAATCCGTCAGCGATTTTGCAGAAATGATATATGGTCCATCCATGAAAATGAAGCGTTATCTGGTAAGATAGTTGGCCAAACAGCCAAGCTATTTATTCAGGTTTTATACTTGATTGAATTTTAATTAAATTTGACAGACTGCTCTACGTAGAGCAGTCTGTTTTTAATTTTATGTCGTTTTTGAACAATTGGTAGTCAAAGATCATTATAAAGTTTTCTTCATCAACTTTAATAACTAAAAAATGAGTAAAACAATCTTAATCACCGGAGCAAGTTCTGGCATCGGTAGAGCATCGGCTAAATATTTTCAAGAAAAAGGCTGGAATGTAGTTGCTACTATGCGCAACGTTCAAGACGGCGAAGACTTAGCTTCCCTTGACAATATGCTGGTTGCCAAATTGGATGTTACAGATGCCGATACCATTAAAAACACCGTGGATCAAGCCCTTCAAAAGTTTGGCAGCATTGACGTGTTGGTCAACAATGCAGGCTATGGTGCAGGTGGTCCTATGGAAGCAACGCCCATGTCGAAAATTAAAAGGCAATTCGATGTAAATGTTTTTGGCCTTTTAGCTACTACTCAAGCCGTATTACCGACTATGCGAAAACAAAAATCCGGCACCATCGTCAACATTTCCTCCATAGGTGGACGAGTGACTTTGCCGTTGTTCAGCCTTTATCACGGAACCAAGTGGGCTGTTGAAGGCATTACGGAGTCGTTGCAATACGAATTGGAACCCATTGGCATCAAGCTGAGAATTGTGGAGCCGGGAGCCATTGCTACGGATTTCGCCACCCGGTCACTCGACTTTAACAACGATCCCTCACTAGAAGAATATCAGGGCACTGTAAACGCACTCATGAATAGTATGGAGGATATGATTGGCAATGCGATAGCTCCGGTAAAAGTAGCTGAGGTGATTGACGAGGCGATTCACGGAGATAAATTGCGTTATTTGGCAGGAGAAGATGCCAAACAAATGATGGAAGCCCGCAACGCCATGTCGGATAGAGAGTATTTGAATATGGCAAGGGAGCGATTTGGGCTTAGCACTGTGGAAGGATAATTCTGAGCAGGTGAGAATATAATTTACAAACAGCTCAATTCCAGTTTTGCGAAAGCTGGTTTGTGAAAAGCCAATCGAACACTTTTCGATTGGCTTTTCTGCTATATGACCATGTCAATTTGTTAGAGGTATAGATCACTGCTTAACAAACCACTTTTTGCCGATTTGCTGCTTTCCTTGCTCGATTAAGAGCAGGTATTTCCCGGAAGGTAATTGGGATACCTGTACCTCTTTTTCTATGGTTCCATGGCCATTCATTCGTTGGTAATGCACCAGCCTTCCCAGGGTGTCCATCAATTTTAGATGGATGTCCTGGTCGGAGAACTCGGAAGTTATATCCAACCTCAATTTAAACTCTCCATGATTGGGGTTGGGAATTATTTGGATTTGGTTATCTTTCAAAAAAGGAGTTGAGGCCCCGCTAGTCGTTTCTTCAATGGTTAGTGTTTGGTTGGCAGGCTCGTTTTGCAAGGTGGTTGTTATTCCGCTTGGCCAATGGACCTCGATCAGAGCAATAGTGGACGCATCTCCCAGCCCAAAATGCACGGTCAGGCTGTTTTGTCCGGCATATCCCGATTGGGAGGAAATGGTGCGAAGCTGGGTGACCTCCTGCCCGTCAATGCTAGCGGTAAGATTAATTTCAGCTCCGATGGCACTGCGGTTTGAAATTGTACCAATGAGGTTTATTTTAACCCAGTTGTTGTCATTACCATTGTTGAGGAGTACCTCATTGGGAAATGTGGGAAAGGAAGGACTGTTTTTACAATTGGCAATCACCAGGTCGAGGAAGCCATCGTTGTTGAGGTCTCCCCAGGCAAGGCCATAGGAGCATATCATTGGTAAGTCAGAAAAAGCATTCTCTACTTTTATAAATGTACCATCCCCTTGATTTTCATAGAGCCTGTTTTTGAGGTTGTCTGTTCCATTGCAGAAGCCATTAGAGACGACGAGGTCGAGGTGGCCATCGTTGTTGTAATCGCCAAATGCTGAGCCATAGGAGCATCCACCATCCGAACTCAGTATGCTGTTTTCGTCAGCTTCAAATACGCCATTTTCATTTCGGAACAGGAGGTTATCCTGTTCTTGAAAGTACAATGCGTTGGCGAAAAACAGATCCAGGTCGCCGTCATTGTCGATGTCACCGGCGCTAAAGCTCATCGTGCTGCTATTAGTTGTCACTAAAGGTTGGCCGGTTTGTTTTAAGAAGTAACCGTCTCCTTCGTTCAGGTACCAGTCGTTTGGCTGATTACTTTCATTGCTTACAAGCAGATCGAGGTCGCCATCTTTATCGAGGTCGAGCCAGTCGGCATTTCTGGAGTAGTCCGTTTCGGTAACGATTACACCGGTATCAACCGGTACAAAAGTTCCCAGGTCGGCTTGTCTGTAAAGGGCGTTTTTTCTGGTGCCGGCGTTACTTTGGACGCCGCTATTGGTGACGAAAAGGTCGAGCCGACCATCGTCATCGTAGTCGCCCCAGGTGGCTGTTTCGGAGTAGGAAGCTTCCTGGGGAAGGGTGGTATTGCCCATTTGGTTAAAAATACCGTTGCCGTCATTGGTGAATAGGCCATTTAGTTGGCCATACCAATTGGTGACGTAAGCATCCAGGTCTCCATCATTGTCGTAGTCGGCAAAGCTTGCACCCACACTCGACTTTCCATCGGAAGTGATGGCGCTGCTGTCTTTGGTGAAAGTTGCGTCGCCATTGTTGATGTACAGCAGATCGTCTTGCCCTCCTTCCAGGCCGTTGGAAATAAAGACATCGTCTGCTCCATCATTGTTGACATCCACAATATTCACACTTCGGCTGTCAGTATAATCACTTACGATGGGGTCTCCCTGCACCGGAGTGAATAATTGCGCTTCAGTTTGAGTGATAATGGTGAGGGAAAGAATTAGAACGTAGATTGCTTTCATTGCTTCTGAATTTATGTTTTGAAGAATATGAAAATGTATAAGTAAGGGAACTGGAAAATAATAACCTACGCATCTGACGGTCTCTTTTTCCTCCATGCTGCGTTAAAAAGCCTCGCCGATGCTAAGGCATCGCCTACGTTTTTTGCCTTGCCTGAAGAAAAAATAGCCTCGTCATTTTGCGTACCTTATTAATTGCCAACTCCCTAAAATAGAATTTATAACGTATTGAACGGCTATATAAAACCTG
Organism: Saprospiraceae bacterium; assembly: GCA_965222105.1. Lineage (GTDB taxonomy): Bacteria > Bacteroidota > Bacteroidia > Chitinophagales > Saprospiraceae > CALGLS01. Next base: position 1,460 of record CBDCTQ010000078.1, on the reverse strand, counting down.
GTGAATACCTTCCAAAAATATGTAAAAAGGCATAATCATAAAGAAGAAATAGACATTCAACGCTTACCCTGCTTCAATCAGCATACTTCAGATGAAAAAAGGCATTGGCAGTGTGTTTGCCGTTGTCTATCCGCAGCAAGTGGTTATTCATCTTCAGTTACGGCAATTTTCCCGGTTTTTTAAGAACTTTAGCCAGTGAAATTGAGAATCCTACGGCATCTGATATTTTGGTTGGCCTATACCAGTTTATATGCCTGGCTAAGTGCTTCCTTTCCCGCCAAAAGTGATCTGGCCTTTGCTTTTCCGATGCGGTTTTTTCGGTTTTGGCTGACGGAGTGTATGTCACTACCTATAAAATGGGTTGCCGTTTATGGATTGCTGTATTGGGGATTTCCGCGTTATTTCCTAAATCGGAAAATTGGTGTCGGTCTATTGATTACTGTTTTGGTGTTGGTGATGTTGCTCCTATCGTCTCGTTTGGTAACCTATTACCTGGCGTATCCATTTTTGTACGATGAATACCCTGGGTATGAGCTGATAAGTGCAAAGCGATTATTGTATAGTTTTTTGGACATTTTTTCGGCTGTGGGTGCATTTGCTACGGTAAAACTGTTTTTGAGTAAGCTGGAAATGAAGAAGCGGGAGGAGGCATTGCAGAAAGAAAAATTGATTGCCGAATTGCAGTTTTTAAAAGCTCAAACCAATCCGCATTTTTTATTCAACACCTTAAATAATATTTATGGGCTGGCTCGCCGCAAATCAGATGATACGGAGAAGGCGGTTATAAAACTGTCGGAAATCATGCGGTTTATGTTGTATGAATGTGACAAACCCCGGATAGATCTGTCCCTCGAATCGGCAGCTGTTCAAAACTATGTCGACCTGGAAAAGTTGCGGTATGGAGAAGAGTTGACCGTCCGTTTCCACAACCGGGTGAACGGGCGGCATGTTTATGTAGCTCCTCTTTTGTTGTTGCCGTTGGTAGAAAATGCATTTAAACACGGAGCAAGTGAGTCGAGGCATGATCGCTATATACATATTGACCTGGGACTGGAAAAAGAGGAATTGTATTATCGGGTCGAAAACTCTTTTGAGGGAAGCAATTCCAACCTTACTTCTGGCATTGGATTAAAAAACATTCGACGCCAGTTGGAGTTAATCTATCCCAATCGCCACATGTTGACCATCGAAAATAAGGAGAAACGCTTCTTAGTCGAACTCCGAATTCAAAATATAGTATGATGACGGAAAAAATAAAATGTCTCGTTGTAGAAGACGAACCCATTGCCGCTGAAGTGCTGGAAGATTACATCGATCAGGTCCCTTACCTGGATAGGGTAGCCACCTGCCGGGATGCCTTGTACGCTCTGGAGGTGTTGCAGAAAGAAACCGTTGATCTGATCTTTCTCGACATCCATCTTCCCCGCCTTAAAGGGGTGGATTTTGTGAAAACACTAAAG
>CBDCTQ010000077.1:0-6523 GCA_965222105.1 Saprospiraceae bacterium | reverse complement strand
AGACAAAAATTTAACGAGTTCGATGTGAGTTCTATGGAAGTTATTTACAGACTCATCACGGGTTCTGCCAAGATAAAATACAAGGTCATCATAGAGGATGACAGTGGGTAATTGGTGATGGAGACTCAACCCGAAGACTAATGAAAGCTACTGAACTATCGCATAAGTGACTGTGCGGATAAATGGAGAGGCTATAGGAGTGAATTACACACATAATGCTTATTTGCAATGTGAAGTCAACCCTAAACACTCCTAACCTCAAAACAACAGCCACCGCAACTAGAATTAGCTATTCTAAATGCCCCTGAAAATAGAAACATAGCTTTTTTCTGCGTAAAATGGGAATTGCTGATTCAATGGGTACAACATAGGTACAACATTCCGTAACGAACTCTATATTTCCCCCAATTCCGTGTACCTACCCAATTTGTGACAGAAATTTTCTTTGTTTTTCGGGGTTTTTCTGAGGGGCTTTTTACGCTTATGGTAGGTTGGACTTTTGTTGGGGCTGCTGGGGGGAGGCTTAAAAGTATTTTGTTAAAGAATATTACCGTTGTTTACTCTTTGTACCACTTTCACCATAAAGGAAGTTGGAGACATTTCTTTAATGGCACAACGGTAAAAATAGTGGGTTAAATAAAAATCGTAACCTTGTGGTATGAAAATCACAAATTTTTACGAACAGATATTAGGAATAGAAGCCCCTTGGCAGATAGTAGAAGCCAAGATTGAATCATCGGACAAAAGTGTCCATATATATCTGGACCATCCACCGGGAAGTCAGTTTTGCTGTAAGCATTGTAATCAGCCTTGCTCGGTGTATGACCACGGAAAAGAGCGTATTTGGCGGCATTTAGATACGTGTGATCATTATACGTATTTGCATGCCTGTCTTCCGCGAGTAAAGTGTGCTGAACATGGTATTGTCACGATTGAACCAAGTTGGTCAAGAGGTAATAGCCGCTTTACCTTGCAGTTTGAAAGTTTTATAATAGATACCTTACAGTCCACTCAAGTGCGGAGCCGTGCTGCTATACAACTACGGGTTTCGGAAGAGCAACTGAAAAGAATCCAAATTCAAGCAGTAGAACGTGGTTTAAATCATCGCAAAAGCCTTAAAGAGGAGTCCTCTTATGTTTCTCTACTTTATGATGGACAAACAGGCGCTGTTTTAGAAGTAGTAGAACACCGGACTGAACAAGCGGCTCAAAACGCTTTCACACAATTAGGCCAATACATTGATTTACAGCATGTTCAAGTAGTGACCATGGATATGTGGAAAGCTTTTCAAAATGCTGCTGAGGCCTGCATACCTCAAGCAGATATTGTCCATGACCGATTAAAAGGAACAAAATATTTGTGGTTGAAAAACCCAAATGATTTTACAGAAAATCAACAACACATACACGACCAATTAATGGAAGATAAAACCCTTAAAACAGTTGAGGCCTGGACGATAAAGGAAGACTTTAAACAATTCTTCGACTCTAAAACCGTCCAACAGGCAACTGACTTTTTTAACAACTGGGTAGCAAAAGTTAAACAAAGTCAAAATGCCAGACTTTTAAACGTTGCAAAGACTTTTGAAAACCACCTGCAAGGGTTACTTGATTACACAAAGCATCGAGTAAGCAACGCAATGGCTGAGTGTATGAATATGGCGATTCAACAAATCAAAAGTAAAGCGAGAGGTTTTAAATCTGCTAAAGCTTTTCGGATTGCTATCCTCTTCCATTTGGGTAACTTAGAGGTCTACCCATAGTTTTCACCGTAGTGCCTCTTTAATTAAATACCGATCAAATATACGATAAGGGCTACTATCTAAAATTTGTCAAGGAGTTTTATTGTACTTCTTTAAGAGTAACCTCCCATCCATAGTCATTAAGGTAACCACCAGTGTCATTTACTGCATCAATGATCATGTACCGTTTTCCAGCATGCACTATATGCTTCTCGTATTTTCCTCTTCCGACATGGAGCCAGATTTCAGCGGATCCCTTTATGTTATCAAGTGTTTTCCATTGATTGGATGAAACAGAAATTTTTTTCCCCTTATATTTCACCAAGACCGTATCCCAACCGCCAGGATAAATACCCTGTTCGAGTATTAATTCGACCTTGCCAATGGAGTTACACCCTGCTCTTTGTCTTTGAATATTGCGTTTGTATTTCGTAAACAATGTGGAAAAGAAGGATAATACCTCACCATATACATGACCATACAGACCTCTCGATTGTTTGATATAGTGAACCGTTAATTTAATAGAAGGTTCGATGGCCTTTTTCAGAATAAGATTCCAGTCCTTCTCAGAACCGCAACCTAACTGTTTAAAAATCACTGGGAAATCCCCTTCAATATGGGCAGTTGCCATAGCTGCTGAACAAATATGGGTATTGATAAATTCTTCTTTCTTTTTACATGTTTCCTCAATGGCTTCCGTCCAATGTCGAGGCCAAACACCATATAAACCTAATGGAAACTGATTAACCAGTTCGATATTGAACTGAGCTACATAGTCATTGTCATCAAAAGTGTTTTTTTCGACTAACTCGCTGATTCGGGAGGAAATTTGATAATGAGTTTCCACGAACATGTGCATAGCACTATTCTTTTTGGAGAGGTTCTTACTTAAGTTCCTTAACCGCTCGGTTGCCTGACGGCATTTCCATTTGTTTTCAGAAGTAGCAGGAGTACTCTGGGCTGCGAGAATATTCAAAGACGTGCAAATCAAAAGCAAGAAGAATGTGCTAGTCATGTGAAATAGGTGTAAGTAATTCATATCTATTTTGTTTTATTATTGGAGATTAGTCAAATGCGATCAGTTCTATATGTTTTATCCAGCCTGTCTTCCAAGTCACGATATAAATTTAAGGAACTGGAAGTTATCTGGAATTATGTGGTATAAGTCTGGGTGTGATATTATCTTAAGTTGGCAACTGTGAATACTCTGTTAAATCGAGATAATTGCAATGGTTGGAAAGAAAACAAAGTTTATTTGAAGTGCATACCACAACAAGGAAGATACTTCTTCTATTAAGATACTGTATAACATCATATAATGTGAAAATCATATAATGTGCCTGGAGTGCATGCTATATTAAGAGGATAAAACTGGGCATTCCGCTATGGCTGGTCTTATAATATTGTGTAATAAAACCTACTCAAAATACAATCCTAATTCACAACAAAAACAAAAAATTATGAAACTTCTTTCAAACTGTTTCCTGATTTTTTTCCTTGTCCTAAACACTGGTTATCGGGATTTAGTGACTTTAGAAAAAAATGATAATGAACAATGTCTCAACTCATTAAGAGAACGTAACTGTAGTACTAATTTTGGAGGAGATGTTCGAACCTATTCTCTGAGCGATGGTCATGATGAAATTGGTGTTACGATTTGGATCAGTCGTAAATCAGGGAATTCTAAAGCCAAGTACTTTGCTCACAAGCAAGGTGGGAATAGTGTTTATGAACGCTACACAACATGGAAAAAAGGGAAAAAGGTCTTTTTAATGTCGAGTGGTGCCTATGCCACGGGATGGGATGACGATGATGAACCTGTTGGACTAACTGTCGATAACGGCATAATTGTGAACCGTAGATATGAAGAGGACATGGATGGATTGGTGATTGTGTATGCAACCGGAGGGGTTGCGGTTTCCAATATTGAAAATGGTAATCTCAATCTCAAGTCTCTGGGCAAGACCGTTGATGTCAAGGATGTCAATGAGCGTGCTGAATTTCTAAAGTGGGCAGCAGATGAGGATGCTACTGTTTTTCAGACCCATTTACTTGTTTATAAAAACGAGATGATGGTTGATGAGCGTACGAGCAGTACCAAGAAGTCGACCCGCAAGTTTCTTGTTTCGGCCAGAGACAGTGCTGGAGATCTGTTTCACATTATCTTTTATTTAAAGCACTGGTCGTGTACCCTATTTGAAAGTACGAAGGCTGTCAACGATTACCTTCAGCAACAGAGGATGAATGTGATTTCTATTATCAACTTAGATACTGGTGGTTTTGATATCCTGAAAACAAATGGAGATGTAAAGGACTGTTCCGGGCAATTTATTGTGGGACGCAAGAATAACACGAAGGATATGACCAATCTTTTGGCTTATGAATACCAATGATTATAATACCTAATTATCCTCTTATGAAGCGAATAATTATGCACCTGATTTTTTACAGTTGTACTGTTTCGATGTCTGGGTCGGACGTTGACCTTGTTCAATTAACAAACCAGTTACAAGAATTATCTCCCGGGGAGTTTACATCTCGATTTCCGTATGTCGCTTATTTGAATCATATTGAGCTGGATGATATAAAACAAATCGAAGTATATAGGACATACCTTAATGACTATGGAATCGACGGTAGTCAATTTGTACAACACCTTTACAGGACTGCCATGGATATTGACTCTGTAGATTTTAATCATATTAACGTCCTAAGAAAATATGTGAACCTAGGTGAAGTACTTGCCCATTCAAGAAAATATCTGCCTGACAGTATCCTGTTATATGAAGTCATAAGTGATATTATTTTCAATAGGATTTGCGATACATTGGCACAGGGCGTAGCGAACGGAGCTATCGATGTAAAGAATTTTGAATTCCAATATATTCGTGAAAGGCTTGGTGATAACAGTTATTTCATCAATTTGCCCACCACAAAGTGGATCAAATTATACATAAATGTACGTGACGGAAATTGGAAGTATATCTGGCACAAATCAATGACGACCTATTTAAAAGAGTTCCTGCTATTCTTGATTTTCTTCTTCGTCATTTTGTCATTATTTGCTGGATGGCTCTTTCGATTTATCAGGAAAAGACATATGATATCCAATTGATTTTTATTAAAAAACATATAAAGTTATGAAAACTTTTTCCCTTATTTTATTATTTTTTATTTCACTTTCCCTGGATTCTGTTACTGCTCAAATGTCCAGTTTGGATGATGGTTTGATTCTTCATTATTTATTTAATGATGATGTAAAAGACAAAAGTGGAAAAAGAAATCACGCATCTATGCATGGAGGAGTGTCATTTGTAAAGGATCGATTTGGTAATTCATGTGGAGCAGTGGAGTTTAACCGAGGCTATCTAAATGTTCCGAGTTCTCCATCTCTGGAATCACCGATCAATGAACTGTCAGTAGCAACCTGGTTCAAACTGAACAAGGCAGCCAGTGACCTTAAATGGCTAACTGTTTGCTGTAAATCTGACCAGAGAAAAGAAAACTCCGAAAGCCCACAGTATCGAATGCAAGCCACGAGGGTTACCTTGTCGATTAATACAGACTTTACAGAAAACCTGAAGGTTGATGTTGACTTTGATACCTGGTATCACTACTCCATGGTTTATGATGGACGAACAGTAAAAGCCTATCTGAATGGTGTTTCATTTTTTGAATTCCCATATTTCAAAAGTTTCACCCCTAACAGAATGCCACTGGAGATAGGTCGTGACCTGCCGGGAGTGGAAGAATATTTTGCCGGCAGTCTGGATGAGTTAAGGATTTACAATCGTGCTCTTGATCAGGGAGAAGTCATGCGCTTGTATCAGGATGATTCCGAGCGAACTTCTCCCAAGCCCTGTCAAATTATCCAGCCACCTGTGGTCACCATTTTGTCTCCCCATTCCAACCCGCATGCCAGTCATCAATCCGGAAGTCCATTACAGGTGCGAATAGAGCATGTGGCCAGTAAAAGTGATATCGCGCTCAAGGTTAACGGCCAATCTTTACGGAATTTTAATTTTGATCCGAGTAGCGGGCTGTTAACTTCAACGATTTCGCTTGCACCGGGCAACAACGTGTATGAGATTTCGGCCAGGAATTCTGATGGACAAGACGCAAAGAGCGGGTTTATAGACTATCGAGCTCCGGCCCCTGTGTTGCAGCCACCTGTAGTTACAGTGTTAAATCCACGATCCAGTCCTTACAGCAGTAGTCAGTCAGAGAGTGAGGTAAGGGCACGTATCGATCATGTGAGGAGCAGGGGAGATATTACGTTCAAGGTAAATGGTCGTGAGCAATCCGATTTCGGCTATGACCCGGGAAGCGGATTACTCACTGCGATTGTAGTGTTGACAGACGGTAACAACGTGTATGAGATTTCGGCCAGGAATTCTGATGGACAAGACGCAAAGAGCGGGTTTATAGACTATCGAGCTCCGGCTCCTGTGTTGCAGCCACCTGTAGTTACAGTGTTAAATCCACGATCCAGTCCTTACAGCAGTAGTCAGTCGGAGAGTGAGGTAAGGGCACGTATCGATCATGTGAGGAGCAGGAGAGATATTACATTCAAGGTAAATGGCCGCGAGCAATCCGATTTCGGCTATGACCCGGGAAGTGGATTACTCACTGCGATTGTAGTGTTGACAGACGGCAACAACGTGTATGAGATTTCGGCCAGGAATTCTGATGGACAAGACGCAAAGAGCGGGTTTATAGACTATCGAGCTCCGGCCCCTGTGTTGCAGCCACCTGTAGTTACAGTGTTAAATCCACGATCCA
>CBDCTQ010000076.1:0-9979 GCA_965222105.1 Saprospiraceae bacterium | reverse complement strand
GGAGATGTACGTCCACGCCGAAGCCACCAACGATATGCTGGACCTCGATGCCATTGACGATGGCGAGCTGTCGGTCTTTGTGCGTATGGGTAGTGATTTTGAAAAAAATTACTACGAATACGAAATTCCGCTGACCATGTCGCGCAATAATACGCTCAACTTCAATACCGATGAGTACAAGCTGGAAGTGTGGAAGGAAGCCAACGACTTCAACATCTCCTTTGCGCAGTTGAAAAATATCAAGCAGGATCGCAACAGTATCGGCTATCCGCTCACAGAGGCTTACGAACATGGATTTTTTAACGAAGAATCTGGCAAGGAAAATTGGGTGCGGGTGAAGGGAAATCCCAACCTGGGCCGCGTGAAAGGGATCATGGTGGGCGTCATCAACCGCAGTGAGCAGGCCCATTGTGCGGAGGTGTGGATCAACGAATTGCGCGTAAGCGGCATCAACGAACGAGGTGGGGCAGCCGCATTGGCGCGGCTCGACTTCCAGATGGCCGATTTTATGAACGTCACCCTTTCTGGAAATTACAGCACCATCGGATGGGGTGGGTTGGAACAAAGGGTCATCGACCGGGCAAGAGAAAAAATCTATCAGTATGACATTGCGGCAAGCGCAGAGATGAGCAAGTTCCTTCCGGAAAAATGGGGGTTGTCCATTCCGGTGTATGCCCAATATTCCAATTCGGTGAGTACGCCCGAATTCGATCCCTATGACCTGGATATCCCCCTTCAGGAGAAACTGGATAATGAAACCGATAAGTCGAAACGGGATTCCATACGCAACCAGGCCATCGATGCTACGGAGATCAAGAGTTTCAACGTGACCAATTTGCGGAAAAACCGCACCAACAACCAGAAAACCCCCATGCCCTGGAACATTGAAAACTTCAGCCTGACCTATGCCTACACCGAAACCAACAGCCACGACCCCATCATTGAAAACGATCATTTGAGAACCCACAACGGCATACTCAACTACGATTATTCGCGTCCGGCAACTTACATCACCCCCTTTAAGAAATTGTCGAAAAGCAAATGGCTGAAGCTGATCACGGATTTCAATTTCAACCCCTTGCCCAATACCTACGGCTTCAGCAGCAACATGAACCGGAGCTTCCGCGAAACGACCTACCGGTTTGTGGGGGATGATCCGTTTTTCAATACTTTCTACAATAAAAAATTCCTCTGGGACCGCAACTACAACCTCGTTTGGGACATCACCAAAGCCCTCAAGTTCGACTTTACGGCTCTGAACCGATCTATCATCGACGAGCCTCAGGAATTTGTACGAAACGAAAACGAAATGGATTATGGACGAAAACGAACCCGCGACGAGGTTAACGAAGTCATTTGGAACAACATCAGAAATGGCGGCCGAACCGAGTCGTACGGCCACAATTTTAACATAAGTTATACCCTGCCTTTAAAGAAAATCCCGGCCCTCGATTGGATCACAGTCAAGGCCAGCTACGGCGCCGGGTACAACTGGGATGCACCTTACTCTTTCGATCCCAACGTGCCCAACACCGACTCGCTGGGCTATCTGGTGCGCAACAACCAAACCCGCCGGGTGAATGGTGACTTTAGTTTTGAAAAGCTGTACAACAAGTCGAAATACCTCAAAAAGATCAACAAGAAGCCGGGCCGGTCTGGTGGCCGGGGCAACAGAAAGGCCCAAAGCAAACGCAACGCCGAGACCGATAGCAAAGGGGGCAATGATAAAGGTAGGAAGGGAAGTGGCAGAGATAGTGGTAGTAGAGATCGCCCTGACTCTTCAAAGGACAAACAATCGGATGCGGCAGATACCGGTGGAAAAAAACAAGGGTAAAGCCGGCGGTGGCAAAGACCAGTCGGCAAAAGATGGAAAAGACAATAAATCGAGCAGCGGTAAGTCGGGAGGCAGAAAGAAGAAGAAAAAAGAAGATGGCCCCTCCAAGATAGAACGCGCTCTGCTCCGGCCGTTGATGATGGTGCGCAAGGTAGGCTTCAACTACGTGGAGACCTTCGGTACCATTGTGCCCGGCTTTACGCCAAAATCGAAATACCTGGGCATGGCCGACCAATTTGGAGCGCCGGGATGGGATTTTGTCGCCGGCCTTCAGCCCGACATCACCGACAACGACCACTCCAATGACTGGCTCACCCGTGCCGCCAACAAAGGATGGATCACCGACAACGTTTTCCAAAACCGGATGGTGGAGCAAAATTACATCCAGGACATCGGCGCCACCCTGACGTTGGAGCCTTTCCAGGACTTTAAGATCAGCATTGATGCCAAGCGTTCCTTTACAGAAAACACATCGATGTATTTCAAAGACACCACTTACAACGATGGAATTTCCAACATTGTACACGCATCGTCACGGGACATCGGCTCTTTCAATATGACCTACTTTGCCATGAACACTCTTTTCAACGATGATATCATCGGGCTGTTCCAGGAGTTTGAGCAGAACAGAGAAGTGATCTCCGCAAGGCTGGGCAACGAGATCAACGTCAACGACCCGCACCTGGAAGATCTGGGCTACCGAAACGGTTTGGGCCGAACCCAACAAGACGTGCTGATACCGGCTTTTCTGGCAGCATACACCGGCAAGGACCCCAACACGGTGGACGTCAGTGAAGACTATGCAAAGAATGTCTTATTCAAATCAATTCCTAAGTTGAATTGGCAGTTGACTTACTCCGGTTTAAGTAAAATACCCGCTTTCAAAGAGCTTTTCAGCAGCGTCAACATCACGCATGGTTACCGGTCGACGCTTACCGTCAATTCGTTCCAGACCAATCAGGAATTCAGAGGCGACCAACAGTTTACGCGCCGCAACGACCAGGGTAATTTTTATTCCCGGTTTGAGATCCCGGCCTTGTCGATCAGCGAGCAATTTGCACCACTCATCGGGGTGAACATGCGCTTTAAGAACGATATGAACGTCACGTTCGACTACGCCAGGTCGCGGAATTTGGCCATGAGCTTCAACATTGACTATCAGTTGGCAGAGTCCAAATCCACTCAATTTGTCATCGGCTTTGGTCATACGATTAAGAATGTCATCATCCCCTTCCTGGTGCTGAATAAGGCCAAGACGACCAGGAAGAAAAAACGACGCCGGGGTAAGAAGTCAAAAAAGAAGAAAGACCAACAACCGCTGCGAGATAAAAACGGCAAAGAGATCAAAGGGAATAACCTGAATTTCAAATTCGATTTTTCTTTCCGCGATGATATTACGATCAACCACCGCCTCGATCAGGGCGTGGCCGAACCGACCAGCGGCTCGAAGACGATCGCCATTTCACCATCAGTCGACTACGATATCAGCAAGCAACTCAATGTCCGCGCTTTCTTTGATTATCGTCGGGTGGTGCCGGCTACTTCGGCTACCTTCCCTTCTACTAATTATCAGGGTGGGCTGACGATCCGGTTTACGCTTAATTGATGTGCTGATATGCTAATTTGCTGATATGCTGATCCCGAAACAAGGGGGGCGTCATGTCGGTAGCCCCATAGGGGCGTCATATCGGTAGCCCCATAGGGGCGTCATGTCGGTAGCCCCAGAGGGGCGTCATATCGGTAGCCCCAGCGGGGCGTCATATCGGTAGCCCCATAGGGGCGTCATATCGGTAGCCCCATAGGGGCGTCATATCGGTAGCCCCATAGGGGCGTCATATCGGTAGCCCCATAGGGGCGTCATATCGGTAGCCCCATAGGGGCGTCATGTCGGTAGCCCCATAGGGGTGTTATGTCGGTAGCCCCATAGGGGCGTCATATCGGTAGCCCCATAGGGGCGTCATGTCGGTAGCCCCATAGGGGCGTCATATCGGTAGCCCCATAGGGGCGTCATATCGGTAGCCCCAGAGGGGCGTTATGTCGGTAGCCCCATAGGGGCGTCATATCGGTAGCCCCATAGGGGCGTCATATCGGTAGCCCCAGCGGGGCGTCATGCCGGTATTATTTCTGGGAAAGATGTTGGGCGGCGGCGTCGAGTTCTTCGTAAAAATCCAATCCATATTTTCTGATGAGGGCGTCCTTTACGAATTGGTAGAGGGGTAGCTTTTCTTTTTGTCCGAGTTGGCAGGCGGGGTTACAGATGTCCCACTGGTCGTAGTTGAGGGCTTCGAAGTTGAGGTCTTCGTTTTTGGTGATGCGGATGGGGTAGAGGTGGCAAGAGATGGGTTTGAGGAAGGAGGTAGCACCAGCGCGATGGGCTTGTTCGATGCCGCATTGGGCGATTCCTTCCTGGTTGGTGGTCATGTAGGCGCAGGCGCGGTTGTCGATGAGGGGGGTGCCGTATTCGGCGGGGTGGTCGTACCAGGTGTAAGAGCCTTGTTGTTGGATGGCTGCGCGGCCTTCGGGGGTGAGATAAGGACTGATGTTGGAGTATTCCTGGGTGAGGGTTTGGCATTCGTCGGCGTCGAGAGGGGCGCCGGAGTCGCCTTCCCAGCAGCAGGCGCCTTTGCAGGCGGTGAGGTGGCAGTGGAAGTGCTGCTGGAGGATGTCGTTGCTGATCAGTAGGTCTTTTATTATTATCATGGTGGGTTGTGGTGGGGCTTGATACTTCTTGTTTGGTGTAGTAGGGTTTTGATGGGGGTTTTTGGGGGTGGATATGTCGGAATTTTGCTTTTTTTGGTTTGCTTTGGGGGTGTTTTAGGTTGTTTTGGTTAATAAAGCGTAATTTAGGGCTTAGAAAAATAATAACCTATCATTCTGGTGGACTATATTGCCTGATGCTTTTGATTTTTAAGATTTAAAATTTTTGACTGTGATGAAAAGTTTGTTAACTATTATATCGCTGTTCTTTTTTGCGGCAACGTTGATGGGACAGCATACCGTACCGGCCGATGACCCTGCTGTGCAATCGGTGGTTGAAAAATTTGCTGAAAAGCTCGACCTGACGGAAGCGCAGATACCCAAGATGGTGACTATTCAGCAGCGGAGATTGCGCAATCTTGCGGAAATATCCGTTCTTAAAGATTCGGATCCGGATATGTTTCTAAAAAAAAGAATTTCTGTCAATAAAGGTACAGAAGGGTCAATACGACTTATGTTAGATAAGGAACAGACCCGGAAGTACCACCAACACCTACTCACCGTTCGGCAACAGAAGGCCGATAAGACGGCCGAGCTGAAGTCGCAGGGCCTTACATGGGAGCAGATCGAAGCACATCTGGTGGATATTGATGATGCGCAGTATTGAGGACTGCTGTTTGACTGCCTATCGGCAGTTAAAATTGATTGAGAAAAATCTTATTACGGAAGTAGGGGAATCGCCTCGTAAACCCGTCTGGAATAGAGAGATCATGATTGTTTGTTTTGGTTGCCTCCTTGGGCAGCGAAGTGATCTGGTCAATTTGTGGTGAAGTGGGTACTGCCTTTTTCACCCGATTTTCTTTATGGGTTTTAAACCCCTTGTTTGTCTTTCGACGGGCGAGGGGTTTTTTCTTTGCAAAGTGTATTGGGGATATACCATCTTTGGTGGTGGTGGCGTTTATTTGATAAAACCAATGAAAATGACTGAGAAAAAAGAATCCTATCTGCCCAAATGGTGCGACCAATTCTGGTTTTATGTTCCTGCGCTGCTTATTTTGATTTGGAGTATGATCGCTGGTTGTCAGCAACCATCGGGCCAGGCCAGCCCTGCTAAAGCGGTGGTTGCAGATACCTTGTTGGAAAAAGAACCGGAACCGGAAAAACGGTTTGAGCCGTTTGAAAGAACCTCTGCCTCAAAACGACTTCGACAAAAAATAATTGAGGGACAACCCCTGGTGGTTCACCTTCATGTGGCCCTTTGCGACAACGAACATCAGGGTATTGTGCCGGTACCCAAGTCGTTGGGCGATGGTCAAAATGCGAATACCAACCTCTATTGGGGAGCAAAATACGGCGTTCGGAATTTTTTCAAAAAATACACCAACTGGCAACTGATTAATACTCAACAACAGATAAATGAGAATGTACTCGAACGCTTGATTTTCTTTCGGGAATATCCCAACAATACAAAAGCTTACCTGATAGCAGACGCCTACCGTGGCGACCGGATGAGCAACTGCCTGACCGATTTTTTTGAAGCGATGGCCGGAAAACGGAACGATGAGATCGCCCTTTCGGGAAAAAACATTGGAATGGGCAGCCGGGCTGACCTTCTGCTATTTAATGGCCACAACGGCCTGATGGATATGGATGTCGATTTTGTGGAAAACACCGACAGCACCATACGCGACGTGGCGGTGATCGGATGTGTATCGCATTTCTATTTTAAAGACCACCTGCTTCGCGCCAAAGGATATCCGCTGCTGATGACGACCAACCTGATGGCCCCCGAAGCCTATGTGGTTGATGCTCTGATAGATGCCTGGGCGGCCCAAAAGGAGGGCGATGAAATACGGAAAGCCGCTGGATTGGCTTATCACAAATACCAACAGTGCGGTGTGAAGGGGGCTACTAATCTTTTTCGCACAGGGTGGAGGGATTGAGGAGAGGCAAAGCCGACGAGGAATCTTGAATTTCTAAATACCCAAAACGCTGTGGTAAACACCGATTAGTTGCTCTGTAAGAACCTGGGCGTCGAACTGGCTGGCGTGTTTCATTCCCGTTTCAACAGCGTGTTTGCGAAGGCTGGCATCGGTTAGTGCTTTTTCCATTTGTTGGGCGAGGGCTTCCGGGTGGAGGGGGTCGGCGTAAAAGGATCCCGGCCCTGCTGCTTCGGGCATCGACGATTCCGGCGAGGTGAGTACCGGTATGCGGCTGTGCAGGGCTTCGAGAAGGGGTATGCCAAACCCTTCGTACAAGGATGGATAACAAAACAATTGCGCGGCCTGATAGATGGCGGGTAAGTCGGCATTGGGTACCCCTTTCGGGAAAATGATCTGGTGGTTCATTCCGTTCTTGTGGATGTATTGTTGGATATTTTTGGCGTAAGCCCCCCGGCCTTGTCCTACAACTACCAGGGGCATTTGAACCGATTTTGGCAACAGCCGGATGGCCTTCAGTAGGGTCAGCAGGTTTTTACGTTCAATGATGGAACCGACGTAGAGGAGGAATTCGGGTGGCAGGTCGTATTTGGCGCAGACCGCTTGTAGGTGTGTTGTTGGGAGAGCAGTTTTGAAAGCAGCTCCGCAGGTTTGATATACAATGGTGATCTTTTCGGAGGGTACGTCGAGGTATCGCATCATGTCTTTTTTGGTGCTTTGGCTGATGGCGATAAGATGGTCGGCGTGTCGGCAGGCGTGTTTTATTTTGCGGCGGTAGATGGCCCGGTCGATAGGGGAGAAGGTGTGTGGCCAGGTGTAGGTAATGAGGTCGTGGATGGTGGCGACGGTTTTTATGTCGGCGTCTTTCAACCCTAAGGGTATTTCGTGGCTGAGGCCGTGGTAGAGTTGGATGCCTTGGCGAATCAGGTCTTTGCGGATGCCGAAGATGCGCCACCAGGCGTTGGGGCGGTGGTTGGCCGTGTGGAGGACAAAGGAGGGGCTTTGGCGGAAAAATTCGTTGATGGGGTGTGGCTTGACCGATGGGCAGTAGAGGTGGTATTGGTGGTGGGGGAACTGTTCGGCGAGGTTGCGGAGCAGGGTTCGGCTGTAGTTGCCCAGGCCGGAGTGGTTGTTGAAGAGGCGTTTGGCGTCGAAGCCCAGGAGGATGGTCGAATCGTTGATTTTGTCGATGTGGATTAATTGGTAGTTTCGATGGTAATCAGGCAGAAAGAAAGTTGAAGTTACGCAAAATTTTGTGGAGTGTGAAAAATAGTGCTCGTAGATTGGAGGCAATCTTAACTGGTATCCCGTGAATTGTGTAACTTTACTGGCTTTTTATCTGCTCCAAACGATGTAGGGATCGGGCAGACGACAAGTACTACACAAAAAATTTAAACAGTATGAGATTTGTAAAATCACTAAACAAAAGAGAAAATAAATTTGATGAAATATATAAACTGACCGGAATCCGGCTAACGGATGAGCCTGTGGTGCCGCTCCCTCCGGAAATACAGGATGAATCGGATGAGGTATATCATCTGCTTCACAACGAACCGGCCAAGGTCATTCCCAGGCTAAAGCGCTTGATAGCGGGTTACCCCGATGTTCCCTCTTTTAAAAACCATTTATTTAACGCTTATATGGTGACGGGACAAGTGGCCAAAGCCGATGCCTTGTTGAAAAGGATACGGGAAGAGCATCCGGACTATGTATTTGGCATTGTCAACCTTATAATGGGAACTGAGGATGCTGAAGAGCTCAAAAAAATGAAAGACCTGCTGGGCAATCCCCGGGAAATTACTTCCATTGTCGAGCGGGAGGTATATCATATTTCGGAGTACACATTCTATACGCAGGCAGCTGGGCATCTGGAAGCACTTATTGGTGAAACGGAAAAAGCCAAAGAAAGACTTAGTATTCTGATGAAGCTCGATGTGGACAAAGAATTATTGGAGAGGCTGGCAAGAGAGATCATTCTGGGGCGTGTCATACATTATCGGCGCGAGATGGAAGAACAAAATGAACGTATTATAAAAGTGGATAGTCATCCAACTGCAAAGAGGGACTATACGGAAGCAATACCCGTACTCCACCACCCGGAGTTGATTGAGTTGTTTTACACCAGAGCCATTAATTTATTTAACAGGGAGGACATCGACAAGGTGTTGGCTCTGCCCAGAGAAAGCCTTATAGAGGATCTGGAGGCTATTATTGATGATGCCATTTTGCGTAAGCCGTATTTCGAGACCCTCGACTTTGACAATAACAGCCATGAATTTTTTCTTCATGCGCTTTATTTTCTAGGAGCTTTGCGGTCTGAAAAAAGCCTGGAAAAAGTCTTGGATCTGATCCGTCAGGAAGAAGGATTTTCGGATTATTGGCTTGGTGATGTTTCATTTGAATTGTTGTTTCCGGTGCTGTATCATTTGGGTGAAAATCAGGTAGAAGTGCTGAAAAACTACCTGCTCGAACCCCATAATTTTGGGCAAAACCGAGCCATTGTGAGCATGGTGCTATCGCAAATAGTAATGCATCAACCCAACCGAAGGGAGGAAGTCGTCGACTGTTTCCGTCAGGTGTTTGAGCATCAT
The DNA here is from genome assembly GCA_965222105.1 of Saprospiraceae bacterium. Classification (GTDB taxonomy): domain Bacteria; phylum Bacteroidota; class Bacteroidia; order Chitinophagales; family Saprospiraceae; genus CALGLS01. Next base: position 917 of record CBDCTQ010000076.1, on the reverse strand, counting down.
TTAGCCCACCCAGAAGATGCGGGTATCATCGACACGGAGTTTTTCAGCTTTTCTATTGCTGATATCGCCAACTTCGCCGGAAAAGAATTGTTGCCGCTCGTCGAAGAAATGTATAACCGCGGATGGATCACGGACCAGATGATGGGAAACCTCGATGCGATAAAAAAAGAGTATCACATGCCCCTTCACGACAGCAACAAAAGACCACTGCCCGAAAACATATACGAATATTATTCGCGCGAGTACCACAACAGACGCGCTGCTCCCGGCCCTGAAAGTAGTGAACTGTTTCAATTCTTTCCTGAACGATCCGGTAGAACAACTGCTCCTGCAACAAGTGCTAAAACAGACCATAGAAGACAAAGAAGACCCAGTAAATGAGGATGCACCCGGCAGGCGCAACCCCTCTTTTGAAAACGACAACCCCACTTACCAATACCGGGAACCCGTGGTGCGCTCCCAGCCCAAAGTAGGCCGCAACGACCCCTGCCCCTGCGGCAGCGGGAAGAAATATAAGCGGTGTTGTTTGGGGAAGTAGGTTTTCACAAGGAAAGGAGCTTTTGGTCCCGGAATTTAACATGGGTGGTCTATAGTGCTTTAAGCTAAGATTTGTGTATTTTTACCAGCGGTTGAGGGGATGTATAAAATGTCTATCTCTTATTGATACCACTGAAATTATGTTTGGTTTTTTGCTTGCCCCCGCCCCTCTAGCTCCCCTAAAGGGGAGAACACAGCCCGCAAACCAAACATAATTGTGCATAAACTTCAATTAAGAGCACCTTCATATACCCAGCTGGCAAAGGGCTATCATTCTCCGTTTTAGGCGGGACAGGTTTGCGAAACGGTTGCCATAAACCTGTCTAAACATGTTGAAAAATTACCTAATATAAACTAAGTTTTCGGCATATTCGGGTGTT
>CBDCTQ010000075.1:0-200679 GCA_965222105.1 Saprospiraceae bacterium | reverse complement strand
CTGGGATTTAGCATTCGCAAAATAAGACATAAAATGCCGCTTCATCAGTTCCGCCCGAAGCTGGTTCGACTTGTAAGTCTCTTGTTGGAACCAAAGCTGATAAATACGGATGCTCTCCTCCAACTCGCCGATCAAGGTCAAATTTTTGGCCTGACCGGCAAAGGCTTCTTTCAATTTTGCAAAATCATCGGGCCCTACCTGCGCAAGAAACGACTTGCTGGGATCGCGAGTAGCTGCAGCTTCCTCAAAAGCCTTCATCGCACGCTCATAATAGCTGGCCGCCAACTGGCGGGGAAGCGGCTGTCTCTGCTCGCTCCTTCAAATCATTAAAAACCATCCGTGGAGAAGCGGCAAACTCCTGATCCAACCCCCAGATCAATGGCAGATCCGACTGCTGCCCAACCACCACTTCCTGCAATATAGCTGCCTCCTCTTTCCAGTTGTAAAAAGGAATGCTAAAGGGGTAGGTTTCTAAAAAATGATGCTAGCTGTGTATAAAAATCGCGCTGGCTGGCCTTCTCTTCCAAAAATTCCGCCAAATGAGGCCCGGTCTCCGCCGCAAAATACCGATAGCCCTGTTTTCTCAATGCCTTAAAAAGCGCCTTTGTAAAATCGGCCACCTCGGCAATCCCATGCGCCTCGCCAATCAGGAAAAAGGGTCGCTTCGCACCCATCTCCACCATAAAATCAAATCCGGCACCAGAGAGCTGCCCATTATTAAACGATACCGGGTAGCTATTGGCCTTAAACTGATCGACTAAAAGGCTGTCTTGCGCTCGAAGACCAGCAACAACAAAACAAACAATAACGAGTACACTTGTAATTTTCATAAATGCGTTTCTTTTAGAGTGAAATAGGAAAGAAACGTATTATTAGGCATTTGCCGGAAAAGAAGATATCCGGCCGATGTATTTTGACACCCGAACGATGCCATTTAAGGTTGGACTGCCTTACCCTTCTGATTGTCAACAAAGAGATTAGCCCATTATACTACCCACCGCAAGCCGTAAAAAACGCCGTAAATCATGCACCACCTGTACCGTAAACCATGAAGGACTCCGCCAGTGAAAGCCTGCCCCGAACTCGATTCGGGGGACTATCGCCGTTCACTGCGCGTATCGCTACGCCTTCATGCCTGCCATGTAGGCGATAGCCCTTCATGGGCGCGCCGTATACCGTCGTGCACCGTAAACCGTATACCGCCCTACCGTATCAAAGTAACCTCTCCCGTATCCTCAACCGCCGGACACCCCTCAATAGACACCTTAACGCTATAAATGTAAACATCAAGTGCTGCAGGCTGATCGCCGTCGAGGCCGTTCCAGCCTGTGTCGGGGGTTTGGTTGTCGTATACCAATTGTCCCCAGCGATTCCATATCTTGAATTCTTCCACGATCTCCTCAAACGGCACATCTGCGGTGGTGATGATGTTGAAAAAATCATTGATCTCATCTCCGTCGGGAGTGAACGCATTGGGCATTGCAAAAGCTTCATCGATCAGTTGGATGATATAGGTCGAAGCCTCTGTGGGACAACCCAGGCCGAATTGGTCTTCCGCCTCCAATGTATATTCATCACTCTCCTGGATATTCGGAACCTGGTTGAATGGACAACCCTCACAGTCGATGGGCGGAGTCCAACTGTAAGTATAATTGGTATCTACCGCCACCGGCAGTAAAATGGTCGATCCGGGACAAACAGCCGTGTCCCACTCAATGCTGGGAATGGTACTGATTACCTCCACCGTTAACTCGTCAGTATCCGTACAACCATTGGCATCAACCTCCGTTACCGAAAAAATGGCTGCATCTGTAAGGCTCAGCGTCGTGACCGTAGAGCCAATGGTATCATCCAGTAGGTTACCGGGCATCCAGGTGTAGGTGCTGCCAGCGCTGGGGTTGGCGACGCTCAAGATAGCCATACTGTCCTGACAAATGATATCATCGGCCACCGCTGTATTGGGAAGGGCATAGATTGTAATCGATTTTACAATTTCATCGGTACAACCAAACTGACTGCTCTCAACAGCAAGGGCGACCTCATAATTGCCAGGTTCGTTGTAGACATTGGTCGGGTTTTCCTGGGTCGAAGTGGTGCCATTCCCAAAATCCCAATCAAAGACATCGGCGCCAGTCGAATTGTTGGTAAACACAAAAGCTTCCCCCGCGCAACCCGTGGTATCGATCCCGTCGTTGGCCACAAAATCGGCAGTTACATCGTGGAAGAACAAGGGTTGTTCAATGGGGACGGTACAGGCATCGTTGGCACTGCGCAAGATCAGCGTGACTATCGTTTGGCCGGAAGGCGGAATGTCATTGTATTGATGGGTCACCGGATTGACGCCGTCCACGATCACCCCATCGCCGAAGTCCCAACTGAAAGAACTGATGTCGACCGTGTCGATCATCGTGAAGGTCACCTCGTCGCCTTTGCAAATCGTTTCGGGGTCGAGAATAAAATCCCCTTCCGGGCCGATCAGCGTATACGTATTAGAGGTCGTGTCGCTACAGCCAAAAGAAGTACTGGTGATGAGTTGTACCTCAAAAGTACCTTTGCCGAAGCTGGCCCCCGGATTGGCGGCGGTAGCCATCTGGCCGTTGCCGAAATCCCACTGGTAAAAGAGGGGAGAAGTGCTAACGCTGTTGTCCGTAAACAAGGCATTGAATGGATAACAAATAATAGACATCCCATCCATATTGGAAGTAAAATCCGCTTCGGGATAATCCTGAACATTCACGATCTGAGTCGTCGTATTCTGACAGCCGGTAGCGACCTCCTCATAGCTCAACACCACATTATAGGTCCCTCCGGAATCATAAATGGTTGAGGAGGAAATACCCGTATCGGTTTCGCCATTGCCAAAATCCCACATAAAGGTAAGGTTCGACCCCTCCTGGGTAAAATCAGAAGCGACGAATTGAATCTCATCCCCTTCACATAGATTTGGTAAGGGAAAAGTAGTAATGGTACTTATGGGTTCGTACACCTGTATCCATTGTGTAAAACTGGCCGGGCAGTCCACCGCATCCGTCGTGGTGAGCGTTACCAAAAAACTATCCAGCCCAAGGGGTGGGGGAGTGGTGTAGGTATGGGTCGGGTTTTGGTCGGAAGAGGTGCCTCCGTCCCCAAATGACCAGTCCCAGCTAACAATGGTGGTATCGGCAGTGGAGAAATCGGTAAAAGACACATCCGCCGGAAGACAGATCCGGTCGTCATCTACCGTGAAGGAGGGCATCGAAGAAAAGGCCCGGACATCCAGATCGCTGGTATCCGTACAGCCGTTAATGTCGCGGGTGATGAGTGTAACGGTGTGATCCCCTGGTGGAAACATCATATCAATAACCTCATCCTGGGTAGTGATCGGCCTTTGAAATGTAAAATACCAGGTATAACCCCGCCAACAATCCGCGTGGACATCGGTGGAGGTGGTGGCATCGAGGAAGTAGGGGGTACCCACACACAGGATCGTATCCAACTCAAAGGCCGATTCAATATCGCGCACATGAACTTGCATCGAATCAACCGAGGCCGGACATCCGCTGGTATTGTTTTCAGCCGTGAGCGTCACCCAATACACACCCGTCGTATCGTAAGTGTGTACCAGTTGCGACAGGGTGCTGGTGGTGCTGTCGCCAAAATCCCAGGTTAAGCTGGTCGCATCCATGCTTTGGTCGGTAAAAGCAATGTCGAAAGGCGTTTCGCAATCCACCAGATAATCTATTTTGGCAATGGGTCCCTTGACAGTTATCAAATCGTTTTGGGTAACCGAAGTAAAACATCCATTGTACTCTACGGTAAGGGTGACGTCCATCGGTCCCGTTTCCTGATCGAATGTCCACGTCAGGTCGGGTTCGTCATAGCAGTGAAACGACCGGTCGTTGTCGGTAGTAAAATGCCAGGCATCCACATTGTCAGGTGGTGTCAAATTGGTAAACTGAACCGAGTCACCGGGGCATATTTCCGTAAGGTCGACCGAAAAGTCAGGTGTGATCTGATCGCCCACTTCAATGGTCAGCAAGTAAGATGTATCCGTACAACCGGCGGCATTGGTCACGATGAGCTGTACATCGTATTCTCCTGGGTCGGTAAATGTGTGTTGGTGAGGATCGTTGTTACTAAAACTGGCTGTCTGGCCATCGCCGTAATCCCATTCCCACAGCACAAAGGGCTCCGCAGAAGTACTCGAATCCGACAAGGTAACCGTCAGCGGAGCACAACCACTGGCCACGTCGGGCATAAACAGGGCGTTGGGCTCGTTGAGGTAAACAGTGTCCTCAAAGATAGCCGTACAACCAGAAGGGTTGGTAACCGTTAGGAAATTGATGAACATCAACTCCCCGTTGATGCTGTATATGGTAACATCTTCGTTGAAAAATTCAAAGGTTGGGTTTTCATCGGTAGACGTGGAATTGCCCACATCGCCAAACTGCCAGAACCAGCCAACAGCTTCCGTGGAGTTGGGATCGAAGTTGACCACCAATGGCTCCACGCAGGAATATTCCGGAGCAGCGGTATAGGAGGCATCCGGCTGGTCGACATACACCGTAATAGTGGTATCGCCCATACAACCGGCAGGAGAGCTCACCGTCAGGGTAATGTCTTGAAATCCGGCGGCGGTAAAGACTACTTCAACTGAGTCAACCTCTATGGAAGTAGGCGGAATAGCGTTCGGGCCAAAATCCCACTGATAAGAGCCTTGCGCGGATTGGTTCTTTACTATATAAGGCACATCAATGCAGACGGTATCGGGGATTATAAAATTCGCCACCGGCGAACCCACCGATACCGGCATGGAAAAGTTGCCCGAACATCCCGAATTGTCGGTGGCGGTCAGCGTGACGGTGTACAGACTATCCATGTCAAAAGTCTGGGCACCTGGTGAAGGCCCCGAAAAGGTTTGTCCGTTGCCGAAATCCCATTCAAAAGTATAATCCTGCGGGTTGGGGGTAGTATTGTTAAAAGATACAGTGAGAGGAGCGGTGCAAGATACCGGCGGGTTGGGATCGGTCACAAAACCCACACCCGGAATGGTTGAAACATCGATCAGGTCGGTGAATATCTGTGTGACATTGCAGCTCTCAAAGTTGGTTTCGATACTCAAAGAGACTGTGTACAGCCCCGGCGATGTATAAGTATGGGTAGGCGTGGTGGTATTGTTGGCGATTCCGCCGTCGCCGAATACCCAGAGGTAGTCGTCGACCATTATATTGGGGTCGATGGTCGAATTGCTTTGAAAATTGACGGTCAATGGAGAACAGCCTCCCGTTGGATCAGCCGCAATATCCAGTTCCGGCGTGGGAAAAACGGTAACAGTAACCGTCCCGATTACCGGGCCGCCGGCCGTCTCACTGAATTCTACGACATAAGTACCTGGCTCCACAAAAGTATTTTCCGGATTTGCCATTGTTGAAGTAGCATTGTCCTGAAAATCCCAGAAAAAGGAAGTCGCTCCCGCCGGCGCCATAAAAGACACCTGCAAAGGGGAACAACCTTCGAGGGGAGAACCCGTTTGGGAGAGAAGATCATTTGTCAAAAAAAGGATAAGGCCGAAAAGAATTAGGAAAGAGTGGTTATTCTTCATAACTTTACGAATTGTTTTTTCAAAAGCTATCTTAAAAAGCTATGTAAATATGAAAAACATTTATCAATTTTTTGCATTGTTCCTGGTATTTTTTTCCACATCCCTTTATGGCCAGGAGGGGATACTCACCAAACAGGCGCCATTGCCCTGCCTGGATAAGAAATTTACCATCGTCGCACATGTCGTCCGCGATACATTTGCCGACCCAGGCATTACGGAAGCCGAAATCCAGCAAGGCATCGACAGCTTGAACCTGGCCTTCTCTCCGATTTGCGCCAGCTTCGAGATCTGCGAGTTCAGATACATCGACAATTTTCAATACGACCTCATTAACGGCAACGACTGGGAGGAAATGCAGATCAAGTACAATCAGGACAACCGCATCAACATGTACTTCGTCACCGATACCGACGATGAAAATGCCATCTGTGGGTTCGCAACATTGGGCGGCATCACCATGTTTGAATCCGGTGGCATAGTTATCAAAAAAGTATGCGTTTTTCCCGAATCCAAAACCATTCCCCACGAAATGGGGCATTACTTTGGCCTGCTGCATACCTTTGAAGGGAGTGGAAACGAACTCGTCAACGGAAACAATTGCGACACTGCCGGCGACATTATCTGCGACACCCCTGCCGATCCCTATGAAGTGGGCGACCCCATCGTTAATTATGTGGACGTTAGCCAGGGCTGCCGCTTCATCTCCAACAAAGTGGACGCCAATGGCGAATTTTACGTCCCCGACGTAGGCAACATCATGAGTTACTATCCCAACGAGTGCCGCTGCGGATTCACCTATGAACAATTCCTCCACATGGCCAATACCTATCTTTCTTCTCCTGGTATGTGGTAGTGGGGCGCGTATTAGAAATGGTTCTCAGACAAATACTTTTCTTTTGAGTGCGTGACATACCTGCCGGCCGGCAGGCGGGTTAACGGAGCATCGCGGTTGCAAACCTGCCGGTCGGTAGGCGGGCCGCGACGAACGACGTTTGCGCCGAGATTTTCTCTCTGCCTGCCGACAGGCAGGTGTGAATCTTTGTGTCCCCGTCTGGCCGTTGGATCTATCTGGCTAGCCTGTCCGGCGGCCAGACGGGCTAGACAGGCAGGCTCGTGTCTTTGTGGTAAAGGCCGCAGCGATTCTCCCGATCTCTATCGGGACGGGACAGGCCTGTCTACCGCCAGGTAGATTTGTCACACACTCAAATAAAACAGCTTCATTTCTTTACAAGGAGAACATTTTTCAGTATTTTGCGTTGTAAATGAGAAAATATCTCATTTGATTAACAAGAAAATGCTAAAAAATGCTTATCCGGTTCACAATCGAGAACTTTTTATCCTTTAATAATAAGTCTGAACTATTACTTATTCCGAGTAAATCTCGCAATTTAAGGCATCATATTATTAAAAAAGAACGGACAAGAGATTTAGATGTATTAAAATCTGCTGTTATATTTGGAGCAAACGCATCGGGAAAATCAAACCTAATCAAGGCCATCAGTTTTGGACAAAAGCTCATAAAACATGGGCGACGATCTGGCCAGCCTATTCCCTACAAGAAATTCAAATTGGATAACCGGAATAGAGAAAAAAATTCAAAAATAGAATATGAGTTCAGCTACAAAAGTAAAAATTATGCTTTTGGATTTGTATTCAATAATCAGTTCATAATTGAGGAGTGGCTATTTGAATTCAATAAAGAGAAAGACTATAAGATTTATGAACGGCGAACGATAAATGATACTGTTCAAGTCGAATTTGACAAATTAAAAATAAGCAAACACGACCTGGAAAGGCTTAAATTCATTGCCGAAGATACTTTGCCAAATGAGTTATTCTTGACATCTTCTAACAATAGAAATATCGGAAGCATTGCAGGCATAGAGCCTATCCGCCATTCTTTCAGATGGTTTGACGACATCCTCAAAGTAATATTTCCGGAATCCAAATTATTGGGTATAGAAACCAACATTAAAGATGACGTTGAATTAGCAGATGTTTTTCAGTGGTATTTAAAAGCATTTAAAACGGGGATTTCAGGCGTTTCAACACTAGAAGTAGATTTTAAAAGCCCTTCTGTTGACTTACCTGAAAAGGTGAAAAATAATATCATCCAGAATTTAGAAATCGGAGAGAGAGCGGTCATTAGTTCTTTAAATAATATCCGATATTCCATTTATAAAACCCCGGATAATGAAGTAAGGGCAATTAAATTGATGACAAAACACCGGATCAAAAATCAGGACGATTTTGTATTATTTGAAGTAAATGAAGAATCAGACGGTACACAGCGGATCCTGGATTTGATTCCTGCAATTATGGAAGTCTCTACTGGCGAATCGGTTTGCGTAATTGATGAAATAGACAGGAGCTTACACCCAAATCTCACTTATAAACTAATGGAATTGTTTTTTAGTGAATCCAAAAACATCAAGAGTCAATTAATCGCAACAACCCATGAAGATGAAATTATGCAATTAAAACTATTGAGAAAGGACGAGATTTGGTTCGTTAAAAAAAATAAGGAAGGGGAGTCACATATCTATTCTTTGGAAGAATTTCGGCCAAGAAAAGACAAAGACATTAGAAGCGGATATCTTAAAGGACGGTATGATGCCATTCCAAAATTTAATTCATTTACTAGTATTCACAAACGGTCCTTAGCAAATGAGTAGAGAAAGAAAAGAGTTTGTTAGAAAAAGTGGACTTAGAGATGCTAAATTGTACGTAGTTGCTACGGAAGGAGAAAAGTGTGAACGACGATATTTTGAAGAGCTTGCCTCAGAGGACTATTTTTACAATTCCCGGGTTCACGTTGAAGTCCTCGTCAGCATTGACGGAAGAAGTTCCCCCAGAGATGTGATCAAACTTCTTGACAAATTTAAAAAAGAATACAGAATAAGAGAAGACGATGAATTATGGCTGGTAATTGACCGGGACAAACAAAGTTGGGGTATTGAGCAGATTAAAGAGGTAGCTCAATCTTCTAACCAAAAAGGCTATTACTTTGGGTTAAGCAATCCTTGTTTTGAACTTTGGATTTTGCTTCACCTCACGGAAATAAAAGAATACAGCGAAAGCCAAAAAAAAGATTTATTTGAAAACAAAAAAGTCAATAAAAATAGAACGAAATTGGAAAGCGAAATTATTCGTTTAAACGGAAGTTACAACAAAAGTAACCCCGACCTGGCGAAAATTATTCCAAATGTTCAAAATGCAATAGAGCAAGCTAAACAGATAGATCAGTACCCCAACAAAAGATGGATCGACTATTTAGGGACCAAAATATATCAGCTGGTCGAGAAGATAATTTGATTTGAAAGGCTTCTCTTAAATTACTCCTGAAGCCCCCAAGGTCACCTTTTCAAAAACCGCTCAACCACCCGTAAACCGTTATCATCCCGCACACTCAAAAAATACACGCCTGTCGGTAAATGTTGTACATCAACGGTCGATTCGTATTGCCCGTCAGCCTCCAGCGATTCATTTAGCACAAGCTGACCAACGGCACTGACCACCCGCAACTCCCCCTTGAAATATCCGATATTCGACAAAGTCATCGTCAGCTGGTCGCTCACCGGATTGGGCTGTAATCGCATTACAAAGGGGGCTTGCCCCTCCACCTGTGCCGACCGCACTGGCGAATAGCTATAGGCCCCGTCGTGATCAATTTGCTTCAAGCGGTAATAATACCGAACCCCTGCCACAACGTCCGTATCCAAAAAACGGTATTGGCCATATTCTACATCTCCCAATCCCTCTGTCCAGCCGATTTTTGAAAACCCTTTGGAGGGATCTTCGGTGCGCTCTATGTCAAAACCCTTGTTATTTACCTCGCTGGCAGTCTCCCATTCCAACAATATGCTTTCACCCTTTGCCTGAGCATCAAACTCAACCAACTCCACCGGCACAGGGATGACAATAGTGATGTCCTGGTCGGAAATGTCAAAGAAAATATTATCCGAACAAAAGACCATAATGCGGATGGGCTGGCTGTCGTCACTGGGCACTACGATGTCCTGCGCTCCGTCATTGGGCACATCCGAGACCAGAGCTGTCCAGGTCAGTCCATCGTCGTTCGACCACATAATGTCGACATTGGTACAACTGACAGGCGCTACATCGGTGTTGGCCACATCCCAGGTGACGGTTTCGGTATCGCCGGCGTTCCAGGTTAGGGCTGTGTTGGGATAGGTCACCAAAAAGGGGCCGGCAGAAGCATCGGTATCCACCGACATATCGTCTTCTTCGGTGCAGCCGTAGGCACTGTTGTTGTCGCGTACGGTCAGCCTGAAATTGAGTGTCCTCGTCACGCTTGGAAGCACCTCCCAGGTGTCTGTACCAGAACCGAGCAGGACCGACATTCTCGGAAAATACCTTTCCGGAGTGGTGGTTCCTTTAAACGACCGGAACATAGGCCCCATTGCATTGGTCGACTGAGGAGGCATGGGAACCACCTCCAGGTCCCACTGTTCCCAACAATAGGTCAGCGGATCGCCATCGGCATCGGTCCCTATGCCAGTCAACACAAAGGGGGTGGAGATGGGGATGGTATAATCACTGCCTGCATTGGCTGTGGGCTGGTTGTTAGAGGTGTTGATGATGGTGGCGCAGGAGTTGCCCCCACCTGTTGTGTAGTTGCCGATTTGTTGTAAGCTAATGGCGTGGAAGTAGTCGTCGCTGTTGTTTTGTACATTGGGTGAGCAAATACCCGCGTAACCCATTATAGTCGACGCACTACCGGGTTCGTAAGAGGAGGATCCATCCTGAGAGCAAGGGTTGTTTTGGGTGTGTGTACCTCCGAACTGATGACCAATTTCATGAGACACGTAGTCAATGTCAAAGGGGTCTCCAGTTGGATTAGGATGTGTTGTAACTCCTCTTGCTTTGAAGGAATTGTTGCAGGGAGTACCTATAAATGCAACGCCTCCTCCTCCTACGCCAAAAACATGACCGATATCGTAATTGGGAGATCCGATAACTGCATCACAATTGTTTTGGTTTTCTAACAGCATGGCGAAAGTATTCCAATTTGTGTAAGGATCATTTGTTGTATCTGTGTAAATCAACAAATTATTATTTGCTACAAAAACCAATGTAATGCCTCCGTCGTTTTCAAACACACCGTTCACCCGATTCATCGTGGTGGCCATTGCTGCCATAGCATCATCGGCGGCGTCTCCATTGCCTGGGTTGCCATCGTCGTGGAAATCAGCGTACTCACCGGTGCAGGCCAGTGCCAGTCGGTATTCCCGGAACTGACAATCCCCGGCTCTGTTTTCCACAATTTCTTCCGGCTGATAAATATCTTCTTCTCCGCTAACGTGGCACACAAAGGGCTCCGCAGGCGGCGGATAATCCTTTTTGTAATAAGCCAAATAGCGGTCCTCATCGGCATTGTAGGGGTCGATGAAGACCGGATTTTCGTCTACCGCCCGTATCATGGCGTGAAACCCCTGTGGGGTAAAATCTATTTTGGCGACAGCCGTAGGGTCAGTAATACCTGCTGCAGTGTAGGTTTTGATGTTAGGATGCCTTTCTGCCAGCCGCGACTCCATGATTGGAAACTCAAATACTTCAAATAGGGCCACACTTCCATCGGGCATCGGCAAAGGGATGGTGGTTGCCGTTCGGTCGGCTGTGTCTGAAAAGCGCAGCGGTGCTTCCCTAAGCATTGTTTTCAATAGTGTTTCATCACTAAGTTGGAATGCCTGGTAGGCCGAAGGCATTGAAATTTTTGACGATTTTTGTCGGGCATTCAACTTTTCTTTGCTGATGGGTTGCCAAATGTCGTTTTGTCCAAGAACCGACAAAGGAATAAACAAAATCAATAAACTCAATAGTGGGCGCCAATTGGTGTGTAGCAACATGATGTGAAAGAAGTTTAAAACGTGTTTAAAAAAACAGGTTTTAGAGGGGAAGGGAGAATGTGTATGAAGTTTAGGCTCGCTCGAAAATAAATTCCCGCTATCAAAAAAGGGAAGTTGTTTTTTGAGCTTTACTTAATTGCTTCCGCAAAACAAAAACACATTCAAAAAATCAAATATAATGAAAAAGAGTGGAGTTACAAAAAGTGTCGATGGCCGCAACGCGTTTTTCAGCCCCCCATTACTACATACAAAAAATCGTAGCGTCCCTTAGCGTTCGTTGCGGTTCATAAAAACGACCTAGACTTGTTGTCCCCTCAACTTTACCTTTTCAAAAACCGCCGTCACTATCGATGCAAAAATGAACAATAGTTGAATTCAGAAGCTCTTACGAAGCACCGCTCGTTAACAGCCGTGGAGTGTAGGACACACTCCTTCACCCTCTGCTGTTATACGGGCCAAGGTACCGGGCTCCACCCGGCGAAACCCACTTATACTTCTCCAGGGTAAGAGCCATTAGGCGTTTGTGAAATTGCCTGTCTACCGACAGGTAGAAACCTACATAAACTTGAGTTTAATTTGTCCGAAGGACAAAAAACTATGTGTCCTATGTGCCTATGTGTTTCAATACCAACCACCTGATGGTGGTTAAAAATCACAAATCTTGGCTTGTTGCACTATAAAATTCAATCCGCTTAATCTTATGCGATTGCCATATGGTCGAAGCAAGGTTTTCTAACCCTTGCCAAGTAATCCGAAAAAAAACGTCGCGTTCCTTAGCGTTCTTTGTAGTTTATTAGCTACATAACTTAGCCATTGTTGCCGAAATCCACCCTCAAAAACCCCGTCACCCGCTGCCCAACACCAAGCCCTTCAAACCGATCCCTATCCACCACTACCACCACCCGCTGCCCTCCAATATCGACCACCACCTTACAAACACCTCCCACCACCTCCTTCCCGGTAACCACACCAACCAGATCGGTCTCCGACTCCGGAAAAACAACCGCAGGCGCCCCCTGCCGGATCACCCTGCCCGCCTCCATCACCCACACCTCGTCTGCCAATCGTTGAACCTCCTTTCGGTCGTGGCTCACCAGCATCATCGTCAGGCCGTATTCGCGGTGGACGGCGAGGAGGTGATCCTGCAACTTGGCGCGCATCTCCGGATCGAGCGCAGAAAGTGGCTCGTCGAGCAGCAGCAGTTGGGGGCGTTGTACCAGCGCGCGCGCCAGCGCCACCCGTTGTTGCTGTCCCCCCGACAAGGTCGCGGGCTTCCGGTCCTTCAAACCACCTAGTTCGATCAGTTCGATCAAGTCGGAAACGATGGCGGGGTCTTGGTTTTTCTGCAAGGCAAAACGCAGATTTTCCCGGACGGTCATATTGGGAAAGAGGGCATAATCCTGAAACAAAAAACCCACCTGTCGTTTTTGCGGCGAAAGGTAAACTCCCTTATTGGTGTCCAGCCAGATAGTTCCGTCGATGGCGATCTGTCCCTGATCGGGGCGCATCAATCCGGCCAGTATCCGCAGTAGCGATGTTTTGCCTGCTCCTGATTTTCCGTAAAGGGCTACCAACTGCCCGGCCGGAATACTGGCGGTTATTTCCAACAACATTTTCCCGAAAGGGCCATTCAATTGCTTTTTTATATCGAATGCGATCATTTCCAGAACTGTTTGAGGTAGCCGCCATTGATCAGGTATACCGACAGCAAAATCACAAAGGCCAATACGATCAGTATCGTCGAGTAGGTGTTGGCGGCGGCGTAGTTGAGCGATTCCACTTCGTCGTAAATGGCAATGGAGGCCACCTTCGTTTTGCCGGGTATGTTGCCACCGATCATCAGCACCACCCCAAATTCGCCGATGGTATGGGCAAAGGTCAGCACAATGCCCGTAAGCAGCGAAGGATATATATTGGGCAACAATACTTTGTACAGGGTGGTGAATTTCGATTTGCCCAGCACATATGCCGCCTCCCGCAGCGATGGCGAAAGGTTGGCAAAACCCGACTGGATGGGGTGTACCATAAAAGGCAAACTGTAGATTAACGAGCCCAGCACCAACCCCTCAAAAGAAAAAATGAGTCGCAGCCCCAACTGTTCGTCGAGCCATTGGCCGAAGGCATTGCCGGGACTGAATGCGATCAACAAATAAAACCCCACCACCGTAGGCGGCAGCACCAGTGGCATACTCACCAATGCTTCTACCACCGGTTTGAGCCGCAGGCGGGTATGCGCCAGCCAGTAAGCGATGGGCAAGGCAATGATGAAGAGCAAAACAGTGGTAATGAATGCCAGTTGAAAAGTAAGTATCAGCGGTTCATAGTCGATCATCGTCGATGTTGCGGTTCAGGTATGGTATATCCAAATTTGGTTAAGATGGTGGCCGCTTTCGCGGAAAACAGAAAATCGTAGAATCGTTTTGCCCTCAATGGTTGGAGGTTTCCCGTGAGCATCACCGCGCCCTGAACAATGGGGGAATAGCGGGCGCTGTCCAGCTCAACCCAACTCCCTTTCCCACTTAAAAGCGAGGATACAACAATGCTCTTACTGGTGAAGCCCAGATCTGCTGCTCCGGAAGTGATGAACCGGTTGGTCTGGGCGATGCTTTCGCCAAACACCAGTTTTTGCTCTATCTTTTCCAACAGGCCGTTGTGCTCCAACCACTCCCCGGCAGCCATCCCGTAGGGCGCCGTCTTCGGGTTGGCCAGGGCGACATGGCGTATCCTGTCCGACGTCAAATCTGACGGTGTCGGCGCTCGATCCATCCTGTTCCACCACAACACCAGGCATCCATAGGCGTAAATTTCTGGCGGCCCTGTCGTCAACCCTTCCCGGTTCAATGCATTTGGGTACACCATGTTGGCTGACACAAAAACGTCGAAAGGGGCCCCTTCCCTGATCTGTGCTGTCAGCTTCCCCGACGACCCAACAATGGTCTCACAGCTAATGCCTGTCTCTTCAGAAAAAGCATCTGCCAACTCCTTCATGGCGAATTGCATATTGGCAGCCGTTGCAATACGCAAAGTCGGTACACCACCTTGCGTCTGGCAACCCCAACCAATGAAAATCAAGATGATCCCCAACCATATTAGTACCCAACATCTGTTTCGTTTTCTCTTCATCCAACCCAAATTTACCTATGCGAAGTAGAAGCCATATGCTACTCTGAAGCGTCTGACTTCTGACAGTCAACGCTGCGAAGCAGCGTACGGTCTGATATCTGACCTCTAAAGTCTGACCTCTAAAAAAACATTACTCAACCCCAACGTCCCATTACTTCTTCCTTTTCTTCTTAGACGATTTGGCAATCGGATTGTAAGCCAAACACAGTTCGACCCAATAGGCCAGATCCTCATCCATATCGGTCCCCGCTGGATCGACAAACACAAATCCCTTCATGGGCCGTTTGGTAAAATCCATTTTGCGACAGCCCTTCCGTTGTAGAGCTTCTGGTTCGGCATCGGGTCCGATGCGCCCCATGAGCCGCTCTTCGTGGACGCCGACACACATCTTATCGTCGACCATAAAACACAGTCCGCCGAACATCTTCTTTTCTTCGACCTTCAGCTTTTTGGGACTAAGTAGCTGCCGGATTCTATCGGCAAGAAGTTCGCTGTATGCCATTGTAATGTTGTTGTTATTTTTTCAATTATGGAAAAATCAAAGGTTGTGCGCTAAAAATGAATGGCTAATTGCCTAACAGTCGCCAAGTCCGTAATTTCAGCGCTATTTCTCTTAGTAAATATAACATTTCTCCTAAAGACCCCCAACTGTCACACAACTTCTCACAACTCCACCGCCTGTCCATAATCCATCAACAACCGGTACACTTCATCCATCTGCAACACCTGCTCATTGCCCAAAATAACCAGATGCTCCCTGGCGCGGGTCAGTGCTACGTTCAACTTCCGGTCTACCCCCTCGTCAGAATGAGAGATCAACGAATGCAGTTGCCGGCTCGAATTGGCGCAAAGCGACAGCAGGATAATGTCACGCGCGCCACCCTGATACCGCTCTACGGTGTCGATGGTCAGCAAGTCGGTCGGAATATTCTCTTCCTGAAGCACATTTCGTATCTGTGCGATCTGCGCACGGTAAGGCGTGATAACGCCCAGGGTACTCGGTGTAAAAACCTTGTTATTAGCAGCATAGATCCGCTGAAAGCATTGCACCAATTTTGCTATTTGCCCGGCTTCGTAGCGGTTGGTTTTATAATTGCCTTTATCGCCCAAGCCGTTTTCCGTAGTGGGGGTAGGCAGAAACAAAACCCGTTGGCGCGACAGCAGCAGCTCCAGTTCCGATGGTGGTTCGGGCAATGCCCATTCGATGCCGGCGGTTTGTTGGCGGTGTCTTTCAGAGCCTTTCGGCAAAACCTTCAGACTGCCGCCATAAAAAGTCGAACTGCTGAACTCCATGATCTCTTCATGCATCCGGCCCTGGTGGCTGAGTTGGGCGTAGGCCCAGTGCCAGTTTTCTTGTTGGCAGCGTTTGTACAGCCGTTCGAATAGAGAATTCCGCAGGTTGTACAAGCCTATGGAATGGAGGTCATCATCCGCCACCGCAGAAGCATCTTCGTTCTGCACTACCACCGCCGGCAATTGCAGGTGGTCGCCGATCAATACAAACCGCTCAAACAAGGGGAGCAACCCCACGATGGCCGGTTCGAGTATCTGCGTAGCTTCGTCGATGATCACCCGGCTGAATGATTTGAATTGGAGCAGTTCCAATTTGCCCGCCATAGAAGCCACCGTGGCCACAAATACGCGGTGCGACTCGATCAGTTCCTTGAGGCCCTGCCGGTTGCCGACCTCCGCCATCAGCGTGTTGAGCAGGCGGTCGCGGTACCTGGGAGCCGTAGAAGTGCCCGAACCTATCCGGATGTACTCCTGCCGGGCCAGCTTGTCGATGCTTTCAATGGCGGCACAGATCTCATCGACGGCCCGGTTGGTATAGGCCAATAACAATATGCTTTCATCCGTTTCGTTGAGCAGATAGCTGACCATTTGCTTCAGCATAACACTGGTTTTGCCGGTACCTGGTGGTCCCCACAGCAGGAAGTAGTCTTTGGCCAGCACCATCTTCCGAAAAATGGCCTCTTGCTCACCGGTCAGTCCACGCGGTACGATGATGTCTTTCTCGTCGGGCATTCGGGGTGCCTGATGGGTCAGCAACAGATCGCGTTTAAATTCGGGGAATTGAACAAACTGAAACAGGCCGCGGTACATGCCGTTAAAGCTGCTGTCCATCAGGTCGTGTTCGATATTCCAATAGCTGGTTTCCTCGAACAAACGGATATTGAACTGCCGCGACCGCAGCCGGAGGGTGATCTGATTTTCGGTAACCCCGGTGATGCTGCCTTTAAAAATTTGGTTGTTCAACACGGTGTCGCCCTGTCGCTGGTAGGGATAAAGTACAGCTATATCGCCGGTGCGGAAATTGGCCAGTGGGTTGGTGTGTTCCGTTTTATTGAAAACGATTTCCGGTTGTTCTTTTTGGACGTCAAGTCGTTCGATTTCCAATTGGCCGAGTAATTCAAAATTTTCTTTTTTCTCTTCAAAATCGTTTAGCCACAGCGAAGCCAACCCATTGATGTTTTCCACCCCTTGCACGCCTGTTTTGGCCAATAGGTGTTCTCTTGCTATAAATGCCGAAAACTGTTGAAAATATTTCCGCTCCAGCGGGCGCATGCCCTTATAGGCTTTTTCAAAAAGTTCGAGGTCACGGCTCAAAAAACCCTTCTGGCCGGGAAGGAGGCTCGGGGTGAGGCGTTGAAAAAGGCGGGCATCGCCCCTGGAAAGGGCTTTTTCGAGGGCTACGATCTGGTTGCGTATCTGAAGAGCTTCATACTGCTGACTTTTTGTGACGGGCGCAAAACGCAATTGCTTTTCGTCGAGCCCCGAATAGAGAATGAAGTTGGTGGGGGTGAGTTTATGGTCGAAAACGGATTTGATCAGCAAGTCGTACAACAAGGTTTGCACGTAGTGGTTGTGGTTGAGGCCCCATTTGTTGGGCTTGAAGGTTTTTCCGCTTTTCAATTCGATGATGGCCGACTGAAGGGGGTCGGTGGGGTTGGAGTAAAATACGTCGAGTCGGCCCTGAATGCCGTAAATATCGGAATAAAAACTAGGCTCCAAAAAGCAGTCGGCAACCTGTACTTCGCTTTCGCTAAAACCCTGGTGAACCATTTGCTTGAGGTTGACGAAATGTTTCTGAGCTTTTTGCATGATCTCCCGCAGTTCGCGGTCGTCAAAAACGGTAAAAGCCAGCGGGTTGAGTTGAAAGACTTTGGGAAAGGTATCTTTGAAAGTGGCCTCGGGGTGATTCATCAATTCGTCGAGGAAAAAATTGGCGATATTCCCGATCATCAGCGGGATGCTGTACGAAAAGGGCAGGTACTTTTTGAGGAGGTAGAGTAGGGGCTCGGCACCAAAATCTTTGAAGCATTCCGCTATGGCGGAAACATCCACCAGATAGTCGGGCTCTACCACAAAGGCGCGGGGTCGGTACACCTGATCCTGCCCCACTTCCACATCGAGGATATTGACAACCACAGGCAGGTCGAAATAGAGCTGCAAGGCCCGGATAGAAGAGTTAAAATTTTCATTTCGGTCGACAATGTTGTACTCGATCACAAGGTCATTTTCGGCACGACCTTCTGCTCTGGCCACCATTTGGCTGGCAGCCTGATCGATTTCCAACACCACCACCCGCAGCACGGAAATATACTGCTGGATTTCGGCAGGGTCTTTTTTGTAAAAATGATTAGGTGGCAGCAAATCCGCTATTTCATCCGGTATCGGTTGCCCGTACATAGAGGCCACCGAACCAGCCAGCGCCTTCAACCCCAGGGGATACAACTGCAGGGGCGGCTCTTTGTCCGCCGTCGAATGCAAAAGCCGTTGAGCCTCCCGCCTGAACTCGTGAACATAAAACTGCAACTGCCTACTCAGATTGAACTTATGCCCCGCATAGGCGATCCTGGCAAACAGAGTGGTAAACTGGAACTGCTCCTCCTTCGTAGCGTCTACATACAGCCGGTTCAGCAACCGGTAAAGAACTTCGATCTTTTCGCGCTCCGACGCCTCGCCCTGCTCATATACCTTGATGAGTTCCCGGAAAAACAGCCTGGCCAGTTCCTGCTCTTTCATATGACAGCAAAAATAGGATAATTTTTAAATTGCAGATGACTGTGTCCATACCTGATATTATGTATTTGATTAGCAATGCTTCAAAAATCTTCTATTTTTATCCAGTGCTGGTGTTTGCAATAGGGCCTACCAATTTCGCTGGTGCGCAGATCTGGGGTATGGCCTCCTGTTGGCGTAATCATTGTGTTTTTTCAGTTTCTAATTTTGGTAGTTCTAAAAAAATGTTGATGGTTTCCATAATGATATCTTCAAGGTAAATACCATCCTGCATACTATTCTCTTTCCAGTTAGAGCTTAAATTATCCAAAATGACGGCTTGTGCCATACCACTTAGGTAAAACCTTAAATCTCCCTCCATTAGTCCCAATTTATTTTTTAGATTATTCATTTCGTCATCCCAATAGCTAGGGTTTTTGGTATAAGTGAAGCCTAAATTTCTCATTCTAGAGGCTGTTCTGTATGCTTTTATTTCTGTATAAAAGGCAACTCCTTCTAACCATTCCAACTGTTTTTCATAGTCAATATGCTTAGCGGATAATTTTCCATCAGCTCTACGCTCCTGTCGTTTTTCCACCCACATGTACACTATCTCTTTCAGCTTGTCTACACTTTTTTCTTCAAGGGCCTTCCTCAGTAATGCCCCTTCTTCATTCCATCCAAATATTTGGCCTTCCTGCTCATAAGGGTAACTTGCTTCATATTCATATGCATTCATCGCTTCGGTTAATTTACGTTCATTTTTATTGCCTTGAAAAGCATGAAACGCCTCGTGAATATAAAGTACAACATGATAGTCGTCACTGATGTCAAAGAGATTGTAAGGTAGGAACTTACTAATAAATGGCGGTAGTTCTCTATCAATATTTCCGATCATCTCCTTATTCATTTTTTGACAGGTTGCCAAACTCCCCGCCCACTTGCCATTTCGCTTGACTCCAAATGATTGTGGGTGTTCGGCCATTTTATATGAAATATAATAGGGGTGGAGACTAATGGAGTCAATTAATGTCCAACTGGAGTCGGGTATCTCGCTTCCTATCAAAAATTCATATTGGTCATTATATAAAACGATTGGTATTTCCATATCTCCCATTCCCGGCCAAAAATCATTCGCATTTTTTAAGAGAAGATGCACATCTTTCACCATTTGATTTTCTTTCTCGGAGAGTTTGTTATGATCTAAATCAACTAAATATTTGTTCCTGACAAAGTGATTATTAATACGGAGTCCGGCCAACAATAAGCCTATGAATAATAAAAGCCCAATGCCTGCTTTTTTAATGCTCATGTGAATCCCAGAATTTAGGTTGTCATTTCTATTCCAAAATCTCAACTTCTTCCGGCACGATAAAAAACAAAACGCATCCCGTATCTGTTTTTACGCTATGTTTAAAATTGGATGGCGTATACAGGTAGTCCCCTTTTGTCAAAGTAACACCCTCAATAATGCAAGTCCCTTCCAAAACATATAATTCCTCACCTGCGGGATGATTGTGATAGGGATAACTTGCTCCCTGCTCAAATTTGAGCAAAAAACTTGGAGGTCTTCCACCTTCATCAATACGCAAGGTTTTAATATAAATACCTTTCGTATTCACCCCTTCTTCTTTTAAAGGAATCCATGTTTCTGAAATAGTCTTGACAATGTAGTCTTCTATCTTTGTACTCATGGTTGTTTTTTAGTTTAAAACAAAAATTATCGGCACAAAGATGAACAGATAAGCAGTCTTAGGGAATAGAAGATTTTGAGTTAGGCATGTAATTTTCGACTTCGAGTTGCTTTTTAAATGCTTGTGGCGATAAGCCAACATGCTTTCTGAAAAAATTGGAAAAATAAAATGGGTCTTTAAACCCAAGAGCATAAGCAGTTTCCTTGACAGACAGTTTTTTATAATGGCATAATCTTTTAGCTTCTGAAACGATCAGACTGCGAATTATCTGCTGTCCTGTTTTGCCTGCATGGAGTTTTGAAAGCTCGTTCAGTTTCATTTCAGTTGTTGACAATTGATCGGCATAATACTTAACAGGCCGGTTGTGTTGGAAACTTGCCCTAATCAGTTCGAGAAATTTTAAGAACAGGGCATCCGGTTTCCAAATTTCATCTCCATGTTCAATTTTTGCCCGGTTGATTTCAACCAGTATCAACTTAACTCTTGAATGAACCGAGGTCAGATATTGATAGGGTTTCTCTTCAAGTTCGATTTCAACATGCTTTAACAGGGAGGCAATAGATTCCCGATTTGATACATTAATCACCTCGTTTCTGTCAAAATGGCAAAAAAGTCCATTGTGAAATATCAGTTCAATATCTTTGTCATCTTTACAGAAAAAATCATACGTGAACTGAAGAACCACCCCTTCTGCTTTGGAAGTCGCCTTGAACTTGTGAAATTGCCCCGAGGTAATTGTGACGAGGTTCCCAACGGGGATGGTAAAATCATTCCCGTCAATTTCCATTTCAATTTTTCCTTTCGAACACCACACCAGCATGTATTTTTTCATCCTCCTTTCTTCCTCCGGCAATCTTTCCAATTCAAATTTTATAATTTCTACCATTTTCGACTTTTTGGCGGATAAATTCTGATCGCCTTTACTAAATAAGTTTAATTTTTTCCAACAGTTGTTCTTTGTAAGTCCTGCCTATTGGGATCTGTTTATCCATAATGACAATGTGATTTCCTATGATCTTTTCAATATAGTTGATATTCACTATATAGGATTTATGACACCTGATAAAGCGCGCTCCCAAAGATTCCATTAATTTTTGCAGCGATATATTGGCAATTTCACGACTCACTTCGGTACAAAGAATAACAAAATCTCCTTTTGCTTCAATAAACGCTATATTCGACAGAGAGATTTTTTTTATCTGCCCTTTGTTACGAACAAAAAGATAGGGCTGTTGGTTGAATGTCCCCTGGTGCTGGTCTTTTACTTTGTGGACTTTAGATATGGCTTTTAAAAACCGTTCAAAAGAAAAGGGCTTTAACAAATAATCCACCGCATCCAGCTCAAATCCGTCCAGCGCGTATTTTGAAAAAGCAGTTGTGATAATCGTTTGAGGAGGAGACTTTAATGTTCTTAACAGCTCAATACCAGTCAGTTTTGGTAAATGAATATCCAAAAACAAAACATCTACCTGCCCACTTTCCAGTGTCTTCAATGCTTCTAAAGGCGAAACATAGATGCTCAGCAAACGCAATCGAGGCGTTTGTTCTATGAATTTTTTTAATATCTCTTGAGCCGGAACCTGGTCTTCGATTACGACACAGTTCAATTGTTCCATCAGTTTAATTTTACATATAAATCAACCATATATCTTTGTTCGTCAGAATCTATCGTTAGCCGATGCTGATTCGGATATAATAATTGTAGTCTTTTCTCTACATTTTTTAAACCAATACCTCCTTGTATCAATTCTTCTTCCTTTTTACGGTTTTCCTCGAAATTGTTTTCTGCTTTGAGTGTTAGTTCTTGCCCATTTACGATGATCCTAATGTCTACGAATACATCTTTTATTTTTGTGCCAAAGCTATGTTTGAAACAATTTTCAATAAATGGAATCAATAAAAAAGGAGCAATTTTTGTTGATTCAGCTAAATGCTGCAACTGAATATCATAATGGATATCTCCACGACCTTCGTACTGTACCTCTTGAAGGTCAATATAATCTTTGATGAATGACAACTCCTTGGCAAGAAGCACCTTTTCCTCATGGCCTTCATACACGACATAACGAAGAACATTTGACAACTTCAATATCAAATCCGGCAGTTCTTCCGATTTTTTTAATGCGAAATGATATAAGCTATTTAAACTGTTGAAAAGAATATGAGGTTGTATTTGAGACTTCAATAACTTCAATTCATTTCGCAACCTATTCTGTTCAATTTTTTCCAGCTTTTGTTGTTGCTTAACATTGTCAAACACAAATTTTATCGACATAAAAGTCAACAGGGGAACCAGTATTTCGCCCAAAAACCAGTAAATCGACTTCAAAGTAACATCATTGCGACCCCTACTATCAGGGGTAAGGATTTTTTCAACAACTCCTTCCTCTACAATGCCAAAAAGAATGATCGTCCCAATCAAAAACACGAAAAACTGTAAATATTTTCTGGAATTAAAGAAGTTTGGAATTAAAACATAGTTAACAAATAAAAAGAGCAAAAGATGATAGGTCATAAACAAAAACTCAACTCCTATGCTTTTTGATACAACCATCTCCTCCTGTTCCATATGGATGATGTCATTCAAGAAAAATATAAGAAACGCTATGAATTGAGCAAGCCATTCTTTTTTCATGTAGAAATATTGTTATTTACCTATGGGGCTCCAGTGCAAATGTAATATTACCACAAAAAGGACAAATCGAACTTATCATATATTTCATATATTAGTTTTTAGCATTAAAAATAATATACTTCATTGCTAAAATAACCCGACGTGTTTGCCATTTGTAGCTTCTCTCTACTTCGAAGGAGGCGGTATGCATAGATCGAACAAACTGTCTGGTATTGAACAGATCGCGGACGGCAAGGGAAATACTTACTCTTCTCCTGGCGAATTTTTTATTGATGCCAACATCCATATAATAGTTTCCATGCGTTTTTTGCTGGATTTGGTAGGAAGGCGCTTTATAGATTTCAGATAATTCAATTTTCCAGTTGTTTTTTAAATTCAACTCTTGTTTTAGCCGGACACTCCAAATGGGTTGATTGTTGAACCTTATTTCATTTTCAGAATCTTCATATTGGCTTTGAGCCAACACAAATGTACCCCAGGTTTTGAATGAGCTTTTCAGCCTATATTCCAACTGCAATTCTATTCCTCTCCGGGTTTGACTGTCAATATTTACATAACTTGCCAACGTTCTATTGTTGTCTATTGGTTCAATAATCGCTTGAATCGAGTTAGCGATTTTTCGATTATAAAGGGTGAAGTCAATATTGAATCGACTCCATTCTTTATGGTAATTTAATTCAATTAAATCAGCAATTTCCGGCTCAAGCTCCGGGTTTCCTGTTTTCAAGTTCAATGGGTCTTCATAAGAAACATAAGGATTCAGATCAAAAAAGCCCGGACGGTTAATTCTTCTTGTATAATTTACGCCGATGGTATGATCGTAACCACTGATCGGATAATTTAGTTGTAGAGATGGAAAAAAGACGGTATACGCCTGGGTAAAACTTTTTTGATTGGACGTTTGAAATCCCTCACTTTTAAATTGTTCGAATCTCACTCCAACGGCATATTCAAGGAAGCTGAATTTCTTTTTCTGAATAAGGTATCCTCCCAACTTTTGCATATTCATCTCATAATCATTGTCGGGTAAATCTATGGTTTCAGATTGGAGATCTATCTTTTGAAAAATATAATAGCGAATAAAATCAGCTTTGACACCCGTTTGCAGGATACCCCATTTCTTAATTGGCAATTCGAAATCAACTTTGCCATGATAATACCTTTGGCGTTCCCATTCATCAGAAACGCGAAGAAATTGTTGAGTATCAAAAGGTGGAGTCGTCAAATCAATTTCTTCACTTTTGGTAACATTGGTTTCGTCTTCACCGCCTGCGGTTAATGATACTTTTATGGACTGTTGTTTTTTAAACGCTTTTTCATAAGAAAGATTGACCCATAATTCGTCTTCTACTTCTCCACCCTCATTCAAAATATATATTGATTCTGGCTCAGAAGCTCTGTAATCAAATAGATTCTGTTGATGGATCTCATTCGCCAGGTCCCATCGTAAAAAATTGGCTTCCAACCCGATAGATGAAGTTGAATCGGGTTCTATTGAAAACCCGACTAAAGCGTTGCTAAAGTTTCCCATTCCCTTTCGAGAGGTCAAATTTTCATAACGTTGCAAGCTATCCGAAAAACTGATCCTTTTAGAATCGGCGTAATTCTCGTATTTGCTGTAATTATGACTTAGATTTGTAAAAAGTGAAAACTTCTTTTTTGTCCAGCTGAAATTAACGCCCCCACCAGGGTTTAGGTAAAGCGGATCTGTTAAAACTGAAAGATTGGACACAAGTTCCAGTTTGAAAGAATTGTTTTTATTTTTCCTGTAAACAATATTGATAATTCCTCCTATTCCTTCCGCATCATGTTCTGCTGATGGATTGGTGATAATTTCTATTTTCTCAATTGATTCAGCAGCAATGAATTTCAAAGATGCGGGATCTCTTTTAGTTTCTTTACCATTAATATAAATAAGGACACTTGAACTTCCTCTAATGAGAACCTGTCCTCTTGGAGTAGTCGTTACGGAGGGAATTATTTCCAAAGCTTCCAGCACATTACTTCCCGTTGAGGATAAGTCCTTTCCTATTCGAAGCACTTTCTTTCCGAGATGACTCTCGATAGAGGATTGTTCGGCTACTACCTCAATCACCTTCAATTGTTCCACATCTTCTGAAAGGGCAATCGCACCTAAATTTGTATCTTCAGTAAGAATAAATTGCTGAGACCAATCTTTGTATCCCAACATCTGGACAGTCAATTGATAGGTTGTCGGCGATAATTTGTAGAACAGAAACGTCCCAGTTTCATCCGTGATCGTACCCTTGATGTCTGTCGTATCCTGAAGTGGATAAATACTTACAGCAGCATATCCAAGCGGTGCTTTATCAGAGGATAATACCCTACCCCGGAGTTGGTATTGTCCACAAACACCAATTGATATTAAAAGAAAGAAGCATGAAATAATTATTATTCTCATTTTATTGCAGTTTAACAATCAAAAAAGCTGCAATAAAATAGTTACCCGCTGTAAGGTGAAATTTATCCTTTGAACTGCATTTATTTCGGGTCAGGTGAAAAAGAGGGACTCGTTTATTGTACGATTCCAATGAAGAATTAGAAATGCATAAAAAAATGTGTCCTATTGTGCCTATGTGCCTGCCTAGCCGACAGGCAATGCCTGTCTACCGCCAGGTAGACCTGCCTGCCGGTAGGCAAGGTTTCAATAAAATCACCTTAGGGTGATAAAAAATTTACAAACCTTGGGTTGTAGCACTATAATCTTTCCGCAGGCAAAAATCAGCGGCATGAATGGCGACAGTTCTGCATGGGCAGGCATCACCTAATCAGCAAATCGCCGATACCACCCCCACATAGTAACCCCCCGCACCACCATAAACAGCAGCAAAGCCCCCCACAACCCATGATTCCCATAAGGGTGTAAAAAATAAAAAGCTCCCAAAAATGCCACAAGGCTGATCAGCATACTGTCGCGCATTTCGCGGGAAGCCGTCAGCCCGATGAAAATGCCGTCCCACAGATAACAAGGCGTTGCCAGTATCGGAAAGAGCATCAACCAAAACAGATAGGGGAGGGATGCCTGAATGATCGGTTCCTGATCGGTGAATATCCGAAGCAAAGGGGTGCCGAAAAACCAGTACATGATGCTAATGCCCATCGCCATCCCCATACCCCAAACGAATATCAGCCGGATGGCTTTTCGTAGCTGCACCGGCTTGTTGGCACCTTTGTGTTTGCCGACAAGGCTCTCGGCTGCAAAGGCAAATCCGTCGATGCCATACGACATCCAGTTGACGAATTGCAGCAAGATCACATTGACAGCCAATACCATACTACCCTGAGTAGCCGACTGACTGTAAAAAAAGGCAAAGCTAAAGGTCAGACAAACCGTACGGATAAATATATCCCGGTTGACCACCAAAAACCGGCGCAACGCATTGACGGCAAACAGGGCTTTCGCCTGAAAATCACGGGCCAATTTTCGGTAACGATACCAAAATAAAAAAATACCCAACAAGAGTCCTGCATATTGTGCGATCACCGTCCCCCAGGCAGCCCCATCGGCCTCCATACCCATGACGACGATGAAATAGTAACTGAAAAAAATATTGACCACACTGATCCAAACCGTCAAAATCAGCGGAAATATGGCGTTTTGCATACCAAAAAACCAACCCATCAGCGCGATCAACCCCAGGGTAGCCGGCGCCGCCCAGATGCGGATGTTGAAGTATTCGGCGATCAGATCGAGTTGTTCGACAGGTACGTTCATCAGGCTAAAACCCAACCGGCCCAGCGGCCCCTGCAACACCAATAAGCCCAGCGCCACTACCAGTGCCACCACCACCGCCCGCCCCAATGTATGGATGATCTCTCCGGCCTGTTTCGACCCGTAGGCCTGCGCGGTAATACCCGTGGTGCCCATCCGCAAAAAGCCAAAATTCCAATAAATGAAGTTGAAGATCATGGCGCCGATGCCCACCGCCCCCAGATGGTGTTCGGAGAGGCGGCCCATTAGCGCCGTATCCACCGTGCTGATGAGGGGTACCGATACATTGCTCAGAATGTTGGGAATGGCGAGGCGGAGAATGGCTTTGTTCATCGTTTTTGCTCCAAAGGTAGGTATTCGGCTTTTTCAGGCAACCTTTTGGCATATTTGTACACCTCCAAGGCAAGGGCCTTCCGGTGGTTGTGTTTAACCTAAACAAACAGGGATCGATTTGGTTTTCCGGCATCGCTTATAGTAGTCGGCGAATTTATTCGCCTGACTCCCATAAAAAATGCAAATGGGTGCATCGCTACGCGCTGCTACCAATGGGCGCATCGCTACGCGCTGCTACCAATGGGTGCATCGCTACGCGCTGCTGCCAATGGACGCATTATACAACGCGCTGTTTTTGGGTCGATTGTTGATTCTCCATTGCTTTTGCAGTATTCATAACTCATGGAAAAATTGCTGATCTTTGTCCGGATGTATTCATTCCTTCTTCGTCGGAGTACAATTCTGCTTTTCATCGCAGGATTTGGTTTGGCGCAAGCCCAGCAAAATGCCACAGAAGCCGTCCATTTGGCCAATGAAGCATTGCAGCACAAAAATTACAGCGAAGCGATTTCCCTGCTGGAGCCCTACGACGATTCGGCAGAAGCCCTACAACTGCTGGCCCAAACTTATTATTGGGATGGCCAGATCGACAAAGCCCACACCACCTTTCAAAAGGGAATGGAGAGGTTTCCCAAAACTTCGTCGTTCTGGCTTCAATACGGTGTGATGCTGTACGAACAGGGAGAGGAGAGGGGTGCTATCTCTACCATAGCTGAGTTTTTGACGGCGGATTCCTCCCACACCGAGGCCAACCTGATGATGGGGTATCTGGCATTTCAACAGGAGCGGTATGGGGCGGCTCAGCAGTATTTTCGAACCATTCTCCTACAACAGCCTGCTCATGAACAAGCCAGGGCTATGCTCCAGGCGATTTACGACCGTCAGGCCTGGCATTTGCAAGTAGGGGCTACCCATCATTCCGACAACCAACCCTTGCGGCGGCTAAGTCCTTATGCTGAACTCCGGAAATACTACTCTCCGTGGTGGTTCCCCCGTATCCAGGCCAAAGCCTGGAACCTCGATACAGACACCCTCCAGACCCAGGCCGGATGGATCCGTTTGGGCAATCAATTCACCTTTTCAAAAGCCGGGCTGGTGGTGCGGCTGTCAGCGGGGCTTTTTCTGGATCAGGTGGATGGGAGCAGCCACTGGGTGGGGAGCGGATCAATGGAGAAAAGACTTTCGTCAAAATTGTCAGTAGTGGGCAAATGGCAGCATAGACCCATTTTTTTCACCGCTGCCAGTGCGGTCAAATTAATCACTACCGATGAGTATACTCTTGGCATCCATTTGGAACAAGGCGATGGGCTGATGGGGCGGGCTGTGTTTGCATATACCGACTATTTTGACGACAATCGGGGCTGGACCGCCTATGCCTGGCTGCTCAGCCCGGCACTGAAGTGGAAAATATCCAAATGGCGTATTGGCTATGTTTTTGCATTTTCGGACACGGCTGAAGGTCGCTTTACTCCCCGCTCCAGCCTCGATGAGATTTTGCAAAATTATCAGGAAGGCATGCAGATCAATGGCGTTTACGACCCCTATTTTACGCCCCTCGACCAACAGGTACACGCCGTGCTGGGGCAGGCAACGCTTCAATTGCATCAGTCTGTAGCACTTAAATTGTCTGGCACCGTCAGTTTCTATGCCGCGGCTGATATTCCTGTATTCTACCTGGATGATACCAGCAGCGGAGTAGATATTGTGCAGTCCAGCTTCCGCCAAAAATCGACCAATTTGGAATTAAAAGCAGAACTGAATACAGCTATTTCAAAGCGCTTTTCGTTGAATACTTACTACCAATACACGGACAACTTTTTTTACCGGGCCCATACCTTTAATGTACAACTCAACTGGTGGTTTTTAAGTGAAAAATAAAATGTCAAAAGGCTTATTTTCCTTTCGGAGGGCCAGATCGGTAAATGCCTTCGATCGCTTTGTACTGACTGCTCTGGTGGTAGCGGGTGTGATCGGTATTTTTCGGTTGGGCGATTGGTGGTTCCGGGCTGAGCACGTGGGGTCATTGCCAATGTATATTTTATTGTCCTTTGTTTTTTGGTATGGGATGTTGCGGCTGATCGTGATATGGATCAACTATCTCGGCATCAAACGCGAGGAAATCCCCCTTCCGGAAAAAGGATTGTCGGTAGCAATTTTTACGACGAGTACTCCGGGCGAACCCCTCTCGATGTTCGAGAAAACGCTGGAGGCTTGCGCCAAAATAACCTATCCGCATACCACCTATCTGCTCGACGATACCCGCGATGAACGCTTCCGGGAACTGGCCGGGAAGCACGGCGCCGTTTGGCTCGAACTACTGGATGTGCCCGGCGCAAAAGCAGGCAAGATAAATAGGGCGCTGGCCCGGACGAAAGAAGAGTTTATCCTGATCCTCGACCCCGACCACATTCCCTTTCCCTCTTTTCTGGACAATACTCTTGGTTACTTTCGCGACGAAAAAACCGGCTTTGTTCAAGTGTCGCAGGCGTATTACAACCAGTATCGCTCCTTTACTGCAAAAGGAGCTGCTGAGCAAACCTATGCCTTTTATGGACCGGTGTCGATGGGTATGCATGGCTATCAAACGGCAGTGGCCATCGGTGCCAACTGCACCTTTCGCCGCAAGGCACTGGACTCAATTGGGGGGCATGGCATAGGCCTGGCCGAAGACCTGGTTACCTCCATCCGGTTGCATGCTGCCGGATGGAGGTCTGTGTTCAACCCGGTCATTGTCAGCAGAGGGCTGGTGCCGGAAGATTTTGGCTCCTTCTGCAAACAACAACTCAAATGGGCCAGGGGAGTCCATGAGGTATTTTTTTCGGATTATATGCGTTTGTTTTTCCGGTTGAGCTTTTGGCAAAAGCTGTCTTATGGCGCCATCGGCACTTATTACCTGACCGGGGCTACTGCCTTTTTTTATCTGCTCATTCCCTATTTGTTTTTCTTTACGGGGCAGATGCCGGTTACCATTCACTTCGCCGAATTTTTGCCGAAAGCCATGCCGGTGGCAGTCATTGGTCTGAGTATTTATTTGTACTGCCAGAAGTGGTTGTGCCATCCGGCTGTTGAGTGGGGGTTACACTGGCGTGGAATGATATTGAAATTTGCCTGCTGGCCGGTGTTCTTTTTGGGATTTATCCTCTCCATTATCAACAGAAAAATTCCCTACATCCCCACGGCTAAGCAGGCGGAAACGGGAAAGGTCAGTCCCTTTGCCAAGCCGCTGTATCTTCAGTTGACTTTATTTGTTGGAACGGTTATCCTGGTATACATTTACCGGCGTTTTTTCCTTCCGGAAAGCAGCTTGTTGCTGACCAGTGAAATCACCTGGGGCATGATGAGCTTTGCACTGGTCGCTTTTATACTGGGAATATTGGGCTTATTTGCCGCGGGTGAATCCAAAAGATTGCAAGCTGCGGAGCCGTGGAATGAATATTCAGATGAGTAAAGCTGAAAAAATAGCATTTTGCCATGAACAAAATTTATCGGATTATCACAACACTTGCCGGTGTATTTGTCGGCATTTCCGTCATTAACGGCCTGACCTACGTCGGCAATCAATCCAAAGGCCCCCTGGAAGACATCTTCATCAAAATGGGGATGCTGGTATCGGATGCAGAAGGCTACCTCATGAACGGAAAAAACGAACGAACCAAAAAAATGGAATGGCTTTCTCAATACAGGAGGGATACGGAGCAGTTGAGGTCTCCCCGGCATTTTCTGTTTGGAGCATTTGACAATCAAAGCAAAACCGATTTTGAAAGTGCATTGGAATTGGAAAATGCCCTGCAAACTACCTTTCCCATCCTGCATATATACACGGCCTGGGGCGACCGGTCCGATCAGCGTTTTCCCCTGACCGAGGTGAGCGCAATTCACGAATTGGGTTCCATACCGATGGTCACCTGGGAGCCCTGGCTGGTCGATTTCGACAAAGAGACCCATCCCCACATTGCCCCTAAAGATGTACGGGCCAAGGGCGGATTGAAGGCCATCGCCAGTGGCCATTACGATTTTTACCTCCAAAAATGGATCAAAGACCTCCATCAATTCGATCGTCCCCTTTTCCTCCGGTGGGGGCACGAGATGAACGACCCCTATCGCTACTCCTGGGGCCCGCAAAACAACCCGCCCGAAGATTTTGTAAAAGCCTGGAAATATGTGGTTGACTTTTTCAGAAAAGAAGGAGTCAATAACGTCCTTTGGGTTTGGTCTCCGCACATCGCCTATGGCCATTTTGATGCCTATTATCCTGGCCATGACTACGTCGATTGGATCGGTGTGGGCACCCTCAACTATGGCTCCGTAGCCTCCTGGTCGGATTGGTGGACATTCGACGAAATTTTCGGAAAACACTACGCCACTCTCGACAACTTCAACAAGCCCATTATGATCTCCGAATTTGGAAGCCTGGCCGTAGGAGGCAACAGAATACAATGGTACGAGGATGCCATTTGCGGGTTGCCCGAAAAATACCCCAATGTAAAATCATTGTTGTATTTTCATTTCAACAAAGACAACACCCTTACTTAGGGTTTGCTATTTTAGGCATAACAAGCTGAAAATCAATAAAATAAGTTAAAAAAAGACTTGATTAAATGCAAGGTTTTTTGTAAATTTGGGCAAAAACCTTGCATTATGCTCAATTATACATCTCAATTTCAAGCCTCCATTGACGAATTTAACAATATTTACCAACTTCCCCTTGATCCGGATAACAGATGGATAAAACTGGGAGCTTGCCTGCCATGGGACAAACTGGTAAAAATTCTGGAGCAAAAGTTTGCACTCAAAGGCAGTCCTTGTGTTGATCCAAGGATTATTATCGCAAGCCTGATTATCAAACACAAACTGAATTTATCAGACGAAGAAACCCTGCAATCTATTCAGGAAAACCCTTACATGCAATTATTTTGCGGCTTGGATACTTTTCATGCAAAGCCTGTGTTTTCCTCTAATTCATTTGTTGATTTTCGTAGAAAATTTGACCCTCAATTGATCAATGAATTCACAGATGTTTTAATAAGGATTAGTTTTCCCAACAAATTAATTACATCGCCTGATCCAACTGAAAAACAATTACCCAATAAAGGAAAACTAAAACTGGATGCAACAGTTGCAGATCAATATATTAGGTATCCAAATGACTTGAGCTTGTTGAATGAAGCAAGAGTGAAAACGGAAATGTTAATTGATCAACTGTATGAAATTCTTAAACACCACCTGACAGTCAAACCCAGAACCTACCGTAGAGTTGCCCACAAACGATATCTGGCAGAGGCTAAAAAAACGCCAGAAAAACAAAGTCTCTTTGCGCAAGACCATTCGTTATATGCTCAATTGCGTGGATCGTAATATACTGACAATCAACAAAATGCTGGATATGTTGGATGACAATCCACTTACATATAGTCAGATGAGAACATTTTGGGTTATCAATACCTTAAGAGATCAACAGCGACAAATGTACAATGAAAAGAGCAACCGCTGCGATGACCGGATCGTTAGCATAACCCAACCTCATGTCCGGCCCATTGTTCGGGGCAAACAGGGAAAGAAAGTAGAGTTCGGGTCAAAATTAGGACTGGCCTTGATGGATGGTTTTGTGAAAACTGAAAACATTTAACTGGAATGCTTACCGCGAAAGTACAGACCTGATAAAACACACTGAAGCTTACAAAACCTTGTACGGATATTACCCAAAACTTCTCCAGGTAGATAAAATTTATGGTACCAATGAAAATCGCAAATGGTGCAAAGACCGGGGTATTGAAATGACTGTTACTCCGAAAGGAAGACCAACCAAAAAGACGCCCTATCAAAAAAGAAAAGAGAAAAAGCAATACGCAGAAAGAAATCAAATTGAAGGTAAAATTGGACAAGCTAAACAGGGCTATAATCTTAACCAGATAAGGGCTAAACTCAAAGACACCTCTGAATCATGGATCACCATGACGCTCTTCATCACAAACCTCGTCCAGTTTGCAAGACTTAACAATTTCGCCTTTTAAGAGCAAACCCTACTTATCAGGCACTCGATTGGTATATCAAATACGACTCTCTGATTACGCAGGGCATCCATAACTGCATGCAGTCCTGGCCGGATAGCATCCTCATGCGTTGATCACAAAACCACCACCTTTCCCGTTTTTCTGACGTGATGTTGCCCACCAAAGTCGTCTATCAGACTAGCCACAGAACGCCATACGTAAACTCCTTGTTGGACGGTGCTGCCTCGGTGTCGCCCGTCCCACCCCTGGGAAAAATCTCGGGTTTCGTATATTTTCTTGCCCCATCGATTGTATACAACGAGTTGATAATCGATAATCTGGCAAGGGCTCACCTGTCGGAAAAAATCGTTGATGCCATCGGCATTGGCGCTGATGGCATTGGGCGAATAGAGGGGGCATTGGTCCACGCAGTCGTCCCTAAAACCAACGTCGATCTGGTCGGTCGCCGCAGCACATCCGTTGAATGCCACTACGATATACCGCCCCGATTGGGTGATCGACCGAAGAGAGTCGGTGTTGCCATCCTGCCAAACGAAATCGCTCCCTGTGCCGGCATTCAGTACCAACGACGTACCCTGGCAAAGGGTGGTGTCGGGCCCCAGGGCCACTTCCGGCTCTTCGGGAAAATCGATGAATGTGCTGTCCTGGTGAATGACACAACCGTCGTAGAAAATCGACAGCAGATACCAGCCCAGGTGTTCTTCGCCCAGGTGGGGAATGACCGGTTCGGCTGCGTCGGAGACAAAATTCAGAGGCCCCGTCCATTGCAGGTCGTAGGTTGGTTCGGGATGAGCCGAGAGCATCAGTGGCTGGTCGGGGCAGTAGACTTCCTCTACGGTGATGTAGGGATAGCTGTCTTGAAAAGGAAAATCGGGCCAGACCAGTCCACCTCTCACCTGGCCACTGCCTCCCGGGGCGGCACCATATGGTTGGTTATAACAAGATGATTGTAGATGACTCACCACGCCCGGCTGACCTCCCTGGTGCATCACTGTTGTATTTGCCGACAGGCCTGGGAGGTTGTGCCAAAGCAGTCCGCCGCTTCCACCTCCGCCCGGGCCGTGGCAGTTTTCGGCATCCACGCTACCGCCGTTTCCTCCACCAATGTCGAGTGTCATTTCGCCCTCAATTTCGCCGGTGTATAACAATATACTTCCGCCAGCACCTCCACCTCCTGCACCGTCGTTGCCCACGTTGGGGGCATCGCCTCCGTTGGCCCGGACGGAAAATCCATTGGCGTGCAGTACCGGTGTTTTGATCAGCGCGATGCCGCCGCCCCGGCCTCCGTTGGCGCCCCAGTCGTTGTTTTCGTGGCCGGTACCTCCTGCACCCCCAAAGAAAATCCGGTTGGGGAGAACTGCCGGATCGATGGCCCACCCGCCCAGGCCGTTGTTGGACAAGTTGGAGGCGCACCATTCCCATTCGTTACCTCCCTGTCCACCGTCGGAGAGGTGGGCGCCACCTCCGCCGCCGCTGTTATGGAGGTTGCCGCCACCACCACCTGTCGAAGCGGAGCCCCGGCCTTTGTTGAATGCCTGGGCGACTTTGGCGATCCCTTCCCCCTTTCTGGCTCCGTCGGACGAGGAGTTGGGGTAGTAGAAATTGTAGGCATTGCAATTGTGAGAACCTTGTTCGGTATCAAAACTGCGGAACCCTTTTGCGGAAGCGTCGATGTCGGCCTGAAGGGTCAGGGAGGTATAGCATTCCAGGGCGACGATGCCACCGGTATTGCCATTCCAGGGAGGGCAGGAGAGGGGAGATTCGACAATGACTTCGTCAAAGACCGGAATTGTGACGATCTGGGTGGAACCTTCGGGGTCGTATTGTCGTTCGATGGGGTATTTGAGATACACCAGGTCGTTGTCGATCTGGTGAATGATGTTGAATTCGTAATGCCCGCAGGAGCCGTAATCGGTGGTACGTCCAAAATTGGGATCGTTGCCCAATAGGATGGTGGCGCCCTGCATTTGGATGAGGAGGATCTGGTCGCAAGGGGAAAGGTGGGCACTATTGGTTACCTGCACGATATTGTTGGCATAGCTGATGGCCTTCACAGCGGCGTAGTGGTTGACCGTCCCACCGATAAGGGATTGCCCCCTGGCGGGAAAGGCTACCAACAACAGGACGGAGAGCAGTGTTAGTTTCAAGCTGTGTTTATATTTGTCGTACATTGGTTTTGTAAATATACCGGAAGTATCCGACTTTATCCGTTTGAGAATAAAAGTTTTTATTTTGCCGTTTTACCGCTAAATTTGCCCCGTTTTGGGAAACCCCCACGATTACTGGACTTTTGACAAAGCTTAAATTTTAAAATAAACACATTAAGTAAAAAGCAATTTATAAATCTGTTGATAGTCAATGATACAAGAACCTTTGGGGCACTAGTCCTCCCTGTTCATAGTAATTTATTTTTTGGGGTTTTGAGAAACTAGGGTATATTCTCAAAACCATAAAAAATAAATCTAGCTGATTTTCAGGTAGTTATAACTTGCAGATTTTCAATTTTTTATAAAAATTCAAGTTTTCAGTTTCTGTCAAAAGTCCAAACGATTAGTAAAGCTCAAAAAATAAATAGTCTTTTTGGTGTCTTTGAAAAAATCACAAATCCTGCCTACCGGCAGGCAGGCGCTCACCCCGATAGCTATCGGGGTCGCTTATTTGTAATTTTTATCAAAGACAACGACAATTTATTTTTCGAGCGAGCCTTAGCGGTTGAATCATATACAATTCTCAACCTAATACAAACATGGCCAATTCATCTCCTATTGTTGCAAAGTTAAAGAAGTGGTGGAGGGAAGTTTACCTTTTCCTTTTCAGTTTTTACTTTTTGAAACACCTGGTTGGGATGGTCGCATTTCTGCTGATCCTCCTGTTTTGCACCTCCTGGTGGATGCGTTGTTATACCAACCACGGCGAATCCCTTCAGGTACACGATTACATCGGCCTCGAGCTCGACGATGCCGCCCGCAAGGCCAAGAGCCGCAGTTTTTCTATTGTCGTGGCCGACTCTGTGTTCATCATCGGCAAGGCACCCAACCAGGTGATTGAGCAAGACCCCAAACCGCTTTCGCGGGTCAAAGAAAACCGGAAAATATATCTGACCGTCACCAAAGCGGAGGCGGATCTGGTGCCTTTGCCCGACATTTACAGCAGCAATGACGATTATCAGACCTATCGGTCGAAATTGCGCAAGCTGAACGTCAAAGTAGAGATCATCGGAAGGGAATTTCGAAGCAGAATGGAAGAAAATACCATCCTGGAAGTGGTTTTTGAAGGTGATACCATTACGGAGTTGTTGGAGGAGGTTTACCGGGTTCCGAAGGGAAGCACCGTCGGGGTCATCGTTACCGAAAAAGGGGGCGGTTCTGTTCCCCTGCCCGATCTGGTTTGCCAAAAATACGATGCGGCCCGTTTTGTGATCGGCAATTACAATCTCAACATCGGCTCCGTCGTCAAAGACGCAACCGTCACAGACTTGAGTACGGCATACGTCTGGAAACAAAGCCCGCGGTACCGGCCAGAGGGAAGCCTGCGAATAGGGGAGCAGGTAGATATTTTCCTGACCCAGCACCGGCCCGACCGATGCGGAGGCAGCGAATTCAATATAGAAGACCCTCCAGGAAGAGGACGACAACAGCCCCATCTCTCCCCGGCAACCCCGCGAAGAAAGCGACGAATCGGAGGAGTTTGAGGGAAGGTGAGCGGGGAGAAGCAGTTTCGTCTTTTACAGGCCATATTTTCATTGCCGGAATGAGCAACAAAGACCAGGGTTTTGCGTTTTGGAGCATATTCAGAACTGTGGAATTTTGGCCAACTTCCAACTTCAAATAAAACTTCTAACTGTTCTCTCATGCGTATTACCTTTACCCTTGCCTTTGTGCTCCTTTCTATCTTTCTGGCCGCTCAGTTGCAAATACAACCTCCGCAAAACAATCCGGTAGTGCAGCGGGCTTTCGCCAAATTGGATAAAGAACGGACAGAGGCTTTGGAACGTTTGGTGGGCAGAGATGATTCCGGAGCCACAGCGCGCTCCCACGATTGCGACAACGTCGATGGTCAATTTACCTCTGGAGAAACCCTCTACGTGGAAGCCGGCGATTCGCTCGAAATTTGTTACAAC
Source organism: Saprospiraceae bacterium (assembly GCA_965222105.1). Taxonomy (GTDB): domain Bacteria; phylum Bacteroidota; class Bacteroidia; order Chitinophagales; family Saprospiraceae; genus CALGLS01. The sequence goes on along the minus strand of CBDCTQ010000075.1, from coordinate 163,577 downwards.
CTCGAACCCTACACCGCCTTCAACGACATCAGTACCAACCTCGATTTTGGCACCAGCCAGATAGATACGCCTTGTATAAAATATGTAGCACTCCAGAACGTAGAACTGGGCCTGACAGATACTTTGAGGGTAGAGTTTTGCGTTGACTCCGCTGCCACCGACTGCTTTTCCTTTTTCTTTCCATTGGTCGTAAAACGGAGAGGACTGAACGAAACGTTTCCACTGATGACCCTGGCACAAGAAGAGATCATCGACATTTGTGTAGCAGACATCCAACTGGAAGGGGCCATCCACGAAACAGCCATCTCGCCTTGCGGAGAATCATTGTTAGGAGCTATTTACAACGGCAATTTTCACGATGAATGTTTTGCCTACGAGGCCAGCCGGTTTGCGGAAGTAGACTCGGTCTGTTTTGAAATCTGCGATGAGTTCTGCATCTGCGACCAATACACCTATTACTTCAACACCCAGGGCCCTCAGGCCGAAATCCCCTTTATGGACGACTTTTCCTACCCAGGGCCCTATCCCGACAAAAGCAAATGGCTGGACGACAATGTTTTCATCAACAATACACTTGCATATCAGCCGCCCTCCGTCGGAGCCGCCACTTTCGATGGCCTCGACGAGACGGGTACCCCCCGCGGTGGCGGCACCGGCCGTTCTGATTTTTTGACTTCCAACTACTTTTCTCTTGATGGCTCCTACACCGACCTCTGGCTCAGCTTTTGGGCCGAAAATAAGGGTTACGCATACCCCTCGAATCCAGGTGACTCGCTGATACTGGAATTCAAAAACCACCTCGGAGACTGGAAAGTCCAATGGACCCTCGACGGAGAAAATCTCACCAACGATGCCCGGCCACCGTTCGAGTTTTTCAAAGTAAAAGTTCAGGACAGCTTCGTCGATACCTTTCTTTTCGACGGGTTTCAGTTTCGGTTTGTCAACCAAGGTAGCCGCAACAACATCCAGGACACCTGGCACCTCGATTACGTCATGCTCGACAGTGGAGAGCCTTTCGGCAACAACAACGACATGGCTTTCGGCACCGCTCCAACGGACATACTCAAACGCTACTCCAGCATGCCTTACTGGCATTTTGAAGGGTTTGCGGAGACCGAATTGGATGATACCATTGCCTACAGCATCGTCAATCACTTTCCCAATGCTTTTCCGGTGACCGACTCCGAGGTGTCGCACCTGGAATCGACCACCGGCACCGATCTTTTGGGGATATTTGAAGTGGAGGCCGTGCCGACCAATATACCTGGCGGGGAGCGGATCGATGTGTTGCGGCAAGTGCCATCTATTTCTTTCGACGAACTCGTAAGTTCTCTCAACATTGGTTTTACAGGATCGGAATACCTGGAAGTGGACCGGACCTATACCCTGGAATCGGGTGGCACCCAATCGGCCACCTTTGAAGACGTGCTGCGCAACGACACTGTTGTCGGGACCACCATCTTCGACAATTATTTTGCCTACGACGACGGTACCGCTGAAGCAGTCGCCGCCCTGACGAGTGAGGGCTGGGAGGTAGCCGTGCATTTTCATGCAAATGTGGCAGACACCTTGCAGGGGGTCATGTTTCACTTCCCCCACTACGGCATCCCCTCCACCAGTGCTTTTTTCAATATAAAAGTCTGGGTGGGCAGCCTCGACTCGGAGCCGGTTCATGAGCAGGACTTAGAACTCCCTTATTTTCTGGATGTGGCCTACGATTCCCTGCAGGGATTTACTACTTACCGGCTGGAAGATTTTTTGAACAATGCCACGCCGGTGCCCATCCCTGCCGGTGATTTTTATGTGGGCTGGCAGGCGGCCTCTCCCATCCCGGTGTATGTGGGGCTGGATTACAACACGCCTGGGGCTGCGCCCTATCAATTTGTGAACAACAACACGGGTTGGTTTCCCCTTATCGATCCAGGTGCTTTTATGATCCGGCCGATAGTAGGGCAGGAGGCGCCACACGCAACTTCTACGGCTGATGTTTCGGCCCCACCAACCATCGCCGTTTATCCCAACCCCGCCCGCGATCATCTCTATTTTAAAGGGGCTGGCGGCGACCTGTCGGAATACGACCTTCGCCTCTACAACGCTTCCGGCCAATTGCTGATGCAGCAGATATTGACTTCAGAAATTACTACTTCCCATTTGCCGCAAGGATTGTATTTTGTACATTTGACCCACCGGAAATCGGGAACAACTCAAGTGGAGCGGGTAGTGGTTGGGAGGCGATGATCCACCGTGTACCATGAAGGACTTCGCCAGTGAAAGCCTGCCCCGAACTCGATTCGGGAGCCTGCCCCGGACTTGATTCGGGGGGACTATCGCCGTTCACTGCGTGTATCGCTCCGCCTTCACGGCAAGCCGTGTACCGTGTATCGGTGTACCGTGTATCGTGTACCGTCCACAAATAAAAACAAACAAAATGGATATCACTGTTCAGGAATTAAAAACAAGACTAGACAAAAACGAAACCTTTATCTTCATCGACGTTCGGGAAATGCACGAATACGAGGAGTTCAATCTGGGCGCCAAATTGATACCGCTCGGATCGATCATGGAGGCTGTGTCGGAGTACGAGCCTTTCAAAAACGAAGAGATCGTGGTGCATTGTCGTTCGGGGCAGCGGAGTGCGATGGCCCAGCAGTTGTTTCATGCAGGCGGGGTACACCAATGTGCGCAATCTCACGGGAGGGGTGTTGGAGTGGCAAAAGGTGCATGGCAAATTAGAGTGAGTCAAACAAAAAACCAAGCCTATTTTCGCTCCAATTTTCCCCAGAGGGTAATTACATCCTGTAGAAACCCAAAAAAATTAATTATAAATTAACATTTTTCTGGCTGAATTTCATTGTATAAGCAAAAAAAAAAGCCTACCTTTGCGCCTTCATTTGTGAGAGGGGGCGATTTTTTGTCTGTTTTTCCTTTCCAAAAATTACCCAAACCACCAGTCACCACAGGCCGTTAGAAGGGAATATAAAAAAGCGGCCCCGTCGACCTAATCCATTACTGGTTTTAGAAACATTAGACCCAGCTATCCGTAAGTTAATTACGCTCGTTGAGGGAGGTGCTGTGTTTATTGGTTTTGGGGTGGGTGCTTATCTCGAAAAAATATTTCTATTTCATATATTTCATAGTTTGGTTAATTAAAATATCAATAAAAAATGAGTTTGAAAAAACAGTTCAGCAAATCAAAATGCAAGGTAACCTTCACCTTGCCCAAGCAAGCCGTTGAAGGCGCCAAAAACGTCAAAGTACTGGGTGAATTCAACGAATGGGATCCGAAGACGGGCGTCAAAATGAAAGCCATGAAAAACGAGTTCAAGGCCATTGTAGAATTGCCTGTTGGGCGCGACTACCAGTTCCGTTACCTGATCAATGATACCATTTGGGAGAACGATTGGAATGCCGACAACTACGTTGCCACTCCTTATGGCGTCGACAATTCCGTCGTATTTGTACGGGAAGGCATGACCACCCGCAAGCCGGTCAATGCTTCTACCGTTACAAAGAAAAAATCCACGACCAAAGCCACCACCAAGACAAAAAAGGACAACCTGAAAAAAATTGAAGGCATCGGCCCGAAGATCGAAAAGATGTTCAACGAAGCCGGTATCACCACTTTCTCTATCTTGTCGAAAACAAAAGTATCGAGCCTCAAGCAAATCCTGAAAGCTGCAGGTAGCCGCTATACCATGCACGACCCAACCACCTGGCCCAAGCAAGCCAAAATGGCCGCCAACGGAGAATGGGACAAACTCACCGTATGGCAAGATGAATTGAAAGGAGGTAAGTAAGAGCTGATAGAATCACTTAAAGAATAGTAGCCCTGTTGTCGGATTTGGCAGCAGGGCTTTTTGTTTGTTGTTTGAACTCGATGGATGTGCATTTTTTATAGCCAAAATGAATGAGTGCAGCCGGTGTTAGGTGGATTGTGCTTCCTGATCAAAAACGGTTCTTCACTGCTGTAAAGGGGGGCGATATTGAAAAATATGGTTCTTGGACAAATCTTGTGTGTATAGATTGTGGGAGAAGGAAAAATATTTTGTCACTGGTTCGCCTTTAGGGGATGCTGTCGGAGTGCATGAAGCCGATATTGGGGATAACTGCCCTGTCACAGAAAATTTAGTCCCTCGTTGCTAAATTCGGCGATTTGCACAGTAATTGATTTAAGGAGATCATACCCTTCCATCTAACCTTTCTTTGTTCAACAACTTGCCCGCAAAACAGTCTTTCTTTCCTACTTCATTTTACTTGTTAACATCTAATTACTACATGACCTATGTTGTATAACCGATTGATCCACCTCTGTTTAGCGCTGTTTTTTTGTTGTACTGCCCTTGAAGCGCAAAATGATTGTACCACCGTTTCCTCTGCTGCATTAACGGATATTGCGGACGATCCCGATGTCTCGGAAAATTGTCACTTCAACATGACGGTGAGTTACCAAACCGGGAATGCCAATAATAACAGTCTTCGACTGGAGGTGCGCCTGCCAAGTACCGGTGAAATCATCGAATCTGTCTTGTTGACTCATCTGCCTAAAAATTCGCAAGGCTCCTGGTTGAGCAGCCAGCACTCCGTCGACTGTACCGAATTGGTCAATCTGGCTTATACCGCCTGGAACAATCCCAATGGCAACGGCTCCCCATGTGCCGAAGATGTAACGGTTACACCTCCCTCAAATCTGCCGGTAGAGTTGGTCCATTTCAAGGCCTACTCCGTTGACAGCGATCAGGTAAAACTGGAATGGGCGACGGCCTCAGAGGAGAACAATGCCTATTTCGAGATTCAACACAGTACCAATAGCCTTGATTTCAAGCCAATAGGCCAGGTGGCGGGCAAAGGGACTACTGCTGAAATGCAACACTACGGATACGAGCACCAATATCCCGCATTTGGCAACAACTACTACCGGATCAAACAAGTGGATCTGGATGGCAAATACGAGATTTTTGAAGTCGTTCAGGTCAAAATATCGCTCAATGCGGAAATAGCCGTTTATCCCACTCATGCACAGGATAGAATAACTCTTATATCGGAAAATGCATTGGAAAAAAATTCTTTTGTACGGGTTATTCACCCTTCCGGAAATGTTGTGTTGGAAAAAAGATTAACGACTACTACCCATAAACTCAGTCTCGACGTATTCGACCTGCCGATGGGGATGTATTTCATTTCGATGCTCGATGAGGAGCACAACCAGTCCATTGTTGTGAAGCCATTCTATAAAATTGGCAATTAGAGCATAAAAAGAAATAATCGCTGTCACAAAAAGGCTGACTAATAGTTTAATCCACCCTGGTTTTTGCACAGAGTTTGTTTGTAATGGGGTATTACTCCTCTGAAAAAACGCTCTTCTAATTACTCCTCCCATCAGGATTTTCCCAATTTATAAACTATTTAGTCACACCATGAGAAACTTTATTTATAGCCCAAGGTCAACCTATCTTTGCATTTCCATCCTGTTTGTTTGTTCCTTTATCTATGCCCAAAATGACTGCCCATCGGTTTCTTCTGCCCAACTGGCAGACGTTGTCAATGACCCCCTTGTAGCGGACAATTGTCAGTTTAAAGTAGAGGTAGAATACCAAACGGGTAATGCCAACAACTCCAGCCTGTTGATCAAAGTGCAACTTGCCGGCAGTAATCAAGTCCTCGAAACAACCCTTTTGACCAATCTGCCAAAAAACATCACCGGCAATTGGACCAGTAGCCTTCACTCACTCAATTGTTCTTCTTTGGTTGATCTACTGTACAGCTCCTGGAACAATCCCAGCGGCAACGACGATCCCTGTGCGGAAGATGTGGCGGTGTCAACAGCAGGAGCCTTGCCCGTCGAACTGGTCCGCTTCGAAGGCAATGCCACCGACGACGACCGCATAACCCTGGAATGGGTAACCGCCTCGGAAGATAATAACGATTATTTTGAAGTGCAACACAGCACCGACGGGAAAAACTTTCTGCCACTCACCAAAATTTCCGGACAGGGAACTACTCAAAATACCCAGTATTACCGCTTCGACCACCTCCACCCGGTGAGAGGGAACAACTATTACCGCCTCCTGCAAGTGGACTTTGACGGCGGCTTTGAACTGTTCGATCCCATTCTCGTCAAAACGAGGTCGATCATCGACTTTGATATTTATCCCTCTCATGCCTATGAGGCAGTCACCTTCGAATCGCCTGTGCTGGCCGATGAAAACATGCCCGTCAACGTGGTACACACCTCCGGAAAGTTAATGTTGCAAGAAGTTTTGCAAAAAAACAGCTACAAGCTCAACCTCGACATCGCCGCCCTTCCGGCAGGGACCTACTACGTGCATTTCGTCAATGAGGACAGGGAGTTTGTTTCCAAACCCTTTGTTAAGGTTCGGGATTAGTTTGTTTGGTTATTTGCCTTGCCCCGCCCCGCCCCTCAATCCCCTGAAGGGGAAGTCCTCCCTCAATCCCTGGAGGGGAAGTCCGCCCGCCTGCCTGACCGGTAGGTGGTTAAACCAAACGTAATTTCAGCTCTGATAGCAATTGGGAGGCTATTGACAATAGATTTTTATATACCCCCTCGACTATTGAATTTATACAACTCAACTTATAATGTTATTTACTCCACCAAAAACCGGCCCACCGCACCAAGCCCATCAGCCGTGGTGATCTGCAAAGTGTAGATTCCAGGTGACATTTCGGGTGCCAATGACACCGACAGCCCGTTTCCCGAAAGGGCAAAATGCGAAGACACCACCTGCCCTAACAAATTGTACACGATCAGGTCCTTGACCACCAGGGCTTCCGGCAACCCGACAAAAAAGGACGTCCTTCACCGGGTTGGGGAACAAGGTCATTTCAAAATCATTTTTATCCAACAGTCCCGTTACGGCATCCACCGCTATTGAATGGTCGGTCGTGCATCCGTTGGCGTCTGTAACAGTCACAGAGTAGCTGCCAGCACCGAGGCTTTCAATGGTGTCGCCGGTGCCGCCGTTCGACCAGTCGAATGTATAAGGGGGCGTTCCGCCCATTGCATTTGCCGTAGCCGAGCCATTGTTCTCATTGTCGTTGGTCGGAGTAGAAAAGGTATTGGTGAGGTCCATTTCCAGGGGCTCATCGGGTTGTGTGATGATGACTTCGCCGGTCGAAGTAGTGCCGTTACTATCCGATATTGTAAAGCCGTAAGTGCCGGCTCCCACCGCTGTAAAGTCGGGGGACGGGCGGACTCCATTCGTAGGTATAAGGCGGAACACCGCCACTCACATCAAGGAAAATGCTGGCATCCATATCGCCGTGGCAGAGTAGGGGATTATTGGTGGTTTCGACGGTGATGATCAGGGGGGTCAGGAGCAGGTCAACCGTCACGGTATGGGTTTCGGTACAATCGTGTTCGTCTGTCACCGTTACCATATACACTCCAAAGCTCAGATTGTCGATCAAGGCGGTGGTGGCTCCGTTTGACCAAAGGTATTCAAAGGGGGGCGATCCGCCGGTGACATTGACGGAAAGCCGTGCCATTTGATTGCATATCTGTGTCTTCGGTGGAGGTCGATTCGATGCTGATCGGCTCGGGTGTTTCGATGACTACGGTGCCACTGATGGCAGAGCCTTCCTGATCGGTGACGGTATAGGTGTACATGCCGGCGCCTACATTGTCGAGGTCGGCGATGGTGGGTTCCCAGACGATGGACTCATAGGGGCCAACTCAGCCAGTTGACTTGGAGATCGATAGAGCCATTGCTGTCGCCAAAACAGGCCAGGGGATTGTTTGTAGTAACGACATTTGCCACGAGCGGAGTCGTTTGTCCGACCTCAATCGTAGTCGTGTATACATCGGTACAACAATAGTTTTGCGTGGTAAGCGAAACCGCGTAATTACCCGGATTGCTGTAATACACCGGCCCCGGGTGGCGGTCGGTGGAGGTTTGTCCGTTGCCGAAATCCCAGAGCCAGGATCGGGCGTATTTGGAGTTGTTGGTAAATTGAACGGTGTTGGAGTTGACGTTGGCCAAAAACTGAGAAGGCGGTGTGAGCAAACTGTCTTCCTGCCCCAGAGAGTTGAAGCTGAGAAATACACCGCTGTCAAGGATAAAATCTGACCAGTCGGCAACCACAATTTTTATGTGATAGGTACTTCCCGCTTCCCGCGTAAAAAGAGGCGGGCAGGGGGGTGGTAAGTCCATCGTATTCCAGGTGTTGTCCGTCCGTATTGTCTACAAAATACTGACTATTGGTCTGATCATTGACATTGTTGATGGCGACGGATTCCGTGGTGCCGGGTAAAAGCGAAATATTTTCGGCGTTGTTGGAGAAAGGGCCATTGATCCCCGGGCCTGATATGAAAAACCCGAAGGCATCATTGAAAGAAGAATTCACAAATTCGAGGTATTCATCCGATCCGAAAACATAGCTAAAATGCAGCGAGTCTGATTGACTTACAGTGAAGTCAAATTCAATGATCGCCGCATCATTAGAAAGCAAAAATCCCATAGAATCCACCCCCATGGAGTCAATATCGGCATCGCCCGATTGCATTAAATTGGTTGAAATGCCAAAATACGAGTTAGGTCCTATGGTATTAAATACATTTCCCGAGCAAAAAACAATCCCCGCATCCAGCCCCAGGTCTGTGCCACCCCCATCAAAAAATCCGACCGCTAATGGGTGGCCGGTATAGACCACATTGGATACGACGATGTCGGGATCGTCGAAAAAATCCATCATCATTTCTTCCACGGTGTAGCTGGTGTCAATAAATAGGTTAGATTGGGCTTTCGCCAAAAAAGAGCAACATACAACTGCCAGCAGGGTAAATAGTAGGTTTCTTTTCATGGCGTTAAATTTTAAAGGTGTGGCCTTAAAGATAAAGCGAATTTTCATTTTAGCTAAATAATCGTTTCATTTGCATAAAAATTTATCGAGTGTGTGACATACCTGCCGGCTGGCAAGCGGGTTAGCGGAGCCTCTCACCACAAAGGCTCCAATCTGCCTGACGGCAGTCAGGGACACAGAGCCACACAAAGATTTTCTCCGTGAATCTTTGTGTCCCCGTCTGGCCACCGGACAGGTTCGTGTCTTTGTGGTAAAGGACGCAGCGATTTTGTCACGCACTCAAATTTATCGCAGAACCATTTAGGCAAATGACCGTTCTCCACTTTTCCGATACCCACCTGGGGTATCACGACCTCGACCGCGTCAGCAGCGGCGGCATCAACCTCCGCGAGCAGGACTTCTACGATGCTTTCAGCCATGTGATCGACCGGGCCATCGAACTCCAACCCGACCTCGTCGTCCATTCCGGCGATTTTTTCCACCGGCCATCTCCCGCCAACCGCCCGATGATCGTCGCCCTCGAACAGCTGGAGCGGCTGTCGGCAGCGGGCATACCCATCGTGGTCATCGCCGGCAACCACTCCACACCGCGCACCATTTACACCAGTCCCATTTTGCAGGCCTTTCGGACCGTCAGCGGCGTCTATCCGATTTTCAATCAGGCCTACGAACAAGTGGCGTTCGGTGAATTGGTGGTACATGGCCTGCCTCATATCAACGACGGGAAAGTATTGTTGAGAGAAATGGACCGGATCGCTCCCGTTGCCGGAAAATTCAACATCATCCTGTTGCATACCTCTATCGGCAAGGAATACCTGATGGAAGAATACGGTGAGTTGCTTTACCCCAGAGAACGGATGGAGGTACTCAACCAGTTTGACTACGTCGCCCTCGGCCACTGGCATAATTTTCAAAAAGTGTCCAAGCTCACCAACGGCTGGTACAGCGGTTCTACCGAGCGGATGAGCGATACAGAAGCCAATCACGAAAAAGGTTTCTGCCTCCTGACCCTGGAACACGGAAAAGTCTGCCCTCCCCAATTTGTCTCCATACCGACGCGGCCCTGGCATCGTTTTGATGTGGCGGATTGTCATCAAAAAACGGTGGAGGCCATCCAGAAGGAGTTGGCGGCTTTCGCCAAAAATACAATAGCAGATGGCCTGATCAGTTTGTATTTTCACGACATTGCGGTGAGTCAGTCCGTCCAACTGTCGAACCGGCAGGTAAACGCCTTTTTCCCGGATGCCACCCATATCCAGATCAAACGAAAATTCAAAGACGAACAACTACCGCCATCCTGGCAGCATCAAGATGTCGATAGTCTCGAAACGCAGGTGGCCAATTTCATCAAAGAAGAATATCCCGATGCCGACCTGGCACAGAGCCTGGCCGACAAGGCGCGGATGTACTTCGACCTTTACGATACCGGCGAATATAAAAACAGATGATCCTTCGCACGCTGACATTGAGACATTTCAAACAGTATGGCCACCTGGAGCTAACCTTCCGGCTGGGGCTGGCGGGCATCGTGGGGCGCAACGGAGCCGGCAAATCCAGCATTTTCGAAGCGGTACTCCTCTGCCTTTTCGGCGATATACGGGGCGACAAAAAACTGATCCGCTCCAGTTGGGTGAGTGAAAAGGAAACGGTGTCGCTGCAATTGCTATTTGAAATTGACAACCGCAGCTACCGGATCGTCCGCGAATTTCGCGGCAAGGCCCTGACCCACTACGCCCATTTGTTCGACCATAGGGAAACAGCCATCGCCTCCGGAGCCAATCCTGTGGGCCATGAAGTGGAAAAGCTGATCGGCATGGACAAGGACGCCTTCACCCGATCGATCTTTTCCGGGCAAAAAGAACTGGGAGAGATATCCAATACGAGAGGGGAGGAGCGGCGCAAACTCGTCAGAAAAATGGTGGGCCTCGATAAGCTCGACCGCATTCAAAACCTCGTGCGCGAAGACCGCAATAAGATCAAAAACCAGATCAGCGGCAAATCAAACCTCCTTTTTAGCAAAAGCGAACTCAAAGAGAAAGAAAAAGAACTGAAATCCATTCAAAAACAGGCCGGCCAACAGGAAAAATCCCTGGAAAAGCTGGCGAGGCAATTGGCGTCCCAACAAAAGAATTACGAACAGGCCCGTCAGGCATTCGACGAAGAGAATAAACGCTACCAACAACACAACAACATTAGCCAGCAACTCACCAAATACGAAACCGCCGTGGATGGCTTTGTGGAGAAAAAAAAGGAATACGACCAACGGATCAACACCCTGAAACAACTGGATAAAACCCTCAAAAAACAGGCTCCGGAGATCGCCGCATTTGAACAGCAGAAAAAAGAGCTGGACTCATTGGAAAAAGAGAAAAGCAAATTCGAAAAGAGAAGCCACCTGTTGGAATCACAACATCGATACCTGGACGAATTAAAGGAGCTCGACAAACAGATCCGGTCTTTGGGCGATCTGGAAAAAGAAGAAAAACAAACCCGGAACCAGCTTTCCGTTTTGGCGAAAGCCGCCCATGAATTGGAGGGAGTCATAGATTCGCTCGAACAACAATTGCTGGAAAACCATCGACGGCTCACCTCTCTGACTACCAGGATCACCGAACGAAACCAGCAGGCCGAACAAATCCGGCAACTCGGAAAATCGGCAGAATGCCCCACCTGTTTTCAACCCCTCGTCGACCAATACGAAAATGCACTGGAACGCCTCCAGACGGAAATAGAAAACTACACCGACAAAGAACTGAAAGCCATCCAACAAGATATTGACGGAATAGCAAAAAAGAAAAATAAACTGGTTGCCGACCGGGAGAAAAGACAAAAAGACATCAACCAACTCCATCTGGCGCAAGCCACCCTCGAAGAAAAAAAGAAGCAACAACAACACCTCCTGACCCGCCAATCAAAAGGTCAGAAAATCCTGGCCGACAACAAAGAACAGATCAGTCAACTTGGAAAAATAAACTACGAAGAGAAGGCCTATCAAAAATTGAAACAAACCATCCTGCGCTTTGAACCAACCTATATCCAATACCGCAGCCAGCGCGACGATGTCGATAAACTGCCGGAGTGGGTAGCTGCCAAAAAGCAGATAGACGAACGCATCCAAAAAGGCAAAGCCACCATCGCCGATCAAAAAAAGGAAATGAAGGCATTGGGCTTCAGCGAAAAAGCTTACGAAAAATCACAAAAAGACCTCCAAAACCGCGAACGCCTGCGTGACAAAAGCCAAGAGTTGCACCACCAACAAAAAGAAGCCCTTTTCCAACTGACCAGCTCCCAACAAGAAGTAGCCAACACCCTCCGCCATCAGCGCGACATCCAACAGTCCATCGACGAGCAACGCCGCGAGCTAACACAATTACAGGCCCTGGACGCCACTTTCACCAAATTCAAATCGCAGGCCCTCGACCGGGTGCGCCCCATCATCGGGCACCATGCCAGCAATTTGTTCAACCAGATCACGCGGGGGCGTTATGAGAGTATACGGGTCAATGAAGACTTTGAGTTTCTCATCTTCGACAATGGCGGTTATTATCCCATCAGCCGGTTTTCGGGCGGCGAGATCGACCTGGCCAACCTTTGCCTGCGCATCGCCATCAGCAAAGCCATTTCGGAGCTGTCGGGCAGCCCTGCGGCATTAAGTTTGCTTTGTTTTGATGAGATATTTGGCTCACAGGATGAAGAGCGACGGTTTGAGATATTGCGCGCCTTCGACTTGCTCAAGGAGCAGTACCGGCAGATATATATTGTATCGCACATTGAGTCGATCAAGGATTATTTTCCCCATATTTTGCAGGTGCGGAAGGGGCGGGGCGGAGCGGTGGCGGAGTGGGCTGGGGGCGGTTGATTGATGTGATGATGATTGATTTGCTGATTTGTTGATGATTGATTCCGAAACGAGTTCAGGACAAGTTTGTTGATCCCGCCGCGACGGGACAAGCTGTGCTAATTTGCTGGTTGAGTTTCGAAGACTGGACTTTAACCTAAATCGAGGCCCAGAGGGCCTGCCCCGCGAGTAGCGGGGGCCGACATGTAGGTAAAATAGCGACAACTCACGTCAGATATAGGGCCAGAGGCCCTGCAGGTGATAGGTCGGGGGCCGTTCGATCTCTGCAAGTCCATCACTTTGGGACTTTGCTGATTTGTTGATCCCGAAACGAGTTCGGGACAAGTTCTGCCTTCACTGCGTTCCGGCAGACAAGTTTGCTGATGGGCCCCGCTCGTTGAAGTCTGTGACTGCGCTGACTTCGGCTATTTTCAGTTGGCGTGTCCGCCCGTTGGTTGAATGTAGCCGAAACCAGCGTAGCCAAAACCAGCGATAAGTCGGATTCCCTATTTGGGGGTTAACCAATAAAAATGTGTCATTCATCGAAGTTTTTGGAAAAAAATAATATATTGAGATAAATTTTCGCTTTAGCTATATGAAAAACAGTATAACGGCGCTTTTCTTTCTTATTCCTTTTTTGATTTCGGCTCAGACCGGCACCGGCACTACGTTGGAAGAATATCGCTTTTTGTCGAAAGGCTATGCCTATCAAAAATCGATGGGGTTGGATGCATCTAAAGAAGGCTATGATGTCCGTGCGATCGGGCCGGAAATGAAAGAGGTGTCTTTTGTGGGGTTGTACCGAAAGGGCGTCAACCATCCACAGGCCGTTTTGTTGATATTGAATGCCGATGCCATCAAACCGGAGTACATCTGCCTGCCCAACAACCAGGCCGACCAGCGGGTGATGGAGCTTTTCGCCATCGATCAGGCCGCTATGGTTGACCCCAAAACTAAAGCATTGTACAGCCAGGCCCTGCGCCAGTTGACCTTTTACATGCTGGGAGACCGGCAGACGCCACTGGCTTCCAATTCCATTGTCGATCAGGCCGTCGTCGAGCGAAAATTGCCGGGTACATCCCCTACGCCCACCAGGCGTTACGAGGTGGCCCAGACCACAACCGAACCTAAATCATACGAGTTTACCCCTAAATCGGCACCACAAACGGAAGTAAACACCCACCGATCATCCGATAATAATACTTCTGCTGAAACCCAAATGACCAATAAAGAAGCCATAAATACCGGGGTGGCTATAGAAATGGATGAGGCGATGGTGAGCCGCGGTGTCCTGACCGCTCCGGTCGTCACAGGCACCTACTCCGACAAGGGGAAAGTAGCCGTGAAATTTTGTGTAGATAAGAACGGGAATGTTACCTTTGCAAAGTTCACCCAAATGGGGTCGACAACTTTCAGCAAGACATTGGCCCAACAAGCGGTGGATAGCATTAAAAAGGCAGCTTTCGCTAAAAATGAAGAAGAGAAACAATGTGGCAAGGCGGTTTTTTATTTTCGGTAGAGGGGTATGGTGCATGGTTGACGGTACACGGTACTCGGTACGCGGCATAACACCACTAACACCACTAACACCATAACACCATAACACCATAACACCATAACACCACAACACCACAACACCACAACACCATAACACCATAACACCATAACACCATAACACCATAACACCATAACACCATAACACCATAACACCATAACACCATAACACCACAACACCATAACACCATAACACCATAACACCATAACACCATAACACCATAACACCATAACACCATAACACCATAACACCATAACACCACAACACCACAACACCACAACACCGTGAATACCCGTCCCAAACTCGTTTCGGGAGCCTGCCCAGGATTTGTTACGGGGACTCCACTAGCACTACACCTTCACGGAACGCGATAATCTAAAAAATGAGTAAAAACGTAAAATCACTGTTTGGAGAAATGCATGGCCTCGATGAAAAAAGCGTTGCCTCGCTGACCAGTGCATTGAACAAGGCCAACCTGCCGGGATTCGACTACCTCGAATTTAAACAATCGCTGGCGGCTCTCAAGGATATGAATATGGACGAAGGCACTGCCATAAAATCCGCCTTTGCAACCGCCTCAACCATGGGGCTGACCAAGGCCAAACTGATCGAGACGGCGCAGCACTATAAAAGCATCCTGGCAGGGGAGAAAAACAAATTCCAGCAAGCCCTCGAAAATAGGATGAACCGACAGGTGGATGGCAAAAGAAAGGAAGTGGAAAAACTCAAAAAAACCATCCTCGAACACAAAGAAAAGATCAAAAAACTGGAAGAGCAGATCGCACAATACCAAAAAACCATCGACACGGCCGACGAATCCATCCAAAAAGAAACAGATAAGATCGGCAGCATCAAAGACAATTTTGAACGCGCCCACCAAAGCATTCTCAACCAAATCGATAAAGATATTTTGAATATCAACCAGTATTTGTAATCAAAAATCAATCATTGATTAACAACAATAATACAGTTCAATATGTCCAACATAAGACCAATCAACACCGACAACTTCAAGCCCAAATCCTTCTGGAGCCGACCCGAAGGAACCACCGGCGTTATTTTTTTGCTGGCTCTGCTGGCCGGCGGCGGGTTTTTACTGGTTAAATTGTGGCCTGTAATCGTGGGCCTTATTTCAAATATGCTCGCCCTTGCCGGAATGCTACTGGTACTTGGTGCCATCATCTACATGGTGCTGGACCCCAAAATGCGCAACCTCGTGGGGTATATGTATAAAAGCGTCATGCGCTGGATCACCGGTATTTTCGTGACCATTGATCCCATTGGGATCCTCAAAAATTATGTGGAAGACCTGCAGGATAACCTCCGCAAAATGAGCAAACAGATCGGCAACCTGCGCGGACAAATGCGCAAACTGTCCACGATCATGCAAGACAACAGCAAAGAAATCGAAAACAATATGAAGCTCGCCAGCATGGCCCAACGCAAAGGCAACCAGCAGCAGCTCATGCTCTCTACCCGCAAAGCTGCCCGCCTAAAAGACACCAACGCCAAATACAAAACGCTCCATCAAAAAATGGACGTTATGCACAAGATACTCACCAAGATGTATCAAAACTCCGAGATACTCCTCGAAGACACCAAAGACCAGGTAGCCCTCAAAGAGCAGGAACGCAAGGCCATCCGCGCCTCCCACTCCGCCATGAAATCGGCTATGAGCGTCATCTCCGGCGATCCCGACAAGCGGGCCATGTTCGACGCCGCGATGGAAGCCGTTGCCGACGATGTGGCCAACAAGGTAGGGGAGATGGAACGCTTCATGGAAATGTCGGCCAATTTCATGGAGTCAGTCGATCTTCAAAACGGCGTATTCGAAGAAGAAGGCATGAAAATGCTGGAAAAATTTGAAAAAGAAAGCACCCTGTTATTGATGGGCGACAGCGCTGAAAAACTCGACCTCAACGCCCCCCGCCCCACACCGGAATACCGCGAAAATAAAAGCAGCAGTTCAGACAACTCCTACGAAAACCTCTTTGACTAATCCGTTTTTAAAAAGAAAACAAGCAAAGCCACAAATGAGTACCCCTTGTTTGTGGTTTTGTTTTATGCAAATCCCGCCAACGCTGTATGAATCAAATCCGATTCACCAATCGCCTATTTTATCTGGCCTTATCGACGGCCTTGCTGGTGGTGGTGTTCTATCAAGCCATTGTAG
Source organism: Saprospiraceae bacterium (assembly GCA_965222105.1). Lineage (GTDB taxonomy): Bacteria > Bacteroidota > Bacteroidia > Chitinophagales > Saprospiraceae > CALGLS01. Next base: position 147,194 of record CBDCTQ010000075.1, on the reverse strand, counting down.
CTGTGATCACGGGCAACCCCTTTGGCTTTCTATCTCCTGCTATTGCAATAGCATTGTTATTTTTGATGGCTTTACGACACGCCTACACCAGAATGGTTCTCTACCTCTGGGCCGGTGTATTTATGATCCTGGCTTCCGCCATTAAAATAGCCGCCAAATACCTCACCCAAACCACCAACCTCCCCACCGGATTCGATGCGGCCTCCATCTTCCTCAACCTCGTATTCGTAGCCATCGGCATGCTGGCCATACTTGGCGCCCGCCGCTTCATCGCACCTGCAAACCCTGACCCCGAAAAAAGCACACCACCTCACCGATAAACCACCCGGGTCAAATAAAGCCCCTGTGGATAAGCCATGTTGAAATAAGGCAGCGGGCGCTGCTCCTTCAATGCCGCCAAAAACCGCTCCGGGGGCAATCGTCCGGCCAGCACCTCCAGCAAATTCCCTACCAGCAACCGCACCATCCCACGCAAAAACCGGTTGGCGGTGATCTCAAAAAACATTTTCCGGCCCGAATCATCGCCCTGCCAGCGGGCGTGTTCTATGTCGCAAAAACAATCTTTATACTGGTCTGGCTGTTTGCAAAAAGCGCGAAAATCGAGCCGCCCGTCCATTTCGACAATGCATTGTTGGACAGCGCTCAGGTCGGATACCTCTATTTCTACGAAAGTAGAATATTCCGTCAGGAAAGGATCTGGATCTAAATGGAGGTGATACCGGTAAGTCCGGCTGATGGCATCGAACTGGGCGTGCCTGCCCGGCGTTTGAGCAATTGCATCGTAAATGGCGATGTCTTTCGGAAGCAGCTTGTTAAGTCGATGAAGCCATCTGGGAGGCCCCTCTTCCGGCAACAGCACATGGGCAAAAAACTGCGAAGCATGCACCCCGGCATCCGTTCGTCCGCAGCCATGCACCACCATCTTTTGTCGGAATATTTTGGTCATAGCCTCTTCTACCACCTGCTGGACGCCCAGGCCGTTCACCTGTCGTTGCCAGCCCTGGTAGGCTGTTCCCTTATAGGCCAGATGCAAAAAATAAAGCATCCGGCTAAGGTCGGCAAATTTGATATATTTCCTTTATTTTTGTCTGTTCAACAGAGATTATGCGGATTTTTTTGCATTGGGCCAATCTAAACCTTCCAAGTTTTCAAAACTTGGAAGGTTTTACACCACCAAACAAAGTTTTTCGGCATAATCTCTAATCAAGCTACACTTTCAAAAATGCCAAAAAAAGTAAGAATAGACAAATGGCTCTGGTCGGTCCGCATTTTCAAAACCCGGACCAAGGCCACCGATGCCTGCAAATCGGGCAAAGTAAAGATCGACGACAAGGCGGTGAAGCCTTCGCTGTTGATCACAGGGGGAGAAACCCTGGCCGTCCGCAAAAACGGATTTAACCTGTCCTTTAAAGTCGTCGCCCTGATCGACAGAAGGGTGTCGGCTACCCTGGCAGCACCTTGTTATGAAGACCTTACCCCCGAAGCCGAACTAAATAAGTACCGGGATTGGTACATAGGTAAGGCGGCCCCTGAACGGCGGGATAAGGGAGCGGGTCGGCCCACTAAGCGAGAGCGGCGGGAAATTGATTCTTTTAAAGACTTATTTTTTGAAGAGGAGTAGAATAGTCTCACTCCTTTATCACAAAGCGTACTGCACTGCGGCTTCCCGATTGCTTGACAAAATATGTTCCTACCGGCAAGTGGGACACATCTAATCGAATGGTATTCCATTCCTGTTGTGTGTTCACTCTAGTTCTCAATAGGGTGCGACCCAGTATATTTGTAATCACCAGTTCGGTGTCCTCCCGCTCCCTAAAAATCTTGATATTCAATACCTGATTTGTTTTATCTAGCGGGTTGGGATATACTGTCAAATCGTATTCATCATCACAATTCGTTTGGAGGTATATTACCTTGGAATATTCATAGCTTCCGTCCTCGTCCACCATCTTCAAGCGGTAGTAGTTGTGTACTGATGCTTTCTCGTCGAAGTATTGATAAGCCTGGCCAAGAGTGGTGCTCCCTTTTCCTTCTATCCGTGTGATAGGTTGAAAGTGTTGTCCATCGCCACTCCATTCTAATTGATAATGACTGAAGTTTTCCTCCGTTTGGGCAAACCAGGTCAACATCGTGTTACAGCCGGACACTTTCCCGTCAAAACGGCTCAATTCTACCGGTAGAGAGGTATATGTAATTTTGATCATGGCTGTTCCTCCAGAAAAGCTGCTCAAGCCGGTAAATTCGACATAATTCTTTCCATTTCCCACTGAATTGCCATCTCCATCAGGGGCATTGCTATTGGTTTCATCCACATTCCCCATATCAAAACTGGTAATGTCGGTCATGTTAGCTACTCCACTGGAGTCTATATCTGAATTGGACAGTCCTCCGGGTTTTTTGAACCATTGCAGGGAGGATCGGCTGGCTCCGTTGGCTGTAGCCATCACCGCATCTGCAGCTGCATCCAGGGTAGCCATTTCTTCCGTCCGGAAGTAAAACTTCACATCAAAGGTACTCCCGCTTGTTGGGCTGCCTTTGAATACGACATTCCAGTCCCGCTCCATTACCAGAGTAGCTTCTACGGCCTGCCCAATAGCGTGGCGATTGGTCGGGTTGGCTTCTACTTTTATTTCTATGTAGTCTATTAATTCATCGAAAGGTATGGTATTCGGACTGCCTGAACTATTCTTTATCGCAAACAGGTAATTGTCTGGCTCCAATGGATTGTAGTAGTAGTGATAGCCATCTGCACCTGGCTCACAATAAGCACTTGCCCTCACGATTCCCGATCCAGAACCATCCACATGGTATAGCGTAGACGGATCAAATTCATAATCAGTCGAAGTGCCTGCTTCTTGTTCTGAAATGGCATAATATACTTGAGGAACGTTGCAATCTGCTATTAGTACATCCCGGAAGTCGGGTTCAGCGGGATTGGTTCCACCATTGCTGCCATTATCCGGTAAAAGAGCATCCAGTGAAGACCCCACACCAAATACGGTACCGGTACTGGCTGTTTGTCCGCTGTCTGTAGTGCCATCATCATCGGCGGGTGCACCGGCCCAACTGATATCGGAGATACTCCCATCGTCGTTATCATAACATTCCAACAAACCATCACCGTCTGCATCCACTCCTGTAGTACACGATATCCCTCCCAGGTTATCTTCTTTGGAATCGCCGTCATAGACGTTGTCCCAGGCTTCCTGACGGTCAGATATGCCATCATCATCCGAATCAGGATCCAGATAATCGGGCGTACCATCGCTATCGTGATCGTAAGCATCTCCTTGCGCTGTACCGGTGTTTTCGTCTATTCCCGTTCCGCCAAAACCGACGATGTCATCATAGGCATTTAATATACCGTCGCCGTCTGTGTCGGTAACGCCTGGGGCTATATATCCAGCAGTGGTTTGGGCTTCGTAATTGTCGTAAATACCGTCGTTGTCGGCATCTACATCCAAAAAGTCGGGTACATCATCACCATCCGTATCAGCCACGGCGCCGCTTGCCCCTCCAACACTATACTCGGGCCGGATATCGGTATCTCCTCCTGTATCCACCCCAGCTATAATTAAAGGACTGGCGCCGTCGGCAGGATCCACTGTATTGTTGTATCCGTTGGTACCATAAGTTCCGCCATCCAGTATACCGTCACCGTTAGCGTCTGTGCCTCCCGCTTCAATAACATCAACAATGCCGTCATTATCCGCATCCAGATCCAAATGATTGGCTACAGCATCGCCATCATTATTGACATTATTGCCGCTGCCTCCGGTCATTTCTTCAGTTGCCGCGTTGACTTTTCCGTCTGCATTTGTATCGGCAGTTGTTTGTACTAAGGCTGTTCCATTGGTGCCTGAACCAGCAGGGCCATCACTGGCATTGGTATCATAGTGGTCTGCCAGACCGTCGCCATCGGCATCCCAGGGTGCAGCACCTGTATCTACCATTCCATCTCCTTCGGGGTCCGTACCTCCTGCCTCTATCAAATCGGGAATACCATCATTATCCGCATCTAAGTCCAGATAATCAGAAAGACCGTCACTGTCTGTATCTTTTGAGTTGCTATTTCCATCAACATAAGTAATAGCTGCATCATCAGCTTTACCGTCGCCATCGGTATCCGTACCTCCTGTTTGCACCAAGGCATCTGTCGCATCTTCTACTCCCGGAGTGCCATCGTCGTCTGTATCATAAATATCTGCAAAGCCATCACCGTCCGCGTCAGTGGTCGTATCCACTCTTCCGTTACCATCTGTGTCAATGCCACCTGCTTCTACCAGGTCGGGGATACCGTCATTATCCGCATCTAAATCCAGGTGATCCGGTAACCCGTCTCCATCCGAATCAGCATTTACGTTTTCTCCATTTTCATAAACAATGGCCGCGTCATCGGCTTTTCCATCGCCATCGGTATCCGTACCGTCTGTTTGCAGCAATGCATCTGCGGCATCTTCAACACCGGCGGTTCCGTCGTCATCGGTATCGTAAACATCCGCAAAGCCGTCGCCGTCCGCATCTGTTGGCGTGTCCACCAAACCATCGCCATTGCTATCTACACCGCCTGCTTCTACCAGGTCGGGAATACCGTCATTATCCGCATCCAGATCCAGGTGGTCTGGAAGGCCATCTCCATCCGAATCGGCATTTACATTTTCTCCATTTTCATAAACAATGGCCGCGTCATCAGCTTTTCCATCGCCATCGGTATCCGTACCGTCTGTTTGCAGCAGTGCATCTGCGGCGTCTTCTACACCGGCAGTTCCATCGTCATCGGTATCGTAAACATCCGCAAAGCCGTCGCCGTCCGCATCTGTTGGTGTGTCCACCAAACCATCGCCATTGCTATCTACACCACCTGCTTCTACCAGGTCGGGGATACCGTCATTATCCGCATCCAGATCCAGGTGGTCAGGAAGGCCATCTCCATCCGAATCGGCATTTACATTTTCTCCATTTTCATAAACAATAGCGGCATCGTCGGCTTTACCGTCGCCATCGGTATCCGTACCGTCTGTTTGTAGCAGTGCATCTGCGGCGTCTTCAACACCGGCGGTTCCGTCGTCATCGGTATCGTAAACATCCGCAAAGCCGTCGCCGTCTGCATCTGTTGGCGTGTCCACCAAACCATCGCCATTGCTATCTACACCGCCTGCTTCTACCAGGTCGGGGATACCGTCATTATCCGCATCCAGATCCAGGTGATCAGGAAGGCCATCTCCATCCGAATCGGCATTTACATTTTCTCCATTTTCATAAACAATGGCCGCGTCATCGGCTTTTCCATCGCCATCGGTATCCGTACCGTCTGTTTGCAGCAATGCGTCTGCGGCGTCTTCAACACCGGCAGTTCCGTCGTCATCGGTATCGTAAACATCCGCAAAGCCGTCGCCGTCTGCATCTGTTGGCGTGTCCACCAAACCATCGCCATTACTATCTACACCGCCTGCTTCTACCAGGTCGGGGATACCGTCATTATCCGCATCCAGATCCAGGTGATCAGGAAGGCCATCTCCATCCGTATCCAAACTGGTTCCGGTTTCTCCATTTAACAGATTACCTGAGCCATCTGTTTCCACAAGCGGTTGAGTATCTGATCCGGCATCTACTCCCGGAGTGCCATCATTATCAGGGTCGAAATTATCAGTAAATCCATCATTGTCATTATCAGCTGCTAAAGTGCCATCAGGGTTTAATCCGTCAACTAACCCATCTCCATTGCTATCTATCCCACCAGCTTCTACTAAATCTGGAATACCATCATTATCGGCGTCCAAATCCAAAAAATCATCCAAGCCATCACCATCGGTATTTAAATTAGGAATAGGTGTACCGGCACTCCAACCCGGTGTGCCACCTGCTGTGTCAGTATCATCGTAAGGGTCAGCCAAGCCGTCACCATCCAAATCTATCATACTCTTCGGATCTCCGGCAGTAGGATAGTCCACGTAACCATCTCCATTGGTATCTATACCTCCGGCTTCAATAATATCAGGGATGCCATCATTATCCGCATCCAAATCAAGTGAGTTAATTATTCCGTCGCCATCGGCATCCAGGTTATCGCAAACACCATTTGCATTTAAAGTACAATAGTCTGAATCCTGATAATTTGGGGTTCCATCACTATCGTCATCTGCGGCAGGATCGCAATTGGTACAACCTGTCAGGCAACTAAAGTCTGTAGCACTTGCTCCACATATTTCTTTAACATCGGGAATGCCATCGTTATCGTCGTCAATATCGTCCGTATTGGCTACACCATCATTATCTGAATCTACAAAACAAGTAACAGTAGTAAAACTGTAACTCACTGCGTCAAAATCCAAATCAGCCCCACCTGAAACGGTGAAGCGCAAATATCGGGCATCAAAACCTGTGGGAACGGTGTACGTATAATTTGCTAAAGTAGTTCCAGATACATTAATAGAAGTGGTTGCTGACCAAGTTGAGTTATCATCTGAAGCCTGTACGTTAATAGGGCCATTAGCATAAGCAGCCATACGTAAGATTATATCCTCGCCTTCGGGTACTGTATCTGTCAAATCCAAAACTAAAACATCAGTGCTATTAATATAAGCTAAAGAACCATTTGGAGCTCCAAGTGCATTCGCAGCACCTGTAACATTGAAATTGGTTTGCGAATCGGCATTTCCGGATTTTGTACCTCCAGGACCTTCTACAAAACCCCAGGAACAAACGGGTGCTGTTACAGAAATTGGATAATCTTCTACTTCTCCATCAATGGCCTGAGTGACGGTTTGAACTGTAGCTCGTGAATCAGTATTGCTGCCATCCGTATCAGTCAAATTATCTGTTGTTAAGCGAAACCGCCCATAAGTGATACCTTCGCTCATGCCACCAGGAGCATTACCGTTGGCACTATTCCATACTAGGTCATTGTTTGGATTGCCATTTGTAGTGTTTGCAGGCACAGTTGTCGAATGATACTCATCATCTTCAAATACGCCATTTGCATCAAAGTCTATCCATGCATGAAGTGTTGCCGCACTTGAACCAGTATTTACAGTAATGTCACTGACGGGAATTGTGTAGGAAATAGTAGTCGTTTCCAATGAATTATTAAACACAATACCATCTTCATCAGCCGGTCTGAGTCCCTGCGCATTATCATTTGCAGAAAGAGCTGTTTCTGCATCAGGAGTGAGTGAGCCAATATAAACTTGCCCGGAAGCATTATCTAGTCCTGAAGGGCTCGCCGGTGTTCCCGGAGGGTTGGCAGCTTCTACTTCAAAGCTATGAGTTGGGTCACCGTAGCCAGGAGCATCACCATGATCGCAAGGCAACAACACACCAAAAGCGATAGCCTGTGGACCTCCTAAACCCGGATTTGTGTTGCTCTCCGTAATATCAAGTTGTGTTGCATTTTCAGTGAGACAGATGGGAGAATGACTAGGACTCTCCGTTCTGGTCATGGTAAGAGTGGTATTGCCAAATCCAGTCACATTATAATTTGAACCAACAGCATTTTCTATTACCCGCCAGCCTGAGCCATTTGTTATAACCTGACGACTTTCTCCATAATTATCGGAAGTTTCAGCATCTACGAAAATGATATCCGGGTTGACGGTCTGGCCATCAATTACCATATTGAAGGTAACCCGAAAACTCCAACTGTTATTATAGCCAATATCACCATAAAGGGCTTCCCCTGAGTTGCCGCTAATATTATAAAGGTTATGGACAGAGGCACCCGACCAGGTCTGCATGTCATTCGGGATATAGGCCGTTTGTGGAGTGCCAACAACATTAGAAAAAGTAACTGTCAATGTTCCATTTCGGCATAGCAGTGGAAAAACAACCTCATCTCCATTATCAATGCCGTCATCAAGATCCGTTCCTGACCAGGTCAGCCAGTTTATGTAGGATTTGTAAAGGCCTGAGCCTGAATCTGCATATCCAGACGTTTGGGCAGAAGATATACTTATCGAAAACAGTGTTAGAAATAAGGTCATACAAAGTAGTACCACCTTATGGGAATAACTCTTTCCAAAATATTGAACTGAACAGTTGTAAAAAGGAAAAGCGAAGAGGGCGGATAATGCCTGATTTAAATTTTTATACATAATAGAAGGTCTTAATTTGATAGGAAATAATATGTTCTTGTAATTATAAATGCTTTTTGAGTGCGTGACAAACATGTCCTGCCACTATACCCACCTACGGTTGGAAATCCTGTCGGCAGACAGGAAGACACGGGCCTGCCGGTCTAACCCGTCTGGCCGCCGGACAGGCTAACCAGATAGGTCCGGCCCTCAGAAGGGCGAAAGCGAACATTCCGAAGGCGTTGGGGGGGATAACGCAAAAAATCTGCCCGTGAGTTACAGGGATGGAATACCCAATAGATACGACCAGGCTTTTCACAGCACAGGATAAAACCTACCTGCCTGCCTGACAGGCGGGTTTTAGACAACTTATAGGGGGGATTGTTAAGGGAAAAGAGTGTTTATCAAGTGAATAGTTAAAAACCATGCCAGAAGTTGAATGGTTTTATAAGATGAAAGGAGAGATTTATTGATTTCGCCAACTCTTCGATTTCGGACTACCTGTCCCGCAAGTGCCTGTTGGCAGGCAAGAAGGGCAGGAGTCGCACCAGAAAGGGTTGTATTCACCAATTTATTCCACCCAATCCGCAATAAACACATTCGTATCCCGCGTACCACCATTATTGCGATTAGAGGAAAAAGCCACTTTCTTCCCATCGTGCGAAAACATGATGAATGCGTCAAAGGTGGTGTCGTAAGTGATTTGTTGGAGACCAGTGCCGTCGGTGTTGATGGAAAAAATATTGAACTGACGACCGGACTTGGATTGGTGGTTGCTCGAAAATAACACCTTTTTCCCGGAAGGATGCATGTACGGAGCCCAGTTGGCGCCGCCCAGTTTGGTGATCTGCCGGAGGTTGGAGCCATCGACATTGCACATAAACAGTTCCATATCGGTGGGTTGCACCACATTTTGCGCAAGCAGGTCTTTATAGGTTTTTTGTGCTTCCGGCGTAGTTGGTCGGCTTGCGCGAAAAATCAATTGCTTGCTATCGGGGGTAAAAAAGGCACCGCCGTCGTACCCCAATTCTTTGGTAACCTGCTGGACGTTGCTGCCATCCAGATCCATCGTGTACAATTCCAGATCCCCACTCCGTGTAGAGGTAAATACGATTTTGGAACCGTCGGGGGCCACGGTGGGTTCGGCGTCGTAGCCGGGGCTATCGGTGAGTTGTTTGACGATGTTGCCTTCCAGGTCGGCCACAAAAATATCGAAATCCGGAAAAATCCCCCAGACGTATTTGTCATTGACTCTGTGGGGAGCTTCCGGGCATGCCTTATCGCCCAAATGGGTGGAGGCGTATATGATCTGTCGGTCGCCCGGCATAAAATAGGAGCAGGTGGTGCGCCCTAACCCCGTGCTGACCATCGGTGGCTTTTCCGACAGTGCCCGGTCAGTCGGCATAAAGAAAATCTGATCGCATTCCGTTCCCCATTCTTTATTGGTGGCCTGAAAGACGAGGTGCTTGCCATCGAAACTGAAGTAGGCTTCGGCGTTGTCGCCTCCATTGGTCAGTTGGATCATATTGGCAAAATGTTTTTCCTGTGGGTAGACCAATGAGCCCTCCGGCAGAGCATTATCTGCAGCGCCGTGACTGTGATGGTCATGGCCCCCTTCATGGGCGTGGTTGTGGCCCTCATCGTGAGTATGGCTGTCCTCCTCCGGGTGGCCGGGCGTATCGGAGGAATTATTGTTTGTAGTACTATTGTTACAACTAAATAGAAGCATCGCCGTAAAAAGGCAACAAATGGAAAAAAAGAATCTGTAGGACGTCATCGTTATAAATTTTGCTCAAAAGTAGCTTTATTAGCGAAAAATCAGGTAAGATGAATGTCAAAAATTTCAATTGGGTCTGGTGTTGTCTGTTGTCCTTTTTCTGGTCATGCGGAGGGGAGCCCCGGCAAGGTTCGCCCAAAGTATTTCACTACAACCAACCCAATTCGATCACCTCTCTCGACCCTGCCTTCGCCCGGAGCCAAAACAACATCTGGGCCATCGACCACCTCTACAACGGGCTCCTTCAACTAGACGAGCAACTCAACATAAAACCCTGTATTGCAACCGATTGCAGGATTTCGGATGATGGATTGACATACACCTTTCCCTTGCGCGACGACGTTTTTTTTCACGACGATCCCGCTTTTCCCAACGGCGAGGGCAGAAAGGTGGTGGCTGCCGATTTTGTATACAGCTTCCAACGCATCCTCGATGAAAAAGTAGGCTCTCCCGGCGCCTGGATATTCCGCGGACGGCTCGACACCATCCAGCCCTTTTCAGCGCCGGCTCCCGACACCTTTGTACTCCAACTGCTGGCCCCTTTCCGGCCGATGACCGGCATCCTCACCATGCAATACTGCTCGGTGGTGCCCAAAGAAGCCGTCGAAAAATATGGGCGCTCCTTCAGAGAACACCCCGTTGGCACCGGCCCCTTCCAATTCAAACGATGGATCGAAAATCAGGCCCTGTTTCTGCGCCGCAACCCATCGTACTGGGAGAAAGAGGGGAGTGAGCTGTTGCCAAAATGCGAAGGCATCCGCATCAGCTTTATCAACGACCGGAAAACAGCCTACCTCGAACTGATGAACGGCCGCATCGACTTTATGTCGGGCCTGGAAGCCTCCTTTGTAAATGAATTGTTGACCAAAGAAGGAAAACTGCAATACCATTTGCGCGACCAGCTCCAATTCCTCAAATCGCCCTTTCTGAATATGGAGTACCTCGGCATCAACATGCAATCGGATGACCCCAACAACCCCCTGCGCCACAAAAAACTGCGCCAGGCCCTCAACTACGGCATCGACCGAAAGCAGATGCTCCGCGCCATGCGCAACAACGTCGGTCAACCCGCCAACAGTGGTTTTACACCGCGTGGGCTGCCTTCCCACAATCCCGACAAAGTGCCTGGCTATTACTACGATCCCGACAAGGCCAGTCAATTGCTCGCCGAAGCGGGATACCCCAACGGCCAGGGTTTGCTAACAATAAAATTACAAACCAATAAAGACTACGAAGACCTTTGCACCTTCATGGCCAGCCAGTGGGAAGACATCGGCGTAAAAGTGCAGGTCGACATCATGGAATCCGCCACCTTGCGGGAAATGATGAGCAAGGGACAATCCGATTTTTTCCGTGCCTCCTGGATCGGCGACTATCCCGACCCCGAAACCTTTACCATTATGTTCTACAGCAAGTCGCCGGCCCCGCCCAATTACACCCGCTTCAAAAACGAGCGATACGATCAACTGTATGAAGCCGCTTTGCGCGAAAACAACGACAGCCTCCGACTGACCCTCTACCAGGAAATGGACCGCATCATCATCGAAGAAGCACCGGTTATATTTCTGTTTTACGACGAAACGGCGCTTTTTGCCAAAAGGCAGGTCAAAGGGCTGAGTAAAAATGCGGTCAATTTACTATCCGTCAAAAGGGTTTGGGAGGAATAATTTCATTTTACCACCAAAAATCAATATATTTGTCATGACAACTATTATTATGACAACAATAGCTGTTTTATACAAGAAATGAGTGCATAACATATCTACCTGGCGGTAGACAGGCCTGCCGACCGGATTTCCGACCGTAGGTGGGCAGGCGGGCACAGAGATTTTCTCCGTGTAACTTTGTGCCTCTGTGCCTCTGTGCCTCTGTGCCTCTGTGCCTCTGTGCCTCTGTGCCTCTGTGCCTCTGTGCCTCTGTGCCTCTGTGCCTCTGTGTCTTTGTGTCTTTGTGTCTTTGTGGTTATTGTCGCAGACTTACAAGAAATCATAACAACCATCCATAATTTTCAATACCATGACAGGAAATGTAAAAAATACCACCCCAACCGTTTCGGCTCCCAAAATATACGAGGAAGCCGCCGACTTTATGCCCATCAACGGCACCGACTACATCGAAATCTACACCAGCAATGCCAAGCAGGCCGCCCACTACTATCAGTCGGCCTTTGGGTTTCAGCCGCTTGCCCATGCCGGACTGGAGACGGGGAGCCGCGACCGGGAGTCGTACGTCGTCGTCCAGGATAAGATCAGGCTCGTGCTCACTTCACCCCTCCAAAGCGGCACCCTCGTCGGCCAGCACATCGACCAGCACGGCGACGGCGTAAAAGTCACCGCTCTTTGGGTCGACGATGCCACCTACGCTTACAATGCCGCCATGGAACGCGGTGCGCGGTCGTATATGGAACCCACCACCGAAAAAGACGGGGCGGGCCAGGTGGTGCGCTCCGGCATTTACACCTATGGCGAAACGGTGCATATATTTGTAGAGCGCAAAGATTACAGTGGCATTTTTCTGCCCGGTTTCCAACCCTGGGAGCCCCACTTCCGAACAACACCGGTGGGCCTGAAATTCGTCGATCACATGGTGGGCAATGTCCGGCTTGGAAGGATGGACCATTGGGTCGAATTTTATGAAAAAGTGTTGGGATTCACCCAGATCATGTCGTTCGACGACAAAGACATCTCCACCGAATACACCGCTCTGATGAGCAAGGTGATGAGCAACGGCAATGGCCGCATCAAATTTCCGATCAACGAACCGGCTCCCGGCCTGAAAAAATCGCAGGTCGACGAATACCTCGATTTTTACGAAGAAGAAGGGGTGCAGCACATCGCCGTAGCTACCGACGACATCATCACTACCGTCACCGCTTTGCGCGACCGGGGCGTCGAGTTCCTTCGCGTTCCCGACACCTATTACGATGTGTTGCTCGACCGGGTGGGTGAGATCGACGAAGACCTGGCACCGCTCCGCGAACTGGGCATCCTCGTTGACCGCGACGATGAAGGTTATCTTTTGCAAATATTCACCCGCACCGTGCAGCCGCGGCCTACGATGTTTTTCGAGATCATCCAGCGCAAGGGGGCCCGGTCGTTTGGTAAAGGCAATTTTAAGGCCTTATTTGAAGCGTTGGAGCGGGAGCAGGAATTGCGGGGGGACGTTATAAGTACACCGACCTACTATGATGGAAACCCTTCTGCAATGGGATGTTGCCACATTCGAGGCGATCAACAACGGATGGCAGCACCCCTTTTGGGACGCCCGTAATGCCCTACTGGCGTAGCAAATATCTCTGGGCGCCCCTCTATTTGTTTCTACTTTGCTTTTTACTGATTAACTTTGGCCGGAAAGGCGGCTTCCTGGTTGTAACGGCATTGTTGACCATTGTTATTGCCGATACCGTCAGCAGCCAATTGCTCAAAAAGCAGGTGCAGCGGTTGCGTCCCTGCCGGACGGAACAACTTGCCCAGGACCTGCACCTTTTAGTGCCTTGCGGATCGGGGTATAGTTTTCCATCCTCGCATGCCACCAATCATTTTGCTCTGGCCCTGTTGTTGATCGTTACATTGAGGCGGCGGTTTAGATGGATCGTTTTCCCCCTTTTGTTGTGGGCAGCTTCAATTGCATTGGGGCAAGTGTATGTGGGGGTACATTTTCCGCTCGACGTGATCGGAGGAGCGTTGTTGGGGACGGCTATTGGGAGTGCTATGGGGTATTGGTTTAGGCGGGTTCATGGTCCCATTTAACTGAATTATTCAAACATGTCAATTACAGAATACACCCTTTTATTCGCAGCGGTATTGGTAGGAGGAAGCATCGCCTTGTACTTCCGGAAGGTGAGCAGTCGCCACCTGGGTTTAGTATTATCGTTTAGTGGTGCCTATCTGTTGGGCATCGCCATGTTGCATTTGATGCCGGTGGCCTTTGCGGGGTCGGCGCACAGTCCGGGATTGTGGATACTGGTCGGTTTTTTCGTGCAACTGTTGTTAGAACAGCTCAGCAGTGGGGTAGAGCACGGGCACATGCACCATCATCACCTTCCGGGAAAAGCCTATATGTTGCAGATGATGCTGGGTCTATGTCTGCACGCCTTTTTCGAAGGGCTGCCGCTGGGCAACTACGAAGCATTTCAGGCGCTGGATCACGGCCACGTCCACAGCGACGATCATTTGCTGATGGGATCATCCTTCACAAAGCGCCCGCGGCCTTTGCTATGGCGGCCTTGCTGCTGGCCAGCGGATATAGAAGGATGATCGTCGTCACTTGCTTGGTGGTGTTTGCGGCCATGTCGCCTCTGGGAGCCGGGCTGGCGGCCTGGGGAGGGCAGGAGGGCTGGCTCGACCCGGTCATGCAACAAAAAATAGTGGCCTTCGTCATCGGTTCGTTTTTGCATATTGCCACCACCATTTTGTTTGAGACGGACGGGGCGGCCCACCACCGCCTGCCCTGGCGGAAGATGTTGCTGATAGGGCTGGGGTTGGGGCTGGCGGTGGTTAGTGGGTAGACATATCACCTAATTGATTTCGAGGTTTTTTTGATTTTGCATGCAAAATATTTACATATATTATTTTTATTCCTTACCTTTATGGCGAACAAACAAAAAGGGTGAAGTAAAAAACCACAAACACCTCACCTTGAAGAAACAGCTAAAACGAAACGCATCCCAAATGCCGGTGGATTTGTCAGGCCCCGTCGTTTTGAAAACCAACCTGCCTGTTCCCGATTTCTATCGGAATAACTGATCCGTTTCTTTTTTGGGAAAACACCGCGCTGCAATGGAGTGGCTCTGCTGATTTCGATCCCTATCGGGTTGGCGGGAGTGCCGCGTATTGCCTTGTTTGCTCTAAAGTTATGGGATGGCTATAACTTGTAGCAACCTATATCGAAGACCATATCCCAGGGACATCGTGTTTATACTTTTTTTCTAACCAGGTAGCACGCCCGGTTGGCCCTGTCCTATTATGCCCTTTTTTCGTATATTTGGCAGGTAAACCGGTTCGGCTGCCGCCAAAATCTTTTACATTATGACCAGTAACCGATTCTTTAGCATGCTCAATTGCAACCTGTCAAGACAGGAGCAATTGTACTTACAGACGGACAGACGGACAGACGGACAGACGGACAGACGGACAGACGGACAGACGGACAGACGGACAGACTTCAGCCGTAAAAGACCAATTCTTACTTTTTGCATCTTGATTGCGTCTTTTTTTATTTAATCAAGTAATCGCTCAAGAGACGTTAATTTTTCGGACGGATTTTGGTCCTGCAAACCCTCCATTCCCAGGTGTTACCATCAATGGTAATAACATTACCGGCAATGATGGTGCTGACGGGCCCAGCGATTTTGACTTTGACATACCTAACTACATAGTATCTGGCCGGAATCTCGCAACTAATTGATAGTCAGTCAAATAAAGTGCTAAAAATGCTATGAAAATTGAATTATATTTTCTAAATTTATGCGTAATAATTTGGCAGTCAGATACATATGAATTTTAGTAAATTATTTTTTCGAGAGATTTCAACTAATAAAGATGAGAAAACGATTTGAACAGCAATTAGAAGTGAATTCACTGAGCATAGCAGATGTGGTGCTCAATTCCAGGAGCCGACATGAACTTCCTCAGTTGTTGGCCGGGTTGCAGTACATATTCGTAACACCGGAATTGAATGAAGGTGTATTTAAAGTGTTAGAAGATGAGATATTAAAAGGCAAAAAAGCGACGGGCCGGGAAGGAATGCCGCTGTGGGAGATATTAGTGTTAGGAAGCGTGCGTCACACGTTGAATTGTGATTACGATGAACTATTGGATTTGGCGAATCATCATCAGGCGGTTCGTGGCATAATGGGCGTACACAAGGAAACATCCGATTGGTTAGAAAAAAAAAGTATTCGCACTTCAAACGGTTAAAGACAATGTTAGGTTATTGAATGAAGAAGCGTTGAAAAAGATTAATGAGCTGGTAGTAAAACATGGACATAAGTTGTTAAAAAAAAAGCGAAGAAGAAGGCGACCAGGGAGAGGAAATATCTTTGGAATTGAAGACGGATAGTTATGTTGTAGAGACAACGATTCATTTTCCGACAGATTTAAGACTGTTGTGGGATAGTCTTTATAAATGCCTGGATGTAATATTATTGTTGAGTAAGTTGGTTCCATTGATGGGTTGGGGAAAAAATAAAGGTGTGGCATAAAAAAGCTAAGAAGTCGTATAGAAAGGCCTCGATCATACACCAAAAAAAGGGTCGTGACTATAAAGTACGATTGTCAGATTCGACCCGAGCGTATTTGCGGATAGCAAGAGAGATAAGTGTGCGCATTGTTAGGACGCTTGGTGACTTAGAAGAGCATGGAGGTGGAATAAAGGTGGAATTGTTGAAAATGAGCTTAAAAATGTACCATGACTACTTGTTGAAGTTTATAGATCAGGTAGAGCGCCGAATACTGAAGGGTGAGCAAATTCCTCATTCGGAGAAAATATTTTCGATATTCGAGCCACATACAGAGTGCCTGCCTGCCGGCATAGGCAGGGATAAGCAAGGGCAAGGCGGGACGCCCTGTAGAGTTGGGACATCGAGTGTTACTGACAACGGATCAATATGGTTTTGCGGCAGATCATGAGGTGATGGTAAACAAAACGGATAAAGAGGTTCCCATAGAATTGGGTGAGAGGTTGGCAAAGCGATATGCGAAAGGATACAAGCTGTCAAGTATAAGTTTTGATCGCGGATTTTTTTCCGGGCCAGCGAAGAAGGCCTTGTCAAAAATATTTGATCAAGTGATAATGCCAAAGGCAGGGAAAAAATCAGCACTAGAACAGAAGGAGGAAACACAACCCGAATTTCAGTATAAAAAAAGAAAACACAGTACCATAGAGGCGAACATAAATGAATTGGAACATTGTGGAGCAGACAGGGTACCTGATAAGGGCCTTAAAGGTTTCAAACGATATGTGGCCATGAGCGTGTTGGGCTACAACATAAAGAGGCTGGGCAAAGTAGTGAAGTCGGAGAACTTGCTACCCACCATTGTGCCGTTGAACGGCAAGGCAGCAGCCTGATATGGGTTAATATTGTGACAAAGCAGTGGAGTGGTCTGCCCTGTAGTCCCGTAAATGTGTTGTTATGGGCTTAATCAGCCCCTATTTCCATCAAAGAACAAATTTGGACGTATAATTTTCGGAATCGTCCGGCTGAGTGCAGAGCGGATATTGGCAAAAAGTGAAAAAATGGGGCGTTTTCGGTCAGATACTACATAGCTCATCTGGGAGAATGGACCTTTCAAATTGAAGGAGTAAATAACCAAAACCAGAACCCAGCCGTAAGTATTATCCAGGATCCTTTAGGAGATTACGATGAAGTGTTAAGATTTTGGATTGAAGATACAAATATTGATAGAGGTAGAATTCAGGCTCAGATACAACACGAAGAAGCTTACAGGCCTGGAGGGTCGATGGAACAAAATGGACTTCAACATATTAGAATTGTCCAGAACTTATTAATACCTCTCGATTTCGAATGGATGCTGGAGAATACAAATTTCGAGAATACCTGGATGACCCTTGCTGATTTTTTTAATGCTGAAAACAATGAAGATCCGTGGGGGCCACATGCCTTTCGACTTGGCCTCGACCTCTACAAAACGGCAGGCGATAATTTTTTTCATTTTGCGATAGAAGGTGATGTGCGAGGATTAAATGCCGCTGGCCAGCCTGCTTGGGTAGAGAGCTTTGAACCCATTGAATCAGCAATAACTATCGGTATTGACGATGACAATAACACTTTCGACATACAACTTGGCGAATGGATGGGATTTGTATTGACCGTTGTGGAAGGAGGGCCGGGTAATGGACATGTCACACTCGAACTTATTCAAGATGGAACTACCCATGTCGCAATAGATGAACCCACTCACACAGTAGACCCCGATCCGATGAACACGGTAAGGGATGGGTTTCATTATTTTCACCCAATAAAACTGTATACCAGCGACGATATCATTAACGGATTTAACGCCAACCAGGCCTCCTGCCAAATATTTGCCCAAGGCCCCTGCATCCTCCGACAAGAAGTAAATGACTTTAACACCCCTTGCGCAGCAATCAATAAAGGCAATAGAGATGCTGCTGAAGACCCGTCAAATGGCAATGTAACTCTGGGCGATCCCAATAATCAGGCACTAAGACTGGGGGAAGAACATGTAGGGCTCATTTTTTACGGCTACGACATTCCAGCGGGTTCCACCATAGAAAGCGCCACTGTGGAATTTACCCGGCGCGGATCCGGCGACCAGTCGGGAACCGTAAATATCAACATAAGGGGAAGCGTCCTGGAAGAGGACTTCACTACTACGAATGGTAGCTTGTCGGATAGATTTAACACAGGGTTTGGAGATGTAAATCTTAATGACGAGCCAGTAAATTGGGAATTTAGCAATGTATGGCTGGAGAACCAACCGTATGAAAGCGAAGATATATCAGGTATCATACAAGCAATAATTGATGACACTGACCCAAACAACTTGGGAAACGATGGTATCTCTCCCGATGAAGGCATCAATTTAATTTTTAAAGTGAATATCGATACCGGAAACAAAACGCACTGTCAGGGCTTTTGAGTCGGAATCCAGCCGGGTGGCTCATTTGTGCATTGAGTATGCCCCACCCACGTTTGCAGGCGACATCGTTTATCTCTCCCAACCCACGGCCGAAATAGCGGATATCGATGTGACCGTAACCCCTTTGAATACCGACCCTTGCCTGAAGGGTACCCGAACCATACCCGTCGAAGACAACCATTTTGAATACACCCTCTGCACCGAAACGGAAACCTACCGGATACAACCGGACAAAACAACCGAACCCAACTGCGGGTTGGATGCCCAGGATATTTACGACCTGAATGCCCATCTCAAAGGGACGGCGATATTGCAGGAAGCCCATCACCGGATAGCGGCAGATGTTAGTGGGAATGGAGTTATTACACAGTACGATAAAACCCTGCTCCACAATCACATCGTAAAAAACCTGCCCTTTTCGCCCGTTTGGGACTTTGTAGCAGACGACGAGTACTACCTGGACAATTATCCGGGGGTACCCATATTTGACAACAAAGTGGAAGGCATCTATCTTGATCCGGTGGACAACCAGCTGGACTTCGCCATCGTGAAAATGGGCGACGTCAACGGCACCTGCCTGTACGAGGAGCCGCCCTGCTGCGTCAACGACCTGATATTCGATGTACCGGCATTATCCCTATCTCCAAATCAGGTATTCGATCTGCCTCTGAAGACCTATCAATTCACAAAGATGCAGGCCTTCCAGATGGGGCTCTCTTTTGATCCGGATGAGTTGGAGTTCGTCTCTGTACTGCCCGGCGATCTAAAAGACGGCAGCAATAGCGCCAACTGGGATCTGGACGATGCCGCCACCGGGAGTCTGCGCATGCTGTGGTACCATGATGACGGTTTGGGCACCGGAACCAGCCCCGACACCACCCTGTCCAATGGCCGCTCTGTATTTTACCTCCGCTTCAAAGCCCTGACCAGCATCAGCAATACCGCCAATGCCCTCAGCATCGACAATAGTCAGTTGGCCGGCAGGGCTTTCACCAACAATGCCGAATACAGCGTCGTGCTCCAACAGGAGCTTACCGGAGGCCGGTCTTCCGATGAAACCAATCCTAGTAAAAAGCTATTCAAAGCACCCGAATGCTTTCCCAACCCGGTAACCACCGAATGGACCATCCAAATGCAATTGGTCGAAGCCGCTGCGGTGAAAGTACAGATTCACGATACGACAGGCAGGCTAATGGAGAAAAAGGAATGCCTGCTGGAGCCGGGCCTCCAACAACTCCGGTTCAAAGACACCACCCGATGGCCCAATGGACTGTACCACTACACCATCGAAGTATCAGGAGAGCAATACCACGGCAGTTTTGTAAAAACGCAAAACGAATAGAAAAGAGAGTATTCAAAAGCCTTTACTGCCAGACGGCAGTAAAGGCTTTTACTACGATGCCATTAAATTAGTGTTCTGTAAACAAAGTTGTTATTAATAATTGCACAGTGGGCAAGCCTTCCCTTCAGGGAAAAAAAGGGTGCGCCCAAGCAATATAAATTATCAATTACTTTTGTTACAATACTTTGTGTTTCTTCGAGTCTCCGTGCCTTAGTGGCTAAAACCATCCTACATGAAAAAAAGAATACAACTCCTAACATTACTCCTACTCACAGCTCTAAACGCCTTCTCCCAAATACCGGAATTCGACTGGGCGACATTATTGACTGGGATATTTGGGGGAGAACCCGCTAGAATATCGCTGGACAGTTCTGGCAATGTATACACCTGTGGCAATTTTTCTAGTGGAAATAATAATGTAGATTTTGATCCCGGTCCAGGAGTATACGATCTATCGGTATCGGAAGACGGTTTTTACCTGACCAAGCTTGACTCTGAAGGCAGTCTGATCTATGCCCGTGTTTTTGAATCGACCAGTTGCCGGGTACAGGGCATGATAACGGACAGCCTGGGCCACGTATACATGAGCGGCGAATTTGCAGGTACCCTGGATGCCGATCCGGGATCTGGTACCTTTCTTTTGAATACGGTACCAGAATACGACTGGCGGCCATTCATCGTCAAATTGACGGTAGAGGGGAACCTGGATTGGGCCTTTGTATTCGGATCGCCGGACCAGTCATCGATGAGCCCCCGTAGTTTGGCGATAGACCGCTCTGGCAATCTGGTGGTGAGCGGAAAAGTGCAGGGCACCCATGATTTTGATCCGGGTCCGGGGAGTTTTGTCCTTACGGGCAATTTCCCCCCTAGATTTTTTATTGCCAAATACAATGCAGAGGGCGGCTTTATTTGGGCAGGGGTGTTGGGTAACTCTTCTGATCCCGGAGTGCTGGCTTATCCGGTAGCCATTGATAAAACGGATCACATCTATCAGGGTGGCAATTTTGGGGGATACTTAGGTCAATCCTCCGATTTTGACCCCGGCCCGGGGATAACGCTGGTGGAGGGAAGCACCGTAGATGAGATAGTGATCAGCAAGCTGGATGGGGCGGGCAATTTTCAATGGGTAAAAGCCATATATGGCGACACTTCGGTTATTGCCAGCAACTTACAAATAATATCCATGTCCCTGGATGGGGAGGACAATATATTGGTGACCGGGAGGTTTAATGGTCTAGTCGATTTCGACCCCGGCCCGGGTGAGGCCTGGCTGTACGTAGAAATACTACCGCCATTTACAACTACCAATAACACATTGATATTTGTTCTAAAACTGGACTCAGAAGGCAACTTCATATGGGCCCGACAGTTGGGGGCCGGTGCAGAAATTGGGAGTAGGGAAATAGGGCTTGGAGTAGCTGCCGACGCCTACAACAATGTTTATGTCTCCGGTGTCAAATACGATATGGGCGATTACGATCCGGGGCCGGATACTTTTTATCTGGAGGATGTCGGAGGTATTGGCAATACCTTTATCGCCAAGCTGGACCGGGATGGCCGGTTTGTCTGGGCCGGTCAGATGGCTCCCTATCAGCAGAACTTTTTTACCAGTGACCGCGGCATCAAGCTGGATCGCTATGGCGATATTTATACCTATGGTAGGCTAAGGGGAGAAAATGATGCCGATCCGGGGAGCGGGGTTTTTAACCTGAGTCCAGAGCCACTTCCTTTTACTCCTGGTGCGGGCCACTACACCCTCAAGCTCCGCCAATGCCTGTACATGCCGGAGTTGGGCAGTCCCTCCGGCTGTCCGGGCGACCTCAGCGCCCGGCTGGTAGATACCCTCCCGGTGCCGGAGTACGTGCCGGCGCAGTACCTTTGGTCTACCGGCGACACTACTGCCGATATTCGCGTCACCCCGCTGGTGCCAACGACCTATGGGGTGACCATCACTGCCGGCAATGGATGTACCTATGTGCGGGAGGCGGAGGTGTCGCCACACGACCGGCCGGAGGCAGAAATTTATGGGGTGGAGGAAGCCTGCCTGGATGAAGAAGTATTGTTGGAAGGCGTGGGTGGGTCTTCTTACCTATGGAGTCATGGCGATACGGCGGCGGTCACCACCGTCCACATCGGTGGCGACACCAGCTATGTACTCACCGTGACCAATGCCAGCGGCTGTACCGATACCGATACCCTTCACATAGCGGTGTTTGATGCTTTCGATGTGGAGGTATCGGAGGATACCCTTGTTTGTTCGGGCAGACCACTTACTCTATTCGCCAGTGGTGGCAGCAGCTACCAGTGGAGTATAGGCGAGACAACGGCTGCCATTGATATTGCTCCACTCGCCACTACGGTATACGACCTCACCATTACCGATGCCAATGGCTGCACGGTCAGCATGGCCATCAAGGTAGCGGTATCGGATGACCTGAAATGTCCGGACTGCGCCGTCCTCCCCAATGCCTTCACCCCCGACGGCGACGGCATCAACGACGTCTTTCAGGTGCTTTCGCCGGAAGGTATTGAGGTGCTGGACTTCCGGATTTACAACCGGTGGGGCAGTTTGGTTCACAATAGTGTGCAGCCTCTGCCTAACGGACAGATGGGATGGGATGGCAGGTGGAATGGAGAACCCCAGCCGGTGGGAGTGTATCTGTACCACGTCCGGGTGAATGCTTCTTGTGGGATGAAGGTGTTGACGGGAGAGGTTACTTTGATTCGGTGATGGTAGTCGGTGCTAGCCCCCTTTGTCTGATCTGGGATTTATGGGATGAGTGAGATGTGTGGGATTAAACAGTAGTTGATGTGTTATGATCCCAAAAATCCTAAAAATCCCAGCCATCCCAGTTCAGACGGTGTGGCTTGGCGCGTTTCGTCCTCCCCCCTTGTCTGAACTGGGATTTATGGGATGAGTGAGATGTGTGGGATAGAACAGTAGTAGATGTGTAATGATCCCAAAAATCCTGGTAATCCCAGCCATCCCAGTTCAGACGGTGTGGCTTGGCGCGCTTCGCTCGCCCCTTGTCTGAACTGGGATTTATGGGATGAGTGAGATGTGTGGGATAAAACAGTAGTAGATGTGTAATGATCCCAAAAATCCTGGTAATCCCAGCCATCCCAGTTCAGACGGTATGGCTTGGCGCGTTTCGCTCGCCCCTTGTCTGAACTGGGATTTGTGAGATGAGTGAGATGTGTGGGATAGAACAGTAGTCGATGTGTAATGATCCCAAAAATCCTGGTAATCCCAGCCATCCCAGTTCAGACGGTATGGCTTGGCGCGCTTCGTCCTCCCCCCTTGTCTGAACTGGGATTTATGGGATGAGTGAGATGTGTGGGATTAAACAGTAGTAGATGTGTAATGATCCCAAAAATCCTGGCAATCCCAGCCATCCCAGTTCAGACGGTGTGGCTTGGCGCGCTTCGCTCGCCCCTTGTCTGAACTGGGATTTATGGGATGAGTGAGATGTGTGGGATAGAACAGTAGTAGATGTGTAATGATCCCAAAAATCCTGGTAATCCCAGCCATCCCAGTTCAGACGGTATGGCTTGGCGCGTTTCGCTCGCCCCTTGTCTGAACTGGGATTTATGGGATGAGTGAGATGTGTGGGATAGAACAGTAGTAGATGTGTAATGATCCCAAAAATCCTGGTAATCCCCAGAAGGACGTCACTACGTTATGCCTACTGGGCGCGCCAGCCATCCCAGTTCAGACGGTGTGGCTTGGCGCGCTTCGCTCGCCCCTTGTCTGAACTGGGATTTATGGGATGAGTGAGATGTGTGGGATTAAACAGTAGTTGATGTGTTATGATCCCAAAAATCCTAAAAATCCCAGCCATCCCAGTTCAGACGGTATGGCTTGGCGCGCTTCGCTCGCCCCTTTGTCTGAACTGGGATTTATGGGATGAGTGAGATGTGTGGGATAAAACAGGAGTAGATGTGTAATGATCCCAAAAATCCTGGTAATCTCAGCCATCCCAGTTCAGACGGTATGGCTTGGCGCGCTTCGTCCTCCCCCCTTGTCTGAACTGGGATTTATGGGATGAGTGAGATGTGTGGGATAAAACAGTAGTCGATGTGTAATGATCCCAAAAATCCCAATAATCCCAGCCATCCCAGTTCAGACGGTGTGGCCCGGCGCGCCTCGTCCTCCCCCTTGTCCTGAACGCCCCACAACAACATAATTCCGGTACCCCACATCAACCCCCAGGCGACTTTTCAAAAACCCTTTAACTTTATCTTTCAGTGTTTTTCTGCTAAAGGAAATATCGCAATCGAACTGCCAGTTTTTAGCCGCTATACGTCTTTGCATGACCTTTGGATGATCTCCCCCAAACGGTTTCAGCTCGGTAAGGTGCCGGGCATAGTCAAAGGCACTGGCCTTTGCCACATTCGCCTCTATCCAGTTGTCGTCGTGCCAGTATTTATTGAAATTTTCCTGTTTGCGTTGCATGGCATGGGGTTCCTTCACCCAGCCGTAGTGGTAGATGTAGGCCTCAATGGGCCGTACCCGCAACTTTTCATTTTGCCCCTTGCGGAAACCCTGTGCATCTTTGTAGGAGTAGATAGACTTGTCGTTTCTGATCACCCGTATTTCGTGTGGGTACCATTTGGAAGAGGCTCCCACATAATCATAGGAGCCGTAAAAATGCAGGTAGTGGAACAGGAGCCCATCCACTCCCGGCTCGTCCAGGCACTTGGACATGGCATCGTAAATGGTCTGCAAATATTGTTCGTGTACCACCTCATCGCCCTGGATGTAAAATGCCCAGTCGGCATCACCGGCAATTTGGCGCAAAGCCTTGTTGGTTTCTACCGATAAGATCCGGCCGCCTTTTCGCAGGTCTTCGTCCCAGTTGGTTTCCACTATTTTGATCTTCGACTTGTCGATGTCCCTGATCAAATCCAGGGTGTCATCACTCGACGCTCCTACCGCCACCACCACTTCGTCGCATATCGGCAATATGGATTGGATCGCCTCCACAATGGGGTAGTCGTAGATCAGCGCGTCTTTTATAAAGGTAAAACCGCTTACTTTCATAAAAATAATGTTTGGCGACAGCCGCACTTACCACTTCACCACCCTTTCTACCCAAATGCCGGTCTTCGTTTGTAGCTCCAACAGATAGACGCCGATCGGAATAGCCGTCAAATCCAATAATTGCGTTTTTTCGGGAACGGACGTCGTCATTATCGCTTTACCGGTGGCCGTCCGAACGGTCAGTAGGGCGGGGCCTGCCTCTTGCAAATGGACGGTTAAATGGCCGGAGGTAGGGTTGGGATATATGCTGAACTGGCCTTTCGGCAAATTCGCAGTAGAAGACACGATGTCGTTACTTTCGTTGAAGGTGGTCTGTTGAAATTGGAAGGGGCCTGTCCCGTTGGGTACACGGGCGTAGCCAACGTTGGTGGTTTGAGGGCCGAAGCTAAGCGAGTCGATGAAGGTGCCGTCGGCATGTACCAGCGACAGGTATTCTCCTTCCTTATTAAGCCTGAAGTTGGCGTGCAAGCCTTGTTGGCCAATCTGCTGGTCTGCCCAGACGATGAGGTAGTCCTCCGGCGCAATGGTCGTACCAAAAGGAAACGCCCATTTTTGTGGTGTGGAGGCATTGTCGGTGAGGTAGAACGCTGTTAGATCAATTGTTGTACTTGTATTGTTGTAAAATTCGATCCAGTCGTCGAATTCCCCTGCGGGGTCCGGGAGGCCGGAGGTGCTGTCGTTGGAAGCGACCAATTCGTTGATGACTACGTCGTGCCAGGCGATGGGCGAGATCAGGGGCTCGCAGTTATGCCCTTCCTCTTCGAGGTCTTCTTCGATCTCGGCAATGCGCAGATCGATCAATACTTTCAGTTGGGGGATGCTGGCGCCGTTGGCCTGACCGCCGTATCCCACGTCGTATTCAAAATAATTGGGGGTAAACAGGTAGTAGGGATCATCGTAGATGCCGTCGCGGATCAGGTCGGCTGTGTTGTCAATGATCGGGGTCAGCCGTTCGGGAATAAAATTGTTATCCAATATCTGACATACGGCCTCCAGATACTCCTCCCGGAATTGGGGAACATCCATCAATCGCTCGATCAGTACCTTGTCGGGGTTGTCCAGGATCAGGGGAAATGAGAATCCAAACCCACCACCCGGACCGCCACCGCCCCCACTGGAAATGTCGTCGTAGAGGTCCTGGCAGATGCCATCCCAGGTGTTGAGGCAACAAAAATCATCCTGCAGCATTACTTCCAGCAAAACCGGATCATTGGCAGGGTAGGGGCAGGAGCCATTGATCACCGTCGGGCAATCGGCTACATTGAATATCAGATCGACCGACCGGCAGGTGGTTTTGGTGCAAAGCGTATCCGTATACTGCTTGGTGATGGTAAAGCATACATTGAAGATGTCTTCATTGGCGTAAATATGGGTGGGGTTTGGATCGGTTGAGCTGTTGCTGTCGCCAAAATCCCAGGTCCAGTTGTCGGGATCGCCCATCGACTCGTTGTTGAAGTATACCGTATCCTCGTCGATGACAAAAGAAAAATCGGGAACGATCTGACAAATGGTATCCAGCACGGCGGGGTTGCCGCTGGTGTTGAAATCGCCACCCAGGGCCAGGTTGTAATCCCAGGGGATCCAATGAAAACTGTCGGAGTCGGGATTTTGGTAAAGGTACCAATTGCGACCATGCTCGATGTAGGAATCCCAGTTGTTGGTGAGGATGTCTATGGCCAGTATCTTGAGGTAAGTACTTACGTCAAATACTTGTTGGATGGCTTCCGGAAAATCGTTGTTGGAACTATTGTTGATCACGTCGATGAGATTGACAAATCCCGACCAATCGTTTTCCAGTTCGTTGGTCTTCAATTCGAATTCAGTTTGGTAGCTGTTGGGGTTGCTACCCAGCCAATGGAGGGAAGACCAGCCGGTGTTTTTGAAGAGGTTGCCGTCGTTGTTGGAAAAATGTTCGTTGAGAAAGGTCTTGTCCACTTGTTCAACAATCAGGTAGATGCCCCAATACTGATCGTTGAGATAGAGGCGGGCATGCGAAGTGCGGGGAGCCGGTGCCCCACTCTGACGTAGTACATCATAGCAGAGGGCATCCCGAAGGAAAGAAGGGTCGCCCACTCCATTGTGGAGGTTAATTTTTTTGAGCCCATCGTATACCTGATCGGCGACGTAGCGGTCGAAGTCTACTTTGAGCGATTTTTTGTGGTAGTTGGAAGCAAAATGAGAAGAAAATCCCTTTTGGCGAACGCCTACTTCGGGTAGGGCCGTACCGTCGATCACGATTTGGGTGGCAGACATATAGGGAACATCGGTCGGGTTGTTGTTGTAGTTGTCG
Organism: Saprospiraceae bacterium; assembly: GCA_965222105.1. Classification (GTDB taxonomy): domain Bacteria; phylum Bacteroidota; class Bacteroidia; order Chitinophagales; family Saprospiraceae; genus CALGLS01. The sequence goes on along the minus strand of CBDCTQ010000075.1, from coordinate 120,048 downwards.
GAGAGTAGTTCCCAAAAGTCAGCTTCCGCAAAATAAATATGTATGTCATGAAGGTAGCTATTGTCGAATAGCTGATTGCCGGTATTTTGGGCATTAGCGGGCGGCATTAGTACCCACAGGAGCAAGCATAAGAGTATTGGTTTGTTCATGACACAGTTTTGTAGTAATTGATGAGGAGCGCGATACCACAAAGATAGGGCGATAAACGGTAGAGAAGGAGATTGCTTTTGTCGATTCCGAGGCAATTGGCGGGATAGCTGTCTTAGAATCCTTTTACCAATTGCAAGGTGTTCATCAAACCACCAGCCGTTTCCACCCGCAGCCAATACACCCCGCTGGGCTGCCCCTGGAGGTCGACCGGCTCCACTAATTCCGATACGCTGTCGTAGGAGCGAAAATAGACCCGCTGACCATACAGATTCCACACCGAGACGGCCACGTTTTGAACGCCATCCCATCGGGCCTCCAAATGATAGAGCCCTGCCCCGGGATTGGGATAAACCCGCAGATCGCCAACATCATTGGGTTCGCCGGTAGCCGTCAAAAAACTGAACGCCAACCAGTTGATGTTAAACAGTGGTTCGGTGATGGCGATGCGGAGGTGGTGTTGCCCCGTTTGGAGGAGGGCAGCCGTCTGGGAAGTGGTGGTCCAGTCCTGCCAGCCCCCGGTGGGAGCAAAACCGGCGTTGTGCAAAACGGTAACTCCACCGTTTTCGTCGATCAACTGCAATTGCAACCCTCCCGTTTCGCTCAAAGCGGCAGTACGGTATTCAACCTGATACAATCCCTCCTGGGTCACGTCGATGTAATAATCGAGATAGTCTCCGGGGTCGAGAAAGCCCACGTTTTGACCACCCCCTGCATCCATGCAAGGTTCCAACTGGGTGCCCGATTGGAAAAAATAATCCTCTGCTTCTATTTTTCCGGGAACGGAGTGGACCTCAATCACCGTATTTTGTACCGGCTTCAGGGCAAACATTTCCAACAAGGTGTTGTCGAATCCCATGATCTGCACGCCGGTGTAAGAAATTTTTATTTCCTCATCCGGCGAAAAATCGTAGTCTACTGCAAAGGTTACCAGCCGGTTATTGACGGCATTCAGTTCAACACCGGTGATGGATACCGGATTGCCATCGACAAAGATCACAAAATTGGCAGGAACAGTCGGCAGGGGGCCAGCCAATGGTTTGTTGACGCCGAGCTGAACCGTATTTTCATCCAAAGTGATCGCAGAAAGGAATTTTGTAGATACGTTGTTGGAGGGGGCGGTTTCTATGAAGTTAAAACTGCTGATGTTGTAGCCTTCGGCGTCTATGTGCAGCCGCAATTTTTTATTCGATGGATCGAGGTAGACGTCCGGAATGGTCAGGCTTTCCCAGCTATCCCAACCGCCGGTATGGGGTACATCCACGCTCTCCGAAAGGTCGGCTCCGTCCACGCTGAAGCGCAATTTGCCGTCGGTTTGTCCCGCTGCCAGTCGCACCTCCATATCGTACAACGACGCCGAGGCCACTTCCACCTCGTACTGCATCCATTCACCTGTGGCCGCCCATCCCACTGTGTAGCCATTGGTGTTGACATTGTCTGACGAGGGTTCTATGTCGACTCCGTCATTGCGGTAAGCCCAGCCGTTGTTCCAGGCAGTAAAATTTCCGGTGGTAACGTGGTAATTAGCCAGGTCGGTGTCGTGATAGGCGATGCCGGCTGCCCCCATGTCGAAGTCGGTGGCGTACACAATTCCTGGAATGTTTTGAGTTCTGTAAGGAATGGCAGTTTCCGATTGTACCTGCCGGAACATGGCGTCGATCACTTCCTTTTGGAAAATGCAATTTTCCAGTTTCAGCTTGTCGGCTAAATCCATCAGGGCCGCTTTCGCAAAACTGGCGGTGGGAGGAGGGGTGCCTCCGTTGTTCCAATAATCTAGCAGGGCTTGGTATTCCTCCGATTTGACGACCGACAAAGGGCCCGAAATCGATTCCACTTTTTTCATCGGCCACCAGGCCCACCCGATGTTGTGTTCTTCCAACAAGGTGATGGCCTCCCGAAACCAGGTGTTGGAGTTTTCGCCGCTTTCGCCCAAATACAAGGGCACATTGTGGGCGTTGCGGATGTCCAAAACCCATTGAATAGACGCCTGATCGTTGAACGACCAATATTTGTGCGGGCTGTACACCATATTATTGTCCCAGGGAGGTGTAAGTCCGGTGAAATCATTGGCAAACCAGTTTCCTTCTATAAACAGGATGTGGTTATCGTCTACGGTTCGGATGCTGTCGGTAATGCGCTGGTAAAAGGCCCGCAGTTCGGCGCCGCTGATATCCCAGTTGGGTTCGTTGAGAAGGTCGTAGCCCGCCACCCAGGGTTCGTCGGCGTAGTGTTGGGCGATCCTTTTCCAGAGCGCCGCCGTTTTGTCCTGGTTGAGGGTGCTTTCCCAGAGGGAGGGCTTGGTGGGGTCGTAGTCGGAGATGGCTTGCTCGTAGCCTTGCCCGCCGGGAGCTGCATGTAGGTCGAGTACGACGTACATCTCGTTTTGAGCGCACCAGCTCAGCAGGCTGTCGGCGCGTTCAAACCCCTCGTTGAGCCAGGTATGCTGTCCTTCCACGGGTTCGTCCTCAATGGGTAAGGTGAACAAATTATAGTGCAAGGGGAGCCGCACGGAATTGAACCCCCAGGCCTTCAGGGAGTCGATGTCGATTTTCCGGACGTGGTTGTCGAGCCAGGCTTTGTAAAACAAGTCGGTATCTGCCGGGCCAATCAATTCTTCAATCTTGGTTTTGATTTGGTATTGTGCTGCCGCAAAACCGGCGGTTTGCAACATATATCCTTCCTGCAACATCCAACCACCCAGGCCCATGCCCCGGAGCAGGTAGTTGTTGCCGTTGGCGTCCACAATGTTTGGGCCTTCGGTGTGCAGATAACCCTGGCCGCTCGCCATACAGGAAAGCAAGAGGCAGAGGAGAAGGTTGCCGACGAAAAGCCTGGAATTGAAATTCATTGCTTTGGTGTATGAGTCATTTTTTTTTAAAAAAATCACAAAATGTTTTGATTTTTGTTTTCATTCAGTTTACTTGGCTTTCTTTTTTGGTAGCTTTTTAAGCGCCTCAATTCCGACAAGTTCTTTTTTTTGTAAAGCTAACTTTTTTCCGAAATATTTCTGTTTCTTTTTATTTTGGATTGAGAAGTTACAAAAATTGCAGGAAATAGAATGGGTGGTTTGGAATGGCGCCCCCGCCGCAATTGTCGTTGTTTTTCTCGCCTGATCCCGTAAAAGGAAAATACCTTTAGGGAGATAAACCCCGGGTCGATAGTAAAACCGCCTGCTGAGGGCGTGGGTGTTCAACTGAAAAAAAGAGAAAAAACCCACAGAAAATCGTAAATTTGGAGAAAATCGTTTAATTATGGAAAGTCAAATAAGAACTCAGATAAATCAAATAATTTTAAAACTTCCTGAAAATCAGTTGAAGCCAATTCTTGAATATTTACGTCAAGTTGAAAAGACAACGGTTGAGCAATTGGAAACAGCGAACTTGATAAAGAAAATTTTTGAAGAAGATGCTGAATTACTCAAAAAATTGGCACAATGATAACTCTCAAAGAAGCCCTCATAATCCACGAATTAGCGATTGATAAATTTGGTGGAAGTTATGGAGTGAGAGATATGAATCTTCTTGAGTCTGCCATTCAAAGACCAAATGCAACTTTCTGATGGAAAAGATTTATACCCCAGTGCAATAGATAAGGCAGCAGCAATAATTGAAAGTATTGTCAAGAACCATCCATTTTCAGACGGCAATAAAAGGACAGGCTATATTTTAATGCGGCTGACTCTACTCAAATCGAATTCTGACATTGTGGCTACTGAAAAGGACAAATATGAGTTTGTGATAAAGATTGCAAAAGGAAAATTAGGCTTCGACGAAATCAAATCTTGGATTGAAGAAAATTTAGAAAAAAAATAAAGCCTTTGTCCATCCCGATAGCTATCGGAATCGATAAATTGAACCTGTCTTCAGACCTGTCTTCAGACCTGTCTTCAGACGAAGCGGGGCCAAAAGCGAGCCACCCCACTCTTATGGAGTTTGAAGTACGTGCTGATTCTCTAAAGGAATTCGTAAAAAGATTCTGCCGCAAAATCCGATTAAATCTCTTATGCCTTTCGGCAAAATGAACAGGTACAGTCTAAGCGTAGAAGTCAACCACCGGAGCCCTCCTCCGCCAGGCCATACACCCGCACATAATCCACCACCATTTCCTGGGGCCAGATGTCGGGATCGATTTCACCGGTGCTGTCGCCCCAATGCCCGCCCACTGCCAGGTTCATCACCAGGTGGAACGGCTGGTCGAAGGGCCAGATCTTGTAATCCGTTTGTTGTTTTTTGTAACTAAAATAAAGCAGGTCGTCGACATACCAGTGTATGGCGTTTTCGGTCCATTTAATGCTGTAAACATGGAACTGGTTTTCCGCGGAGGGTAGGTAAATGCTGCCACCGATCTGGTTGGCGGTCATTCCATTATAGCTTTCGGTATGTATGGTGCCGAATATAGAGTCGGAGGTGAAGCCGCGGTGTTCCATTATGTCGATCTCACCGCTTTTGGGCCAGCCTCCGTAGGTATTTTCCGTTGGAAGCATCCAGATGGCCGGCCAGGTACCTCGCCCTCGGGGCAATTTTGCCTTTACGGCAATGCGGCCGTATTTCCAATCCCCTTTGTGTTTCGACACCAGCCGTGCTGAGGTATAGGTGGGTAGCACTCTTTTTTTTCCTGCTTCTTCATGTGGCGAACCCTTTTGGGCCGTGATGATGAGGTGGCCGTTCTCTATCCGTGCATTTTCTTTTTGGGCATGGGTATAGTATTGCAATTCGCCGTTGCCCCAACCACAGCCACAGGGCAGATCGCAACCGTCTCCCACATCATAACCCCATTTGCCGGGATCGGGCAGGCCATCGACTTCAAATTCGTCGGCCCACACTAATAGCGACCTGTGTTCTTTAGGCTGGAGGAGGTCCTGCTTTGGATGGAACCCAAAGAAGAAGGCCAGAACGGCACAGACGGCCAACACCAGTAAAGACGAGAGCAACTTCATAACAGCCCTCCTTTTACGGCATTTGGCACAAGCAGCCTACAACGATCCCCTAACAATAAAAGAGTGGTTCTTTTTTGTTTCATGAAAATGGTTGGTTACAACGACAATTTATTTTTAGAGCGAGCCTTACTGAAAAACCCGGATATAGTCGACGATCATCCTTTGCGGAAATACGGTGGAGGCATCTGGCGAGCCGGGCCAATTGCCACCCACGGCTACGTTGAAAATGAAAAATTGATTATTCCTCAGTTCACTCACTTGTGCAATTGAAATATCCATCACATGATATTGCACATCGTCGAGGAGCCATCTGATCTGGTTTTCATCCCAAATGATGGAAAAGACGTGGAATGCTTCGTGGAAGTTGCCGGAGGGCAGAGTGGTGTCGCCAGCAAAAGATGCGTGCGCATTGTTGGAATCCGCCCAGTGAGCGGTACCATAGAGCTTGTTGGGTTGATGGCCGAGTATTTCCATGATGTCTATTTCGCCGCAAGCAGGCCAGCCAACAGAAGAAAAGTTGCTTCCCAGCATCCAAAGCGCGGGCCACAGGCCTTGACCGGTGGGCAGTGCAGCGCGAATGTCCACTCGTCCGAACTTAAAGTCAAACTTATCTTTGGTGATCATTCTGGAGGAGGTGTATGGGCTGCCGCTGATCTCCTTACGGGCCTCAATGACCAGATGGCCGTCTACAACAGAAGTATTTTCTTTTTTGTAGAATTGGAGTTCGTTATTGCCCCAGCCGTCGTTGCCATGTCCGATCTCGAAAGTCCAGTAGTTTTCATCGACCGACGAGGCTTCGAATTCGTCTTGCCAGATCAGGGTCATGTTGGGATATTCGTCGGGAGTGGAGTAGCCGGTGGTGGGGATCACCAGCGGTGTGTTGGCCACATCGTCGTTGATGATGGTGATCCGTGCCGTTCCCTTGTCGATGGTGGCGGGCCCGTCGACGCTGCTGATGACTACTTCAAAGTACTCCTCCTCTTCAAACTCATCGTCCCCTTTAATGGTTAATTGGTGATCTTTGTGTTTATCGCCGGGTTCAAAAACGATGGATACATTGTCGAAAGGTGTGTAATCGGTGTTGGCTTCTGCCAAAGCATCAATGGAGCGGATGTGCGCAGTGATCGATTGATCGGATTCCCTGTTTAGCTGTAAGCGAACAAAAATATTGGAATCGTCATTTCCTTCGTTGATGGAAAGGTCCTGGATGGATATGCGTACTTCCTCATCGGTGGGGGTGGTGCCATCGTCTTCTTTGGAAGAACAGGCGGAGAAAAAAAGAAGCAGACTGAGGAGATGAAATGCCTGCCACTTGTTAGTTCTTAATGACTCAATCATATGTTGTGTTTTGATTTAAAAAAAACGGAGGGTAATATTTTCCAAAGGTCCTATTACCTCCGTTTTCCATTAAACCATTTTATTATATATCAATACTAATTAAACCAAGTACTCGAAAATATTTGGCCTATTCGAGTTTAAAATTGCGAGGGCTCAACCTTCCAAGTTTTCAAAACTTGGAAGGTTTGAGAGTCGACATTTCGAAAAAAAAATACGCATAATGTCTATTGTAGAACGAGGTTTCTGATATAAAAGGTACCCGTATCAGAATGGCCGCCCCCACCTATGTTGATATATAGCATATCAAGAGAAATGGGTCTCACCAGTGGATTGTCTCCGTTGGTAGCAAATGTGGGACTGTCCAGATTATAAGTGAGTGTAACCCAGGTATCCAGGTCGATGTTCTCAGTTGTGTATTGATAGAGATCGGTCCACCACTGCTGAATACAGCTTTGATCGGCCAGTCCAATTTCAACTCTTTGAACTAAAGAGCCCGAGTAATCATTTGAACTGGGGAGATAAACCTCAAGAGACACCGTACTGAGATTGCTGAAATCAAAATCCTTTGGGTCAGGGCTGACACGTAGCATGGCTTCCTGGAAATCGGTTTGGACCCTGTCGAACTGACCCACTTTCGGGGCACCGGGATCAGTAGGATCATCCACTCCAACGGTAATGGTAGAGGATCCGCCAAGAGCTCCTAATTCAACAAAGCTATTGTCTGTTTCAAAAGTATGGGACATCTCAGTGGGAGCTATTACGTCCAATTCACATGGAGCAGGGCTGTCAACCAGCGCTGGCTCATCATTCCAATCGTCATAACTGACGTAGGTAGCACGTCGGAACCCCTGGCCACCTGCATTGGCATCACCATGATCGAAAGTAACTACCATAAGATCATAACCATTCTCTTCCGTGATTACTATAGGGACGGACTTTTCACTTGGCAAGGCATCAACACCATGTACCTCATCTGTTGCCAGGTTGGGTATCACCAACCAGGCGCCAACACCGGTTAGCGTCAAAGTATTGTTGGTGGAATTATAAGAGAACTGATGCGATCCTGATCCCCAGGCACTAACGTCATTTCCATCAATCGTCATGTTATCAGCAGTTGGTTCAAAACAAGTTTCGAAAAGCGGATTTTCTGCTGTACTCGATCCCCATACACCAAACTCTCCCCAGAAAGTATTATTGTCGTTGTATTCAAAGGTGCCATCACGATGGAAGGTAATTACGTCATCGTAGAGACAAGGCCGTACGCCGATATTTTCAAGTCCAAACCATCCTGTAGAGGATGCTTCATTTGGTCCGACCTCTAAAGCGATGCCTTCGCGAAACAGCTTCCATTCTTTGGAAGTGGCTCCTGCCAATAAAGAAAGCGCAGCATCAGGATCAGTGATGGTTATGTCTTCAGAAAACATGGCATCATCAGAACCATCTCTGGCTGTTAAAGTCACTGTATAGTCTCCTTCAGTAGCATAGATGTGAGTGGGGTTTTCGTCTGTACTCGTGTTGCCATCGCCAAAATCCCAGGAGTAGGAAGTGGCGTTTTGCGAAAAGTTGGTAAAAGCAACCTCCAGGAAATTAGTCGAACTGATTTCATACTGGAAGCTCGCTACTACGTTGTCGGTAGAAGGCGTTTCATCGTCGTTTTTACAGCCAATGACTGTAATTAGCAGTAATGCGAACAATGAAAAAAGGATTTTTTCAAACATTCTATTCATCATTAAATAATTTATTGAAGTGATCAAAAAAGGGTTTAGTTAAATATCTGTTCAAAACTCCTTCATTGAAAGAGTCCTGCATCCGGATAGGTGGTCAGTTTTGTAGCTACATCCGTCTCTTCCAAGGATATGGGCAACCACAAATGTTGGCCGTTGAAATTACCCGCTTTTTCCCCATCACCAGTAAAAAGGTCGGCATTAGCGCGGCCCGACCGAACGAGGTCAAACCAACGGTCGCCTTCCATAGCCAGTTCGGCACGCCGCTCGTACCAGATCAGCTCCAGCAGACTCCAGCCTTGCTCCGACCTAATGTTGCTGGCCGTTTTAAAATTGCCGGTATTATCTCCGGGGCCGGCTGCCCGTTCCCGGACAATGTCGATGTAGATCATAGCCGTGCTTTCCGATCCCGAACCTCTGGCGAGGGCTTCCGCCAACATCAACAACACGTCGGCATAGCGGATCGGGTGGGTATTGGTGGCTTTGGTCAGGTTTTCATCTCCTCCGTTGACGTTGGTGCCTGCAAAGGATTTGAAGTTGGCGTATTTTTCCTGCCAGTAGCCGGTATAGTCGATGGGGTTGCTCTGCGTTTGATCGACCACTACGGCGCAGGATGCTCCTGAGGTATCGATGTCGATGGCCAATTCTTCATCGGTGGCGATGGCCACGTCGCGGCGGAATCCATCGTCGGGCAAATAGTGGTCGAAGAGGCTTTGAGTAGGCATCATAAATCCCCAACCCGCCTGGTAAAAGGGATGGTCGTCGCACAAGCCGCGCACGCCGCAGAGTTGGATGATGCCGTTGCCGTCGACGCCTTCCAGCCAACTCCAGTCGCTCGTCCAGAGGCTGTTGTGTTGGATCTCAAATACGGACTCGCCGGTGTTGCGCGCGTTGAAGTTGAAAAGGGATTGAAGGTCGTCTTCGAGTTGATAGATGCCCAGGTCTACCACCTGTTGCAGGTAGTTGGCTGCCAGGTCGAATTTGGCGGGATCGTCGTTGAGCAGATCGGCCCAGTACAGATAGGCTTTGCCCAGCAGGGCCAATGCAGCTCCTTTTGTGGCCCGCCCCACCTCGGAGGAGGACACGGTGGCTGGCAACACATCAATGGCGTCTTCCAGATCCATGACGATCGACTCAAATACTTCCGACAAGGTATTTCTTTCCTGGTCGACATCTTCGGGAGCCAGCAAGGTGGTCACCACCGGTATGGGGCCAAAATGCCGGAACTGCTCGAAGTGGTAATAGGCCCGCAAAAATTTAGCCTCCGCTTTGTAGCGGTCTACGAGGGCCGACTCTATCTGTGACTGTTCCAACACGGTGTTGGCGCGAAAGATACCGATGTAATTGCGTCGGTACATCGGCTGGGTAACTGCGTTGGTGTTGGTATTGGTAAAGTCGTCGAATTCCTGCCAGCCGGGTTGGTCATTGTTGGAGGGGTCGCCGCCGGCATTGGCATTGTCGGAGCGGATCTCGCCAAACATGACAAACGAAATCCAGTGGCCATAGGCCATCGACCAGCCCAGCGGATCGTAGGCAGCTATTAGTCCGGAAAATACCTGGTCTTCGGTGGTGAAAAAATTGCTGGACAAAAATTCGTTGACGGGTTCTACGTCCAGCTTATCTTTGTTGCAGCTTTGCATGCCTGCAAAAAAGGCAAGACCGAAGAGGATTATTGTTTTATTTATGAATTTCATTTTCTCTTTTTTTGAAAAGTATTAAAACGTCACTTTAAGTCCGCCCCCCAGGGTTTTGTTGGAGGGATAAAAACCTTTGTCGATCCCGGTGTCGAGAATCCAACCATTCGACCCAATGTCGGGGTCAAATCCCTGATAATCGGTGAATGTAAATAAGTTGTTGGCGGAGAAGTAAATTCTCAATTCCTTCATTTTTAGGTGTTCGATCAAGTCAGTGGGCAAGGTGTAACCTATTTGCAGATTTTTCATACGGAAAAAGGTACCGTCTTCCAGGTAAAAATCGGAGGGCCGTTGGTTGAGGTTGCGATCGTTCGATGCGAGGCGGGGATATTTACTGCCGGGGTTTTCCGGTGTCCACCGGTCGAGCCAAAAATCCTGATAATTGGTATAAGTGACATCGGACCGTTCGTAGGTTCTGAAAATGTCGTGGCCGATCTGAGCCGCGAAAATAAAGCCTATGTCGAAACCCTTGTATTTCATATTGAGGGTCAGGCCCAAAACGTGATCTGGCCAGGGAGAGCCGATGTGGGTGATGTCGTCGGTGTTAATGACGCCGTCGCCATTGGTGTCGACAAAGCGGATGTCACCGGGTACGGCATCCTCTTGAAGGAGGTCGCCCTGGCTGTTGATGTGCCTGAATATTTCGTCCTGTGACTGAAAAATGCCATCTGTCTGATACCCCACAAAATGACCGACGGGGTAGCCCTCCGTCATACGGGTGATAGGTGTGTTGCGCACGGGCCAACTCCAACCGTTGATGAACCCCGCTTCGCCGGCTACTTTCAGCACTTCGTTGGTGAAGGTGGTGTAGCTCAGGTGGGCACTGAGGGTAAAATCTTTTTGTCGGTAGCGGTGCCCAATACCTAATTCAAATCCCTGGTTTCGGATCTCTCCGAGGTTGGAAATGGGGTTGTTGGTGGCTCCAATGTATCCTGGAATGGTTTCTGCCATCAACAGGTCTCTGGTCGTTTTTTGATACACATCCGCGTCGATGGTCCATTTGCCTTCGAGTAGTTCCACTTCGAGGCCAATGTCGTATTGTTCGCTTTCCTCCCATTTGACGTTGGGGTTGGGAGGGGTGGCCAGGGCAGCTCCGGTAAACAATACGGGGTCTTGCCCAAAGGCATAGGTAAATACATTTTCGATGGTGGAAGCATAGCTGAGCGCCCCGATCCGGTCGGAACCATTGAGGCCCCAGCTCGCCCTCAGCTTGAGGAAACTGATGGGCCGGAAGGTGAAAAAATGTTCTTTGCTGATCACCCAACCGGCGGAGAACGAAGGAAACAGTCCCCATCGGTTGTTGGTACCGAAATTGGAAGATCCATCGCGGCGCAGGGTGGCGGTGAAGAGGTATTTTTTGTCAAAATCGTATTGGAGCCGACCGAAGTAACTGATCAGCCGATAGTCGACGCTGGCACTGCCCCAGCTCAGATCGGTGGAGTCCTGCCCGGCATCGAGGTATTGCCAGTTGGGATTGAATTTTACCGCATCTGGAATGGACTGAGAGGAGCCTCCGGCCTGGATGCTTTCAGAAGAACGGTAGGAGGCGCCTATCACGACGTCGAGATTGTGTATTTGCGCAAAACTATTGTTGTAATTGATGTAATTTTCAAACTGGAGTGATTGGTAATTGCCATATCCCTGGGCCACATCGTTGTTGAGGTTGAAAAAGGCATCGTGGTAGTGATAGTCGGGTACAAAATCCCGGAATTGCCACCAACCGGTTTCAATACCGGCGTCGGAGCGGAAGCGTACATTTTTGATCGGCTTTATTTCCAGGAAAACGTTGGCCTGTATCTGGTCGCCATGACCGCTACCGTTGCTGAGAAAGAGTCGGCTAAGCGGATTGACGTATTCTTTTTGTACCCATTGAGACTGCTCGAAGCCATAGTCTCTGTCGGGGTTTTCTATGCCCGTCAGCGGGTCGTAGGCAAAGGCGTCGATGAGTACCGTTCCGAAAGCATTGTTGACGCCGATATTTTGGCTTTCCACCCGGTTGAAATAGGCATTCTCTCCAATGGTGATGTAGTCGTTGATCTCTTTGGTGGAGTTGATGCGGGCGGCGTATCTTTTATAGTTCGATTTTTCGCCGCCGATCACGCCGTTTTGATCCCAGTAATCGAGAGAGAGGAAGGCGTTTTTGATATTTGCCGAAAGGCGGTGATTGACCACGTTGGCGGGCTCAAAGATGACGTCCATCCAGTCGGTGTTGTTGTCGAGATTGTCACCTACATTGGGAAATCCCAGGGCATTCAGGGCTTCCGTTTCGTTGCTGTTGGCAAATTTTTCTCTGGTGATCATGACATAATCAGCAGCATTTAACATGGAGGGGGTTCTCCAGGGTCTGGAATTGACGATGCTGCCTTCGTAAGTGATCTGTCCGCCCGATTCGTTTTTGCCTTTTTTGGTCGTGATGATGACTACGCCGTTGGCCGCCCTCGCTCCGTAGATGGCACAGGAGGCGGCGTCTTTGAGTACATCGACCGACTCCACATCGCCGGTGTTGATGTTGTCGATGTTGCCTACCTGCAAGCCATCGACGATGAAGAGGGGTGAGTTGTCGCCGTTGGTGCTGATGCCGCGTATCAGGAGGGTCTTGCTGGCTCCGGGTTGTCCGCTGGATTCATTGACGATGAGGCCGGCCACCTGCCCTTCGAGGGTGGAGGTGACGTCTGAAACGACATAGCCTTCCATGTCTTCGGCCGAAATTTTGGAAATGGATCCGGTAGCGACCCGTTTTTCCTGTTTGCCATATCCGATCACCAATACTTCGTCGAGGGTCTCGGAGTCGGTGCCCAGGGTAATGTCGAGAAAGGCATCTGTTTCTACCAGTACCTCCTCTGTCTTAAAACCCGTATACGAAAGTTGAAGGGTGGCAGGTAGCGCTACATTTTCGATCGTGAAGCTGCCATCCAGATCGGTTGCGGTACCTTTGTCCGTTCCTACCACCAGTATGGTGGCTCCGATCAATGCTTCTCCGTTGGAGGCATCAGTGACTTTTCCTTTTAGGGTGCTTTGTGCAAAGAAGGGACAAGCCAGAAGAAGGGAAAGTAGAAAGGTAAAACTGAATTTCATACATGCTCGATTTTATGGAAGGGTTAATTTTTTAGTGCTGGTTATTTCGATTTAAAGTACGTTAAGTCTCAGCTTTAATACGACAGCTATATTTTGCGTAAGCGAAAAAAAGATTTGTATGAGCAGAGTCAAATAGCAGAAAGCCCAAATAATATTTGCTGTTTTGCTTTTAGCTGGGTCAAAAATAGACAACAATGTTGACTATTCCGGTAAAATTGATTACGTTAACTGTACGTTAAATCGCAATGCGCTACGACATGTCATGCTGTTTTCCCCCATAGTTACCTATAAAAAACTACGACATCACTACGACATCCCCGAAATTTTGCGGATATTTAACTCGATGACTGGCGTGATCAAAATTACCGGATGTTTGTGCCTGGTGTTGGGCTTTATGGGGCAAACCACTGCGTCTGCTCGTCAGATGAGCCTCGGCAGGTTGCCCGTAAAAAACTTTACCCGGCAGGATTATCGGGCCGGTACCCAGACCTGGGCGATTGAACAAGGCCCGGACGGCGTGATGTACTTCGCCAATAATGCAGGGCTGGTCCGCTTCGACGGCACCTACTGGAGGACCTATCCCATTGGCAATAAAACGAACGTCAGGTCGGTAAAGCTAGCCTCCGATGGTCGAATTTATGTCGGCGGACAGGGAGATTTGGGATATTTTCATTCCAATGAATCGGGTCACCTGGTCTATCGAAGTCTAAAAGAACTGATTCCGGAGGAGGACCAGAAATTTGAAGATGTTTGGGAAATTGAAGAATTTGATGGGTATTTGTTTTTCAGAACCTGGAATGCCGTATTTCGATATTCCAAAAACCGGGAAATGAGGGTATTCAGGTCGGGAGGAGTCATCGAATTTATGGGGATGGCACTGGGTCGATTATACGTTCAGGACAGCCACAACGGCTTGTTGGCCTTTCAGGGCGATGCCTTCACCCTGGTGGGGCTTCACAAGTTGGATTCTCCTATTACCTCCTTTTTAGCAATTTCGGAAGATCAATGTTTGATCACCACGCTCAAACAAGGCATTTTCACTTTTGACGGCACCAGAAGGAGCCCCTGGCCCAATTCCAAAAATGCCTTTTTCAAAGAAAAACGAATATATGCGGCTACCCCCCTGGCCAACGGTCAAATGGCCATTGGTACTACGCTCGCGGGCCTGGTTGTGCTCGATGCGGGGGGAAGGACGGTGCGGCACATCGACAAAGACGCCGGCCTTCAAAATTCCAATATTTTGTCATTGTACAACGACCGGGACAACAACCTGTGGTGTGGCCTCGACAATGGCATTGATTATGTTCAGGTCAATTCTCCCTTTACGCAAATACACCCCGATTTTCCGTTGAACGGTTCGGGTTATGATGTGGCCATTCAGGATGGAAACATATACTTTGCCACCACCCACGGTCTTTATGTCAATGACTGGAAGCAGGACGGCGAATGGGGAGAACAGGGTGATTTCAGACTGGTCCAAAACACGGCCGGACAGGCATGGGGGATATCCGTTTTTGACGGAAATGTATTGTTAAATCACCACGAAGGCGCCTTTCGGATCGTAGATAACGTTGCCAACCGGATTTTTGACCACCCCAATTGGGATTTTCTTTCATTGGACGGCGGGTATTACCTCGGCGGTCATTACAATGGTTTTTCTGTGGTGGAACAGCGGGGGGAATTCTGGCACTATCAGGGCGATCTGAAGGGGGTTGAAAGAATCTTCAAGGATCATTGTGTCGGCGGGCGATCAGCGCATTTGGATGTCGCATCCTTACCGGGGTATTTTCAGGCTGCGGCTCTGGCTGGAGCAGGACTCGGTTAGTTATCAACTTTACACTGAAAAAGACGGGTTGCCTTCCGGGCTCAACAATTATGTTTTTTGACCTTCCGGGCCGACCCTTGTTTGGCACCATGTCTGGCGTTTATTATTTTGATGAAAATCGACAGCGGTTTTTCCCGGATACCTCTTTCAACGAAGCCCTGGGCGATGATCCCGGCGGCAGCAAGTGGATCAAATTTCTGCAGCAAGCCCCTTCCGGAGATGTATGGTTTGTGGCAGATGAGGAAGTAGGTTATCTCGAAATTGAAGATAAGGGACTGGCCAAGAGCGTGGTTAAAAAGACGATTCCCGGCCTGGCAGATAAATTGTTGGTTAGTGGTTTTGAATGCATTTATCCCTACGACAATGAAAATGTTTTTTTCGGCTCCGACGAAGGGTTTATTCATCTGAATCTCAAAAAGCTCGATTTAGACTCCGGTAAAGAGATCAGGGTGCTATTGCGGCAGATCAACGTTTTTGCCAAAAAAGACTCCGTGGTGTTTGGTTCCAATCATCACCAGGCCAGGGGCGAGGAAGGGGTAGGGGAGGTGCTGCGCCTGCCACCGGAGGAGTCTGCCATCCGGTTTTACTACTCGGCTCCCTGGTACGAAGGCGAAAGCCCGATCCAATACCAATGCTACCTGGAGGGGCTGGATCAGGGCTGGAGCGAGTGGTCGACAAAAACGGAAAAAGAATACAACAACCTGCCTCCGGGAGACTATGCTTTTCACGTCAGGGCCCGGAAAAACAGCAAACCCGCTGCCGGAGAACTGGTGTTGCCTTTTCATATCGCAGCGCCCTGGTATCAAACCGCATTGGCTAAAGCTACATTCGGAACTATATTGTTATGTTTCCTGGCAGGGATCATCTTTTTCCAACGCAAACGATTTGAAACAGAAGCCGCCGAACTAAAGTCCGAACATCAGGAACGCGAACGGGAACAACAACGGCTGGTGGAAGAAGCTGCCGAGCAACTGACCCTGCTGCGCCACGAATCACTTAAAAGAGAATTGCAATTCCGGCAAAAACAACTCACCACCACTGCCATGCACCTGATGCAAAAAGGGGAATTGCTGACCACCATAAAAGCGGCACTTCAAAAGGCCACCAAGGAAGACCAATCGACCCAGCAAATGAAGTCGGAGATAAAACGCCTGATCAGAATGCTCGAACAA
Source organism: Saprospiraceae bacterium (assembly GCA_965222105.1). Classification (GTDB taxonomy): domain Bacteria; phylum Bacteroidota; class Bacteroidia; order Chitinophagales; family Saprospiraceae; genus CALGLS01. The sequence continues at coordinate 104,137 of CBDCTQ010000075.1, read as the reverse complement.
GACTCCATACTTGACGAAAGCTGGGAGCAGTTCATTTCTCATTTCGATCAGGTACACGCCGATTTTTTTAAGCGACTGCACAGTCGCTTTCCCAAACTCACGACCTACGATCAAAAGATGTGCGCCTACCTGAAAATGAACCTGACGACGAAGGAAATAGCCACCTTGCTGAACATCTCCATCAGGGGGGTGGAAGGGGGCCGTTACCGCCTTCGGAAAAAATTGAGCCTGCCAAAGCAGACCAATCTGGTGAAGTTTATTCAGGAGTTGTGATTTTGGTCAGGTTAAAAATTCCAGTTGATGCCAAGTTCTGCTCTTACGGCGGCGCTGGAGTTGGCGCGGATGGCTTCGTCGGGCAATTGGTGCAACACATCTGAGAAACGGACACCGAAGTGGGCGCCGAGGCTGCCCCATATGGGTTGGCTGTAGCCAATTTTGCCAAACCAGGCGGCGGCATCGTAGTTGATGGAATAGCCGAAGCCGACCTGCAGGAAGAAGGGCAGGTTGTCGGATACTTTGTAGGAGCCATAGGCCAGGAGGTTTTTGGGAGCGTGTTGGCGGGGATGCAGGCGGCTGCGGTCATCATCATCGTCGTCGCCTTTGCCGTCGAGGTGGTCGTCATCGTCCCACCTTTCGGAAAATTCAAAAAACTCCCCTTCGGCGTTGTAGTAGCCGGAGTTGATGTTGTGGAGGGTGCCGTAGGTGCCCAGGCCGAAGCTGAGGCGTGGGTTTATTTTATAGGCCAGGGTAAGCTCTCCGATGGTCACGCCACCGAGATCATTGAACCGGAAGGAGTTGACAGATGCGGCATCGGTACCCAGGGCGAAGGATGCAGTAAAATTTTTCATCAAAGCGCAGCAGGCGGTAGCGCAGCATTGCGATTTGGACTCTTCCTGCGCCAAGGAGGTGGCAGAAAACAAAAGGAAGGCGAATAAGAGCGTAAAGAGATTTTTCATGACGAGTGGTATTGGTTCAGGAAAAAGGGTTTTCTTTTAAATGGTTTACAAATCGTTGTTCAATATACGGCATAATTCCATAGTTGCGAAAAAAATCAGGGACAATGGTCTTGTGGGATACAATGTTGGCGGAGGTTGGGACGGTCACTCCAGTTGGACGATGAGGCCTTCATTGTCGGCTTTTTGGGCGGCGTTGTTGACTTCGATTAGTTGATGGATGTCGGTTACTGGAATTCGATTAGACTTGATGGTGTATTTCGATTTGATGAGTAGGGCAGTAGGGTTGACTTGTTGGACGAGGCATTCAAAGGAAGCGTTGGGGGAGTTGGCCCGGAGGTCGAAATTTTCTTTGTTCACCAGTTTGATGGGTTGATCGAACTCCATGTAATAGGTATAACCGTCGGTGTAGGCGAATTTTGGATAGTAGTCCAGCAATCTGTTTTCGTTGGCCAGTTGGAGGTGGTGATCAAGAAAGTGTTCAAGGGATATTTTGAACACCCCTTCTTCTAGTTTGGTTATTTGGTGGTTGGTTTGGAAGCCATAGCTGAGTTCATATTTGTAGGGATCGATTCGGGGGCGTTCTGATAGGGAGATCGTATCGATGGAGGTCATTTTTTGCTCTGTTCGGTCTTTGAGGAGGAGGTCTTTTAGTGTTTGATTTTCGTATTGTTGGTAATGCCAATTCCGATTCCTTGTCGACAAGGCGCCGGAATAGGTTTCTTCTACGAAGTGTTCGATGGTGCCTTCATTCAGGTTGGCTTTGGCTTTTATTTTTCGGAGCAGCATCGTTTTTTTGGGCCCCGGACCGTTTAGGGTGACTACCTGGAATAGGGATTTTTTGGTAGGGCTGATCATGTACACTTCGGTGTCGTAAAGTTCTATTGGGAATTCGTTGACATCGTATGTTTTGTTTTTCGATTTGGTGGGCAATACGATGAATCCGCCTTGTTCGTCCGGTATTAAAAAAAGAAGGTCGGATATTTGGAGGTAGGTGGGAAAGTTGAGGTTGATGGGACCGAGGTATTTCGACCTTCCGGCGGCGATCAGGTATTCGACGCCGAGTTTTTCGAGTAAGCTTTTATACAACTTCATGTGGGTGTTGTAGTCGGCTTTTTTCTTTTCGAGAAAATACTCCATTCCCTCGCTGGCTTCCTTTTCCGGAATTTTGACGATCTTCACTTCGTTGAGGTATTGTTGGATGGCAGATAGCCGGTCAAATAAGGAGGTGCTTGCTGCGGATTGGACGATGTTGTCGAATAGTTCATTGAATTTTTTGCTTCGTCGTATCCGCACTTGATAGTGCTCCTTGTTGAGGTAGTGCAGCAGGTCACTCCAGGTCTGAATGTCGGGGGGAGCGGAGTCGGTGTATAAACGGTCGAGGTTTAGTTCGTAGATGAAATGGGGGAGGGAGCGGGCGGCTATGGTGCCCCGCTCTTCATAGAGGCCGGGCAGGTTTTCGGCCTTCCAGGTCAGTTTGACGTTGTTTAGGTTTTTTTCCAGATCGGGATTAGGCATTTGGTTGTAGTTGGTGGCCATGATGACGATGCTTTTCTCAAAAACTTCCACCCCGAATTCGCTTTTGAGTACGGGAATGTAATCGTGCATCACCACGGTGGCGCCTTGTTCGAGGTGGTATCCTTCTTGGATAGCTACCATCTCAATGTCATCGCCTACTGCTACCCCCGGAACGGAAAAGACCCGGTAGCGTGACCGGTCGATGAGGTCGTCTTCGTCGGCGAGTTCGAGGGTTTTGATGTCGTTTTTGGCGTCGAGGTCAATGATGCTGCCGTCTTTTTTGATGGTGCGTGCATCGAGTATTTCGATTTGCATGCCTGGCTTTTTAGGTATGATGATGCGGGCATATTTTTCCAATCCGGTTTGAGTTTGTATTTTGATTCGCCGGTGGAGGATGTTGCGGCTGAAGAAGCGGTAATCCTGAAAGTAAGTTTGTCGTGTTTCGCGGTCGAACAGCATAACGGCATCAGCATGGCTGAATATTTCCGGTATGGGATGCACTTCCATTGGTTTTTTAGCCCATTTGTAATCTTTCTGTGCTTCGTTCGATCCCACAGCGGTTAGAAAAAACAAAATAATCAGGAAACATGACTTTTTGGCTAAAGCCAGGAGTTTAAGTTGAGGATTCATAAATAATGGATTTTTGCAAGGTTTTGTTTATAAGTTCATTTATTTGGCGAAAAGCCTTGAGTTGATTTCCGGAGAGTTGTAACAATTTATTTACATAGCGGTAATTAATCTCAATGATGTCGGGAGCGGTTTGAATTACGGAGAATTGGAATGAAATGCCGTGGTCTTTTACCGAAATGGGATCGAAAGGCTGCATTCGGATGTGGCCGTCCAGTTTTAGGCTGATCACAAAGCGTTGGTCGGTGGTGGTATAAAAACGTAACGTTTTCTTGTGGCCGTCATCTGGCTGCTGGTGTGGATGTGGTAAAAAAGCCATCGACAGATAGTTTTTGTTGCGGATGGTGGTAAAATTTCGGTCGCTGCTTAGTTCGGCTTTGACAAGCGAGGTGGTGTCATTCAACAATAATTTTACATTTTTGTAAAATAAATTGGCAGCCCCTCTTTCCAAATAATTTTTCAATGGTGTATGCAGCCGGTCGGAGGCTGTTGTCTTTTGAGCATTGCGTAACTCGATTTGGCTGAGGCCGAAGTAAGTGTATTCTGCCTGGCCCCACAGGCCGTTTTCTTTTTTTGTGAGATGGATGATGTGCTCTACCCTGTTTTTAGAGGGATGTATGAGAGGGACTTGCTGTAGTTGACCACTGTCGCGGTTGATGATGAAAATATTTTTACCCTGGATTTGTCTGCTGGGATAACCGAAAAAACCAGAACGTTCAGTGGCGTCGAGGTATATCCATTGGCCATCTAGTTGTACAACGCAGATGACGTGATTGGCACTGGCCAGTGAGGGAAAGTCGAGATCGAAATGGTGGCCGATGGTGGCACTCAAGGCCAGTTTGGCGTCGTATCCGAGTGAGCGCAGCGACTGGCAGAGGAGGTTGCTCATGTCTTTACAATCACCTTGTTGGGTATGCCATACTTTGTTGACATTGCGCGGCATGACGGCTCCAATTCCATTCTCAATAGCTATGTAACTGATCCGGTTTTTTATCAGGTCGAAAACGGCTTCTATCCGTTTCCTGTCTGATGACATGTCGGATACCAATTCGTGTATATATTGTTGAGTTGGCTTATCCAAATGTGCGTTAGGTGCGACGAGTTGGGCATACCAGTCATTTAAAAAATCGAATGGTTGTTGGTTTTTAGGTGTCAGCAGGAGGCGTACCCAGGCCAGATTGTCATCTGGATACGAAATACCCTTTCGGGAAAATGCAGTAAACTCGTATACTCGGTTTGTGCCACGGTGAAAACTGTCAATCTGTACCAACCCGTTGTGCTGCAGGGAATCATTGATGCTAAAATGTAATTGGTGTGTTAGGGGTAGTACTATCTTGTATACAAACGTATCGGTGTGTTGGGCATTGGTAAAGTCCAAAAGGTTCAAAAACAGGAGGTCGCGGGTTTCCGTATCGTATTGGTACCGAAATGAATAAGGGACCTGTTGCTTTGGGAAGGGGAGGATGGTTTTTTGTATACCGGCGTAAAAAACCGAAGTTAAAACAGAACTGGTCACCAGGTCTTTCTTATTTATTTTTTTCCATTTTCCTTTGCTCCGATATTCTGCCTTGATGTTGGATAGTGTTTGCAACTCGCCAAAATAAATCCCAATGTGATTTTTGGTTGCTGCTGGGCAGATGCCTTCGATCCTGGTAGTAGTAGTGAAGCTGTTTTTCTCCGGTTCAACAATTATGTTTTGCAACCTTTTTTGCAGGTGGATACCGGATTGGGCTGTTGTGGTGACGTTCAACAGCAGGATGCAATAAAGAGATAGAATGTTGGTCAATGGCTTCACACCAAAAGAATTGGTTTTTTATTTGGTTAAGTAAAGATAATTTAAATTTAGATTTTAGCAAAAAAACATATTTTGTTTAAATAACATGTAAAAATAACATCTATTTAATTTACTTAAAGTCAAGAAATTATGAGTTTTGGAACGAATTATTCAAAAGATTTCCACATAAATAACCCGAAGAGCTTTAAATTTATTAAAATAAGGAGTATATTTGGTTTTTATATAGTCATTTTGATGTTGCCTGCTATGGGGTAGCTGTACCCCCCCTTCCCACAACCGATTTTAATTCAGCTTTTAAGATATCTCAATCTTTTAATACGCGTTGAACATTCTGTTCTGATGGCTTCAACCGGAACGTGGTTTTTCAATCACCAGTTACCTGCCTTAACAAAATTTACACTTAACTAGCTTTGTTGATGCATTACAAATGGATTTGTAATGTTATTGTTGTTGTTTATATGTTACATTTTGTATTTAAAAAAATAATCCCTCAAATGCTGAACAAACCAACTCTACTCAAAACTTGCCTCATCATCCTGCTAGTGTGTATGGCCTTGTTTGGAAACTCCCCTTTTTCCCGGACAACGGATGGTAGGCAAGCCTTGCCCCCACCTCCGGAAACTCAGATTACAGACACAAAAGCCGACCTCGATAAGGACGCAAAATGGTATTTCCAACCCAAAAGCTCCTTATCCCTTGCGATGACCTTTGAACTGACCCTTACCGGTTGGATGAACAAACTGTCCAAATGGTATCACGAAGTGACCGGCTATTTCAGCGGTAATCAACTGCAAACCTCCCTGACCATTACTACCTTCGATTGCCCGGCGGCCCTCTCTGCCACCTGCAGCATCAGCGAACATCCGGCTTACGCCAATCTCAGTGCCTTTCTAGCCGCCGGAGGCGATACGCTTTCCGACTGTGGCATGAATGTGAGCAGCTTTACCCTTTTCTCGGAAGTGAGTGACGGAAATACCTGCCCGGAGATCGTCACCCGAACCTATCAAATCGACGATTTGTGCGGCGGATCCGCCCAATGCACCCAAACCATAACCATTGATGACAACATTGTTCCCGTAATGGCCAGCCCGCCCGCCGCCATTACAGTGGATTGCATAACCGATGTGCCAGCGATGACGAATTTAGGCTGGACCGATAACTGCGATGGCTCGGGCAATGTAGCGGGTACAGACGGCCCGCTGACGGGCGGCAACTGCGGCGGTACGATAACCAGAAGCTGGACCTACACGGATGCCTGTGGCAATGCAGCAACAACGGTAACCCAGACAATAACGGTAGACGATACCACCCCTCCCGTAATGGCCAGTCCGCCGACCGCGATTACAGTGGAGTGTATAGCTGACGTCCCAGCGATGACGAATTTAGGCTGGACCGATAACTGCGACGGCTCCGGCAATGTAGCGGGTACAGACGGCCCGCTGACGGGCGGCAACTGTGGCGGTACGATAACCAGAAGCTGGACCTACACCGACGCCTGTGGTAACAATGCAACTACGGTTACCCAAACAATAACGGTAGACGATACCACCCCTCCCGTAATGGCCAGCCCGCCAGCCGCCATTACAGTGGATTGCATAACCGATGTGCCTGCGATGACGAATTTAGGCTGGACCGATAACTGCGATGGCTCCGGCAACGTAGCAGGCACAGACGGCCCATTGACGGGCGGCAACTGCGGCGGCACGATAACCAGAAGCTGGACCTACACCGATGCCTGTGGTAACAATGCAACTGCGGTTACCCAAACCATAACGGTAGACGACACCACCCCTCCCGTAATGGCCAGCCCACCCGCCGCGATTACAGTGGATTGTATAACCGATGTGCCTGCGATGACGAATTTAGGCTGGACCGATAACTGCGACGGCTCCGGCAATGTAGCAGGCACAGACGGCCCCCTGACGGGCGGCAACTGTGGAGGTACGATAACCAGAAGCTGGACCTACACCGACGCCTGTGGTAACAATGCAATTACGGTTACCCAAACAATAACGGTAGACGATACCACGCCTCCCGTAATGGCCAGCCCGCCAGCCGCGATTACAGTGGATTGCATAACCGATGTACCAGCGATGACGAATTTAGGCTGGACCGATAACTGCGATGGTTCGGGCAACGTAGCGGGAACAGACGGCCCCCTGACGGGCGGCAACTGCGGCGGCACGATAACCCGAAGCTGGACGTACACAGATGCCTGCGGCAATGCAGCTACAACAGTTACCCAAACCATAACGGTAGACGACACCACTCCTCCCGTAATGGCCAGCCCACCCGCCGCGATTACAGTGGATTGTATAACCGATGTGCCTGCGATGACGAATTTAGGCTGGACCGATAACTGCGACGGCTCCGGTAATGTAGCGGGCACAGACGGCCCCCTGACGGGCGGCAACTGCGGCGGCACGATAACCCGAAGCTGGACCTACACGGATGCCTGTGGTAACAATGCAACTACGGTTACCCAAACAATAACGGTAGACGACACCACCCCTCCCGTAATGGCCAGCCCGCCAGCCGCCATTACAGTGGATTGTATCACCGATGTGCCAGCGATGACGAATTTAGGCTGGACCGATAACTGCGACGGCTCCGGCAATGTAGCGGGCACAGACGGTCCTCTGACCGGTGGCAACTGCGGCGGCACGATAACCAGAAGCTGGGCCTACACCGATGCCTGTGGTAACAATGCAACTGCGGTTACCCAAACAATAACGGTAGACGATACCACGCCCCCTGTGATGGCCAGCCCACCCGCCGCGATTACAGTGGATTGTATCACCGATGTGCCCGCGATGACGAATTTAGGCTGGACCGATAACTGCGACGGCTCCGGCAATGTAGTGGGCACAGACGGCCCCCTGACGGGCGGCAACTGCGGCGGCACGATAACCCGAAGCTGGACCTACACGGACGCCTGTGGTAACAATGCAACTACGGTAACCCAAACGATAACCGTCGACGATACCACACCCCCCGTAATGGCCAGCCCACCCGCCGCGATTACAGTGGATTGTATAACCGATGTGCCCGCGATGACGAATTTAGGCTGGACCGATAACTGCGACGGCTCCGGCAATGTAGCGGGTACAGACGGTCCTCTGACCGGTGGCAACTGCGGCGGCACGATAACCCGAAGCTGGACCTACACGGACGCCTGTGGTAACAATGCAACTACGGTTACCCAAACCATAACGGTAGACGATACCACGCCCCCTGTGATGGCCAGCCCACCCGCCGCGATTACAGTGGATTGTATAACCGATGTGCCTGCGATGACAAATTTAGGCTGGACCGATAACTGCGACGGCTCCGGCAATGTAGCGGGTACAGACGGCCCCCTGACAGGCGGTAATTGTAGTGGCACGATAACGCGAAACTGGACTTACACGGATGCCTGTGGTAACAATGCAATTACGGTAACCCAAACGATTACGATAGACGATACCACCCCTCCCGTAATGGCCAGCCCGCCAGCCGCAATTACAGTGGAGTGTATCACGGACGTGCCAGCGATGACGAATTTAGGCTGGACCGATAACTGCGATGGCTCTGGCAATGTAGCGGGTACAGACGGCCCCCTGACGGGCGGCAACTGTGGCGGCACCATAACCAGAAGCTGGACCTACACCGATGCCTGTGGTAACAATGCAATTACGGTTACCCAAACGATAACGGTAGACGATACCACTCCTCCCGTAATGGCCAGCCCGCCAGCCGCGATTACAGTGGATTGCATAACCGACGTGCCAGCGATGACGAATTTAGGCTGGACCGATAACTGCGATGGTTCCGGCAACGTAGCAGGCACAGACAGCCCCCTGACGGGCGGCAACTGCGGAGGTACGATAACCAGAAGCTGGACCTACATCGACGCCTGTGGTAACAATGCAACTACGGTAACCCAAACGATAACCGTCGACGATACCACACCCCCCGTAATGGCCAGCCCACCAGCCGCGATTACAGTGGATTGTATAACCAACGTGCCAGCGATGACGAATTTAGGCTGGACCGATAACTGCGACGGCTCCGGCAATGTAGCGGGTACAGACGGCCCCCTGACAGGCGGTAATTGTAGTGGCACGATAACGCGAAGCTGGACTTACACGGATGCCTGTGGCAATGTAGCTACAACGGTTACCCAAACAATAACGGTAGACGATACCACACCCCCCGTAATGGCCAGCCCGCCAGCCGCCATTACAGTGGATTGTATCACCGATGTGCCAGCGATGACGAATTTAGGCTGGACCGATAACTGCGACGGCTCCGGCAATGTAGCGGGTACAGACGGCCCCCTGACGGGCGGCAACTGCGGAGGTACGATAACCAGAAGCTGGACCTACACCGACGCCTGTGGTAACAATGCAACTACGGTAACCCAAACGATAACCGTCGACGATACCACACCCCCCGTAATGGCCAGCCCACCAGCCGCCATTACAGTGGATTGTATCACCGATGTGCCAGCGATGACGAATTTAGGCTGGACCGATAACTGCGATGGCTCGGGCAATGTAGCGGGTACAGACGGCCCCCTGACGGGCGGCAACTGTGGCGGTACGATAACCAGAAGCTGGACCTACACCGACGCCTGTGGTAACAATGCAATTACGGTTACCCAAACAATAACGGTAGACGATACCACTCCTCCCGTAATGGCCAGCCCGCCAGCCGCCATTACAGTGGATTGTATCACCGATGTGCCAGCGATGACGAATTTAGGCTGGACCGATAACTGCGATGGCTCCGGCAACGTAGCAGGCACAGACGGCCCCCTGACGGGCGGCAACTGTGGCGGTACGATAACCAGAAGCTGGACCTACACCGACGCCTGTGGTAACAATGCAACTACGGTTACCCAAACGATAACAATTGACGATACTACTCCTCCGTTGTTGGCAACAGCACCTCCCGATGCTTCGGTAGCATGTTATCCCACAATGACAGAGCTTTCCTGGACGGATAATTGCGATGGATCGGGAATGATCAGCGGGGTGGATGTCAGTGATGGGAATAGTTGTCCGGAAGTGATCACCCGCACCTGGACGTATACGGATGGCTGTGGTAATTCCGACTCTCAGTCTCAGACATTCACCATAAATGATGTCACCCCACCGGTTGCTACTTGCCCGGATTCCATATCGGTAACCTGCCCATCGTTTATTCCGCCTCCTGATCCATCTATTGTTACAGTTTCGGATAATTGTGGCAATGTTACGGTTACCTTCGAGGGGGAAGTCTCTACGGGGTTTTATTTCAATGGTGGTTCTTGCCCTGACAACATTACGCGCACGTATCGGGCTACCGACGACTGTGGCAATTTTACGGAGTGTACTCAAATAATCAATGTTCAGGATCCTTGCGACCCTGATTTTATTTGTCCGTTGTGTGATTCGATAGTGCCTTATTTTCAGGTTGACCTGACGGGGGTGCCAGATAGTTTGTGGCAGTCGCCTTCGGTGAGTCGCGACGGGTTGTGTTGCGATGCGGAGTGGCCGGACAATTGCATTCAGTTTTCGCTGATTTTGGATCCCAACTCCATAGGGATAACGGTAGAAGTTCTGGAGGGTGCCAATCCCGGCATTTTGTTTTACGAATTGGAATGTGGTGATTCTACGGAAGTAGGAGAGGGGCTCTGTCTGGAAGGAGGGCAGGTTCACAACATAATTATTTGTAAGCCGGGAAGCAATCCGAACGTCTATGGCATCACTTCCATTCCGGGGGACATTGTTGCCGACTCCCTTTCGGCGAGGGTGGAGTGTTCGGGAGAGATTGTGGTGTCGAGCAATGCCGTCGACAGTACCATTGTGTGGACCGACCTCACGGGGGGAGGGGTGTACAACTCCTTTTTATCTTGTACGATGGGCTGTGATACGACCATTTTCACGCCGGATAATACGGCGCCGCCTTTAATACGTTATGAAGTGTGTGGAGACATCGGCAATCTGAATTGTGCGACTACGGTGACCATATGCGATACGGTGATTGTGGAGGTGCTTCCTGAAGTAATTGTTTCCATTTCTCCTGATCCTCCTGTATTTTGTGCAGATAATGTGCAACCCATTGTGGCAAATGTAATGCCTCCAGAAGCCAATAATTATATTTGGTACGATGGTCCAAATGGCACGGGCAGTGCGGTGGGCACATTGGGGAGTTTTACGCCTTCCACTTCCGGCAACTATTCCCTGGTTGCCACCGACGACAGCGATTTGGTTTCGGGTTGTAATGCAGATACTTTAAATTTTACGGTAACGATCAATCCACTACCTGTATTTGATTTAGGTGGCGACCAGGACAACTGTATCGGAACGGCCTCTGTAATAACGTTACCGGCTGCTTATTCCTATGATTGGAGTCCCACTACGGGTGTTAGCAACCTTTCGGGAAATGAGTTTTCGGTTCAACCGGGTTCGACGACTTCTTATACGGTTACGGCGACCAGTGCTGAGGGTTGTACCTCTGTTGAAACGATGACGGTAACTATTTTCGACTGTATTCAGACCTGTCCTCAGCAAGCTCATTGCTCGGCGGGTGATATTGTGACCTATACCACTGTTAGCCAGTTTGAAAATGCGGGCGGTTCTATAAATTTTCCATGCAATGTACAAAGCAACAATATAGCATTGGTCAGTGCAGTCAGTGATGGGAACAGTTGCCCTGAAACGATTACGCATACTTATCAGATCTGGGATCATCAAAATTGTGGAGATACAACTACCTGTGATGTCATCATCGTTATCAATGACATTCAAGCGCCAGTGTTGACCAATGTGCCGACCGATGAAACCGTCGATTGCGATGCCGTTCCTCCACCTGACACCCCTACTGCCACCGATGACTGCGACGCAAATGTAAGCATCATGTTGGATGAAGTTATTTCATCGGGGAATTGTTCTCAAAGTTACACTATTACGAGATCCTGGACTGCCGTTGACGACTGCGGCAATTCTGTGACCTCTCCCAATCAGGTTATAACGGTTAACCCTCCTCCAATTCCAACCATTCAAAATGTGCCTGGCCCTGTGACCGTAGCTTGTACCGATCCGCTTCCTCCACTGAATGATCTGCCCTATGACAATGGCCTTACCGGTACTTGTCAGATAATGGGAACAGTAAGCGGTGTCCAAAGTGGCACAATCGATCCCTGTGTAATCAGCACGATCACCTACACCTGGTCGGGCAATGACATTTGCGGTAACCCGCTGACCCCGGTCACCCAAACTATAACAGTTAACCCGGCTCCGGCACCGACGATTCAAAACGTACCTGCTGATGTGACCATCGATTGCGATGATCCGCTTCCTGCGTTGAATGACTTGACATATGACAATAATCTTACGGGCACCTGTCAAATCACTGGAACAGTAAGTGGCACACAATCGGGTACCATTGATCCATGTGTTGCCAGCACGATCACCTACACCTGGTCGGGCAATGATATTTGCGGTAACCCGCTGATCCCGGTTACTCAAACCATAACGGTGAACCCTGCTCCGGCACCGACGATTCAAAATGTGCCTGCTGATGTGACCATCGATTGCGATGATCCACTGCCAGCGTTGAATGACTTGACTTATGACAATAATATTACAGGAACCTGTCAGATTACCGGAACCGTAAGTGGTGTGCAAAGTGGCACTATCGACCCCTGTGGAATCAGCACGATCACTTACACCTGGTCGGGCAACGACATTTGCGGCAATCCGCTGACGCCGGTTACTCAAATGATAACGGTGAACCCTGCACCGGCTCCAACCATTCAAAATGTGCCACCGGCAATAACCATAAATTGTGACGATGCGCTTCCCGCATTGAATGATCTCACCTACGACAATGGCCTTACCGGCACTTGCCAAATTACGGGAACGGTAAGCGGCACCCAATCGGGCACCATTGATCCCTGTGTAATCAGCACGATTACCTACACCTGGTCGGGAAATGACATTTGCGGCAATCCGCTGATCCCGGTTACCCAAACCATAACGGTAAACCCTGCACCTGCTCCGACCATTCAGAACGTACCTGCTGATGTGACGATTGATTGTGATGATCCGCTTCCTGCTGACTTGACTTATGACAATAATCTTACAGGAACTTGTCAAATCACTGGAACAGTAAGTGGCACCCAATCAGGCACCATTGATCCATGTGTTGCCAGCACCATCACTTACACCTGGTCGGGCAACGACATTTGCGGTAACCCGCTGACCCCGGTCACCCAAACCATAACAGTCAACCCTGCTCCAGCACCGACCATTCAAAACGTACCTGCTGATGTGACCATCGATTGCGATGATCCACTGCCAGCGTTGAATGACTTGACTTATGACAATAATCTTACAGGAACTTGTCAAATCACTGGAACAGTAAGTGGCACCCAATCGGGCACCATTGATCCATGTGTTGCCAGCACCATCACCTACACTTGGTCGGGAAATGACATTTGCGGTAACCCGCTAACCCCGGTTACTCAAACCATAACGGTGAACCCTGCTCCGGCACCGACGATTCAAAACGTACCTGCTGATGTGACGATTGATTGTGATGATCCGCTTCCGGCCTTGAATGACTTGACTTATGACAATAATCTCACAGGCACCTGCCAAATTACGGGAACGGTAAGCGGCACCCAATCCGGCACCATTGATCCCTGTGTAGCCAGCACGATCACCTACACCTGGTCGGGAAATGATATTTGCGGTAACCCGCTGACCCCGGTTACTCAAACCATAACGGTGAACCCCGCTCCGGCACCGACGATTCAAAACGTACCTGCTGATGTGACCATCGATTGCGATGATCCGCTTCCTGCGTTGAATGACTTGACATATGACAATAATCTTACTGGCACTTGTCAAATCACTGGAACAGTAAGTGGCACCCAATCGGGCACCATTGATCCATGTGTTGCCAGCACCATCACCTACACCTGGTCGGGAAATGATATTTGCGGCAATCCGCTGACGCCAGTTACCCAAACCATAACGGTAAACCCCGCCCCGGCACCGACGATTCAAAATGTACCTGCCGATGTGACTATTGATTGTGATGATCCGCTTCCGGCCTTGAATGACTTGACCTATGACAATAATCTTACAGGCACTTGCCAAATTACGGGAACGGTGAGCGGTACTCAATCGGGGACCATCGATCCTTGCGTAATCAGCACGATCACCTACACCTGGTCGGGCAATGACATTTGCGGTAACCCGCTGACCCCGGTTACTCAAACGATAACGGTTAATCCGGCGCCCACTCCGACGATTCAAAATGTACCTGCTGATGTGACCATCGATTGCGATGATCCACTGCCGACGTTGAATGACTTGACTTATGACAATAATCTTACAGGCACTTGTCAAATAACGGGCACGGTGAGCGGCACCCAGTCCGGGACGATTGATCCCTGCGTCATCAGTACCATCACCTACACCTGGTCGGGTAATGATATTTGCGGTAATCCGCTTACTCCGGTTACCCAAACGATAACGGTTAATCCGGCGCCCACTCCGACGATTCAAAATGTACCTGCTGATGTGACGATTGATTGTGATGATCCGCTTCCGGCCTTGAATGACTTGACTTATGACAATAATCTTACAGGAACTTGTCAAATCACTGGAACAGTAAGTGGCACCCAATCGGGCACCATTGATCCATGTGTTGCCAGCACGATCACCTACACCTGGTCGGGCAATGACATTTGTGGCAATCCGCTGACCCCAGTTACTCAAACGATAACGGTCAATCCCGCACCAGCTCCGACGATTCAAAACGTACCTGCTGATGTGACGATTGATTGTGATGATCCGCTTCCGGCCTTGAATGACTTGACTTATGACAATAATCTTATAGGCACTTGTCAAATTACCGGAACGGTGAGTGGCACACAATCCGGAACAATTGATCCCTGTGTTGCCAGCACGATCACCTACACCTGGTCGGACAACGACATTTGTGGCAATCCGCTGACCCCAGTTACCCAAACGATAACGGTCAACCCTGCTCCGGCACCAACCATTCAGAACGTGCCTGCTGCTGTGACCATCGATTGCGATGATCCGCTTCCTGCGTTGAATGACTTGACATATGACAATAATCTTACAGGCACCTGTCAAATTACGGGAACGGTGAGCGGTACTCAGTCGGGCACCATCGATCCTTGCATCATCAGCACGATCACCTACACCTGGTCGGGAAATGATATTTGCGGTAACCCGCTGACCCCGGTTACTCAAACCATAACGGTGAACCCTGCTCCGGCACCGACGATTCAAAACGTACCTGCTGATGTGACGATCGATTGCGATGATCCACTGCCAGCGTTGAATGACTTGACTTATGACAATAATCTTACGGGTACCTGCCAAATAACCGGAACGGTAAGCGGCACCCAATCGGGCACCATCGATCCCTGTGGAATTAGCACCATCACCTACACCTGGTCGGGTAATGATATTTGCGGTAATCCGCTGACCCCAGTTACTCAAACCATAACGGTCAACCCTGCCCCGGCACCAACGATTCAAAACGTACCACCAGCCATCACCATAAACTGCGATGATGCACTGCCTGCCCTGAATGATCTCCCATACGACAATGGCCTTACCGGCACTTGCCAAATTACGGGAACGGTAAGCGGCACCCAATCGGGCACCATTGATCCATGTGTAGCCAGCACGATCACCTACACCTGGTCGGGCAATGACATTTGTGGCAATCCGCTGACCCCGGTTACCCAAACCATAACGGTCAACCCTGCCCCGGCACCAACGATTCAAAATGTGCCACCGGCAATAACTATAAATTGCGACGATGCTCTTCCGGCATTGAATGATCTCACATACGACAATGGCCTCACAGGAACTTGCCAAATTACGGGAACGGTAAGTGGCACCCAATCCGGAACCATCAATCCCTGTGTAGCCAGCACGATCACCTACACCTGGTCGGGCAATGATATTTGCGGCAATCCGCTGACCCCGGTCACCCAAACGATAACAGTCAACCCGGCTCCGGCACCAACCATTCAAAATGTGCCACCGGCAATAACTATAAACTGCGACGATGCGCTTCCTGCATTGAACGATTTGACCTACGACAACGGCCTTACAGGCACTTGCCAGATTACGGGAACCGTGAGCGGCACCCAATCCGGCACCATCGACCCTTGTGTAATCAGTACGATCACCTACACCTGGTCGGGCAATGACATTTGTGGCAATCCGCTGACGCCAGTTACCCAGACCATAACGGTAAGCCCTGCCCCGGCACCGACGATTCAAAATGTACCACCAGCAATAACCATAAATTGCGACGATGCTCTTCCGGCATTGAATGATCTCCCATACGACAATGGCCTCACTGGAACTTGCCAAATTACGGGAACGGTAAGCGGCACCCAATCCGGCACCATTGATCCATGTGTAGCCAGCACGATCACCTACACCTGGTCGGGCAACGACATTTGCGGCAACCCGCTGACGCCGGTTACCCAAACTATTACGGTCAACCCTGCACCTGCTCCGACGATTCAAAATGTACCTGCCGATGTGACTATTGATTGTGATGATCCGCTTCCGGCCTTGAATGACTTGACCTATGACAATAATCTTACAGGCACTTGCCAAATTACGGGAACGGTGAGCGGTACTCAATCGGGGACCATCGATCCTTGCGTAATCAGCACGATCACCTACACCTGGTCGGGCAATGACATTTGCGGTAACCCGCTGACCCCGGTTACTCAAACGATAATGGTGAACCCAGCTCCTGCCCCGACGATTCAAAATGTCCCATCGGCCATAACCATAAACTGCGACGATGCACTGCCAGCCTTGAATGATTTGACATACGATAACGGCCTAACAGGCACCTGCCAAATTACGGGCACGGTGAGCGGCACTCAATCCGGCACCATTGATCCATGTGTAGCCAGCACGATCACCTACACCTGGTCGGGCAATGACATTTGTGGCAATCCGCTGACCCCGGTTACCCAAACCATAACGGTCAACCCTGCCCCGGCACCGACCATTCAAAATGTCCCTCCGGCTATAACCATAAACTGCGACGATGCTCTTCCCGCATTGAATGATCTCACATATGACAACGGCCTAACTGGAACCTGTCAAATTACGGGAACGGTGAGCGGCACCCAATCGGGCACCATCGATCCATGTGGAATCAGCACGATTACTTACACCTGGTCGGGCAACGACATTTGCGGCAATCCACTGACCCCGGTTACCCAAACGATAACGGTGAATTCTGCGCCTGCACCAACGATTCAAAACGTGCCACCTGCTGATGTGACGATAGATTGCGATGATCCGCTTCCGGCTTTGAATGACTTGACTTACGACAATAATCTTACAGGAACCTGTCAAATTACAGGAACGGTAAGCGGCACCCAATCTGGAACCATTGATCCATGTGTGATCAGCACGATCACCTACACCTGGTCGGGCAATGACATTTGTGGCAATCCGCTGACGCCAGTTACCCAGACCATAACGGTAAGCCCTGCCCCGGCACCGACGATTCAAAATGTACCACCAGCAATAACCATAAATTGCGACGATGCTCTTCCGGCATTGAATGATCTCCCATACGACAATGGCCTCACTGGAACTTGCCAAATTACGGGAACGGTAAGCGGCACCCAATCCGGCACCATTGATCCATGTGTAGCCAGCACGATCACCTACACCTGGTCGGGCAACGACATTTGCGGCAACCCGCTGACGCCGGTTACCCAAACCATAACGGTGAACCCTGCTCCGGCACCGACGATTCAAAATGTGCCTGCTGATGTGACCATCGATTGCGATGATCCACTGCCAGCGTTGAATGACTTGACTTATGACAATAATCTTACAGGAACTTGTCAAATCACTGGAACAGTAAGTGGCACCCAATCGGGCACCATTGATCCATGTGTTGCCAGCACGATCACCTACACCTGGTCGGGCAATGACATTTGTGGCAATCCGCTGACCCCAGTTACTCAAACGATAACGGTCAATCCCGCACCAGCTCCGACGATTCAAAACGTACCTGCTGATGTGACGATTGATTGTGATGATCCGCTTCCGGCCTTGAATGACTTGACTTATGACAATAATCTTATAGGCACTTGTCAAATTACCGGAACGGTGAGTGGCACACAATCCGGAACAATTGATCCCTGTGTAGCCAGCACGATCACCTACACCTGGTCGGGCAACGACATTTGCGGTAACCCGCTTACTCCGGTTACTCAAACGATAACGGTCAATCCCGCACCAGCTCCGACGATTCAAAACGTACCTGCTGATGTGACGATTGATTGTGATGATCCGCTTCCGGCCTTGAATGACTTGACTTATGACAATAATCTTACGGGCACCTGTCAAATCACTGGAACAGTAAGTGGCACACAATCCGGAACAATTGATCCCTGTGTAGCCAGCACGATCACCTACACCTGGTCGGGAAATGACATTTGCGGCAATCCGCTGACGCCGGTTACCCAAACCATAACGGTGAACCCTGCTCCGGCACCGACGATTCAAAATGTGCCTGCTGATGTGACCATCGATTGCGATGATCCACTGCCAGCGTTGAATGACTTGACTTATGACAATAATATTACAGGAACTTGTCAAATCACTGGAACAGTAAGTGGCACCCAATCGGGCACCATTGATCCATGTGTAGCCAGCACGATCACCTACACCTGGTCGGGCAATGATATTTGCGGCAATCCGCTGACCCCGGTTACTCAAACCATAACGGTGAACCCAGCTCCGGCACCGACGATTCAAAATGTGCCTGCTGATGTGACCATCGATTGCGATGATCCGCTTCCCGCGTTGAATGACTTGACTTATGACAATAATCTTACTGGCACTTGTCAAATCACTGGAACAGTAAGTGGCACCCAATCGGGTACCATTGATCCATGTGTTGCCAGCACGATCACCTACACCTGGTCGGGCAACGACATTTGCGGCAACCCGCTGACGCCGGTTACCCAAACGATAACAGTCAACCCTGCACCTGCTCCGACCATTCAGAACGTACCTGCTGCTGTGACGATCGACTGCGATGATCCGCTTCCCGCGTTGAATGACTTGACTTATGACAATAATCTTACTGGCACTTGTCAAATTACGGGAACAGTGAGCGGTACTCAGTCGGGCACCATCGATCCTTGCGTCATCAGCACGATCACCTACACCTGGTCGGGCAATGACATTTGCGGTAACCCGCTGACCCCGGTTACTCAAACGATAACGGTTAATCCGGCGCCCACTCCGACGATTCAAAATGTACCTGCTGATGTGACGATTGATTGTGATGATCCGCTTCCGGCCTTGAATGACTTGACTTATGACAATAATCTTACCGGCACTTGTCAAATTACCGGAACGGTGAGTGGCACTCAGTCAGGGACGATTGATCCCTGCGTCATTAGCACGATCACCTACACCTGGTCGGGCAACGACATTTGCGGTAACCCGCTGACCCCGGTCACCCAAACCATAACGGTGAACCCTGCTCCAGCACCAACCATTCAAAATGTCCCATCGGCCATAACCATAAACTGCGACGATCCACTGCCAGCCTTGAATGATCTCACCTACGACAACGGTCTTACGGGTACTTGCCAAATTACGGGAACGGTAAGTGGCGTACAAAGTGGAACAATTGATCCATGTGTAATCAGCACGATCACCTACACCTGGTCGGGAAATGACATTTGCGGCAATCCGCTGACCCCGGTTACCCAAACTATTACGGTCAACCCTGCACCAGCTCCAACGATTCAAAACGTACCACCAGCCATCACCATAAACTGCGACGATGCACTGCCAGCCTTGAATGATTTGACATACGACAACGGCCTTACAGGAACTTGTCAAATCACTGGAACCGTAAGTGGCACCCAATCCGGCACCATCGACCCATGTGTAATCAGCACCATCACCTACACCTGGTCGGGCAACGACATTTGCGGCAACCCGCTGACGCCGGTTACCCAAACGATAACGGTTAATCCGGCGCCCACTCCGACGATTCAAAATGTACCTGCTGATGTGACGATTGATTGTGATGATCCGCTTCCCGCGTTGAATGACTTGACTTATGACAATAATCTTACAGGCACCTGTCAAATAACGGGCACCGTGAGCGGAACCCAATCGGGCACCATTGATCCATGCGTCATTAGCACGATTACTTACACCTGGTCGGGCAACGACATTTGTGGTAACCCGCTAACCCCGGTCACCCAAACGATAACAGTCAACCCGGCTCCGGCACCAACCATTCAAAATGTGCCACCGGCAATAACTATAAACTGCGACGATGCGCTTCCTGCATTGAACGATTTGACCTATGACAACGGCCTTACCGGTACTTGCCAAATCACTGGAACGGTGAGTGGCACTCAATCGGGGACCATCGATCCATGTGGAATTAGCACCATCACCTACACCTGGTCGGGCAACGACATTTGCGGCAACCCGCTGACGCCGGTTACCCAAACGATAACAGTCAACCCTGCACCTGCTCCGACCATTCAGAACGTACCTGCTGATCTGACCATTGATTGTGATGACCCATTACCTGCGTTGAATGACTTGACTTATGACAATAATCTTACAGGCACCTGTCAAATAACGGGCACCGTGAGCGGAACCCAATCGGGCATCATTGATCCATGCGTCATTAGCACGATTACTTATACCTGGTCGGGCAACGACATTTGCGGCAATCCGCTAATTCCGGTTACCCAAACGATAACGGTGAATCCCGCTCCGGCACCAACCATTCAAAACGTGCCATCAGCGATAACCATAAACTGCGACGATGCATTGCCAGCCTTGAATGATTTGACCTACGACAACGGCCTTACAGGAACCTGTCAAATTACGGGCACGGTAAGCGGAACTCAATCCGGTACCATCGATCCCTGCATCATCAGCACGATCACCTACACCTGGTCGGGAAATGACATTTTGCGGCAATCCGCTGACCCCGGTTACCCAAACCATAACGGTGAACCCTGCACCAGCTCCAACGATTCAAAATGTCCCGCCAGCCATCACCATAAACTGCGACGATGCACTTCCAGCATTGAATGGTCTCACATACGACAACGGCCTCACGGGCACTTGTCAAATTACAGGAACGGTGAGCGGCACCCAATCCGGCACCATCGATCCCTGCGTCATCAGCACAATCACCTACACCTGGTCGGGCAATGACATTTGCGGCAACCCGTTGACCCCGGTTACCCAAACCATAACGGTGAACCCTGCACCAGCTCCAACGATTCCAAAATGTCCCGCCAGCCATCACCATAAACTGCGACGATGCACTTCCAGCATTGAATGGTCTCACATACGACAACGGCCTCACGGGCACTTGTCAAATTACAGGAACGGTGAGCGGCACCCAATCCGGCACCATCGATCCCTGCGTCATCAGCACAATCACCTACACCTGGTCGGGCAATGACATTTGCGGCAACCCGTTGACCCCGGTTACCCAAACCATAACGGTCAACCCGGCTCCGGCACCAACCATTCAAAATGTGCCACCGGCCATAACCATAAACTGCGACGATGCGCTTCCTGCATTGAATGATCTCACATACGACAACGGCCTCACCGGCACCTGCCAAATTACAGGAACGGTGAGCGGTACGCAATCCGGAACAATTGATCCCTGCGTCATCAGCACCATCACCAACACCTGGTCGGGCAATGATATTTGTGGCAATCCACTGACTCCGGTTACCCAAACGATAACGGTGAATCCGGCTCCAGCTCCAACGATCCAAAATGTCCCGCCAGCCATAACCATAAACTGCGACGATGCGCTTCCTGCATTGAATGATCTCACATACGATAATGGCCTTACAGGCACTTGCCAAATTACTGGAACGGTGAGCGGCACACAATCCGGCACTATCGATCCCTGCGTAATCAGCACGATTACCTACACCTGGTCGGGCAATGACATTTGTGGCAACCCGCTGACCCCGGTTACCCAAACCATAACGGTGAATCCTGCGCCTGCTCCAACCATTCAAAACGTACCGGCTGATGTGACGATAGATTGCGATGATCCATTACCAGCCTTGAACGATTTGACCTACGACAACGGCCTCACCGGCACCTGCCAAATTACGGGAACGGTGAGCGGCACTCAATCCGGAACCATTGATCCCTGCGTCATCAGCACGATCATCTACACCTGGTCTGGCAATGATATTTGTGGCAACCCGCTGACCCCGGTTACCCAAACGATAACGGTGAATCCTGCGCCGGCTCCAATCTTCCAAAATGTTCCACCAGCCATAACCATAAATTGCGACGATGCGCTTCCTGCATTGAATGATCTCACATACGACAACGGCCTCACAGGCACCTGCCAAATAACGGGAACGGTAAGTGGCACTCAATCCGGCACCATCGATCCCTGTGTGATTAGTACGATCACCTACACCTGGTCTGGCAATGATATTTGTGGCAATCCACTGACTCCGGTTACCCAAACGATAACGGTGAACCCTGCTCCGGCTCCAACCATTCAAAACGTGCCTGCTGATGTGACCATCGATTGTGATGACCCACTGCCAGCCCTGAATGACTTGACCTATGACAACGGCCTTACGGGCACTTGCCAAATTACGGGAACGGTGAGTGGCACCCAATCCGGAACCATTGATCCCTGCGTCATCAGCACCATCACTTACACCTGGTCGGGAAATGACATTTGCGGTATTCCGCTGAATCCGGTCACCCAAACGATAACGGTGAACCCTGCCCCGGCACCAACCATTCAAAACGTGCCTGCTGATGTGACCATCGATTGTGACGATCCACTGCCAGCACTGAATGACTTGACCTACGACAATAATCTTACAGGCACCTGTCAAATTACTGGAACGGTGAGCGGCACCCAATCCGGCACCATTGATCCATGTATCATCAGCACGATCACCTACACCTGGTCTGGCAATGACATTTGCGGTAACCCGCTGACCCCGGTTACCCAAACGATAATGGTGAACCCAGCTCCTGCCCCGACGATTCAAAATGTCCCATCGGCCATAACCATAAACTGCGACGATGCACTGCCAGCCTTGAATGATTTGACATACGATAACGGCCTAACAGGCACCTGCCAAATTACGGGCACGGTGAGCGGCACTCAATCCGGAACAATTGATCCATGCGCCATCAGCACCATCACCTACACCTGGTCGGGCAATGATATTTGCGGCAATCCGCTGACCCCGGTCACCCAAACGATAACAGTCAACCCGGCTCCGGCACCAACCATTCAAAATGTACCGGCTGATGTGACCATCGATTGCGATGATCCACTGCCAGCCTTGAACGACTTGATTTATGACAATAATATTACAGGCACCTGTCAAATATCGGGCACCGTGAGCGGCACCCAATCGGGCACCATCGATCCCTGTGTAATCAGCACGATCACCTACACTTGGTCGGGCAACGACATTTGCGGTAACCCGCTGACCCCGGTCACCCAAACCATAACAGTCAACCCTGCTCCAGCACCGACCATTCAAAACGTACCTGCTGATGTGACGATTGATTGCGATGATCCACTGCCAGCCTTGAATGACTTGACTTATGACAATAATCTTACAGGCACTTGCCAAATTACCGGAACGGTGAGTGGCACTCAATCGGGGACCATCGATCCCTGTGGAATTAGCACCATCACCTACACCTGGTCGGGTAATGATATTTGCGGTAATCCGCTGACCCCGGTTACTCAAACCATAACGGTGAACCCAGCTCCGGCACCGACGATTCAAAATGTGCCTGCTGATGTGATCATCGATTGCGATGATCCACTGCCAGCGTTGAATGACTTGACTTATGACAATAATCTTACAGGCACCTGTCAAATAACGGGCACCGTGAGCGGAACCCAATCGGGCATCATTGATCCATGCGTCATTAGCACGATTACTTATACCTGGTCGGGCAACGACATTTGCGGCAATCCGCTAATCCCGGTTACCCAAACGATAACGGTGAATCCCGCTCCGGCACCAACCATTCAAAATGTGCCACCGGCAATAACCATAAATTGTGACGATGCGCTTCCCGCATTGAATGATCTCCCATACGACAACGGCCTCACAGGCACCTGTCAAATTACAGGAACAGTAAGTGGTGTGCAAAGTGGCACCATCGATCCCTGTGTAATCAGCACGATTACCTACACCTGGTCGGGCAACGATATTTGTGGCAATCCGCTGACCCCAGTTACTCAAACGATAACGGTCAATCCCGCACCAGCTCCGACGATTCAAAACGTACCTGCTGATGTGACGATTGATTGCGATGATCCACTGCCAGCGTTGAATGACTTGACTTATGACAATAATCTTACAGGAACCTGTCAGATTACCGGAACCGTAAGTGGTGTGCAAAGTGGCACTATCGACCCCTGTGGAATCAGCACGATCACTTACACCTGGTCGGGCAACGACATTTGCGGTAACCCGCTGACCCCGGTCACCCAAACCATAACGGTAAACCCTGCTCCGGCACCAACCATTCAAAACGTACCTGCTGATGTGACGATTGATTGTGATGACCCATTACCTGCGTTGAATGACCTGACTTATGACAATAATCTTACGGGTACCTGCCAAATAACCGGAACGGTGAGCGGCACCCAGTCGGGTACCATCGATCCCTGTGTAAACAGCACGATCACCTACACCTGGTCGGGAAATGACATTTGCGGTAACCCGCTGACCCCGGTTACTCAAACCATAACGGTTAATCCGGCACCAACTCCAACGATTCAAAACGTACCACCAGCGATCACCATAAACTGCGACGATGCACTGCCAGCCTTGAATGATTTGACATACGATAACGGCCTAACAGGCACCTGCCAAATTACGGGAACAGTAAGTGGCACACAATCCGGAACAATTGATCCATGCGCCATCAGCACGATCACCTACACCTGGTCGGGAAATGATATTTGCGGTAACCCTCTGACCCCGGTTACTCAAACCATAACGGTGAACCCAGCTCCGGCACCGACGATTCAAAATGTGCCTGCTGATGTGACCATCGATTGCGATGATCCACTGCCAGCGTTGAATGACTTGACTTATGACAATAATCTTACAGGCACTTGTCAAATTACTGGAACAGTAAGTGGCACCCAATCGGGCACCATTGATCCCTGTGTAGCCAGCACCATCACCTACACCTGGTCAGGCAATGACATTTGCGGCAATCCGCTGACCCCGGTCACCCAAACGATAACGGTGAACCCTGCACCGGCTCCAACCATTCAAAATGTGCCACCGGCAATAACTATAAACTGCGACGATGCGCTTCCTGCATTGAATGATCTGACCTATGACAACGGCCTTACCGGTACTTGCCAAATCACTGGAACCGTAAGCGGCACCCAATCCGGCACCATCGACCCTTGTGTAATCAGCACGATCACCTACACCTGGTCGGGCAACGACATTTGCGGCAATCCACTGACACCAGTTACCCAAACGATAACGGTCAACCCTGCTCCGGCACCGACGATTCAAAATGTACCACCAGCAATAACCATAAATTGCGACGATGCTCTTCCGGCATTGAATGATCTCACATACGACAATGGCCTCACTGGAACTTGCCAAATTACGGGAACGGTAAGCGGCACCCAATCCGGCACCATTGATCCATGTGTAGCCAGCACGATCACCTACACCTGGTCGGGCAACGACATTTGCGGCAATCCGCTGACGCCAGTTACCCAGACCATAACGGTAAACCCTGCCCCGGCTCCGACGATTCAAAACGTACCGGCTGATGTGACGATTGATTGCGATGATCCACTGCCAGCGTTGAATGACTTGACTTATGACAATAATCTTACAGGAACTTGCCAAATTACGGGAACGGTAAGTGGCACCCAATCCGGAACCATCAATCCCTGTGTAGCCAGCACGATCACCTACACCTGGTCGGGCAACGACATTTGCGGTAACCCGCTGACCCCGGTTACCCAAACTATTACGGTCAACCCTGCACCAGCTCCAACGATTCAAAACGTACCATCGGCCATAACCATAAATTGCGATGATCCGCTTCCTGCGTTGAATGATCTCACATACGACAACGGCCTTACAGGAACCTGTCAAATTACGGGAACAGTAAGTGGCACACAATCCGGAACAATTGATCCCTGTGTAGCCAGCACGATCACCTACATCTGGTTGGGCAATGACATTTGTGGCAATCCGCTGGCCCCAGTTACTCAAACGATAACAGTCAATCCCGCACCGGCACCAACCATTCAAAATGTACCGACTGCTGTGACCATCGATTGTGATGATCCACTTCCGGCCTTAAATGACTTGACTTATGACAATAATCTTACAGGAACTTGCCAAATTACGGGAACGGTAAGTGGCACCCAATCCGGAACCATCGATCCCTGTGTAGCCAGCACGATCACCTACACCTGGTCGGGCAACGATATTTGTGGCAATCCGCTGACGCCGGTTACCCAGACCATAACGGTAAACCCCGCCCCGACACCGACGATTCAAAACGTACCTGCTGATGTGACGATTGATTGTGATGACCCATTACCTGCGTTGAATGACCTGACTTATGACAATAATCTTACGGGTACCTGCCAAATAACCGGAACGGTGAGCGGCACTCAGTCGGGCACCATCAATCCCTGTGTAGCCAGCACGATCACCTACACCTGGTCGGGAAATGATATTTGCGGTAACCCGCTGACCCCGGTTACTCAAACCATAACGGTGAACCCAGCTCCGGCACCGACGATTCAAAATGTGCCTGCTGATGTGACCATCGATTGCGATGATCCACTGCCAGCGTTGAATGACTTGACTTATGACAATAATCTTACAGGCACTTGCCAAATTACAGGAGTGTTGAGCGGTGTACAAATTGGTACACCCGATCCATGCGGAAATACAATTACATATGAATGGTCGGGTAATGATGTTTGCGGGAACTCTTTGTCCTATACCCAAAATATAACCATTAACCCGGCTGCTGACCCTGTTTTTATCAATCCCCCTGCCGATGTCAATATTCCATGTGGTGACCCATTGCCTCCCCTTAATGATCTGCCCTACGACAATATGCAAGCTGCCCCTTGTAATATTAGTGGTACCGTTAGTGGAACGATGATCGATAATGGCTCAACGGTTACTTATCAATGGGAATTTACCAATGCTTGCAATAACAATACGATTACACACAGCCAGATTATAACCATTGATCAGGGGCCGGATATTTCCACAAACGACCCAATGCCTGTGATCTGTGTTGGAGATATGTTTGATCTTTCGTCGATTTCGATAGTTGATGCCAATAATACAGGGGCAACTATAACCTACCACGCTGCTACGCCGGCTACGCCAGGAAATGTTTTGGGCTCAACGATGGTATCACCCACCACTTCCACTACGTATTATGTTTTGGCTACTTCTTCTAACGGAAATTGTCTGGACGAATTGGAGATTATAGTTACTGTAAATCCTACGACAACCGGAGAAGAACTCTACACCGGCTGCCAGGGCGATGGCTACTCCATTACCGTAAATGGAATAGTGTACGACGAAACCAATCCAACGGGCACAGAAACCCTGACCGGCGCCAATAATTGTGATTCCGTTGTTACCGTCAATTTGGTTTATAATACGGCAACGACCGGAGAAGAACTGTACACCGGCTGCGAGAGCGATGGCTATTCCATTACTGTAAATGGAATAGTGTACGACGAAACCAACCCAACGGGCACAGAAACCCTGACCGGCGCCAATAATTGCGATTCCGTCGTTACCGTCAATTTGGTTTATAATTTGGCAACGACCGGAGAAGAACTGTACACCGGCTGCCAGGGCGATGGCTACTCCATTTCCGTGAACGGAATAGTGTACGACGAAACCAATCCAACAGGTACAGAAACCCTGACTGGTGCCAGCGGTTGCGATTCTATTGTTACGATCAACCTGACTTATGGCGCTGAATCCACCGGCACGGAAGATTATACAGGCTGCCAGGGCGATGGCTACTCCATTACCGTAAACGGAATAGTGTACGACGAAACCAATCCAACGGGCACAGAAACCCTGACCAGCGCCAACAATTGCGATTCCGTTGTTACCGTCAATTTGGTTTATAATTCGGCAACGACCGGAGAAGAACTGTACACCGGCTGCCAGGGCGATGGCTACTCCATTTCCGTAAACGGAATAGTGTACGACGAAACCAATCCAACGGGCACAGAAACCCTGACCAGCGCCAACAATTGCGATTCCGTTGTTACCGTCAATTTGGTTTATAATTCGGCAACGACCGGAGAAGAACTCTATACCGGCTGCCAGGGCGACGGTTACTCCATTACCGTAAACGGAATAGTGTACGACGAAACCAATCCAACGGGCACAGAAACCCTGACCGGTGCCAATAATTGCGATTCCGTCGTTACCGTCAATTTGGTTTATAATTTGGCAACGACCGGAGAAGAACTGTACACCGGCTGCCAGGGCGATGGCTACTCTATTACCGTAAACGGAATAGTGTATGACGAAACCAATCCAACGGGTACAGAAACCCTGACCGGCACCAATAATTGCGATTCCATAGTTACGATCAACCTGACCTACGGCGTCGAATCCACCGGCACGGAAGATTATTCAGGCTGTGAAGGTGATGGCTACTCCATTACCGTAAACGGAATAGTGTACGACGAAACCAATCCAACGGGCACAGAAACCCTGACCGGCGCCAATAATTGCGATTCCGTCGTTACCGTCAATTTGGTTTATAATTCGGCAACGACCGGAGAAGAACTGTACACCGGCTGCCAGGGCGATGGCTACTCCATTACCGTAAACGGAATAGTGTACGACGAAACCAATCCAACGGGCACAGAAACCCTGACCGGTGCCAATAATTGTGATTCCGTTGTTACCGTCAATTTGGTTTATAATTCCGCAACGACCGGAGAAGAACTCTATACCGGCTGCCAGGGCGACGGTTACTCCATTACCGTAAACGGAATAGTGTACGACGAAACCAATCCAACGGGCACAGAAACCCTGACCGGCGTCAATAATTGTGATTCCGTTGTTACCGTCAATTTGGTTTATAATTCCGCAACGACCGGAGAAGAACTCTATACCGGCTGCCAGGGCGATGGCTACTCCATTTCCGTGAACGGAATAGTGTACGACGAAACCAATCCAACAGGTACAGAAACCCTGACCGGTGCCAGCGGTTGCGATTCCATAGTTACGATCAACCTGACCTACGGCGTCGAATCAACCGGCACGGAAGATTATACAGGCTGCCAGGGCGATGGCTACTCCATTACCGTAAACGGAATAGTGTACGACGAAACCAATCCAACGGGCACAGAAACCCTGACCAGCGCCAACAATTGCGATTCCGTTGTTACCGTCAATTTGGTTTATAATTCGGCAACGATCGGAGAAGAACTCTATACCGGCTGCCAGGGCGATGGCTACTCCATTACCGTAAATGGAATAGTGTACGACGAAACCAATCCAACGGGTACAGAAACCCTGACCGGCACCAATAATTGCGATTCCATAGTTACGATCAACCTAACGTATGGTGCCGAATCCACCGGTACGGAACTATACACGGGCTGCGAAGGCGACGGCTATTCCATTACTGTAAACGGAATAGTATACGACGAGGCCAATCCAACCGGCACAGAAACCCTGACCGGCGCCAGTGGCTGCGATTCTATTGTTACGATCAACCTAACGTATAGCGCCGAATCCACCGGCACGGAACTATATACGGGCTGCGAAGGCGACGGCTATTCCATTACTGTAAACGGAATAGTATACGACGAGGCCAATCCAACGGGCACAGAAACTTTGATGGGCGCCAGCGGATGCGATTCTATTGTTACAATTAACCTGGCCTACGGCGCTGAATCCACCGGCACGGAACTATACACGGGCTGCGAAGGAGACGGCTATTCCATTACTGTAAACGGAATAGTATACGACGAGGCCAATCCAACGGGCACACAAACCCTGACCGGCGCCAGTGGTTGCGATTCTATTGTTACGATCAACCTAACGTATGGCGCCGAATCCACTGGCACGGAAGATTATACCGGCTGCGAAGGAGACGGCTATTCCGTTACTGTAAACGGAATAGTGTACGACGAAACCAATCCAACGGGCACAGAAACCCTGACCAGCGCCAACAATTGCGATTCCGTTGTTACCGTCAATTTGGTTTATAATTCGGCAACGATCGGAGAAGAACTCTATACCGGCTGCCAGGGCGATGGCTACTCCATTACCGTAAATGGAATAGTGTACGACGAAACCAATCCAACGGGTACAGAAACCCTGACCGGCACCAATAATTGCGATTCCATAGTTACGATCAACCTGACCTACGGCGCTGAATCCACCGGCACGGAACTATACACGGGCTGCGAAGGCGACGGCTATTCCATTACTGTAAACGGAATAGTATACGACGAGGCGAATCCAACCGGCACAGAAACTTTGATGGGAGCTAGTGGCTGCGATTCTATTGTTACGATCAACCTAACGTATAGCGCCGAATCCACTGGCACGGAAGATTATACCGGCTGCGAAGGAGACGGCTATTCCGTTACCGTAAACGGAATAGTGTATGACGAGGCGAATCCAACCGGCACAGAAACTTTGATGGGAGCTAGTGGCTGCGATTCTATTGTTACGATCAACCTAACGTATGGCGCCGAATCCACCGGCACGGAACTATATACAGGCTGTGAAGGCGACGGCTATTCCGTTACTGTAAACGGAATAGTGTACGACGAAACCAATCCAACGGGCACAGAAACCCTGACCAGCGCCAACAATTGCGATTCCGTTGTTACCGTCAATTTGGTTTATAATTCCGCAACGACCGGAGAAGAACTCTATACCGGCTGCCAGGGCGACGGTTACTCCATTACCGTAAACGGAATAGTGTACGACGAAACCAATCCAACGGGCACAGAAACTTTGATGGGAGCTAGTGGCTGCGATTCTATTGTTACGATCAACCTGACCTATGGCGCTGAATCCACCGGCATGGAAGATTATACGGGCTGTGAAGGAGATGGCTATTCCGTTACCGTAAACGGCACCCTGTACAATGAGGCCAATCCAACGGGCACAGAAACTTTGATGGGAGCTAGTGGCTGCGATTCTATTGTTACGATCAACCTGACCTATGGCGCTGAATCCACCGGCATGGAAGATTATACGGGCTGTGAAGGAGATGGCTATTCCGTTACCGTAAACGGCACCCTGTATAATGAGGCCAATCCCACAGGCACAGAAATGTTGTCAGGCAATTCAAATTGCGATTCCATAGTCACCATTAACCTCGTTTTCAATCCCCCCTCAACGGAAAATGAACTGTACGCCGGCTGCCAGGGAGATGGATATTCAGTGACCGTAAATGGTACGCTCTACGACGAGACCAATCCCTCAGGCACGGAGATGATGACCGACATCAATAATTGTGATTCTATTGTTGTGGTCGATCTGGTATTTAATCTGTCGACTACCGGCACCGAATCATACACCGGCTGTGAGGGCGACGGGTACAATGTGTTGGTGAATGGAACTTTGTATTTTGAAGACAATCCGGCTGGTACCGAAACCCTGACTAGTGCCAATAATTGCGACTCCATTGTTACGATCAATCTGACGTTCAGCTCCGCATCAACGGGCGCCGAATCATACGCCGGTTGTGAGGGCGACGGGTATTCCGTCACCGTCAATGGTACCGTCTACAATGAAGGTAATCCAGTGGGATCGGAAACGCTCACCGGTGCCAATGGTTGCGATTCTGTAGTGGTTGTCAATTTGACCTTTAGCACCAGCTTGATGGGGTCGGAGTTGTACTCAGGTTGCCAGGGCGATGGCTATTCGGTGATCGTCAATGGTACTACCTACGACGAAGCCAATCCCACCGGCACAGAAACCCTGACGAGCAGCACCAATTGTGATTCTATTGTTACGATCGACCTGAGCTTCGATTTGGCCTCGACCGGTACAGAAGATTATACCGGCTGCCAGGGCGATGGCTATGTCGTTACCGTAAACGGTACAGCGTACGATGAATCCAATCCCACCGGCACGGAAACCATTGCGGGCAACAACAACTGCGATTCTGTCGTCACGATCAATCTGACCTATAATGCCCCCTCGACGGGTTCGGAAATATACGTCGGCTGCGAGGGAGATGGCTATACCGTTACCGTAAACGGCACTTTGTACTACCAGGATAATCCTTCCGGAACGGAGGTGCTGACCGGTGCCAATAATTGCGATTCCATCGTTGCGATCAACCTCTCTTACCTGCCTGCACTGACCGGCAATGAAGATTATGCCGGATGCATAGGCGATGGCTATTCCGTCGTAGTAAACGGTACGGTGTACGACGAAACCAACCCCGCCGGTACAGAAATTCTGACCAGCTCCAATAATTGTGATTCTATTGTTACGATCAACCTGATGTTCAACAATGTGTTGAATGGAGCCGAAGATTACACGGGTTGCCAGGGCGACGGCTACTCCGTCGTAGTAAATGGCACGGTGTACAACGAAACCAATCCGACCGGTATGGAAACACTTTCCAGCACTACCAATTGCGACTCCATCGTGACGATCAATCTCCTTTATAACAATACTTCTTCTGGAGAAGAAATATACACCGGCTGTCAGGGCGATGGCTATTCCGTTACCGTAAATGGCAATGTGTACGATGAAATAAATCCATTCGGTACAGAGACCCTGACCGGCCCCAACGGTTGCGATTCCATCGTTTCGGTCAACCTGGCCTATCAGCCTCCTTCCTCCGGCATTGAAGCGTATATAGGCTGTGAGAATGACGGTTATTCCGTAACCGTAAATGGAACGCTTTACTATGAAGACAATCCATCCGGAACGGAAATCCTGACCGCA
Source organism: Saprospiraceae bacterium (assembly GCA_965222105.1). GTDB lineage: Bacteria > Bacteroidota > Bacteroidia > Chitinophagales > Saprospiraceae > CALGLS01. Next base: position 71,166 of record CBDCTQ010000075.1, on the reverse strand, counting down.
TTCAACAATTGTGATTCCGTTGTTACAGTCGATTTGGTTTATCTGCCCGTTGCCACGGGAAATGAAGGCTACTCAGGTTGTATCGGCGATGGCTATTCCGTTATCGTAAACGGCACACTCTATGATGAAACCAACCCCAGTGGCATAGAGATACTGACGGGGTTCAATAATTGCGATTCTATTGTTAACATCAATTTATCATTTAGCACCAGCCTAACGGGTACAGAACTTTACGATGGCTGCCAGGGCGATGGTTACAGCGTGCTGGTCAACGGCACCATTTACGATGAGTTCAATCCAACGGGCATTGAGACCATCCCCGGCAATGCCAGTTGCGATTCGGTGGTGACCATTGATTTGACGTTCAATGCTACCTCGACAGGCGACGAAGTGTACGACGGCTGTCAGGGCGACGGCTATTCGGTGACCATCAATGGAACGGTGTACGACGAAACAAATCCCTTTGGGCAGGAAATATTGTCGGGATCCAACAACTGTGATTCCATCGTAACCGTCAGCCTGACATTTAGCCCGCCTTCGAATGGCTCGGAACTATATATAGGTTGTCAGGGCGATGGTTATTCGGTTGTGGTAAACGGCAATTTGTACGACGAAGTAAATCCTTCCGGCGTGGAGACCATGACCAACAGTCTGGGATGTGATAGCACGGTACTGGTCAATCTGACTTTTGGCAGTATGACCAGCGGGGAAGAATTGTACGACGGATGTTTCAACGACGGCTATTCCATCCTGGTTAACGGCACCCTCTACGATGAAGCCAATCCCACCGGCACAGAGACCCTCTTCAATGCGGCGGGTTGCGACTCCGTTGTAACTATAATGTTAAATTTTACTGATGTTTTATCCGGTTTGGAAGCCTATGAGGGATGCACGGGTGATGGATACAGCGTGACGGTCGACGGGGTCGTTTACGATGAGGCTAATCCTTCCGGATTGGATACCCTGCTCAGCAGCGTCGGCTGCGATTCTATTGTTACCATCGATCTGATTTTCATGGATTCCCTGTTCGGGACGGAAGAGTATATTGGATGCACCGGCGACGGTTATTCCGTGATAGTAAACGGAACGATCTACAACGAAATCAACCCCATTGGCACGGAATCGATGATTTCTGTCGATGGATGCGATTCTATTGTTACCATAAGCCTGGATTACATCATCAATACCACAACTATGGAATCCTATACTGGCTGTCAGGGCGATGGCTATGCCGTGTTGGTGAATGGGGTGGTCTACAACCAATTCAACCCTTCAGGGCAGGAAACGCTGACCAGTTCGGTCGGATGCGACTCTATTGTAGTGGTCGATCTGGTTTTCAACCCGCCGTCTACCGGCCTGGAAACCTATGATGGTTGCAATAACGACGGCTATTCCGTCTTCGTCAATGGAACCCTCTACGATCAATCGAACCCCAACGGCTTGGAAACCCTCACCGGATTCAATGGCTGCGACTCTACCGTCACGATCAATTTGACCTTCAACAATGATGTTACAGGCGAAGAAACCTACGAAGGCTGCCTGGGCGATGGTTATTCCGTTACCGTAAATGGCACGGTCTATGATGAAACCAATCCATCTGGAACAGAAATACTACCCAGCAACATCGGATGTGATTCTATTGTTACGATCGACCTCGTATATACCGTTTCTCCAATTGGAGATGAGATTTACAACGGTTGTGAAAACGACGGCTACAGCGTCATCGTCAATGGAACATTGTATGACGAAACCAACCCCACCGGCACTGAATTCATTGTGTTGAACAGCGGCTGCGACTCCATCGTGACGGTCGACCTAAGTTACAGTCCCTCTACCTTTGGCGACGAACAATACGAGGGCTGTGAGGGGGACGGCTATTCGGTGATCGTCAATGGAATTGTATACGACGAAGGAACCCCTTCGGGCACTCAGATCATTCCCAATTTCCAGGGCTGCGACAGTCTGGTGACCATCGATCTGGTATTCCATCAGACCACTACGGGGCTCGAAACCTATGAAGGCTGTTTCAACGACGGCTATGCCATTTCGGTAGGCGGCACCGTTTATGACGAATCCAATCCCACTGGCGAAGAACTACTCATCAGCTCGACGGGCTGCGATTCCATTGTGACCATCGATCTGTTTTTTAGCAATGAGATTACCGGCCTGGAATCCTACACCGGCTGTTCGGGCGATGGCTACAGCGTATTGGTCAACGGAACTACTTACAATGAAACCAATCCCGGAGGCACTGAATTTATGGTCAGCGCCAGCGGATGTGATTCTATTGTTACGGTCGACCTGGTATATGAAAATACTGCTTTCGGTGAAGAATCATATTCCGGATGCGAAAACGATGGTTACAGCGTGGTGGTAAATGGAAGTATCTATGACGAAGACGATCCCGATGGCACCGAAGTTATGACGGCTTTCAACGGCTGCGATTCGGTAGTGACGGTGAATCTTATTTTCAATCCGACCACCAACGGCGAAGTATTCTATACCGGCTGCGAAGGCGATGGGTATTCGGTGGAGGTAAATGGATTCGTTTACGATGAGGCGACCCCATCGGGGCTTCAGCTTTTGCCCAACTATCAGGGTTGTGACAGCATCATCATCATCGAGCTGACCTTTGAGCCGACCAATACCGGAGAAGAAATATACAATGGCTGTTTCAACGATGGCTATTCCGTTATCGTAAATGGAACGGTCTACGACGAAACCAATCCCGTCGGTACAGAGGTCCTCACCAATACTGCCGGATGTGATTCTATTGTTAGCATCAATTTGACATTTGCCAGCGAGCTGACCGGCTATGAAAACTACGAAGGTTGTTTCGGCGATGGATACAACGTTACCGTAAATGGCACCCTCTACGATGAGACCAATCCGTCGGGAACGGAAATCCTTCCCAGTAGCACCGGCTGCGACTCCATCGTGACCATCGACCTTCAGTTCAATGACGTTTTGAGTGGGGAGGAGCTCTACGACGGCTGCACCGGCGACGGTTACCTCGTGATCGTCAACGGCAATCTCTACAACGAATCCAACCCGATGGGTACGGAAACCCTCACCAGTATTTCGGGATGTGATTCTATTGTTACAATTAATCTTCAATATCATCCCATCGTCACCGGACAGGAATTGTACAGCGGTTGCGAGGGCGATGGCTACAACGTGCTGGTCAATGGCATAGTGTACAACGAAGCCAATCCCAGCGGTGTAGAAACCCTCACCAGTTCGTTGGGCTGCGACTCCATCGTCACCATCAACCTCAGTTACAACGAAGCCTTTTTTGCCGACGAGCTGTACGAAGGATGCCTCGGCGATGGGTACAGTATTACCGTCAACGGTACACTTTACGACGAAAACAATCCCACTGGTGTGGAAATGCTGACAACTGGTGCGGGTTGCGATTCGGTAGTCAACATTATGCTTACATTTGGCGAAAGCTACTTCCTGGAGGAATCGTACAGCGGCTGTGAAAACGATGGATACACCGTATTGGTCAATGGGGTAATTTACGACGAATCCAATCCGGCTGGCACCGAAATGATGACGACGACGAGTGGTTGCGATTCGGTTGTAACGATAGACCTCAGCTTTGGAGAACCCACCCTCAACCTGATTACCTACGATGGCTGCGAAGGCGATGGCTACAGCCTCACCGTTAATGGCGAAGTGTACAATGAATCCAATCCTTCCGGGGCTCAGATACTGACTAATTTTGCCGGCTGCGACAGTCTGATCTTCATTGAGCTGTCTTTCAGTCCGCCAAATACCGGTATGGAAACCTATTCGGGTTGTTTCAACGATGGATACAACGTCGTCGTAAACGGCACGGTCTACAATGAAACCAATCCGACCGGTACCGAAACACTTACCAATGCCCTGGGGTGTGATTCTGTGGTGACGATCAACCTTACGTTCAACAGCGAAGTTACCGGAACGGAGGACTACGTGGGCTGCAACGGCGATGGCTATTCCGTAATTGTAAATGGCACTGTTTACGACGAATCCAATCCGAATGGCACAGAAACCCTGACCAGCACCAGCGGATGTGATTCTATTGTTACGGTCAACCTTTTGTTCAACGATGCGCTCACTGGGGAGGAAAGTTATACGGGTTGCGCCGATGACGGTTATACAGTAATGGTCAATGGCATGGTCTACGATGAAACGAATCCAATGGGTATGGAAACCCTGACCAGTGCCGGTGGATGCGATTCGATCGTGACGGTCAGTCTCGTCTTTCAACCGGCGAGCACCGGCGAGGAATTATACGAAGGCTGTGAAGGCGATGGGTATGCGATTTTGGTAAACGGGGTGGTTTACAGCGAATCCAACCCATCTGGAACAGAAATGTTGACGAGCGCGGCAGGTTGTGACTCTATTGTTACGATCAACCTAACCTTTGGCGATGGTTTTAACGCCGAAGAATTGTACGAGGGTTGCGAAGGCGATGGTTACTCGGTGACTGTCAATGGAGTGGTCTACGATGAGTCGAACCCCACTGGGGTGGAAATGCTGACGAGTGTGGCAGGCTGTGATTCTGTTGTTACGATCAATCTGACCTTTGGCGATGGCTTTACGGCCGAAGAACTCTACGAAGGTTGCGAAGGCGATGGTTATTCCGTCACGGTCAATGGGGTAGTGTACGATGAGTCGAATCCCACTGGTGTGGAAATGCTGACGAGTGTTGCGGGTTGTGATTCTGTTGTTACGATCAGTCTGACCTTTGGAAATGAAATAACGGCCGACGAACTCTACGAAGGCTGCGAAGGCGATGGTTATTCGGTGACAGTCAATGGGGTAGTGTACGATGAGTCGAACCCCACTGGGGTGGAAACATTGATAAGCGTTGCGGGTTGTGATTCTGTTGTTACGATCAGTCTGACCTTTGGAAATGAAATAACGGCCCAAGAACTCTACGAAGGCTGCGAAGGCGATGGTTACTCGGTGACTGTCAATGGAGTGGTGTACGACGAGTCGAACCCCACTGGGGTGGAAATGCTGACGAGTGTGGCCGGTTGTGATTCTGTCATTACGATCAGTCTGACCTTTGGAAATGAAATAACGGCCGACGAACTCTACGAAGGCTGCGAAGGCGATGGTTATTCGGTGACAGTCAATGGGGTAGTGTACGATGAGTCGAACCCCACTGGGGTGGAAATGCTGACGAGTGTGGCCGGTTGTGATTCTGTCGTTACGATCAGTCTGACCTTTGGAAATGAAATAACAGCCGAAGAACTCTACGAAGGCTGCGAAGGCGATGGTTATTCGGTGACAGTCAATGGGGTAGTGTACGATGAGTCGAACCCCACTGGGGTGGAAATGCTGACGAGTGTGGCCGGTTGTGATTCTGTCGTTACGATCAGTCTGACCTTTGGAAATGAAATAACGGCCGAAGAACTCTACGAAGGCTGCGAAGGCGATGGTTATTCGGTGACAGTCAATGGGGTAGTGTACGATGAGTCGAACCCCACTGGGGTGGAAATGCTGACGAGTGTGGCCGGTTGTGATTCTGTTGTTACGATCATTCTGACCTTTGGAAATGAAATAACGGCTGAAGAATTGTACGAGGGGTGCGAGGGCGACGGTTATTCCGTCACGGTCAATGGAGTGGTCTACGATGAGTCGAACCCCACTGGGGTGGAAATGCTGACGAGTGTGGCCGGTTGTGATTCTGTTGTTACGATCAATCTGACCTTTGGTGACGGCTTCGCGGCCGAAGAACTCTACGAAGGTTGCGAAGGCGATGGTTATTCCGTCATGGTCAATGGGGTGGTCTACGATGAGTCGAACCCCACTGGCGTGGAAATGTTGACGAGTGTGGCCGGTTGTGATTCTGTTGTTACGATCAACCTGACCTATGGCGATGGCTTTATGGCCGAAGAACTTTACGAAGGTTGCGAAGGCGATGGTTATTCCGTCACGGTCAATGGGGTGGTTTACGATGAGTCGAACCCCATTGGAATAGAACAGATGGTAAGTGTGGAAGGTTGCGACAGTGTTGTGGTGGTCAATCTAACTTACAACAATACAAATACGGGAACGGAAACCTATATCGGTTGTGAGGGCGATGGGTACGCCATTTCGGTCAACGGAGTGGTCTACGACGAAAGCAATCCCAGTGGGGTAGAGGTGTTGTCGAATGTAGTGGGTTGTGATTCTACGGTTACCATTTCACTTAACTTCCTCGGTGAAGCCAGTTCTATTGTGAATCCCTCCTTGTGTTTTGGTCAAACGGTTTCGGTCAACGGCACCGTCTATGACCAAAACAATCCAAGCGGCACAGAAGTACTTGGCGGAGCGGCTGCCAACGGTTGTGACAGCGTCATCACCGTCGACCTCAATTTTGTGAGTGAAATCGTCTTCGACCTCGATGATCAAATTTGTGAAAACGAAAGCATCGCCGTCAACGGTACCGTGTACGACATCAACAACCCGACAGGTACAGAGACATTCGTTGGGGGCAGCGTGGGTGGATGCGACAGTATTGTCAATGTAAGCCTCGATTTTAATTCGTTGCCGGAATTTATTTTGGATCCGGTACTGTGTTTTGGCGATAGCCTGGTGATCAACAATACCGTCTACAACGAAACCAATGCCTCCGGGATGGAGGTGTTTGCAGGAGGCAGTATCCTCGGATGTGATAGTATTGTTGTGGTTGATCTGAGTTTTCAGGACGAAGTCTTTTTCGATCTTTCCCCCGACCTCTGTCCGGGTGAAGCCGTCGAAGTCAATGGAACGACCTACGATGAAAATACGCCCACCGGCACCGAGACCATCGTTGGGGGCAGCTTGCTGGGCTGTGATTCCACCATCTCTGTAAATCTCAACTATTACTTACCGGCAGAAGGCCTTTTCGACCCTACGTTGTGTCCGGGTGAAAGCGTGGAGGTCAACGGCACCGTTTACGACGCAGCGAATCCGGGTGGGGTAGAGGTCATTGCAGGTGGCAGTGTGATGGGCTGCGACAGTACGGTCACGGTTGATCTGAGTTTTGAGATGGCGGTGGTGGAAGATTTTGAACAGGTGCTATGTCCGGGTGAAACCATTGTTGTAAATGGCACGGCCTACGATGAAAACAATCCGGTTGGTACCGAAATATTCCAGGGAGGCAGCTATACGGGTTGCGACTCTACGGTGAATATTGCGCTGGGTTTTTATCCGACCTCAGAGCAGCTCGTCGATCCCACTTTGTGCTTTGGCGAATCGATGATCGTCAACGGAACCATATACGACGCTTCCAACCCGGATGGTACAGAAATATTTCCCGGAGCGGCTTACACGGGCTGCGACAGCACGGTGTTCATTTCCCTTGGTTTTACAGAAGAAGCCGTTTTCGACCTGATGGAAACCCTTTGTGAAGACGACAACATCACCGTCAATGGTACGGTGTATGACCTCGGCAATCCCACCGGAGTAGAACTAATTGAGGGCGGCAATTATCAGGGATGTGACAGTACTGTTATTGTTAATTTGAACTTTTATCCGGTGGTGACGGCAGCGCTGACCCAGGATGGATTTATCTGTGCAGGCGACTCCATTGCGATCACCTTTTTGCTGGGCGGTGGTGGCGTTTACGATGTTTGGTTCTCGGATGGGAATACCACCACCTTGTTGAGTGGCATCGTGGATGGACACACGATCATGGTCGCTCCCGGCACGACGACGACTTACAGCATCACCAATGTGGCAGTAGTCGGCATCCCCTGCGATCCGGTTCTGCAAGCCAGCGAGGTGACCATAGAAGTTGGGCAGGTCGATATGACGGCTGAGGTGACGACGGATTTTTCTGGATTTGGCGTAAGCTGCAACGGCGAAAACAACGGCTCGGCCTCAGCGGAAGGACTGAATGGAGAGGCGCCCTATTTTTATCAGTGGAGCAATGGGCAGGCTGGCAGTAATGTCGACCAACTGGCAGCGGGTACTTATACTGTCACCACCACCGATGCCAATGGATGTACGGCGGTCGATCAGATAATGATCACTGAACCGGCAGCTCCCGACCTGTTTGTATCGGCAACCGATCCCACCTGCTTTGGCGACACCGACGGGACCATTGTGATCGATACAGTGGTGGGGGGCATCGGACCGTATAGCTATTCGGTAGGCGGGCAGCTCCTTACGCCGGTGGTTGAATTTCCGGTAGTGGTAGCAGGCCTGGGGGCTGGCAATTACGACGTGGTGATCAGCGACGCCTATGATTGTATTGCTGCAGCCAACGTCCAGGTAGTCGATCCACTGCCCCCTGCGGTTGAATTGGTGGCCAGTGACCTGGAAATTGAGCTGGGCGACAGCGTGCGGTTAGATGCCTTTACCAATTTGACGAATTTTGATTTTGAATGGTTTACAAGTGAATTGTTGAGTTGCGATACTTGTCTGACCACTTACTCCTGGCCGCTGAATACGGCGACCTATGCCATCGAAATGTACGACGAAGACGGCTGTACCGCCTACGATGAGATCACGATCACTGTTGACAAAGAGCGGAATGTGTTTATTCCCAATGCCTTCAGTCCGAATGGCGACGGGGTCAACGACGTATTTTTCGTCAACACCAGCGACGATGTGGATGAGATCCAGTCGATGCGCATCTTCGACCGTTGGGGCGAGGTGGTGTTCATCGGGGAGCACATCCCTGCCAACGATCTGCTGTATGGGTGGGACGGCGTGTTCCGCGACGAACCTATGAACCCGGCGGTGTTTGTGTATTTGATAGAGGTTCGATTTGTGGATGGGTATGTGGGGGTTTATGCTGGGGATTTGACTTTGTTGAGGTGATTTTATTCTGAAAATAAATCTTTAAAAACAGCCCCACAAATCTGCGGGGCTGTTCCTTCTGGTTTTATGGTATTGACTTCACTTACCGCTTTGTGGGAATGGAATTACAAAACCCCTCAAAGCGAACAAGGCACTCCAGCCTCTGTGCCATTTGTCACGGTATTGTCGTCGCCGCAGTCGATGTAGTAAGCGCCGTTGGCGTTGACGGTATTATTGTGCGAAACGGGGGTTGTAAAACCAAACAACAGGTTGGTTTCCGCTGCCAGTTCGATGTCTACAAAGGCGTTGTAAGAAGCATCGTTGTTGTGGAGGCTGCTGTTGTTAGCGCCGTCGATCACCAGGTAGCCCCATACATTATGGTGTGCATCGTTGTGCTTCACCTCCCAGTTGGTAGCGGGGAATACGGAGCCACCGGTGCTCTCGTCAGAAAACAGCCCCGTAAAACTGCCTTCCGGTACCTTGCATAGTATCAGCCCAATAAGATTGTGGTGGACGTCGTTGTCTCGTGCTTTGCCGTCGTGGTCGCAGGCCCAGATGCCGAATAAATTTATCGAAATGGCGTTGCCGGAAAGGTGTATCTGATCGCCGTTAAGAACAGTGATCCCTACTCCACCACTTTCCACGCTCGCATCGAACCCAACAATGATATTGTCCTTCACTTTAGCATGCCAGGCTTCTTCTAATAAGATGGAGTACGTAAAGCCGTCCATATTATTGTCGTAAATTTCGACCAGATCGGTCAGCTCAACGGCAATGCCTATAAAAGCATATCCGCTATTTACAATAGACAGGTCTTCGATCCGGGTTTTGAACGCATCGTAGAGGTACATGCCTACAAAGCCGGCGTCGGTTCCTCCCAGAGAAAGTACGGCGCCTTGTTGTCCCGACAATGTAAGTCTTTTGTTGATAACAACCGTAGCATCTTCGTAGTGGGTGCCTGCTTCGAGGACGATCTTGTCGCCCCAGGAAGCACCGTCGATGATGGCCTGCAACTGGTTGGTGCCAGGAGGTACGGAAATAGTAGCTCCCCGCTCGCTGATCTCCTGGTCGTTGGGCCGTTCGCCGGTGTAGCTCGACACGTCGGGCCGCTGGTAATTGTTGTCGGGCAGGGTAGGGAAGGTGATGGTTTCGGGGCGACTGTCCAGGTGGGCGGACTGGTCGGTCTGCTCTTCTTTGTTGCATGAAGCCAGGAGGATGGCCAGCAGAATAAGGGGAAATAGAATTTTGATTTTCATAAAAAGGTTAATTTAAAAAGGTAAAAAATAATGGTTACGCGTCCTGTTTTCACGAACTGTTTTTGAGCAGGTCCGTGACGGTTTTCGACCTAACGGTATTTGAATATCAATGTGTTTGCCGGTGATGGGAAGATGCGATCGGTTGACCAGATTCGGATTGGGATATGAGTGAAAAAATATATTTTAATAATTCGCCATAAAGATGAGGAGTTGGGCGGAGAAGTCCTGGTACATTTTTGGGGGCTTTCCTTTTCGGGGATTAAGTTTCATCGAAGTCACAGACTTCTATGAACGAGGGGTTTTTGAGCAGCATTGAAGTCGCAGAACTACCCTTTCAGTAGTCAAACTTCGACGAACAGACTATTTCCTTCATGGTCTTATTACCAATGGAAGCGGCGCATAGCGACGCACCTCTTGGTAACATTAACAGCACGATTGGCGCGCTGATAATTGCTCCATGACCTCCGTGCCTTAGAGCCTCGGTGGTAAAAACCACTACCCACATCAAAAGCCCCGCCACAACATTACGCTTTATCCTAATATCCCCAAAGTACAAAAAACAGAACTTTCCCGCCCGTTTTTCACACATTTCAAAAAACAAACAAAAGAAACCACTACCCAAAACTCTGAATTTGAAAACAAAGTAAAATAGGAAAACATTTATGTGTATTTGATTTTCCATCCGATTTATCCAGGTTCTTTCAACAACATATATGGATAGTAAGTATTTTCAAAATAAATAGTATGTAATGTCAAATTTTTCCATTAAATTCACCCAAACCAACTTAGCAATCCAATCCCCATGCAAAAAAGCAATTTTATAACCCTGTTACAAACTCTCTCACCAAAAGAAATAAAAGCGTTCGACCGCTTCCTCCGGGCCTCCTATCCCAACCAGCAAAAGGTACTCCGCCTCTATTCCATTTTGCGAAAGCAGTATCCTCGTTTCGACAAAGAAAAAATACAGCAAGACCCGGCTGTACTAGACCTGTTGAGCAGTTCCAATGGCGATGCCGGCTTCCGCAAAAAACTCGGCAATGCTTTTTCAACCTTGAATGGCTTTCTGCTGGAGTTTTTGCTCCTCAGGCGTTTTAAAAATAATAAAAGTGAATTTGCAATTGAATTGTTGGAAATTTACAAAGAGCGGAAACTCGACGACCTTTACTTTCAAAAACTGGAACAGATGCGTTCCCACAAGGGGGCCGGTTTCATCGCCGATGCCGACACCAACTACCGGTTGTACGAGATCAACCGTCGCCTTTTTTACCATACCAACTCCGAAAAAATAAATACCGACGACCATTTTCTTTCATCGGCTATGAGCCACCTCGATGAATGTTTTGTCGTGTCAAAACTGAAGTTGGCCTGCGAGATGCAGAACCGAGAAAATCTATTGCAGCAGTCATACCACCCCGAATTTGTGGCGGAAACCCTGGCGTATTGTAGCCAACAACCGTATCCGGAAAGCCACCCCGCCCGGTTTTATGCGCTGATCCTCCAACTGTTGCAACAAGGAGAAGAGCCGGTGTTTGACCGATTGAAAAAAAACCTTCTGGAATGTGGTCAATCGTTGAACAAAGAAGACCAACTCATCGTCCTTTCTTATCTGCTCAATTTTACCTCTGCTCAAATCAAGCGGGGGCGTACGGCCTATTATCGCGAAGCATTTGACTTGTTTGATTTTGGGCTGAGATCCCGGCTTTTGATTGCCGACGGGTTTATTTCTGCTACGCAGTTTCACAATATAGTGAGCATTGCCTGCAAGCTGAAGCACTACGATTGGGCCAACGAGTTTATTCGGGGCTGGAAGCCCTATTTAAAAGACAGTTACCGGGAAAGTGTTGTTGGAATTGCAGATGCCTATGTGTTTTTTGCTACGGGCAATTTTGATGAAGCCATCACAAGATTGGTGCTCATTCATTTCAACAACGACTATTTTTCCGTAAGGTCGCGCAGTATCCTATTGCAATGCTACTATGAAAAGTATGGTAGAAGCGGAAGAGAGTTGATTTTGGATCATTGCAAGGCATTTGCTAATTTTTTGGATAGAAACAAAACACTTCATTCCGGTACCATTCAAGGATACCGGACACTGGTGGAGTTTGTTCGACAGTTTGTTCGCAAAAAAGTCGATCCACAGAAGCTGATGACCCAGCTAGAGAAAACCCCATTTGTTTTTTTCAAACCCTGGATCGAAAGCAAGATAGAGGAGATGGGAAAAAATGCGATTACCAGGCTGTAGCAATCGCATTTCGAGAGTCAATGGCTTAGTCCATAATATCATCAGTGATGATCCCATCGCCGCCTTTGAGGGCCTTGAGTTGTTTGGGAGGCAACTTGAAATGATCGAATTTTTCGATCTTTTGCTTTTTCTGCTTTTTCATTGTTGAGAAAATTTGTAGAGCTTATTCGGAAGAATTTTGTATGGAGCCCAGATGATCTTTTTGACATATCCTTCGTCACATCCCTGTCTGGCCGCCAGGCGAGGCTCGCCTTCGTAGCTAGGGCTACGAGGCTCCGGGTGTTCCTCGGCTATGACAATCCCGAACGCTTTCGGGACTATCCGGTTCCTCTACAAAAAAATTCCGTATAATCTCTTATGGTTAAAAAAATCCTCTGGCCGGTGGCATTTCTTTACCAGGCATGACAGCGATTATTCATCGCCGATGCAGACAGAACTACCAGCCGGGAGGTTGTTACCCAGGCAAGCTAAGAGAGAAAAAGCAGTAAAGAAAAAGACAATAAATATTTGGCGACTTTCGATCCATATTTGGAAAATCACCTATATATGAAGCACATAATCACGGGGTTGATACTGATCGTTGGGTGGGTAGTACCGGTGGAGGGCTGGGGGGAAGTGGTGAAGTTAGATGGAAATAACATTAATTTCTCGAAAGAGCTGACGCCGTCCGAGGTGTTGGTTTTCCAGGATTCCACAGGCGATATGTCGCTCTACGAAGTGGCCCGGTTACCTGTCACCTCCTTCCGGCCCTATCATCCTGATGCTGATTTTTTTGGTAGCAACAACCGCAATCGGTTTTGGTTTCTGATTCAGATTGAAAATACCTCTTCTTCCGACACCCTCAAGGCATTTCTTCATTTTGGACGGGTCGATCTTCTGAATATTGGCTTGCGAACAGATGCTCAATTTCAGCAAGCCCTGGCGGGACAAGCTGTGGCTTTTAACGAGCGGCTGTTTCCCGAAAGGCGATATTTTCCTTTTCAGGTGGCACCTGGTAGTCGGGTGGATATGATCCTTCACCCCACCTTTCTTTGGGCGGCTACCAAAATCGAAGAATTTACCCTGCTGGGATTGGAGAAGGTGGCCCACCGCAGTTGGAAGCAACAACATGGTAGAGAAGCCAGCCGGATTTTTGACGGACTGTTTTACGGTTCGCTGTTGATTATGCTAATGTTTTCGATTATCCAGTATTTCTTTTACGCGGATAAAGCATATTTGTATTATGCTTGTTATATTTTGTCATTGCTGCTGTACTATTTATTGAAAAAGGCACCCTACACGCCCACTTTATTCTCCAACTATATTGATCTTTTGGTTCCTTACGGATCTTCCATGTACTATTTTATTTACTTTTCGTACGGTGTTTTTGTCATTCAGTTCCTGAATATCCGGAGGCGGGAGCACCCGTTGTTGATGTATGTGGCCTGGGTGGGTGGTGCGCTTTGTCTGGCATTTTTTTGCTGGGACGTTTGGTGGCATGCAGATGTCTCTGATATGCTGGCAAGAGGTGGCAACAGGGCACCTCGCAATGACTTGTTGTTGATCGGGATTTTTATATACGGTTACATCTTAATAAGAATGAAGATCGACTGGCTCGTCAAATGGGTACTGATCGGCTCCTTGTTGTTGATCGTATTTGCTATTGTGAGTATTCTGGCATATGAAGTTGAGTTCCAGATATTAAGAGGAAACACCGACTTTCCCGACTTCATCAAAGCATTTACCTTTATGCCCTTTTCCTTTGCTCAGTTGGGGGTGCTGCTCGAAGTCATTTTCTTTTCGTTGGGGCTTGGCTATCGCACCCATTACAGCATCCGGCAGGCAGAACAGAATAGCCGAAAAGCCGAACGCCAGTTGGTGGAATCCAAATTGGAGGTTGCCCAAAAAGAGAAAGAAGCTGCCCGATTCCAACAACACATTGCCGAAGCAGAGCTCAAAGCGCTGAAAGCCCAGATGAATCCCCATTTTGTGGCCAACACCTTGAACTCGATTAAAAATTTGGTGCAAACCAACAAAAAAGAGGAAGCCACCCACTACCTGGCCGTTTTTGCTCAACTGGTGCGCACCATTCTGGACAATACCACCCAACCGGTTATTTCTATGAGCAAAGAGTTGGACTTTTGCCAATTATACCTCCAGCTCGAATCCCTCCGCTTTAACAATGACTTTACATTTGACATAAAAATCAATCCCGATGTCGACACCTCTTTTGTCAAAATACCGCCACTGGTGCTCCAACCATTTCTGGAAAACGCCATCTGGCATGGCCTCAGTCCCAAACCGGGAATTAAGAAACTCCGCATTTCATTGTCTATTCAAGATGGCAATACGGTGTGCTGCCTCATCCGCGACAACGGCATTGGACGAAAAGCGGCCGATGGCAATAAGAGGAATGGCAGGCGCCCATCTTACGGTGTCCACCTGACCCGCGAGCGCATTCAGATCATCAACCAATATTTGGACACAGACATTGCCCTCGACATCATCGACCAATACGACAACAGCGGCCAGGCCACCGGGACGGACGTCCTGTTGACCATTCCCATTTAGTTGATAATTATTATTCGTTGTGATTATAAACCAACCGCCCAATGCAAACCATCCTCATCGACGACGAGCAAAAAGCCATTGACGCTCTAACCAGCGACATCCACCAATGGTGTCCTCAGTTGGAGATCGTTGCTTCTTGCACTTCCGGCAAAGAAGCCTGGAAAACCATCCACAAGCACCGGCCCGAACTCGTATTCCTCGACATCGACATGCCGCAGATGACGGGCTTCGACCTGCTGAAAAAATTCGACACCATTTTTTTCGATGTCATCTTTTGTACGGCTCATAGTCAGTATGCCATCGACGCCTTTCGCATCAGCGCGGTGGTGGACTATCTGCTCAAACCCATCAAAAAAGAACATCTCCTCGAGGCAGTGAGCCGTGTTCAATCCAGACGAACCAGGGGGCTGTCCAGCGATCATTTTGAGGTGCTGCTCGACAACCTTCGGGGCCACCAAAAAATCGCACTTCGCTCCGGCGACGGCTTCGATTTCATCGCCATTGACCAGATCGTCTACTGTCAGTCCGATGGCAACTACATCACCCTCTTTCTCAGCGATGATACCCGCAAGATGTACTCTGTATACACGATGAAATACCTG
The DNA here is from genome assembly GCA_965222105.1 of Saprospiraceae bacterium. Taxonomy (GTDB): domain Bacteria; phylum Bacteroidota; class Bacteroidia; order Chitinophagales; family Saprospiraceae; genus CALGLS01. The sequence continues at coordinate 55,747 of CBDCTQ010000075.1, read as the reverse complement.
GAAGAACGCCTGTCCTCTTCCCTGTTTTGCCGGATACATCAGTCCTATTTGGTCAACTTGAACTACATCGACCAGTTCGATTGGCGGGAGGGCTTTGTGTTGCTTCAGAATGGCGAAAAGTTGCCGGTGTCGAGAGGAGGGAAGGGGGAGCTTCGGCGACGGATGGGGGTGTGGTGAGGCTGCCTTTAGCTTCGTCTATTCAATATATGAGCCAGGCATTCCCATCTGCTGGTCCGGAAGGATTATTCCAGGTGCCGGGGCAAAAAGAGCGGTTCATATTTACGTCCCCTTCTATAGATACCCTGTACCAAAATACCGTGAACCGTGAACCGTAAACCGTGTACCGTGAACCGTAAACCGTAAACCATGAAGGACTCCGCTGTCGCTACGCCTTCATGCCTGCCATATAGGCGATAGCCCTTCATGGGCACGCCGTTTTACCGTGAACCGTAAAACCATTCACCATACCGCCCCCATATCTCCAACCCCCACAAACCCCGACCAATAAAAAGGGTGGGCCATATCTTCGTCTTTCACGCTGTGGATGTAATCCAGTTTGGCTTGCCGGAGGGCGGCATCTTTAGTCATTCCACCGGTGAGGTATTCGTAGAAAAGGATCATCAATTCTTTGGTGGCTGTATCTTCGGTTGCCCACAAAGTCGTGACAATGCTTTTGGCGCCGGCGTAAATAAATCCCCTTGTCAGCCCCATCCGTTTTCCTCCTCTTTGGAATTCTCCTGTAGCTGTTTCACAAGCTGACAAGACGACCATGTCGGCGTTGAGTTGCAGGTTGTTGAGATCGCGAAGATACAGTAGTTCATCTTCTTTGATGGTGCTATTTTTAGTAAACATCAGGAATGAGTTTTTGCCGGTTTCGGGGTTGACCCTGCCGTGCGTGGCGAGATGAAGAAAGCGGTATCGGGGAGCTAAACGGATGAATTGTTCCTTAGTAGCCTCTTCGTTGTAAAGAGCGGTGCCGTTTGTCAGGTTGGAAATGCAGTACACTTCTTCGCCGGAGTCGAAAAGGGAAGAAGGAGATGACTCCTTGGCATTGGTGCTGAATCGAAGTCGGTTGACCTGTTCAGCAGATGCACTGTTGTAAAAAGGAGCCATAGCCAGCAATCCTTTTGAAAGATCATTTTTGTGTGGCTTGTATTTCATTTCGTTCAGCAGAGAGGGGGAGTAGCAATAACTGATCTGCTTTTCTTGCAAAAGGTACCGGTGTTTTTTCCAACGGATTGAAGTGAGCGGCTTTTTAACCAGCAGCGCTTCAAACGGCAGGTAACCCAGTATCCCGTCTGGAATGATGATTAGTTCATCCTGAAGGTACTTTGCAATTGGGGCAATTAACTTTTTGTAAAGCTGATGTGCAGCGGCGGTATACGTTTCTGCCAGATAATCAGGCTGTTCCGTTTGATTTGTGTTGTGAATTTGGGCAACCCATTCTTCAAGAGGAAAGTCATTTTCAATTTCAAAAGCCCTGTATTCCTCTTTGTTGTAAATGAATACAAAAATTTTGGTGCCACCAATGTAGTATTCCAAAAGCGTTTGTTGAGGCTCAAGCAGGTTATTTTGAATTTCTTTTACAGAAATAGGATAGAGATCGTAATTCAACGGGTAACAATCCGGGTAGTTCCGTTCGATATATGTCTTTATGGAGCAGTAGCGTTGATGCAATTCCAAAAGTTGAGAAGAAATGGTTAGTTGGGTAGTGTCCGGAATGTTCATACCTTTCGACAGCAAATATTGTTGTTGTTGTTCCACTTTAGACAAAGTGGCCAAAACTTCTTCCTTTTCAATCCAAAGGTCCATTGGAATTTTAGGAACGGGAACCGCCTTTGAATTTGTAAGGTCTTTCTTTTCGGTTGTACGCATACCCAGCGACCCCCAATCCATTGACAATGCATCGACCGGCTCGATTCGTAGCGCATTCATGAATTGCCCATTCAAATCAACCAGATACAGGACCAGGCAAAGACAAGTCGCTAATTTTCTCATAGTTCAATAGTTTTCACAGTAAAAATAGTCATATAATAATAAAATCAGTTTATCTTTTTGTGACTATTTTCCTTTTTTTTCAAAATAAGTCCATTTATGGCCCAATAACGACCTAAATACAATCCATTTTATCTTTTCAAGCTCAGGTATAGAGTTCAAGATTCAAGATCAAACGCCATCCCACTGGTCTGCCCTCTGCAATAAACGGAACACAGAACCTCACTCTTCAACCTGAACTTCCCAATGAGGTTGTGGTATTGGAAAAGGTTTTGATCAATGATGACGACAAGTATAGTTAAAACAAAAGTTCAGCAAAATTTAGTAATATTGCTCTCGACAAAAAAATACCCGCCTGCAGGACGCGCAGGTTTCACCAATTTCGACAAAAATGCCAGTAAACGCTTACCTCTTTTTTGTAGCCGGACTAATTCCAATGGTTTTGGGAGCCATTTATTACAATGATAAGTTGTTCGGTGCGGCTCTTAGACGCATCAATAAAGTCTCCGATCCAGATGGTAAAAAAGGCCATAGCCCTATTGTGTATATCGTTGCCTACCTCTTTTGTGTACTTATTGGATTTACTTTAAGTGGAATGGTCAACCATCAAACAGCCGCCTTTCAGATGATGATTCCCGAAGTCATGGAAAGTGGGAGTGCTGCCCAACAACAGTTCATCGACCTCATGAAAGACTTTGGCACCAGTCATCGCAACTTTAAACATGGCGCACTTCACGGAGGGTTGGCGGCCATTATGTTTGCTTTTCCACTGATTGGCGTAATTGCACTTTTCGAAAACAGGGGATGGAAGTATATCCTCATACACACCGGTTACTGGCTGATCAGTCTGGTGTTGATGGGGGGCTTATTGTGTCAGATGCTGGTGTATCCTTCTGTTAGCTAAGAATCTACTTTCGTAAAAAAGGATCCCTATTTCGCCTCAAACGCCTGTGTGCTGTCATTGTTTCTAACAATTAGTTTACGATAGCTGTTGTTGGACTTAAATCCAGCCATGGCCTTTACGTCACCGTCTGTCACAAACCCCGCTCGTCGAAGCCGGATCGGCGGTAAAATCTTATGCCTTTCACACACTGGAACTCGTTTCGTTGGTGAGCTATATCCATCCGGAGAATAAGGCATCGATAAAATTGGCAGAACGACTGGGAGCCATTTATGATCAAACGATTACGCTTCTCGATTTTGGAGAACATGACGTTTATCGCTATAAGTAATTTGAGCCCTCGTTCGCTGCAGCCCGCCTGTCGGCCAAGCGGTTTGCAATACCGGTGAAAGTCAGTCTGACCTCTGTCAGCGCAGCGGTCTCCCTTCCACAATGAACGAAACACAAAACGTCACTCGTCAACTTGAACTTTCCCCACTCCCAACCACCCCTCCAGCTCTCCCAACAACTCCGGCGTCCACCGCGGACAATTCATACAAGGCACAAATCCACCCTCCCGACGCCCATCATTAGGACAAACCACCGCCTTCACATCTTCCCGGCCCATCATCCAGTTCTTCAGCCACTCGGCTTCTGCCGCCTCAAGAAGTGAAAGCAGGTTGGCAGGCTTTTCAGCCAAAATTCGTTGAGCTTGCGGATCGACCCGGCCCTTCCGCCGGTAAAACCCGTTAGACCAATGGATCCAAACACCACCCTCCACCTGCCGCAGGTCAAACACCCCCAACGGCCATTCCTCGACAAAGGATATTGAATAGCTGCGATGCACCGACCATTTACCCCCTGCTCCTTGCCAGACCTCCATCCTTTTCTCTTTTTGAAATAGCACCAGCATTCCCTCTTTCCCCAGTCCGGACGGTACATCTGCCGAATCAATCCCACACCCCACACCCACAAACACCAGGACTACAATAATTCCATAACGCATACCCCCAAAGATACCCTATTAAAGGTAGATTCATAAAGAGTTTAGCCAGGCATCTTGTCATTTCACCACAACCCTCGCCGATTATTTACAGCCCAAACCAATGCAGGATGCCCCTCTGCTCGTTGAGCGTTGCCGAAATCACCCCAATGCCAAAACCCCATGAATGCCTGTCCCGAACTCGCTTCGGGAGACTCCGCCAGTGAAGGACTATCGCCTTCACTGCACGTATCGCTACGCCTTCATGCTTGCCATGTAGGCGATAGCCCCTGCCGGTCGGCAGGCGGGCTTCATGGGCACGCCATAACACCATGAAGGACTACGCTGTCGCTACGCCTTCATGGCACGCCATAACACCAAATTGTACCCCCACTGACAGAATCCACAATAACCTATGGCCCCTCTGCGGAAATACCTATCTTTGAGCCTTCATGAAAAAGAACCAGAAAAACTCAACATGTTATATAGAATATTCCTATTTCTGATTTTAGCGGCAATGGCATTTGGCCTGCAGGCCCAAACCGGAACCGTCCGCGGCAACGTCTACGAAAAAGGATCGGGCGACCCCGTCATGTTTGGAAACGTAAGGCTCGACGGCACGACTATGGGCGCCAACACCGACATCAACGGCTTCTTTACCATCAGCAATGTGCCTGCCGGCAAATACAACCTGGTGGCTACCTACCTCGGATACGACAGCACCGCCATTGACATCGAAGTGCGGGAAGGAAGTATCATCTACAAAAAACTATACCTCGACGAATCGGGCATCAACCTGCAGGTGGTCGACGTATCCGGCAAAAAAGAAGAATCCCGCAAAGAAGTACAGGTATCCAAAGTAAGGGTTACCCCAAAACAGATCAAAGCACTCCCAACCATCGGGGGCGAAGCCGACATTGCGCAATACCTCACGGTCATCCCCGGCGTCATCCTCACCGGCGACCAGGGCGGGCAGATATACATCCGCGGCGGCTCTCCCATCCAAAACAAAATACTCCTCGATGGAATGCGCATCTACAACCCCTTCCACTCCATTGGGTTTTTCTCCATCTTCGAAACCGAAGCCATTCGCAGTGTCGACGTGCTCACCGGCGGCTTCAACTCCGAATATGGCGGCGCCATTTCCGCCATCGTTGACCTCAAAACCCGCGAAGGTAACAAAAAGCGCACGAGTGGGCTGATCTCCGCCAACCCCTTTGTCGCAAAAGTATTGTTGGAAGGGCCCCTCCTCAAGCTCGATGAAACCTCCGAAAGCGGCAGCATTTCCTATTTGCTTACCGCAAAACGATCCCTGCTCGAAAACACATCCAAAACACTCTACGAATACGCCGACAGCACCGGACTGCCCTATTCGTTCACCGACATCTACGGAAAACTCTCTTTCGTCGCCCCCAACGGTAGTAAACTCAACCTGTTTGGATTCAACTTTCAAGACGACGTTTCCTTCGAAGATGTGGCCGACATCGGCTGGGACAATTTTGGCCTCGGAGCCAACTTCCTCCTCATTCCACCAAACTCCAGCTTCCTGGTGGGCGGCACCATAGCGTTTTCCAACTACGGCATTGCCATCGATCAGGGAGATGGGTTACCACGAAGCAGCGACATTACCAACTACGCCATCGACTTCAACTTCACCAACTTCCACAAAGACAACGAACTCAAATACGGATTTGAATTCACCGGCTTCAACACCAATTTTGAATTTAGAAACATCTTCGACCTTACCTTTACCCAAAAAGACTTTACCTCCGAACTGGCGCTTTACGCAAAATACAAGATCAAAGCCAAAAATCTGGTCGTAGAACCCAGCTTCCGTGCCCATTATTACGCCTCACAGGTGATTGTACGATTAGAACCCCGCCTCGGACTTAAATACAACATCACCGACAACTTCCGCTTCAAAGCTGCCGGTGGCCTCTACTCTCAAAACCTCGTAAGCACCGTCAACGAAAACGACGTGGTCAACCTCTTCGTTGGCTTCCTTGCAGGCCCGGAAGAGCGCATCTATGAACCTGGCACCAACATCGAAACCTCCGACCGGCTTCAAAAATCCATCCACGGGATCGGCGGCTTTGAAGTCGACCTGACCGACAATATTGAAGTCAACATTGAAGGGTACTACAAACGATTCAGCCAACTCATCAACATCAACCGCAATAAAACGTTGGCTACGGATCCCAACTACGCCACCGAAACGGGCAAAGCCTACGGCGTCGACTTTTTGGTCAAATACCAGGCCAGCGACCTTTACCTCTACGGAACCTACTCGCTGGGCTACGTCAACCGGTTTGACGGTGAGCAAACCTATCCCACCATCTTCGACCGCCGCCACAACGTCAACTTCCTGGCTACCTACCAGTTTGGCGCACGCCGCAACTTCGAGGCCGGTGCCCGCTGGAACCTCGGCTCCGGATTCCCCTTTACCCTCACCCAGGGCTTCCTCGGCAAATTCGATTTCCTCGACGGCCTAGGCGACAATTACACCACCGATCAGCCCCGCCTGGAAACCGTTTTTTCAGAAACACGCAATGGAGGTCGCCTCCCTTACTATCACCGGCTCGACCTTTCCTTGAAACATACCGCAAAATTTTCTAAATTTATGAGTTTGGAAACCATCCTGAGTGTCACTAACGTCTACAACAGGAAAAACATCTTTTTCTTCGATAGGGTGGAATACCAGCGCCGCGACCAATTGCCCATACTCCCCAGCCTGGGATTGGTCTTTCGGTTTTAGCAACAACAAAAAATTTTTTGTGGAGTACTTAGTGATGCTTTTTTATGCCTAAAATTTTCAATCATGAGACCATTTTACACCCTGCTCTTTATCCTGACCTGTTGTATTTTTCCCCTCGCTCAGGAAACCCACGACATCCTGCCCCGCGGCTTCGCTCAAGGCGAAGAAGCCCTCATCCCAGCCTACAACGCCTGGCGCAACAGCCGCACCGTTGCCTGCGAAGTCAACCCGCCCACAGCTCCCGCCCGCTCTATGGCCGAATGGGAAGAGCTGCAGGCCATCGCCATCACCTGGACGGGCTTTCCCTCCATCCTTTCCCAAATCGTAGCGGAGGCCATTGAGGAATGCCACGTTGTGATCATCTGTTCCAATCAGGCGGTGGTGATGAACCAGCTTGGCGGCGCAGGCATTACCGATTTTTCCAACATCACCTTCCTCGAAGACGAATACGACAGCATTTGGATTCGCGACTACGGCCCTAACACCGTTTACCTCAACGAGGTGGAAACCCTCGCCTTCGTCGACTGGATCTACAACCGGCCCCGCCCCGACGATGACATCGTACCCGAAGTGATTGCCGACGCCTTAGGCATCCCCATTTATTGCACCACCAACGCCCCCACCGACCTGGTACACACCGGCGGCAACTTTATGGCCGACGGATTGGGCACTGGTTTCTCGTCCGAACTGATACTCGAAGAAAACGACGCCACCAACCAATGGGGCACCAGCAACCACTCCGAAGAAGACATCGACCTGATCATGGACGATTACATGGGCATTTCCATCTATCCCAAAATGACGGTTCTTCCCTACGACCTGATCCACCACATCGACATGCACATGAAGCTCCTCGATGAGACCACCCTCCTGGTGGGAGAGTACCCCACCGGTATTGCCGACGGCCCCCAGATAGAAGCCAACATCCAATTCGTTCTCGACAATTATGTCACCCCTTACGGAACACCCTACAACGTGATCCGGATACCCATGCCCCCCGAAAATGGGCAGTTCCCCAACTCCAATGGCGATTACCGCACTTACACCAATGCCGTGTTTGTCAACAAAACCATTTTGGTGCCAACCTACGAGGAGCAATACGACATCGAAGCCCTCGCTATCTGGGAAGAAGCCATGCCCGGATATGAGATCGTCGGTATCGACTGCAACGACATCATTCCCCTCAGCGGAGCCATCCATTGCATCACCAAAGAGATCGGCGTCGACGAACCTCTGCTCATCACCCACAACCGGTTGATGGATCAGGACGACACCGTAGCTGAGTATCCCGTCGAGGCTTCCATCAAACACAAAGACGGCATCAGCTATGCCATTATGTACTACAAAACAGATCTGACGGCTGCTTACAACGCTGCCAGCATGACCGATATGGGCAATGACAATTGGTCGGCAAACATCCCCGGCCAACCAGCAGGCACCACCATATACTATTACTTTCAGGCCGAAGCCAACGATGGCAAACAACAAGCCCGCCCCATCGTAGCTCCCGACGGCCATTTCAGCTTTGAGGTGACCGGCTCCGTAGCAGTAGACGACCTCACCCTGGGCAACATCCAGCTCCAACCCGTATTTCCCAATCCGGCCTCGGCCATTACCTGCATCCCCGTCAACAGCCCCGGCACGATCGAGGCTTCGGTTACCCTAAAAGATGTATTTGGACGAACCGTGGGCACACTGTTTCAAGGCGGTTTGCCGAAAGGCGATTCCAAATACTTCTTCGATGCCTCCCAACTGCCTGCCGGTACCTATTTCGTCGAATTGCAAACGGACCTGGGCTCCATATCACAAACGGTTGTGGTTAAATAATTTTCAGGTAGTACGGTCCCGATACCGATAACTATCTGTATCGGGGTATTGATGGGGATGCCACTTCGTAGTTGGCCTTTCCCGGCCCTTCGGGGCGGTATCTTTAGAGATATCAGTGCAAAATTTGACCGCGGGCCGTAGGCACGCTACCTTAACTTGCCTGGCTGCTAAGACAGGATTTAAAAATTAGACAAAATATCGAAGGTGAATGTTGATCAGAAAGCCCTTCACTAAATCATCCACCCGACATTTTTCCCCAAATTGTTTGTGCTACCCCAACCAAAAGCCGTACCTTTGCAGTCCAATTTCCACATCGAAAAACGAAAGAACAGTCCATGGAAACCTTAGTCAAAACAAAACAACTGCACAACCTCCAACCCGCCGCTTTGGTAGAAAAAACCATCACACTCAAACAGGGCAAGCTGTCTAGTACGGGAGCGCTGGTTGTCAAAACCGGCAAATTTACCGGAAGGTCGCCTAAGGACCGCTTTATCGTAAAAGACGATATAACTGCCAATTCCGTGGACTGGGGAAAGATCAATAAACCCATCGGTGCAGAAAGTTTTGACGTCCTCTACAAAAAGACCCTGGACTACATCAACGACCTCGACGAAATATATGTCCGCGATGCATTTGCTTGCGCCAATCCCAACTATCGCCTCAACGTACGTGTTTTTACGGAGTATCCCTGGCAGAGCATCTTTGTGTACAATATGTTTTTGCGGCCCACCGCAAAAGAATTGACCACCTTTTCGCCCGACTGGGAGGTCTATTCCTTCCCCGGCGTGCTGGCCGATCCGGCTATTCATGGCACTCGTCAGGAAAACTACGCCATCATCAACTTCACCGAAAAAAAGATCATCATCGGCGGAACGGCCTACACCGGAGAGATCAAAAAAGGCATTTTTTCCGTGCTGAATTTTGTATTGCCTACCCAAAACAGCGTCCTCTCCATGCACTGTTCAGCCAACACCGGAGCCGACGGCGATACCGCTCTGTTTTTTGGCCTTTCGGGAACGGGAAAAACCACCTTGTCAGCCGATCCCGAACGGCGATTAATCGGCGACGACGAACACGGATGGTCCAAAGAATCGGTCTTCAACTTTGAAGGCGGCTGTTACGCCAAAACAATAGACCTTTCAGAAGTAAAAGAACCTCAGATATTCAAAGCCATCAAATTTGGTGCCCTCCTGGAAAACGTTGGATTCCAACCCGATGGTTGCACAGTCGACTATACTGACACCGATATAACACAAAACACACGGGTCAGCTACCCCATTTATCACATCGACAACATCATGTTTAAATCGAGGGGCGACCTTCCGGAAAATATCTTTTTCCTCACCTGCGATGCCTTTGGCGTATTGCCTCCCATCAGCCGCCTCACCCCCGAACAGGCCATGTACCATTTTATGAGCGGCTATACTGCCAAGATCGCTGGCACCGAAGAGGGCATCAACGAGCCGCAGGCCACTTTCTCCGCCTGCTTTGGAGCTCCGTTCCTCCCATTGCACCCTGCCAAATACGCCGAATTACTGGGCAACAAGATCCGCCAGGGTAGCCGCAGCGGCGACGGTACCATCCACGTCTGGTTGGTCAACACCGGATGGACGGGCGGCAGCTACGGCGTGGGCAGCCGCATCAACCTGGCCTACACCCGCGCCATGATTAAAGCCGCCCTAAGCGGCGCCCTCAACAACGTGACTTACCACCAGCATCCCATTTTTAAACTGGATATGCCTAAATCCTGCCCCGACGTACCCAACGCCATCCTCAGCCCGCGTGATACCTGGCGCAACGAGGAGGAATACGACACCACTGCCCAAAAACTGGCCAAACTCTTCGACGACAATTTCCAGCAATACGCTCCTGGCACGGCATCAGAGATCGTTGCGGCCGGACCAGTGGTTTGACCCAGGAAGCCTACCCCGAACCGTGTACCGTAAACCCTGAAGGACTTCGCTGCGCTACGCCTTCAGGGCACGCCGTTTTACCGTGTACCGTAAACCCTGAAGGACTTCGCTGCGCTACGCCTTCAGGGCACGCCGTTTTACCGTGTACCGTAAACCCTGAAGGACTTCTCTGCGCTACGCCTTCAGGGCACGCCGTTTTACCGTAAACCGTAAACCCTGAAGGACTTCGCTGCGCTACGCCTTCAGGGCACGCCGTTTTATCGTGTACCGTAAACCCTGAAGGACTTCGCTGCGCTACGCCTTCAGGGCACGCCGTTTTACCGTGTACCGTAAACCGCCCAAAAACAACCCAACACTCTTCTCTTTTGATGTGAAATCGTCTATTTTCGCGGCTAGATGAGTCTCTTCAAAGAAACCGCATATCTTTTGCGCAAGGAGCTATTGATCGAGCTTCGGCAAAAATACGCCATAGGTGGCATCTTGTTGTATGTGATATCGACGGTCTTCATTGTATATATGGCCTTTGTAAAAGTCGATCCGGTGGCCTGGAACACCTTATTTTGGATCGTCATTTTATTTGCCTCCGTCAATGCCATCGCCAAAAGTTTCGTACAGGAAAGCGGTCGGCGGCAGTTGTACTACTACGTGTTGGCCAATCCGACGGCCATCCTCCTTTCCAAGATTCTTTACAATGTAATACTGTTGTTGACAATTTCGTTATTGGCTTACGGAGCCTTTAGCCTGGTGGCTGGCAATCCGGTGCGGAGGGTAGGGGAGTTTGTAGCGGCGTTGTTTTTGGGGAGTCTGGGATTATCGATTGCCATTACCTTTGTGTCGGCCATTGCTGCCAAGGCGAACAACAGCGGCACTTTAATGGCCATCCTCAGTTTTCCGGTTGTCATACCCATTTTGATGACATTGATTAAACTTTCGTCAAACGCACTCGGTTTAATGACCGACACCGCAATCCAAAAAGATATGCTTATCTTGCTGGCCATCGACGGAATACTCCTCGGAGTGGCCTTTGTGTTGTTTCCTTTTTTATGGAGAGATTGAAAAAATATAAAACATGAGAAAATTCTGGTGGAAAATCCTGGCTGTGCTGTTATTGATCTATGCCTTTGTGGCGGGACTATTGGTACCGCTGAAGCCTGGAATCTACTCCGTAGCACCGGGGCAGGGAGAGGCTGGCAAACCGCTGACCCTCCAACTGACCGGGTACAACAGTTTTTACACAAAAGCAAATGGCGACACCCGCATTTGGCTCAAGCTGACCGATGAAAAAGCATTGTTGGCAAGAGAAGTGACAGCCATCGACGACACCCATTTGACGGCCATATTCGATATTCCAAAATACTTGCCCATCGAAAAAAAACGGGTGAACTGCTCCGTCATGATCGATCATCTCAACGACGGGGCGGCAGTGAGTCCTGATGCCGTTGTACTCACCCAACATGATGTAGACGCGGACAGTGCGGCTATCTACTGGGCCAACACACCGGTGGCCGGCCTGCACGTCAAAAGCCGGTTTACCTTTCCATTCAGGAGCATTTTGTACGAGACCATTCGCAACACCTACTATCACGTCTCCCTTTGGATCGCCATGATGATCCTTTTCATAGCATCTGTCGTGATGAGCTTCCGCTATCTGCGCCACGGCCGACCGGAAGATGACTGGAAATCGCTTTCCCTCACGGCTGCCGGCACCTTGTTTGGCATGCTGGGACTGGTCACGGGGATGATCTGGGCCAAATACACCTGGGGCACTTTCTGGACCTGGGAAGAGGTAAAACTCAATATGACCGCCATTGCCCTGTTGATCTATCTGGCCTATTTTGTACTCCGGGGCTCCCTCGACGACGCCGAAAAGCGCGGGCGGATAGCTGCGGTGTACAACATTTTTGCCTTCGCGGCGCTCATTCCGCTCATCTACGTCATTCCGCGAATGACCAGTAGCTTACATCCCGGAGCAGGTGGCAATCCGGCCCTGGGAGGAGAAGACTTGGAGAATACTATGCGGATGGTTTTTTATCCGGCCATCATTGGGTGGACCTTGTTGGGAGTATGGATGGCGACCTTGTATTATCGATACCTTCGGGTTCGGGACCGGATTCTGGAGGAGGTCTGATTGGGATAAGTATTCAAAAATCAGTATCTTGAAGAAAAATTGTTTATGAAAACTCATAAGTTACTGTCGGTAAATGAATACATCCAACAGGAAGTGGAGTCGAATACTAAGTACGAATACCACAATGGGAAAATATTCGCTCTGGCAGGAGGAACGTTGAATCACGGGTTGATTTGTGGAAATATATATTCAGAGATGAGAATGGCGCTGAAGAATAAGGAGACGAACTGTTTGCCTTTTAACAGTGATGTGAAATTATTTATTGAAGCGACCAATAGTTTTGTATACCCCGACTCAATGGTGATTTGTGGTGCAATAGAGGAATTAAATGAACACGCGGTTACCAACCCCATATTAGTCGTTGAGGTATTGTCCAAGTCGACAGCGGAATACGACAGAGGAGATAAATTTCACCTCTACCGCCAGATCCTTTCCTTTAGAGAATACGTTTTAATCGAACAGAAAAAACACATCGTCGATATCCATTATAAACACGCCAAAAGCGATTTATGGAAAATTACCAGATATGTAGGGTTGGAAAAAAAGATAGTACTTCAGTCACTTGATATTGAAATTTCAATGGTAGATTTGTACTATCGAACAAAAATAACCCCACCTGCTTAGAGGATACAAGATATTCTCTAAATATCTGCCACAAACGCGGCCGTTTTTGCGCCAAGCATTTCCATCACTTCTTCCTGACTGACTCCCGACCGTTTCAACACTTTAAAAGAATGGTCGCCGCCTTCGATCTTTACCAGTTTGGCCCCCTTCAGCTTCCGGCATACCTTTTTCATCAGATCGAAATTGGCAAGGGCGTCGCGGGTGCCTTGCAAAAAGAGTTGAGGAATTTGGATGTCCGACAGATGGGCGGCCCGCTCTGCCCCCTCTTTTCCGGGGGCGTGAAGTGGAAAACCGTAATACACAATTCCTTTGACCGCTTCGAGTTCGCCCAGGGCGGCCACCTGCGAGGTCATCCGGCCGCCGAATGACTTCCCACCCGCCACCAGGGGCAGGCCATCCGCGTATTTCAACGCTTTCCTGACAGCTGCTTTTATCGCCGGATGGGCTTTTTTGGGTCGGTCAGGGGCACCTCCTTTTTCCATATAGGCAAAATTGAAACGCAGGGTGCCGATGCGGTGGTCGGCCAGCTTTTGCGAAAGCGCCTCCATAAAAGAATGTTGCATCCCCGCTCCGGCGCCATGACTCAACACCATCAGCGCCCTGGCATCTTTGGGGAGGAGGAGTAGGGCGGAGACCTTGCCGATCTCTTTGGAAATGTTGATGGTCAATTTACGTGGTTTGATCATTTTTATCGTTTCGGTTAATGGTTAAAAACCCAAATGTAAGGCATCGCCCAGACAAAGAAAAAAATCGCATTCACAGAACTAAAAATCACCGGCGATAGTTGTCCAAGTAAAAAAAATAAACGAGTTTTGCCCACACAAATGAACCCGATAAATGATTAGACACCTCACCCTTTGCCTGCTTTTCTGTCTGGTTTTTCTGCCCGGCTTATTTGCGGAAACCGCTCACACCGATTTTATGCGAAACATGGGTAAAATGTACGTCGTCGTTGCCGTCATTCTGGCCATTTTTTTCGGGATCGTTTTATTCCTCATCTACCTCGAGCGGAAAATCTCCCGGCTCGAAAAACAAATCGAAGAACATGGCTAAAAGAAAATCAGTACCCAAGCCGCATGTCAGCTTTTTGGACAGCGTCAACCGCAATTTCGACAAGGCAGCCGCACACTCCGGTTTGCCGAAAGGCTTGCTCGAACAAATACGAGTCTGCAACTCCGTTTACCAAATGCGATTCCCCGTAAGGATAGGTAAAGAATACCACGTCATAGAAGCCTATCGGGTACAACACTCCCACCACCGCCTCCCCACCAAAGGAGGTATCCGCTACAGTTCCAAAGTGAACCAGGACGAAGTCATGGCTCTGGCTACCCTGATGACCTATAAATGCGCCCTGGTAGATGTACCCTTCGGTGGCGCCAAAGGAGGGGTCAAAATATCGCCCCGCAACTACACCGAAGCACAGCTACAATCCATCACCCGAAGATACACCACCGAACTCATTCGCAAAAACTTCATCGGCCCCGGCATCGACGTGCCTGCCCCTGACTATGGCACCGGTGCCCGCGAAATGGCTTGGATACTCGACACCTACCTCACCTTCAAAGGAGGAGAAATTGATGCCGCTGGATGTGTCACCGGTAAGCCGGTTACCCAAAGCGGGATCAGAGGACGAACGGAAGCCACCGGCCGGGGCGTTTACTATGCCCTGGTTGAAGCCTTGAGATATGAGGACGACATGGCGGAGCTGGGAATGACCCCCGGCATGGCCGGCAAAACCATTGCCGTACAAGGCCTCGGAAACGTGGGCTACTATGCCGCCAAAATATGTCAGGAAGAAGGCGACGCCAAGATCGTCTGTGTTTCCGAATTCGAAGGCGCCATCTACAGCAAAGAAGGCATCCACATCGAAAAACTGATGAAGCACCGCAAAAAAACGGGCTCCATCCTCAATTTCCCCGGAACAAAAACGCTTAAAAATCGCAACAAAGTCCTCGAAGTGGCCTGCGACGTCCTCATCCCAGCCGCACTCGAAAACCAGATCACCGTCCACAACGCCCATAGGGTAAAAGCCAAAATAGTAGCTGAAGCCGCCAACGGCCCCGTCACCGCCGACGCAGAAGAGGTGCTCCTCAAAAAAGGAGTAGTCATCATACCCGACATGTATATCAACGCCGGCGGGGTAACCGTCTCTTACTTCGAATGGCTCAAAAACCTGTCGCATATGCGCTTCGGCCGGATGGAAAAACGGTTCAATCACCAGACCTATCTCAACCTCGTCAGCCTGGTAGAACGAATGACCGGCAAAACCATCGGTGTTCGCGAAAAAGACTTCATCACCCGTGGAGCCGACGAAATAGACCTCGTACGTTCTGGCCTCGAAGAAACGATGATCGGCTCCTACCAGCAAATACGCGCCATACTCAAGCGACGCAAAAAAGTAACCGACCTCCGAACAGCCGCCTTCCTCAGCGCCCTCAACAAGATCAGCAGCGACTACCTGGCACTGGGTATATTTCCATAATACAGACAGGTATGCCAACATTAGTTACGTTGCGGCCTTTGGCCGGTGTGATATGAAAGGCCGGGCCCCGCCCGAAACCTCAAGAATCAAGTTCAAATATCAGATGAACAACAAAAAGTCAAACAAAGCCTCCATGACGTTGGAGAGCGGGTTATTTATATTAACTGGATATGTATTTTTTACATTTGATTCTGCTGGTAAATAGCCTTTTGTGGGAGGGACCCACCCACAAGACCACCGCCGCCGGAAAAATTCCGCGAACTGAATAAAAACCATATCAAAAGCACTCCTTTGAGCGCCCTGCCTTCAGGATAAAAGAATTCTTAAAACCTTGAAACATATATGTCGAATCAGGACAAATATAACAACTATTTTTTAAATAACAAAACATTTTGTTATTTTTTGAAAATTTTTGCTCAAATGTATTGTCCGACGAAAGCAAGAGGCCGAAGCAATCAGGGAGAATTCTGGGGTAGGATCGGAACATGCCTTCGGCAGTTAAAAATTAAGTAAACCATCGAAATTGATTTTTATAAGATAGCCCTGTGACCTTAAACTTCCCCTCCCCCCATTTCCAAAAAAATCCGTATTATAGCCCCATGAAAAAGGCCCTCATCATATTTGGCAGCTCCAGGGGGGACGGCAACACCCGTCAAATGGTTGATCACGCCCTGAAAAGCGACCACTTCGACCTCATCAACCTCCTCGAATACGAAATAGGGTATTACGATTACAACTACCTCAATCAGGACGATGACTACCTGCCCCTGATGCGCAAAATCATCCCCCAATACGATCTCTTTCTATTTGCCACTCCGGTGTACTGGTATTCCATGAGCGCCATTATGAAAACGTTCTTCGACCGGCTCTCCGACCTCATCCGCATCGAAAAAGACCTGGGCCGACAGCTCCGTGGTAAAGCCATGGCGATGATGAGTTGCAGCGGTCACGACGACCGGGCCGATTCTTTTGCCGACCCCTTTCGCCGCAGCGCCAACTACCTGGGCATGCACTATCTTGGCGATGTGCATACCTACACCGAAGAAGGCCAGCCGCCCTTACCGGAAGTATTGGAGCGGATCGACCTTTTCATCGAACAGATCAAATCCTGGGTACCGGTACTTCCATGACGACTTATTCGCTATACGAACTCAACGAATTTATCCGCAGGGTAGTAGCCCTCAATGTGCCGCAGGCTGTATGGGTCAGCGCCGAAATTGCCCAATGCAAGACTTCTCGCGGTCACGTCTACATCGATCTTATTCAAAAGGAAGAGTTCACCGACGTGCTGGTCGCCAAGTCGGGAGCGGTCATCTGGGCTTCCGACTACCGCCGACTCAAACGGCAGTACGCTAAAGAGCTGGCCGCCCTGTTGCAGGAAGGCATGGAAGTGAAATTGCTGGCGCGGGTAGACTTTCACGAGCGGTACGGCTTCAAGCTCATCATCGAGGACGTAGACCCTTCCTATACCCTGGGCCAAATGGAAGCAGCGCGCCGGAAGACCCTGGCCCTGCTGCAACAACAATCCCTCCTCGATAAAAACAAAGAAATACCCCTGCCCTTGGTCTTGCAACGGATTGCGCTCATCAGTTCGGAAACTGCCGCAGGGTACCGGGATTTTGTCGATCAGCTTTCGCAAAATCCCTATGGGTATGGGTTCCACTGGCAATTGTTTCCCGCAGCTATGCAGGGCCAACAAGCTGCACCCGAAATGATCGCCCAGATAGACCGCATCCAAAAACTCGACAGGACTTTCGACTGTGTTGTCATCGTCAGGGGAGGAGGGGCCCGCCTCGACCTGATGGCTTTCGACGATTTTGGCTTGAATAAAAAAGTGGCCGAATGCCCCCTGCCCGTATTGGTCGGCATAGGTCATCAAACCGACGACAGCATCCTCGACCAGGTAGCCCATTTGTCTTTGAAAACCCCTACCGCTGCTGCAGATTACCTGATCGACCACAACCTCCAATTTGAAACCATGCTTTTGCAAACAGGCAATGAATTGCAACAACATACCCAACAATACATATACGAAGAGTCCGTCCAACTGGAGAAAGCCCACCAAACGGTGCGCTGGCAGTCCATTAACCAGTTGGGAGCGGCTTCTCAAAAGCTGGATTTTCAGGCAGCCCAATTACAGCAACACTCAAAAACGGTATTACAACATAACCGCCAGCTACTCGACCATTTCGAGCAAATCGAACGCATGCTGAGTCCCTCTGCTACCCTGAAACGGGGATACAGCGTGGCAGTGAAAAAGGGTAAAGTGGTTGTCAACACCGGGCAATTGAAAAAGGGAGACCAACTTCAAACCCATTTCTCCGATGGTAGGGTGGAAAGCACCGTTATGACCATTAAAAAAACGCCCCATGAGTAAAAACAAAAAGAACCCACTTATCAGGCCGCAGTAGAAGAACTCAACGCTATAGTAGCTGCCCTCCAGGAGGAAATGGTTTCCGTCGACGACCTCCTGGAAAAAACCAGGCGCGCCACCTACCTGATCCGGTATTGCCGGGAAAAATTACGTTCTGTTGAAGAGGAGATGAAGGAATTATTTGAGGAATAGGGGGGGCACAGTCAGAGGTCAGACCGTTTCACTGTCAGACGTCCTCCTGAAGGAGTTGATGGTATAAGTTTTGTGAATAAAGCCTAACTTCCATTCCATGAAAAAAAAACACCTGAAAACGACCATCCTGGTCTACGAAAATATAGAAGAACTTCCAACTGCCGACCAACTGCTTCTGAGGCGCGCCAAAAAAGCATTGAAAAACGCCTATGTGCCCTATTCGGCATTTCAGGTGGGCGCCGCCGCTCTCCTCCAAAATGGTAAGATCATTATTGGAAGCAATCAGGAAAACGCCGCCTATCCCGTCTGCCTTTGTGCAGAAAGAGCAGCGCTGGCTGCCGCCGCCAACCGCCATCCCCGTACCCCGTCATAGCTATGGCCATTTCGGCGAAAGCCGGAAACAAACTCAGCGACAAACCGGTATCTCCCTGCGGGTCGTGCCGCCAATACATCGCCGAAGTGGAAAGCCGCTATGGCCAACCCATCCGGCTACTCCTCCAGGGAGCAGACGGCGGTCCGATATACCAAATACCCAGCGGACAGGCCCTGCTGCCGCTATCATTCGATGCAACCTATCTTTGAATGTGAAAAAATGAGAAAAGCCCTAAAACATCAGAGGGGAGCCATGTGGAATGGCATCCCCTTCTGATAACCCCAAAAAACTAAATAGTATCTTTTTGTTATGTCATCTTTTTAATTACGGGTCAAAAATAGTGAAAAATTGTATATACATCAAAGGTTATTTTTGGTATAAGTTAATTGTTTAACATGAAGGTTTGAACGTATGTTCTGTAAGGTGTTGATAAACAGGGGCTTGTAAGCCTGAAAGCCTACATATTATTAAAATTTTTTCTGTAAAATTCACCCAAATTTTTAGTCCAGTTCGATCCAGTTGCCGTCTTTACGACCCATATAGCCATATTCGTCAAACCAAAAAATATTGTCGTATTCAAAAGGAACAACCACCCCGTTTTTGGTGTCGATAATACCGTATTTTTTATTTTTATAAACGATGACCTTTCCTTTTTGGAAACGGTGATACAGCTGGGAGGAGTGGTCCCAGTGGTAGGATAGCGGGATGGCGATTTCCCCTTTTTGGTCAACAAACCCGACTTGATCGCCTTGCCTTACGGCAAAATAGCCTTCGGAATAAATGCCAATATCGTCGTAAACCGGATCGGCAACCCACCCTAATTGAGGGTTGATCAGACCAACCTTACCCCCCGTTTCCCTCACCGCCAGCAAGGGTGCATCAATTTTGTGTTTGCTGGAAAGCGGCCGACCCCTAAGCGTATCCTTTCCATGGAGCAGGAAAGATTGATGGCCGGAATAGGTGCCGATAAAGTCGTATCCATATCCGGTGAATCGGGAAGAGGTAGGTTCAATGACGGTATTTCCCGAAAGGTCTTTAACCCCCCACTTTTCTCCAACGCCAAATGAAATACGGGACCGGTTAAGTGCCCGGTAGGTACTGAAATTTCCAAAGCCGGGAAGTTCCTTGTTGTTGGCATCCACCACCAGCCAACGGTCTCCTTTCTTTACATGGAAAAAGCAATATTCTTCCTTCGCCGGGGCCATATCGTTCCTAATGGAATAGACAGGCGGAAAGGCTATACTGTTTATGATGTCGTATTCAAATGGCAGAAGGACTTTCTTTGAATAAGCATCCACCACCCCCCATTTGGCTCCTTTTTTTACGACTAATTTGTGGTGGGCTTCCGCTCTATATCCGTCGAATTCAAATGGACAAAGTTGCTTGCCATCTTCCCTTCGACAGTTCAATGCGTTCATAGGAGAGCGGCACGATCCAATTGCCGTGGTGATCTACTACACCGTTTTGTCGGTCTTTACTGGCCAGGAGATAGGGGAAGTCCACGATTTTTTGAATGTAATCGAACCTCGCCGGCAGGATCACTCTTTCTGTAGAATCGATCAATCCGACCTGACCATCTTCGCTATGAACGATGATGTAATTGGGCTGATACCACTGTACCCCGTTTTTATAGCGGGGAGCGATGCGTACCCGATCATCGTAATCAAAAATGCCGGCCTTTCCATCAATAAATGCTTCAAAAAGGGTATCGGTTATCTGGCCGATGCTGTCGTAAAGGAAGCCGGATTGACGATGGTGGTGGAAGTTGTAAGCACTACATTTGTCGCCAATGCAAGGCAAGTAATGGGAGTCTTTGTAGTAAATGGTATCACACTGTATCGGGATTACTTCCACGCCCATTTTGTCGAGCATCCCCCATTTGTTACCAATTCGGACCTGGTGTTTTTTTATTTCGTCAAAACGATATTCCGAATGCCGGAGTTGCTGATCTAAGTAAGGAGGAATAAGTTGACTCCATTTATCTCCCTTTCGGCAAATAACATGGTCGTGGTTCCGCTTCACCTCGTCGCATTCGGGAGGCAGAACTACTTTTCCATTTCTGTCGGCAATCCCCCATTTTGATCCGGAAAGTAAAGCAAAGACAGGTGGAAGGCTAAATATGCTGTCGTACTCAAAAGGGATGAGCGGATCAGCCAACGCTTCATTGGGAAAACGGGCATCGACGACTCCAAACCTACCTTCTTTTTTGATGATGAGGTGGCTTTGAAATGCTTTTCCAATAAAACTGAATGTTTGCGGAAGCTCCCAACCCGAAAAATCGTCTTTCAGCAAACCATAAAATTGCCCTTTTCTTGCAATTCGATCGTATTGAACATAATCGTGTTCGGGCTCCAACAATATATTTCCGAAAGAATCGCCAATGCCGTATTTATCGTTTTCGATCACCTGTATATAGGGAGACTGCCAGATGCGAATGCGATCGTATTTTGGTTCCAACAGGGTGTTGCCGTGTTCGTCGATCAACCCCCAATTGTTGTTCTCATCAACTACGGTAAATATCGTTCTGTCGGGATTGTAAAAATGATATACCCCCTTTATGGTGTTGGCTCCATCAATATCGAACAATGCTTCCCCGACCTGGTTGTGAACGATTTGCCTGCCATCTTTGAGCGCCTGAATGTAGACTAACTGTTTTTGATGAAGTCTTGAACCAATATAGGGGAAAGAGGGGGTAGGGTGACTGGCTTTGAATATCTGAAATCGTTCATATTGGGGAGCCAACACCCGTTCAAAACGTTTATTGTAAAGGCCCTTTCCCTCTTCGGTCTCGACCATATAGAATTCTTTTATATGGGTGATTTTGGAGAAATCAACGGGAAGGAGCTCTCGACCTGAGGTATCGAAAAGCCCGCACCGGCCATTGTACCACGCTTCATATATGACTTGGGAATGCCTTTTAATTTCTATTTTGTCTGTCCCAAAGGGCAGTAGTACCTTGCCTACTACATCGATCAGGCCCCACTTATTGTCTAAGGCAGCGATGAGTTGCGGAGCGTCCTTCAAATGGTCGTATTGAAAGGCCAGGACAGTATTCCCCAGGGTATCGATCAGGCCGTACTTTCCATTTTTCTGGGCGATGAGCAAGCCTAGATGGTAATACGAAGCCCAAAGAAATTCGTAGTCGAAGGGTACGACAGAGGATCCATTGACCAACAGCGTACCCCAGCGGCCCTGGTCGTCTTCGGCTACAAAAGATTCAGTTCCCGGAAAATAGTTCATCGACCGGTATTGAAAGGGCAGGACGATCTGGTTCTCTTTGTCTATCAATCCATACCGGTTGTTGCGATGAGCGATGGCGCGACCATTTAGGAAGTCGAGCCGCATGGTATACCAAAATGGAATGAGGATATGACCGCGTTTATTCACGACTCCACATTTATTGGAAAAGCAAATAGACTTGAACGACTTACGATAAGACTGTCTGAATCGGTGTTTCAGGTCTTCCAGGGGGTAGTAGGTCATTTCCAGATCCCGGCTTAGCTTGCCCCAGCGATTGTCTTTGCAGAAAACAGCGTTGTTTTGGAAGTCGAAATGATCCAGCATATCGTAGTCGAATGGGACGACAACGGCATTAGTCGTATCGATCATCCCCCATTTTCCATCCTTTACAACCACAGCCTCCTTTGTACTGGAGTTGAAATAAAAAGCAAAATCGTATTGCGCCGGTATGATGACGGTGCTGTCATTTTTGGCCAGGCAACCCCATTTGCCATTTTCCTCAAAAAGTAAATGAAGCTGGTACTGAGCCGCAAGCCAATAGGTGAGGCAACTGAAGAGAATTATCCAGAGGCATTTTATTCGCCAGTGTTGAAAAAAGCAAACCATACTACTGCAAGATACCAATTTTTTCATTTACGGGCATCAGCAAATTGATCATCAGCAAATCTACCTGTCGGTAGACAGGCTCGTCTGCCGGAACGAAGTGAAGGTAGATTAGCAAATCACCTCTCACAAATCCCGCCGCCGCAACAAATAATAGCTCCACGCAAAAAACAAAACCGTATAGATCGACGAGGTGATCAACGCCTCCCCCGGTTCCAGCAGCATGGTAAAATGATATTCCTCGATAAACTCGTCCAACATATCCAAAAACGGAATGGGCACCAGGTCCTCCATCGAGTTGAAAGGGTAGAAGTGGATGCTTTTGTTTTTGGCGACATACCGCATATGAATCCCATATCGGATCAGTGGCTCCAGAGCGATATTGTACATCAGATAAAAGACCAACGCCAACCCCGTACGACGCAACAATAGGCCCACCAACAACGCAATGCTCATAAATCCCAATGACATCAGAAAATACCTCGGCACATAGCCGATCTCCTGCAACAATTTACTCATATACACCGTGTCGGTCTGAAAAAATCCAATGCACAGGCATACGGCTACATAGTAAGCAGTGGCCATCAAACTAAGGGCTATGGCCCAGACGAACTTGGCCAGGAAGTAGTCGCGACGAGTCATCCCGGTTATGATATTTTGCCGCATGGTCTTATTGCTGAATTCCATGGTGACCGACAAAATCATCGCAAAGCCGAAGAGAAAGAACACCGCCCAGTTGCCCGCAAAGCCGATGTACTGCCATATGTTGGGAAACATAAAAAAGCTCTGTATTTCGAGCTGCACCTCTTCGGGTTTGGGTATGGAATACAATAGAATAAATCCAGCCGGCAGAGCGATCATATACAAAATAGCCAGGACACGGAAGACGATGTTTTTGTGGAATTTCTTCCACTCTAATTGCAGCAGGTGTAGCATTGTTGTAGTTGGTGGTTAGTTGTAGTCTGTTTGTTGTAGTCTAATTGTTGCCGGTGATCTCCAAAAACTCTTCCTCCAGTTTTTTCTGACGGGTGGCCAGGTGGGTCAGCACGATGCCATTGTCGAAAGCCAGTTGGTTGATGGTACTGCTCGACGTTCCTGCCGCCATTTGTGCCAACAACAGATTTCCTTTTTCTTCCACCTTGCTGATTGAGTCCATTTGTTCGAGAAGGGAACGCAGGATGGCATTATCATCGCATCCTACTTCCAGCGTAATCTCATTGTTAATTATCGAACCTACAGGCCCCGCCGCCAGCAATTTGCCGCGTTTGATAATGGCCACATGGGAGCAGACCTTTTCCACCTCGTCGAGGATGTGGCTGGCCATGAAGATCGTCTTTCCGGATTGGGCAATATCGAGAAGGATCGATCGTATCTCTGCGATGCCCTGAGGGTCGAGGCCGTTGGTGGGCTCGTCGAAGATCAACACTTCGGGGTTGCCGATCATACTGGCGGCGATGGCCAGTCGTTGTTTCATGCCCAGAGAGTAAGTCTTGAATTTGGAGCGCTGGCGTTGAGCCAGGTTGACCATTTCCAACAGTCCGACAATGTTTGGATTGCGTACCTTTTTGATATGTGCCACTATATCGAGGTTGTCGAGCGCATTGAGGTAAGGGTAAAAATTGGGGGTCTCCAACAATGCTCCTACTTTTTTACGCGCCTGCTCCCCATAGCGGCCTTCAAACCATTGGTAATGCCCGCTGTCGGGCCGGATGATGCCCAGGATCATGCCCAGGGTAGTGGTCTTTCCGCTCCCGTTCGGCCCCAGAATGCCGAATATACTGCCCCGTTCAATCGTCAGGTCGAGTTGATCCACCGCTTTTATCCGGCCATATGCCTTGCTGAGTTGGTTGATTTTTAATACAGACATGAGGCCAAGATAGGTTGCCCCCCTATGATTTCAATGGAAATGTGGATAAAAAGAGATTTTTTTTCGATGAGGGGTGCTTTCTTCTCATTTTGAATTTGAAATGTAATGCCATAAAAATGGAAAAATTCAGGATACCGAACCCTAAATTTATTTCTTCCGTATGGAGAAATTCCAGTACTTTTGCCCTGATAAAGTTCAAGTTCAAGAAAAAAGCCTAAAGTTCAGCGATCAATTGAATTGACAGCTACCGGCTCAGATGAATGTAGCCGTAACAGAAACTGCTCAACCCAGGTGACTCCGCTGGTTGAGCGTAGTCGAAATCAGCGGACACAGTACTGATCGAATCAAAAATCAACAAACCTGTTTGCCGGAACGAAGTGAAGGCAGAACTTGTCCCGAACTCGTTTCGGGAACACCAAAACCCCATGAAAGCCTGCCCCGAACTCGATTCGGGGGACTTCGCTAACGCTACGCCTTCACGCGCGCCGTGCAGGCGGTAGTCCTGCATGGGCAAGCCATAATACCATAATACCATAATACCATAACACCATAACACCATAACACCATAACACCATAATACCATAACACCATAACACCATAATACCATAATACCATAATACCATAATACCATAATACCATAATACCATAATACCATAATACCATAATACCATAATACCATAATACCATAATACCATAATACCATAATACCATAATACCATAATACCATAATACCATAATACCATAATACCATAATACCATAACACCATAATACCATAATACCATAACACCATAATACCATAACACCATGCCCACAATATCCCAATCCATACTCTCCAGCCGCGTCCTCAACATGGAAGAATCCGCCACCCTCCGCATGGCACAACTGGCGCGCGATGTGGCGGCACAGGGCCACAACGTCATCAGCCTGAGCTTAGGCGAACCCGACTTCGACACCCCCGACCACATCAAAGCCGCTGCCATCAAAGCGCTCCAGGAAGGTCACACCAAATACACCCCCGTCCCCGGGCTTCCCGTTTTGCGGCAAGCTATTTCAAAAAAATTCAAAACCGAAAACAACCTAGACTATGCCCCCGACCAGATCGTGGTCTCCAACGGTGCCAAACAATCCGTAGCCAACATCTGCCTTTCCCTGCTCAACCGCGGCGACGAGGTCATCATACTGGGCCCCTACTGGGTGTCGTATTCCGCTATTGTTAAAATGGCCGGTGGCGTACCCGTCCTGGTGTCGGCAGGCATCGATCAGGATTATAAGGTCAGCCCCCTTCAAATTGCAGCAGCTATAACGTCTCGTACCAAATTCATCCTTTTTTCCTCGCCCTGCAATCCCACGGGATCGGTCTTCACCGAAGAAGAACTTCGAGGCATTGCCGATGCGGTGGCACATCACAGAGGCGTGTACATCGTAGCCGACGAAATATACGAATACATCAACTTCACTCCCAACCACTTCAGCATCGGCGCCATCGACTCCGTCAGCGACCGAACCATCACCATCAATGGTTTCTCCAAAGGTTTTGCCATGACGGGGTGGCGACTTGGCTACATGGGCGCTCCGGCGGAGGTGGCTAAGGCTTGCGCCAAAATACAAGGGCAGGTCACTTCGGGAGCAACCGCCTTCGGGCAAATAGCCGGCGCTCATGCCCTGGAATCCGACAAGTCGCCCACCCACGCCATGCGCCAAGCCTACCTGAAACGGCGCGACCTGGTGCGGAAACTGCTCTCGGAAATCCCAGGCCTGAAAATCAACAACCCACAAGGGGCGTTTTACATCTTTCCGGACTGTAGCGACTATTTTGGTAAAACCGACGGTACAATACAAATTGACAACTCCGACGACTTCTGCGCTTACCTCATGAACGAAGCCCACGTAGGAGTCGTACCCGGATCGGCATTCGGAGCCCCCGATTGTTTCCGGATATCTTATGCTGCCTCCGAGCAAAACCTCATCGAAGCCATCCGCCGCATAAAGGAAGTACTGGAAAAACTGCGTTGATCCGTCATTGTGGTAGCGATGTCCATTACACAACAATTGAATAAATATTGTTGAACACCGTTCATTCTAATAAACTATTATGAGCAAAACCGACTCCATGCCTTCCGCCCGGATGGTATCCAGTATTAATATCTCTGCCGGCCAAAACAAAACGCTGGTCTGGTGGCTGTTGCTGGTCTGTTTTGCCTACCATTACAAGGTGATAGTCTGCGGTTTTTTTGGAAAAGACCTGGGCTATGACTGGCTGTGTCATACCCTCCTACATGGCATCACTACCAACCACTGGTTCGAACAACTCATCTATGTCCCCGTATTGTGGTATGCCTGGTATCGGATCATACAAATCGTTTTTGGGCCTTTGGAAGGAGAAGTGTTGGGACCAAAAGTCAGAAAGTTAAAAACGATGGCCTATTTTCTACTGGTGATGTATATTTACGGCAAGGGCATCCACATGGTCAACACCGTCGAGATTTACGCTCACCAACACCTGGGTATTTCATCTGGTCCACTATACGATCAAATCCATTGGCTCGACGAGCATTTCAGCCATTGGGTACAACATTTTTTCTTTTATGCTTTGCTGGGGTGGGGGATGGCTTGTGACCGGCTCGACAGAAATCACTCCGCTCGTTGGGCGGTCATGCTCGGAATCTTGTTTGGATTGGAACGCACCATTATGGGGATCGAAGGAGATAGTCCTTATCTTGCTTTGGTTTTTGGCGTGTTTATATGGGCAGCTTGTGTTTTTCGTTGGTTCCGGCACGGAAAAAATTTGGGACGTGCCTGGCGTGACTTTTTTATCCGTTGTGGAATGGCGCTAAATCTGACTTTGCCCTTCGCGTTGCTGCTGTACTACCAGTTGTTTGACGGTTTCATCCAACCTTCGGCGATGGGTAAATCTGGATGGCAGGTGGTTGTATTCGTGGCTATACTTGCAGGTGCTGGTTTTTTCTTGGCAATTGCATTGGACCGGGGGCGGAAAGCCCGGTCGTAGGTCGTAGCCCTTATTTGCTGATGGTAAAATAAAAAATACAACCCTCTCCCGGAATCGACTCTACCCAGATTTTTCCCTGGTAAGTCTCCACGATTTTTTTACAGATGGCCAGCCCGATGCCCGTTCCTTTATGACTGCTGCGGTCGAGGCGCCTGAATATCTGAAATATAGATTCGTGATAAGAAGCGTCTATGCCGATGCCATTATCTTTGACGGCGAACCGGAAATGATGCTCTTCTTCCCGGGCAGAGATCACCACGCAAAGGGGCCGTTCTTTGGAGCGGAATTTTATGGCATTTTTGATGAGGTTGTCAAATAATATATCTAAATGGATCGAAAGCACGGGCACTTGCGGTAGGGCTTTGTACTGGATTCTGGATTGGGTGCCCGCCAATTTGTCTTTGATGCGATAGGTGATGTGTTCGAGAACGAGATTGGGATCGGCCGGTTTTTTCAAGTCCTCTTTTTTCAAGGTAGCGTACTGCAGCTGCAGCAGGTCGTCCAGCATTTTGTACAAATGAGAGGTACTATTGACGATGAAGTTGAGGAATTCTTCGCCCTCATCGTCCATTTGTCCGGCGTAACGCCGTTTGATCAGCCCGCTGTAGTTTCCAATATTGCGAAGGGGTTCTTTAAGGTCGTGTGCCACAATGTAAGCAAATTGTTCGAGTTCATCTTTTTGGCGGCTGATCATCCGGTTTTTTTCTTCCAATAGCATGATCTGCGACTCGCGTTGTTCGAGGACGTCGGCAAAGGCATTGGCTTCGTGTTTTCGGTCGGCTTTAGCTTTATGCAAAATGATCTGTTCTGCTGTCAGACAGGCTTTTTTATATTGTTGCTTCGACCAATAATAGTCTTTGAGCATTTCCAGGCAACTGTCTTTTTCATAGGCAAGATTTTCATCTTCGGTATAGGTGATGGCCTTATTGATCGACTCGAAAAACATATCCTCGTCCCCCCGCCTTAGAGCATACACCGCCTTATTTCTTAGTGATTCAATGACCACCGTCAGGTGTTTTTTTTCTTTGGCCAGCGCAAGGGCTTCCTCGATGAGACATATGGCCTCATTGTCACGATCGCTTTCGAGATAGACTTCTGCAAGCGCATTGAGTACATATCCGCGGATGTAATAAATGGATTTGTTCGTGACAACGGCCTGGTTTGATACCTTGAGCGCCTCTCTAAGCGTTGGGATCGCCTTTTCATTTTGGCCCAAAGCCAGATATACTTTCCCCAGATTTTCCAAAATAAAGATGTGGATCCTTTTATCTTTTTCTTTTGGGATAAGCAGCCGACCCTTTTCCAGGTAAGTGATGGCCTTATCGTATTCTTTGGAGTCTTTATACAGGCTTCCGATATTATTGTATAGGATGGTTTGTAAATCCACCACATCGCATTCCAACGCTTTGAAAAAATAAGTCTGGGCAATGCCGTACTTTTTCAAACCGTCGGCATAGATGACACCCAGTTCCTTATAGCACAGCGCCAGCCGGGGTTTATCTCTAGGAAAATGGCGATTGATCAACTGAAAAGCCGTCCCCCCATGCCGCAAGGCCGTATAAAACAACCCCTGCTTCCGGTACAAATTGGCCAACTGTGTATGACTATCAACCTGGATATTCAGGTTTTCCTCCGCCGCCAGCCCAATCAAATTTTCATATCCTTTCATTGCTTCCTGAGGAGCAATCGCTTCCAGCTCTTTGTTGGCTTGAAAAAGACTGTCCAAATCGGCTTTTTGGATCGAAGGAAGATATTCCATTTTGAGATACATTAATTAAAAATAATATGTTAATTTTCTCAAAATGAATGCCAAAGAATCGCTACCGGCTAAACGATAATCAATAGACATTATGAATGGATTTTTTGTATAGGAACTGAATAGCAATTTTTTGTCTAACCAAGGAACACCCGGAGCCTCGTAGCCATAGCTACGAAGGCGAGCCTCGCCTGGCGGCCAGACAGGGATGTGACGAAGGGTAGGCAAAAAAGGGCATTCAGGCTGCATACAAAATTTTTGTTCATAATGTCTAATATAAATGACATGTTAATAGTTGACTGCCGGAATGAAGTGAATCATCACCAAATCACCAAATCACCAAATCACCAAATCACCAAATCACCAAATCACCAAATCACCAAACTCCGCTCCCACAACTGCCCCATACCCAAAACCCTGATCTTCCGCCAATGCATCGATCTTGACTGTTTTTCCGTCCACCTCAGCGCGTTCGGGGATAAAGGGCAGGCCAAATAGTTTAACCTCCAACCGGGAATACCCCCGTCGGTAACTGCCTTTGATCCGTTGGGTCAATTTCAATTGGCTGTTTTCGCCCTGGCAAACAAAAATGCGTAGGCTATAATCCCCTTTTGCGTAAGCGTATCCTTCGCCGACATCCTCATAAAACTCGGTTTTCGCAGAGCCATTCACAAAGTAGACGTGCAGGGTAATTTGCTTAAAATTCAATTGATTGGTGTATTGCTGTACGGGGTATACCGGAATAACGGCACCCGCTTTCGCAAAAACCGGAACATCCGACAGCCCCACCCGGATACTGCGTTTTTTACCCCCTTTGTAGGGCAATCCGGTGAAGAAGTCGTACCATCGCCCTTTCGGGAAATAGATCCGTTGCCGGGATCTACCTTTGCGCACCACGGGGCTTACCAACAAGCTGTTTCCGAAAAGGAAATCCCGCTGGGTGTTGCAGGCATTGGCATCCGTCTGATCGTAAAACGACAAGGGGCGTATCACGGGGGTCCCGTCGGTACAATGTTGCCGGAAGGCAGAATACAAATATCCCATCAGTCTGTATCGCAGTTCGATGGCTTGCCGGGCCAGGTCGGTGTAATGATCGCCAAAAGCCCAGGGCTCCTGGTCGATGCGTTCGGTGGCTTCCTGTTCGGCCACCATTTCGCCTTCCACTTCGGTGGAGCCGTCCACATTGTTGCCGATGCTGTGTACCCGGTACAGGGGGTGGAAAGCGGCCAGTTGGAGCCATCGCACCATCAGCTCGCCGTCGGGCCTTTCGGCAAATCCGCCTACATCGGTGCCCACCAGGGAAAAACCACTGATGCTCAACCGCTGGCATTGGCGGTTGGCGATGCGTAGATGGTTCCACGTAGCCACATTATCGCCGGTCCAAACGGCGGCATACCGCTGCCCTCCGGAGTAAGTGGCCCGGGTGAGGAGGAAAGGCCGTTTTCGCGGAAGCAATTTTTTAAACCCCTCATAGCTGGCCCGCGACATCTGCATGCCATACACGTTGTGGGCTCTTTTGTGGCTGACGTCGAGTCCGTCGTAGTGGTGGCGTACGTCTTCCGGAAAAGTTTTACTGTTGACCAGGAATACCGCCGGCTCATTCATATCGTTCCAGAAACCGCTGACACCCAGCTCTTTATACAGCTCTTTGTACAATCCCCCCCACCATACCCGCGCTTTGGGGTCGGTAAAATCGGGGAAGACGCAGTCAGAAGGCCACACCGGCCCGCGCATCAGGCTGCCATCGGGCCGCTTGCAGAAAACATCCTTTTTCAGGCCGCTCTGGTACACCCAGTATTGGTCGTCGGTCTTCAGGCCGGGGTCGATCATCACCACGGTCTGGAATCCCTTTCGGGCCAGATCGCCGATCATTTTTTTAGGCCGGGGGAAGTATTTTTTGTTCCAGGTGAAACAACGGTATCCATCCATGTAGTCGATGTCGAGGTAGATCGCGTCGCAGGGAATTTTCAACTTTCGGAAAGTGCGCGCCAGTTCCCGGACTCTTTTTTCGGGGTAATACGACCACCGGCATTGGTGAAAACCCAGGGCCCATTTAGGGGGTAGTTCCGGTTTGCCGGTAAGGCGGGTGTATTGTTGGGCGATGGTGGTCAGGTCGGGGCCGTAAATGAAGTAGTAATTCATTTCGCCGCCGTTGGCCGACATTTTAACAGTGCGCTTACGTTTGCTGTCAAAGTCAAAAAAACTGCGGTAACTATTGTCGAAAAAAATGCCGTAGGCTTCCGATTTGTTCAAACAATAGTAAAAGGGGATGGCCCGGTAGAGGGGGTCGGTGGTTTCGCCATAACAAAATGCATCCGTAACCCAGTTTTCCAGGGTTCTGCCGCGCAGATTAAGGCGGCCGCTTTTATCGCCCAGGCCCAGGTATTGTTCCTTTTTGGGGGCCTTACGGAAATGGGCCACCTCCTGGATGCCCCGGTGGATGCTGGTTTTGGCATAAAAGCCCTTGCCGTCTTGTGCGATGAGTTTGCCTTTTTCGTTGTAAATGTTGACCTTTCCGTTTTGTTTATTGACCAGTATGCTCAGGGCCTCCGTTTCGATCAGATAATACAGGTCTTCCACTTCAAAGTCAATGTTGGTGCGGGAAGGGCGGAATTTTTTATCGATCGCATAAGAGAAGTCCGTCGGCCAGATACCCCCGATGCCATAGCGGAACCGGATGATCTGAGCACTCAGCACTTCAATGCGCATTTGCACCCCGCCTTTGCAGGTAAAGGTGAATTGTCGCTTGTTGCGCTCGGCCGACACGACTTCATCCGTTTGCCACTCTCGGTAAACATCGTCGTAGCGGTCGAATTTGTCGACTTTTTCAATGGTTATTTCTTTAGGCTTGGGAGGGGGGAGAGGGGCTGAACGCTTCTTTTTTTTGACCAATTTTTTAGTCTTGCCACTTTTAGAGGCAGCATTTTTTGCAGACGAATTCTTTCGGTTTTTGTTTTGTTTCCGGTTGTTTTTCTTCATAACGGCTGAAATTTGATGCGCGTTGGAGAGACAAATATAGGAGAATAGGTAGATATTGTAGTGTGGTTTTCTGAAAAAGGATAATGGGCACCGGTGATCGGGTTATGTATACTGCTATTTTCCCATCTCATTCCTACCCCTATTTCCCCGCTTTTCCGTAATTTGGCACTTTTACAAACCCAATATTGCAATCATCATGAGAAAAATAGGTTATTTCCTGGTACTCTCCTTGTTCTTGTTGAGTTGTGGAGACCCTGCCACAGAATCCTCTCCCTCCACAAAAACCGACACTACTACAGAGACAGACACCGATCAAAGGCCCCATGGCAACTTCGTCTGGAACACCGAAAACTTCGCCGACGTCAAAATGATCCGCTATCAGGTGCCTGGCTTCGACAAACTCAGCACCAACCAAAAAGCATTGGTCTACTACCTAACACAGGCCGGGCTGGCCGGGCGCGACATCATGTGGGACATGAACTACCGCCACAACCTCAGCATCCGCCGCGCCATCGAAAACATCGTCAAAAACTATAAAGGTGATAAAAACGCCACCGATTGGAAAGCCCTTATGCTTTACGCAAAAAGGATGTGGTTTTCAAGTGGGATCCACCATCACTACAGCAACGACAAATTCATCCCCGGATTCAGCAAAGACTACTTCTCCGGCCTGATGGAAGCCACTGGCACCAAACTCAACGACGAGGCCCTCACCGCCATGTTCGACCCCGACGTCGATGCCAAAAAAATCAACTTCGACCCCACTAAAGACCTGGTAAAAGCCTCCGCCGTCAACTTCTACGACCCCGACATCACCGAAAAAGAAGTCGATGCCTTTTATGCCAAATTGATGGCCAACAAAGACCCCGACCGACCCCTGTCCTACGGCCTCAACAGCAAGGTGGTACGGCAAGCCGATGGCTCCCTGGCAGAAAAAGTCTACAAAGCCGACGGACTCTACGGCCCCGCCATCAAAGAGATCATCAAATGGCTGGAAAAAGCCGTCACCGTTGCCGAAAACGAGCCCCAGCGAAAAGCGCTCGAACTGCTGATCGAATACTACAAAACGGGCTCCCTCAAAACCTGGGACGAATACAACGTCGCATGGGTCAAAGCCACCGAAGGCGACATCGACTACATCAACTCCTTCATCGAAGTATATCAGGATCCCAAAGGCTACAAAGGCTCCTACGAAAACATCGTCCAGATCAAAGACTTCGACGCCTCTGCCCGAATGGCCGTCGTAGCCGACAATGCCCAATGGTTTGAAGACAACAGCCCCACGATGAAAGCCCATAAAAAGGAAGACGTGGTAGGCGTGTCCTACAAAGTGGTGACCGTAGCCGGAGAAGCGGGCGATGCATCCCCCTCGACCCCCATAGGTGTTAATCTCCCCAACGCCAACTGGATACGCGCCGAGCACGGCTCCAAGTCAGTCAGCCTGGGCAACATCATCGAAGCCTACAACAACGCCGACGGCCCCGGCCTCCTGGCTGAATTTTCGCACGACGACGAAGAGATGGAAAGAGCCAAAAAGTACGGAAAACTAAGCGGCAAAATGCACACAGCCCTCCACGAAGTAGTCGGCCACGCTTCCGGTCAACTCGAAAAAGGTGTTGCTACGCCAAAAGAAACCCTCCAGAACTACGCCTCTCCCCTCGAAGAAGCCCGCGCCGACCTGGTAGGACTCTACTACATCATGGATCCCAAACTGGTCGAACTAGGCCTGATGGAATCCCTCGACGTCGGCAAAGCCCAATACGACCAGTACATCAAAAACGGCCTGATGCTCCAACTCCGCCGCATCGAACCCGGCAAAAACATCGAACAAGCCCACATGCGCAACCGCCAGATGGTGGCCAACTGGGTCTACCAAAAAGGCAAAAAAGACAAGGTCATTGAAAAGGTCACTCGCGACGGCAAATCCTATTTCAACATCAATGACTATGACAAACTCCGCGAACTATTCGGCCTCCTCCTCCGCGAAGTTCAGCGGGTGAAATCACAAGGCGATTACAAAGCCGGCCAGGCCCTCATAGAAGACTACGGCGTGAAAGTAGACCCAGCCATCCACCAGGAAGTGCTCCGCCGTTCCGAAAAATTGAACATTCCGCCCTATGGCGGGTTTATCAATCCAAGACTGGTGCCCATCCACAACGATGCAGGCGCCATAACCGAAGTAAAAGTGGAATATCCCGACGACTTCATGGCCCAGATGCTCGAATACGCCGCCAAGTATTCCCACTTACCCAACTACCCGTAGCCGGCGAATTTATTCGCCAGGCTCCATCGCGCGAAGCGCGATGAAAGCCCCAACGGGGCGACTGCATCAACATCGTGCAAAGCACGATGAAAAAAAACACCATCATGAAAAACCTATTAAACCTACTACTCTCAACCATTCTACTTTCCGCCACCTGGGCGCAAGACACCTTCTCCATCGTGGCTGTCGACCCACAAACCGGAGAAGTAGGCAGCGCCGGAGCCTCCTGTGTCGATTTAAACTTCTTCGGTTTAGATGCAGATTTTCTGGGCGACTTATTTCCCGGAGTAGGGGCCATCAACACCCAGGCCTGGTATCTGGGCGCCAATCAGCAAAACGCCCGAAACAGGATGCTCGCCGGCGACACACCGCAGGACATCATCGACTGGCTCGTGGCCAATGATGTGCAAAGCAATGCCTCCCTTCGTCAATATGGCGTAGTTCGGTTAACGGCCGACAACGACCCGCTATCAGCAGCACATACCGGCGCCAATACCGACGACTACAAAGGCCACCTCACCGGACCCAACTACGCCATACAAGGCAACATCTTGTTGGGCCCTGAAGTCCTCGACAGCATGGAATCCAACTTCCTCAACACTCAGGGCACCCTCGCCGACAAACTCATGGCCGCCCTCCAGGGAGCCAATGTAGTAGGGGCCGACACCCGCTGCGCTCCTAATGGCACCTCATCCCTCTTCGCTTTTCTAAAAGTAGCCCAACCCGACGACCCTGATGGCAATCCCTCTCTGGTGTTGGGCGTCATCACCGAAGATGGCGACGGCATCGAACCCGTCGACTCCCTGCAAAATCTGTATAACGAAATGTTCCCACCCACCAGCATCTTCGACCTCTACAACAGCACTAATGTGGAAATTTTCCCTCAACCCGCTCACGATCAGGTGCAAATAAACATAACCAGACTACCTGCTCAAAATCCACACACCTTACAAATATTCGACGCCACGGGAAAGAAATGTTACAAAAAACAGATAACTGACCCTCATACCATTTTGCGAAAGCAGGAACTAAATGCAGAAGGCCACCTATACTATTACCAACTCCTCAATGACAACAATACAATCATCAATACCGGAAAAATACTTTTCCAAAACAAATAATACCAACCCCCAAAATCCCTAAAAACCCAGTAAGGCTGGTCCCAGACTCGTTACGGGAGGCACCAGCATCAACATCATACACAGCGCGATGAAAGCCCAAACGGGGCGACTGCACCAACGTCATGCAAAGCGCGATGAAAAAGGGCGCCTAAATCAACATCATACACAGCGCAATGAAAGCCCTGACGGGGCGACTGCAACAACATCGTGCAAAGCGCGATGAAAAAGGGCGCCTAAATCAACATCATACACAGTGCAATGAAAGCCCTGACGGGGCGACTGCAACAACATCGTGCAAAGCGCGATGAAAAAAGGGCGCCTACATCAACATCATACACAGCGCGATGAAAGCCCCAACGGGGCGACTGCACCAACATCGTGCGCAGCGCGATGAAAAAGGGCGCCAACATCAACACCATACACAGCGCGACGAAAGCCCCAACGGGGCGACTGCACCAACATCGTGCAAAGCGCGATGAAAAAGGGCGCCAACATCAACACCATACACAGCGCGACGAAAGCCCCAACGGGGCGACTGCACCAACATCGTGCAAAGCGCGATGAAAAAAAATGAAAAAACTAACCATACCACTCATGTCTGATCGAGCTGCCGAGGGTAAGCCTCCCGAAATACTATTCTGGGTAGGCTGTGCCGGGAGCTTCGATGCCAGGGCTCAAAAAGTAGTCGTAGCTTTCGCCAAAATACTCAATGAGGTTGGCGTTGACTTCGCCATACTGGGAAAAGAAGAAAGCTGTACAGGTGATCCGGCCAGGCGGGCTGGCAACGAATTCGTCTTCCAGATGACCGCCCTTCAAAACATCGAGACCTTAAAAATGTACGAGGTCAAAAAAATCGTCACCACCTGTCCGCATTGCTTCAACATCTTAAAAAATGAATACCCCGCCCTGGGGGGTGAATACGAAGTAATCCACCACACTCAATTTTTGCAACAACTCATTGACGATGGACGTTTGACCCTCGAAGGGGGAGGAGCCTTCAACGGCAAAAAAATTACCTACCACGACAGTTGCTACCTGGGCCGCGCCAATGAGGTATACGGAGCCCCCCGGACCCTCCTCCAACAACTCGACAACGACCTGACCGAAATGGACCGCTCCCGCTCCAATGGTCTTTGTTGCGGTGCAGGGGGCGCACAGATGTTCAAAGAAGACGAGCCCGGCGACAAACGCATCAACACCGAACGGGTAGAAGAAGCCCTGGATACCGGCGCCAACATCGTGGCGGCCAACTGCCCCTTCTGCATCACCATGCTCACCGATGGACTCAAAGCCAAAGAAAAGCAGGATTCCGTCATGGTATACGACCTGGCCGAACTAATCGTTAACAATAATAAATGGACCTGACAAACACCACATATCAACAATTATCAGACGATAGCCGCGTGTGGATCTATCAATCAAACCGGCCCTTGACGGAAAAGGAAACAACCTACGTCAACGACCAACTGGCCGACTTCACCCAACGGTGGACCAGCCACAACCGCGACCTTAAAGCTTTCGGAACTGTTTTTCACAACCGTTTTGTAGTATTAATGGTCGACGAAACCCAGGCGGGAGCCAGTGGATGCTCTATTGATTCCTCCGTCCATTTCCTTCAACAATTGCAGCAACATTTGGGCGTAGACCTTTTCGACCGCATGACCTTTGCCTGGACAGACCAGCATGGTCAGATACGGACTGCCTCCCGCGATAACTTCGCCCGCCTCTACCGCGATGGTCAACTCGGTGACGAGACCCCCGTCTTCGATCATTTGGTCAAAACCAAAAAGCAATTTCGGGAGCAATGGATAAGACCGCTAAAAGAAAGCTGGCATGCCCGAATGGTTTGACAGTCAGCTAAGGTGTCGACTGTTGGGCTATTTTCAAATAAAGAGTACGTGATATATTTGTCTAATCCCGAAACGAATCGGGATGGGCGGCAGTCAGGGACACGAAGTACCACAAAGAAAAAACCTTAGTGAAACTCCGTGCCTTCGTGTCTTTGTGGTTATAATAAAAAAATAACTATGTTCGGAAAAGTAAAAAAATGGCTGGGAATAGAAGGTGTTAAAGTTGAATTGCTCTTACCCGAAGAGGTACGGACAGCCGACGGCGTGGTAAACGGCAAACTCCGGTTTTTCTCCATGAATCCCCAGACCGTCAACAGCATCCACATCAAAATGATTGAGCGATATGCCCGGGGCCGCAACGACGACCGCCTGGTAGACGAATACCAATTGGGAGCCATTTCCCTCAAAAGAACCATAGACATACCCGCTAACCAACCGGTTGAATTGTCCTTTTCATTGCCATTTAATATCCAAACTTCCCGGATGGATGACCTCGCCAGTGACAATCTCCTGCTCAACCCGTTGGTTAAATTGAGCAAATGGTGGAGCAAGGTCTCCTCCGAATACCGTCTGGAGGTAGAAGCCAATGCCGTGGGTGTCGCCCTCAATCCATTCGACAAAAAAAATATCCGACTGAAATAGCTTTTGCATCACAATGCCGTTTTTTGTAAATATATTGTTAGTCTTTTCCCTTTTCCTGTGTCAGGCGACGCAAACGAAAAAGTCGCCCATTGAAGGTTATTGGACCGGCACCATTACCCAGAATGAGGGCGGATACCGGTCTCAGTATCTTTTGGAGCTGGAACTGAAAGAAGTCGACGGGAAGATAACCGGAAAGTCTTACGTAAAAGTAGACGATATCTTTGCCGAGATGGACGTCTCCGGCGTATTTGCCAACGGTAGTATGCTTCTTACCCTTCACGACGATGCTGTCGTAAAAAAACGAATCGGCCCCGAAATGGAATGGTGCCTCAAAAACTACCGCCTTAAGCTGATAAAAGAAAATGACAAATGGAGGCTCGAAGGCCAATGGGAAGGCACCACCTCCTTCCGCGATTGCATACCTGGCAAAATCTTCCTGGTCAGAGGAGTTTACAGAGCATAAAAAATGTTAAGAACTCATTTGGCAGAAGCCTCCCCACCTTTCGGACCATAAAAAAACACCCAGGTCGCAAAATCTTCATCAAAATCGACAAACCGATGCGCTACTCCAGCAGGCACAAATAGGACGTCTCCTGGTCCGAAAGGTACCCGCTTGCTTCCATTGACAAAGGTTCCACTTCCTGAAATGACCACATATATTTCGTCCCTGTCATGTGGTTGTTGTAGGTCGACTTTATCGGGTTTGTAAATTTCCACTTGTAAGCTGCCGTGGGTAAAAAGAGTCTTGAAGGGCTTGGGGTAATCGATGAGTTGCTGTATTGCAATGGAAGGGGTGATGTTCATAATTGGATGGTATTGTTTTTAGAAAGGTTAGTCGATGGACGGTACAGCGTGAATAGCAATATTTTACAGTACAACATTTTTGTGGCCAATACATATTGCTGGCCGAGTACTGTAAAACCGTAAATACCCAAAAACGGCTGCCATCTACTGAAAAGATAACAGCCGTTTTTATCAATTAGTTTAAAAATGTTGATCTATGCGTGTGTGATCCCACCTGATTAATACTCCAGATAGATCCGCTGGTAGGGAATAATGATCTCGTTTTCTTCCAGGTCGTTGATCTGTCGGAGTCTGGAAACGGAGACGTTGTGCTGCCGGGAAATACTGTATACCGTATCGTCTTCTTTCACCACGTGGAATCTCCTTTTTGCATTCACTCTGACTGCCTTTTCCGTATCGATCCTGGCTCCTGTAACATTATATTCACTGGGTACGAATGCTTCCGCATAATCGGCATTTTTAGGGGCCGGACAGTTGCAATCCTTAGTTTTTAGAATCTGACCGACGTAAATCCGTTCATTGGGGCCCAGTCCGTTCATTTTACGGAATTTATCGACCGTGAATCCGTGTCGTTTGGCAAGTTGATAAAGAGTCTCTCCGCGCTGGACGGTATGGGTCTCCGAATTATAATCGGTAGCGATGGCAGTAGGAGCTGCCTCTCTGGCTGGTGAAGTATTTCCAGCCGTGCGCGTGTACAATTTCATGCAGGGATAGATGCGGTCTCCGCGCAGACCTCCATTATGTCTTCTAAGTTGATCGACAGACATGCCGTAGAGTCGTGCAATCCCGTACAGGGTCTCATTTCGCTGGACGATGTGAAAGCCAGCCGCCGCAGAGGATACCTCCGGACAATTGGACAGATTATTGGTCACAGGAGCCGCCGTGTTGGTTGGTTGTGGCGCAGGGGGTAGGGTAGTGGTAGTAACTGCCGGGGTGGTCACTACTGCCGATGGAATTGTTTCGCCCACCATCCGGCCATTGACGTATTTATTACCGCCGCATTCGCCGTTGGCTACGGTTCCGGTAGTCCAGTCCATATAGACTCCTTTGTCGAGGTCTTTGTAGATGGGGCAGGTCAGGTCGGCAAAAATATGTTCATCGGGGCCCGTTTCTGTCGTAACTTCAGTCCGGTTGTTGCGGTCGTAGCGGTTGGTTCTGTTTCGGGGTTTGTTGGTCGTTTTACCTGATTCGAGGTCGTTCAGAGATGGTTTCCGACCCGAATATTGGTTGTAGTTGCCAAAATCACCATCGAAGTAAAAGCCTTCGTTTTCTCCGGCCTGGTCGTGGTTACAGTAGTCTTCGAGGTAGCTGTCGATTCGTTCGCCGTTTATCTTTGCCAGGTAAAGGATGTTATTTTGCGCGTCAGCGGGGTTAAAGCCGTTTTTCTCTTCTATGATCCCAATTTCGGGGATGACGACCCATTCAGCGTAGGATCGGCCGCCTTTTTGTCTGGTTTTGGAAAACAGGTATTTCTTTGGGCATTTGTTGGATACCAAACCTTTGTAATGCACTTTGGAATCGGAGCCGTTGGTGGCGATGTTGATGCCATTGGCGGGTTGAGAGAAATTGTAGGAGAAGCGGGTGTCCAGTGTTGAAAAGCCTACCGAAGTGCCGTTAATTTGCACGTAAGTGGCGATCCCAACGGGCGATACGTTGTACCCTCTTCCGTCTTTTCGGACGATGAAGAGCTCCATTTCTCCGTTGTTGATCTGCCGGACGGTCCTTTCATTGAGGGAAAACTCCTTACACGTCTTGGTTTTGGAGGGTTTTCGGGGGCGGTTCAATTGGGTTTCCACGCCTACTTCCAGGACGATTTTCTCCATCGTGTTCAGTGCGATGTGGTAGACCATATGTCCCAGACTACTGGCTTTTCCTTTGTAGTGGTACTCGTATACATCCATACAATTGGAGTTGTACTCCAAATATATCTGGTTGGCATTGAGTGGTGCCTGAGTGAATATCAGGGCAATAACAAAAACAAATACTTGTGTAAATCTCATAATCTGGTTGTTTATTTTGGTAAGTGTTTCAATGATGATATTTTGGCAAATATAGTCTTTATCATATTGAAATGCATTCATAACTGCCTGAAAAATAACAAACTAGACTGAAATCAGGATTTTTTAGGTTGAAATTTAGCGGCACAATCGGCCTGAAAGGGCCAAATACCCCATACAAATAGGCAATAGGAGTAATAATTCGGCATTTTACTCCAAATATAAGGTGAGTCATAGCATCTAATCAAAATTCATTCCTTGTTTGCACCTTTTTTCGTCTTCAAATTTTTTCCAATCACTAAAAATACCTTAACTTTACCTCCGAACTACTATGCGAAACATAGGATCCACACTTTGGCTCCTGGTGCGACTAGTCCGAATTATTTCAACAGTTTCCCTCCGGCTTTTACACTGGAATTGCCGCTAAATAACTGTTCAATGATTTAAAAGTTAGAGCACTGGCCGATGTTATCTCTCAAAAACCGGCTAATTAAGTTAAACAAACAGCAGGTAGTTCCGCTCCACGAATTATTTCCATTTCAATTCTGTAGGTAACTGCCATTCGGTGAAGGTCATACTTCTACCAAAAGTTTATTTGTGAACGAAAACCAACCTTGTTTTCAATTGGCTGTCCGAAACGCAACCCAGCGGCCCTCTGTTTTGCCGAAAGGCATATACAACGATAGGTCCCCGCTATGAGTACACCACCCTTTTTGCAACGACCAATACACACCCCTGGTCTTAAAACAAAACGAAACCAAAGATAGCCATTGTAATAGTTTAGGAATACCGATACTACTACACGACGAGGAGTGCTTCACGCACTCCTTTTTTTTGTAGTACCATCCGGCAGGACGCCGGTAATTTGCAATAGGGTTAACCACCAACAGATCCCAATCGCTTCGCCACCAATTGCCATACTTCCAGATTGTGCACCAACCCCATATGGCTGCCCCGTACTTCCGCATTTTGATGCAAATCGCTTGGCTCTTGTTCCATACATACCTGCCAGGAAACCACGCCGTCTTCCCTGGAGTAGATGGCCAGCGTGGGTACGGGCGGAGGAAGGGGCAGACTGGCGAGCAGGGATTCGTCGAGATGGTCTTCAGCTGATCCTTTCAGTATGCGGACCAACCATTCGGCGTTGTTGGGTTGGGTGAGGCCACCAAATGGAGAGCCCAGGGTGATGACCTGTCGGATCAGGCGGGGGCGTTGTTTGGCCAGTTCGCGGGCATACACTCCTCCCAGGCTCCAACCGATGAGGCTAATACGGGTTTGGTGTTTTTTGTAGATGCGGTCAATTTGTGTCAACAATACATCTACATCTTCCAGGCGGGCGTAATTTCTGCCCAGGCCCCAGTCGTAGGGGGTGTATCCCCATTTTCGGATTAGTTTGCGCAAGCGGTGGGTAGACACATGGCTTCCCATCAGACCTGGAATGACCAGAACGGGATGCCCATCGCCAGGCTGGTCCGGCCGGAAAGACCGTTCAAATTCGGTTGCCTTTCGCAAGTCGCGGAGGGCTCTGAATGGCTCTGTGAGATACAGCCATTTTGAAGGGCGCACTACCTCAATATTATAATCGGTTTGTTTTTCCATGATGGGGATGTATGTAATAGGTAAATCTGGAGCTAAGTTTTATTTTGAGTATCAGAAGTCAGACTGTCCTCACTCGCATTGGTTACGTTATAGGGAAGTCTGACCTCTAAAACAAAATTTGCTCAATCTCTGATTCTCGTACAATAAAAAAAGAGTGTGTGACAGATTAGCGGAGCATCGCGGTTGCAAACCGCGACGAACGACGTTTGCGCCGAGATTTTCTCTGTGGATCTTTGTGTCTTCGTGTCTTTGTGGTAAAGGCCGCAGCGATTTTGTCAAACACTCATAAAAAAAGGAAGCAAACAAAACTGCCTGCCTCCTTTTTAATTTTCATTTACCAGACGTGATTGTGGTTATTTAAACATCTTTCTGAACCGACCGGCGTTGTTGATCAATTGTCCTTTAATGGTCTCGAGCGTATCGAAAACGATGTCCTGTTGTTTGGCGGCGAGCTTCAGGCTGCCTTTAACGGCTTTATGTGCCACGGCCTGCCATTTTTCGCCGTTGACGAGGGCGCCGTCGACCATATCATCGGCTGTTTTCAGCGAGTAGTCGTTGACGGATTTGGCGGCGCGTTTGAAGTTATCGACCGTAAGTGTAGCAGACATTTCGCTGAGGGTGTCAACCATTTGTTTAGCGGCTTGTTCTTGCATGCGAACGCTGTTTTTGCTCAGGTCTTCCGCCACGTAAGTTGCCGTCTCGGTTATTTGCCGGTTGACGTTTTTGGCGGTGGTTTTGATCTTGTCGTAGCTGCCGCTGAGGTCGGCTTTACGGTTTGCCTTTTTAGTTGTTTTTCGTTTTTTTGCCTTTCGGGAAATGGTTGTTTTTTTATTTGCCATGATGTGAGATGTATTTTTATTGTTGAATTAAGCCAAAGATTACATTTTTTTTTGCCAGTCGGCTCCACGATTGTGGATTGTACCGGGCGTAACGGGGGCCAGCCTTTTCGAGGATGGCTTTCAACGTCTTCACGTTTGTCTTTGCCAGATCGGCAAAAGTCCGGATGCCTTCTTTGTGGAGTAGTTCGGCGATTTTTGGACCGATACCTTTGATGAGGGTAAAATCGTCTTTGGTGGTTGTCTTTCTGGTTTTTGCTTTGCTTGTCCCTTTAATTTTCGCTGCATTTTTGGCAACTGTTTTTTTAACAACTGCTTTTTTTGCAGAAGCTGTCTTCCTGACATCGCTTTTGGCAGAAGCCGCCTTTAATTTCTTCTTAGCCTTTTTGATACGTGCTTTGGCGATTTCTTTAGCCATGACGGAAGTATCCTTTACGGCCTTTACTTTGGCGGCAGCGGGTTTGGCAACTTCTTCAACGGCTTTGGCCAGCGAAGGTGCTTTGAAACCCAGCAGCTTTTTAAATCGCTTGTTGCCGTGCAACCAATGGTCTTTCAGCATTTCCAGGGTATCCAGCGCCATTTCCTGCTGTTTGCCAAATAGGATGGTTCCGTTTTTAGCTGCTTTAGCCATTACTTTTTGCCAGCGAGCGCCATTAGACAATGATGCTTCTACCAGATTGTCGGAAGCAGCTAATGTGGTGTCGTGGAGTTGTCGGGCTTGTTTTTTTATTTTATCAGCCCTTTTTTGAAGTACGTTTTTCTTTTTATTTGCCATTATGAATTGTTTGTGGTTTTTACTTTTATTCAATTCGATGGCAAAAATAGGGAGGGTGGGTTACGGAGGAGTTACAGATGGGTTACAACAGGGGGGGCAAGAGTAAGTAAAAGAATTAAGAATCAAGAACAAAGTTCAAAACCCTTCGCGCATAGGCCAATTCATGCACCAATTGTCCCTCCAATTATCATGTGAATAATCAGAATCCAATTTATGCACCGTTCGTCGAAGTCTGTGACTTCGATGCATCATCCA
Source organism: Saprospiraceae bacterium (assembly GCA_965222105.1). Taxonomy (GTDB): domain Bacteria; phylum Bacteroidota; class Bacteroidia; order Chitinophagales; family Saprospiraceae; genus CALGLS01. Next base: position 11,627 of record CBDCTQ010000075.1, on the reverse strand, counting down.
TTTTCCCCCTTAGAACTTAAATCTTTGTTCTTGGACTTGAACTCCGTCCACCTACCCCTTGCACTTATCAACGATGTGTTTAAAAGCCTCAGGGTGGTTCATAGCCAGGTCGGCGAGAACCTTTCGGTTGAGGGCGATGTCGCTTTTGCTCAATTGATGCATCAGCCGGGAGTAGGTGGTTCCGTTTTGGCGGGCGGCGGCGTTGATGCGGGCGATCCACAGGCGGCGGAAGGCTCGTTTTTTATTTCGCCGGTCGCGGTAGGCGTATTGGAGTGCTTTTTCAACGGCGTTTTTGGCAACGGTGTACACTTTGGAGCGGGCACCGAAGTAGCCTTTGGCGAGTTTTAGGATTTTTTTGCGTCGTTTTCTGGAAGCGACGGCGTTTACTGATCGAGGCATGGTGGGTTGATTTTAGTGCGATGCAGGGATCCCGCGTTATGCGCGGGACGACTTTTGATGGCCTGCATCCTCGTTAAAAAATACCTTCTTTGGCAAATCTCCTCTGATAGTATAAATCACGGGATTCGTCGAAGAATTAAAAATGGAGGATTCTAGATGCAGAGCAGGTGTTTCATCCTTTTTTCGTCTGCACTGGAAACCAGCGAGGCGTGGCGCAATCGCAGTTTGGCCTTTTTGCTTTTGTTGCGCATCTGGTGCGAAGTATAAGCGCTGTGCCGTTTGATTTTGCCGGAGCCGGTTACCTTGAATCGTTTTTTCGCACCGGAGTGCGTCTTCATCTTAGGCATGATCCTATATTATTTTAAATAAAAAAGCCTGTTTTTACACACGAAGCGTCAAACAGGCTGCAAAGATATTATTTCTCAATTAAACAGGCAAATTTAACTTGCCTTGTCTTCTTTCGTTTTTTCTGCATCGGGTGGGGCGGGTTCTTTTACGGCGACAGGGGCCTGGGAGGTGTCAGCGGGTTTGTCGACTTTTGTTGGCTCCTTCTTTTTGGTGACCCCCTCTTCGCCCTTATTATTCTGTTTTTTCTTTTTGCCACCGCTCCCTTTCGCCGATTTTTTGGGGGCAATGATGACGATCATGCGTCTGCCTTCCATTTTGGGGAGGTTTTCGGCGGCGCCGTATTCTTCCACTTCTTTGAGCAGCTTGAGGAGGAGGAGTTCTCCCCGGTCTTTGAAGACGATGGCCCTGCCCCGGAAGTGAACATATGCCTTCACCTTGGCGCCGTCTTTGAGGAATTTGATGGCGTGGCGAAGTTTGAACTCAAAGTCGTGTTCATCGGTGTTGGGGCCAAAGCGAATCTCTTTGATGATCGTTTTGACGGCCTTGGCCTTGATTTCTTTTTCCTTTTTTTTGCGGATGTACAAAAACTTCTTGTAGTCGATGATGCGGCAAACAGGTGGGTCTGCTTTGGGTGAGATCTCAACCAGGTCGAGGTCGACGTTGCGGGCCAGGTCCTGGGCTTTGCGGGTAGGATAAATGCCGGGTTCAACATTGCGACCAGCGGCCTTGCTTAGCTCGTCAAAATTGTCGCCAACGAGGCGAACTTGTGGTACTCTGATTTGATGATTAATTCTGAATCTTGGTTTTTCTTCCCTACGGGAATAATTGCGATGTCTTCTTGCCAAATGATAAATTTTTAGTTAAGAAATATGGGTGTATGTGGTAGTATAACCGTCGTATAGCCAATAAAATTCCGGTTTTCGCAGGATAAAGAAAAGAAATTAATGGTTAAAAAAGAAAAAAGTGCATCTGAAAAGTTCAAATGCACTTCAGGAATGATCTTTATATACAGCTTTTTCGACCGCTCTTTTAGTGCCGGTGAAAGCAAATTTTATTTTTTAACATCCGTGTCGGCCACTTTGGCGTGGGTGATCACCAGCCCTTTGCCTTCTTTGTCGAGTTTGGCCTCAAAAACGGCTCCCTCCGACGGATTTTCATTTAAAATGAACTCCGCAAGCGGATCTTCGATGTATTTTTGAATAGCCCTGTGTAGTGGTCGGGCCCCAAATTGGGGGTCAAATCCTTTTTCAGCAACAAAATTTTTGGCGTCTTCAGCCAGTATCAATTTGTATCCCATGCCGTCGAGGCGGCGGTGCAGATCGCTGAGGGTGATGTCGATGATCAGGAATATCTCCTCTTTGCCCAAGCTGTTGAACACGACTACGTCGTCAATCCGGTTGAGAAACTCCGGAGAGAAGGTGCGTTTCAAGGCATTTTGGATGATGGCTTTGGAGTCGTCTTCTGCCGATTCAACCCTTGCCTTGGTGGCAAACCCCACTCCTTGTCCGAAATCTTTCAATTGACGGACGCCGATATTGGAAGTCATGATGATCAGGGTATTCTTAAAGTCTACTTTTCGGCCCAGACCGTCGGTCAGCTGTCCATCGTCGAGTACTTGCAACAGTATATTGTACACATCTGGGTGGGCTTTTTCGATCTCATCGAGCAAGATGACGGAGTAGGGCTTGCGCCGCACCTTTTCCGTAAGCTGTCCTCCTTCTTCGTAACCCACGTATCCCGGAGGGGCCCCGATGAGGCGGCTGACCGAGAATTTTTCCATGTACTCGCTCATGTCGAGCCTGACGAGGGAGTCTTCCGAGTCGAACATGTAGCGTGCCAATGCTTTTGCCAACTCCGTTTTACCGACCCCCGTGGGGCCGAGGAAGATGAAAGAGCCGATGGGTTTGGTAGGGTCCTTCAGTCCTACGCGGTTGCGCTGGATGGCTTTGGTGATCTTGGTGATGGCTTCGTCCTGACCGATGATGGCTTTTTTAAGATCGTCGACCATGCCGACCAGTTTATTGCTTTCGCTTTGAGCGACCCGGTTGACGGGAATGCCGGTCATCATGGAGACGACTTCGGCGATGTGCTCTTCATTGACGGGGTATCGCTTGGTTTTGGATTCCTCTTCCCATTCCACTTTTGCGTATTCGAGTTGTCGCATCAGTTTGGACTCGTCGTCGCGCAGGTCGGCCGCTTTTTCGTACTGTTGATTTTTGACGGCGGCGTTTTTCTTGTCCTTCAGGTCTTCGATCTTTTGTTCGAGGTCTTCGATGTGTTTGGGAACGTGGATGTTTTTCAGGTGCACCCGGGCGCCCACTTCGTCGAGTACGTCGATGGCCTTGTCGGGCAGAAACCGGTCGCTGATGTAGCGGTCGCTCAGCATGACGCAGGCCTTAATGGCTTCGTCGGAGTAGGTGACGTTGTGAAATTCTTCGTATTTGGGGCGGATGTTTTTGAGGATGTTGATGGCTTCTTCAGCAGAAGGCGGATCGACGATCACTTTTTGAAAGCGACGGTCGAGGGCGCCGTCTTTTTCAATGTGTTGCCGGTATTCGTCGAGGGTAGAGGCACCGATGCATTGCAATTCACCGCGGGCCAGTGCCGGTTTGAAAATATTGGAAGCGTCGAGCGAGCCCGTAGCTCCCCCGGCTCCGACGATGGTATGGATTTCGTCGATGAACAGGATGACGTCTCTCGATTTTTCGAGTTCCGACATGATGGCTTTCATTCGCTCTTCAAATTGTCCTCTGTATTTGGTGCCGGCCACCAGTGCTGCCAGGTCGAGCATGACAATTCGTTTGTTGAACAAGGTTCTCGATACTTTCTTCTGCATGATCCGGAGGGCCAGCCCTTCTACGATGGCGGTTTTTCCTACGCCGGGTTCGCCGATGAGGATGGGGTTGTTCTTTTTACGGCGGCTAAGGATTTGAGACACCCGTTCGATTTCGTTTTCCCGACCGATGATGGGGTCGAGTTTGTCTTCTTCGGCGAGTTTGGTCACGTCGCGGCCAAAGTTGTCGAGTACCGGGGTGCGCGATTTGGTGTTTCCTTTTCGCTGATAGCGACCGCTGTCTTCTTCTTCGAAGGGTTCGTCGGAGTCGGAAGGCGTTTCGGCGTAGAGGTCGGGATGGTTGAAGTCCATGTCTTGCCGGACGTATTCGAGCTCTGACTTATAAAGGTCGTAGTTGATGTTGAATTGGTTGAGGATGTTGCAGGCCAGGCTTTCGCTGTTTTTGAGTATGGAAAGGATGAGGTGCTCGGGGCAAATTTCGTCGTTGCGCAGGTTTTTGGCTTCGAGGAAAGTGACTTTGAGCACTTTTTCGGCCTGTTTATCCAGTGGGAGGTTGCCGACGTTGAGGGCGGCTTTGGGTTGGAAACTCCGTTTGACGGAATCTTCAATGGTGTTTTTCAGTACTTTGGTATTGACATCAAGCGATTGTAAAACCCTTAGTGCCAGGGAGTTTTTATCTTTGATGATGCCGAGCAGGAGGTGTTCGGTCCCAATAAAATCGTGACCAAGGCGTATGGCTTCATCTCTGCTTTGGGAGATTACTTTTTTTACTTCTGGAGAAAATCGTCGATTCATAATGGTAAGCGCCTATTGTTGTAGGCACGCGTGGTGATATTGATTGAGAAATAATTTGCACAGACAAAAAGATGAAACAATATTAACACCTTTCGGTAAAGATACCAACTTTAGTTATGCAAATATTTAATTTAATATGATTATTGCTCATTTCAGAAAAAATAGTGCCATTAAAGGTTTTCCGGCTTTTAGCTGCCAAAGCGACTTGTTTAACCGATCAAAGGAGCAGCAATGGCAGTTATCAACAAGGTGTTGCCAAATTTGGTTGGCATGTAAAACCAATGAAAGCCCTTATTTGTTTACAACGAAATAATTGCCGAATTTATAACCCATCGTACCGCTTTTTCGTACAAATGTTCTGAAAAAGAGGTTTGTCATTTAGGTTTAGGAGCAGATTTTAAATATTCTACTATATTTGTGGCGTTAAATAAGGTATAATCATTGAGCATGAAATTTACAATCGACAATCAGGATAAGTACACCGTAATCAGCGTCTTGGAAAAACGGTCAACACGGAGGTCGCCCCCAACCTCAAGTCGGAATTCGTCATTCTGAGAAATAAAGGTATCCAAAACCTCATTTTGGATGTTTCTGCTGTCGAATATGTGGATTCTTCCGGGTTGAGTGCCATTTTGACAGCCGAGCGGCTCTGGAAACAAGAGGAGGGCAGTTTCATCGTCACAGGTGTGGTGCATGATAATGTTAAAAAACTCATCGAGATCACCCGTCTCAACTCCGTTTTGACGATCATCCCTACCGTTCAGGAGTCGATCGACTACGTATTGATGAATGAAATAGAACGCGAGCTCAACGCCGAAGGGGATGATTAATCCCTAGCCAAATTGAACCTAATTTTCCTTCCAATCTACCAACCACTCATAATTTGTGGTAGTCTGCTCATTTACTCCTGACAATTAACCCGTCTTCCTGCAACTTTGTGGCAGTTCACTAAATGTCTTGTCATGAAAGCTTGTATTCATTACGCCGGTTTGAACAAGGAAGTGATATCTCCCTGCAACGGCGGTTCCCTGCTCGATATCTCAATAGAAAACAAAATTCCCCACATCCACGAATGCGGCGGCAACGGAAAATGCTCCACCTGCCGCGTTAGAATACTGGACGGGATGGGTAACCTCAGCCCACGCACGGAGGCGGAGCGCGTAATGGTGCAGATGAGAAAATGGGACCCTTCGATCCGGTTGGCCTGTCAATGTATTGTAAAAGGAGACGTCAAAGTTCAAAGACTGATCTGGTCGAGTGCTGAAGTCAACCAGTTGCAACGGGAAACGGCCCCGGAAGGCAAGGCCGAGGAAAGACCCATAGCCATTCTGTTTTGTGACCTGCGCAATTTCACCAGACTGTCGTCCGAAAATCTCCCCTTCGACATGGCGTATATGCTCAACCGGTTTTACACGGCTTTGGGCGACCCCATTCTTCAAAATAACGGCATCATTTACCAATACGTCGGCGATGAAATCGTGGGTGTGTTTGGCACGGCAGGAGGCACCCGAAGTAAAAACTGCACCGATGCTGTGCGGGCGGCCATCGGCATGCGCTACGCACTGGAACGGTTGAACAAGATAGAGCTGAAGGACTTTGATATAAAACTCCAAATCGGAATCGGTATTAATTTCGGATTGGCGTACATCGGTCATTTGGGCCACCCTACCCACCGGCAGTTTTCGGTGGTGGGCGATCCGGTCAACGTGGCCAGCCGCATCCAGGGACAAACCAAGGTGACCGGGGCCAACATCCTGGTTTCGGACAAAGTGAGGAATATTGTAGGGACGGAGTTGGTCGACTTTGGTCGGCGATTCGATGTGGAGGTGGCGGGCAAATCGGAAGCCCTGACCTTATACGAAACGCTGGGCTTTCGCCAAATGGACCTTCAGTTAGAGTTGCAATCGTCGCTTCATCTGCTGTTGAAATACGAAGAAAAATTCAGCCAGATCTTTTATGATACGGTGTTTGAAAAGGCTCCTCAAGTCCGCAAACTTTTTAAATCCAACAATATGCAGGCGCAAGGCCGTTTGCTGACGCATATGCTCAGTGGCATCGTCTATTCGCTGGCCCGGCCCGAGCATCTGGCTATGGGCCTTCGGCGGCTGGGTCAGAACCATCATCGCTACGGCGTAAAGAACGAATACTACCCACTGGTGAAGGAAGCTATGCTGGAAACCCTGCCGAAAGTGTTGGGCGAATTTTATACAATTCGGGTGGAGGATGCCTGGTCGGCAGCCCTCGATTTTGTGATGGACAGCATGAAAAACTGGCGAAAAAGTCCATCGTCGATCAATTCGGCGCATTGATCTATTATTTGGGTTTTCGGGGCATCATTTTGTGGTCCGGGTTGTTTATTTAAGATGTAACTCCATTCTAAACTCCTAAATCCTTATCAGGTGGAAATGAAGAAAACAATTCTATTCGGGTTTCTTTTCACAATGTTGATTGCAGGAAGCCTTTTTTATCCTTTTTCGCCCCAAGCGGAAGAAACGGGACTATTTGCCCATTTGCAGAAAGACAGCCTTCGTTATGTGAAACTATTGTTGGAAAATACAAAAATCATCGATGAAAAACCGGAGGCTTATCAGTCAGCCGATTTGGTATTGGCAGACGAAGAGTACAGTCAGTTTCCCATTTCGGTAACGGTAAAGGCGCGGGGAAAATCGCGGAAGAACATCTGTCAGATCCCCCCACTTAAAGTAAAATTTCCGGATTACTACCTGGAAAGAAACCACCTGGTTCGCCCGGCCGGGTTGAAACTGGTTACCCATTGCCGCGATGCAGAAGGGTACGAGCAGTTGCTGTTTAAAGAATACCTCGCCTATAAAATGTACAACCTATTGACGGATTATAGCTTTCGGGTTCATTTGGTCCGGTTGGAGTATGAGGATGCCGATAGCTTATTGTACTCACCATTTCGCTATGGCTTTTTTATAGAACACAAACGGGAAATGGCCGACCGCCTTTCGGCAAAACTGATCCGGAAGGATGGAAAAGCCCTCAAAAAGATCAATGGATATCATTACCGTCTTTTTACTGTATTTCAATACATGATCGGCAACACGGATTGGAACCTCAACCGGCAACACAATCTCCGCCTGTTGCTTCCCGAAGATGGCTCCGGGCCGATCCCTGTGCCTTACGATTTTGATTTTTCCGGACTGGTACACGCACCCTATGCTGCTCCCTACCCAGGATTGGGGATTGAGGAAGTAACGGAGCGGATGTTCCAGTTCAGAGGAAATAAAGACGCCGATTTTGAGGAGATCAGGGATCTGTTTTTAGCTAAAAAAGGGGAGATCATGGCTTTATGTGATTCGTTCGAATTGTTGGATCCATCTGTACGGGAAGAACTGCTGGCTTATTTGGATTCGTTTTTTAGGCACATCGAATTGCCGGATGTATTGCTGGCAAAGCATTTTTATGATCAAAAGCCGTAACGGTGTGTTTTGCTCCCAGAAGTTAATGGCGTTTGGATAATAGTCTCTGATTTTGTGTTAGGCGAAAGAATTATTGGGATCGGGAAAGCGGGCGTAATGATGTCAAAATGGGCAACTCCCTTTCTAAATCATCTTCAACAAGTCATCCTTTCTATTTCGGGCTACCGGCAGGGTTTTCCCATTAGATAACAATAAGTACCCACCATCTGCTCTGACGTACTCTTTGATGTGCTGGAGGTTGACCAAATGGGAGTGGTGTGCCCTGTAAAAGCCGTGGGTGCGGAGCCATTCTTCTACGTCTTTCAGCGTTCGGGAGATGAGTTTTTTGCGCCCTCCGGTGAGGTAGATCATGGTGTAATTGCTGTCGGAGCTGCACAGGATAATGTCTTGCGGGGCCACAAATTCGATGCTTTCTTTGGTGGCGAGAGCGATCTTGGGAGGTTTGCTGGGTGATGCTTCCTGCTGGTTGCTGAAGAGTACCTCTGTTGACTTTCCGTCAGCCTGCCCTCTTTTGTTTTTGAACTTTTCGATGGCATTTTTCAATTCCTGATTTTGCACCGGCTTTAGCAGATAATCCAATACATTGGCCTTGACTGCGCGGATGCCAAATTCGTCGTAGGCCGTGGTCAGGATCACCTCGAAAGGGATGGGCGGTTGGAGTTCTTCCAACAGTTCAAATCCGTTTAGCCGCGGCATTTCAATATCCAGAAATAGCAGATCGGGCGGATGCTGCCGGATGTGGTCGAGGGCCTCCGGCGAGTCGGTAAACTGAGCCACGACTTCTACGTCGGGACAGAATTTTTCAATTTTCCATGCCAGGGTGGCTACGGAGTGCTTTTCGTCGTCGAGGATGATGGCTTTTATCATGATTTTTTTGGTTATGTGGCGCTGTGTTTTTTAAATGAAATATTTTGTATATATTTGAAATTTATATTTTGCTGGCGTAATAGGCTTTTGAGGGTGGGCCCACCCTCACCGCCGCCGCCTCTCGCCGCAACGAGAGCAATTCGCGTCCAGACACACCTCAGGCTGCCCTTATCAGCCGTCTTGGCTATAAAAGTGTCTGGTTATGTTTAAATTTCGAGAGCTTCTCTACTAATAAGCTGCAAAAACACCCCAAATTCCATAAATGAAAGACAACTTTTTTCAAATTTTTATTTTATTAAAATATATCTGCTTGACAAACAAGATAATATACATGTCAATTGCTTAGTGGTATCACCAGCTCCACCCTGGTTCCGGCAGCTTCTCCATTCTCGCTTTTCAGATCAAACACCTGCACCGAGGCTTTGGCTCCAGCCAGTTTGTTGAGCATGGAGAGTCGGTCGCTGGTTATCTTCATGCCGTAGGACTTGCGTCTTGTGGCGGTTTTGGACTTTAGCTGTTGGGCGGCTTCGCGGCCAATGCCGTTGTCTTCGATCAGGCATACGAGGTGGCCATTGGACTGCCGGATGGTGAGGTCGAGTTTTCCCTTTTCATTTTTCTTTTGCATCAGGCCGTGCCAGATGGCGTTTTCTACATAAGGTTGAAGGAGCATGGGAGGTACGTTTATTTTTTCGAGGTTCAGTCCTTTTTCAGTTTTGACTTCGTAGTCGAAGAGGTTATCGAAGCGGAGGCTTTCCATTTCGATATACAGTTTGAGGGCTTCCAGGTCGTCTTTCAGGGAAACGATATTGCTCTTGGAGTTTTGGAGGATCAGCCGTATAAGCCGGGAAAACCGGTTGAGGTAGTCAGAGGCTTTTTCCGGCTCATTGCTGATGATGTAGTATTCGATGGAGTTGAGCGAGTTGAATATGAAGTGTGGATTCATTTGGGCGCGGAGGGCGCTCATTTCTACGTTGGCCAGTTGTCGTTCGTAGTCGGCTCGAAGTCGTTCTTCTTTTCTCACCTGATTGATGCGCCATTTGTATACGAGGTAGGCCAATCCCGCCAACAAGACAATGGCAAGACACCAGAACCACACGGTTTTGTACCAGACAGTCGATACGTGGATAAACAGCACGTGGGGCTGCCCCAGAGCTATGCCTTCGTTGTTGACGGCTTCTACTTTGAAGGTGTAGTCGCCCCCTGGTACATTGGTGTAGGCCGCAAACCGGCGTTTGGTACCGTCCTGCCAGTTTTCGTCAAACCCCTCCAGTTGGTAGCGAAAGCGGGTTCGGTTGGGCAGGTTGTAGCCCACGGCAGAGAACTCGAAGGAGAAGAAATTTTGCTTGTAGCTTAGATAGACCGAGTCCGACTGTCCGGGTGCGGTGTTCAGGTGCCAGAGCTCGTCGAACACCCGGAAGGAATTTATGTAGGGTACGGGTCGCTCTTCGTTGGTTTTCAAGCTGTCGGGGTAGAACAGGGCGATTTCTTTTTGCTGACCGGCGGCCAGTCTTCCATCCGTCAACCAGGTGGCTGTGTACACCGTGTTGAGACCATATCCGGGGTCGTAGAATTTGCCAAAACGCATGGTTTTAGGGTCGAATAGCTGCATTCCTTTTTCGGTGAAAACCAACAACTCATCGCGGTGCGTTTTGGTGAGATATACATGTGACCCTTTCAGACCATCTGCTTTACCCAGGAAGCGGATCACGCCTCTGTGGAGACTGTCAGCATGGCCGTAGCCGAGGAATTCGCGATTGGTGGCAAGCCAGACCCGGCCGTGGCGATCGGGTGTAAATCGACCCATACCCCGCAAGGCTTTTAGTTGGTGAGGGTCGTATCGGTGGTAGATGAACTGGCCGGTGGCTCTTTCCCAGATCAGCAAGCCGATGTTTTCCCGCATCCAGATGTTGCCGTTGATGTCTTCGGCCAAATGATCGCCGCCCAGAATTTTATCGGATAGGGGGGCGAGCTCCTCTATGAAGGAATGAAGGGTGCGTTTTTGTGGGTCGAGGCGGTAAAATCCACCCGACCAGGCACCCAGCCATACTTTCCCTTCCCGATCAACCATACAAGCCCTGAAACGGACCACCTCTTCTTTGGGTTGAACGGGGTAATATTTTAACCGTTCAAATCCCGGTTTGTACCAAAAAATTGTACTGGGTGTAAGGAGGATGATTTCTCCATTTTCAAGTAGTGCCAAATCTGCTATGTTCAAACTCTTTAATTCGTTGGTAGAATGTCCGACAGGGGCAAGAATGACGTCCCATTTTTTAGTGACCAAATCGAAATAGTGCAACCCTTGGGCAGAGCCGGCAGCCCCTACGTAAATTCTTTGTTGGACCGTGTCTTCCAAAATCCTCTTAGTTATGGAAGCGTAGGGGGAGTCTTCCTCATCAAATGGCATCATTTGGTATTGTTGCATCAACGGATTGTAGATGAGCAGACCCACCCCGTCGATGATAGACCAGATGCGGCCTTTGGGGTCAATATGATCCACCGTGTACCATTGCTTTTTCCTAAAATCGCTATTTATGGCTTGGGTGATGCAATTGGTTCGGGTGTCGTAAAGTTGTGTTCCGTGCCAGGAGTTGATCCAAAATTCGTGCTCATTGATGGCATAAATCCCCTGACTACCGGACGGGTGTATGGATAAGTGTCGTTTTGATAGCAGGGATCAAGTGATTCGAATTGGTGTGTCTGTCTGTCGAAGGTATAGGTGCCGTAATACCAGGTACCGATGTATATTTTCCCGTTCGGATGCGACAACAATTTGAGGGGAGCATTGACGTATCGCTGGGTACTTTCGTCAGGGTGGGTGAAATAGAAATTTCGAAAACTTCCATCTATTCGGTTAAAACGGGTAATGCCGTGGCCCCCCAGCCATAGGATGCTGTCGTTTTCGAGGTCGGGCCAAATGTCAGCAGCGGTTATTGTGCAAGCCTGATGATCTGCCAGGTTTTTATCGCCTTCGCAAATGTATT
>CBDCTQ010000074.1:0-345206 GCA_965222105.1 Saprospiraceae bacterium | reverse complement strand
TTCTCATCTGACTATATGTAAGTGGATTGTCATCCAACATATCCAGCATTTTGTTGATTGTCAGTATATTACGATCCACGCAATTGAGCATATAACGAATGGTCTTGCGCAAAGAGACTTTGTTTTTCTGGCGTTTTTTAGCCTCTGCCAGATATCGTTTGTGGGCAACTCTACGGTAGGTTCTGGGTTTGACTGTCAGGTGGTGTTTAAGAATTTCATACAGTTGATCAATTAACATTTCCGTTTTCACTCTTGCTTCATTCAACAAGCTCAAGTCATTTGGATACCTAATATATTGATCTGCAACTGTTGCATCCAGTTTTAGTTTTCCTTTATTGGGTAATTGTTTTTCAGTTGGATCAGGCGATGTAATTAATTTGTTGGGAAAACTAATCCTTATTAAAACATCTGTGAATTCATTGATCAATTGAGGGTCAAATTTTCTACGAAAATCAACAAATGAATTAGAGGAAAACACAGGCTTTGCATGAAAAGTATCCAAGCCGCAAAATAATTGCATGTAAGGGTTTTCCTGAATAGATTGCAGGGTTTCTTCGTCTGATAAATTCAGTTTGTGTTTGATAATCAGGCTTGCGATAATAATCCTTGGATCAACACAAGGACTGCCTTTGAGTGCAAACTTTTGCTCCAGAATTTTTACCAGTTTGTCCCATGGCAGGCAAGCTCCCAGTTTTATCCATCTGTTATCCGGATCAAGGGGAAGTTGGTAAATATTGTTAAATTCGTCAATGGAGGCTTGAAATTGAGATGTATAATTGAGCATAATGCAAGGTTTTTGCCCAAATTTACAAAAAACCTTGCATTTAATCAAGTCTTTTTTTAACTTATTTTATTGATTTTCAGCTTGTTATGCCTAAAATAGCAAACCCTAAGTAGTTACGAGCCACCGGCCATCGTCTTTCATGTTTTCATCCTGAGAAGCAACCAGCAAGTCACGGTCGTTGTAGATAAACTTTTGATCGCCTGCTCCGGGAATGGTTTTTTCTACTACCCGGTTGCGGGCATCGTATACGTATTCGAAAGCCTCATTGGAAGTGTTGAAGTTGGGGGGAATTACTTTGACGAGGTTCAGCTTATCATCGTACTGGTATTCTGTAACCTTTCCTAAAGCATCGGTTGTTTTGATGTGTTGACCAATGATATCGGTATGGCTTATCGTAGGATTTCCGTTTTCATCATAGAAGGTCAGTTTGTAGTATTGTCCTTCCGAATCATAATTGGTTGTTGTGTATGACTCATCGGGATAAAGCTCTTGAATAGGTCGGTTAAGCGGAGAGGGTTCGTAGGAGATGGTTTTGAAAATGCCTGGAAGATAAGTCTGTTGATCTATACGTCCTTGATTATCATAGATCATTTCCTCTTTGGTAACGCCGTTAACGATTGTCGCTGTTTGACGGCCTAAACCATCAAATTGCTGATCGACATTTTGCGTAGGGGGAAAGTTATTTGTGAATGAAGTTTCCCGAGAAACTTCGTTGGGAGCACCATAAGAGTACGAATAGGTCGTATTGACATTTTCCTCTCGTTGATGAGTCGCCGACAGGCGAAATAATTGGTCATATTCGTAAGTTGTTTGTTGGCCATCGATATCGGTAATAGCCGACAAAAATTTGGTATCTGTATGGTAATCATACATCCAATTGAAACCGCCGATGCCGCCAAAATTCCGGGTTCTCATCAATCCATTTTGCCAGGTGTAGGTTTCATCGCCCCATCCGGAGATGTTGAACAGGTGTGGGTTTCCGCTATCGTCGTACTCATTTACGGTCCCTTTTAATTCCCAGGTGCCTGCTCCGGTGTTTAGATCTTTTTCATAAGCATAATATTGATAGGGCCTGGGAAAATTATCCGTTTGTATACAGGGCTGATTTTGGCCAGCATCATTAAAAAACTCGTATCTCACCTCCGTACCTCCGACATGTACCCCATCTACCAGTTTTTTAACCTGAAAGGGGGTAGCTATCATGTTTCGCTCTTGCAAATCATATTTAATGGAATTACAACCCACATAGTCATGGATGTAAGTATTTTCCGTTCGGTGTACTTTGTCGTCACTATTTGTAAACTGCGCAGCAGTTGGGAAGAGGTGGCGACTTTGGGTATCGTATTCATAGGTGGTAGTCTTAGATACATCATCCAGTATTTCTATAGTTTCCTTTACCCTTCGACTAGCTGTTCTGGGGAGGTATAATTCATGTAAATTTAGATGATACCATTCGGTATAGGCATCTTCGGGAGGATTGATACTTCCCGGACAATCATAAGTAAATTCTGCTGAACGAAAAGTAGCCAGTCCAAAACACTTAGAGATATTTTGATGTGGCTCGGGTACCAACAATTGAGAAAAACTGGCCTTTGGATCACCTACTGCATCTTTTGTGGTTCTTGAGTATATTTGTCCGCTATTTCTTTGGAACTTTGCCGGAGGGTTTGGGAATTTCGTTTCAGGTATGGGCTCTCCTATCGGGTGATAACTAAATACCCTGGTACCATTTCCATTATGATATTCCGTTACATTATTATATCCAATGTGTTGCCCCTCAAATGAACCCATTAACGAAAAGCTCTTGTCCATAAATCTAACATAATAATGTACCGGGACGGCTGTATGTGCCTGATCAACAGAATTGTTATACGCAAAAGCAGAAAAACCTCCCTCTTCCCCAATTGATTCCTTTATGTAACCGTATATGGGTTTTCGAAAAACCCTTCCGCTTGATACCGACGGGTTTGCCAGTTCACTGTAGTCATACGTTTTTATGATGTCCTCATCAGATGGTGTACAGGTCGTACTGGTTCTGATTTCTTGTATGCGCACTCCGCCCACTTCCACACTGAATGGCACATCCGGAATTAAAGCCCACAAACTAAAACTACCAATTGCGTTATAAGCAGTGAGACTAAAAGTATAATTTGTACCAGGCTCTAAAGTGGAAGACAGAAACTCGAGTGGAAGGGTTATTTCCCTGTAAGTGTCTGGTTCCAGAAGAACGTTTTCTGAAGTAAATATATAATTCCCCATAGACTGGCCGCCCCCGTCAAGGACTTCGATTTCTGCATAAGCATCAAGCGCAGGAAAGCATGGAGGGTAAGGCGGGTCGCCATCGGGATCTTGACCTATGAAATCCATTCTTAATTTAAAAAAACCATAATCGATTTGTTCTTGTGTTAAGCTAATGGTTACCGAATTTGGATATGGCGAATCTGGAGGACAAAACCCTTCATGAACGAGGTTTTCAATTAAATCAATTCGGACATCTTTTATCTCTTTTGCCGTATTGGATTCATAGGTAAAAAAAGTAGCCCCGCCAGTCGGATATTGTATCTTAGTCAACATGCCAGCTAATTGATACTCACCATGTGTTTCCCGATCACTTGACCCATGGGAAAAAACATAACTATATAACTCTGAAGTGATCGTCGTTGGTGAGATGTTGTCCACGTTATTATCATTCTGATGTTGCCCGTTGTAGTATCCCCAGTGATCAATCGCCTTAGATATACGGCTGGGCAAGTGGACACTATCCTCATAAGTAAAAACATATGGTGGTTCTTCAATATATTCGCCACCAACTTGTGAGCATGATCGCTTCTGAACCTGATTTAATTTTAAACGTTTAGAGACACTTTGATCATCAAAATCATCTGCCTGGAAATAATCATTGTTATCAAAAAGCCATTCCATACAGTATTCTCCGGTTTCGATCAAAATGGCATCCAATCTTTTTGCCCTGTAACCTAAATCTTCGAAGTCATCCAGATCAGATCTAACATCGCTTCCACTTACAAAGTCAATCGTTTCTGTAGGCGTAGTGATCTGACTAACCACTTTGCCGTTGATCCTCATATTATTCAAATTCATACCATAAGCCGGTCTTGGTAGACCTCCGCATCCAGCTCCACTCATCTCTGCAATTATTTCGTCACAAGTAGCAACCACACTCAAATAATCAAAATAACAGGTCGGTAAAAACAAATAACTAAACCTATTTGCATTATAAGACAGATCTATCGCATAATTCCCATCCGCCGATTCAACTCTTACTAAATACCAAGTGGAAATATATTTTTCGAGACTATTGATATGAAAACCTGGCCTGGAGGATTCGATACCGCTATAATTTTCCAATAATGGATTTTCTGGTGGCGTTTCTCCCGGTTTCTTTCCGAAGTAGTATCTCGTGCCATCTGGCGTGACCATGATGTATTGATTTAAACCCTCGAACCCATTGTCCATGTTGATTCCATTGTTTGGATCATCATCCTCATCTTCTAAATCAAAAATCAATTTTAAATCTTGTTTTGGGAAAAAGTGAACATCTTTTTTAGAATCGATAATAAATTTGCCTGAGTATCCGGCAAAATTAAATGTATATATGTCCGCTTCTGTATCATATATATAGTCTACACTGTTTGTAAACTCGAATATTTCTCCTGAAAGATTTTCGTTTAGTTCCTCTCCAACATTAAAGTATCCTTCTTGTTGATCATCCGGTTTGCCCAATACGGTTCTGGTTATCGCTCCTCCCGCATTCAGGTTCCAGCCCAACCCCACCCAACTGGCAGGTTCCTCTACTCGGATACCCGAAGCATGATAGGATAAGGAAATGGGGAAGGTCAAAGGTCCTTCGTTTATTGTATATAGTGGTATGTTTATGTTTGAAGTGCCTGTGTTCAAACTCACTGGTGTCTCTACATACTGTGCCATGGCAGCAGCATTTGGGGAAGCTACAGCAATATCTCCTAACAGAGTGTTGACGGGCTGTGCTGAGGCGCCAAAAACAAGTAATAAATTTATTATTGAAATATGAATTAAAATCTTTCTCATGGCTTCTATTTTTAAATGGTATTGGATTTTGAAAAAAATTTAGTCTTTCAGGATCACAATATTTTTAGACAAACTTTTACCCGTCTGATCCGACACCTTGATCCAGTAGGTGCCCGATGGAAAATGTGCAGCATCAACCTGCCATTGGTAATTGACTTGGTTAGCATCAAGATTTCGTTCCATTACGACCATTTCCTGTCCGAGTAAATTGACGACTATTATTTGAACCCTTGACTCTAGCCTTCCCTTTGATAATACAATGGTAAAAGCATCCTCCGCCGGATTAGGAAAAACCACCAACCCATCCTCCCCCAAATCTCCCACCCCCAAATCCACCTCCTCCCGCGATTCCATCCCCAAATCCACCACCCCCGAAACCTCCCGCTCATACACAATCGACCGCCCCGAATACCCCTCGTCCGCCCCCGCGATCTCACAACCAATCGCCTTACCCACCCGGCAAATCACCCGGTAATGCCCTTCCGGAATATTCGTAAAAACAGTCTGCCCGTCATCAGAATCTTGTGTATCGACGGTCCGCCACCGACCGCGACTTCTTGCCGAACAGGTAGGAGTGCCCCCCGAATTGCGCCGTTGCAACTCAAAAACATAAGCCACCACCGGCGTCAGATGTGCAACGTCGCAGCCTTTGTAGCCCGACTCTCCCGGATTGTCCGTCCACACCACCAGATCACCGTCTTCATAATGGGTGGTAATAGCGCCCTGCCCCCACACTACCCAACAAACCATACCCATGGCCATCAAAAAAAAGTGTCTACCTTTCATTTGTCAAAAATTTAAATGTTAAAAAATATACTCCTCCCATCTCAACCAAACAACATACATAGTTGTCCAATCAACTCATAACATACCTTCTCCATCACCAACAGTGATCACTCACCGTCAGTCCAACAATAAGTCTACAACTGCACAGAGCAACCTCAATACAGCCACCATAAAGCCAGGCCGTCGCTCAACACAAGGCTTACGCCAGCCAACACCTATAATTCATTTTTACCTTTTGGAAAACCAGCAAGCAAGAAGAAAATCAGTCGTTCATAACTTTCACTTCATCATCTTTCGGGGAAATGTGGTTTTCGCCCGAAAGGTAACACAAAACTCCGAACCACAAAATATTTTCAAAGAAAAATCTGAAATTTTAACATTTCACCTTCTAAAATATTAGAAGTACCAACATTACAAAAATTATTAATTTTGCGATCAGAATCCCACTTACCAATAGCATCACAGATTCACCCTAACTCCTCCTCTCCCTATCCGCCTTAACCACCACACGACGACGCCCCACCTTCCGACTCCCAATCGCCCACTTCACCTGCTGCGGGATCTCCCCCTGGACGGCATCGCTACCCTCCTCAAACAATCCGACAGCATGCCGGATCAGGTCTTCGTTGCCGTTGAGCAGGTCGTTTTTGGTCATCCGGTGTATCTCGTCGGGTTGTATGCCAAGGTCTTCTACGGGTATGCCCTGGTTTTTGCGTACGCGCAGGGTGCGGCGTATCGCTATTCTGAAATCAGCGCCATAGGGCAGTCTTTCAAAAAAAGGAGAGCGTCCGTTCTGGTCTTGTGTCAGATGGTAAAGAAGCGAGTGGGTCCATACGTTGGCACCGCCGGCACCGGTATTGTCGTGTACGCCCAGCACCTTGCCCAGGTTGTGGTCTTTGAAGCCGGCAGCAAAGAGGTCAGTGGCGCTATAACAAAGTGCATCCGTAATGAGTACCAGGTCGCGGGATTGTTTTGTTGCAAAGCGGCGGAGCTTCTCTTTGGAAGTGATCGGATGGCTCAGGGTATATTTGGCTCCCGTCTTTTTAATGCCCAATAGCGATTGGTACCAGGCAGTCAGGTCGAGCCCCTCAATGGTGTTGGAGGGCGAATGGAGCTTGCACAAATGCTCGGTCAGTGGGTTGATCAAAAAAGCAGCAGTCTGTGGATTGATCTTCTGAGGCGACAGCACCTGCAATAGATACTCAGCCGCCAGTATGTTGCCACCCCCATTGCTCCTGACGTCGATAACGATCCGGCGGGTGCCCAACTCGTCGATCAACCGTTTGAACTCGTAGGCGAAATCTTCAGGCTGGGTGGTCGAAAAGGAGTATATCCGAATGTAGCCGATATCCGTGCCTTTTATCAGCTTGGCCTTGAAGTTGCCGGGAAAACTCGTCTCCAAAAACCCCCTCGACGGCTTCAACACCGCCTGTCCTTCCCGGGCATTGTTCAACTCCGACTTAAACACTTTCGGTGAAAAGAAAAACTTCTTCACCATATGCACCACCAGGGTCATATAGTCGTATCCGTAAGAGATGTGTTGGCGCTCCTGTTTTTGCTCTTTCAGTGTTTGTACGATCTGCGAATGAACCGACCCCACCCGCCAGTAAAAACGGTTGCTACGTTTGATGCCGACCTTGTCGATGTAGCTGATGTCGACCCAATCTTCTTCGGGCGGCAACATGGTGATGGTGGGCCGGAAGGTCATGGCGTCGAGCCCTCTTACAAAACGGGCGGTGTTGTTGGAGCCAGCGTAGTTTTCTCCGTTTTTCATGATGGCCTTGTCAATAGGCATCCCATTCCAGTGTGTGACTTCCACCCCCGGCCGAAAATATTTGAACTTCGACGCAGCACCGATGAATTTCGACACGGCGTATTTGGCCTGATCGCCCTCGTAGTATTCTTCGATGAAAAAGGGGAGAAAGGCGATCTTGTCGTTGAACGGGGCGGGCAAGCTATACGAAGTGTGCAGGTCGCGTACGGAGTTGAAAATCGAGATCAGCTTTTTGTGGAAAGCGATTTCCGAGATGTATTCACGGTCCGACAATAGGTCGGCCTTCATCACCCGCAATTTCGCAATCGGATTGGAAGCATACATGGCCATTTTCTGGGGCAGGTTGACGTAGGCGTACTCAAACAAGGTTTCCGCCTGTTCGATGATCGTGATCCGGTCCTGAAGATTCAGATACCCCGGCGTTTTGTAAAACTCCGGCAGGCTCTGAATGTAGTTGAAGTTTTTGCCGATGTCGCGGCTGATCTCTTCGCGGTAGTTGGCCTCCTCATCCAGATCGATCTTTACGCCATAGTAGGTGGGCAACCGGAGCTTGATGTACTGAGGGAGGTTTTTTTGTATAGCCAATTGCTTGAAATACAACCGATCATCGTGGATCACGGCTTCGTCCAACCGAAGGGGTTTCAGTATTTCCGACAAGGGGACGGCCGCCTCGTATATTTCGGTGCCACCGGTGATCATGCCTTCGTATTCGAGGTGATGCCGTTCGCAGCCAAATGTGCAATTAGAATGGTCTTCTGCCAGCACCCATCTGGAGCTGTGCAAGGGATCGCCTCCGTCGGAACTGCCCAGCGCTCCTGCAAACACACTGTTATTGTCCTGATTGTTTTCCAGGTCGAGAGCGAGCTTGGGCAGCTTGCGCATCCCATCCTTCAATTTGGTTTTGGCTTTTTTGAAGGTCAGGTCGACGTCGAGCGGATTGTCGGGTTCGTGGTGCGACAAATTCAGGTACCGGGTATATCTCTTGAGTTTGATCCTTTCCAGTTGGATGTCGAAATCATCCATAAACGACTTTTTATACCCCAGCACCGGGGCACCGCCGATCACCACCAGGCCCACCTCTTTTTCGGTGGCCCGGATGAATTGTTCGTACACGCTCTGGTCAAAATCGCGGGTCCGGAGCACGATGAAATCGGCTTTTTTGCCAGGCTCCAGGCTACCGATCTGCTCGTCCCATTGCAACATATTGGCGGGCACAGTAGTGACCATCCGCACCAACTCTTCGTCGGTAAACAATCCGCCCTGCTCGTCGCTGATCAGCTTGGCGACCTTTAGTTCCGACAAAAGATTTTTGCTGCCGCTGGCCGACCAGTCCGACCCTATACTGATGCGCACCCCCGCTTCTTTAGCCGACCGAACATGAGCCGTGGTGCCATACAACAACAGGTTGCTCATCGGCGACCATACCATCGACCCTTCGTGTTCGCCCATGATGGCAAAGTCTTCCGGTAATAGTCCTACAGCATGGATGCCAGCAAGATTTTTGCGGATGGCCCAATTCTGAACGTCAATCTGCAGGGCTTTGAAGTGCTTGTTGGCGCGGTGGTGTACGCCTTCCGCCAAATGAAGGAGATAACAATTTGTTTTCGGTCGTTCCAGCACCTTGAGGAGTGCCTGTGCATTTTTGATGTCGGCGATCCGGGTCTTGGCAGAGGGCACCCCTTCGGCAATGGTTTGCTCCACATTTCTGACCAACCCTTTGTAATACTTCCGGATGCCGGCATGGCTGGCCAGGGTGATGCCCTGCGAGGCGGTCACCCCCGAAAAAAGTAGTTTGCACTCCACATATCGTACGATGGCCTGAAGATAGCCCTCGATACTGCCCAGCACTTTCAGCGGGCCGGTCATTTTCTTTTTGTAGTCGGGATGACGGCGCCACTGATCGCGGTCCAAAAACGTTTTGGGCACCTGCCACGTGGGTATAATGTTGTAACTGAGATGGTTGTGCAGTTCGACCATACCCGGATAGAGGGTTCCCCGAAATTTGCGGATCATCTTTTTGGTATAACCTTCCGGCAAAGGATCTCCATATTGCTGTATCGCTTCTATCTTATCGCCTTTGACGAAGAGGACACCGTCGTCAATAACAGTCCCCGCTTTGTCGAGGGTGGCAATCCGGCCACGGATGGCGTAACGCGTATGTTCATCAATTGGTATCTTTGCCATAGTTGTTGGTTTTAAACTTACTCAATAAATAGCAGTTCTCAATAGCCTCCTATACCTGCCTTACGGGGTCTTTTCCAAAGCCCCCGTAAGTTGCGCGTGGAGGGGGCTCCAAGGCATGAGTCTTTAGGCGTTTGTGAAAATTGATTGTGTCCATGTGCCCGCCTGACTGCGGCACGCGGGCAGGCAGGTAGACCTGCCTCCCGGCAAAGGCAGGTTTCAAAAAACCACCCGTATGGTGGTAAAAAAATCACAAACACCAGATGGCTCTTGGATTGTAGTACTATAATTCTTTAAAATATACAATAGTGTTTTTAGCGTTAACCGCAAATCTCATGGATGCTTTTCCACCGCTTCCTGTTCGGCTTTGCTCAAAGGCCGTGGCTTTTCCCGAAAGGTCCAATTGGGGATGTATATTTTGTAATAATTGGGCGAAGGCACCTTACCCTTGCCGAGGCCTCTGCGCCCCCTGTCACCGGAGGTACCCTTCCATTTGAGGGAACCAAAGGGGAGGTCGCGGCGCGAAATTTCTAACATTTCTCCCTCGTATCTGAAAGTAGGGTGTTTGAGGTCTTTGGAATAACGGATCTTTTTGAGCTTTGCCAGGGTGGATTTCCAGTTTGCCAAAGCACCCGACTCCTTCCACGATTTCATGTCAATGATGTGATTGGGAGCCTTGTCGAGCGAAAGATTTCCCAGGAGGGTCTGAGCGGTTTTGCCCATAGCCAACAATACTTTTGTTTTTCGTTTTGCCAACAGGCGTGAAAGGATTTCCTGATAGACTTTGATGACTTGTGGATCGTTGGCGATCTTCTTCCGCTGAGTCAATGTAAGGTCGGAAGTATCGCAAGGAAATACGCGAATGATGGCATAGTCGCGGTCCAGTCCCGCTGCCGCTAAAAATGCCTGGAGGTGCTGACCACTTTCGCCGGTGAGTGCCCGGCAACTGAAAAGGTCGTCGTGGCATTGCTGGTCGGCCAGTATCAAAAAAGTGGGTTTGGACACGCGGCCGCGATAGATCGGCCCGTAGCCCAACGACTCGTGGGAGGTCACGCCCAGGTCATTCCAGTTGGGCCATTCGAATCCCGGTTTGCCGCCCATCATCAGTTTGGCGAGAGTAGTGCCGGGCCCCGGATCGTAGTATTTGTATTTTTTGCTGGGCTGTTCGTAGGGCACTTCGCCCGCAGCTTCCTGATAGCCTTCTCTGGTGCCGTAGGCCAGGTCGGGGTATCGGACGTATTGGCCACGGTTGCCGTATTTGCCTCCTTTGGAAAAAAGCTGGATGGATCGCTGACGGTCTTTCCGGTTGGAAGAGGTACCTCCCCTGCCGAGGCGCCAGTTCATACCGTATGGAAAATCGCGGAAGGGGATGGGCCGGCTGCTGTATTTATAGGGTTTGTCCCAGCCCCTTTCGGCACCGTCGTCGAGGGGCATCCAGTCCGTATTGACTTCGTGCCATTTTTTGATCTGGTTGGCTGCTTTTTGAAAGCTGGCCTTTATTTTGGCCACCGAGCCCCCTTTACCTGCACCGCCTGGATGCATCACGCCTACCACTTTGGTGGTGTCGGAAAGGAAGCCTCCATGACTTGCCGACAGGTCTTTGGTGCCTTTGGGACAGTTGCCGCCGTGGCTTTCTATCCAGGTCTTGACGGTTTCTTTGGCTGCTACCCCTACGGCAATGATGAGGTGGACGTCGTTCTTTTCGATGATGTAATCGAATATTTTATGCCGGTGTTCGACGATGGGGGACTCCTCGTTCTGCGCCAGCCATTGGATTTTTTTGTCGTATTGCCCAAAAATAGGATAGACAAAGGTGTTGAGAAAGAGGTAGGAATAGTTGATGCCGATGTAATTGAGAAAGTATTGCATCCGGCTGCCGGTCCCGCCGGTGAAAGAACGGTGCGAAAGACTTTCATCCTGGGCACCTTCCTGACCGATGATAATCACTTTTATTTCGCCCGACTTGAGGCGGCCCCGGTAATACATGGGACCGAAATGCCATCTGAATTTTTCTCGGCCGGTGGCTTCTTTCGATAATCCGCGGTAATTGGGCGTACGGGCAAAATACCGGGCATAGCTGAGGTTGGTTGGTGGGCCTGGATCGTATTCCCACGGGTAGCCGCGGTACTTCCAGTAGCGATTGTTTTCCATGTTGTTTGTGTTTTTGAAATTAGACACTATGAATGGATTTTTTGTATAGCAACTGAATAGGAATTTTTTGTCTAACCAAGGAACACCCGGAGCCTCGTAGCCCAAGCTACGAAGGCGAGGATGTGACGCAGGGTAGGCAAAAAAGGGCATTCAGGCTGCATACAAAATTTCTGTTCATAATGTCTATTTTACATTTACTGGTCGTCACATTGAATGTAACAACCAGACGCTGCGTTTGCAACAATGTGTTTACATTCTGTTATGAGACAAGAGCGATAACAGCCTTATCACCCTGGCAATGCCAAACTTATCGTTTTCTCTGAATAGTATTTTCCGAAAGGAGAGGACTCCCCTTTCGTGGGAATGGGAACGATTAAATCCGGTGATTGTTAGCTGTTAAGTGTATATTTAATATGGGAAGGGCGTTTTCAATTGTATCATACTTTTTGATTTTTTGGCTTCACGCCAAACTATACATCATCCGGCAGACGATTGAATAGTCAGGTGAAAGTACAGAAGTTCTGTTCAATAACCCAACTTTTCGTTCATTTATTTTACAAATGGGTAAATTTTACCGTTTTTTAAGAATAAAACACGAGTTTTTATCACTTCCCTGTCGCAATTTATAACAATAGACCATCCAACCTCACCAACAATAAGTACCCGACGCAGTGTTTATTCCTCCTCCATCATCACCACCTTACCGGTTATATCGTGGTGAGCCCCCAACAAGCGGATTACACAGAAGCCGCTAAGAGCGGGAAAATCGGGATAGATCGTATGCGCCCCTGATCCGTGAGAACCCAACACCTGACGATGCAACAGCCGGCCGTCACTGCCATACAAATACAGGTCAAGGTGGTCTTTCCGTTCCAATTCAACGTAAAGGAGGTCGCCAACATTAAATGGATTGGGATAAGCCAAGGGTCCCTGAAAACCGGATGGAGAAACAGACGGCGGAGACGGGGGCGCAGAGGTGCTGCCATTGATGACCTCCAGGAAAAGCACAAAACCATCGTGGTCGGAAATTCCGAACGGCGAATTGGATGAACCGGCTCCTTCCGGCAGGTCGGTATTGCCCCTAACAAAGGCGAAATCGGTGGCGGTGAGGTCTTCCGACAAATGCGTACTCAGACAATGATCGATCATTTGAGCATTGCCCCGATACACGTAGGAGTACTGTTGGCTATCGGGCAGCCAACTGTTGTAGTGAACCAAAGGCGGGTCGGTAATGTCGACCACCTCCAACAACGCTCCTTCCGAAGGCAACCCACTGATCTGGTTGAAGACATCTACATAACCATCTGAAAACTGATAGGCGTTGAAGTCGCCCACCACGATGAGGTTGTCTTCGGCTCTTTCCTCGATCATGTAAGCGACGGAAACGGCCTGTTCATGTCGTTTTTGTCGTACATAACTGGCATTGCTCCCCTCGATGCCATTGAGCGACCGCAGGTGGATGTTCAAGACGCGGATTGGGATAGGCGGATTGGCAGGCAGGTTAGCTTCCAGGTAGAGGGGCGGCCGGTCGTGTAGTATGCCGCCCGTACTCATGTATTCGTCGACGCCCAACTCCTGCACCTCCACATCCGTCAACTGCTCACTGACTAGATACCCCAACTGGATGGAAAACCCACCGCTGCTGCTGCCCTGGAGATGAGGGACATATGTAAAATGTGCCGGGTATAACGATTCAATGCGGTCGACCACATCATCCAAAACAGCGATGCTGCCCACCTCCTGCAGGGCCACCACGTCGGGCGACTGCATCGCCTCCACAATATAGTTCGCCAATTTTGTAATCCGGGCTTCGTAGCTGCTGCCACCAACCGACAACACCAGGGTATTGATGGAACCAACGCTGACCTCCGAATCCGTTTTGGCCCGTACGGCCTGTTCCAGCGGATTGGGTTGGTAGGTATATTCTGTAGGATAAAAAACGTAGTCGTAATCGGCATAGCTCATCACCCCTGTTGCACTAAAAACGGTTCCGGAATACCAGGCGGGATTCTCGTCCAACAATCTATTTACATCTATGGTGAATACTTCCGGATTTTCATCCCACACTGGCAAGCCATTTATGCCGGGAAAGGGGATGCCGGGCTCTCTGAAGGTCCGGGTGCCGCCTGCGTTGACGTATGCACAGCCGTACTGATCCATCGGGCTGGTACTCATCCCGTTTTCTATGCTAACGCGCATGCCCTCTACCCTTTCCAGTTGATGGAGGGGTTGGGGTGTGCCCGACGGGAAAGCGGCATCGAGCAATGCCGGCTCCGGTAGGGATTGGTTGTCGATGACGATTTCGATTTCCAGCCCGCTGGCCGAAAATTCGGTGAGGCCCTCGTATTCCTGGATCCATCCGGTTACATCAACCAATTGGCCCACCGAAACAGCCGGTTCGCCGCCGGTGTATACCATGATGCCGTCGGAAGTGGTGGGGTCGTTGTCGGACCGGCCGGTTGGGGTTTGTATAAAAAAGCGGTCGGAACCTACGGCGGTTACTACGTTGGCTGGGCTGTAGACTTCTTCCCCTTCGTAGAGGCTTGAGTAGCTGCTGCCCTGAATTTCCCATATTTCCAATTGGGGTACCTGTGCATTTCCCGTAAGGAAGAAAGTCAAAAGAAAAAGCAATGTTAACAAATGATTCATGATGTGAGTTTTGGATGACTGAAAATTGAATTATGAGTGTTCTTCAATAGAGTGCATGACAAAGTCGCTACGGCAATAACCACTAAGACACGGAAACACAAAGGTTCACAAAGAAATTCTTCGTGTAGCTCTGTGTCTTGGAGCCTTTCCCGGAGCAAGTCCGGGACAAGTTATGGTGAGAGACTCTGCTAATATGTCATGCACTCTCTTCAAAATTTCAAATAATGTCACGGGAATAAAGGATAGGGCATCGCCTTCCGCCGTCGAATGCGGATGGTCGAAGTGGGGTGCTCGTCATTTCTATTTTGGAAATGGTGTTGGAAAAAGCCTCTTGTGTGGAAAATCAGATGGTGTATGGATTCCAAAGGTACTAAAGAGTTTGTTATATTTCAATTTTTTGTCAATTGAATTGCAATTTAGTACAAAAAAATCACCCACTCCCACCGCTCATCTAATATCCCTTTCATTTCGTAGAATCACTTATGCCCGATATGCTCCTTTTTCTTAATTTCGCAGCCGCATCAACTCATTTCACTCAACATAACACCATTCCAACCATGATTAAAAGTCTTGCTCTCCTTTCCTTTGCTGCGCTACTAATAATAGGTAGCTTTGCAGCCTGTAATTCAGATAAATCCTCTACTATGCAAAATCAACCCTCTTCAGATACAACCGAACAGCAAGGGCACTCCACTACCGCTGACCTCCCGGGCGACCCCACCCTGGTTACCTCTTCGGAAGAGCTTCAACAACTTATAAGCAACGCCAAAGGCGATTTTAAATACTCCGTCGAAGATTTTTTCAGAAACCCCGATAAAACCCGCTATCAACTCTCCCCTGACGGGCAGTACTTCTCCTACATGGGCCCCTATGAACGCAGACAAAACATTTTCATCCAAAAAATAGGCGAAGACAATGCCGTCCGAATCACCGACGAAACAGACCGCGACATCGCCGGCTATTTTTGGGCCAACAACAACCGCGTACTCTACATCAAAGACAGCGGGGGCGACGAGAATTTTCAACTCTATGCCGTTGACAAAGATGGCTCCAACGATAAAGACCTCACCCCCTTCGAGAAAGTACGCATCCAACTCATCGACCAACTCGAAGACATCGACGAAGAGATCATCATCGGCATGAACAAAAACAATCCCCAACTCTTCGAGCCCTACCGCATCAACATCGTCAGCGGCGAATACCAACAGCTCGCCGAAAACACCAACCCCATGGAACCCATTGATGGATGGATGACCGACCACAATGGCCAGCTCCGCATCGCCACCAAAATAGTGGGCGGTACCAACACCGTACTCATGTACCGCGAAAAGGAAAGCGATTCTTTTCAGGATGTTATAACAACAGATTTCCGGGAAACCATCCAACCCCTCTTTTTCGACTTCGACAACGGCTCTACCGTATTCGCCACCTCCAATCTCAACCGCGACAAAAACGTCATCGTCAAATTCGATATGGCCACAGGAAAAGAAACCGGCGACATCATCTTTGCACACCCCGAAGTGGACGTCACCGACCTCAGTTACTCCAAAAAGCGAAAAGTGCCCACCACCATCGCTTACAACACGACCAAATACCAGTTTCACTTCCTCGACGACCAACGCGCTGCCCTCCACCGCCGCCTCGAACGCGAACTCGGCAACTACGAATTTTGGGTAACCAGCATGAACAAGGCCGAAGACAAATTCATGATTCGCACCTACAGCGACCGCTCTCTCGGCGCCTATTACTTCTACGATCAGACCTCCGACCAACTTTCTAAAATTTCGGACGTAAGTCCCTGGATCGACGAAACCGATATGGCCGAAATGAAATCCGTTCAATACGCCTCCAGAGACGGGCTCACCATCAACGGATACCTCACCCTCCCCAAAGGTTCGGAAGGTAAAAAGCTGCCTATCATTATTAACCCACACGGCGGCCCCTGGCATCGCGATAGCTGGGGCTTCAACCCCGAAATACAATTGTTAGCCAGCCGTGGATATGCCGTTCTGCAAATGAACTTCCGGGGCAGCACCGGATATGGAAGGGACTTCTGGGAAAAAAGCTTCAAACAATGGGGCCGCACCATGCAAGATGATATCACCGACGGCGTCAAATGGCTCATCAGTGAAGGCATTGCCGACCCTGAACGCATCGCCATATATGGCGGAAGCTACGGCGGATACGCCACCCTCGCCGGCGTCACCTTTACCCCCGACCTCTATGCCTGTGCGGTCGATTACGTCGGGGTGTCCAACCTTTTCACCTTTATGAAAACCATTCCCCCATACTGGAAACCCTACCTCGAAATGATGTACACCATGGTCGGCGACCCCGAAACAGACAGCCTGGCATTGGCCGCCGCCTCTCCTGCCCTCCACACCGACAAGATCAAAACGCCGTTGTTCGTCATACAGGGCGCCAACGACCCACGGGTCAACATCGATGAATCAGATCAGATCGTCCGTTCGCTTCGGGAGCGAAATATCGACGTGCCCTACATGGTCAAATACAACGAAGGACACGGGTTTCACAACGAAGAAAACCGATTTGAATCTTACAAAGCTATGGTCGGCTTTTTCGCCAAACACCTCAAACCCGAATTGAAGGGCTGACAACCTTCTCTATGTTCGTTTTAAAAATGCCGGATGACAGATGGTTCATCCGGCATTTTTCATGGGTTTGCACCCAATAATTTGCACAAATCATATATAAACAGTAAAAATTTTCAATTTCCACAAAAAAAAATCTTAAAATATTTGTTTGAAAAAAGATTTTGTTTTACATTGCGGCCGTAATTTGTTGTTTCATAACCGTTTTTCGGCAATTCTTCTAATGGTTTGCTTGACAGAAAGCTATAAAAAAATTGCCGAAGACCATCTAAAATAACTACCTATGATACGCGAAGACAGAATCAATCTCAACAATCGGTTCATCAAAGTATTCAAACTCCTCCAGGAAAAGGGAGAAATCGTTCTCAACGACCGCAAAGGCAGGGGCATCGGTGACTTTGCCGAAAAAATCCTCGGAAACAGAGCCTATGGCCACATCGTCCGGGCCTATCTCAACCCTAAAGACAAACGAGTGATCGACTACCGGCAGGCACGCATCGTCTGTCGCGAATTCGGCGTCAACGAATCCTACCTCATCGACGGTATCGGCACCCCCTTTGGGTACGATATTCCCAAAGCCCGCCAAAATAAAGATGGGGAGCTCTACATCCCTCAAGGCAACATCCTCTTTACCACCGTACAGGCATTTGCCGGTTCTGGTGATAGCATTGGTGCCGCCAACCCCGAAGACAATTATTTCTTCTCCGTACCGGGTATCTCCGGTAGTGGCCTGGTAGCCTTCCCCATCGAAGGCCGCAGTATGGAACCCATCATCCGGAATGGAGACACGCTCATCTGCCGCGAAATCGGTGGGCTGAATGAAATAAAAGACAACGACATCTACGCCGTCAAAGCCAATGGAGAGCTCTGGGTCAAATACGTCAAAAAAATTGAAAACAAAAAAGGCAAGGTGATTAAACTCAAACTCATCTCTGCCAACAACCTCGAGTTCGACACATTCACAGCCGATGTCGACGAAAGTACCCGGCTGTATAAAGTCGTCCGGCGAATTTGCGACGTGGCATAGCCATATAAAATAGCCGTATAAATCCACCGCCACTCATTTCCTTTCCCCGTCAGACCATTCCCTTTCTGACGGGGAAACCAAACCGCGATAGTCTCTCTTAAGAGGTGAAGGTGTTCGTCCTTCACCCTATATCCTGCTGTTTTTTTGATTCACAGATCCCGGAGGTTATGCTTCGGGATTTTTTTTGAAAATTAAGTTTCAACGAGGCTTATATTTAGCCTTGTTCAGTAGTAACTGTGCATCGTCGATGGCGATGAGTTCGGAAAGAGATGTTTCCGGATGGCGTTTCATATAAGCTTTTACGATCTGCCAGCCCATCCAGTTGGCTGTTCGGCCCGGGGCTTCCGGGGGCATGCCTGGCGAGTTGGGGCTGTGGTCAACCAGTTTGCGTATGTCACTGAGGCTGGTGCTGTACAGGAGGTCTTCATTGAGGAAGTGAGCCCACATCAGGAGTTCATTATCGCGGCACCATTGGGTTTCTGCGGCTGTGTATCCCAGCTTGATACTGTCGGGCATATGGGGCAAGAGGCGATCCAGTACATAAAGTGTTTTGCCATTATTGACCATCAGGTCGAGCAGTTTTTCGCTTCTGGTCTCTCCCACCAGGTCGCTGACCAGGGCTTGCATGGCTTTGGCAACGAGGTGCTCGCGGTTCATGGTGCGCCGGATGTAGCGCGGGAAATAATTGTGGTTGTAATACGGGTACTCCTCCCCCAGATGAAAATCGAGCCCTATGCCCAGGAGGTTTTCAAAAGTAAAAGCTCCCAGGCTGTATTCCGAAATATAGGTAACAACTTTGGGGACCTCCCTTTCGGGAAAATAGTATTTGTAAAAACGGAAAGCCTCCTCCAACTTTGCTTCCAACCCATCGAAATTGCCATAGACCATATCGACGGTATCCATTAGCTTTCGTATGCCCTTGCTTTTGAGGAAGGCTTCAAACACTTCCGGCTGTTGTAAAGGCGGCAAAATTTTTGACAAGTAAATATCTTCCAGAAAAACGGGGTATTTTGCAGCCAATGCCTGCCGCGAATTGTCTATATTGGATGTATCCAATTGTTGCAAATCGCGCTCAAACCGGTCGATATTTAGCGAGGCATTAATATGTGAAACATCTGGAATATTTTTACCTTTGTCGGCAATACAGCCACCAAAATAAAGACAAAAGCCCAATCCAACCACTAAGACTAAAAGACGTCTCCTAAATACTAAAGTATTTTTCAACATTACTTTACTTTGTTTATTCACAAATCACTACTTTCAAACGTTCAAGGTTATGATCGCAAAAAATAAACCATCAAAGATGAAAAAAATTGCAATTGTTTTTCCTTTTTTAAGTTTACTCCTTCTTTGCAGCAGCTTGGATGCGCAAGACGAATTCCGATTTGGCTTCGAGGTAAGCCCCAGCTTTTCATGGCTACGTACCGACGACAACCAGATAAACTCCAACGGCACGAACCTCGGCCTCCGCCTGGCCCTCGACGGTGAAAAATATTTTGCCGAAAATTATGCCTTTACTTTCGGCATCGGGTTTGCCTTCAACCAAGGCGGTACCCTCAAACACGACATCGGCGGCAATTTCTGGACCCAGTCTGACCTAAGTGATGATATGTACAATGACCTGGACAATGCCTTACCCGACGGCGTCAACCTCAAATACGGACTGCAATACGTCGAGATACCAGTTGGCTTCAAAATGCGTACCCAGGAGTTTGGTTATTTCAAACTCTTTGCGGAACTGCCGCGGTTCATCATCGGATTCCGTGCCCAATCACGCGGCGCCATCGACGGAGGCGGCATCGAACCTACTGAAAAAGAAGACATCAAAAAAGATGTCAACCCACTCAGCTTGTCCTGGGGATTGGGCGCAGGCGCCGAATACACCATCAACGAAAACACCGCCATCGTTGGAGGCATCTATTTCCAAAACGGTTTCACAGATGTCAGTAAAGACAAAGGAAATCAATATGTCGAAAACGACGACGGCACCATAGAAACACCCTCCGAAAACTCCAAAGCCACCCTCGGCGCCATCACCATCCGCATAGGGGTACTCTTTTAGGCTTGGCTCCAGGAGACTTCCTGGGGCGTTTTCAGGATCAATTTAAACATCCCATTTCAACATATTACCAAAAGGCATCATTTTTGAATGCCTTTTTTTGTTTTATTTTAAATGTAAAACCATGTCAATTGAGTGCATGACAAAGCTCTCCCGCCGCCAGGCAGGGAGAAAATCTCCGTGCGACTCCGTGTCCCTGACTGCTCCCGATATGAATCGGGACGGGCTGTCAGGCAAGTTGGAGTCTCTGTGGTGAGAAACTCTGCTTAAATGTCATACACTCGTCTCAATTTATCCCTAACTTTGAACATCCATTTATGGAATTGAAAAACAACACCTCCAATACGATGACAACAGAAAACATCAACACCGAACAACTGACCCAATTCATCCGGGCCGCTCTCCACGAAGATGTACAAGATGGTGACCACACTTCCCTGGCCTGCATTCCACCCGGCCAGATCAGTCGCGCCAAACTGCTCATCAAAGACGATGGCGTCATTGCTGGTGTCGAATTGGCCAAACAGATATTCCAACAAGTCGACCCAAACAGCAAGGTCGCCGTTTTCATAGAAGATGGCAGCGCCGTCAACTACGGCGACATCGCCTTCGAGGTAAGCTGCAACGCCCAGGCCCTCCTCAAAGCCGAGCGACTCGTACTCAACTCCATGCAACGGATGAGCGGCATCGCCACCCTCAGCAACCGGTTTGCCTTTGAAGTGGAAGACCTGCCTGTCAAAATCCTCGATACCCGCAAAACCACTCCCCTACTCCGGTTTCTCGAAAAATGGGCCGTCCGTATAGGCGGCTGCAACAACTACCGCGACGGACTCTACGACTGGATCATGATCAAAGACAACCACATTGACGCCTGCGGAAGCATCACCAAAACCATCAACAAGGTACACACGTACCTGAAAGACAACAACCTCGACCTCGGCATAACCGTAGAAGTACGCAACCTCGACGAACTGGACGAGGTACTGGCGGTGGGTGGCATCACCCGGATCATGCTCGACAATTTTGAGTTGCCCCTACTCCGGGCAGCCGTGGCAACCGTCAATGGCCGCTTCGAAACAGAAGCCTCAGGCGGCGTGACCATTCACACTGTCCGTGAAATTGCCAAGACCGGGGTCGACTACATTTCCTCCGGCGCACTCACCCATTCGGCGCAAAGCATGGATATGAGCCTGAAAGTTTTGAAAGAAGAACAGTAGGCTTTATGCGCAGTTTGTCAGGCCGCTTCGCTGACAGATGTCTGACCGCTCCTGCCTGGCGGCACGACACAGGTTCGCTGACTGACGGCGGATTATTACGCTGTGGGATTTCCACACGACAAATTTATTGCCTTCATTAAAGTAAAATATCCGACAAAAGTTTTTTTTTCTGGCAAAAAGTCGTACATTAGGGCATTGCTAAACCCAAAACTTTGAGCCATGTTAAATGAACAAGTACGCCGCATCATGACTGTCGACCCCGTCGTTGCTCATCCATCTGATTCCATTGCCGATATTTCCAACATGATGGTGGAAAAACGCATCCAGCAATTACCCGTTGTGGAAGAGGGGAAAATGGTAGGCATGATCACCTCTTACGATCTGTGGAAAGACAGCCGCAACCACAATAAAAACCACGACGGCCTGGTCAGGGATATTATGTCTACCAACATCATCAAAATCTCCCCTAAAGACAAGGTGGGTACTGCTGCTGAATTGTTTATGGACCGCCGCTTCAAGACCTTACCAGTCGTCAACCTCCGCAACGAACTCAAAGGAGTCATCACCGCTTTCGACGTCATCAAATACGTGCTCTCCAAAGAATATCCTCACCCCACCATCTACGACAGTATACTGAATCAAAAGTAAGGTTTGTTTCATTACGGCGTACAATTCGCAAAAATGAGGAGGCCCCGATAACAATCGAGGTCAGGTTGAGAATTGTTGATGAATTCAATTTTTCTTACTTGTCTTGCTAAAAATTCCAGCCATTGGTTTAAACAAAAAACACTTTTGATCGCTTACCTTTGCTGACAAAGCGATCAGGAGTTATGGATTCACTCACACAAGTTATTTTAGGAGCCGCTGTCGGCGAAGCAGTTTTGGGCAAAAAGGTAGGCGGCCGGGCCATGATATGGGGCGGCTTTGCGGGCTTTCTGCCAGACCTTGACATATCTTCTAGTTTTGTGATGGACGAGATAAGCGCGCTGGCTGTTCATCGGGGCATCACTCATTCCTTCTTTTTTGCAGCTCTTTTTCCCATCCTGCTCGGCTGGTTGGTGCATCGGCTTTACGCCAGCGGCTTGTACAAAACGAAGGTCTACAAAATAACGGCCTCTCTGATCGGGATGGGGGCCATCTTGTTTACTGCCAATTACTTACCCTATCTGGTAACCGACAGATTTAATGTAAAACTATTGTTATGGTCACTGAGCATCGCCGTTGTGGTATTCCTCCTGATGAACCGTTATTATTTCCAGGTTTCCCAGCGCGGCATTCACGCTACCTGGCGCGACTGGTACTGGCTTTTTTTCTGGGCCATCATCACTCATCCCATTCTCGATTGTTTTACAACTTACGGCACACAGATATTTTTACCTTTTAGCGACTACCGGGTGGCATTCAACGTCATCTCCGTGGCCGACCCCTTGTATACAGCTCCTTTTTTGGTTATGCTGATCGTAGCGGCCTTGCTTCGAAGGGGTACCTCGTGGCGGCGTATTTTCAATTGGTTGGGCATTGGTATCAGCAGTGCTTATCTTCTGTTTTGTTTTTACCACAAACTTCAGGTCAACAAAATATTCGAACGTTCCCTTGCGGAAAACAAGATCACCTACAGCCGATATATGACTTCTCCACTCATTCTCAACAACGTGTTGTGGCTGGGCCTGGCCGAGTCGGATACCGCCTATTATCATGCCTATTACTCGTTTATGGATACCTCTGAAGATATCGGCCATTACAACATCTTCCCCAAACAGCACGACTTGCTGAGTGCTTACCACGACGATCCCACCCTGAATACGCTTCGTTGGTTTTCCAACAATTATTACACGGTACTGCGCCGCCCCGATGGCGACCTCCAACTCAACGATGTCCGATTCGGTATTTTTGGCGATAAGCTGGAAACAAATACCGACTACGTGTTCAAATTCATCCTAAAGGAAAAACCCAATGGACTGGAAATGCATCAGTCAAGAGAAGGGCGGGAAATCACCAAAGATACTTTTAAGGAGTTGTGGAGCCGCATAATGGGTCGTTCGTCTACCGGCCTTTGAGTACTCACCTACTGGCCTTTTCTATTTATGACCACCGGGACGGATGTCTGCGTTGCATCTGCTGCCTGCACCATCGCCACATACCACCCATCCGGAATGCCCCTCAGCGACAGCATCTGGGTGGGATTGGTCACTTCTACGCTTTGCATCAACCGCCCTGTGGCATCTATCAGTTGTACGGTCGCTGGTAAAGGGCCGTCCATGGTCAACAGGAGATAATCGCTTGCTGGGTTGGGTCGTATTTTTACGTTTGTTTGAGGATCGGGTTCCGGCCCGTTGAAGACAAAGTCAACGGTAACGAACCGAAACACAGCAAATGCAGCCAGGGCGTTTTCGGAAGGTTCGCCGACGGCTTGTACAACCAATTGATAGGAATGCTGCCGAAGGTGTTCTTCCCGCACCACCCACTCGAAGGCCGCCGATCCGGTATTATTGTTAACCACACTATTAAAAACAGCGGGTTCGGTGTAGTAATCGTACAAACCACAGGTGGACGTGACCTGTAAGGCTTGTCCGGCATCCGGTTCTGAAAATTCAAATTGAACTTTCACAGTATCATTCAGACTGACGGGGATGAAAACACCGGTCATGGCTCCTGTCCAACTGATCTGGGAGGCTAACTCCTCTTCGTCCAATACGATAATCTCCATATCTCGGATGATGCGATCGGTTGCCACACCGTTTCGGAATGATTTGATCAAAATGGCAATGATGTATTTTCCGGGCGCCTGAGGCGTTTCCCAAGTGAGTACCCCCGTTTCGGGATGAAGACCAAGGCTGTTGTTGGGTGAAGGAGATGGAAATGCATTTGGTAAAACATAACCAGGTACGGACAGATCAGGCCCTTGGAAGGGAGTGATCAATTCATAGGCAATACTATCGTCGTCGGGATCAAAAGCGTTGGGCACGTGTACGAAGGGTTGGCCGACGTAAGCCAGGTCGATGGGATATTCCAGGAGGACGGGGGTTTGGTTGGGTTCTCCCTGGGTGAGGTCAACCAGGTGGAACTCGGTTTGAATGTGGAAAGGCACGTTGATCGACCCACCACCTGGGCCATTAATATTGATGATGTCTGCACTGCGGTTGGGGTCCGTCATGCCAATAACGTAAACGCCGACGGAGGCATAGGTGTGGGTGCCCGCATAAATATTTCTTTTGATATCGTTTCCGATGAGTTCGCCGTCGGGAAAACCATTGTTATCGAGGTCAGGGCCATTAACCCGATAGATCACCTGGCTGGAGCCATCCCCCCATTGAATGGTGAGGCTGTCGCGGTCGGCCGACACGCTGGAGGCTTCTGTATAGGTATTGACCAATGCTTCGGCGGTGAGGTCGTCGATCTGCCGGACGGTAATTTCTCCCGCTAAGTTGTGCGTAGCATTTAGCGAAAAGCTCAAGGTAAACAGAAAGTACAGGACAAAATAGTTTTTCATTGCTTTGGAAGTTTATAAATTATGGAGAAAGGTGTATCTTACTGATGATTAGAACAATTAGTCCACAATATAAAACAAATTGGGCGAAGATACGTTTGTATGTGATTTGAATATGATTCAGACATTCAGGCAAACCCATTCAGCATGAACCCGATTCTATCCAAGTATGCTCAATTGTTGGTCCATTATTGTCTGGACATTCAGCAAGGAGACCGGTTTTACATAAAAAGCACCACCTTGGCAGAGCCGCTGGTGCGCGAAGTATATCGGGAGGCCATTCGGGCCGGCGCCATTGTGGAAACCAATCTCCAGTTTCGGGAACAAAACCGGATTTTCATCCAGGAGGCCGGAAAAGATCAATTGGAGTCTGCGTCGTCTTTTTACAAACAGGCCATAGAGTCTTTTGATGCCTATCTCCACATCCGGGCGCCATTCAATTTGTTTGAAGATCAGGACAACGACCCCGAAAAAGTAAAACTGGCCAAAGCCGCTAACGCGGAAGTCAATCAGATTTATTTTGAGCGCACTGCCACCCGGGCTCTTAAACGGAACCTTTGCCAGTATCCCACTGTGGCTGCCGCTCAAAACGCAGGCATGTCGTTGGAAGCCTATGAGCAATTTGTCTACGGCGCCTGCTACCTTTTTGAAGCCGACCCTGTAACAGCCTGGCTGAATGTACGTAAACAACAACAGCAAATAGTCGATTTGCTGAATAACCGGGAAACCATTTATTATAAAGGAGAAGGCATCGACATCCGGTTTTCTACCAAAGGGCGGGCGTGGATCAATTCCGATGGCCAAACCAACATGCCGTCAGGAGAAGTATACACCTCGCCAGTGGAAACTTCCATCAATGGAACCATTCACTTTTCCTACCCCGCCGTTTATATGGGTAATGAGGTGGAGGGAGTGACTTTGTGGGTTAAAGATGGTCAAATTGAAAAATGGGAGGCGAGGCAAGGACGGCAGTTCCTCGACCAAATATTCCGGATACCCGGAACGAGGCAGTTTGGAGAAGCTGCTATTGGAACCAATTACAATATCCGACGCTTTACCAAAAATATCCTCTTCGACGAAAAAATCGGTGGGACCATCCACATGGCCATCGGGCAGGGTTATCTCCAGGCTGGCGGCAAAAACAAGTCGACCATCCATTGGGATATGATCGCAGATATGCTCAACGGAGGAGAAATATACGCCGACGATGAAAAGATTTATGAAAGTGGGCGCTTTTTGTTTGTTTAATCCTTACCTTTGCGCAGAATAATAAAAATACGACTTTTATAGCTCCCTGATTCTCAAGAACTTGTTTTTATTTTAATACTTATCGCCGTGGACAACATAGCATTCTTAG
This sequence comes from Saprospiraceae bacterium, assembly GCA_965222105.1. Classification (GTDB taxonomy): domain Bacteria; phylum Bacteroidota; class Bacteroidia; order Chitinophagales; family Saprospiraceae; genus CALGLS01. The sequence goes on along the minus strand of CBDCTQ010000074.1, from coordinate 319,057 downwards.
AACTCAAATACGGAAACATCTACGGAGGGTACCCAAACTTTTACGCCATCAGCGAAGTCGCACTCCTCGTCTTTGAACCCGGTACCAACCGCATTTTTCTCGAAAGTATGCCCATCAACGTAGATGTGGACATTGTAAGTGTGTACTCCAAAACCAATGAACTTGGCAATACCATCGGCAAGGTCAAGGAAGTGTACAACATGAAAACCCACAAAACCCGCCCTTTCGACGAAGAATTCCAACTCAGTGAAAAGGAACTCGATCAGGCGTTTTTCTACCTCCGACCCGGTAAAAAATGGGTCAAGGGTTTCTTTATGAAGAATTTCCGGAAATACCGGTTTCGCAATATCATCACCTTCGACGGTCGTAGAGATGTATTTCTTTGCGAAAAATCATTTGTCAACTTCAAGGGCAAGTACATTCACGACCTTCAAAAAGACATCACCAAGGAAACCAACTACTTATTTAGCTTAAACAAGTTGGCCAAAGTGATCGGTTTTGCGGCCAGCGAAACCCATGTCCGGTCCAACAATCTGCAATACCGCCTCCACCCCATCGCCGCCAAGCAATTGGTGCCCGGCACCGCCGCCTGGGACGCCGCCCGGCTGCTGATGGTCCATCAGGAACTCAAAGAATTCAAAGACGATTTTCTGATGAAGGCCGCCCTCCTGCTCAACAAGATTGAAATGGCTAAGAAGTGATTTGCTCGAATTGCGTTGAGCAATTATTCAGATCGTTCAATTGCCAATAGCTAGAATACCACTCAGCAGGGTCTTTCCTGCTTCTGTAATGATGTATGCATATCCGCCTTGCGGCAAATGGCCAACATCGATGACTTCAATGCCTTCCACAATGGCAATAGCCAGCACCATCCTTCCTGAAAGGTCGTAAACCTGCATTTGCAATACCCGGCCGACAACTTCCTCCGGCAATTCCACGATCAGCTTTTCCATTACCGGGTTGGGGTACACCTCTGCTGTAAAATCACTGTTATAGACTTCTTGATTTGAATCGATGATACCCCCTCCTACTTTTTTCAAAAACATACCCTCATTGTAAAAGCCACTCATGATGACGCCCCCATCGGAAGTCGGTTTCACTGCTGTGCCATACGTTAACGTGTCAAGTAATATTTGCCATTCTTCTTCCAGGTCGGCATTTAGCTTTTGCAAAAAGCCGTGATCGCCTGTCACATAATTCCAAAAGTCGAAGCCCGACCCGGTAAGGATGTATCCCCCATCGGAGGTGGCTTGTATATCGCTTATCGCACCAAAGTTTACCACGTCGATAAATATCTCATCTACGGGATCCCCTGTGTTACTGCGTCGCAAAAGTAGAGGGCTGTTGCCAGCAAACCCTGTTCCATACCCACCTAACAATATATCTCCGTTTGTCATTTCCTGGACGGCCAGCCCTGCATCCGACTTGCTCCATTGAATAATTTCGGTCCAGACTTCGTTTCCCAGAGTATCGATTTTGATCAGTACCGCCTCTGCAGAGTTGCGTACACCTACAATCAGGAAGTGGTCATCGGCGGTGGGGGTGATATCGTAGGCTTCTGTCAAAGGGAGAGCGCCCTGCGAATACGTTTTTGACCAAAGGGTATCGCCGCTTGCGTTGAGGCTGAGTACCCAGAGTGCATGTTCGCCATTGGGGAGGGTGGTCACCAGGCCGCCGGCCATCAGGTAACCGTTGTTGGTGGGGTTGGGGATCAGGGCATGAACGGTTTGGGTCCAATTCAATTCATATGTTTTTGTCCAAAGGGAATCGCCATTGGCGTCGGTGCGCAATATCTGGGCGTTGCCCTCGAAGTTGGCGCCGGCGATCATAAAGCCGTTGTCGGGGGTTTCGACAAGAGCTCGGCCCTGTTCGAGGAATATATTTCCTTCGTTGTAGGTATGCTCCCAAAGGATGTTGCCCATCGCATCGGTTTTCACCAAACGGATGTAGTGGCGGATGGCTCCGGTAAGCCAATCGACTTCGCCGCACATGACATAGCCACCGTCAGATGCTTCTACAACATCAAAACCTTTGGCCTCTTTAGGCCAACCAGATGTTGTTGTGTCGGGAAAAAACTGTTCCCAGTCCTGAGCAGTGGTGATGGTTGCAGTGAACAGGAAAAAGAGTAAAAGATGGAAAAAGTAAATTGTTGCATTTTTCATAACTGTCCTTTATTGGAAGGACGGATTTGCAACGATGGGGGTTGGGTTGGCTGGGCTAATTCTACACTCCAAAATGTCTATATAATTCGCATAATCAACAACCGCAGTTCCTTGATAAACGCATCTCGCATTATCTCGCCTTTAAAATATTGCTTCTTAATTTCGTCCATCAGTTGTTCGGTGTGGCCCTGTTGGAGTAATTGGCGAAAACGGGTGACCACCTCAAATGGCATTCCTGACATTTCTGCCAGCTTGGATGTTGTCGTTTCAGGAAAGTGAATGAGGGTTTTGAAATAGGTTTTTAAACTCTCTTCTATCATTCCCTTTTCCATTCCCTTTTCCATTCCCTTTTCCATTCCCTTTTCCATTCCCTTTTCCATTCCTTTTTGTAAATATTGATCCAACGTACTCATAACTTTCGATTTTAATGCCCCATCCAAATGTTCTATTTTCTGTTCAAATTCTTCAGAAGACCACTCCAAACTGGCAAGAAAAAAATTGGACAGCAAGGTTAACTTTTCTTCATTTCTTTCTTCAAAAATAATGTAAATATGTTGTATTAGCAAGTCCGGCCGGTGATGATTAGCCATTAAAAACATTGCTTTCATCATAAACTGGTTTTTTATTGCTAAAATTCTTTCTATTGGCTCCTTGGTTATATCCTTAAATAAAAACTCGAAATTGGGCACATATCTGCTAAACTCTTCCATGAAAGGATGGTCTGCAAGTAACTCGTGAATCGTCAATGGATAAAACTCATCTTTTCCGTTGTAGAATAATAGTGGCAGCACGGGTTCGAGTGACTTGCCGGTCGTCGTTACCAAATCATACATCCCCAAAAAGATATACAATCCTACCTGTACCGCAACGTACTTATCCGGAGTCGATTTATTTTCCCAAATCAAACCGATGTATTGTTCTTTACCTCTGTCCTTGAATAGTACCCTGTAAACAACATCTGCTTCAAATAACTTTAGGTTTGAAAGCAAAAACGTCTTCTCCTGATACTGCAAACTGTCTAAGTCAAGTTTCTTAGCCAATTCAGCATAGTTTTCTTCGATGTAAGATCGGGCATTTATCGGATCTTTCATCACCTTTCTAAAAAACCGATCATTGGGTTGGAATAAATCCATTTGGAGGGTGTTGTTTTCTCAATAAACTTTTATCGATGTCAAAAATAATACAAATTTTTTATTCAAGCAAGTAAATTATAAATTATTTGTTGTTTTTTTAATTGAAAGAATTGCCAATATGCAACCACTTTTGATTCAAAAATGCCTGCGGTTTCCCCCAAAAAAAAATCGTATCACAACTCAGGGTGGCGATACGATTTTAACAAACTATAATCTCATGAAAAAATAAATCGAGTTTTGGGATGCTTATTTAAAATCGGTTTGCTTAATAATCGGTTTACATCTCAATGAAAAAAAACGCTATGTTTAAATTTTAAATCTCCAAAATTATTTACTCAACAATCATTTTACCGCTGCTCACCGGCTGGCCATCCGACTCGATCTGGTAGATGTACATGCCTGCCGTGAGGTTGTGGCGGTGAAACTGGAAAGTTTTTCCCGCAAAGGGCTGTCTTCTGACGATACGGCCGTTGAGGTCGTAGACTACCATTTCAGGTTGTCGGAGGATGGCTTCCCCGATGATCTCCACGGTGGTCTCCGACTGGAAGGGGTTGGGCCAAACTTTGATATCGTCAATTCCGGGAAGGAAGATTTCTTCGGTGCTTACCGTCACCCATTCTTCCAGGTTGCAGCTATTGCGTATGGTATGGTAGACCGTATCCGTTGATACGGGCGCTTGATAATCAAAATAAATAGCAGCACTATTCTCCAGGAGGGCACCGTCGGCATTGCCGGGTTTCTGGGAGATGCGGTATTTGACAAATACCCGCGAGCCTTCCGGATCAGTGCTGCTACTTGGTAACATTATGTTTTCAAAGGTGAACTTCAGGATACCACAGCCATAGACTTCCATTGTATAGTCATGGCTACTTACTCCTGGCCTTACCGAAGCAGGGTCCAATAGTGGAGAAAGGGTATCCTGAATCACCACCCTGATTGCCGTGTCTGGACCGGTATTTTGAAACCGGTGGATGTATTTGAGATCAATACAGTTGGAGATCTCATGCTCTGAATCGTAGCCTTTGGGATAGCCCCGCGTCTCATTGGGTAATATGGCTAAAGTATTTTCCTGGCAATCGACAGAGAGAAAGTGATCGTAATCGTCTTCGTCAAACTGGTTGACAAAACCAGTGGAAAAGGAGCCACCACCCGCAACACAGCCTTCAATCGCTACAGAGGGCCGGCTGTCGCCGGGATGCCCCGGCTCTTGATCGACCAGGAGGCGGTAGGTGGCGCCATTGGCGGCTTTTGGAATAATATGTTCCTGGCCTGCACCAAGCCCGCCATTAGGGAGGGGGCTTGTCAGTAAAACCATATCTTCTACAATAATATAATCTGTAGCAGTACTCATGGCCAGTGGGCCGGTATTTGCAATGATCAGCTTAACACTATCGCTTTCACAAACGGCCCGTACTTCGAGGTGAGAACTGTCCCAAGTACTATTACAAAATACATCAGGATAAGCATGTGCACTGATCGAATGGGTTTCGCCGACAATTAGACTGGCATCGAGGACCGTATTGATCGTAATTTCTTCGCAAACAAAGGGGGCCATAAAGTCGGGCATCTCCTGCTCAAACCGAAAGACACCACCGCCCAGCGGCATGAAAACCTGAGAGGCACCTATGATGGTCAAGGCTTCGTCGACAGTTACGTCTACATAGGGATCGACGGCGATCTCCGTACCATCGTTACACACCGTCAATATATAGTCGGCCGTGCCGCCCGGCGTCAAGGCGGGCGTAGAAACATCCACCTCCATATCGGTGCAAAGGGAGCTGATTTGCGCCGGGAAATTCAACGCGAAGGTATCGCAGGGATTGCTGAAATTTAACCCGGAAAGTGAAATGGCCGTCCAGTAATCGTTGGGGCGGATCACTTTGACGTCGTACACCCCCGTATCTACCAGCACGGTATAGCTTCCATCATCGAGACTGGTGCCATAACAGGTATGTTCATCGCTGCGGGCTTCCACGATCCATCCTTCTATGGGTTGGTCACCGGCATTGAAATCGTTGCTGTTGTCAACATCGTAAAATACCCTTCCTTCTATGTAGTTGGAGAAGTAGTCTCCGTTGCGATTGGTCTTGGTGAGGTAGAAGGAGTAGTCCCCATTTTGGGCATTTTCAGTAAATTGACCGGCTGCAAAATAACCACCATCATGGGTCGTAATAATGGCCTGGTAGTCTACAAAATAAAAGCTGAGTTCTTTGCCAAAAAATTTCTCCCAACCGTATCCGGGCTCAGGGTCGCCTTCCAAATTGGTTTTAACCTGATATCCTTGTACATATTGACTGGTAGGTTCGCTTTGACCTGCAAATACATAACCCTGCGCATCGCTGGCATAGGTGACAGCATTGAAAACGTCTGCGAAACCAGCTGTATCAAATGCTTTTGACCATAGGTAATCCCCCTGCTCAGATGTTTTTATGATGATGGCATCCTGATTGATGATGTTTCCGGCAATGATAAAGCCCCCATCTGTATCCTGTGGCAATGCTTCTACCAGATCCATTCCTCTTTCGGCACCTTGAATATCGTTGAAGAAGATCAGTTCACCATCAGCATTCGTGCGCATCAACATGGCCTGCTCTACATCATCATTCAACTCTGTGTAGCCGGTGGCCACCAAGTCACCATTGGATGCCTCAATGACGGCAAATCCTTCATCGTCGTAATCGGGATGTCCAAAGGTGTTTGTCCATAAAGTGTCTCCGTTTGCATCCAGCTTGAGCAAAAATACATCAAGCAATCCTCCGGTAGAGACCTCTGTATATCCAACCACAGCAAATCCTCCATCGCTGGTAGCTACAATATCATGTGCTTCATCTACCAATCCATTGCCATAATCCCTTGTCCAAAGCGTATCTCCCGAATCGTTAATTTTGACAATAAACATATCTTGGGATCCGCTACCGCTACCCGTTCTATAACCTACAGCAACATAGCCATCAATAGCTCTGGTTACGGCGTTAAAGCCAAAAGAGAAAATTTCATCATCAACCCAATAGTCTTTTTGCCACCTGATTTTACCATCGGGGTCCGTTTTGATCATAAAGGCATCCGTAATGCCACCAGCTACCTCCACATTTCCCACCACCAAAAACCCTTCATCGGGTCCCTGAACGCAATCGTTCGCCACATTATCAGCGCCTGGTAAATACTGTTTCTCCCATCCATCTACCGCCTGTCCAAACAATGAAACGGAACAAACCAAAGCCAACGCCAGCAGCAAAAGCGGCTGTCGGAGGGAGGTATATATGTAGTTTGCTCGTTGCACGGAATTATCTTTTTTTCTGTGAGGGGTGTCGGGTAAATAAACTGAAAATACTTGGTCTGTTTTTAAGCTAAATGTCTTCATTTTATTTTCTCCTTCACCCTTTTCCTTTAAGTACGCTACAAAAATGAGGGAAAATAATACCTGAACCAAAGACAAATAACGGCGTTTGTTGAGCAAGTTTTTTGTATTTTTAGGGTAGGTGAATTTAGTTTTTCTCATAAGATTCTGAATTTCAGTGATTTATATTTTTTTTAACCTAAGTCCCGAACCGATCCCGATTATTTTTGTTGAAAACATTTGATTAAATCACATACATGAAAAAAAGCCGTTTGATCGAAATACTTCGGACTTGCTCTAAAAAAGAGCTTCGGGAGCTGAAAAAATGGGTGCATTCGCCGGCACACAACCAGCGGGAAGACGTCATTCGGCTCTACGAATACCTTCTCGAAGACAACCATTTATGGAAAGACGAATTTGTTGCCAAATCTGTTGCCCATCGTTGGGTATTCCAGGCTGAACCGTTCGACGACGCCAAATTCCGGCAAACGATGTATTTTCTGATGAAAGCCGTCGAAGCCTTTTTGATCTATCAAGAAGTCAGTCAGGATGAGGTTGAGGCCCGGATGGTGTTGTCGAAAGTATACCGTAAAAAACGACTGAATAAGTTTTTTGAGAAAAATATCCGTACCATTCGCGATCTACAGGAAAAGCAACCCTACCGCAACGATCAGTTTTATCGCAATCAATATTTTCGGCTGCATGAAGAATACGCCTTTATGGTATATCAAACCCGTACAACTGCCATGAACCTCCAGGAAGTATCCGATGCTCTCGATCTCAGCTATGCCGCTGACAAATTGCGCCGTGCCTGTTATATGCTGGCCCACCAAAAAGTGTATAAGGCCGACTACGACTTAGGGTTGATCGACGAAGTACTCGAATTCATTGGCACTCATCCTCATTTACTGGAAGTGCCCGCCATCGCCATTTATTATTACGGTTTTAAGACGACTGTCGAAAAAGAAGATGAATCACATTTTCAATCTCTCAAGGAACAGATATTCAAACACGAACACCTTTTTCCATCCTTTGAAATGGCAGGTATCTATCTGATGGCCATCAATTATTGTATTGGGATGACTAATGCTGGCTTTACTCAATATACCAGAGAATCCTTTGAATTATATCGCCAGGGATTTGAAAAAGAGATACTTATCGAAAACGGCCAAATATCCCGGTTCACCTTCCCAAATGTTGTCACGCTAGGGCTATATTGTAAGGAATTCGATTGGGTTGAAAACTTCATACACAATTATCAGCACTATTTAGAAGAAAAGTATAGAGACGATGTAGTTAGCTTTTGCCTTGCCCGACTGCACTTTGAAAAAGCTGATTACGACACTGCTATGAGAATTTGTAGCCAAGCCGATTATGGCGACCTTATCATGAATCTCTATTCTAAAACTTTAATGCTGAAAATGTTTTATCTCCAAAGTGAATATGATGCATTGGAATCTTACCTTGAAAGTTTCAGAAACTATGTAGTAAGAAAAAAAGACCTTAGTGTCTACCACAAAACCAACTACAAAAACATCATCCGCCTGACCAAAAAGCTGGTCAAGACCAACCCCTACAGCCAAAAGGAAAAGGACAAACTCCGCAAAGACATCGAGGCGACCAATCCGCTTACGGAGCGAAACTGGTTGTTGGAGCAGTTGGATGGTATTTGATTGGAATCGTCTTTTCATGCTCAAAACGGTAAATTGTTAAAATTTTAAGCATAAGCAATTTTCAAAATATATACCCGTTATAGCTGACGATAGCACTCTTATTTTTTCACCTTTCAAAAACAGTGCCTCCCCCCCGTCTAACGTCCAGGAAACCAGAAAGACCTCCAGTTCTATTTCCTTTAGCTGGACCTGGACCTCTACCTCCTCCAACTTCATCGTCAAGTATTACCGCCACGACGACGAGTATGAAAGTGCCGAGCAATCCGTTTCTGGCACTTCCCACACTTTTTCCAACCTCACTTCGGGAACGTATGATTTCTATTTTGCCACAGACTGTGGTAGTGGGAGCAGGTCGGAATATATAGTTATTGAGGATATGGTAATGTAAAATCCTCGCCCCGTATAGTATAGCGTTCAAAAAGCGATTGTTTTTTGAACGCTTTTTTTGTGCTGGCTAAGAGTGCCGGGTTATAGATTCCACCAGCGATGATTATTTATTGCTGGTGAAATATAGGATTGAAAATGGATATTTCACCACGGATAATTTATTATTACTGGTGAAATAATGGCTCAAAAACATGGATTCCACCAATAATAGCTTTATATTGCTGGCGGAAAAAGTATTTGAAGCACTTTCAAAATTCCTAAATAATTGAAAACCAAGGTATTCGGGAGGGAAAGAGAAATTGACATCTTACAGCACGCGCTACAGTCCAATGAAGCGGAGATGATTTCGGTCATAGGAAGAAGAAGGGTGGGTAAGACTTTTCTGGTCAAAAAGCATTTATGCTGATCAAATCGCCTTTGAGATCACCGGCATTCAACATGCCACACGCCGGGAACAATTACAAAATTTTGCTGCTCAACTGTCCAAATATGCAAAAGGAGCTTTTCCTGTGTTCACTATCCCCAAAAACTGGTTGGAGGCCTTTTTCTTTCTCACCACCTACCTCGACACCAAAGCCGATACAGGAAAAATGGTCATTTTTCTGGATGAATTGCCGTGGCTGGCCACCCATAAATCGGGATTTTTAAAGGGTCTGAGCTATTTTTGGAATAGCTGGGCGGTCAACAAAAACGTTATTGTTGTGATTTGTGGATCGGCTGCTTCCTGGATGATCCGTAAAGTGGTCAACCACCGAGGAGGGCTTCACAACCGAATAACAAAGAGAGTCCATCTTCAGCCTTTTACCTTATCGGAAACGGAAAAATACCTGGCCGGAAAAGGAATCCACTTTGAGAGATATCAACTCACTCAAATTTATATGGCTATGGGGGGCATCCCTCATTACTTGAAAGAAATACAGCCCGGATGGAGTGCAACCCAAACTATCAATAATATATGTTTTTCTCAAACCGGATTGCTCCGAACAGAGTTTTCCAAGCTATATCCCTCTCTTTTTAAAAATGCCGAAACCCATGTCGCCATCATCCGATGTTTGTCAAAAAAACGGAGTGGTATGACCCGGCAACAAATTGTCGACGCAACGGGCTTGCCTGAAGGCAGTCAAATCACACGGACCTTAGAAGAATTAACAACTTCTGGTTTTATTTCTTCTTTTCGTCCATTTAATAAAAAAAAGAAAAACCGGCTGTTTCGCCTTACAGATGAGTACTCTTTATTCTATCTTCATTTCATAGAAGGCAAAGAACACGAAGGAGAAGATATATGGCAGTACATCAGTCAAACACCTAACTATAAAACATGGAGTGATTATGCTTTCGAAAGCATTTGCCTGAAACACATCCCCCAAATTAAAAAATCACTTAGTATCGCCGGAATTTATTCTTTGTCGGGTTCATTTTACAAAAAAAGCACTTCTGAACAAGAAGGACTGCAAATCGACTTACTCATTGATCGAAATGATCACGTCATCAATTTATTCGAGCTAAAGTTCTATAACCAACTTTATTCCTTTACTAAATCCAATGTGGAAAAGCTACAACGAAAAATGGCATTATTTCGACAAGTAACAAAAACCAACAAACAACTTACATGGGTTTTTCTTTCTACTTTTGGAATAAAAGAAAATCAACATAGCAGAAGCATCATTGCAAAATCATTAGTGCTTGACGATTTATTTGAGTAAAGAGTAAAGGAGGTCTTATTTTCATATTTGTGCTCACAAACTAATATTTCATGACCCAACTCAAAACCCTGGTCCAATTCCTCGAAACCATAGCCCCACCCCGCTATCAGGAAAGCTACGACAACGCCGGCCTCATCGTTGGCGATCCGGAAATGGAGATCAGTGGCGTACTCATTTGCCTCGACTCCACCGAAGCCGTACTGGAAGAAGCATTGGCCAAAGATTGCAATGTAGTAGTGGCCCACCACCCCATCGTGTTTAGGGGGTTGAAAAGCCTTACCGGCAAAAACTACGTCGAACGGGTGGTCATCAAAGCCATCCAGCACGACATTGCCATCTACGCCATCCACACCAACCTCGACAATATGTATCACCAGGGGGTCAACTCCAAGATAGCTGAAAAGCTGGGCCTCCAACGCACCCGCATCCTGGCTCCAAAATCAGGGCTGAAAAAAATCAGCGCTTTCACCCCTGCAGCAGATGCCCTTGCTCTGAAGAATGCCCTGGCGAATGCCGGCGCAGGTGAGGTGGGCATGTTTCAGCAGTTGAGCCACCAGTCGCAGGGCAGCGGCAACCAAAATCAGCATCAGGTGGAGGAAGAGGTAAAAATAGAGATGCTCTTTCAGCCCGACCGGGAATGGTCGATCCTCCATGCGCTCAAACAACAAAAGACCAGGCGGTCGACACCTTTTGAAATAACTTCCGTAGACAATGCCAACATGCTGGTGGGCTCGGGGATGATCGGCACGTTGAAAAAGCCGGTGGCCGAATTGCCATTTCTCCGAAAGGTGGCCAAAGTGATGAAGGCAGCGTGCATCCGGCATACTGCGCTGAGGCGAAAAAAGGTAAAAACCGTAGCGGTTTGTGGCGGGGCGGGAAGCTTCCTCTTGCCACGTGCCATTGCCCAACAGGCGGACGTATTTATTACGGCTGATTTTAAGTATCACGAATTTTTCGATGCTGATCGCAAAATCGTCATCGCCGACATCGGGCATTACGAAAGCGAGCAGTATACGATTGAGCTGCTTTTCGGGATTATTAGCCAAAAATTTAGTACCTTTGCGGCCTATTCCACCAAAGTGAACACCAACCCTTTGCGGTACTTAACATAACAGGCTGACCATCAGGACGTTATCAACTAAGCGCTCCTTAAAGTAGTAAAAAACACAGTTTTATGGCAACAAATAAAACGGAACTCACCGTCGAAGAAAAACTCAAACAACTCTACGAATTGCAAACCGTCGACTCAGAAATAGACGAGATCGCCATCCTGAAAGGAGAGTTGCCTATGGAAGTCGATGACCTCGAAGACGAAATTGGGGGCCTCCAGACAAGGGTGAATAAATTAACCGCCGTCATCAATGACATCAACGACGGCGTATCCCGACACAAAAACAACATCCTCGAAGCCAATGAGTTGATAAACCGCTACCAAAAACAAATGGACAATGTAAAAAACAACCGCGAATACGAAGCCCTCTCCAAAGAATTGGAATTGCAGCGCCTCGAAATACAACTCTCCGAAAAAAAGATCAAAGAAGCCCAAGCCCAGCTCGGCGGCAAAATGGAGACCCGCAATATAGCGCAAGAACGGTTGACCCAAAAGGAAGAAGACCTGAAAACCAAAAAAGTCGAACTCCAGGAGATCATAGAAAAAACCGTTAAAGAGGAAGAAAAACTCCGCAAAAAATCTGATAAAGCCCAAAAAGCCATCGACGATAGGTTACTCAAGGCTTACTCCAAAATACGAAAAGCCTATCGCAACGGGCTGGCCGTCGTCACCATCGAAAGAAATGCCTGCGGTGGCTGCTTTAACAAAATACCGCCACAGGTCCAACTGGAAATATCCCTGAAGAAAAAGATCATCGCTTGCGAACATTGTGGCCGCGTATTGGTCGACGATATGATCGCCGGAATCGAACGCCCAGTAGTGGAAGAGCCGAAGAAAAAACGACGCACATCGCGTAAGAAGACGGCTTAGATAAAAGGCACAATGTGACCAGTGGCCTCCGGCCACAATCGCTAAATCGAATACCGGTTTTATGAACGCCGTCTTTGGTATACGGTTTGCCCTAAAGGATATACCTAATCATACTCACCTGTCTCCCGCCAATGATATGCCGTTACAAAAAATAACGCTGCTCTTCTCCTTTTTTTTATTGTCCGTCGGCCTGTATGCCAGTGGCCATTTCGCTTTTACTGCTGAAGCACGAAGAGCTTACGATTTGGCTACCAGCCTCCGGCTGGACGAAGCCCGCCAACAAATAGCTCTTCTCCAACAAAACGATCCACACAACCTGACCGCCTACCACCTCGAAAATTACATCGACTTTTTTACCATTTTCATAAATGAAGACAAGGAGGAATTCCAGCGGCTCGAAAAAAACAAAGCTGCCCGTATCCAGAAATTGAAGTCGGGCGACAGTGCCTCCCCCTACTACCTTTTTGCGCAAGCTGAGGTCAAATTGCAATGGGCACTGGCCCGCCTCAAATTTGAAGAATACTTCACAGCCCTGTTGGAAATCAAATCCGCGTACAAATTGTTAGAAAAAAACCAGCGCCGGTTCCCCGATTTTGTGGCCAACCAGAAAAGCCTCGCCATCATGCACGCCATGATCGGTACCGTGCCCGACCAATACCGCTGGGGAGTCAAACTGCTCAGTGGCATGGAGGGCACCATCGACCAGGGGCGGCGCGAGCTGGAAGAGGTCATCGACTATGCCCGCCGCAACGACGATTTTATATTCGGTCAGGAAGCCGTGGTCTTATACGCCTTTTTGATGCTGCACCTCAACAACGACAGCGCCGCTGCCTGGGAGGTCATCCGCTCTGGACAGCTCGACCCCACCAACAACCCATTGGCCTGCTTTGCCCTAGCCAACCTGGCCATGCGCACCGGCCGCAATGCAGAGGCCATCCGCCTGCTCGAAAACCGCCCCAAAGGCAGCGAATACCATCCGTTCCACTACCTCGACTATACGCTGGGGCTGGCCAAACTACGCCGACTCGATCCAGATGCCGATGTCTACCTGCTTCGATATGTTCGCAATTTCAAAGGCCAAAACTACATCAAAGAAGCCTATCAAAAACTGGCCTGGCATCAGCTTTTGCAAAACAATGTAGATGGATATAAAAAACACATGACCAATTGCCAACAATACGGACACGCAATGGTAGAAGGCGATAAAAATGCCTTGCGGGAAGCAAAAAGCCGGAGGATACCACATCCCGATTTGCTGAAAGCGCGATTGTTGTTCGACGGTGGGTATTACCAAAAGGGATATGAGCTGCTTCAACAAAAAAAGGCGACCCATTTTGACACCTTAAAAGATCAATTGGAATGGTACTATCGGCTCGGACGCCTCACTCACCGCCTCCACCGCTACCCCGAAGCCATCCGGTACTATCAAACGACCATTAACGAAGGAAAAGACCAACCCTGGTTTTATGCCTGCAACGCCGCTCTCCAAACCGCCAGGATACATGAGTTGCAACAAGAATACCAACTGGCTCGAACCCATTACAAGCAATGCCTCAGCATACACCCCGACCAATACCGCAACGGCCTCCATCAACAAGCCAAAGCTGGACTAAACCGGCTGAAAAAAAAATAATGCTGGGAGATATTTTTGCGTAGATCACTTTTCCTTCACCCGCCCATCCAGAACCTTATTCAAATAACCGATGCCGAAGAGCAACACCTTCTTGTCGGAAGCCAGATAGGGTTCGTAGTATTTCATTTTCTCAATCTGTTCGAGGGCTTGACGCGATAAGGTCTTGACCCGCTTGACCCGGCTGCCCTTGTTGAACTTGGATTCGATGATGTACACCTTGTCGGGAAATTCCAGTACGGCGTCGATGCGCCCCTTATCCGTTTCTTTTTCCAACAATATCTGCACGCCGGTGAGCCGCAGCATCATATAAATCAGGGAGTGGTAGTAGGCTTCTTTGGGGATGTGGAGCCGGGCGGGGATGTCGGCAAGAAAACTCTGCAGCCGACGAATAAAGTCGTTGGGGCGCTCTTCGCGTAATGCATCCCGAAGGGCAAGTGCTTCGGGTTGGAGTTCGAATTCATCTTTACCCACAAAAGCAGCCGCTATATGTCTGACAAACGATTCGCGTACTTCTTCGTTGGGATAGTTGAGGTAAAACCGCCGGTCAAAACCCTCGTATTCTATTTTTTCAATGGTCAAATACCCCGTCTGAAACAAAATGGGAATCAGCGGAAGATTTTTTATCTGAGAAGTGCTGCCTTCCAGATCGGTCGTTTTGATGCCTTCCAACAGTTCCGGCAGTTGTTTTTGTTCTTTAATAAGGTCAATGAGGAAGGTGGGCGTTCCGCTTGAGAACCAGTAGTTGCCAAATTCTCTGTCCATTAAAAAGTTGAGTATCGAAAAGGGGTTGTACAGCTTGGTCTCTCCGTCCCAGGAAAAACCATTGTATTTTTTTTGTACAGAAGCCATCAATACCGGAAGCGTAGTTTTGAATTTCTGGCGAACCGACTCAAGCCATTCTCCAAAATAATTTTCCAAATCCTCCTGAGTGAAGCCAGCTATTGTAGCGAATTGTTCCGACATGGAGATGTCTTTAAGGTTGTTCATCCCCGAAAAGACATTTACCTTGGCAAAACGGCTCACACCGGTCAACATCACAAAACGGAAATACTGATCCAGGCCCTTCATCGCGCCGTAGAGGCCACGCAACACTTCGCGGTTTTCCTCAAACCGTTCTTCATTGGTCAGGGTGTCGACCATGGCTTTGTCGTATTCGTCTACCAGTACCACCACGGGGCCGTGTTTTTTGTACAATTTTTCGATGAGTTCTGTAAAAGCGTTACCAATTACCTCCTCATTGAGTGTAAGATCAAAATGTCCGGCTATTCTTCGAAGGTGCCCCCGCAGCGATTGCTCAAAAATATCACGGCTCTTTTTATACTCCACCAACGAATAGTCGATATGCACCACCGGATGCGGTTTCCATTCTTTTTCTTTTTCATAGATATAGAGCCCCTTGAACAACTCTTTCTTCCCTTCAAAATACGATTTCAGCGTGGTGAGGATCATCGATTTGCCGAACCGACGGGGGCGGGCCAGGAAGTAATAGGTTCCTTTTGAAACCAATTGATGAATAAATCGCGTCTTATCCACGTAAATGTTGCCCGCTTTCCGAACTTTCTCAAACGTCTGAATGCTGATCGGCAGTTTTTTCATAATGACAAATATAGGCAAAAACTCTTTGGAGAAGGGATCGTGTATTGGCTATTGGACGACCTCCACGCGCCCGTCCAGCATCTTGTCCAGATAGCCGATCCCGAATAGGAGTATTTTTTTCCCGGAAGGGAGATAGGGTTCGTAATACTTTTTCGATTTGATCTGTTTGAGGGCTTGAAGCGACAAGGTCTTGACCCGTTTAACCCGGCTGCTCTTGTTGAACTTGAACTCGATGATGTACACCTTGTCGGGAAATTCCAGTACGGCGTCGATGCGCCCCTTATCCGTTTCTTTTTCCAACAATACCTGCACGCCCGTTAGCCGCAGCATCATGTAAATCAGGTAGTGGTAGTAGGCCTCTTTGGGGATGTGGAGCCGGGCGGGGATGTCGGCAAGGACTCCACGCAGATATTGTAGAAATTCGTCGTATTTTTCATCTCTCAGGGCATGCCGAAGTTCGATGCCATGAGGCTGTATTTCGAATTCATCCTTCCCCACGAAGGCCGCCGCTACAAAAGTCAGAAAAGAATGGCGTACCTCCTCGTTGGGGTAGTCGAGAAAGAAATATTTCCGTACACCTTCGCGCTCTACTTTGCTGATGGTCAGATAACCCGTTTGGTACAACAACGGGATCAGCGGCAGGTTTTTTATCTGGTTGGAGCTGCCGGTCAGGTCGTTTACCTTCAGGTTTTCAAATGTTTCCGGCAGTTGTTTTTGTTGCTTGATCAGGTCGATCAGGAAAGTAGGGGTTCCGGTGGAGAACCAGTAGTTGCCAAAATCGAGGTTGGAAAACAAACTGAGGACGGAAAAAGGATTGTACAGTTTTTCTACCCCATCGAATGAAAAGCCGTTGTACCAGAATTTGATGTGGCCCATTAGTTCCTCCGGCGGCATTTGAAAGGTGTGGCTGTTTAGTTTTTCGATCCATTCGCCAAAATTGTCTTCCAGCTCTTGTTGGGTGAAACCAGTAACGGTGGCAAATGCCTGGTTTTCGGATATGTCTTCCAGGTTGTTCATCCCCGAAAAGACATTTACCTTGGCAAAACGGCTCACACCGGTCAACATCACAAAACGGAAATACTGATCCAGGCCCTTCATCGCGCCGTAGAGGCCACGCAATACTTCGCGGTTTTCTTCAAACCGTTCTTCATTGGTCAGGGTGTCAACCATGGCTTTGTCGTATTCGTCTACCAGCACCACTACCGGGCCGTGCTTGTTGTGTAGTTTCTTTACCAATTCTGTAAAAGCATTCGCTACTATCTTTTGGGTTAATTTTAGTTGATATAAGGCAGCACTGTCCTTTAAATGCAGAAGCAACGACTCTTCAAAAATGCTTCTGTTCTTTTTATACTCCACCAACGAGTAGTCGATATGCACCACCGGATGCGGTTTCCATTCTTTTTCTTTTTCATAGATGTAGAGCCCTTCGAACAACTCTTTCTTCCCTTCAAAATACGATTTCAGCGTGGTGAGGATCATCGATTTGCCGAACCGACGGGGGCGGGCCAGGAAGTAATAGGTTCCTTTTGAAACCAATTGATGAATAAATCGCGTCTTATCCACGTAAATGTTGCCCGCTTTCCGAACTTTCTCAAACGTCTGAATGCTGATCGGCAGTTTTTTCATAATGACAAATATAGGCAAAAACTCTTTGGAGAAGGGATCGTGTATTGGCTATTGGACGACCTCCACGCGCCCGTCCAGCATCTTGTCCAGATAGCCGATCCCGAATAGGAGTATTCTTTTCCCGGAAGGGAGATAGGGTTCGTAATACTTTTTCGATTTGATCTGTTTGAGGGCTTGAAGCGACAAGGTCTTGACCCGCTTGACCCGACTGCCCTTATTGAATTTGAACTCGATGATGTACACCTTGTCCGGAAATTCCAGTACGGCGTCGATGCGCCCCTTATCCGTTTCTTTTTCCAACAATATCTGCACGCCCGTTAGCCGCAGCATCATGTAAATCAGGGAGTGGTAGTAAGCCTCTTTGGGGATGTGGAGCCGGGCGGGGATGTCGGCAAGGACTCCACGCAGATATTGTAGAAATTCGTCGTATTTTTCATCTCTCAGGGCATGCCGAAGTTCGATGCCATGAGGCTGTATTTCGAAATCCTTCCCCACGAAGGCCGCCGCTACAAAAGTCAGAAAAGAATGGCGTACCTCCTCGTTGGGGTAGTCGAGAAAGAAATATTTCCGTACACCTTCGCGCTCCACTTTGCTGATGGTCAGATAACCCGTTTGGTACAACAACGGGATCAGCGGCAGGTTTTTTATCTGGTTGGAGCTGCCGGTCAGGTCGTTTACCTTCAGGTTTTCAAATGTTTCCGGCAGTTGTTTTTGTTGCTTGATCAGGTCGATCAGGAAAGTAGGGGTTCCGGTGGAGAACCAGTAGTTGCCAAAATCGAGGTTGGAAAACAAACTGAGGACGGAAAAAGGATTGTACAGTTTTTCTACCCCATCGAACGAAAAGCCGTTGTACCAGAATTTGATGTGGCCCATTAGTTCCTCCGGCGGCATTTGAAAGGTGTGGCTGTTTAGTTTTTCGATCCATTCGCCAAAATTGTCTTCCAGCTCTTGTTGGGTGAAACCAGTAACGGTGGCAAATGCCTGGTTTTCGGATATGTCTTCCAGGTTGTTCATCCCCGAAAAGACATTTACCTTGGCAAAACGGCTCACACCGGTCAACATCACAAAACGGAAATACTGATCCAGGCCCTTCATCGCGCCGTAGAGGCCACGCAATACTTCGCGGTTTTCTTCAAACCGTTCTTCATTGGTCAGGGTGTCAACCATGGCTTTGTCGTATTCGTCTACCAGTACCACTACCGGGCCGTGTTTTTTGTACAATTTTTCGATGAGCTCTGTAAAAGCGTTACCAATTACCTCCTCATTAAGTGTGAGATCAAAATGTCCGGCTATTCTTCGAAGGTGCCCCCGCAGCGATTGTTCAAAAATATCCCGGCTCTTTTTATACTCCACCAACGAGTAGTCGATATGCACCACCGGATGTGGTTTCCATTCTTTTTCTTTTTCATAGATATGGAGCCCCTCGAACAACTCTTTCTTCCCTTCAAAATACGATTTCAGCGTGGTGAGGATCATCGATTTGCCGAACCGACGGGGACGGGCCAGGAAGTAATATTTGCCTTTGCGAATCAACTCCCAGAGATGGGCCGTTTTATCCACGTAGATCATATCGCCCGAAATGACGTTCTCAAATGTCTGAATGCTGATCGGCAGTTTTTTCATATGGACAAATATACACAAATTATGAAGGAGAAAACCTTTGGTTGGCTTAACTGGATGAGAGGCTGCATTCTATCAGATTTAGACGAAAGTCGTTTACAATCAGACGTTTGCCGAAAGGTGCCCAACCTAATTTCACGTTAAGTGTTACCTTTGTACCATTATGGGGGGATTCCAATTTTATTTGAATTTCGGCTTCGGCCACATCCTCGACATGGATGCCAAAGACCACATCGCCTTTCTCATTGCCTTGTGCGCCATTTATCGCTTATCGCAATGGCGGCAGGTACTGATCCTGGTCACGGCGTTCACTATTGGACATTCGATCACGCTTGCCTTGGCGGCCACTGATGTCATCACCTTCAGGAAGGAGATCATCGAATTGTTGATACCGGTCACTATTTTAGCGGCAGCCATCTACAATGTGGTTGGCAATCCCATCGTTTCCACCAAAAAAATACAGGCCAACTACTGGTTGGCGCTGGGGTTTGGATTCATCCACGGCATGGGGTTTTCAAACACCCTCAAATCGATGCTGATGCCGGGAGAAGAAGGCTCGTTTGTTCAACAATTGCTTGCGTTCAACATCGGCGTTGAACTGGGGCAGTTGATTATTGTTGCCATTATACTGGTGATGGCTTACCTGGCGTTAAACCTATTGAAAATCCGTCAGCGCGAATGGAATTTATTCGTCTCCGGAGCCGCTGCGGGTATTGCAATTATCCTGATTTTGGAGCAACTTTGAAGGAGATTAAAATTTGAACTTTTATGTGGTTACTTCATATGGTATTGCTTTGTTTATTTCCCCTTTCGGAAAATATATCCGCAACCGCACATGACTTCCACATGAGCAAATGCCAGATCGAATACAGCCAGGAAGATAAAGCACTTCAGGTAACCCTACACATTTTCATCGACGACCTGGAGGAAGCGCTCCGCAAAGAAGGCGCCGACAAGCTGTTCATCTGCACCGAAAAGGAAGACAAAAAAGCAGATGAACACCTGGTCAAATACCTCGAAGAGCGACTCGTGCTGCAGGTCAATGACCAACCGGCCAATTTCACCTTTGTGGGAAAAGAACCCTCCGAAGACTTGCAGGCCGCCTGGTGTTACCTCGAATTTACCAACATCGACCAACTGACCAACTTAACAGTAACCTACGATCTGCTGATGGAACTTTTCGACGATCAGAAAAACATTGTCAGCGTCATGACTCCGGGACATCAGCAAGCCTACTTCCTTTTTGAAAAAGGGAAGAGTGAGGAGACGCTTTCGTTTAACTAATTCAACAACGCATTTACGTGAATGAATTTCTAAAAAAGCTGGTCATCCTCCCCATCCGGTTTTACCAGGGAGCCATTTCGCCACTGCTCGGCCCGAAGTGCCGTTTCCAGCCCACCTGCTCCCAATACATGGTGGGAGCCATTCAGGAATGGGGCGTCTTGAAGGGTCTTTGGTTGGGCATCCGGCGCATACTCAAATGCCACCCCTGGGGGCCGCATGGCCACGATCCGGTGCCGGAAAATCCACGTAAAGAATATCACAAATAATTGTTGCACCCATCATTCAATCCAAGGATAACATTGAACACACGTCCAAGAAGAAACCGCCGCACTGCCGCCATACGAGGTATGGTTCGCCAAACCCACCTGACCGCCAACCACCTGGTGTATCCCGCTATTCATCGTCGAAGGCAAAAATATTGCCGATGAAATTCCATCGCTTCCCGGCAACTACCGCTGGTCGATCGACCGGCTGTTGCGCGGAAATCGGTCGCTGCCAAAAGCTGGGATTGACCAACTTTATCCTCTTCCCCGGCATAGCCGATCAATACAAAGACAGGACGGCCACGTACAGTTACCACAAAGACAATTTCTACCTCAAAGCCGCCAAAAAGATCAAGAAGCGATTCCCGGATATTTGCCTGATCAGCGACGTGGCCATGGACCCATACAGCTCCGACGGCCACGACGGGCTGGTAGCCCAAGGCCGCATCCTCAACGACGAGACCCTGCCCATACTGGCCCAAATGGCTCTGGCCCAGGCCGAGGCAGGCTTCGACATCCTCGGTCCCTCCGATATGATGGACGGCCGCATTGGTTACATCCGACAAGCCCTCGACAACAATGGTTTTACAGAAACGGGTATCATGGCCTACACCGCCAAATACGCCAGTGCTTTCTACGGCCCCTTCCGCGATGCCCTCGACAGCGCCCCCAAGTCAGACCCCGACATCCCACCCGATAAAAAAACCTACCAAATGGATCCCGCCAACAAACTGGAAGCCCTCCTCGAAGCCGATCTCGACGCCAGCGAAGGGGCTGATTTCCTGATGGTCAAACCGGCTCTCCACTACCTCGACGTCATCCACCTTTTGAAAGAAAATTTTGCCCAACCCATTGCCGCCTACCACGTCAGCGGAGAATGCGCCATGCTCAGCGCCGCCTGCCGCAATGGCTGGCTCGATTACCAAAAGGCTATGCCGGAAACCCTACTGAGCATCCGACGTGCCGGTGCCGACGTGATCCTCACTTATTTCGCCAAAGACTTTTGCAAACTACTGGCGGAACGGAAGTAGAATCCTCTGTAAAAAAAAACTCCGCCTGGAAAACAGTGAATACCGAAAAAGCTCAAAAGCTGTGTCAGTGATTTGTTTTCCACCTAAACAGGTTGGGGAGGAGAGAAAATGATTCAGTTATTTGAACCCCATCCCCGACTCCTTACCCGTTCGCCCAGCTACTTGCCACAAAAAAAGGGTTGACGAGGCTTTCTTTGTTGTATCTCAGTGGTTGTCCGGTTTGGTGGTCGGTTACTTTACCGCCTGCTTCTTCGACGATGATCTGGGCTGCGGCTGTGTCCCCACTCCATAGTAGGGGCAAGCCGCGGATAGAGCTGTGCCTCCCCCTTGGCCAGGAGGAGAAATTTGAGGGAACTGCCTACTGACACCATTTGGGGTTGCTGAAGGTCGGCTATATATTGCTGGGTGTGGTCGTTCAGATGGGAGCGGGAGCAAACAACTGTGAGGCCCCTGTCAGTCAGTTGGAAAGGAGTGGTTTGCAATCGCTGTTGTTTCTTCGACTGGACCAACCAGGCTCCTGCCTCCCGGGCCGCCCAATACAAATGGTCGAGCACGGGCGCATAGACGACGCCCAGTATCGGTTGGTGATCCCGGATCAAGGCGATGTTGACGGTAAATTCTCCATTGCGGTTGATGAACTCTTTGGTGCCGTCGAGTGGGTCGACCAGCCAGAAGTCGTTATAGTTTTTGCGCACCTCGTAGGGAACCTGCTTGTTTTCTTCGGAAATTATGGGAATATCCGGTTGCAGTTTTTCCAGCTCCTGGCAAATGATCTGATTAGCTGCCTGGTCAGCTTGAGTGAGAGGAGAGTGGTTGTTTTTAGTAGTTACTTCAAAATCGGCGGCCGACTGATAGATGTCGAGGATGGCGGCACCGGCTTTGGTGGCTATGGGAAGGAGGTTTTTAATCAAAAAGGGAGTGTTCATCCAGATTAATATTATGCAAACATAGTACGATGATTTTCCGTAAGGACAAATGTTGTCAGAAGGTAAATTAAAACATACTCAAAAAGCATATCTTTGTGTTGCCCGATGCCACAAAAGTATAAAATCATTTCTGTCTATGAAAAAAGTTCTAGTCACCGGCGGTTGCGGATACATCGGCAGCCACACCATCGTCGATCTGATCGATAACGGCTTCGAGGTAATCTCTGCCGACAACCACATCAACTCTAATGCTGAACCTCTGGAAGGCATCGAGGCCATCACCGGAAGGTCTGTCAAAAACTACCATACCGACCTATGTGATGCGGCAGAAACCCGTCTTATTTTTGAGGAAAACCCCGACCTGGCAGGCATCGTTCACTTTGCTGCGTTGAAGGCGGTCGGCGAATCGGTCCATCAACCCTGGATGTATTATCACAATAATATCAACAGCCTGCTGAATTTATTGGCCTGCTGCAAAGAATTTGGCATCAACCACTTCATTTTCTCCTCCTCCTGCTCCGTATATGGCAACGCCAGGGCCCTCCCCGTCACAGAAGAAACGCCCACCGAGCCCGCCGAAAGTCCCTATGCACGCACCAAGCAAATGGGGGAAGACATCCTCCGCGACTTTTGTATCCCCAATAAGGCATTTCAGACCATTTTGCTGCGCTACTTCAACCCGGCCGGTGCCCACGAATCGGGTGAGATTGGCGAATCACCCATCAATCCCGCCCTCAACCTCATACCCGTCATAACCGAAACGGCCATCGGCAAAAGAGACCAACTCACCGTTTTTGGCTCTGACTACGACACCCGCGACGGAAGTTGCATCCGCGACTACATCCACGTCATGGACCTGGCCAATGCCCACACCAAAGCCCTGCAATACCTGCTCGAAAAACGGAATGAATCCAATTGTGAAATTTTCAACCTCGGCCTGGGAGAAGGCGCCACCGTGTTTGAGGCCATCCATGCTTTCGAAAAAGTAACCGGCCTGCCCCTCAACTACAAAGTGGGAGGACGACGCGTCGGCGACGTGGTTGCCATCTACGCCAACAACGACAAGGCCGCCACCCGTCTCGGATGGAAGCCCTCCCGCAACATGGATGACATTATGAGCACCGCCTGGGCATGGGAAAAGAAAAGGTCACCCCTGCCTCAAAGTAAGTAAGAGGGCTGGTTAGACTGTTTGGCTGGGTTAAAATCTCCCATATGTATTCCATTGATATTGGCAAACATATGTACTTAGCCGTGTATTACCCTCCGGTTTTTTATTAAAACAGAAAAAAACTTGCGATCTTTGTTAAGATCACTTAGGTGATCGCAAATCAAGAATCTATGGGTTTAGGTTCTTTAACGAGAACAGTCATAGGGTGTCCATAGTCTTGTTGCCTTGCCGGATTCGCTCCGGTAAGGTATTTTTTTGTGGGTAGGTCTTGCCACCACAAAGACTCGGAGGCACAGAGCTGCACAAAGCCGGTTTTAGGGTTTTTTTGTATTTTCCCGGCTCAGAATGGCTCTTTGCATCACGCTAAAAGGGAGGGTTTTTACTTCGGGGATATCTTCTTCGTCTATTTTTTGGCCGCCGGTAGTACTCACTGGTTTTTCCGATCCGGCCAGTATTTCAAAAACCACCAATTCTCCCCTTTTCTCGAAAGAGGCCAGTATCAGGTTTTCTGCTACGATGTACCAACTTACCAGTTTGTTGTCGAACAAATAAGATTCAATAACGATGGAGTTTTGTTCGTCGATCACGTATAAACCGTTCGTCTCATCGGTGGTTTTCAGCAGGTAGGGTTTGGTGGTCTCGGTTTTGTCGCCAAATGTTGTTTTCCAATGAAATTCGCCTGTATTTCCGACAGGTTCGATCTCCATCGTCATTGGGATGGCCTGCACCTTACCGCTGCCCTTCCATATTTCCAGTTCGCCGGTCCATTTGCCGACCCAGGTATGGGGGAAACTGTCTTTGGGGTTCGTTTGCACCGGAACAGATGCCGGGGGCGCCATCACCTTTTCTTCCATTTTGGGGGTACACCCCAACAAAAAAAGGAAAAAGACGGACAACAATGTAACAATACGCATACAACGGGGTTTTAGTAATTGTTTTTAACCATTAACTTTGCAGCAAATCACCTCACCATGTATAAATTTCTCATCTGCTTGTTCCTGCTTTCCGCAAATCTGATCTCAGCCCAAGAGGCCTATTTTCAGCAAGAGGTCAACTACAAAATCGACGTCACACTAAATGACACGACCCACACCCTCGATGGACAAATCGAAATGGAATACATCAACCATTCGCCCGATGAACTCGACGAAATATATATCCACCTCTGGGCCAATGCCTTTAAAAACCGGTCGACGGCTTTCGCCAAACAAAAAATCAATCAGGGTAGCAGCAAGTTCTTTTTCGCCAAAGATAAACAATTGGGCAGGTACCGCGCACTCGATTTCAAAATTAATGGCGTCACTACCAATTGGAGCTATCACCCCAAACACCCCGACATCGCCATTTTATCTCTGCCCGTCCCCTTGAAAAGCGGCGAACGCCTTACCATCACCACCCCGCTAAACCTTAAAATACCCGCCTCCTTTTCCAGGTTGGGCCATGTGGGCCAATCGTACCAGATGACCCAGTGGTACCCCAAACCCGCCGTGTACGACAAAGACGGCTGGCACCCGATGCCCTACGTCGACATGGGAGAGTTTTACTCCGAATTCGGCCACTTCGATGTGAAGATCACCTTGCCGAAAAATTATGTAGTGGGAGCCACAGGAGAGCTGCAAAACGAGTCGGAAAAGCAGTTTTTACAACAACGTGTAGCCGAAACCAAACGCCTCCTGGCCGAACTGGATGACGACGCCCTCAAAGCCATGAAAGACACCTTCCCTCCGTCGAGCCCAACCGTCAAAACCCTGCACTATACCGCAGAGAATGTTCACGATTTCGCCTGGTTTGCCGACAAGCGGTTTTACGTACAAAACAGCGAGGTGATCCTGCCTTCCGGCAAAAAGGTGGATACCTGGGCCATGTTCAACAATGCTGAGGCCTGGTTGTGGCGCAAGGGCATTTTTTACGTCGACCGGTCGGTGGAGTTTTACTCCAAACATGTGGGCGAGTACCCCTATCCGCAGGCCACAGCCCTTCAGTCGGCCCTGAGTGCGGGAGGGGGCATGGAATATCCGATGATCACGGTGATCGGCCTGATGGGCAACGCGCAATCGCTCGACGAGGTGATCACCCACGAGGTGGGCCACAATTGGTTTTACGGCATCCTGGCCTTCGACGAACGCGAACATCCCTGGCTCGACGAAGGCATCAACTCGTACTACGACCACCGGTATACCGAGCAATACTACCGCGGCAGCAACGCCCAGTTTTTGCCCGACTTTGTGATGAAGGGCTCCGATATGACTTTGCTCGAACTGGCCTATCTGTATCAGGCCCGCCGCAACCTCGACCAGGCTCCTGAAACGCACTCGGAAGAATTCGGTCTGATCAATTATTTTCTGGGCGGCTACGAAAAGCCGGCCGTCTGCTTCAAGTGGCTGGAAAAGTACCTGGGCACTCCCCAATTTGACGCCATCATGCAGGCTTTTTATCAGGAGTGGAAGTTCAAACATCCACAGCCGGAGGACTTCCGGTTGTTTGTAGAAGCGCGCACCGATAAAAATATCGACTGGTTTTTCGATGGCCTCATCGGCTCCAATGACAAGACGGATTACGCCTTCGCAAAACTGAAAGAAAACGAAAACAACCTCCAACTGAGTGTCAAAAACAAAGGTCAGCTCAACACGCCCTTTCCCGTGTCGGCCCTCAAAAACGGAGAGGTGGTACACACACAATGGTACGATGGCTTTCCGGGCAAAAAGCAATTGGATTTTCCGAAAGGAGATTATGACGAATTGGTGATCGACCGCGAAAAACTCACCCTCGATGTTTTTCGCAAAAACAATAAAATTCGCACCAGTGGATTGTTCAAAAAAATGCCGCCGCTTTCGCTAAAATTTCTGACCGGCATCGAAAACCCCGACCGTACCCGGTTGTTTTGGGTACCGTTGTCGGCTTACAATGTGTACGACGAATTCATGCTCGGTCTGGGGCTTTACAACATTACGCTTCCGGAAAAGCCGTTTGAATTCTCTTTTGCGCCGCTTTACTCTTTTTCCCGAAAGGAGATCAATGGCATTGGCAATGTCAAATACCACCTCTACCCGGAAGCCGATGCTTTGCGACGGATCACCCTGGATCTGGGCGTCAAAAAATTTAACAACAACTATGTCGGCCGGGGGAACTACTACACGCACTACTGGCGGCTGGTTCCTTCATTGAATATTGAATTGGGCACCAAACACAACAAAGCTTTTACACATGAGGTCAATGCCCGGTTTTTGTATATCGAGGAAGAATTTGGCGAATTTCTCCGCGTTGATACCATTTTATTCAATGAGGAAACGATGATGAATGACACACTAAATTTTACGATCTTTTCTGGAAAAAAGCCGCTGGAAAAAAGTCGGATTTACGAAGTTTCCTATGCTGGTTCCAATAAAAAAGCCGTCAACCCATTCAACTACAAAATCGCATTAGAATATCAGCAATACACCGACGCATTCAGTCGGGATCAAAGCTACTGGAAAGCATCACTGGAATGGAACACCGCTTACACGTATGCCTCCAAAAAAAATATCGACTTTAGATTTTTCGTAGGGTCTTTTCTGAAAAATACCCGACGAAGTTCAGGCAGTGTCAGTGAAAGAAGTTCTCGTGGCTCCTTTGCGCTCACCCATCAGGGATATAACGACTACAAGTACGACGAATTTCACTTTGGCCGCAACGAGATCAATGGCATATGGTCTCAACAGGTCAACCTACAGGATGGTGGCATGAAAAACGCTTTTGGCAGTGCCTTTTCGGATGGGCAAAGCAATGCTTTTATTTTTACAATAAATGTCAAAGCCGACCTACCGAAATCATTGCCATTTAACATTCCATTGAAGCCTTACTTCGATCTGGGCTACTTCAATGATAACCGCCCCATCGCTTCCGATGCCAACTTCAACGATCAACTTTGGTGGAGCGGCGGTCTGATGCTGGATTTTCAAAATGTCTTTTCCATTCACTTCCCTCTCGTCAATTCTAATAACCTAAAAACGTTGTACGATCAACGATCGGGTGGAGACTACGGTGCCAGGATCACCTGGAAGCTCGACCTCAATCGTGCCAACCCCTTCGAGTTGATTCAGAACATTGGGATTTAGCTATTTTCATCAGAATTCTGTAACTTTGAAACCAAAATACAACCAGTGAAGATAGCCAACCCTCTGTACGACCATGCTTTTAAATACCTAATGTCGAACGACAAACTGGCGCGCAAGGTGCTGTCTACCATTCTGGAACAGGAAGTGGTCGAACTGGAGTTGGCTCAGCAGGAAATAATCGTTAGCGATGAAAGCCGTCAATTCACCTTATTTCGACTCGACTTCAAAGCCATCATAGCCGACCACCAGGGCAACAAGGAAAAAGTGACGATAGAGTTGCAAAAATCAAAACTCCCTACCAATCTGGTGCGATTTCGGCAGTACCTGGGCAACACTTACGTTAAAAAGAAAAAAAATAAAGCTAATGAAAACGTGCTATACCCTATTATTGCCATTTACATTCTGGGCTACAATGTGCCGGACATTCCGGTAATGGCCGCTTTGGTAGATCGAAAAGTCATTGATGTGTCTACCAATAAAGAAATATTCGTGGAAAGTGATTTTGTTGAGCTGCTTACTCACAAGGTGTATGCCTTACAGGTTCGGAGACTTCCCGAAAAACGAAAAACATTGCTGGAGAAATTTATGACCCTTTTCAATCAGGCATGGGTCAGCGACAAAAACTACATCCTGGATCTGGAAGAAGTTCCCGAAGAATTTAAAGACATCGCCAAACACCTGCACAAACCCCTGGCAGATAAAGAACTGGTAAAAAAACTGGAAGCAGAAGAAGAAATAGAAGATTATCTGGCAGCTCAGGAAGTTGAAATGAAAAAAATTAAACAACAAGTTGAAAATGAACGAAGGCAAAAAGAAGAAGAACGAAGGCAAAAAGAAGAAGAACGAAGGCAAAAAGAAGAAGAACGAAGGCAAAAAGAAGAAGAACGAAGGCAAAAAGAAGAAGAACGGAGACAAAAAGAAGAAGCCCTTAAAAGAGAACAAGACATGAAATTAAAGCTGGCCAAAATGATGAAAGAACAAGGACAGCCAACCGAGCACATCACACGTGAAACGGGCCTGTCT
This sequence comes from Saprospiraceae bacterium, assembly GCA_965222105.1. Classification (GTDB taxonomy): domain Bacteria; phylum Bacteroidota; class Bacteroidia; order Chitinophagales; family Saprospiraceae; genus CALGLS01. Next base: position 290,417 of record CBDCTQ010000074.1, on the reverse strand, counting down.
GCTGAAGATATTGCCAGGTTGTGATTGCTTTACGCCAGCTGCAATAATGATCACAATCCAATCAAGACTATGACTATGGGAAAAATTGAAAAAGAATTGCTCACCCTACTCGATACCGTGGAAAGTGTGGGGTCATTCGCCTGTTCAGGAGTTAAAAAATTCACACATCCGGCACTTGAAGTCCTCAAAGTAGACACATTAAGCTTTCCACTCAACAATCTCCAACTAAAAGCATTGATCCGGACAGCCCGGAAGGCACCTTTCGGCAAAGGCAGTAAAACCATTACTGACACTACGGTACGCAGCGCCTGGGAGATTGACGCCTCCCAAATTGTATTCCATGACGACAACTGGGACAACCTGCTCAAAAAGATTCTGAAAAACGTAAAAAAGGGACTTGGACTTGGCCGGGCTAAAGTCACTGCATCGCTATACAAATTACTAATCTACGAAAAAGGGGACTTCTTTCTCCCCCACAAAGATTCTGAAAAAGAAAAAGGAATGTTTGGCACGCTCGTCGTTGGATTGCCAACCAAACACAGCGGCGGTGAATTGGTGGTACGGCATAAGGACGAAGAAGAAACATTCGATTTTTCTCTGGCCGCTTCTGATTTTAAAATTCCCTTTGCCGCTTTTTATGCCGACTGCGATCACGAACTCAAACCCGTCACTTCGGGCCATAGGGTAGTACTGGTGTACAATCTTATTCAGACCGCTGGTAAAAAAATCATCAGCGCGGATAACCTCGGGCAAAAGTCAGCACAACTCGCTTCCATCATGCAACACTGGCCTCAAAAGATTACCTGGCACGAGCCCAAAGTGGTATTGCTGGGTCACCAGTACACCCCTTCCAACTTTTCGATGGCCAACCTTAAGAGCCACGACCGGCCTCGCGCTGAAATATTGTTGGATGCAGCCGACAAAGCCGGATATTTTGCCGCACTGGCACTGGCCACCTGCTATCAAATGGGTGACCTGGAAGGAGACTACGATTATCACTATGGATACAGGGGCCGGGGCCGTGACCCCAAACCGGGAACCATGGGCGATGAAATATTCGAAGAATACACAGAATTAAACCATTGGGGAGAAGAAGGTATCCCCGGCCTGGGCACCCTAATGATCGACGAAGAGGAATTGATCAGAGACATCGAGATCAAAGAAGGAGACCCCACAGAACAGGAGGAGGAAGGCTACACTGGCAATGCAGGCATGACCATGGAGTATTGGTATCATTATGGCGCCGTGGTTCTATGGCCCAAGAAACTACATTTGGATTTTTTGCAAAATGCATCCACTGAGGTAATGCTTGATTGGCTGAACTACTATGTCGACAATTGGGATGATCCCGTACTTCAATCACCACAGCAGGCCGACGAACTGCTGTCGTTACTGACCAACTTCGACAAAAATGAGTATCGTTATCAAAGAATCCCCAACTTTACTCCCCTTGTCCGGGTGCTTGCCAAAATGGAAGACGAGTCGGTGGTAACCAAACATGCCAGCACTCTGATAGACGTCTTCCCGCATATTCTTATTCGTCAGTGGGCCGACCTCATTAATCAATTTCCACCAGACCTGTTTTCTCCGATCATCCAGCAGGTTGGCAACACTTCTGATCCTTTGGTGATCAACCACCTGTTTGGCCTCCTGAAATGGCTGCTGGAGAATGGCCCGGAACCGTCCAGGATATTCGCAATCGAACACATCAGCCAGGCACCTACCTACCTGACTAAAATAAAGCTGCACCTCCTCAAAGAAAATTCGTATTATCCCGACCAGGTTTCCGATCAGCAAAAAGCCATAACCGGCATTGTGGAGAAACTGTTGTACTTCAGCCAGCATATGGAGGATACAATCTGGACAGATAAAACGATAACTGCGCTTACGCGAAAAATGCCCCGCAACTACGTCAACAAAGTGTTATGCAAAGTTTTGCTTGAGCAAAAAACCAACAAAACAACGTTGACAAACACCTTGTTAGAAACCTGCATCGCCGACCTGGAAGCGCGAACGGAAAAAGAGCCCTCGCCACCCCCCAACTGGAAGCGCAGCGTACCGAAAACAAAGAGCAACCAGAAAATCTGGGAAATGCTCACCCCCTTCCTGCGCTCTCCTACCCTGCGCACCTTCGACTACACCGCCAACCAAAGCCTTCGCAAAGAAATGCAAAACGCGATCAACAGGGTAACCATTGACCTTAAAACGGAAACCATCGAAAAAGGCAGGCCATATACCCTCAGGCTCATAAAAACGCATAGCGCCTTTGAACGCTCACACACCCAATGGAAAGAAGACCGGGCAATTTTAAAAAAAATGCGCAAATTATAATTTACCCCGCCCGGTAATACACCTCCGAACAATTGGCCTCCACAAACACCTCCCCGGCCACGCGCTGCATATCTTCGCAGGTGATGCGGTTGTAATAGTCAACCTCCCGGTTGATCCAGTTGGCGTCGCCCAACATCTCGAAAAAAGCGAGGTTAAGGGCCTTATTCAGAGCGCTGATCTCGGAATAGATCAAGGTGCTCTCCGCTTTGTTTTTCAACTTTTGCAATTCGGCCTTGGTGAGGCCGTTGGCTCTGATCTGTTCCAGTTCATTCCAGATGGCTGCCTCCGCTGCTTCCAAGGTAACCTCTTCCGATGGGCGTCCTTCTATGAGCAACAATCCGGGGTCGAGGCTTCCGGAAATGTAGGCGTCGATTTGTGAGAAAAGCCGCTGTTCTTTGAGCAGACGGCGGTAGAGGCGGGAAGAGCCGCCGTTGCAAAGCAGGTCGGACAGCAGGTCGACGGTGTAGTAGTCGGGATCTTTGCGGCCAGGCACATGGAAGGCCAGAAACAGAGCATCTGCGGGCACTTTGTTAGAACTGAAGCGTTTGTGGATTTCCAGTTGTGGCGGTTCGGTGGGCAGGAGACGCTGTGGGACGTTGCCGGTGGGGATGTCGCCAAACCATTTTTCGGCCCAGCGTTTTATCTGTTCAACATCGACATTCCCTGCCACCGAAAGCACAGCATTATTGGGCCGGTACCAGGTATGGTAAAAATGGCGGACGTCTTCGAGGGTAGCCTCTTCGATGTGTTTGGGAATTTTTCCGATGGCGGGCCAGCGGTAAGGGTGTACCTGATAAGCCAGTTCGGCAATGTGGTGCCAGGCGTCGCCGTAGGGTTGGTTGAGGCAACTCTCTTTGAACTCTTCCACCACCACTTTCCGCTGCACGTCGAGTGCTTGCTCGTTGATGTTGAGGCTTTGCATCCGGTCGGCCTCCAGCCAAAAAATGCGCTCCAGATTTTGAGCGGGCACGACGCTGTAAAAATTGGTGGTGTCGTTGGTGGTGTAGGCGTTGTTTTCGCCGCCGGCCAGTTGTATTTGTTCGTCGAAGTCGGGCACATTGGCGGAGCCGGCAAACATAAGGTGCTCAAAAAGGTGGGCGAAGCCAGTTTTGTCGGGCGACTCGTCGCGGGCTCCTACATTGTACAAAACGTTGAGGGCCGCCATCGGGGTGCTGGGGTCCTGGTGAACGACCACCCTAAGTCCATTGGCCAACTGAAAGCGGGAAAAATGTATCAAGGGAATGAATCTTTTGGAAATAAAATCACAGCCATCAAACAACATTCCAACCCACACAAAAGGCGGAATGGAAAACGAAACCGCAAGGACAAAAGTAGTTTGTTTTAAAAAAAAATGCTACGGCTTGCGCCAAAAAAACATGGATTTACATCTTGTTGTGTGAAAGCTTTCCTCTGTCCTCCTTTCCAGTCGTCGGGGTTGTACCCAAAATTAGTTTCACCAACGCTTTTGGATGTTTGGCCAATAGAGCCGCATTTTCCGAAAGGTACTAAATCATTTACACCATGTCTAAAATCAACCAACGCCACCCTTATGTTGCTCAATTACGGAAATGGTATGCACCGTTTTTCAATATCGGAATGCTTTGTTCCCTGGGCGTCGTCATTCTCGCTTTCAACTGGACCGCCTCTCCCCGCCCTGCCCAACCGGAGACTATGGTCGAAATCGAAATGGAGCCCGTCATCGAGATCGAACGCACCGTTCAACACAAAAAAAGAACCCCACCACCGCCAGTACTAAAACCCTCGACGGAGATCATTGCCGAAGAGGTACCGGAGTTCGCTCCCGAGCCCGCCCCTATTCCCGACGAGATTGCCACACCGGTAGATGAGCCCATTGTAGCTCCTGCCCCACCAGTAGTCACGCCGACAAAGCCACCCGTCGTCGAATTGCCGCCGGAGCCGGAAGTCCAAGAGTTGCCCTTCATCTTCGTGGAGGAGATGCCCCGGTTCAAAGGATGTGAAGCTATGGAAGGAACCAAAGAGGAGAAGAAGGCCTGCGCCGAAAAAAAATTGCTGACCTATATATATGACAACATCCGGTATCCGGCTCCGGCCCGTCACAACGGCGTTGAAGGAGTCGTCATCGTGCGATTCATCATCGAAAAAGACGGCAGCATCAGCAATATAGAAATAGCCAAAGACATCGGCGCAGGCTGTGGCAAAGAAGCGGCACGGGTTGTCAAAAATATGCCGACCTGGATACCGGGCAAGCAAAGGGGGAGAGCAGTCCGGGTGAAGTACAACCTGCCGGTGCGGTATCGGCTGCGGTAAAGCACAAAAAAAAACGACATTCCAGTTTTCGACGACTGAGATCGGTCATCCTCCTGAATGAGGGTGGCCTTTTTTTGGATCAATGCCCACCTAATAAAACCGCATCCCGTTCAACCCCAGTTGATATACCCACCGCAGGGGGCGTACAGACTGGTCGTCGCGATAACAATAGGCGTTGCCCTCGCAGTCGAGCATGGGAAAGTGCAGGTTGCGGACAGTTGTCCATTTGGATGGAAAGAAGTACATGTCGTGGATGAGCTTGTTTTGCACAAAATTTCGGATGCGCTCATCATCTACACCAAAGGTTGCTTGAGCGATTTGCCCGTAAGGGAGCGCGTACTGAACCCGGCCTGCCACAACGCCGTGGGAACAATCACCGTAAAGGGCTTTTGAGATGTCGCGATAGCCCCAGCGGGCGGGATAGTTCCCGGCCTGCTCGCCCCGATAAGTTTGTGTGTTTTCTCCACGGGTTTGGCCGGTCCAGAGTACGGTGGTCAGTTCGTAGAGCCACCGGTCGTAGCGGTAGCCGAAGGCAAAAGCACCGGTGCGAAACCGGTCTTTGCCCACCGTGCTGCCGAGCATATCGTTTTCCGTAAGGATATAGAAGTTTTTGAAGTGCAGGGCCAGAGAGCCGCTCCCCTGGGAGGTTTGGCGATTGTCGTGGTAGAAACGGTAAGCATAGCCCAGGGCAAAGGATCGCTTTGTCTGGTGTAACAATACATCTACAAAAGGATTGGTTTCGCCGCTCAGGCTGTCGCCAATGGCTGCGATGAGGCCGATGGTGGTGCGGCTTTCCCAGCTTTTGCCTTTGGGGCCGTAGGCGGAGAAGTTGTAGTGACCCCGCCATTCGGAATTGACCTGAATCCAGTCTTTTTGATAGAATAAGTTGAAGACCATTCCCACCCTGTTGATGGGCTGGCCGAGGGTGATTTGCAATCCGATGCGACCGCCTAAGGGGCTTTGGAAATCGCCAGATCGGGTGTCAGACCAGGGTAGGTGTTGCCCGTGACTGGTCAGGGAAACCATCCAGAACAGGTATATAAGTAGAATCCTGAGCGACATATATGGGTTATAACGATGGAGATAGGGGCTATGATGTGCGGGGAGGGGGGAGCCTGGTCAATAAACTTGTCGACCGGTAGGTGGGGGTGAAGATAATTACGGGAGCCTGGCCAATAAATTGGCTGGCTACTTTATATTTGCAAAAAATAACAATATGCACTGGAAGGAGTTGGTACGGGTGGCTTTGCTGGGGTCCGACCGCGTGGAGGTGCCAGAGGCCTTGCGGCAAACCCTGGATTCGTTGGGTGTGTCGACGGAGGGCGATATGGCGGTTGCCTTGCTTGAAGCTGCCGCAAAAATGCAGGCGCAACGCAAGGCAGGCTATATACCGGGCTCCTGGGATGGGGACATCCCAACGGCACCCGATCATGGTGACCAATCGTATTGCTCCCCTGCCGCCACCCGGCATCTCCAACAGATCCTCGACGGCACTTATGATCGTGCTTTGCCGGAATTTTTAGCGTTGGCCCGACAGCATCAACGCTTTTTGCCGCCGGAGCAGCTACCGCAAATGCTTCAACAGGCCACAGAGCAACCCTCACAGATCGACATGATCCGTCCGCTACTAGGCGCGCAGGCCCACTGGCTGATCGGCCTGCATCCGGAATGGTCGACGCTATTTGCAGAACCCGATATGAGCGACTGGACAACAGCGGCTTTCCCTCAACAACTAGCCGCCTTGCTTCATTTGCGTCAGCAGGACATTCCAGAAAGTATCTCGCTGTTGCAAAGCATTTGGCCGCAGCTCGACCACAAACAAAAGACGGCTTTTCTCTCCGCCTTAGAACCTACTGTATGTTCCGATGATGAACCCTTGCTGGAACCAGCACTCGACGACCGCCGAAAAGAAGTGCGCACCAAAGCCGCTTTTCTCCTCAGCAGAATACCGGGATCAGCCCTGCAAGAGCGCATCTGGCAGCGCCTCGAACCGCTGATTGGGATCAATGGCTCCCCGAAAGGAAAAATTAAACCCATGGTCATCCTGCCCGAAAAAATAACGGAGGCTATGCTGCGCGACGGCCTCGACCCCCGCCGCCAATGGACGGGAAAAATAGCGGGCGGTGGGGTCAAAGCCAGCCGCCTGGCTCAAATGATGGCGGTGGTTCCTCCCACGAAATGGGAAGCCAGGTTTGAAAAAACACCTGACGAACTGGTTGCGATTTTTACGCGAAGCGAATATGCGGGATTATTGTTGGAAGCATTGAGTCGGGCCGCCACTTTACATACTGACGAGGGGTGGGCCACTGCTTTGCTGCAGTTCTGGATCGACCACCGCCGACAGGAGCGTTGGACGGATTTCAACCCCAGGGCGCTCTACGAAAATGCTACTGAGGCGGTTTTCAACGCGGTAGCTCCTGCGGCTTTGCAGCATTGCATTGGCCTTCCCGACGAAGAATCGTCGTTTTACCTCCTGACACGCAACAATACTGCTACATGGAGTGAGTCGCTGACCCGTACTTTCATCAAAAAGGTAAAAGATTGGATCAACCGCCAGGGCAACAGCTTTTGGATGGGCACCCACCTCAAGCGCATCCTGCGCAACGCCGCCTATTGCATCGACCCTGGGCTAACGGATTCGCTGACCAAGGGATGGCCCACCTCTGCCCCTTCTTTTGAGGTATGGATGCCGGAGGTGGAGCTGTTTTTTAAAACGTTGCGGTTTCGGAAAGAGATGCGGGAGAGCCTGGCCGATGGAGAGACAGGGCCATAAGATTGTCTTCCCATTGTCATCCTTCTTTTTTACATTAGCAACCAATAATCAAAACCTAAAAATGACGTTATGAACTCAATGACCATAAAAAACAACCTTTTCCTGGCCTTGTGCTGTTACCTGATGGCCTGCAGCAACCCCACCGAATTGATCGAAACGGTTGATGAAGACGGCAGCAAGGTCTCTTACACCCGCCGCACCGACAATTTTGGCAAACAAGGGCTCTACACCAAGTGGTATAAAGACGGCGGCAAATTCGAAGAGGCACATTACGAGAACGATACCTTGCACGGCACCCGCAAATTGTATTACCCTAACGGGCAGGTACAGATCGTCGAAAACTACGATATGGGGCAATTCAAAGGTGCCTTCCAGTCTTTTTATGAAAATGGACAACTCCAAGCCGAAGGGGAATACGTCGACAACCAAATTGAGGGCCTCTGGAAAGGCTATTACGAAACCGGCGAACTCAAAGAGGAATTACATTTTAAAAACAACGAAGAAAACGGCCCTTTCACCGAATATTATAAAAACGGCAACCTCAAAGCCGAAGGAGCATACCTGGAAGGAGACAATGAACACGGCTTGCTGAAACTATACGACGAGACAGGGACCCTTGTCAAGAAGATGAATTGTGATAAAGGTATTTGTTTTACTACCTGGGAGAAGGAGGGGTGATTTGCTGATTTGCTGATGATTGATTTGCTGATTTGCTGATGATTGATTTGCTGATTTGCTGATGATTGATTTGCTGATTTGCTGATGATTGATTTGCTGATGATTGTCCATGCAGCTCGCCTGTCGGAAGGGACTGCTACCTTTATGGCGCGCCTGAAGACGGAACGTCAGTGAAGTCCCCCGTAGCAAGTCCGGGGCAAACTGTCACTGTGTTGATGAAGATAAATAAACTTTCAAAATGAAGAAATCGTTACACTTAGTTTTTGTAGTATTATTGTTGTGGGATTATAGCTATGGACAGATCAATGGTGGAGACCAGGTCTACGAATTCCTCAACCTCTCCCCTTCTGCCCGGGTGACAGCCCTGGCGGGAACGCTTGTTTCGGTGAGAGACGACGATGTGGCATTGGCACAACAAAACCCCGCCGTACTCAACCCGACCATGCACCAGCAGTTGTCGGTCAACCACGTGTTGTACCTGGCCGACATTCAGCACGGGTATGCCAGCTATGCCCATTATCTCAAAAAATGGGAGGTCAGCACCCACGTCGGCATTCAATATCTCAGCTATGGAGAATTTAAGGAGACCGACGAGACAGGACAGGTCATTGGCAGTTTTCGGGCAAACGAATATGCCCTCACGCTGGGCGCCGGTAAACAGCTCTACGAAAAGCTGGCAGTAGGTGCCAACCTCAAAGTGATCTCCTCCCAGTTGGAGACTTACAACTCGACGGGGATGGCCATCGACCTGGGGGCTTACTATCAGGATACGAGCGGGCTGTTTTCAATGGGCCTGGTGTTGAAAAACGCAGGGGCTCAGTTTACCAAATACGGCGACACCCGCGAATCGCTGCCCTTCGATATGCAGTTGGGCATTTCGCAAAAGCTGCGCCACCTCCCCTTTCGAATTACGATCACCTACCATAATCTCCACCGGTGGAATATCCTCTACGACGATCCCAACTCGGAGGAAGACGTATTTCTGCTGGGCGACAATCAACCCCAGGAGCGGAGCCGCCTGTCGGAGATCACCGACAATTTTTTCAGGCATCTGAATTTCAGCGGAGAGTTTTTGCTGGGTAAAAAAGAAAATTTCCGCATCCGGCTGGGGTACAGCCACCTGCGTCGCAAAGAGTTGGCCGTCGACAATTTTCGTAGCCTGGGCGGGTTCAGCGGCGGCATCGGCGTGAAGATCAACCGGTTCCGGATCGAGTATGGCCATGCGTTCTACCATTTTGCCGGTGGGACAGACCATTTTTCCATTTCTACTGATCTGGGTAGTTTTCGGCGGTAAGCCGCCTCCCCCTCAAAGCAATGTCGACCGCCTCCATGCAACGTTTCCCTCCCAAAAACGGTCTATCAGATATTATAACCTTGAAATAACAAAACCAACCATTATGCTGGCCATTCTATTTACAAACATAGCCTTTGCCTCCTATCTCGTCTACCTGTTGCTCGAACGCAAGTCGGAAGCGGTCAAATCCAATAAGTTCTGGTTTGCGGTGGCCGGGCTGTTGGCCGCCCTGTTTGTGGCTTTTTACTACTTGTATCTTCCAACGAGTGGAGATATGTCGCCTTGATGAGGGCCAGTGCACTTCGTGTGCTTGGAGAATACTGAAAAAAAGAAATAAAATCAAGGGTTTGCCTTTGCTCCGCTCAACTTTCCCATACCCTTGGCCTCAATGTCTGCCATCAAATCCTCCAGCTCCTTACGCGAAGCCGTCAAATCAGCCACCCCTTCCTTGATAAGCATAAAATGCCGGTTGGTCTTTTTGAAATGAAAGCCATTCTCTTTCCCGAAAAGGGAGATGTGTTGCACCATGTTTTGAAAAAAGGCCGTCTCATAAAAAGGCGATTGGGGATCGGAGATGAAAAAACAGCGGAGTTTCCGACTCTTTAAAATCAACCTTTCAAAACCCATCGATTTGCAAACCCAACGCAGACGCAACCCGTCAAATAATTCCTTCACCTGTGGCGGAATGGCACCAAAACGGTCTTCCAGATTCTTTTCAAATTCGAGGAGTTCTTCTTCTGTTTTGAGGTTGTCCAGCTCCGTATATAGGTTAAGGCGCTCCTGGATGTTGGAGATGTATTGATCGGGGATGAGCATCTCTATGTCGGTCTCGATGGTGACGTCGCGAACGTATTTCCGCTCCTTTTCCAACTCTCCTTTAAACAGGTCTTTGAACTCCTTTTCCTTCAATTCCTGAATGGCTTCTTCCAGAATTTTTTGATAGGTTTCGTACCCAATGTCGGCGATGAAACCACTTTGTTCGGCGCCCAGCAGGCTGCCTGCTCCTCGGATGTCGAGGTCGCGCATGGCGATGTTGAAGCCGCTGCCCAGATCCGAAAATTCTTCCAGGGCTTTGAGTCGCTTGCGGGCTTCGGGTGTGAGTACCGACAGCGGTGGACAAAGCAGATAACAAAAGGCTTTCTGGTTGGAGCGGCCCACCCTGCCCCTCAACTGATGGAGGTCGCTCATCCCGAAGTGGTGGGCATTGTTGATGAACATGGTGTTGGCATTGGAGATGTCGAGTCCGGTTTCGATGATGTTGGTGCAGACCAGCACGTCGTATTTCCGTTCGATAAAATCCATCAGGGTTTTTTCCAGTTGCTTGGAATCCATCTGTCCGTGCGCCATAGCAATGTCGATGTCGGGGCACAGCCGGGCGATGAAGGCCTTCATATCGGGCAGGGTCTTCACGCGGTTGTGGACGAAAAACACCTGCCCTCCCCTGGTGACTTCGTAGTATATCGACTCCTTGATGAGGTCGTTGTTGAGCATTCTGATCTCGGTGTGGATGGGCTGACGGTTGGGTGGCGGCGTGTTGATGACGGAGAGGTCGCGGGCCGCCATCAATGAAAACTGGAGAGTGCGCGGTATCGGAGTTGCCGTAAGGGTAAGGGTATCGACGTTGACTTTTACGTTGCGGAGTTTTTCTTTGGCTGCAACACCAAATTTTTGTTCTTCGTCGATGACGAGTAGTCCCAAATCTTTAAAGCCAACTTCCTTATTGAGCAGGCCGTGGGTGCCGATGATGACATCAATTTGTCTCTTTTTCAATTTTTCAAAAATGGCTTTCCGTTCGGAAGTTGTCCGGAATCGGTTGATATAGTCGACGGTCACACCAAATGGTTTCAACCTTTCGGTAAAAGTGTGGGCATGCTGTAGGGCGAGGATGGTGGTTGGCACCAAAACAGCCACTTGCTTACCCCCAATTACGGCTTTGAAAGAAGCGCGGATGGCCACCTCCGTTTTGCCGAAACCCACGTCGCCACAGATGAGCCGGTCCATGGGGTTGGGCTTTTGCATGTCTTCCTTGACGGCGTTGGTGGCCTTGAGTTGGTCGGGGGTATCTTCGTAGATGAAAGAGGCTTCGAGTTCGTTTTGCATATATCCGTCGGGCGGGAAGGCAAACCCCTCGGAGGCTTTGCGTTTGGCGTAGAGTTTTATTAGTTGCTGGGCGATGTCTTTGACTTTTCGCTTGGTGCGTGCCTTAATGGTTTTCCAGGTGTCGGTGCCGAGCTTGTTGAGGCGGGGAGACGATCCCTCTTTGCCGACGTATTTGCTGATCTTGTGCAGGGAGTTGATGCTGACGTAGAGCAGATCGTTGTTTTTGTATATCAGCCTGACGGACTCCTGGATGTGGCCGTTGATGTCGAGTTTTTCGAGGCCGGAGTATTTGCCTACGCCATGATCGATGTGGGTGACGAAATCGCCGGGGCGCAGCTCGCGCAGCATCCGCATGTTGAGGGCCTGATCTTTGGCGTAGCCTCGTTTTAGTTTGTAACGATGGAAGCGCTGGAATATCTGATGGTCGGTATAACAAGCTGTTTTCAGGTGGGGGTCGATGAACCCCTCGTTGATGGCAATTTGTATGGGATGAAACTCGACGTTGGCCCGGAGGTCTTCAAAAATGTTGTAGAACCGTTCGATCTGCCGCTTATTTTCTGTAAAGATAAAATTTCGGATGCCGGCCTTTTGATTGGCCTGGAGGTTCTCGATCAGCAGTTTGAAGTTTTTATTGAAGCTGGGCTGGGGTTTGGTCTCGTATGTAATTGTTTTGTTGAATGTGAGGGGTTGCTGGCTGTTGCTAAAAGACAGAATGTTGAAGGGTTCCATATGGTCGATCACCTCGTGGGGTAAAATGAAGGCCCGGTCACGCATCAGAGTTGCCAGTTCCGATTCGTCGACAGCGGATACCGTTTTGGCGAAAGCCTCAGCCTTTTCAAAACAGAGAGGCAACTTGTCGGCCACCACCTGGAGGTTTTCGACCCACAAAACGGTATCTTTAGGCAAAACGTCGAAGAGAGAGACCTTCTGGTGCTGCTCAAACCGGGTGTTGATATTGGGCACAATCGAAACGCTGGCGATCTTTTGTTTGGAAAGTTGGGAGGTGGGATCAAAGGTGCGGATGCTTTCCACTTCTTCGTCGAACAACTCTACGCGGTAGGGCCATTCGTTGCCGTAGGAAAAAATATCGAAGATGCCACCCCGAATAGAAAACTGGCCGGGTTCGTAGACAAAATCGACCCGTTCAAAGCCGTATTGGATCAACAGGTCTATTAAAGTATCTGCATCCAGATTTTCTTTTATTTTTACCTCAATTTTGTTCTTGTTCAGTTCAGTTGGAGCCACCACCTTTTCGAATAGCGCCTCGGGGTAGGTTATCAGAATTTCGCCGGTGCTGGAGGACGCGGTGAGTTTGTTGATGGTCTCGGTGCGTTGGAGGACGTTGCTGTTGTTCAGCTCCTCGAAATACATGGGCCGCTTGAAGGAGTCGGGGAAGAAAAAGATGTTTTTTTTGGAAAAAAGGCCGGACAGATTGTTCTGGATATAAGCAGCTTCTTCTTTTCCGTTAGCTATGAGGAGGAAGTGGCCGGGGCGGGCCAGGTAGGTTCCGGCCAGGACAAAGGATATCTGTCCACCTGCCATGCCGCGGAGCTGAATGCGGGCCGGGCTGGTGCCGGAAAGGTTTTGCACTATTTGTTGTGTGCGCTCATCGTCGCCATAGCTGGCAAGCAGCTTTTCCAGGTTTTCCACGGCACAAAGATACGTTTTTTTTGATTTGCTGATGGTTGATGTGCTGATTTGTTGATTCGTGCCGTGAAGGCGTAGCGGTAGCGGAGTCCCCCGTAGCAAGTCCGGGGCAGGCTTTCATGGTGCTGATGCCCTTCAAACTTTTTATCCAGGGTAGTATCTGAAATGGGGAGGCATTCCCGAAAGGAAGGAGACTTCCATGAAAGAAGACCCTCCTTTTAAAATCCATAAAAATGAAAAATATACTAATAGCATTGGGCATCCTGCTGTTGTGTGGGCTCGTATTTTGGGGCACCAGGACCTACTACACCTGGTCGGCAAAAACGGAGGTACGGGAAGAGTCGAAGGTGCTTCTGGAAAAGATCAAGGCCGTTACCAAACTGGTGACAGTTGAGGGCTACTTCTCCGAAATCTACGACTACGAAGAGTACTGGGGATACGACCTCAGCCCCTTTCGGAAAAAGGCGTTGATACGGGTCAAAGCCAAAGTGTCGGTGGGCTACGACCTGACCAAAATGCATTTCGACGCCGATCAGGCCACCCGGACGATCACCATCAGCAATTTGCCCGACCCGGAGGTGATCGCCATCGACCACGACCTGGACTACTACGACATTTCGGAGGGCACCTTCAACTCGTTCAGCGAGGAAGACTACAACAAGATGAATAAAAACGCCAAGGAGAAAGTCCGCAAGGAAGCGATGAACAGCGACTTGTTCCTCACGGCAGAGGCGGAGTCGGCGCAACTGCTGGAGATCATTGAGTTTATGGTGGAGGGGGCTGGTTGGGAATTGGTGTTTGAGCCTCGGGAGGTTAGGGATGATTAGTTTGCTGATGTGCTAATGGTTGATATGCTGATGTGCTAATGATTGATATGCTGATGTGCTAATAATTGATATGCTGATGTGCTAATGATTGATATGCTGATGTGCTAATGATTGATATGCTGATATGCTGATATGCTGTAATCGTAATTGTATCAGTTGGTTTCGATTTCGATCCATATGTGAGTTGCCTGCCGGTTGAGCGTAGCCGAAACCAGCGTTCTATCTTCGTCTAATTAGGAAGTGTATTGTTAATACGATAAGTCCGCTTTCCTATATCACCCAATAATCCTCCGCTACTGCTTATACCCCGTCAACTCACCGAGGGTAGAAGTAGAATAAAGGCTGGTGGCCTCGGAAAAGCTACTGAGGTAGATCATCATAAAAACGAGCAGGAGTACGCAGGAGCAGTTGAACCCCAGCAGGAAGTGGGCGCGGGAGTAGTGGATGTCTTTGCCGGAGTAGGCGAGATAAAAATAGTGGTCTGCCTTGTAGAAGAATTGTTGTACGATGTAGCGAAGACGGGTGTGGTGCGCCGCCCTTACCGGCTTGGGCAAAGCGCGCTGGAGGTTTGCCCATACTTTGCGTCTTTTTGCAGTTAGGGATGTCTGCAACATTGTAATATCATTGTTATATTCCCATTCTTTTTCCAGTCCTGCCATGACGGTTTGCAGGAAGGGGTCTTCCCGAAGGTGTTGCTCCAACACGGCATCTACATCCCCCTCTTTTTTCTGGAGAAGGTATGCCGTCAGGTCTTCTATAGAATAAGCCGGTTTTTCCATGTCGCTATCGGATTTGTTGGGAGTCGTATCCCAGGTTTTTGAGGTGTCGGTATAGTTTTGACTTAGCGCGGTGGTATATCGTGTGTAGGTGTTGTTCGTTGGGCATGCCTTCTTCGGCAGCGATTTCTTTGTAGGAATATCCCTGTACGGCTCTGAGAAAGACGAGTCGGCTTTCGATCTGGTTGAGGATGCCCTGGATCAGTGCCCACACCTTTTGTTCGGATTCGCGCCATTCGAGGGCGGAGTGTTGGTTGGGGTCGGACAGTTGGTGCAGGTGATGGGGTTCTACGGAGATTTTCAGTCCTGCCCGTTGCTTTTTCTCCAAAAAGAGGCGTACCTGGCTGATGGCTGTCTTTTTGAGGTAAGCCATTGGGTATTCGATGGGGGTGTTGGTTTTTCTTTCCAGCAGGGCCATAAAGCAGTTTTGCACCATATCTTCGACCTCGGAGTCGGTAACAAATATCTTCCGTTGGGCGAAATAGCCCACCAGGAAGAGGTAGACGAAGGAGAAGTACTCGTCGTACCATTGTTGGAATCGTTGATATGGTTCGTGCGGGTGTGGCATATGGCTTGGTTCAACCTTTAAGCTACAATATATAGAGTAGAAAGCGCTGATTAATCTTACGTTTTAATGGCATTTTGTTGTGAAAACCACCAAAAAAGTCGGCTATTTGGTAAGATCGGGTGAGGTATGTGGCTCTACTGTTATTGGGTTGTTGGTAGAAAAGGAAGGGATTTTCTGGGTTTGTAGGGTAAAAAATCTATTTTTAGTCCGATTTTTAACATTCATACTAATTACTAACGCATGGATTCGAAGGCTTTTGCTAATCAACGCAAACTATTTGGCCACCCAATTGGCTTATATGTACTCTTTTTTACAGAAATGTGGGAGCGCTTTTCTTATTATGGCATGCGTGCCATTTTAGTACTCTATATGGTGCGTTCAGCTACTTCCAATAATGCTGGTCTGGGGTGGGAACGAGGAGAGGCCATTGCACTTTATGGATGGTATACTATGATGGTGTACGTCATGAGTATCCCCGGCGGAATTTTGGCAGATAAGTTTATAGGACAAAAGAAAAGCGTTCTGGTAGGTGGAATTATTTTGGTGTTGGGTCATAGCATCTTGGCAGTAGAGCAGCTTTGGGCCTTTTATTCTGGTTTAATACTAATCATTTTAGGGGTAGGTGCCTTGAAGCCCAACATTTCAACCATGGTAGGTGGCCTTTATCCAGAAAAAGAACAACAAAAGCGGGATCAGGGCTTTACCATATTTTATATTGGTATAAACGTTGGAGCTTTTTTAGCTGCAATTATTGTAGGAGCAATTGGTGAAACTTATGGCTGGCACTATGGCTTTGGGCTGGCAGGAATAGGGATGTTATTGGGTCTGATTACCTTCAATTACGGGCAACGATATCTAATAGGTATTGGTGAAGCACCCAGCAAAGCAACGGATACCAACCAAGAAGAGGAAACTACTTCCTTGGGAACGCTTTTCAGAAACCTTCTGAATAGTACAATACACCTGATGACCACCATTGTGCTGATTGTGTTGAGTATTTTTCTGGCCTACAAATTAGCCGATCCGGGATTTAACCGATATGCTTACGCAGCTTTAGGTATTTTTCTATCCATAGTTATAGGCTTGCTGATGATGGTCTATAAAGACATCAATAAAATAGAAAAAGATAGGTTCATTGTATTATTGCTGTCCTTTTTAATCGTGATAGTTTTCTGGGGTGCTTTTGAGCAGGCTGGAGGTTTAATGAATATTTATACCGATGTAAAAATCGACCGGGAGGTAAGCCTATGGGTATTGGATGCCATCTTTTTGCTTTCTGGTGGCTTTTTACTTTTTACAGGTATTCGAAATACTCGAAAAAAACTTGATACAGGTACTTTGTTTATGGCATTATCGGTAGTCGTTTTTGTAGTCTATGGGATATTGAAATGGCGAGTCTTTGACAGCAACCCTTTTGAATTACCCACTGCTGTTTTCCAATCCGTAAATGCTTTATTCATCATGATCTTTGGTACCATCGTAGGTGGTTTCTGGATATGGTGGGAAAATCGGGGACGAGAAAATTCTTCACTCCTGAAAATGGCCATCGGAACCATCATCATGGGGGCCGGATTTTTATTTATGGCCAAAGCCTCTTATGATGTAGAAGCTTATGGTGATAAAGCAGCTTTGATTCTTTTGATATTGGCCTATCTCCTACACACTATTGGTGAACTATGTGCTTCACCGGTCGCCTTGTCTTTCATTACCAAGGTAGCTCCGATTAAATATGTATCTCTTATGATGGGGCTATATTTTGCCGCTACTGGTCTTGGAAATAAAGTAGCTGGTGCTATAGGAGAGGCATCTCAAATCGAACCTGTTGATATCGTTTTGGCTGACAAAGCTCAGCTTTCCGGCTTTGTTGATGACGCCCGCACGCTAAAAGCTGAAGATTTCGAATTGGTTGGGAAAGCAAAAGTAGAAAATGGAAACATAGTAGCAACTGCAAATGGAAAAGATTTGTTTTCATTAATAAAAATTGAAGAGAATAGCGGCATTGAAAACCTCAAAAACTCTCTCCAATCTCTTGAGGATGTAAAAGAATACACCCTTATTTGCCGATTCGGCTATGACGAAAAAGAAAAAGTAGAAGTTACCGAAGGCAGGACACAATCCAATCCAAAATATTACTCTGGTAACATAGAGGTATTTGAATACCAGGATGAAACGGAATTCAAAACCTTTATTGGCATCTTTATTTTTACCGCAGCTTTCGGTATTCTTCTTCTTGTATTCTTAAAGCGCCTTAAACGCCTTACCCACGGCGCAGAAGAATTGGAGCGAGGAAACCGTATCGACGAAGCAGAAGGGTTTGAGTTAGGCGATCATGATTAGACTAAAGATTAAACATCTATAAACTAAAATTAATACTTCAATGTCAACAGATATTCAAAATCTATTCAAAGACAAAGTGTTGAGCCACCCTGCTGGGGGAGTGGTCTGTATCTTTAGGCGAATTCAATATCTTTACAGGTATTGCTGTATTTTGCACCATCATAGGTTTATTGGTAATAGCCATGTTAAAACCCTTAAAGCGACTGATACATGGTGCAGAAGATGTCATCGTTGAGCCAGCCCATTAACTTTAATCAAGTAAAACTATAAATCAATTTTATGAGTACGAATACTGATTTTTTTGAGAATAAGGTGCTGGGCCACCCCGCCGGATTATTTGTTTTGTTTTTCACCGAAATGTGGGAGCGTTTTTCGTATTATGGAATGCGTGCTATATTAGTGATCTTCCTCACTGCACAACTAACCGATTCCAATCCTGGTTGGGAATGGGATACAGCAGCAGCCCTTTCTCTTTTAGGTACCTATGCCATGTTTGTCTATCTCACACCTATTATGGGTGGTTATTTAGCGGATAAAATAATTGGGTATAGAAAGGCCGTTGTTATTGGCGCACTACTGATGACATTGGGGCACGCTTCTATGGCAGTTGAAACACCGCTTTTCTTATATCTGGGGATTACCCTTTTGATATTTGGAAATGGATTTTTTAAGCCTAATATGACCTCCATTATTTCCAAAATGTATGAAGGCCATGATGAAAAGAAAGATGGAGCTTATAATTTATTTTATATGGGTGTAAATGCGGGGGCTTTCTTAGGCATTATGCTCTGCGGTTGGGTTGGCGAACGTGTAGGCTGGTCCTATGGTTTTGGATTGGCCGGTATATTCATGTTTTTGGGTATGTTGCAATTTTATTTTGCGCAGCCGCTTTTTGGTACTATTGGAGACCCTCCTACAGAAGAAGAAAAAGCTGCCGACAAATTAGCAGCTGCGAAGGCCTTGGAAGAAAATGCACAGGAAAAAAGAAATCCGTTCTTGCCACTTGATTTTGTGTTGATTGGAATATTTGTGGTCTCGGCATTAATTTTTATAATCAATGATCCGCTTAGTAAGATTGGAGGCATCAAGACTTTGAATTTTGATCTTTTTGGTATGCCTGAATCTTTGGGCCTTGCGTTAATTGCATCAATTGCTTTTATTATTTTGCTTGCGGTTAGAATACCCCGGTATTCAGTTGTTGAACGAGACAGAATGATTGCCTTTACGATCTTTTGTTTGTTTACCATATTTTTTTGGGCAGCATTCGAACAGGCCGCAGGCTCCATGCCGATCTATATCAGAGACTTTACCAGCAGAGTCCTCGAAGGAACGGCAGCTTCCACCTTCAAAATTATTGACCTGCTGGTGACGGTGGTTCCGCTATTGATCATCACATACGTACTTTGGATGCTCTTCAAAAAAACCTTTGCCAGGATAAGTTTGTCAAATTTAATCCTCGGATCGAGTTTTGTCATCGTTTGGGCAATTGTTATATTCAAACTGGTTACAGAATTCTCCTCATCAGAGTCTGAAGTTCCGATTACCTGGTTCGCTATTTTGAACTCCCTGTTTATCATCATGTTTGCACCTCTTTTTACCAGATGGTGGGATAGCAGATATAATCCGCCTGCCTCGGTGAAATATTTTTTAGGATTATTTCTGCTGGGTTTGGGATTCGCATTTTTGGCCTTTGGTGCGCGAAACGTCCCCGCTGGTGCTGAAACTGCCGCCCTGAGCATGGCATGGGTTGTTTTAGCCTACTTGTTCCACACGCTTGGCGAACTTTGTTTGTCTCCTATGGGACTTTCATACTTAAGTAAATTGATTCCGGCCAGAATGATTGCTTTCATGTTTGGCGTTTACTATTTGGCGATCGCCATCGGTAATAAACTGGCTCACTACGTTGGAGGAGATATGGATAAAATCGTCAATGAAAGCGGCTTGTCCGGCTTCTTCCTGATCTTTACTTTGATCCCCATTGGTATCGGTGTTGTAGCCCTGGTGTTGCACCCATTGCTCAAGCGCCTAATGCACGGTATTCGCTGACAACAACACCCCCCTAAAACAACCCAACACCCGACCGTGGAATCCACAGTCGGGTGTTTTTTTTATTTCCCAATAAAAATTCGTTTCTTTGTAAATACCCCAAAAAACAAACATATGAAAAGTAACTCATGTGACCAAAAAACCCCAACACAGCTACTACTTTTACCTCCCCCTGCTATGGGTACTTATCGTGGGAATACCGCTTGGTGCGCAATCCGCTGGCCACAATTTCGACAGCCCTGCCACTAACGCATCAGATACCATCCTCATCGACCCTGGACAATTGACCGGGTATTGGCATCAATCCCTGATCGGCAGCATTAGCTGGTCGGGGCTGGTAGATGCAACTATTGAGTTGGAAGAGGCCCACCAGCTGCCCATGACCCTTTACACCCACGATAGTATAACTGTAGAAAATGCGGCTATATGGTTTCGTTTTAGTCTGCGCAATACCTCTGAAATGGATACCGCCCGGTTTTACCTGCTCTACTCCATTCACTGGCATGCAGCCACTTTGTACCAACAGGTTGCCGATGGACAGTGGTCGTCGATCCGGGCCGGAAAAGCCATTCCGGCAGGGGAGCGATCCTGTGATTTCAACAAATCCTGTCTTCCAGTATTATTACCCAATGGTGCTACTACCACCTACTGGTTACAAATGATCCAGAATGACGCGAGCTCCATTGTCAGAGAAGTAGAATTGGCAGCCGTATCGGCATCGACCGCACGTGAGATAAACCTCCTACAACACAATGTCAGACAAGGGAAACGCATCTTCAACAGCGTCTTCATGGGGCTGATTCTTGTAATTGGACTCTTTGCAATGGGATTTGGGGCCGCTATTCAAGATCGGGCTTACTTGTACTATGGCGTTTACCTGTTGTTGATGCTGCTGTACTACTGGTGGGGATTTGAAATTGACGATCTGCCGGCTTCATTCTCAACCCCTCTTCTCACCTGGCTCCCCCAATTTAGGACTTCCATCAATACGGCCGTGATTCTGGCTTATTTTTTCTTTACCCGTCACTTTTTGGACCTCGAAAAGCGGGACTACCAGTTGTGGCGCATCTTGCGGCTTGGCATTTATGCGTTTTCTGTAATTTTATTGTTGGATTTGGCGATCTGCTGGTGGCCGCATTTGTCATATGGTAATTTTTTCTTGTATATAAAACTCCCTTTTATTGCGTTTATTTTTTATTTCCAGTATTTGTTGTGGCGCCGGATGCCGGATACTTTATCCGCTATTTATATCAGCGGCACCTTGCTGATGGCACTGGTGTTGTTCCCGATGTTGCTATCGAAAGTGTTGGAATGGCGGTACTCGGTACATCCCTGGGGCGTATTCCGAATATTTGAAACGCCTTTTGGGCGCATACACTGGCTGCACACCCGAACCGGTTTGTTGCTGGAAGTTTTTTGTTTTCTGGCCGGCCTGATTTGGAAAACCAGCCAGGAACGAAAAGAAATGGCTATGCTGATCCGCAACCTGGCTTCCCAAAATGGTCAACTTACTCCTCTCCAAACGCCCCACAACACCGGCGCCAATACAGCGTTGGGCTTTTCGGAAGCTCCCACCCCGGCCATTGATTATTTTTTGCAAAAAGCCGACGCCGTACTATCAGCGCATTATTCCAATAGTGGTTTTACTACCTCCGATTTTGCGAAAGCCATGACCCTCAGCTACTCCCACTGCGCCGCCCTTTTGAAGGAAAAAACGGGGATGTCGATTTCACTGTACATCCGGCAATTCCGCCTGGAAAAAGCCAAGGACTTGTTGCAACACACCGACCTCCCCATCCGCGAGGTAGCCTGGAAAGTGGGAATGAAGGATGCAGCCTATTTCAGCCGCTTGTTTAAAAAAACGACCGGGCTTTCGCCCAAAGCCTGGCGGGAGTCGAAAGCTAAAAGGCCATAGCACAGCGGGATGTTGAAGTTTCAGGCTCCTAAAGCCACAGAATCATAACATAGTCCAAGCAAAAAAGAAAATAGTACAACTGCTCCACCACCGAAGTACCTACCTTGAGGCCGTTACTTTTCAATGCCCTACCCTTTTTTCAGTAGCCATTGCTATACCCATCAGTTGCCTTTGCAGAGATGAGATAATGGCTGTTAATAAAAACAAACCCATCACTATGATGACTATTGACCAACGAAAACGTTTTCTACAAAATGTACACGGCCTCATCCACAGTCAGCTATCCGAAGAGCAATTTACGGTCGAACAATTGGCCGGCCAGATGTACATGCACCGCAGTAGTTTTTGCAGGAAGTACAAGTCCATATCCGGACAATGCCCTTCTAAAACGATCCAGATCATGCGGATGCACAAAGCGAAGGAATTACTTTTGCTGACCAGTTTGCCCGTCGCTCAAATTACTCAGGCGGTGGGTTTTAAGGAAATATCCAATTTTTCGCGGGCTTTTAAGCGATTTTACCGGAAGAGTCCTACCCGGTTGCGGTCAGAGTGGATTGATGGGATGATCGGTTCCCCGATTTGAAAACGAAGACTATGCAACAAATTGATAAAAAAACGGCAACATTTGGATAAACCACTATCCTGATTGATACTGTATCTTTACTGCCTACAATTCTCCCAACTTTCCCTTTCCGGTAATCAAGTCATTTTCATCACTTGATTACAGCAAGTTTAGCACACGTCTATTAGACATAATGAACAAAATTTTTGCATGCAGCCTGAATGCCCTTTTTTGCCTACCCTGCGTCACATCCTCGCCTTCGTAGCTTGGGCTACGAGGCTCCGGGTGTTCCTTGGTTAGACAAAAAATTGCTCTTCAGTTGCTATACAAAAAATCCATTCATAATGTCTATTATTTTTTAACTTTAAATGAAAATTTATGAACCGTTTTAATCAATGCGCCATCCTTCTGGTGGCACTTTGCCTGACCGCCTGCGTCAAAGAGCAGGAGCAACCCATAACCTCGCAAGTGCAGGACCAGCCCCAACAATTGACCTTCCCGACAATGGGAGAGTACGATGTACAAATTCCCGACGTGCCTGCATACACCGGCCCCATCTACAATGATGATCAACAAACCGCCGAACCCCGCGGACAGACCATAGTGGTCTATCCCGGCACCAACCAGCTACAAGACATCTTCAACGAGGCTTCCTGGGACGATAAGATATTGCTCATGCCCGGCACCCACCACGAAGACGAAACCCTGGTAATCAACCGCCGCCTCTGGGTACAGGGGCAGAATGGAGCTGTGCTCTCGCTTGGAGGAGTACTGGGTCTGTACGTCTATGGTGCCCACAAAACGCTAATTCAAAATGTGGAAATCGTAAATGCCGGAACATCGGTATTCGGGGTAGCTGCCGAAGATACCGACCAGTTTAAAATGAAAGACAATCACCTTTCCGGATTTACTGCCACTATCCTGCTGGATCAAACCTGGAAAGCCAAAATAGTGGACAACACCGTCGTAGGAGTGAGCAATATACCAGATGGCCCCAACTTTGGCATCACCCTCCTCAATGGCGACAAGTCCGACATTTCCGGCAACGATGTTTCCTCCAATGTCTTCGGCATCTGGGCCTGCGATGAAGATGGAAAAGCCTTTGACAACGTTTTGCATGGCAATCTGATCGGCCTGATTTTGTGCAAAGTCCCCGCAGGCAATTTCTCTGCTATTTTTTCTGGCGGCACCGGCGGATCAGAAAATCCGGCTACCAACTGGAATGTACGCCAAAACGACTCCCACTACAACATCTGGGGATACCTCGTAGTTGACGGTGCCAACAACAACCGCCTCAAACACAACGAAGCCCATGACAATGCCTTCGTCGACCTCGAACTGGCAGGAGAGACCAACCTCCTCTTCGGCTTCACCACCCCCACATCTCACGACAATGAAGTGGATGCCGGTACGATGTATTACATCGAATGCGGTGTAGACAATGAGGTGGTCAACGGCATAGAGGCTGGAGTGCCTTGTTCGTTGTAACCAGGATGCCTGAAAAGGCCTTTGCTTGAAATTTAAACCCCGATAGTAACAAAGCCCAATTGCCAGCAGTTAATGCTGGAATACGTCCTCTCGTCCCCTGTTTCTTTTCGAAATGGATTTTAATACATTTCTTTCAGGAACAGGGGACACCTTTTTCCATCTTTTTCACTATTATTGCAGCGTCATTTCTGGGTGAAATCCAAAAACGACGCATCACCTCACAATCATCTATACTTTAACCCACCTTTCGTCGAAGCCTGCTCCGTTGGTAAAAGCCTGTTTAAACACAGGCAGATTTCCCTGCTTTAGTACAGGTAACCGACCATCCCAATGCCGTTCATTTTGGTCAAAAAATTAATCTAATGAAAGTACCTGCCCCCCTCTTCACCACTGTATTTATTGCAGTTGCAATGCTTCTATTCACCCAAAATAATTATGCACAACCTTGTACCGATTTCGACGGTGACGGCTATTGCTCCGATGTGGACTGCAACGACAACATAGCTGCCATCAACCCCGGTGCCCCCGAACTCTGCGACGGGATCGACAACAATTGCAACGGCCTCATCGACGACGACGCCATCGACGGCCCCACCTGGTACGCCGACTCAGACAGTGATGGGTTTGGGGACCCCAATGCTTCCCAGCAGGTCTGCCAACAACCTGCGGGCTATGTCAACAATTCCCTCGACTGTAACGATGATGACCCGGCCATCAACCCCAATGCACCGGAAATCTGTAACGAAACCGACGACGACTGCGATGGCTCCATAGACGAATTCGCCATTGACGCACCCCCCTGGTACCAGGATGCAGATGGCGACGGGTTTGGCAACCAAAATGTGGTGCTGGCACAATGCGACCCGCCCGAAGGTTACGTCAACAACCTCACGGACTGCAACGACACCAATCCGGCCATCCATCCCAACACCCTATGGTATGCCGACGTGGACGGCGATGGCTATGGCAACCCCAACAATACACTTACAACATGCAATGCCGGCTCCAATTATGTATTGGACAACACCGACTGCAACGACATCAACCCCAATATCAACCCCTATTCCCCAGAAATCTGCGACAACAACGTCGATGACAACTGCGACACTCAGATCGATGAAAATTGCGGACCTCCTCTCGAAGTGTATGTGGGTACTTGTCAGGTCGTTTATTACGGATACGCCCCTGCGGAATGTACCGACCTGACCGCCGAAGCGACAGGTGGCACGCCGCCCTATGTATTCAACTGGAGCAACGGCATGAGTGGCCCAACCATTAGCGTATGTCCGACCACTTCGACGTATTATACCGTGACCGTGACCGATGCAACCCAAGCAGAAGAAGCCACCAACGATATAGAGGTGGAGGTGGTGGATGTGCGATGCGGCAATAACAACCACAAAGTACTCCTCTGCCACGAACCCAACGGCAATCCCAAAACCAAATGCATACACCCCGACGCAGTACCAGAACATATGTCACACGGCGACCACCTCGGCCCTTGCGGCGCAATGCCCTGCTCCGGTGGCGCGGAGGGACTTATCGTATTCGGAGCAGATGGCACCACTGAACAGGAAGCAGAACTGTATTGGAACCACCTCTCTTCCCGAAGCGTGAGCCGGTACGAAGTGGAACGGTCTGTGGATGGCCAGTTATTTAATACCATCCTCAAACAAAATACTCAGGGCCATGCCGATGGTTCGAAACAATTCGCCGGGCTGGACCACCAACCCGAAGAGGGCGCCAACTACTATCGCCTCAAAGTTGTGTACGACGACGGAACCACTGAGTTTTCCGACATAGAAAAAGTGGTGTTTCAACCGTTGGTGGGTTTTTTGGTCATTCCCAATCCTGCCAGTAGTTGGATACAGGTCTTTCCGAAAAATTACCTCGGCAAAGAAATCGACCTGGTTATTTACAATGCCCTGGGAAAACCTGTTTTCCAACAACATATTGACGAGGTGACCGACTCCCTAATTGCTATTGACCTGGAAGAGCTAAAAGTCAATGATGGATTGTACTGGATAACGATCATTCATCAGGGTAGGGCACGGGGCAAGCGGCTGGTGGTGGCGAAGCCATGAGTGTAAGCAATGGTTACCCAAAAAAACAATGCAAGCCCGTTCCTATGCCAATACATGTCTGACCTTAATGGGTCATTCTTCGCAAATGGTTTATACTGAAGAGCGAGGTACCATGCCACAGATTTACCTGCCTACGGTCGGAAATTCCTGACTACGGACGAGCACGGCAGGCATGCATTCAGTGAATTGCATATATTTGAGGCATGAAATTACTGGTTGGCATACAAATCATCAACACCGTATTTGCCACCATTTCCGCCAACCTCTGGCAAAAAGACAACGAGGCTTTTTACCACGCCCTGGTTCATCTGACCTTTTCATTGGCGGGCATCTTTGTCCAGTCGGAGATCAACAGCCCCAACGGACGGCTCGACGCCTGGGTCGAAACCGAAGACTCCATTTACATCCTCGAATTCAAACTCGACCGCTCCGCCGAAGAAGCCCTCCGGCAGATCCGCGACAAACAGTATTTCCAGCCCTATTTCGACAGCGAGAAAAAACGCATTGGCATTGGCATCAATTTCTCGAAAGAGCGGAAAGAGGTGGAAGCCTATCAGATGGCAGAATTTTAATCGCGCAGAAGTGAACCCTACGGCCAAAAAATGGTTTAGACTATGCGCGAACATCCGTTGTAAATGGAGCAGATAGACAATAAAAATAAGATCGACTTTTTATTACTGAGGCGGCTGCTGTCGTGGGCCCGGCCTTATCGGGGCATTTTTGCATTGGCGGGCGTGCTGGCGGTGGTGTTGGCGCCATTGGCCACCCTACGGCCCTACCTCATCAAGGTGATGGTCGACGATTACGTTTTTAAGTTCGATGTAGCTGGGATGACACGCATCGCCGCCATCATTGTAGGTGTATTGTTATTGGAAGTGGCGTTGCGATATGTATTTATCTATGCCACCAACTGGCTGGGGCAATCCGTCATCCGGGATTTGCGCGTAAGCGTATTCAAACACATCACATCGCTGCGGCTAAAATATTTTGACCAAACGCCCATCGGCACCTCCACCACCCGCACCATCAACGACATTGAAACCATCAACACGGTGTTTACGCAAGGGGTCATAACCATTGTGGCCGACATTTTGACGGTGATCGCAGTACTGGTCATCATGTTCATCACCAGTTGGCGGCTCACTCTGGTCTGTCTGACGGTGCTGCCGCTTCTCATCGGTGCCACCTATGTTTTTAAAGAAAAAGTGAAAAAGGCATTTCAAACCGTCCGCAACCAGATCGCCATCATGAATGCCTTTTTGCAGGAGCGCATCAGCGGCATGCAGGTGGTACAGATATTCAATGCCGAAAAGCAGGAGATGGAACGCTTCAAGACCATCAACCGCAAGTACACCCAGGCCAACCTCGACTCGATTCTCTACTACGCCGTTTTTTTTCCGGTGGTGGAGATCATTTCGGCTACAGCCCTGGGACTGATGGTTTGGTTTGGAGCCCGCGAAGCAATGACGGGCATTGGGGTAACGGCAGGGGCCCTGGTTGCCTTTCCGATATATCTGTCCATGCTGTTCCGTCCTATCCGCATGTTGGCCGATAAGTTCAATACCCTGCAAATGGGATTGGTGGCATCCGAGCGGGTGTTCAACCTCCTGGACGACCACCGCGTAATAGAAAACAAAGGTACCGTCAAAGCAGAAAAGCTCACCGGAAATGTATTGTTTGAAAAAGTGGATTTTGCGTACAATATGCCCGATTACATTTTGAAAGGACTTAGTTTCCATATCCGTCCCGGCGAAACGCTGGCCATCGTGGGAAGCACCGGCTCCGGCAAAACCACCATTATTAATATCCTCAACCGGTTTTACGAAATACAAAGTGGTCGCATCCTCATCGACGATGTCGACATCCGGGATTACGAACTATTGAGCTTGCGCAGGCGGATAGCCGTCGTTCTTCAGGATGTCTTTCTCTTCTCCGGATCGGTACTGGAGAATATCAGCCTGCGCGACGAAACCATCAGCCGCGAACAAATCGTAGACGCTGCAAAACTGATCGGTGCCCATAGTTTTATCAAAAAGCTGCCGGGTGGGTACGACTATCAGGTTATGGAGCGAGGGGCTACCCTGTCGTTGGGCCAGCGGCAACTGATTTCTTTTGTCCGGGCATTGGTATTTGAGCCGGATATTCTCATCCTCGACGAGGCCACTTCTTCCATCGATCCGGAAACGGAAGCCATCATTCAGTATGCCATCGAAAAGCTGATCGACAAACGCACTTCGATCATCATCGCCCACCGGTTGTCGACCATTCGCCATGCCGATAACATCATGGTGCTCAGCAAAGGGCAGATCGTCGAATTGGGCCCCCATCAGGACTTGTTGCAAATCGAGGGGGGGCATTACCGGGAATTGTATGAGATGCAGTTTGTGGAAGGGGAGATTTGACAATTTAGTCTTGTAAAATCGGTAGTTCTTGTTTACCGCAAGCACTTCAAAAAGGAGACATCGATCAATTGGTGAAGATCATCAACACCGTATTTGCTACCATTCCCGCCAACCTCTGGCAAAAAGACAATGAGGCTTTTTACCACGCCCTGGTTCATCTGACCTTTTCATTGGCGGGCATCTTTGTCCAGTCGGAAATCAACAGCTCCAACGGACGGCTCGACGCCAGGGTCGAAACCGAAGACACCATTTACATCCTCGAATTCAAACTCGACCGCTCCGCCGAAGAAGCCCTCCGGCAAATCCGCGACAAACAGTATTTCCAGCCCTATCTCGACAGCGAGAAAAAACGCATTGGCATTGGCATCAATTTCTCCAAAGAGCGGAAAGAGGTGGAGGCCTTTCAAGTCGCAACCTTCTAAATACTGCCATAAGACCTTTCAGCCTTTCCGTTCGTTTACCTTTCGGAAAACATCACTTCTCTGAAAATGTATTGTTATAAATACTCCAGCTTTACCGCATCAAAATAGGCGGTGCCTGTCGTTTCCGGCAGCAATATCAAATAAATAGTAATGCTTTGGATGGATTCCGGAATCACCGAAGTAGTAGCAATGTTGTATTCCGTCCAATCGTGGGTGCCGACGATGGGCGTATTTCCCTCAGTTGAAAAGAAATACTCTGCCGTTCCTTCGGGGTTGGGCGTTTCGTCGCCCCGGATCACCAACGACAAGCCCTGGCCCTGGATGCTGTCCAGTTTGAGATAAAGACTAAGGTTAAGCATTTGGCCATGATCAATGTCCTCGTTGTGGGTCTGAGCCCAAAAGGAGAAGTTGGGGCTGTTGGAAGTGGAGTTCATGAGGATGCTCCTGTCGCCCTGATAGGCTTCATCATCGGTCCATCCCATATTGTTTGGGCCGGGGTTTTGCCACCAGCCTTCGGGAATGTTGCCGGTACCCGTTTCGAGGGAAGCATTCTGTAAAATACTGTCGGGAAAGGAGTTGTCGTCGTCTTTTTGGCAAGCTGAAAAAGCAAGAGCAACAACGACCAAAAGTAGAAATTTATTCATAGCGAATTGCATTTTAAACAAAACGAACGGGCCACTTCAGGGGCTGCTCCTGCCATTAGGCACCTTGATCGTAAAGGATGCAAATAATCTGGCAAATAGCCGACTTTAGTCCAAATATTATCCTTTTTACGTATCTTACCTCCCTATTCAAAGACAACTACACATCCAATGGCCCACAGATATGAACTTCTGAAATCGGACGAAGTGATCCGGCGCGAAGACGAACACCTGATGAAACGCCGGGAGCAACTCAACGACAAACCCACGGATAAAGAACAGTTTCGGCAAACCAAATTTGGAATTGCTTTGTCGGGCGGCGGGATACGCTCCGCCACCATCAATCTGGGTTTTTTGAAAACGCTCAATCAGTTTGGCGTCCTCCGGCAGGCCGATTATCTCTCTACCGTTTCGGGGGGAGGGTACACCGGAGCATACATTCAGGCGGCCTTGCGGCAGGATGGGCGTTTTGACCAATTGTTCAAAAGGGAACAGATCGAATACCTGCGCTCGCGCGGTGCTTACATGATCCCCGGCAAGGGTTGGTGGAAAAGCTGGAACGCGCTGGTGCTGACGATTGGGTTCATCATCAGCCTGTTGATGAGTTGGCTGAGTCCGGCCATTGTAATTGTATTGTTGTATCTGGCTTATGTTTTCATCAGCAAGCTGTTGAACTTTGATCGTTTTGAGGTTTTCAACCAAATGTTTTCGGAGTTGGGGCTATTGTGGTATGGGTTTTTGTTGCTGCTGGGCGTATTTGTGTTGCACACCATTTCCAACCTCATACTACGCTACAACGTTGGCATTTCCCGCAAGTTCAACAATCTCGAAACGGGGCTGGGGATCGTCGGCGTCATCTGGCTGGTCATTTATTTTGTGTCGGGTTTGCCGGAGCAGGACTGGCTGGTGACCAACAGCCCTTTCTACAATGGCCTCTTTGTGGTGCTGTTGATCATCCTGGGTTTTTTCGCCAATCCCAATGCCCTTAGCTTCCACCGGTTTTACCGCAATCAACTGGCAGACGCCTTTCTCCACAACACCGGCAAATACAAAAACGCCCGGCTCCGAGGATTGCTCGACGCCGACCAACCCAACAATATACTCGCACCTTACCCGCTGATCAACACCTGCCTAAACCTTCAATCGACCGACGACCCCAAATTCAAAGGCGCCAAAGCCAACGACTACTTTCTCCTCTCGCCCTTGTACTGTGGCTCTAAGCTCACCAACTACGTTTCCACTAAAGACGCTCCCGACTACCGCGACATGACCCTCCCCGCCGCCACCACCATCAGCGCCGCCGCCGTCAACCCCGGCATGGGGATGTATTCCAATAAGTTGCTCAGCGTTTTTATGACCCTCTTCAACGCGCGGCTGGGATTCTGGATCGCCAACCCCGTAAAACTCAACAAATCGAGCATCGTATGGTGGCCTACTTACTTTTTCTACGAGCTGTTTTCACAAATAGGTACCAACAACCGAATGCTCAACATATCCGATGGCGGACACATCGAAAACCTGGGCGTGTACGAATTGTTGCGCCGCAAATGCAGACTCATCATCGCCGTCGATGCCGGTGCCGACCCCAACTACGATTTCTCCGACCTGGAAAATCTCACCATCCGCGTACGAAATGAGCTGGGACTCGAAATTCGTTTCCCGAAAGGAGAACGACCCGAAGACATCATCCGCCCCAAACCCTCCCACGGCTACTCCGAAAAGCGGTTTACCGTAGCCGAAGTGTACCAACTATGGGAGGAGATCGTACCCGAAGACGAGCAGGGCAACCCCATCGTCGATAAAAACGGTGAACCCATAGAGGTGCTCATCAACTACAAAAGCGTAAGGGATGCCCTGAACCGGCTTTCGCCCGACGAAAAACAAGAACTCAAATACGCCCTCGACACCCTCCAGCTTTCCAACTACATTGGCAATGTACTGGAATCGGTCAGAAATGAAAACGTCCGCGAAAGCATTTACCAAAAATTTGAACTCAACTACAATGTTCAGGACGTATTCGAAACGTTGATCGATGTGTTTGACGACATCAAAAAAGTACTGGAAGCCACCCTCGAAAAAAAACTGGACGACCCCAACGAAGAACGGCGCGTACTTCGAAAGATCATCGAAGCCATCGACCAACGCGCCCGGAATTTTCTAAAGGTAAGCACTCTGGTATACGTCAAATCGTCGGTAGTGGCCCCGGAAAGAAAACTCAAATTGGTCAACAAAAACAGCCTGGAATATCAAACCTACAAGTACAAGGTATACCATCCGGCTTTCCCGCACGAGCCCACCTCCGACCAGTTTTTCGACGAAGTGCAATGGGAATCGTACTACCGGCTGGGGCAATACATCGGTGCCAACGTGCTGAACGTGCGCGGATTGTTGGATTATTTCAACGGCAAAAAGCAGGCGCCCCGGTTTACCATCGACGAGTTGTTGTGGCATTTCGACGAGCGGATCGACCTCTTTCAACTGGTACCGCAGGAGCTCACTTTTGAAAAAGCGACACCTCCTCCTCCTGCCGAAACCGAAAAAGTGGAAGCACCTGCCGCCAGAGGGGCGGAGCCAACCACTACTCCCGAGCAAGAAGTGCCTGCCGACACCTTACCCGCCGATCAGGATACGATCAGGAACACAGCTTCTGATCCGGAATTGGACCAAATAGAAGAAGCGGAAGACAAGATCGTAGTCGGAGGGGAAGAGGACTACTCGATGTAAATGATGTGTAGATTTATGCGAAAGGAAAAAAACAGACCTATATCAAAAACGCCACTGCAAATACCACTACCGCCACGATCAACCCATACATAAAAATGCCGTAGCAGATACGAAGGTATCGGTATTTTTTGGCCAGCACAATGCCGAGAAAGTAGAGGTCGCGGGTCATGGAGCTGTACAGAAAGTCACTGTCTTTGATCATCTCCATCATGCCCCAGTGGAAGTCGTCGAGATCCATATTGTAAAAATTGCCGAAGAATAGAAGATTGGATTTTTTATTGCGGATGTCTTCCCGGGTGAAAATACCTTCCGTTATTTTCGGGCGGGTAGACAGGGTTGCAAAGATCACCGCCAACAGACAAACCGTCAGCAATACAATGGTGGGCAGTATGAGTTTGGGGTTGGTGTCGAAGCGGGGTATCAGCGTGGAAAGCGTAATGGAAATGATGATGGCGTTGATGCTGAGCATGATATTGGCCTTATTGTCGGCGATGCTGCTCAGATTGATGTGGGTGCGATAGGTGGTGCGGTACATGGTTTCCACACCACGGCCCAGGTTGAGAGCTTTAAGTTGCACTTCGCTGCTGTCGGAGGGAATGTTTTTTTTCTTCTTCTTTTTTTTCTTTTTCAGGGGTAGCGCCGGGGTCTGGGGAGCGGCTGCAATTGACGGATCGGCCGCTGGGGGCTCGGGGTGTAGTCGTTCACGCTGTTTTCTGAGTTGTTTGATGTGTTTGGCTTTCAGGGAGTCGTAGAGTTCGGAAGCCACATCGGTGAAGTAGCGGTGACTGGTCATAAAACGCAGTTCAAATTCAGTCCATTCCTGTTCCGACATCAGCAGGTTTTTGGTTTGGGCCAGTTCCTGACGCACTTTGCCGCAGCGATCCCAGTACAGCTCCCGGCCCAGGTGGCTGAAATCGGCATCACAGATCACTTTTTCGAGGATGGAGGTGGGGTGGTTGGGCACTTTGGTAGCCATAATGCATTTGACGACTTCTTCGATTTGATCGGCGGGGTAGCCCTGCTGGTGGAGGTATTGGCGGGCGTATTCGCTGCCTCGTTCTTCGTGATCGACCGAGCCTTTGTCGTAGCCGGTGTCGTGAAACCAGGCAGCCAGTTGGACGATTTCCATTTCCGTTTCCGAAAGGCCCAGCCCCGCTCCGATGGCTTTGACGCCTTCCACCACGTGGTTGGTGTGTTTGAGGTCGTGATAGGCGTATTCTTCCGGCACGTTTTCGGTGATAAACCGGCTGACGTAATCTTTTACTTTTGGCAATAACGAGGTGTCCGTCTGCATGTGCTTGTTGTGGGTAGATTTATAAATTACAAAAGTACTACTTTTTGCAAAAACTGGAGGCGGTCTTCTTTATATCCCTTTTAAGAGTTACGGCTTTCGCCAAAATGGAAAGGCCTATCGCTGATGCTAAACTTTTCCCAAACATAAGGGACGAATATTTTTTCCTTCCATTCGAATTGTCTATTTTCGCGGCTTCGTTTTCTCAATTCTTCGACAACTGTTCACAGTTTCACCTATTTTTGTGAAAACATAAACCATTTGATCTTACAACGCCTCTGAATTGGAATATTTGGCACAACATATTGAAAGTCTGATCTTTACCTCCCAAGGGCCGATCACCCTGGCGGAAATAAAGGCGGCACTGGAAGACCGGTTCGACACCAAACTGAAAAAGGCAGATGTCGAACAGGCCATTCAGAAGGTATTAGACAAATACCGCTCCGATGATTTTTCTTTTGAGATCGTTCAAATAGCACAGGGATACCAGTTTTTCACCAAAGGTGCCTACCACCCCACCGTGGGCAGCCGCCTCAAACTCACCTCCAAAAAACGGCTCTCCAAAGCAGCCCTCGAAACCCTGGCCGTGATCGCCTACAAACAACCCGTGGTAAAAAGCGAACTGGAAAAGATCAGAGGTGTCAACTGCGATTACACCATCCAAAAACTCCTCGAAAAAGAACTGATCGCCATACAGGGCAGAAGCGACGGCCCCGGCCGGCCCCTCATTTACGGCACCAGCCAGAAATTCATGGACTACTTTGGCCTTAAAGACATCAGCGATCTGCCCAAACCCAAGGACTTCAAAATTCCCGACGACGAGATCGGCTCCGCCGCACCCATCGAAGAAGACCTCTCCGAAGAACAGCGCCTCCAACGAACCGCCGCACTGGAAGAAATGGCCGAAGAAGTATCGCAGGCCATCCTGGGCGACGACTTCCCGCCCCCTCCCACCGAAGATGTAGAAGATACCTCCCTGGAATACGCGGCTGAAGCCATCGTCACCGAAACAGAGCCCATCGAAGCTGAGTCCGCCGACGAAGAGCCCAATGCAGCGACCGACTTGTCGACCGACCTACCCACCTCCGACACCTCCGAAGCATTTCCCCACGAAAAAGAGTCCCCAAAAAATCTGGTCGGGATGACCGAATTATCCGAGACGACAGCTACCCCAGGTCACCCCGATAATGCCTTCGCCATAGCAGACCCAATCGATTCCTTAAAAAAAAAATAATTTCTGAACCACCGGAAGACGAAATGGAAGAGATCGATATCCCCGATCTGACTCCCTCCTACCCGACTTCCTCACCTCCTTCCTCCTCAATAGCAATCAAAAAGATTGATCAGCCCAGTGTCCCCTTCCCTACACAACGACCGGAAACAGACAAACCCACCGAAACCAATATCGAAGAAATTCCCATTCCCGACCCCATCCCTCCACCCGCCCAGGATTCGCCTTCTGATAACATCCAGGCTCCCGAAGACAAAAAGAAAAAATCCTTTCTCGGAAGAATGAAGGAAAAAGTAGTCGTCTACTTTCGTAAACTAACCCTGGCGGATATACGTTTTATTGAGGAAGAAGAATGAAATTAGAAAAGTTCAAGTTCAAGACAAAAGTTATTAGCTCAAAGGGTACTGTTGCTCAATTGATAAATCCCATGTCCAAATAACGCACGGTTTGGCCTGGAGAGAAGCCTTTTTATAGTGCAACAAGCCAAGATTTGTGATTTTTTTACCTCCTTAAATTGGTTGATTTTGAAACCCAAATGCATGTAATATTCTAACTGTCGGTAGACAGGTAGTTTTCACAAATTTTATCTTGGAGTACTATAACTTCATTCTTGATCTTGACACTTAAAAAAATCTCCCATATGAATACTTCCAACAATGACGACAAGCCCCTCGTCAACCGCGTAGCCAACAGCGGATTGATCACCCTCAACCTCGAAGATTTTTTTCCTACGGAAGAATTGGCTATATTTGATCTGAAAGATTACCTTCATATGGAGTTGATCCTGAAGGAGAAGGACTTTCGAGCATCCCTCAAACAACACGATTGGCACCAATACACCGGTAAAAACCTGGCTGTGCATTGCTCTACCGATGCCATCATACCCGTTTGGGCATACATGCTGGTAACGGCTTATGCTACGCCCTTTGCCAAAACGGTCTTCCAGGGGGACGCCGATTCGTTCTACAAGGTGGCCTTTCAAAAGGCATTGTCCGAAATAGATGGCAGTGAATACACGCAAAAACGCATCGTCATCAAGGGATGCAGCAATAAACCGGTTCCTCCCTCGGCCTACGTGGAGCTGACCCGCAAGCTACAACCCTTTGCGCAAAGTATAATGTATGGGGAGCCTTGCTCAACCGTACCGATCTTTAAGCGACCTCGTGTTGTAAAGCCCCGGACAGATACTTCCGCCTAAAGTGGTACAGTAACACAAATGATGGCATAGAATTTTGTACTTTTTCGAATAATTATATGTTCAATCAAATCCCGCAAATGTTATGAAGTCAATTTCAATAGACACCTCAACTGATCGTTTTATCATTAGTATTGATAAAAAAATCATAACTAAAGATCAACTTATGCAGTTTATCGACAACCTCAGAATAGAGTTTCTAGCTCAAAAAGTCGACTTTGACGAGTCTATTGAAGAGCTCGGCGAAGATATTAAAAACACATGGTGGAAGGAAAATAAAGATAGGTTCATCCCTAAACAGGATCAATTAAAAAAATCATAATTGACACAAATATAGTTTTTTCAGCTCTCAGAGGTACAAATTCAATTACAAGAAACAAGTTACTCAACAGTCCGAACCAATTCTACACACCTAATTTTCTTATTGGCGAAATTTTTAAGCATAAAGAAAAGCTCTTGAAGGGTTCTAACGCCACCGAGGAAGAAACATATGAGTTTTTAATACAAGTGCTTAACAAAATAAATTTCATCAATGAGGAAAATATCTCCATTGAAAATTTCATAGCCGCATATCGCCTTTGCAAAAATGTCGATGAAAAAGACACGCCATTCATAGCCTTATCTCTCGAACTGGACATGGCATTCTGGACAAGAGACAAGCAATTAACACAGGGATTGAGAAAAATGGCTTTGACAACTTTTACGACGAATCAAATGACGAGGAATAATCATTAACCTCCTAATTTCACGCACTACTAATACAGAAACTAAAAATACCTGATCGATGTCATCAAAATCCATTTCCATCTACACCCTCGCCCTCGCCGGATTCCTAAGCGTTGCCCTGTTCACCTCTTATGGCGAAAGCCAGCAAACCAGCCGGGACTCCATCCCCACTACTCAACAACAACTCCCGCAAAAGGTCAAAGCCATCGATCTCAACCGCCCTTTCGACTTTGCTGGTGAACCCCTGCCTATGGACAATTTCGACGTTCGCGAACGACTCGATCAGCAAATCGTCCGCAATGCCTACTACCACTCCAGCACCGTGATGAACATCAAACGCGCCCGGCGGTTTTTCCAGGAAATTGAAAACATCCTTGCGGAAAACGGCCTGCCCTCCGACCTCAAATACCTCGCCGTAGCCGAAAGCAGCCTGACCAACGCCGTCTCTCCCGCAGGCGCCAAAGGCATCTGGCAATTTATGAAGGGAGCTGCCCGCGAATACGGACTGGAAATCAACAACGAGGTCGACGAACGATACCACCTCGAAAAAGCCACCCAGGCCGCCTGCAAATACCTCAAAAACACCAAAGAGCGTTTCGGCTCCTGGACCCTTGCCGCCGCCGCCTACAACATGGGCGCCGCCGGCCTCGCTCGCGAAATGAAAATACAAAAAATGAACAGCTATTACGACCTCAACCTCAACGCCGAAACACGCGCCTACGTCTTCCGCATCGTAGCACTAAAAGAATTGATGACCCACCCCGAAGACTTTGGATTCTTTATCGGTGAAGATGACAAATACCAACCTCTCGATTTTGTCCACGTACGGGTAAACAATACCATAAATAATCTCGGCGATTTTGCCCTGAAATACGGCACCACTTACCGGATGTTGAAGGTGTATAACCCCTGGCTCATAAGCTCCAGACTTACCGTCAAACCTGGTAAGGAGTACTTGATTCGGATTCCGAAACAGTAGCAAAGAAGTTTATACAATTCACCGGATAATAAAGAAAGCTGGATGAAAATAATCACCCAGCTTTCCCCAAATACACATAGCTATCTTTTGTGCTATTTACTTACCTCACCCAACACCTTCTTCCCACCCTTCACTTTTTCAAATGCCTGCAGGCCGCATTCCAGAAAATGGGCGTATTCATCCACGTCGGGAGTATAGGGTACGGGCTTTGTCAGCAGCGTTCCCTCCGGCGATACCAGCGCATATTGAGGTTGTGCATTGGAATTAAAATACTTGTACTGAAGGTGTTGCCACTTGCTGCCGGTAGTGCGTAGTTTTCGGGTGCCACCAGTTGGTTTTTCCACCGTTTTCTGTTCTGCTTCAGGCAAATCGATCTTTTCATCGACATATAGCGAAACCAATACATAATCGTTGCGGAGATATTTGATGACCTGTTCTTTAGGCCACACCAGCTCTTCCATTTTACGACAGTTGACGCAGGCATGACCAGTAAAGTCGATCAACATCGGTTTGTTCACCTTTTTGGCGTAAGCCCAACCGGCTTCCAGGTCCTTAAAACAATCCAGGTTGTTGGGACATTTTTTGGGATAGACCCAACTGTAGCCCGTAGGAGGAGCCAACCCACTCAACAATGAAAGGGAGGTAAACGATTGAGAATCCTCGTTGAATCGAAAACCGGTAGCCAGGTAGATGGCAAAAGCTACCGACAATACGCCCAACACCTTTCGTCCGATACCAATCCTGGCATTGGGCGAATCGTGAGGAAAACGGATTTTGCCAAACAGATACAAGGCCATCCCAATGAAAATAACGATCCACAAGATCAGGAAAGGCTCTATCTTCAACAGTCCCCATTTTTTTACCATGTCGGCATTCGACAAGAATTTCAACGCCAGCGCCAACTCCAAAAATCCCAACACTACTTTTACAGTGTTAAGCCAACCACCTGACTTGGGCAACGAATTCATCCAGCTAGGAAAGGCAGCAAACAAGGCAAAGGGAAGCGCCAGAGCCAGGCCAAACCCTCCCATGCCAGCAGTCAACTGCATGGCTCCACCGTCGGAGGTCAGCGCCCCGGCCAACAAGGATCCCAATATCGGCCCCGTACACGAAAACGATACCAGCGCCAGGGTGAGAGCCATAAAAAAGATGCCCAACATACCCCCAACACCTTCGGCCGAACTGGCTTTGTTGGTCCAGCTCTCCGGCAACGTCAATTCGTAATAGCCAAAAAAGGAGAATGCAAAAAATACGAATATGGCAAAGAAGAAGAGGTTGAGCCAGACATTGGTTGAAATGTCATTCAGAATGTCGGGATTGATGGAATCCATCAGGTGAAACGGGATGCTCAACAATATGTACACCAAAAAGATGAAAAATCCGTACATAATAGCGTTGGTCAATCCCTTTCTTTTATTTTCGCTGCCCTTGGTGAAAAAACTTACCGTGAGTGGTATCATCGGAAAAACGCAGGGTGTCAGCAAAGCGATCAAGCCGCCAAAGAATCCCAGCAGAAAAATATTCCATAAGCTTGAACCAACCGCAACGCTTCTCACCTCACCACAATCCTGAGCGGGATTGGCCAGGTCCACATTTTTAATTTCGGAAGGATAGGGGTCTTTGATCGCCGAGGAAGTATTTCCCCCCACGATGTTGGGCGCCTCCTCCGGCACCTCCTCCCCCAAATACGTCTTCATCCCTGCCGCTTCAAACATAAACGGCACCACCGCCGGCGGCAAACACTTGGTAGCATCGCAGGTTTGGTATTCCAACTCGGCACGCAGTGGCTTGGAGGAATCTTTGATCTTCACCTTTTGAGAAACCGTCACCTCTTTTTTGAACTTGGTGAGGTTCATCCGGAAAAACTGGTCGTATTCCTTAATCTTCTTGGGGCTTTTCTCCTGGGTTTTGCCGATCACTTCGAGGTTGGGGTCGTCTTCATTCCAGTAGAAGCCCATCGGAATGGGGCTACCGTATTCGCCTTCTTCTTCTTCCATAAACTGGGAGTAGATGTGCCAGCCGTCGTCGATCCTGGCTTTGAAGGCGAGGAGGTATTCGTCATTGCCGAGCGATTTGGCGCGGAAGTCCCATTTGACGGGCTCCAGTATGCCGCTGTCGCTTTTTCCGGTGTCGGGGCTTTTTTGGTCGGTCGAGCCGGAAATAGAGGAGTGGTCGGCAGCAGGAGCCGGGTCTTTTTTGGCTTCAGCCGTTTGGCCGCCGAGCACCTTCTTCTGGGCTTTGTCGGAAGCCTTTTGTAGTTTTTCTACCCCACTGCTTTTTTCAGGTGTGGGTTCTTTTTTCGGTTGGGGGCTTTCCTTTTTTGGTGTTTCTTTTTTGGGTTCGGCTTTGGCAGGTTCGGCGGCCGCCGCTCGTTTGAGTTTAAACTCAAAATCGATCTGATCCGGGGGGAGGCAGCGGGTATCGTCGCAGGTCATAAATTCCAGAAAGCCGGTGATGGGCTTGGAAATATCCGGCACGGCCACGCGTTGGGTAAAGACGGCTTTTTTGAAAAATTTGATGAGGTTCATCTCGAACATCTTGTCGAACGCCTCTTTTCGGTTGCCCGACTCCTCGTTTTTGCCTTTGAGCTGGAAATGAGCACCGGTGTCGTATTCGAAGGAGGTGCGGATGGGGCCGTCGTCGTTTTCTAGGTATTGAGAGTAGATGGCCCAGCCGTCGTCGATGGTGGCCGTGAAGATGAGGTCAAATTCGAGTTCGTTGACCTGTTTGTAGTCCATGTTCCATTTGACGGGGTCGAGGATCTGTGCATGGGAAGCGGTCAATCCACAAAACAAAACAAAGAAAAGCAGTATTGAATGTCGCATAATTGTAGATGGTTGTAAATGGGTCTTTAGTGATGCAAAATTAGCCCAAAGCTGGCTGATAAACAATTGGCAGCAAGAAGAGTTGTTCTTACTGCCAATTGGGCATCCAAGTTATCAGTTTTTAGGATAACTTTAAATAGCAGGTCTTTGCTTTAAGTGATATTTAACAACCGGAGGTTGCCTTCCGAACAAATCGGGTGGTTATTAAGAATGCCTTAACGCATCAATCTTTAAGTGCGATGCTGAAGTCGATGTCAGCAGGAGGGAGGCAACTGGTATCATCACAGGTCATATAGGTCAGTTTTCCCTGAACGGTATCAATGGGGCCTTCTACTTTCACGCGTTGAGTAAACCGGGCTTTATTGCTGAATTTGACGAGCTTGATGCCGAAGGTCTTATCGTAGGATTCTTTTTTATTGCCGACCTCTTTGGTGTGTCCGATGAGTTGGATACTGGCGCTTTGGTCGAATTCAAAGGAGGTGGGTATGGGTCCTTGCTGCGATTCGAGGTGTTGCGAATAGACCGACCAGCCGCGTTCAATGTCGGCGGTGAAGATGATGTCGTATTCTCCGGCATTTACTTTTTCGGCCTCAAAGGTCCATTTCACCGGTTCCAGTTGGCCATAACCAGCCACGCAAAAGAGAAGGATACAAAACAGGGGTAATATACTTTTATACAAACACTTACACATAATCAAAATAATTAAACTTTAATTTTGACAATACAATATCCTTGCCGGAAAAAGGCTCTGGGATACTAAAAAACTGGGAATGTGTAAGGGATTATAATTTGAAGCTACGGCTCGGCTTGCGCGGATGTCGGAAGCCGGAGTAGTAATACGTCGTCAATTCAGTAAGGTGGGGAAAGCGGTTGGATAAAACGCCAGCCGCGAATATACGAGCATTTTTTGAAATTTAACTATTTCAAATAGATAATTTTTTGCAAATGCTGAAAACTACAATACTACACAGCAACCGATAGTCAGCTAAAACTAAGGTTCGCTTGAAAAACCAGCCTGTCGGCAGGCTGGTTTTTCGAGCTTTACTAAATGGCGGGGTACGATTTTTGTCGGTTTTTACCTTGAATGAGAATCATAAAACAAATACTACATATATTGCCAACCATCGTGTTTTTATTTTTCTATTCATTACATACCAACGCACAAGATCAAATAAGCCCTGAAAAAGAGAAGGCGGCTGAGAAAAAAAACAAACTTAAACTCTATGGTGATATCAGACTCCGTGCAGAGCAGGATTGGAACTCCCGCAATTTTAATGGTAGCTTTAGAGATGATCGCTTCCGCATAAGGTATAGATTGAGATTCGGACTTACTTATAATTGGACTAAAAATATCAGCATGGGTGCAAGGTTAAGGTCAGGAGTCGCTGAAAGTCTACAATCTCCCCATAATAACTTTGGACACAGAGAGTTTACGGGTATTCCTATTAATTTAGATAAGGTTTTTCTGTCGGGTAAACATGATAAATTTTGGTGGTGGGCCGGGAAAAATAGCTTTCCATTCTGGAAGCAGAATGAATTATTTTGGGATGATGATGTAACACCAGAAGGAATAGCAATAGGAGGGTCGTTTAAAACGAATAATGTCAACATTAAACCAAAAGCAGCCTATTTTATAACCAATACAGGTAGTGGAAATTTTGACCCCAAAGATCCAACTAATGGAATGATTGACGGCCATATGTTAGGTGGTCAATTAGAATTAGGTTTCAAAGTCAAGAAAAACGCAGTCACTTTGGCAAGTAGTTACTATGCACTTAAAGACATTAATAATGTTCCTACCACAGATTTTTTCTACACCGGAGATAGATTTAAACTTAACTACTCATTCCTTGTGTCTGGTTTGAAAGTAGAACTGAAAACCAAACTTCCCATAACGATTGGTCTCGATCATTTTATAAACCTGGAAGATTATAGCGGATTACCCGATACTTTGATAGATACAGTCTACAAAGATCAAAATACAGGTTTTGTGATAAGTGCAAAAATAGGGGCGTTAAGCAAAAAAGGAGATTGGTTATTTGGATATTATTTCGCCAGAAAAGAAGAGTATTCTGTTGTTAGTTATTACACAGAAGATGACTGGATCCGACTTGGAAATATCAATCGAAACAGGAACACAAACTATCAAGGGCATGAAATTCGGATTGCTTACGCTTTTGGTTCAAGATTTAATGTTGTTGCCAGAGCCTATTTTGTCGAAGGGTTAGTTACTCATGATGTTGCCAAAGAATCGGGAAACAGATTTAGATTAGACTTCAACATGAAATTCAATAAACAAGTACGATAAAAGCGGCAGCCATCATCCAGGCTGCGCCTCGACCTGAACGTGAAGCATTAGCTGACTGCTGGCTGCTTTTTACTAGCAATCAACGACTCCAACAACCCCCGCCCGTCGGTATTACCCAGCAGGGTTTCCGAAGCCCGCTCCGGATGGGGCATCATCCCAAACACATTGCGTTGAGCATTACAGATACCGGCAATGTGATGCAAGCTGCCATTGGGATTGCTTTTCGAAGAAAGGTTGCCATCTTCATCGCAATACCGAAAAAGGATCTGGTCGTTCTTTTCCATTTCCCGCAAGGTGGCTTCATCGGCATAATACCGCCCTTCGGCATGGGCGATGGGGATTTTCAACACACTGTCTTTTTCCAAACCAACAGTGAGGGGCGATCGACGGGTGGCCACTTTGAGAAACACATTTTTACAGATAAACCGCTGATCGCTGTTGCGCAACAACACACCCGGCAACAACCCTGCTTCGCAAAGTATCTGAAACCCATTGCAAATGCCCCAGACCATCCCACCTTTTTTAGCGAAAGCGATAACTGCCTCCATAATGGGCGAAAAACGAGCTACTGCCCCACACCGC
Organism: Saprospiraceae bacterium; assembly: GCA_965222105.1. Taxonomy (GTDB): domain Bacteria; phylum Bacteroidota; class Bacteroidia; order Chitinophagales; family Saprospiraceae; genus CALGLS01. The sequence goes on along the minus strand of CBDCTQ010000074.1, from coordinate 247,376 downwards.
AGATAGTCGCCATACGAAAACCCACCGGGCAAGACAATGCAATCCTCTTTGGTAAATCCCTTCAAAGAGGTGTCCTTATGCCAGAGCATTTCGACGGGTTGCTGCATGACCGTCTGCAGAACGTGCCGCATATCGTCGTCACAATTGGAACCGGGAAAAACTACTACGCCGAACTTCATATATGTTTTTTATAAAAATGGAAAATGCAAAGGTAATAAATTCGGTTCAGCTATAAATTCAAAATACCGCCCACCACAAAGGTTTCGTTTGCCAAAGCAATATCCCCACCAACCACAAAAAATGCAGGGCTTCCGCCAAAGGGGGATTCATCCGGAGCATCGTCATCGAAAAAAGGACCGACAAGGGTACCACCATGATTAAAAAATGGTCGGCGTCGATGCCCTTCTGCATCAGCAATGTAAACACCGTTGCCAACAACAACCAATACATGACGTCGATGTATTTGCCCGTCTTTACATTCACCCGGCTGGTATACCGCCGATACGACAACAGCACGATCAGCAACAGCAACCCAAATACCCCCGGAAGAATGTACCCCACCCATTCAGAAATAAACCGCCACCGAACCATTCCCATATTTCCCGATAAGGCTTGCTCCCAAAACACCTCCATCTGACCATTGTAAAAGCACCACGCCCCCAGCAGCCAGTAGGGACTCAACACCCCGCACAACATCATCAACAGCTCTCTGACTTTCAACGACCGCAATATGGCAAACCCCACCACCGCCGCCAACACAAATACCAACATCGAATAATAGAACAAAGCCGCCACCCCCATCCACAATCCCACATTGTAAGCTGCTCCGGCTACCGAAAATTTTTTGTAAAAATCCAACATCGAATACAGGGCAAACAACAAAAAAGTATTGGCCATCAGCACCGGTGACAAATGCAAAAACGCCGGAAAACTACTCGCAATCAAAATGTAAAACACTCCCGGAAACAGGGTCACCGACGGCGCAATCCGGTATTTGGCAGCAATCACATTGACCATCAACCCCTGGATGAGCACCAACATCAGTGCCAGCACATCGGCCGCCAGTCCCTCCTGCCCCACCGCCCCGTAGACCATCCTCGACAATATGCCCGGATGGCTGAACGCCGTGGCCGCGTCACCAACAGGTTGAGGCACAAAAAATACCGTCCCCCTCAGCAGCAAGACGTAAAATACCAACAGAATATTCGACGCAAAATGATTGGTTCGAAAAAGCGATAGCACGATCGGGTAGGGTTTGGTAGAACAAAGCCCAATATTAGCAAAGTTAATTTAGATTACACAACCAGAGCGGCATTTAAAAAGTCAATGCTCCTGCGCACCACTTCATCCGTATGGACTGGCAGGGGTGCATCGTCGGCAAAGGGGTGGCTGACGCCAAACACGTGGTCGGCCCCTTCTATCAATGCGACTTCTGCCCCGGGCCGCCATGCTTTTAACTGTTGGGCCAGAGCAGCAGGGATCGTGGGGTCGGCACTGCCATGAACAAAAAGTACGGGCAGGTCGGGCCGCTTTTGCAAAGCCAGCTCTATGGAAAGCTGCGACGCATGGGCTTCAAAATCGAGGTAGAGTTGATAGCCCAGCGGCATCATTTGCCGGGTGCGGCCATTCAAAATGTGGATGACGCCCTCTTTTTTCCAGTGTTCGACATGCTCCGGTTGGTTGCGCCAGGCATAGTCGAGCTGCGCTACCGAAGCCCAGGTGAGGAGGGCATGGATGCGCTCGTCGTTCATGGCTTTGATGATGCCGGTGCCCCCACCCCGGCTGTGGCCGATGAGCGCAACCCGACGGAGGTCGACTGTGGAAGGGGTTGGCCAGCTACCGCTATGGTGAATCCAGGTAAGTACGGCGTCGAGGTCTTTCAGCTCTTTTGAAAAATTGTTTTGGCCGAAAGCCTCCAGATCGGCGAAGTCGGAAGGTTGGTCGGTGGTCGTTCCGTTGTGCGAAAAATTGAATTTTACAAAAGCAAATCCCGCTTCCGCAAACCGGCGGGCCACCAAATGCCAGCAGCCCCAGTCCTTGAAGCCTTTGAATCCATGTGCGAAAACGACGACCGGGCACCCACGGGCACCATCGGGAAGGTAAACGTCGAGCAGAAAGGACCGTCCGGCCGCTCCCTCAACAATAAGGTCTTTTCGGATGTTCATCTGATGAAATGTTTGATGTTGGGTTCGGTTAAGGAATTGTGCTATCTTGGCATCATAAAACAACAGCCACGAAAATACAAATTATGGCTAAAACGATGGAGGTAATCAAGCAGCCTATTGCGGAAGAACTGCGAATATTCGAAAAACGCTTTCGCGAAGCCATGAAAAGCAGGGTGCCGCTGCTCGACAAGATCACCTATTACATCGTCCAGCGCAAAGGCAAACAGGTGCGGCCGATGTTTGTATTTCTCAGCGCCCGGCTCTGCGGACTGGCCACCAACGCCAGCTACGTCGCCGCCTCCCTCATAGAGTTGCTGCATACCGCCACCCTCGTCCACGACGATGTGGTCGACGACTCCAACCAGCGCCGGGGGTTCTTCTCCGTCAACGCCTTGTGGAAAAACAAGATCGCCGTACTGGTGGGCGACTATTTCCTCTCACAAGGCCTCCTGCTCGCACTGCGCAATAAAGAATTTCGCCTGTTGGAAATCGTCTCCACTGCCGTCAAAGAAATGAGCGAAGGCGAACTCCTCCAGATCGAAAAAGCCCGTCGGCTCGACATCGACGAAGCCATCTACTACGAGATCATCCGCCAAAAAACCGCCTCCCTCATCGCCGCCTCCTGCAGCGCCGGGGTAGCCTCCGTAACCTCCGACGAAGCCCTCATAGAAAAAGCCCGCCTCCTGGGTGAAAACATCGGCGTCGCCTTCCAGATACGCGACGACCTCTTCGACTTCGGCACCGACGACGTAGGCAAACCCCTCGGCATCGACATCAAGGAAAGAAAATGACCCTCCCCCTGATCTATGCCCTCAACAATGCTTCTGCAAAAGAGCGCCGACGCATCATCGGCCTCATCAAAAAGCACAGCGACAATAAGGAAAAGGTGCGGCAGGTCATCCGGTTCGTACACCAAAGCGGTGGGCTGGACTACGCCCGCAAAGCCATGTACGACTACCGCGAAAAGGCTTTCCAGCTTTTGCACGAATTTCCGGAGTCGGATGCGCGGGATGCCATGGAGCAACTGGTGGTGTTTGTGACGGAGCGGCGGCGGTGAGGCTTGGGGTGAAAAAAACATTAATTTTTTCCGTTATTTATTTTTCTTTTCCGGCAGATAGCCTTATATTGGCCTGTAGAAAGCTAAACGTTTATTTTTTCTACCACTCAGCACAGCAGCTGCCCGCTCTGACAAACGATTGCCGACTTTACAACATACCCCCTGCGCTGCCAGACCGGTGGCCTGGGTTTGTACGGAGTTTTAAGATATGGACCAACTAAGCACCACAGAAGAAGACAGCCTGAATTATTACCACGATGAACTTTCCAACCTGATGGAGGAGATCATGCTTCGCGACAGTGCGATTATTTCAGAGCCCGATTCGGCTACCACGGCCCAGTTGTTGGCAGAGAAAGATTCGCTGTTGCAATTGCTGGGCAATCAGACAATAGTTTGGAACTACTTCCACCAGCAACTGGAGGCCAACCGAATTACAGCAGCCGGACAGGTCGAGATCGACAACTCCAAAATCACCACCACGGCTGTGTACGAAACCAACGAAAAAACGGTCAACGACATCTATCTCAATAGTTTTGCGGTAGGCGAAGACCTGGATTCTACCGAAATTGCCATTTTGAGTGGTGTCGCCAACCAATGTCCACTGGAAGGAGGGGCAGCCGTTCACCGGGCCAGGGCACTGATCGGGGCCGCTAACTACGACGATTATCAGATTTGCCTGACAGCGGTGAACCGAAATGAGGAAAATACTACCCAGCGAGAAATCATCGAGTTTTCCATTGTTCCCAATCCGGTAGAGGACCAATTGCATTTGGTGTTGCCCGACGATGTACGATCAGTTCAGATAACCAATCAGCTAGGGCAAGTCTTGCATATTTGGGAAGGACTTGATTTTACAACCCGATGGCATACCTCCCTGGGCTTATCCGGAGGTTTGTATTATTGCACGGTCGAAACAAATCGTAACCGCAGCACCCGTCCATTTATTGTTATTAAAAAATAGTTGATCTGGCGGATAGGTATTTACAACCTATCCGCCATCTAAATTTCAAAATGATGCGATTCATTATTGTTGGGTTAATGCTATATGTTGCTATAACCACTAATGCTCAGGTCAAATACGACTATAACTGGGGCTTTGGTTATTCCAGTAATACAACCGACTCTACCTTTGGAGGTACAGATATTAATTTCAATCACGACCCAGTAAACATAAGTTATATATATCGGGAATTGGACTTAAGAACAACGAACACCACCATGAGCGATGCCGAAGGCAATCTGATATTTTACAGCAATGGCTGCAAAGTGTTCAACGCCAATCACGAATTGATGGAAAACGGAGATGATATCAATCCAGGACAGATTCACGATATCCAATGCCAAGATGCCTATACGGTACATCAGGGCATATTACCCCTACCCAAGCCAGGTAGTGACAGTGTGTATTACTTATTTCACGAACATATAGATTTTACAAACAGCGGCATTATTACGGATCAACTATTGTATACCATCATCGACATGCGAGAAAACGAGGGCCTTGGAAAAGTAGCCGAAAAAAATTTAATAGGTATTGAAGATACTTTAGGTTATGGAGAACTTTCGGCCATAAAGCATTCAAACGGCCATGATTGGTGGGTATTAGTACCCAAAGACACCAGCGCAAAATACTTGAGGATGTTGCTAACAGAAGACACCTTACTTGGTCCTTATGAACAATCCATTGGTGTTGCCACTCAGCATGCAGATAGGGGAGACGGTCAAACGAATTTCAGTCCCGATGGTACCAAATATGCCCGAACTAATGAGACTTACCAATTAATGCTCTACGACTTTGACAGAAGCACGGGCCTTTTGAGCAACCCGCAGCAATTTTCTGTCGACGACTCAATTGGTGGTACCAGCGCCTCTTTTTCTCCCAACTCCCGGTTTTTGTATGTAGACAATACAATAGAGATTTACCAATACGATTTGTGGGAGGATGACATCCAATCGTCTCAAACTCTGGTGGGTACCTGGGATGGCTTTTTAGATTTGGGCATTTTTTCCACCCGATTCAGACATTCCCAGTTGGGCCCGGATTGCCGATTATACATCAACACCGTAGGAAGCACCCGATACCTCCACCTCATCCACCACCCTGACGAAAAAGGCATGGCCTGCGGCTTTGAGCAGCGGGCCATCAAGCTACCCACCTGGAATGCCCGCGCTCTCCCCCTCCTCCCCAACTACCGCCTCGGCGTAGAGCCCACCTATCCCTGCGACAGCACTATTGCCCTGCCGGTGCCGGTGCGGCGGGTGGTGCGGCCGCAAGTAGGAGTAGAAGTCTACCCCAACCCGGTATCGGTGGGCGGTGTGGTGCAGGTGGTGATGGACAAGGGGGTGGACGGAAGCCTATTGTTATACGATGTGTTGGGGCGGGGAAGTGTTGCGGGAGGAGTTGAGGGGGCATACACAGCAGCATGCCATCGAACTACCGGAGGGACTTGGGGCAGGGGTGTATTTTTATTCGCTTGAGGGTACGGGAAAGGGGTTGTTGACCAGTGGTAAGCTTGTTGTGGAGTGAGGCCCAACTGTCTGAACTGGGATGGCTGTCGTGCCCTGAAGGCATAGCATAGCGGCGTCCTTCGGGGGAATTATTGGGATTATTGGGATCGTAACATTTGAACTCCTGTCCTATCCCAAACATCCCACCCATCCCACAAATCCCAGTTCAGACAAGGAGGCGTGGGAGGGGCAACTTTAAATTTCAAAATGATGCGATTCATTATTGTTGGGCTAATGCTATATGTTGCTATAACCACTAATGCTCAGGTCAAATACGACTACAATTGGGCATTTGGTTACGAAAGTAATACTACAGATTCCACTTTCGGTGGAACGGACATCAATTTTAATAAAAATCCGATCGAAATAAATTATGTGTTTAGAGATATTCATATGGAAACCACTAATACCACTATGAGCGATGCTGAAGGCAACCTTATTTTTTACAGCAATGGTTGCAAAGTATTCAACGCCAATCACGAGTTAATGGAAAATGGAGACGGTTTGAACCCCGGACAGATTCACGATATTCAATGTGATTTTGTTGGGTATACGGTACATCAGGGCATATTACCCCTACCCAAGCCTGGTAGTGATAGTGTGTATTACTTATTTCACGAACATATAGATTTTACAAACAGCGGCATTATTACGGATCAACTATTGTATTCCATCATCGACATGCGAGAAAACGAGGGCCTTGGAAAAGTAGCCGAAAAAAATTTAATAGGTATTGAAGATACTTTAGGTTATGGAGAACTTTCGGCCGTAAAGCATTCAAACGGCCATGATTGGTGGGTATTAGTACCCAAAGACACCAGCGCAAAATACTTGAGGATGTTGCTAACAGAAGACACCTTACTTGGTCCTTATGAACAATCCATTGGTGTTGCCACTCAGCATGCAGATAGGGGAGACGGTCAAACGAATTTCAGTCCTGACGGTACCAAATATGCCCGAACGAATGAGACTTACCAATTAATGCTTTACGACTTTGACAGAAGCACGGGCCTTTTGAGCAACCCGCAGCAATTTTCTGTCGACGACTCCATCGGTGGTACCAGCGCCTCTTTTTCTCCCAACTCCCGGTTTTTGTATGTAGACAATACAATAGAGATTTACCAATACGATCTGTGGGAGGATGACATCCAATCGTCTCAAACTCTGGTGGGTACCTGGGATGGTTTTTTAGATTTGGGCATTTTTTCCACCCGATTCCGACATTCCCAGTTGGGCCCGGATTGCCGATTGTACATCAACACCGTAGGAAGCACCCGATACCTCCACCTCATCCACCACCCCGACGAAAAAGGTGTGGCCTGTAGCTTCGAACAGCGCGCCATAAAACTACCCACCTGGAATGCCCGCGCCCTACCCCTCCTCCCCAACTACCGCCTCGGCGTGGAGCCCAGCTACCCTTGCGACAGCACCATTACCCTGCCGGTGCCGGTGCGGCGGGTGGTGCGGCCATATGCAGGAGTAGAAGTATTTCCCAACCCGGTATCGGTGGGCGGCGTGGTGCAGGTGATGATGGAAGAGGGGGTGGACGGAAGCCTATTGTTATACGATCTGCTGGGGCGGGAGGTGTTGCGGGAGGTGTTGAAGGGGCATACACAGCAGCATGCCATCGAACTGCCGGAGGGACTTGGGGCAGGGGTGTATTTTTATTCGCTTGAGGGTACGGGACAGGGGTTGTTGACCAGTGGTAAGCTTGTTGTGGAGTAAGGTTGGAATTTGTGGGATCATAACATTTGAATGCTGATTTCATCCCAACCATCTCATCCATCCCGTCCCTCATCCACATAATACATATCAATATCTGCCTGGTGCTTAATGCTGACCTTCCCCCGGTGCCGACAGTTAAAATGATCCTTCACCAGTTCGTAAGTAGATTGGGATATGTTGACCTTGCCCACCTCACTGCTGTCTTCGAGGCGGGCGGCCACGTTGACGGTATCGCCCCAAATGTCGAAGGCAAATTTTTTGATGCCCACAATACCCGACACCACCGGTCCGGTGTGGATGCCTATGCGGGTTTCAAAAAACGGTTCACCCAGTTTGCTTTTGCGGTCGGCCAATTCTTTCATAAAGGCCTGTATGTCGAGGGCCGCTTGCACGACGCGGACGGCACTGTCGCCGTCGATGTCGGAGATGCCGCCGGCGCACATATAGGCATCGCCGATGGTCTTGATCTTTTCGAGGTGGTGCTTGTCCATGATCTTATCGAATTCGCGGAAGCAGTAGTCGATCTCTGCCACCAGCTCTTCGGGCTCCAGTTGTTGGGCGATGAGGGTGAAGCCTTTAAAGTCGGAAAAGAAAACGGTCACAATGTCGTGGCGGCGGGCTTTGGCCTTGCCCTGGGTTTTGAGTTCCTGGGCGATGTTGGCGGGCAGTATGTTGAGCAGCAGCTCGTCCGATTTTTTGACTTCGCGCTCCAGGTCGAGGGTGCGGGCGCGCACTTCGCGCTTGAGTTCGAGCTCCCGCTTCCTTGCCTGATACAGGCGGTACTGCGATACCAACAGCACCAACCCCGTGAGCAATACTCCACACAAGGCGCCAAACCACCAGGTGGTGTAAAATGCCTGATCGACCTCTACGGGGACGGTTAGTTCGGTCTTGTTCCAATTGGCGTTGCCCATGCGGGCGCGCACCCGAAAATGGTATTCTCCGTGTGGGATACTGTTGTAGCGGGCTTCGTTGAGGGGCGAGGCTTCCGACCATTTTTTGTCGAGCCCCTCCAGCTTGTAGCTAAACTGGTGAGCCCCCGGATGATTGAAATTGGCCAGGGCAAACCGGAATGTGAACAATTGGTCCTGCCAGGATATCCGGATGGGTTTTCCGTTTTGCAAGCCGCTGTTGTATGTTATGAGGCTGTCTTTTTCGCCGTCGAGTACCGAAAATTGGGTCAGAATGACCTGCCCTTCGTCGTGGTGGGTTCGCTTCAAAAAATGGTCGCCGGGATAAAAGGCGTTGACCCCGTGGATGCCTCCAAAATACATCCGTCCGTTACGGGCCTTGTAACACGACACCCGGTTGAATTCATTGGCCGAAAGCCCGTCTTCTTTCTTAAAGTTGTGGCAGGTATTTGTCGAAAGACTGAATCTCGACAGCCCATTGTCGGTACTCACCCATAATACGGAGTCGCCCTCCGACAACACGCCATTGATGAACGAATGAGACAGCCCATGCTCCGGGAGATATACCGACAGGTGTTGGTTGCTGACGTCGAGTTGGTGCAGGCCATTGCCGGTGGCCACCCACAATTGTTGGCGGCTGTCTTCGTAAATGCAGTTGATCTTATTGTGTAAAAACCGAACGCCATTGGCTCCCTCCGTATCGTAGTGCGCCAGCAGCCCCTTGTACTTGTCAATGCGAAAGAGACCGCTGTTGAGGGTTCCCACCCAGATCGTCAGGTCGGAAGGACTTTGGTAGAGGTAACTGATGTCGAGGGTGGTGGTGTCGAGCGATGCCGACAATTGCTGATGATACCGAAGTCGCTTTGCTTTGGCATCGTAGGTGAATAATTTGTTTCTAAACCCGACCCAGAGTTCGTCTTCGTGATCGACCATTACATATCCCAGGTCGGTACTGGGCATCTCCAACAAGGTGTCCACTGTTTGGCTGGCCAGGTCGATGCGTCGGCCGTTGCCCGTCCACAAAGCGCCCAGGTGATACTTCAATCCAAATGGGGGGTTGTGAAAACGGATATTGGGAAACAGCGGCGTAAGCACCTTGTTGGCAACATCGAGCCGGTGGATGGAATTGTAGTAGCTGAAGTAGATATTTCCTTTGTCATCTTCTGTGATGCCACGGGTACTGCAAGTGCCTTCGTAGCAATGCTGGTTGCCTTGTGCCAGATAAGTCGTGAACAGTGGATTGGAAAAGGTCAGTTTGATCAGTCCAAAATCGGATGCCACCCACAATACGCCCGTTTGATCCTCGAATAGCTGCCGGAAATTGACGCTGTGCTTGACCCGATCCCGGATGGTGGGCGTAAAGTCTTTAGCCCGTTGATCGGCAGCCTGATACCACCACAGTCCATTGCGGCCCGCCACCCAGATGTCGCCATTGGGGCGTACCCATAGATCGTTGTATACCGACCGGTGTCGGATGGCATTGCTGAAATCGTGTTGTTGGAATTGATCGTTTCCCTTTTTTAAAAAAAACACATGGCCCGAATTGCTCAGAGCCCAGAGCAGTGTATCGCCCTGGTTTTGCAATTGGGTGATCCAAAGCCGTGCATTGGGATCATCGGGGTCGGAAATGGGATACCGTTCGGCGATGCTCCCGGATTGGTCGATGCCAACCAGGCTGTTTTCGTCGAAAGCCACCATCAGATGGTCGTTCCATTTGGCGACAGCCCGGTTTTCAAAACGGCCCTCGCAGGGAAGTACCTGCTCCAGAACGCCCTCTTCGTTGGTGCATTGCAGATGGGAACGGCCGCTGCCACTGTCGTAAATGCAGGTCCAGAGCTGGTTATCGACATCCATCAGCAAACCATTGAAAGAGCAATCGCCCTGCAACCGGCCGGAGGTGCCATTTTGTATGGCCACCGGATTGTCGGAAGAGAGGTCTACCCCGGTTGCTGCCAGTTGTTCGGTGTCGAACCGGAGCAGGCGGTTGGGCAGCGAGAGCCAAAGGCCATCACTACCAGATCCGAAAGCGATTTCTGTAATATACTGGGTGGTAAGCAGAGAATCTTTATCGAAGTGCAGAAAGTTTTTGGAGTCAAAACGATTCAGCCCATTGGCCGTAGCCACCCACAAAAAACCCTGCTGGTCTTGCCCCACCTGATATACATCGCGGTGGCTGAGGCCGTCCTCAAACTCGTAGATTTTTACCCCTACTCGTTCCAGCCCGTTTTGACCGTCGAGCGGTAATAACAGAGCCGAAAACCAGAACAAGCAAAAAATCCGTTTGAAAAATGACATAAGTTAATGAATCGGATCGATTTTGTGAGGGATTTACAACACCCCGGCGCTACATTTGTCTAAAAGACAAAAAACACAATACACAAAAATATGAAAGTACACCTAATAACCATAGGAGATGAACTTTTGATTGGCCAGGTAACCGACACCAACGCGGCCTGGATGGGGCAGCAACTTACCCTTTCCGATTTTCTGGTACAGGAAGTCACCACCGTCGGCGACCGGATGGAGGACATCATCGCTGCCCTGCAAAGGGCCTTCGATCAGGCGGATATTGTACTCCTCACAGGCGGGCTGGGGCCCACAAAAGACGACCTGACCAAAAAGGCCCTGGCCCGGTTTTTTGGCGTGGAGCTGGTCTATGATGAGCAAACATTCCGCCGCATCAAAAAATTGTTCGACCGGTGGGGACGCTCCCTCACACCGGCGCACCGTGAGCAGGCCCTGATGCCCGCCAATGCCCAATTGTTGCTCAATAAAATGGGGACGGCCCCGGGCATGTGGTTCGATCACAACGGAAAAGTGGCCGTTTCCATGCCCGGCGTCCCCTACGAGATGAAATACCTGATGGAGCAAGAGGTGGTCCCCCGCTTGCGCGAAAAATTTCCAGGCCAGCCCCTCATCCACCGCACCATCTGTACCGTTGGCGAGGGGGAAGCCCGGCTGGCCCGCCGGTTGGAGCCCTTTCTCAGTCGCCTTCCGGCAAATGTACAATTGGCTTACCTGCCCGGCCTGGGTACGGTGCGTTTGCGGCTTACCGCCAAAGGAGAAAACAAAACCGCCCTGCAACAATTGCTCGACGAACAAGTAAAGGAGGTCGAGGCCCTCATCCCGGAGTACATATTCGGCTTCGGCAAAGATACCCTCGAAGGCAAGGTGGGTATGCTTCTGCAAAAGGCCGGCAAAAAGCTCGCTTTCGCGGAAAGCTGTACCGGCGGCTATGTGGCCCACCGGATCACCCGCATACCGGGGTCGTCCAATTATTTTACCGGAAGTATTGTGGCCTACTCCTATGAACTGAAAACCATGCTGCTCGACGTCTCCGTTGAAACCTTGCAGCGCTATGGGGCTGTCAGCGAAGAAACCGTCCTGGCCATGCTCCGCGGCTGCCTGAAAAAGACCGACGCCAATATTGCCGTCGCCATTTCGGGCATCGCAGGCCCGGGAGGAGGCACTCCCGACAAACCCGTTGGCACCATTTGGTTGGCAGTGGGCGACGATCAACGACAACAAACCCGCCTGCTGCAACTAGGAAAAGACCGGCTGCGCAATATTCAATACACCGCCGTCCAGGCACTGAATATGATTAGGACATTTTTAGCAACAGAGCAATAAAATCCGTAATTTTGCAGTCGAAGGACTGCGCTGTGCCTTCACAGCAAGCCGCAGAATACCGGACTTTTGACAAACACGTTAAAAAATCGTCTCCAAGACCTGTCTGCCAGATGTAACCCTGGTGTTAGGCAAGCGTCCAATTACATTAGAGAGGTTTAAAAAAACACCATATGGCACAAGTAGAGTTGATCATGCCCAAAATGGGTGAAAGCATTATGGAAGCCACCATCCTCAAATGGGTCAAAAAAGTGGGAGACACCGTAGAAGTGGACGAAACCATTCTGGAAATTGCAACCGACAAGGTGGATTCGGAAATCCCCTCCCCAGTAAGCGGCACCATCGCCGAAATACTTTTTGAAGAAGACGCCGTGGTAGAGATCGGCAAGGTGATCGCCATCATTGCTACAGAAGGAGAATCGGTTGAAGCCAAACCCAGCCCTGCCGTAGAAGAATCCTCCAACGGTACACCTAAAAAACAACCCGCCGCTGTGGAGCAGCCGGTAGCTGTCGAACAAATGACAACAGCTTCGGCTCCCACATCCGCTTCCATCCCCACCACCTCCCTGCCTGCCAACATCGGCAACCGGTTTTACTCCCCGCTGGTGCGCAACATCGCTAAAACCGAAAACATCGGCGTAGAAGAACTCGCCACCATCACCGGCAGCGGACTCAAAGGGCGCGTCACCAAAAAAGACATGCTTCAATACCTTTCCAACAGAGGTAAAACCACTTCACCGACAACCACTTTGGCGCCAACCCCCGCTGCTGCGGCCGGGGCCTCTACATCGGGCCTAAGCCCTTCCCTCAACGGCGATACCGAAATAGTGGAGATGAGCCGCATGCGTCGGATGATCGCCGACCACATGGTAATGTCGAAGCACACCTCTCCCCATGTCACCTCCTTTGTGGAAGTGGATGTGACCAATATCGTCAACTGGCGCAACCAGGTAAAAGTCGATTTTCAAAAGAAATACAACGAAAAGATCACCTATACGCCCCTGTTTATGGATGCAGTCATCAAGGCTCTGCGGGATTTCCCGATGGTCAACGTATCCGTAGAGGGCACCAATATCATCGTCAAAAAGCGGATCAATGTCGGCATGGCCACTGCCCTCCCCTCGGGCAATCTGATTGTGCCCGTCATCAAAGACGCCGACCGACTCAACCTCCTGGGACTGACCAAGGCCGTCAACGACCTGGCCACCCGTGCCAGAGGCAACAAACTCAAGCCCGAAGAAATTCAGGACGGCACTTTTACATTGACTAATGTGGGTACCTTCGGTAATGTGATGGGCACGCCCATTATCAACCAACCCCAGGTGGCCATTATGGCTACCGGAGCGATCCGAAAAAAACCCGCCGTCCTGGAAACGAAATACGGCGACGTCATAGCCATCCGGCAAATGATGTTCCTGTCCCTATCCTACGATCACCGGGTAGTCGATGGCTTCCTCGGGGGCTCCTTCCTGCGAAAGGTAGGCGATTACCTCGAACGATTTGACGATCAACAGACTATTTGATTAAAGAGCCTGAGTACTACACCGGGAACAGGACACGGCCGCGTAGTCGGGTTATTTCTTTCCCATTTTTGTAACCAACTTTGTCGTTTTACGGTTAAGTATTGTTGGAAAACACGACAATGACCTAACTCTGATCGCATGGAGGCTGTCGGCCCGTTTACCTGGGGCTATTGGCAAAACGTCGTTGTTCCAATCACAGAAACCAAGATATATGCATACCAAGATTTTACTGCTCTTTATATTTTGTTGGGGAAGCTGGCTGAGTGCAGTTGCTCAGCCTGGCGGCAAAAAACTGAAAGACAGCGCCGAAAAGTACTATACACACGGAAAGTATCCGGAAGCGCTGAATCTCCTTTTGAAGTACCAACGCATCCACAAGCCCAACGCCAAAGTAAAACTTTGGATCGGACATTGTTACCTCGAAACCAACCGCCCCGGAGAAGCCCGGCGGTACCTTGAAGCCATTGCCGAAGGGGAGAAAAATCCGCCGGCAGAAACCTGGTACCATCTCGCCCGCTGTCATCATGCCGAACACCAATTTGAAGAGGCCACCGTCTGGTACAAGAAGTTTTTGGCGGCGACCATCCGAAAAGGACACCCCTACCGCGAGGCTGTAAAAGACGCCCTGTTGCGCTGTGTGAACGGCTTTCGCCAAAGCGGGGCGACGAGGCAGGTCATCGTCGAAAACCTCGGCGAAGAAGTCAACACCAGGGGCGATGATTTTGCTCCGGTACTCAGCCCCAACCACGGCGGCAAACTCTATTTTTCCTCCGCCCGAAAGGGCAACATCGGCGGGCTCCGCAAAGCCGATGGCACCAAAGACGATACCTATGGCCGGTACAAAGCCGACATGTTCGCCTGCCAGGTCGTCAATGGCCAATGGAGCGAAACCCAACTCCTGCATCCGTTTCTGAACTCTGCCAAAAACGACGTCATTCTCGGATTTAATACCAACGGTTCGGTGATGTACTACTTCAAAGGCATTGGCCTGAAAAACGGCGAAATTTATACCGACACTTTCGGCACCGACAAAGCTGTGCTGGTACCTGCGCATTTCCCCAGTCCGGTGATCCCGGAAAACGGCGATGGCGACCTGTTTTTTTTCAACGACACCACCCTCCTTTTTTCCAGCAGCCGACCCGGCGGTTATGGCGGCAAAGACCTTTACATCGCCTATTTTTCCGGCGACCGGTGGAGCCGCCCCTCCAATCTCGGACCGGTCATCAATTCGCCCTACGACGAAACAACGCCCTTCCTCGCTGCCGACGGCCGAACCCTCTACTTCAGCTCCAACAACCTCAAAAGTATGGGCGACCTGGACATTTTCAAATCGAAATTCAACGACGGCAAAGGCGACTGGTCGGAACCTCAAAATCTGGGACTGCCATTCAATTCGGCCCGCGAAGACGCTCACTTCAAACTCAGCAAAGACGGTATGAAAGCCTACTTCAGCTCCTCCCGCCTGGAAAGCATCGGCGAACGGGATCTTTTTGTAGGCTATTTCAGCACCAGCCAGGGCGAACAGCGGCCTTCCCACCCGCCATTATTCGCCGACGTACTGGCCCGCAAGAGCCAGGGTATGGATGGGGTAGAACAAAGCGCCCCTCCCCCCATTTGGCAGGAGCCCAACCAACCTTCCGGCCAGGCAGGCAATACACCTACAGACGAGCGACAGACCGAAAGATACCGCTTCGACCACCTCGCTTTCGATGCCAACGGCACCGTGTTGACCAAAGACAACCAGCAAACACTCCAACAGGTGGCCCGCCTGATGAAGGAGTACCCGTCTATCCAACTGGAGTTGGTGAGCCACACCGATCCCAGCGGCCAGGCCAAATTCGATCTTTACTTTTCAGCAAAGCGGGCTGAAGAAGTGGTCAATTTCCTGATCGGTAAAGGTGTGCCAGCCACAAGCCTGTTCATCCGTGGCTGCGGCGCCAACTACCCCATCGCCAAAAACGAAACGGAAAGTGGCCAAAACGAGTTGGGCCGAAAGCTCAACCGCCGCATCGAACTGGCCTTCCACCGCACCCAGGGCCTGCCCATCGCCATCGACACGCAGCCACCCAAAGTACCTGCATTTTTGCAGACCGACTCCTGGGACAACTATCAACAAACCATCAAAGGGGTGTCGTACAAAATACAGATCGCCACCATGAAACAAATGTACAACGGCGAACTCCTGACCCGCCTCCCCAACGCTGGCATCGAGTCGGGCGGCGCCTTAAAGACCTATCAATACACCATCGGCCTGTTTCAAAACCACTCCTCCGCCCATCAACTGCACCTCGAACTGGTGCGCCAGGGCATCACAGACGTCGTAGTGATCCCCTACATCAACGGCCTCCGGGTGAGTACCGACAATGCCAAGCTGTTTGCTACGGCTTATCCCGACCTGTATAATTATTTGCGGTTTGCGGAGGAGTAGTGTTGGGGATGATCTTCGCTGTTCGGTATAATACGAAATAACGCGGGGCACCACTGTCTGAACTGGGATGGCTGGCGTGCCCATAAAAGCCTGCCCCGGACTTGATTCGGGGGACTATCGCCTACATGGCTCGCCAGAAGGCAGAACGTAGTGACGTCCTTCTGGGGATTATTGAGATTTATGGGATCGTAACATTTGAACGCTGATTTCATCCCAAACATCCCCGGAAGTCCACTCCCCTCTCAAAACTCAATGCTCATTTCTCCATTTTCCATCCATTTGCTCCAGGCTCTGTTGTAGGTGTGTATCCGTTTTGTAGGATTATTGTTGGTATCGACAACAATATTGCCCTGGTTGACCCATTCAAAGATGCTGCCGTAAAGGTTGTATACATTGGTGAACCCCATCTTTTGGAGTTGCTCGCCGATCTTTTCGCTGCGGTAACCGATGGAGCAATATACGACCAGGGTGGTGTCTTTGGGAAGATGGGTGAGGGTTGATTTGTCGAAATCACGATAGCCGATGTGTTGGGCATTGGGAAGGTGACTGATGTCGTATTCTTCCCGTTCGCGGGCATCGAGGAGAAGGGGAGCGTCGAGTTCTTTGACCTGTTGGGGGGAGAGCGTGGGCACGGTGAACCGGAGTAGTCGTTTGATCTTTTTGTCGAAGGCGGGATTGGTACACTGGTCGGGTGGAGTCGACGAGGATTGAGCACAACCGGCCACATTGGCGACCAGGATGGACAGGAGTAGTACGATGGTATTTTTCATGGGTTTGATTTTGATAGTGTCCTCACACAGATTGAGTTAGCTCAACGGGGCCCCTTCCCACCTGGTCGGCGATGAGCCGACCATCCTGACAAAGAGGAATTAGTTGGTCTTGAATAAACGATTGCAGTTGGGTTTTAATTTCGTCGGGATACAGGAGATGGATATTGGGTCCTGCGTCGAGGCTGAAAAATACCTGTAAGCCGCTTTCCTTTCTAAAAGTACGTATTTTTTCGATCATGGCGAGCGTGTTGGGTTGCAGCAATACGTAGGAGGGTTCGGCAGCCATCATCAGGGCATGGAGGGTGAGTGCTTCCGCCTCTGCTATTTGGCCGAAAGCCGGAATGTCACCTGCCCTGAGAACAGCGAGAAGACGGTCGAACCGCTGGCGGGCCTGGGCGTATCGGTTGGTGGCGTATATATTGTTGTTCATCAAGGCATGGCCGACACGGCTCGATACGGATTTTTCGGCACTGCTGACGATGAGTATGTCGTCGTGAAAATGGTGAAATACCGGGTGTACCTCCTCTTCAAAGGGGATGGCGTACTCGTCGGAAGCCGCTGCGACCTGGGTGGCAGTCCCCCAAAGCCCCATCACCGGATAGACCGATCGGCAGGCACTCCCCGATCCGAGCCGGGCGATGTAGGAGGCTTTTTGCAAAAATTCATTTTGCGAAAGCAGGGTACCAAAAAGTTTTTGCTCCAGCGAACACAAACACAAGGCCAGCGCACTCATAGCAGATGCCGAAGAAGCGATGCCCGCCGAATGTGGAAAGGAGTTGGAGGAGTCGATGTGGAGGTGCAGTTGGGCTAAAAAAGGGAAGAATGGCAGTATACTTTTCAGAAAATCCCGTACCTTTTTGCCGAAAGGCGGATGCGGCACACCATCGAACCGAAATTCAAGTGCTATTTCACCTGAGGCTTCCCTCCGAGGTTGGTAATGAAGGCGGGTGTGAGTATGGGCGTTTTGGAGGGTAAAGCTGATGGAGGGATTGCGCGGTAGTTGTCGGCCGTGTTTTCCCCAGTATTTGATGATGGCCAGGTTGGAGGGGCTTTGCCATTCGACGGTATCTCCGGCAACTCCAACAGGGGACGAAAGGACCAACGCCGGATTTTTATAATTTTGCATAAGCACAAAAGTACAGCAGGATCGGGAGAATTGGAAGCAGAACGAACCCACCAAAAGAGGGGAGACGGGCATCTACTCACTAAATGACCGGTTTTTTAATAACGCTGAATAACTAATTTTGTGACTATCGGGGTAAAACTACCTGGATATTAAATTTGTCTACGAACATATGAAGCTGCCTAAAATCCCATCAATTGGCTGCAAGCGGCAAATTTTGTCCTGCACTTCGTTAAAAAGCCTCGCCGATGCTAAGGCATCGCCTACGCCTGCCTGCCGGCAGGCAGGTTTTTTGCCTTGTTCAGAACAAAATTTTTTCGCTTTCGCTCAATCATGGAAATTAAGACAGCTTCTAAAAATTGAAACGACCCTATGCGAAAGCTGATAAATGCTATTCTTAAACAAATTCTGTGGTACTTTTCTTCCCGCACCCTAGCCCTACCATGCCTGCCGGCAGGCAGGAAGGGAATGCAGCCCTCATTCCTCCGGGTAAAAATAGTCTGGATAACTACCGGCAAAGATGCGCGTTGGAAGAATGTCCACAGGATTAGTCTTTTGACAACAGGTATCCTCCTGACCACCCTCCTGACCAACTGCAGCAGCGATATGCGCAGCAGCCTCGAACCCCAAAGCAATGCCTTCGGGCCAGCCAACCAGGTGATCGTGGTGGCCGATCAGGATCTCTGGGAAGGCCCAGTAGGCGATACCTTCCGCTACTATTTCAGCTCGGCATACCCCATATTACCGCAACCCGAACCAGTGTTCGACCTCAAACATTTTACCGCCGGAGAGATCACTTCCGAACCTATCCGCCAACGAAAAAGAACCTATATGTTGCTGGGGAATTTGTCGGACGATACCTCTCCCACTTCCAGCATGATCCGTTCCGACCTCGGAGCACAAAACCTTGCCCGCTCTCAGTCAGAAAAAACCTTTAACTCCACACTAGGCAAAAATAAGTGGGCCACCGGTCAAACCCTCGTCTACCTGTTCGGCCAATCAGAGGAAGAATTGACCCACAACATCAAAGAAAAATTTCCAGCCATTGCCCGGCGCATCAATGAGGCCGACAGCGACATCCTCTCCGCTACCGCCTATGCCAGCGGCGACGGCACCGAACTCAGCCAGACCATCAAAGATAAGCTGGGCGTCACCATTCGCATTCCAGATGATTATATTCTGGCCATCCACGACGACAATACCATGTGGCTTCGCAAGGAAACCGATTTCCTCAGCAGCAACATCCTCCTACACAAGCTCCAATACGAAAGCAAAGAGCAGTTTACCAAAGAGGGCATTAAGGCCATCCGCGATATGCTGGGGCGCAAATACGTCAGCACCGAAATCGAAAATACCTATATGCGCACCAACGATGTCGACCTGCCCATGCTCACCAAAGTGATCACCCTCAACGACAATTACGCCGTGGAGGTGCGCGGCATCTGGGACATCGTCAACGACTTTATGGGCGGCCCCTTCCTGGCCTACCTCATCCACAACCCCAGTACCAACGAACTGTTGTATGTGGATGGATTCGTCCACGCTCCCGGCAAAAAGAAACGCGACTATATGCAGCAACTGGAGTACGTGTTGCGATCAATTAAAATCTGATCCACCATAATTCCCCCTCCAATCCAACCTTTTTTCCCCGATTTTTACTACCTTTAAGGTTGAGCGGCATCATTTCGCTCCGACAAACAGGAGAAAACCATAACATGCTTCCTGCCTCACCTGCCCGGCAAAACATTGCCGATCTAACGGATGAAATCCTGATCCGGAAATACCAACAAACCGGAAACAATCGTTTTTTTGCCGAACTCTACCACCGATATGCCCACCTCGTATTCGGTGCCTGCCTCAAATGGTTGGGCAACCGGGAGGAAAGCCGAGACATGTCGATGACCATTTTTGAGAAGATAATGGCCCAACCTCCCGCCGAAGAAATCGTCGTTTTTAAAAGCTGGCTGCACAAATTCATACAGAATGAGTGCTTCTATTATGTCCGAAATCGAACAAAAAGAGGTGAAATGGCGAAAATTTTCCAGGATTTTGAAAAAACTTCCAATCATTTTATGGAAAATGAGGGTTTTGTGCAGCTTATTAATGAGGGCGCCTCGCTTTCATTGGAACATGCCATCAACATGCTGAGCGAAGAACAAAGAATCTGTATCAACCTGTTTTTCCTCAAGGAAAAGACATACAAGGAAATTACTGCCCTGACGGGCTATTCCGACAAACAAGTCAAGAGTTTTCTACAAAATGGAAAACGCAAACTGAAGATATTTATGGCTCAAAATGCCTGATCTCGTTATGAATAAATTATTCGAAGAAGACACCTGTCTGCGGCAAGACGAAATAAAACGTTACCTCAGCGCCCGCTCCTCCCGTGAGGAACAGCGACGGGTGGAAAACCACTTGCTGGACTGCCCCCTGTGCGCAGACGCCCTGGAAGGGTTTCGGACTCATTACGACTTCGACCAACATACGACACTGGAAAGCCTTCGACAAGATGTGCAACCACCAGAAGAACCGGCAGAGCAGGCGCCAAAGGTCGTTGAGATGAAGTCGGGGGCTCCTGCTGCGCCACACTTTCGCGCAACCAAGCGGCGGCACCTGTTGACGTTCAACCGGATTGCTGCCGCCATCGTACTATTGGTGGTGAGCATCGCCGGATGGCGGTATTCGAACCAACCGACAACCGACAATGGGCCCATAGTCAATGTGTCTCCGAGCCTTACCATGCGCACCAGCAGCGGCGACCTGACCCCCAATACCGCCCTCATCAACGCCATAGAACTATACGATGCCCAACAATACGATGCCGCCCTGGGCCTGACCGAAGACATCCTCGAAAACTCACCCAACAATCACATCGCCACCTATTATGCCGGACTGTCAGCATTGGCTGCCAAATACTACGAGCTGGCAGCACATTATTTTATGACCTTGCGCATCAACAGCGAACGCCATTATGAGGAAGCTACCTGGCTGATGATCCAGTCGTGCCTGGGGGCAGAGAAAAAAAATAAAGCCCTCGAATTGCTGGACGACGTCATCGCCGATCCGTCGGGAAGCTATTATAAAGAGGCAGTACTCCTTAAAAAGAGACTGGTGGAAGAGCAAGGGGAGTGAGGCACCGGCGAGGAGACCGGGCGTTGGCATCGGGGACGTTCTGTACCCGGAAGGCAAACAAAAAGCACGGAGAGCTATAACCTGTACTTCTCCGTGCTTTTATTTTTGTAGTGCAACACTGGCTTTGAAAACTACTTCAGCAGCGAAACGCTGTCGTTGATGAATTTCGTCAATTCAGCCCCCTTCAGCATTCCCTGGTTGAGGAGGGCCAGGTTGTAAAGGTGTTGAACAAAATCCTTCTTTTTCTCACCGCTTTTCATCTTTAGCAATTTTTCAGCGATCAGCGGATGGTTGGTGTTGACAATGAAGTTGTAGCTATCGGGCAACCCATCCATCGACATGCCTTGCAGGGATTGCATCTCCTTCATCCGGCGCATGAATTCGGGGCGGGTGATGAGGCAGGGCATATCTTCAGGGGAGAGGGGTTTGAGGTCGATGTTGGCCCCTTTGTCTGCAATTTGTTCTTCAAAAAGTACTTTGATCTTCTCCTGTTCTTTTTCACTGAGGACGGACTCTTTCTTCTCGTCTTTTTGTACGAGGTTGTCGGCGGTATCTGAGTCTACGCGAACGAAGGTGACGTCGCCGAGTTTGTATTCCATTTGTTGGATGAAATGGTTGTCGATGATGTTGTCGAATTCGAGTATGTCGTAGTTGCGCGTTTTAGCCGACTGGATAAAGCTGTCGTGCTCGGTGGGGTTGTTGGTATACAGGAGGACGATTTTGTCGTGTTTGTCTGTTTGAAGGGTTTTGACTTTGTCCTTGTACTCGTCGATGGTGAAGAATTGACCATCCACGTTTTTTAGCAGGGCAAATTTGAGGGCTTTTTGGTAGAATTTGTCTTCGGAAATCATACCGTATTTGACAAAAACGCCGAGGTCTTGCCATTTATCCTGATAGGCTTCGCGGTCTTTTTTGAATAGTGAGTTGAGTTTGTCGGCGACTTTTTTGGTGATGTATCCGGTTATTTTTTTCACCTGTTGGTCGCTTTGGAGGTAACTCCTGGACACGTTGAGGGGGATGTCGGGCGAGTCGATCACGCCGTGGAGTAGGGTCAGAAATTCGGGAACGATCTCTTTGACATCGTCGGTGACGTATACCTGGTTGGAGTAGAGCTGGATTTTATTTTTTTGCAGTTCCAGGTTGTTGCCCAGTTTTGGAAAGTAGAGGATGCCGGTGAGGTTGAAGGGGTAGTCGATGTTGAGGTGAATCCAAAACATGGGGGGTGCGCTGAAGGGATAGAGCTCATTGTAAAAGGCCTTATAGTCTTCCTCTTTGAGGCTTCGGGGCGATTTTTTCCAGGCGGGGCTGGGGTTGTTGATGATGTTGTCGACTTCTGTTTTGATCTCTTTTCGGTCGTCGCCTTCGCCTTCGTAGGAGGTTTCCGTTTTGGTGCCGAATTTAATTTCAATGGGGAGGAATTTGCAGTATTTGCGGAGCAGGGTTTCGATCCTTCCTTCTTCGAGAAATTCACTGGCATCTTCGCCGATGTGGAGGATGACGTCGGTGCCTCGCTCTTTTCGGTCGTGTTTTTCGATGGTATATTTGGGGTCTCCTTTGCAGGTCCATTTGACGGCGGCCGATCTTTTATGGGATTTGGTGACAACTTCGACCATATCGGCGACCATAAAGGCGGAGTAAAAACCGAGGCCGAAGTGGCCAATGATGTTGGCGTCGTCTTTATATTTTTTCACAAAGGCTTCGGCACTGGAGAAAGCCACCTGGTTGAGGTATTTTTCCACTTCCGATTCCGTCATTCCAATGCCATTGTCCTTAATGGTGAGGGTTTTCTTGTCTTTGTCGAGGACTACTTCCAGTTTTAAGTCACCCATTTCGCCTTTGAAGTCGCCTTTGGAGGCCAGGGTTTTTAGTTTGGAAGTGGCGTCGATGGCGTTGGATATTAGCTCGCGGAGGAAAATTTCCTGATCAGAATACAGGAATTTTTTGATGATGGGAAATATGTTTTCGGTTTGTACGGAGATGTTACCTTTTTGCATATCAAGGAGTTTTGATTAATCAATTTTGCTTCTATTTACATCAATGGGCGGTCAAACCACATGCCATTGGGCCGGAACTGCCAATTTGTCTTATGCCTTGGCCCGTGGGTTCAGGATTGTTCTGTCAAGGCGGGCAAATAGAGAAAATGGACGCTGCTATCTTGTCACTTTTTTTGGAAAAACACGGGTAAGGGGGTGCCATACCTGGCCCCGTTCTTGCCGTATGGTAAGTCGTCGCCAACAAGGCTGGGTGTTCCAATCTCCAACCAGACACTTACATCAAACGCCTATTTGGTACGACGCCAAATTCTAAATAGTTTACTAAGTCTCTAACATTTCCATTATATATATGCAAAAACAAGACATTCCGATCAAATTTCAAAATCTGACCACGCGGTTTTACTACAAGCAAAACCAGCTCTGTTTTCAGATCATTATTAACACTTTTGATGGAGAGCAAATTCCCTACAAGGAATTTACAGATTATAAAACCTATAAAAACACTTTTGATCAACTTTCAAAAATGAGCGGTAAAAAACGAATCAAGCCGAGGAATATTGAACAGCCACCGTTTAAAAAAGAGGTTTACACCTAATGGCATAGTATTTGGATACTATGTGCCTGTGCAAAAAACAGAACAACCCCACACCTCAAGAACTTAAGGTCAGAAGTGATCTTAATACGGGTGAGTAGAGATCAGTTTATTGGGGGGTAAAATTGGTCTTTTACTCACTTTTTTTTCGCTCCTGGCGAATACCTCAAAAGTATTGAAAAGAATAAAATTTAATCGAACATATTCAAAGAAACGATCTTTGCTGAAACCCCCATTGCTCCCCCCGTACTGTTTAGTACTGAAAGATGGAATAGAAATATGCAAAGATCTTTAAGGTCAGAAGTGATCTTAAAACCAGTGAGTAGGGACCAGTTTATTGGGGGGTAAAATTGGTCTTATACTCACTTTTTTTATTTCTTCTCTACCCTCTTTTCTGCAATCACTTCTCTCTCTCCTCGCCAATCGTCCCTAGTATTCCAACCAGATTCATTTTATTTCCATAATCGCTATTTAAAATGCAGTTGGTATATTTGTCGTTCGACAAATGTTGGCATCTTTTTTTGCTATTACTAAAAAAACAATTCCAATGATTAGATATCTTTTGCTGCTGCTGGCCCTCTTCGCCTTCCACCTGGGACATGCCCAGGAACAATACAGCTATATGACCGACCGGATATTCAAAGACCAACTCGACCTGTATGGTTATAATTTCG
This sequence comes from Saprospiraceae bacterium, assembly GCA_965222105.1. GTDB lineage: Bacteria > Bacteroidota > Bacteroidia > Chitinophagales > Saprospiraceae > CALGLS01. The sequence continues at coordinate 223,147 of CBDCTQ010000074.1, read as the reverse complement.
TGCCCAACCAGCTCGAAATCCCCAACGAGGGTCAGCAAGACCTCCGCAAGGGCGATTACTCCTTTGGCCTGCTGGGCAACAACCTCTACATCGATGGCAAAGACATCAAGGGGGTCTACTCCGTCAACAACATCAACCCCACCGAGTACGGCTACAAACTCAACCTGATGAACGCCCGCGACCCCACCATTCAGGGGCACCTCAAAGTGATCCTCACTCAATACGGCCACGTAGATGCCCTGGTGTTCAAACGGTCCACCAAAGAAAAAGAGATGATCTTCTTCTTACCCCAAATTCCCAAAAACCTGCAAAAAAAAGAACGCACCTACTTCACCGACCGGTGGGAACTTCCCCTCACAGAAATTGACTCTCTGTGGGGCAAGTCCATACACCCCTTTCTCCGCCTACACGACGATCAGGGCATCCAGGAACGCCTCCAGATCAATGACAGCACTCGGGTCACTTTCGTGAAAAAAGTCACCAAAGTAGAAAAGAAAAAAAAGGGTAAAAGGAAAAAAAACAAGAAAACCGAATCCGAGGACATCGAGATGGAAAACATCGAACTAGGCATCCCCGACGATGAAATCGTAGAAGAGGTCGTAGAAGAACCAACCCCGGAACCAGAACCCGAGATCGCTCCCGAACCCACCCAACCCGCCACCACCCGCACTGCCCGCAAGCGACGGCGATTTGGCGGATACCACAACACCCGCAGCTACGACGATGAGGAAGAAGAGACCGTAGAAGAACCTGCTCCACCCCCAAAACCCGCTGCTCCCAAACCCACCGTTGAGAAACCAGATCCCGGCGCCAGTCCCGAAGTCCCGGAGTCCACTGCCAACGCGCCCACCGATTCATTGGAAAACGATGGGAAGGAATACAAGATCATAACGGAATATTTCGTCAACCTCAGAACCATCCTCAGCTACGACGACGGCAGCACCGAAGATGTCAACAAGATGTACCCGGTCAAAAAGATCATCGAAAGAGAAGACGATTCCGCCGGCCCCGATGACGAACGCTATCAATTGGAAATCAATCTGAAAAAAGGCGCGCCAATATACCTATACCTCACTTCGGAAAGGACGATCAGCTCCATCGAAGTAGGAGGAAAGACCTATTTGATGAGGGGGCACTGATTTTGCCGCCTTCCGGTCAAAGAACAAAGCCAATACCTATCTGCCAGGTCAGATTGCGGTCGACATCGTCGCGGTCGCCATACTGAGCGCCGTTGGCGTTGATGAAGGAATGGTCGTAAAAGGGCCTGCTGAGGTCGGTGAGGCCGTAGTTGATGTTGCCACTGAGATAGAGCCCCCGGTTGATGTAAAAGGCCAGCCCAGCAGTAAGCCCCAGGTCGATCCCTTTGAAAAAACTCTTGTCTTTGGCTTGAAAATCATGGTAGGCACCAGCTGATAGCGGATAGAGCAGATCCTGCCCACTGCTGCTAAATTCGATGAAATTGTCGGCGAAAGGAGGCTGTCGCGCATCCAGATTGGGCACATCGTCTTTGAAGTAATTAAAATCGTATTCGGCATCGATCACAACGGGGTTAGGGCCGCCGGCATCATGGGTAAACTCGAAGCCACCCACCGCTCTCGACCCCACCAGGAAGCTGACATAGGGCCCGCCGAAAAACTCTATTTTGCCGAATTTGGCAAAGCCGGATATCGGAATTTCGATGTAAGAATTGGTGACCCTCAAAAAATTGTTGTGGGTGCCGGTCAACAGAGTAGGTGTGCCGTCAGTGGAATAAAACAACTGTACTCCTTCCCCGTCGAACGACTGTTGGGTTCCCTTTTGGGAAAACAACAGATCGGCCTTCACCCCATATCTTTCCGTAAAAAAATAGAGTACACCCGCTCCTACGTGGAAGCCGGTCGTCGATTGAAAATCTTCAAAAGAGTTGCCGGAAGCATCCTTTTCCAGGTCGCCATCCAGTCGGGAAAAGTTCAATCCCACTTTAAAGCCGTAAGACAGGCCTTCCTGTGCCTGGACAAACAGGGGGGAGAGCATCGTCAATGTCAGTATGCAAAACAAGCGGTGTATTTTCATGTTGCGATCATTTTGCGGCAAATATAGCGTCGTTATTTAATAAATTTGCGGAAAGCAGAAAATAATCCCATTCAGATCCTTTTGTTTTAGATTTTGCGAAATGCCTTTAAGTGCTAAATTCTTCATCCGGTTTTTTACGATTATCGCAGTATTGTATGCCTTGCTGCTGGTGGTGGTGTATGGTGGGCAGCGATACATCGTCTTTCAGCCGGAGAAATTGCCGGCCCATCACCGTTTTGTGTTTGATGGCGATTTTGAAGAGCATTTTTACCGGGCTCCCGACAGCACGGCCATCAACTACCTCTACTTCCGGGCTCCTCAGCCATCTCGCGGTGTGGTGTTGTATTTCCATGGCAATGCCCGCCATCTACAGCGTTGGGGCTGGGCAGCGGGAACGTTTACCGAAAGGGGATACGATGTATTGATGCCCGACTACCGGGGGTATGGCAAAAGCGAGGGGACGCCCTCGGAGCAGTTGACCTATCAGGATGCTTTTGGGTTGTACCAACTATTGAGGGGCAGTTGGCAGCCCGACCAGATCATCCTATACGGGCGGTCATTGGGCACAGGGGTGGCCACCCAATTGGCGGCTCGTGTAGCGGCCAAAAGGTTGATATTGGAAACGCCGTTCAACAGCATCCCCAGCCTGTTTCGGGATCAACTCCGACCAGTGTGGTTGCCTTTTTCATTCAAATACCGATTTGCAAACGACGAAAACATCAAAAAAGTAATCGCCCCCATTACCATCTTTCATGGCACCGACGACCTGGTAGTACCCTACCGCAATGCCGAGCGCCTCAAGCCTCACCTCAAAAAAAACGACCAGTTCATCACCATCGAAAAGGGGCGCCACCGGGGGCTGAGCGAATTTCCCATTTTTCAAAAAACCGTAGATGTATTGTTGGAAGATGCTTTCATTCCATCGACCGGTCAATAACCGTAAAAACAGTGAGCAAAAAAAACAAATTACAACGTTTCGCCGACCTGCTGGAATTTCCGAATGTATACGAAAATTTCAACCCAAAAACGAATACCCTCATCCATCAACCCGGCGCACAACCTGTTATGAAGGGCCAGTGGCACCAACACCATTTTGAAAATAACCATCCCATCACCTTAGAGCTTGCCTGCGGAAAAGGAGAGTACACCCTGGGCCTTGCCCGCCGCTACCCCAACCGCAATATCATAGGGGTCGACATCAAAGGGGCCCGCATCTGGAAAGGCGCCAAAGCCGCTCTCGAAGAACAACTTCCCAATGCGGCCTTCCTGCGTACCCGAATCGAATTGATCGGCAACTTTTTTGAAAAAGGGGAAGTCGACGAAGTCTGGATCGTCTTTCCCGACCCATTTTTGAAAAAGGAAAACCGGCGGCTCACCAGCCCAACCTACTTGTCGGTGTACCGAAAAATACTCCGTCCCGGCAGCATCGTCCAACTAAAAACCGACGACCCCACCCTCTACGAATATACCCTGGAAACCCTGGAGGGTCAAAGCGACTTCACCCTTTTATACCAAAAGGACGACATCTACGCAGAAGAATTATACCTCGAAGAACTCTCCATCAAAACGTTCTACGAACAGATGCACCTGAAGCATGGCAAGGCGATTAAGTATGTTCGATTCAAGTGGGAGGGGTGAATTTATCCTTGAAGAAGTCAGTTCGATTAGACGTTAAACTTGAAAAATACGTCGAAAATGGTTATTTTTGTAGAAAATCTACGAAATAAGCCATGTTGATAGAGTTTAAAGTATCGAACTACAGGTCAATTTGCGACGAGCAAACCATTAGCCTGGTGCCTTCTGCCAAACAAAAAGATCATCCCGAAAACATTATTGAATCTCATAAAAGGCGGGTATTGAACGGTCTGGCCTTTTATGGGGCCAATAGTAGTGGTAAAAGTAATCTTTTGAGGGCTTTTGAATTACTTGACAGACTGTTGTACTTATCCGCCAGAGCGAGTTCCACAGCTGTGTTGCCTTACGATCCTTTTCTTCTCAAAGAAGGATATCAAAGTATGCCTACCCGATTGGAAATCACCTTTTTGATAATGGATGCCCGATACAGATATGGAGTTGAGTTTAATAGCAATGAGATCGTTTCAGAATGGCTTTTCCGAAAGAGAAAAGGGAGAGAAGTGGTACTTTTTAAGCGGCTGAAAGATACTATAGAAGTATCGTCGGGGTTTGAAGGATCACCGAAGGTAATTGATACCACAATAGAGGCAACTCGGAAAAATGCACTTTTTCTTTCTTTTTGCGATATGTTTAATATTAAAGAAGCGAAAACCATATTCAATTGGTTTGATAAATTTATTTATGTGGATGGTGTCGATACAACCAAAGAAAACATACAGACCCTTAACCTATGGGAAAAAGAAAAATATAAAACTAAAATCAAAGAATATTTATCATCCTTGAAGTTGGGCTTTGAAGACCTGGAACTACAAAAAAAAGAATTTGATCCTTCGGACCTTCCGGTTGACATGGCGGAGTCAATTAGGCTAAACATAATCAAAGAACTTAGTGGGAAAACAGGACTGCAAGTGAATACCATTCACCCAGTCTATGCTGACAACGGTGAAAAAAGAAAAAGTACTGTTAAATGGCCATTGATAGAAAGGGAATCAGAGGGTACAAAAAAAGCCTTTCAGGTTAGCGGCCCGATTATCTTCACCCTACTCAATGGTGGTGTATTGATCATTGACGAAATCGAAGCAAAAATTCACCCTATACTAACCCTGAACACCATTCGGCTCTTTTTGACAAAGAATACCAATCCACTGAACGCCCAAATAATTTTTGCAACTCATGATACCAACTTACTGAACTACTCCAGCTTGCGTAGAGACCAAATTAATTTTGTAGAAAAGAATAAGTGGGAAGGAACGGAAATCTACGCCCTGTCTGACTTTAGGTACTTCAACAACAATCAGTCTGAAAGACCAGATACAGACAAGGAAAAGCGGTACTTAGAAGGGAGGTACGGTGCCATTCCCATATTGAGCAATTTGTTCAACGAAAAAATTAAAGGCGGATATGGCAAAAAAAGGTAAGGTAAAGCTCAAAAGAAGTCGAACAGCCATCAAAAGGCCCATACGCTATCGTAAATACCAGCAATTTTTTCTAATAGTTTGTGAAGATGAAAAAACCGAACCTGCCTATTTTGAACAGTTTATCGACCTATTTCCCGAATACACAATGTTCTTAAAAACAGTTGGTACTGGAAACGATCCGTTAGGAGTTGTAAAAGCGTCTATAGAAGAGAGAGAAAGATTTAAAGAGGAGAGCAAAAAAGACATCGATTTTGTTTGGGCTGTTTTTGACAAAGACGATGCAGATGAAAATAAAACAAAAATAAAAAAATTTGAACGGGCATTCGAAACGGCTAAAAAACAGAATATAAACATCGCATACTCAAATGAAGCTTTTGAATTGTGGTTACTTCTACATTTTTCTAACATTGATGCCACCACACCGCTTCCAAGAAAAGAACTATACCGAAACCTTGAAGTAGCCATCAATAAAATGGAGGGAGCTTACCAAAATTTTGCGTACAAACATGGCAATATTCAAATCATTGATATCGTAAAATCACTTGGAAACGAAAAAAACGCAATAAAAAGAGCTATTGAATTGTTGACATACCATAAAGACAAGAAGCCCATTAAATCAAACCCATCTACAAAAATGCACCTACTCGTAAAAGAATTAAGGGCCTGGATCCAGTATTATAACTGGGAACCGGAAAAATGAGCTAAATTATACTCAACCCATCAAAACAAACGATCCGAATACCCCTGCAAAACAGCCCCCGCATCCGCCCCAAGCCAATTGTCCAAAAGAGAAGCATAAATACTCCGGAAATCAACCTGGTATTTCAAATCGCCCCGGTCGAGGTCGGCCAGATTGGGAGGGGCATTGTAAAAGCCTTGTTTGGGCAGGTTGTCCCCAATTAGAAAAACGTTGTTGGCCGTGCCATGATCGGTGCCTCCGCTGGCATTTTGTTTGACTCTGCGGCCAAATTCAGAAAAGGTCAGGATCATCGCCTGGTCCAGGAGCCGGTGCTGACGCAAATCTTTCACAAAGGCAGACATGCCCTCCGAATACGTTTTCAACAACCGGTTTTGCTTACCCTTCTGGCTGGCGTGGGTGTCGAACCCGCCCAGACTAACATAATACACACGGGTATCCGTTTCGGCCGTCATCAGAGCGGCAATGCATTTCAGATCTCTGGCAAACGAACTGTTGGGATAGTCCACCGTCGAGTCGTAGGTCTTCCACTTTTGGTAGAGATAATTGGCCGACGACTGGGTGTCGACCATCGTCTTGTAGAGGTAGGCGACGTTTTCTTCGTCGTGGTCGTGGTGGTGCTGGCCGATGTGCCGGAGGAAGGGGTTGTTGGCCACTCTTCGCAGTTGTTGGGGTTTGCTTACCGCAAAACCATTGCGCTGACGCCCCTTCATGGCAAGGCTCAGGCTGTCGTCGACCTCGATGGCCTGGTAAGGCGTTTCGCAACCCGAGCAATCACTATCGAGGTAGCGCCCCAGCCAGCCGCTACTCCAGTATTGATCGCTGCCACTGCCGGTATGCCATATATCCATCGACCGAAAATGCGACCGGTCGGGATTGGGGTACCCCACGCTGTTGATGATGCATAGCCGACCGTCGTCGTACAATGATTTCAACCCTTTGAGTGAAGGATTGAAGCCCATCTCATCGTCGGCGCGCAGCAATTCCTCTTTTTTAAGGCCAAGTGTAGGACGATTGTTATAATACAGATCATTCCGATACGGCACAATGGTATTGAGGCCGTCGTTGCCACCGGAGAGCTGCACCACGATCAGGGTTTTGCCCAGGCGGGCGGCACTATTACTACCGGCATATGCCTGCACAAATGAAGGCACCATCAGTGTGGTGGAAGCCAGGCCGGTGTGTTTTAGAAAATCTCTTCTTTTCATTTTAACTTTTGTTTGAGTCAGAATTGGTTGAGCCGGTCAACACATCTGATATTCCGGCAGCGACATCAGTCGCAACGTCAGCGATTTGATATAATGGTCGGCACTTGATCCATCGACAAACGAGTCCAGGTCCGACAACCTGGGTGTATTTTTTGTTTGAAGCAAAAACCCAGCAAGCTCTTTGTAAGTATCTTCCCTGTCTGCCCGGTAATCAGGTTGTTTTCCCTGCCGGAAATGTTGCAGCAGCGGTTCAAAATCGATGACCCCTTTTATCTTTTTAAAAGCGGTGCCTCGTTTTTGTGCTTCCAGTTCGTCTTTTATTTTGAAGTCGACGTCGGCTTTTCCGTAAAGGTAACTCACCAGGTTGAGGCGGAGCAGGAGGGTGGAATTGTCGATCCAGGATTTGCCGCCAGGCCAGCCCGCCACATTGGGAGGTGCAAAAAGGGTTTGCCCCAGCGCTTTCTGGATGAACTTGAACGTCCGGGTATCGTCCATCTCAACGTTCAACTGGCGGAGAATGCCGGCCAACAACTCGACCGGCGACTTTATCTTGGTGCCGATGTTGGCTTCTTCGTAAAACCAGTCGGCACTGAAAATGGCCTTCATCAGGTCGGCAATGTCGTAATCGTTGTGGAAGAACCGGTCGGCCAATTGCCGGATGCGACGGGTATCGGGCCGGTCGTTGACAAAGTATCGGTATATTTTAGTGACAACGAAACTGGCCGTTTCTTTTTTGTTCAACAATATATTTACAATATCGTCGCCATTGAGGTCGCCGCTGGTATCCATAAACTGTTTGGTGCCGTAGTCGTGGTGTTTTTCCCTGAATACGAATTCGCCTTTCAAGTTGCTCGACCAGCCGGTGAAGGCGCGGGCGGCCTCCTTGATGTCGCGCTCTGTATAGTGGCCCCGGCCCAGGGTAAAGAGCTCCATCAGCTCGCGGGCAAAATTTTCGTTGGGCTGTTTCTTTTTATTTTGTTGGTTGTTGAGAAAGCGGATCATCGACACGTCGCGGCAAATGGCGTGTACCATATCGCGGAAATTGCCCAGGGCATGTTGGCGGATGGCTTCAAGTTGGTTCTGAGCCAGGTTGGGCATTTTGGTGGTACAGGCGAAGTGGTCATGCCAGAAGAGACTCATCCGCTCCAGCAGGGCGGGGTGGCGGGGCGAGGCCATCCGCTGGATCCATTCGATGTTTTGGCGGAAGACCAGTTGACGACCCTTTTTCCGGAGTTCGCTGCGCATCTTTTTGCCTTTCATTTTGATCTCCGCTTCGTCAATGATGCTGTGGGCCAGCCTGTTGTCGAGAGCCGGTGCTTTTTTCGCCTGATCGAACAGTTCTACAATGGCTTTTTGGCGCGACCAGTCCCGTTTTTGGGCCCACTCTTCCGGGCTGAGTCCAAAGCCAGCCCGCCAGTACAGATGGGTCAGATGGCGTGGTGATTTCATAGGTTGACATTTTACAGATGCATGTTATTTGACTTTATGCGTGGGCAATCGTTTAAACTAAATAAAAATAGATTTTTGAAATCACGACCAAATTTCTACATTTGTAAAAATACTATTATGAGTGAATACAAATCTGAAGGGAAATGTCTTTACTGCAATGAAACCTACTCCAAGGCCGGTATGTCCCGCCACCTGGTCTCCCACCTCCAACAACTCCAGCAAGAATCTCCCTCCTCCAAAAAGGCTTTTCTCTTAAAAGTATCGGCTGAGGAGATGTTTCTGTACCTGCTGGTCGATGGGGCTGCTACTCTTCAAGACATTGATTTATTTCTTCGGAGTATCTGGTTGGAATGTTGCGGCCACATGAGCAGTTTTTCCCTCAAAAGAAAAAACTATCACTTTGACTGGGAAGTCGAGGAGTTTGGAGAAAAAAAGAACACCAAAACATCGGCGATTTTTGCAAAAGGAGTCGAATTCTGGTACGAGTACGACTTTGGTTCCACTACCCGACTCGACATCAAGGTGATAAACGAATTTAACCTCAAGGTCGGCAAGAAAATAGTATTGCTTTCGCGAAACGAACCGCTGGCCATCATGTGCCATAAGTGTAAAAAGAAACCAGCTTCAAGCCTATGCACCGCCTGCTTCCATAAACGCAATTTTATATTCTGTGAAAGTTGTAAACAGAAACATGAAAAATCCTGTGACGACTTTGCGGACTATTCCGAAATGCCCATCGTTAACTCACCCCGAATGGGGGTATGTGGCTATACCGGAGGCATGATCGACCAAGATCGAGACGGTATCTGGAAGGGCTGATCGCTCAACGCTAAAAAGGCGATGCATATTCCGCATTGGTCAAAAAAGTTTCATCGGTCAGCGTCTTCAGAAAGTTGATCAAATCCTGCTTGTCCTGGTCATCGAGGAACAGCCCCGTGTCTTTAGTGTTCAAAACGGTGGGGTCGGTGGTGGCCGATTCCTGGATGCCGGCATTGTAATGATCGATCACTTCTTCAAGGGTCTGAAAGCGGCCATCGTGCATATAGGGAGCCGTCATTTCGATGTTTCTGAGCGAAGGAACCTTGAACTTAGCTTTGTCGGCGGGGTCGCCGGTTACCTCTTCCCGCCCGATGTCGGTGATGGAAGCATCGGAATCGAGGCCGTTGTTCATGTACTGGTCGTTCTCAAAATTGATGCCGCCGTGGCAGTGAGCGCAATCTGCTCCCGACTGATCGGGGAAAAACGGGTTGTACTCCGTTTCAAAGAGGATACGGCCACGCTCTTCACTTTCGGTCAGGGTCACTTCACCGGCGAGGTAGCGGTCGTATCTGGAGTCGTTGGAAATGATGCTCATCATAAACTGTTCCATGGCCAGCGACATTTCTTCAGAGGTGACCTCCTCAGAGCCAAAAGTCCGCATAAACTGGTCGCGATATGTTTGGCTGTTGCTGAGTTTGGCTACGACGTTTTCCAGTGTTTCATTCATTTCCAAGGGGTCCTGGATGGGCTTGAGCGACTGATCGCGGAGGAGATGTGCCCGTCCGTCCCAGAAAAACTCGTTGGTGTGCCAGGCCATGTTGAATACCGGCATGGCTTGCCGCTTACCAGGCAGATCTTCTACTCCAATAGAAAAGCGGGTGGAATCGGAAAATCCGTCTGGCTGCCGGTGACAACTTGCACAGGATTGCGAATCGTCTTTTGACAAAAGCGTTTCATAAAATAACATTTTGCCGAGCTTGACGCCTTGAACTGTCATGGGGTTATCGGTGGGCAGGTCCGGATCGGGGAAGTGGCCGTACTCCAGGGTATAGGGGGTTTCATCGTATTCGACGGGGGGTTGCTCCTGTTCATCATCGCTTTTACAGGCAATTACCAACAGAGAAATGAAGAAAATGATAAGGTATTTTGAATTTGTCATATCAGTTTGAATTAATTTGAAAACAAGGGATTCTGAACAAAGGTCTCATCGGTAAGGGATTTCAAAAACGCAATAAGGTCATTCTGTTCTTCTGGCGTTAAGTCTAACGGATGGATTAATTCACTCTTATGTGGGTGATCGACTCCGCCTGACTGATAATGGTCAACCACCTCTTCGAGGGTGTTCATAGATCCGTCGTGCATATAGGGGGCTGTCAGGGCAATGTTTCGCAAAGTAGGTACTTTAAATAAGGCGCGATCGGCTTCATTTCCCGTCAGGCGGAAACGGCCTTCGTCGGCATATTGTTGGTAGAGGCCGTTGTTTTCAAAGGCATAATTGGTGAAGTTGAAGCCGGCGTGACAATTGGAGCAGTTGGTTCGATCGCTAAAAAACAAATGCATACCCTTACTTGCATTTTCAGACAGAGAGGTCTTGTCGCCGTAGTTTTTGTGTTTGTCGTAAGGGCTGAGACCGCTGATCAAGGTTCGTTCAAAACAAGCAAGAGCCCTGGTAATGACAAAAGGGTCAGGAGGGCGTTGGTATGCATTTTCGGCCATAGCCGTATAAATATTGTTATCAGAAAGCCTTTCGGCCAATAACACAATATTGAAATCAAACTCATTGTGCTCCTGGATGGGTACCAATATCTGCATTTCCAGCGTGGGCACACCTCCTTCACGGGTAAGATAGGGATGATAGGCTACATTTGCCAGCGTAGGAGCATTGCGGACACCGGCCCGCCCCTCTACTCCCGGACTGAACGCTATCTCATCGCTGAACGCCAAGGAGGGCAGATGACAGGAAGCGCAACTAATGGAAGAATCGACCGACATTACGGGGTCGAAAAATAGTTTTTTCCCCAGGCGCCACCGTTCCAGCGTAAAGGCATTGTCGTCGGGATATTCGATGGGGGGAAACCCGGGAGGAACCTCTGTCAACTCCGGAAAAAGGATGGGCTCTTCCATTTCCTGCTTTTGGCAAGAAATGGTCAACAATGTTATTACAATAATTGAAACGAGTCCTCCTTTTTCCATTGGGTTGACTATTAAAAACGAATCACTTCACAATTAATCGCTCGGACGCCACCACCTTTCCATTGGACAGAAGACTGACCAAATACAAGCCAGGATGATCGAGCGACAACTCTATGGAAGTACTGCCATCGACAACAGTAAGCTGCTGAACTTGTCGGCCCAACAAATCGGATATGGTGATCTGGCCGTCCGCCAGGTTGTCGTCTGTCGATAATTGTACCGTAGTAGTGCCATTGGCCGCCGGATTCGGATACAGGTCGAAGTGCGTATTGACCCCTGCCTCGGTAGCAGACAAAACGGTTGGGGAGGCTTCAAAGACGTAGTCGCGGAAATTTTCAAGGGCCAGTTTTGCCTCGTCATAATCACCATGAACGATCACACCCGAATTGACGGTTATGTTTTCAAGTACACGAGCATAATCGGCGTCGAGGTTGATGGTTACGGAACCGTTTTCGGCGGAAGCCATCACTTCCACCTCCGTCTGAAAATAGTTGTTGTCGCCCAGGCCATGCAGTTGATACAATTGGTTGTAGTCGCTGCTCCCATACCCTTCCATCGCCACAAATCGATAGCCGGCGGCCCACCCCCAGTGCATCGAAGGAAAGGTAGGGGCCAGCGGGTGACCATTGGGCCAACTGGCCGGATCGAGGTGATTGTGGTCGGGGTCGACACCGATGTGAAAACGCACCCTTTCTACCAATTCAATGTCGTGGCTGCCGAGGTCGACTTCGGTGGGCTGCGAAGCGTCTACCAATATCCACAGATCGTCGATAGCCGTTTCGGTGCCGCCATCGTGGAGGATGGATATTTCAGAAATGTAGTACTCTAGTCGCGTGACGTTGAAGTCGTGGTCGATGTTGTTTTTTGCTCCCTCATTGAAAGCAAATTCGGTGTCGGCGAGTTTGTGGTGAATGTTGAGTTGGACATTGTTTTGCGCAAAGTTGGTGGAAGCTCCGAGCAAAATAGCAAGACAAGTAAGTAATGTGTTTTTCATAATTTAAAATGTTTTAGGATGAATGATAAGCACTTTCAAATATTGGCTTATCATTCATCAATAGGTGGATAATATTTTCAAAGAAGGATGATTTTTTTTGTTACCGAGAAAGATGCTGAGTTGAAATGGATGAAATAGATGCCTTCAGGCAAACCAGACAGATCAAATTGTCGGTCAGCAGGTACATTTTCCCAGGTTAAGAGAGATTGTCCCGATGCATTTTTCAACCGCACCTGAATTTTTTCTCTTTGTTCCAATTCAAAATTTTGAACAAGCAATAAACCACTTGTGGGATTTGGCATGAGCCGGATAAAAGGAGCTTTTTCCGTTTGTTTGACAGCAACAGGCTCGCCGGGTTCGACTGAGAAAAGTGTATTTCCAATTCGGTTGGTACACCAGATATTACCATCGGGGCCCACCTTGATGCCGGTCAGCCCGGGGTTGAAGGTAGGGATGCGTCCTGCTTCCGCAAAATTGTCATTCATATCGAAAACAATAATGTCGCCATTGGCGTAGTCACCAACCAACAGCCAGTTGTCGAATAGTTCAATGCCACAGGGTTGATCCAAGCCTGCATCTACAACCACTTCTACCGTAAAGTTCAGCATGCTGGAATGTTCAGCTAGGGGCTCGTTGACTAAAGCAAGCGGAGTAGAAGAAGTCGCTGAATTAATGTCGAGGCGCAACACGCGGTCATTCCCATTGTCAACAAAGTACAACCATCCGGTTGGTTTGTCCAAAATAAGATGATTGGGAATGTCGCCGTCGGTTTCAATTCCAATATCCTCATACCTTTGAACGATGCCGTCGGAATGATCGTCGTTACCCGGCCCATGATCTTCCGCAAAATCGTATCGAACAATGTCGTTGTTCCAATCATCGTAAACCCAGAAAACATTGTCGACCTCATGGGCAATACCCATGCTAAAGGGACTGGCGTGCAACATGTCGAGATGGCTGCCATTGCCTCCGGAGGGTTCAGCATAAATATCGGGGTGGCTCGACCACAGGGTTGGGCCGGTGAAGGTACCATTGCTGTGGTTGGCGTCCTTCACCCCCGGGGAAGAAGCAAAGTTGAAATTTTCGGGGCTAAAGGCAATCCCCGTAGGAAGAGACATAAAATGCCAGGCATTACCATCGACCCGATGCCAAAAATTGGACTGTCCATTGGTGGCCTCTGCAATGGTGAGGGTACTCCCCCCTTCATTTTCCGTTCTTTGGTTGATGACCCATAATTCGTCTTTACCTAAAATGGGAAAGAAATCCAGGTCCGTTGGATTGTCCAGATAAGGAGCAGCTCCCGCAATTTCTGTAATAACGGGCTCCACAGAATTTAGCAACTCTTCTATTTTATTGGGGACGGTTACCAGGTCGAATATTTCTGGCTCAAATGTCCCAAAATTGTTGTCGGGGTCCTCATCGGTAGCCCCATTTACTGAAGTTATTTCAACATCAATTGTGTACAGGCCAGGTACATTGGGGACCCATGGCGTCGCAATTTCAAAATGGTGAAAAGAAAATGCCGGAACATTTATCCCGCTAATGGTTTCGGATACCGGGGTACCATTGTCAACGGTATAGGTGATTTCAATAGAAGTAATTGACTCTATTCCCCCATTGAAAAACGTACCCTCAATGGGTAAAGGGCTATCTACTTCGCCATAAATTCGGCTACTCACCTCTGCCAGAGCTGCGTCTAATCCTGGCGGTATTTCGACGATCACATTATCTATACCCCAACCATACAGCCATCCGCCACCATCGTCGTAGCGAAAACCAATGTAGAGGGTCTCTTCTCCCGCATAAGGACTTAAGTCGACAGAGTGTTGATCCCACGAACCGTGGCCATGAAGGTCTTCGACGACATCCCAATTGACACCATCTGTTGAGACTTCAATGGTGGCATCTTCATCGTCGTTTTGATAAGTGTTATCTTCGTAGTAAGCGTCAAACCTTAGTACTACCGCTACCTGGCCAGTGAGGTCTATGGGAGGTGTAATAAGGTATTCGTTGCTTTTGTCGCAGTTGCAGTCGTCATCATTGGTTCCGGCGATGTAGGCCGATCCATTGTCGGGAATAGTAAACCCCTGGCTCGAAATCGTTGCGGTGCTTCCCACCTTCCAACCGCCATCGCTGGCATTGGATTCGATGATCCACCCGGGTGGGATTACGCCCCCTTCAAAACCTTCTTCAAATAAAATTTGGGCACTAAGAACCGAAATGCTTAAAACAAAAATAATTGGTAAGGTAAAAATCTTGTTCATAGTTTTATGGATTTAGTGGTTAAATAAATATACAATTGCTATATATTGGATTTTTTAAAAAACTTTGACTTCCAAGTGCTATTCCACCAACAAGGTGTTTACAATCCGGAAATCTCCATGCTGAATGGCAACAAAATATATCCCCGAACTTATTCCCGTCCGGTTGATGACGAGGTGTGCTTCATCTGTTTGGTAGTCTGCCATTTTTTGCCCCAAACTATTAAATACGCTCGCCTGGACAGGTCCCACCATCTTATTTTCAAAGGAGAGGGTGGCTTCACTGGAGAAGGGGTTGGGGGTGACCTTTGCGGAAAATATTGGCTGGTTCACTGCCGGAGCATTCAAAATTTGTTCAAAGCTGGCTATGCGATACATCACCCGCCCACTGCTTTGATCGGCATACACGATGTGAAAGCGCCCGTTGGCAAAAGCAATATCCGGATTGGTTTGCGAAGAAGCTCCTCCGGCAATGGATTGATAATGATTAAGCAAGTCGGCAGCCCCATTGGCCGACCAGGCCATCACGATGTCCCATCCCATTCCCGACTCCTGCCATACTATCCCAAGGGTATCTCCATGACCGGCAATGGCTGGAAAATTTTGGTTGACCTGATCGCCCGTCATAGCCGGAATCTGGAAATTGCTGCCCGCAGTCATCGTTCCACTGTGCATCGAACTGAAGTAGATGTCTGAGCTGGTGGCGCCGCTGTAGTAAGTGCTGAAAATGCTGTCGCCGTTCATTAGCAAGTCGGGGCCACTTTGCGGACAAACGAAGGCCTGCCAATCGCTTTGATCGATGTCGACCGCTTCGGGAAAACTAATAGCCGCGTCGGTCGATTTGGCCACCCATATGTCGCGAATGTTGTTGTCGTTGTTGCGGAATCCGGCATAAATTTCATTTGCGGAAGCAATGCCGATGGATGCCGGGCAACATTCGCACACCTCGCCACCGTTAGCTTCCGTATTGGCGACAACTGAAGGCGGAAAACTGAGTCCCCCATCTGTGGAGCGGGTGATCTCATACAAGGCATCCTGCTCGCTGAAATTGGTCGTGATGAAGCCCACCACCGGATTGCCGTCGGGATCAACGGCAATGGTCGGCAAGGTTGCTACGCGCCCGGGCGTAGGAGTATAGGCCGTGACCGGAGGCTCAAAATTTTGGCCTCCGTCGGTCGATTTCAGGGTGTAAATGCCATCGCCGTATACTTCAAAAACGATGAAAACGGTGTTTCCCAGCGTGGCTATTTGTGGTCCCAGGCCGCCTCCCCACAGGTCGGGGACGATGCCATTGGTGTTGACTGCAATGGGCGCTCCGAAAGAGCCGTTTTCCCAGATGGCGAGGTACATGGTAGCGTCGCCGCCGGGTTTGCCCCAATACACGATGGGGCGGTCGTTGTCGAGCAACGCGAGGCGGGGAGCCCGGTTGCCGGTGCCTTCGGTGGATACCTCTACAGCATCGCTGAGAAATAAGGTTTGACCGATGATCACACCGGGAAAAAGTAGGATTAGTAGTAGAATTTTTTTCATGATGAGGTGTACTTTAATGAGTATGTTTTGGTGACGACGAGTCCAGGAAAGTTTGTTCGCCTGGCTGGTCATTGGTACCTATTAGTTGTCGTTTAACTGTCCCGCATTTCATCATTTTGTCGCCGAAGTAGGGATTCCTAATGGCCTCTTCCCTGGCCAGCCAATCTGCCCCCTCATTGTCGAAGGCCATGGGGCAGTGTTGTACAAACAGCGTATCTCCTTCCAGCCCAAAAACCCGGAGAGCCTGGATCAATGCCTCAGACAAAAAGTGGAAATGATCTCGTTGGACGGCTATATCAGATGTCGTTGTGATCGTTTGGCTACTGCTTTCTAAATCGTTGTGCAAAGTGGTCCAAAGTGGCTGCGCCTCTTCCTCCAATAGGCTTGCATCGACCTTTTCAAGATCAGATAGCAGGTCGTTGGCCAGCGTGGAAGCGGTGGCTGGGTTGGTTTCCACAAAGGCATCTTTCAGACCAAGATAAGCGTTGCTCAATTGACTCAACTGCTCTTTAAATCTGGCGGGCGTGCTGGCCTGGTAGTCAGGAAGAACATCTAAGGTTTCTTTTTTGACTTCCACATTTCGATTCATCATGCTGGCCTGGTTGTTCAACTGGGCGGCAGCATCAATGCTGAAACTGCCATAAGTAACTACTTCCTCACCGGACTCAACCCCACTTAGCAACTCGTAATCATCGCCCAGGCTGGCCCCCAGCTCCACTTCCCGAAAGGCAAAGGAGGGCACCTCCACATCGGGCAGCCTGACGTATACCACAGAGCGTTTGCCCGTCCACAATACGGCAGACCGGGGTATCGTGAGCACCTTGTTACCAGTTTCTTTTCGCCGGATCGTTCCATATACCAGCATTTCGGGTTTCAGCGTACCTTTGGGATTGTTCAATACCGCTCTTAGTGATGCGGTTCGGGTAGTAGGGTTGATGATGGGATCGATGAAGCTGATTCGCGTTTGAAAGGTTTTGCCGGGCACCGAAGGGGTTGTAAATGATATGTTGGATCCGACCTGTAAAAGAGGTAGATCGTCTTCATATGCATCGAACAAGACCCAGAGCTTCGACAGGTTCATCAAATCGAAAAGAGGCTGTCCCTGTTGGACATAATCGCCGACATTGACTCGCTTTTGGCTGACAATTCCGTAGGCATCGGAATAGAGGGTAAACGTCTCCCGGATCACCCCTTCATTTTCGATGGCTTCGATGGCAGCAGGCTCGATTTTCCAATAGCGCAGTTTGTTGCGGGCGGCCTGGAGCAGGCCAGGGTTGAGGTTTTGCAATTTGACGGCTTCCAGCAATTCCCGTTGTGCGGTTACCAACTCCGGGGAGTAGAGTTCCGCCAGCTTCTGCCCTTTTACGACGGGTTCGCCGGTAAAGCTGACGTAGAGTTTTTCGATACGTCCCGGTACGTGGGCCACCTGGCTGGAAGCCCTTCGTTCGTCGGCTTGTATTTTTCCCGAAAGGCGAATGGTTTGTCCGGTATTTTTACCTGCTGATTCTCCAATGACGCTGGTCTGGATATTGGCCAGTTGGACGGCTGCTTCGGTCATTTGCAGTACCAATGGATCGTCGGAGGCATTGCTCTGGAGAGGTACGAGGTCCATCTCGCAAATAGGGCAAAGCCCCGGTTCATTTTGACGGATCTGAGGGTGCATGGAGCAGGTCCATACCGCGGCCTCCTCATTGGGTTGACCGGCTGGGTTGTGGGCGTGGGCAGGATCATTACCAATTGTATGTGCTTGCTTTTGGCCAAAGAAAAAATACCCTGTTACCAACCCAACGGCCAGCGCTGCAACAATGATGATCCCCGTTTTTATAGATTCTTTCATCTGTTAATTGAATATTCGGTCAAAAACGATAATAGATGGCCTTTGTCTGGCTGTTGTTGTTCGAGTCCGCGCACCATCATATACCCTGTTAAAAGAGCAGATAGTGCGATTGCCAAAACGATGGCGATCAAAATCCATTCTGTTTTTTTGTCCTGCCGATCAGTTTTTGACATTTCTCTCCTCCGCTTTGTCGAAGCAGATGGCTTTGTTGTTTTTTTTCTCATCGCTTCATTGAGTTGTGGCAGCCAGGAGCTCGATACGGCTCAAGGCCAAATGACTTTGAACGATGGCACGGAGTTTTTTCAATTCGTAGTCGATCAGATCGGTTTCCAACTGAAGGAGCTCGTCGAAATGTTGTCCATTGGTGCTGTAGGTTGTTTCCAATATACGAATAGCTGACTGCACAATTTCGACTTGTTGCTGATTGGCATTGAATTCGATTCGTGCCGTTTCGTGATCGGCATAGGCTTGTTCAAGATCGGTTATAAACCTCGACAAGAGGTCTTCTTTTTTGTACTCAAGGGCTTCTATCTTCCGTTCCTCTTCGAGGTCTTTTGCACGGAAGGCTCCCTTTTGGTAAATGGGTAATCTAATGCTTGCCCGAAGCTGCACAATATCGCGGCCGTTATTATCGGGCGTGGCGTCGGTGCGCTGTTCGACGGCAATGTAGTCGATCCCTACGCCGAAGGATGGCTTTCGGTTCAGGTTGTTCAGCCGGATTGCCTGCCTGGCTACTTGTTGCTGAATATCCAGCACCCGAAAAGAGGGGTGCTGCGAAAGCAAACTGCTTTTGAGAGAATCTCTGTCGTAAGGCAAGCGGGCAAATCCGAGGCTGTCAATGGTGGAAACGTTGCTGTTGGGCGGACGATTCAATAGTTGATTTATAGAGGCTAGGTGTTTCAGCCTGGCCTGCTTAAGCAATTGTATTTCTTTTGTTATACCAATGGTTTTTAGCTGTGCGCGAAATACGTCAGTGGTAGCTCCCTTTCCAGTTTCCAGGTGCGCGAGAGCGATCTGTTCGAGTGTTTCCAGCAAGGGTAGATGCTGTTGCAAAATTGCCTTTCGGCGTTTGTTTTCATAAAGTTGTAAATAGGTTGTTTGAAGCTGATAACGCAAATCCGGTTTCAGGGCATTTATTTGTTCGAGTGCAACCTGCGCCCGGGTGTTTTCCAGTGTCGTTTTTTGAGTAGCTACCCCTGGCCAGTAAAACATTTGGGTAGCACTCAATCGTGCCAGTTGGGCACCCAGCCTCGTCTCGACCGGAAAAGGGAAGACACCTGCCCCCAACTCCAGGTCGGGTAGCTTGCGCACCTGAGGTGCCGCTTCCAATGCAGCGAAGTACTGAGCGTGGAACTGTTTGAGTTCGGAGTTGTTGCTGACACTCGCCTCATACAGTTCCGATACCGTTTGTGCCCACAAGCCGGTATCCGTCCCGGGCATTAGTAAAAAGATTGTTATAAAAACGAATTTATTCATTATTAATGTTCATTTTTAGATTTTGAAAGGCCCATTCTCCACCGGCTTTCCTGCCAAAGGCAATACAACACGGGCACCGTAAACATGGTGATGACCTGCAACATCATTCCCCCGAAAGACGGGATGGCCATGGGCAGCATAATATCGGCCCCCCGTCCTGTTGAAGTGAGGATGGGTACCAACGCCAGAATGGTCGTTGCTGTTGTCATCATGGCGGGTCGTACTCTTCGCAAACCACCTTCGATCACGGCTTTGCGTATGCCGACAATGGAGGTCGGCTTGTTCTTCCTAAAGCTGTTTTGTAAAAAAGTAGCGACCAACACTCCGTCGTCGGTAGCAATGCCAAACAAAGCCAGAAACCCCACCCATACGGCCACACTCAGGTTAATTGGATGTACCTGAAACAAATCGCGCATATGGACCCCTAACCAGTCAAAATTCAGAAACCACTCCGTGTTGTACCATCCGAGCATGATGAACCCGCCGGCAAAAGCAATAAATACGCCGGTGAAGACCATCAGAGCAATAGCTGTCGACTGGAATTGCAGGTACAAGATCAAAAAGATCAATGCCAGCGAAATGGGGATCACCAAACGCAACCGGTCATTGGCCCGAACGTGTTGTTCATAGTTGCCTGCAAACTGGAAATTGACCCCTGTCGGCACTTCCAAACTGCCCCTTTCGATTTGATTGCGGAGATACTCCTGGGCATTATTGACCACTTCCATCTCCGCAAAGCCATCCTCCCTGTCAAACAATACGTATCCTACCAAAAAGCCATTTTCGCTTTTGATGGATTGAGGCCCTTGCTCATAGCGAATGTCGACGAGGTCGCTCAAAGGGATTGCCTCCCCGGCAGCAGTGGGCAGGTAGATGTTTTTCAATTCATCGGGACTATTCCTTAGCTCGCGTGGATAGCGCAGGCGGATGGCATAGCGCTCCCGCCCTTCCACTGTAGTAGTGACCGTAGTGCCGCCAATGGCCGTTTGGATATACTGCTGGACCTTTTCGACGGTGAGGCCGTAGCGACTGATAATGTCGCGATTGATGTCGAGCAGCAGGTAAGGTTTGCCCACGATCCGGTCGGCAAAGACAGCCGCTTCTTTTACTCCCTTGACTTTTTTGAGCAATTGTTCGACTTCGATGCCAAATGCTTCTATTTCAGCCAGGTCGCTGCCAAATACTTTGATGCCCATAGGAGCCCGCATACCGGTTTGGAGCATCACCAAACGCGTTTCGATGGGCTGTAGCTTAGGAGCAGAAGTTACCCCGGGTAGTTGGGTCACATTGACGATTTCATCCCAGATGTCTTCAGGGCTTTGGATGTGGTCGCGCCATTGACGATAATACCGGCCCGATCTGTCGGGGATGAGCTGCCCGGTCGAATCGCGGAGATATTCTCCATTTTGGTATCGATAACGAATGCGGTGACCATCCACATCGGTCTTGTATTCGGAGTTATACAGAATTACATTTTCATACATCGACATGGGGGCGGGGTCGAGGGCGCTGTTGACCCGGCCGGCTTTTCCCACCACCATTTCCACCTCGGGGATGGCCGTTACAGCCATGTCGAGCAATCGAAGGTTGTTGATGTTCTCCTGCATACCGGCATGAGGCATGGCCGTAGGCATGAGCAGAAAAGCGCCTTCGTCGAGAGCGGGCAAAAACTCTTCTCCCGTTTGTTGAAATACCGTAAAGCCACGCCAGACAACCACTCCTACCAACAGCAAAAACAGTATTTTAAAACGGAGCAGGAAACCGAGAATACTTTCGTAAAAATGAATGGCCAACCAAAAAAAACCGATGATGGCCCCTGCCAAAACGACGATAAACAAGAAGTTGGTCATCAGGCTTTTGTTGGGCCCCAGGGGTACCCAAATGGTTGCCAACAACCAGACTACAACCAGGGCATACGCCACATTGGTCAACAAACGGAAAGAACGTTTAAAACGGGCGTTTGCCTGCCAGGTTCGTTGATAAATCATGCCCAACAGACCAACTGCAACAAGAATCCCCCCTAACATCGGATGGATGAAAATAGCGACCAAAGTCCCTGCCACCACAGCCATTCCATTGGCGAGATAAGCCGCAGCTTTGGCGTTTTGAGGTAAGCGAAAACAGCGTATGCGCCAACGTCGGAATAAGCGTGAGGGCCACCACTATGGTAGCCAGCAAGGCAAATGTTTTGGTATAGGCCAGTGGTTTGAATAGTTTGCCCTCCGAGGCTTCCAATGTAAAAACGGGTAAGAAGCTGATTACCGTCGTAGCTACTGCTGTTAGGATAGCGGAGGCCACTTCGGTGGTGGCTTCGTATATGGTGGTCGAAAGCGATTCGGTGGTGGGGCTTCTTCCAACTTTTTGACGATGCTTTCGGTCAGCACAATTCCCATGTCGACCATAGTGCCGATGGCGATGGCAATACCGGACAGGGCCACAATATTGGCATCAACGCCCGCGTATTTCATAGCAATGAAACACATCAACACCGCCACCGGCAAGGTGCCTGAAACCAGCAAAGAGGACGGAAGGTTGAGCAACATCAATATCACCACTACGATGGTAATTAGCACTTCCAGGCTGAGGGCCTCTTGCAAGGTGCCGAGGGTCTCGTTGATCAGTTGAGTACGGTCGTAAAAAGGAACAATTTTAACCTGCGAACGAGTCCCATCACGTAGTATTTTTGTTGGAAGGCCGGGTGCCAACTCGGCTATTTTTGCCTTTACGTTGTTGATGACTTCCATCGGGTTGGCCCCATAACGGGCCACCACAACACCGCCTACCGCCTCTGCTCCCGATTTGTCGAGTACGCCCCGGCGGGTAGCGGGAGCCAAATGAACACGGGCAATGTCTTCGATGCGGATGGGCACATTATTGCTGACCTTGACAACGCTTTTACCAATGTCGTCGATTTGTTTCACATAGCCCAGACCGCGTACAAAATACTCGGCCATATTCATCTCGATGGTTTGAGCCCCGATGTCCAGATTGCTACTTCTGACGGCTTTCATCACTTGCTCAAGGGAGAGGTTGTGGGCTTTCAGAGCTTCGGGATCGACATCAACCTGGTATTCTTTTACGTACCCACCAATAGATGCAACTTCAGCTACCCCTTTGGCTGATGACAATCCGTAGCGTACGTAAAAATCTTGGATGGTGCGGAGTTCGTGCAAGTCCCAGCCACCAGTGGGCTCCCCATTGGGGCTGACCCCTTCCAGGGTATACCAAAAGAGCTGCCCCAAAGCGGTGGCGTCCGGGCCCAGGGTAGGTTGCACAGAGGAAGGGAGGGTATTGGCCGGCAAGGCATTGAGCTTTTCGAGGATGCGGCTACGGCTCCAGTAAAACTCGATGTCGTCGTCGAAAATGAGGTAAATGCTGGAAAAACCGAACATCGAATTGCTGCGTATGCTTTTTACCCCAGGTATGCCCAGCAGAGCCGTCGAGAGGGGATAGGTAATCTGATCTTCCACGTCTTTGGGAGAGCGCCCCGGCCATTTGGTGAACACAATTTGCTGATTTTCGCCGATGTCGGGAATAGCATCGGTAGGTACCGCATCCCGAAATAGTTGGGGCAAGCCCAGATCAAAAGGGGCCGTAGCCAACCCCCAGCCGACAAAAAGCACCAACAGCAGGTAAGCAACCAGCTTATTTTCCAGAAAAAACCTTATAACGTTGTTCAGCATGAAATGATTACAATACGCTTAAAATCAATGGCTTACGCCAAATGAAGCCAACATCGCTTATGCCATTTGGCGCAAAGCAATGTGCCCGAAAAAACTGCGTATTGATCACTATAAAAGGAAAGATTGGACGAGTACCGGAATGTCCCGTAAGAGCAAAGGAGGTTTATAATGAAGATACCGGGGCGTGGAGGTTCTAATATCTTGACCGATCGGCTGAAGGGTAATCGGAGCGACCAAAGCGATGGCCGGCAATACATCACCGGTTAGCTTATCGCCTGAAAAGGTCAACTGATCGAGGTCGGCTTGAATATGGACCGTTTCATTGTTGCAGCAGTTGGACGAATCATTATCGTCGGGCATCGCCTTTTGGTGGTGTGGGCAAGGGGCTATTTCATGGCAGGATCTGGCTTTTCCGGTAAGGCTAAATGTTTTGAGTTGACCGCTACAGTAATGGAGGTCAATGGTAATGCCCAGTGATGTGAAAAACATCAATGCCGCCAGACAAAGGGCGATGGAGCGATATGTTTTGCTACGAACAAACATTCATAAATAATGCGATAACCTGACAAATTTACACATTATTCTCGTTTTTTTAATGCTCCGAGTTGTTATTCGGTTGTTAATGATGGCGCAAGCAGATAAATGTCCTTTTTGCAGTACCCTTCAGGTCTACCTACAATTATGTATTTTTGCGGCAAAATTAAAAGGTATGAAAAGATATTTTCCCCTGGGTTTAGTATTATTTATGGTTGTATGGGCATGCACCAATGGTGGCCGTCCTCCGCAAGAGGCCGTGCCCGACAAGGCATCACTAAGGTCGGAAATCGACGCCCTCGAAGCCTATTTCAAAGCACAGGACGTGGCCAAACCGTTGGACCAGCCCAAAGCCCGCACCCTCATCGAAAAAAGTAAACGCTTCGCCCAGGCTTTTCCCGGCGATCCATTGGGAGGAGCCTATCTGTTCCGCTCCGGCGAGGTGGCGCGCGGCATCCGGGACTATGCAGAGGCCATTGCCCTGTTTGAAGAGGTTGAAACCAAATACCCCAGCCACGAAAGGGCACCGCAGGCCTTGTTTTTGAGGGCGTTTACCTATGAAGAAAATATGCGGGATGTGGCTTCCGCCAAAAAATACTACCAGTTGTTTTTGAAAAAATATCCCAATCACGCTATTGCAGCCCACGTCAAAGACTTGCTGAAAGTGGTGGAAACACCGCCGGAGGAGTTGATCAAGCAATTCAAAGAGAAAGAGCAGCATTGAGGTGGAGCAGATAAATCCTGGAAGTCTCCGGGCAATGTGCAACAATACCGCTTCCCTGGCCGTCTATTCTGTTAGTAAATTGTTAAAGTGGTGGCCTGGGGCCCACCCAGTTCACCCAACTGCGTACCAACGACAGTTTTGGAGCGGTTTTCTTTATATCTTACGTGTCCTTTCAAAAAAAATACAAAATTATGAGATCATTGATCTTCGCTTTGCTGGTAAGTTGTTTTGGCTGGAGCCAAATGGCGGCGCAAGGCATCGAATTTTTCCACGGCAGCTTTGAAGAAGCACTGGAAGAGGCCAAAAAACAGGAAAAACTCATCTTCGTAGATGCCTATACCACCTGGTGCGGCCCCTGCAAGCGGATGGCCAGAAATGTTTTTCCACTATCCGAAGTCGGCGAATTTTACAACGCCAATTTCATTAATTTAAAGCTCGACATGGAAAAGCCCGCTGGTATCAGCTTTGGACAAAAATACCCCGTGTCGGCCTACCCCACCTTTTATTACATCGACGAAAAAGGCGAAACCGTACTCCAAACCAAGGGGGGCCGTACTGCTGAAGACTTTGTCGCGCTGGGCCAATCCGCCGTTGGAAAAGTGGACCGCAGCGTCGATTACGTCGAAGCCTACGAAAATGGAGACCGCTCCCCGGAGTTGGTGTACAACTACGTCAAGGCCCTCAATAAGGCCGGCAAGCCCAGCCTTAAAATAGCCAACGACTACATCCGCAGCCAAAAGGATCTTTCGACCCCCGACAACCTCAAATTTCTGCTGGAAGCCACCACTCAAGCCGACTCCCGCATCTTCGACCTGATGATCCAACACCGCCCCGCCATCGAAAAACTGGCCTCCAAAGAAGCGGTGCAAATCAAGATCGAAAAAGCCTGCCAAAAAACCCTGGCCACCGCCATAGAATACAACAGCCCCGACCTCCTGGCCGAAGCTAAAGATAAGATGTCACAGCATTATGGTTCGAGGGCCGACCAGTTTGCTTTCGAAGCCGACATGACCTACTACCAGGCAACCCTCCAACCCGATGCCTACCTCAAGGCCTGCCAGGGCTGTGCCAAGAAAGAAATTAAGAAAGATGCCGACAAATTGCACAAACTTGCCAACAATATGCTTACCGCTTTCCCGAAAGACAAAAAAGTACTGGAAGCTGCTGAAGGTTTTGCCCAAAAGGCAACCAAATTTGGCGGACAATTTGACCACTACAAAACCTATGCTCAGATACTCTATAAAAACGGCAAAAAGAAAGACGCGCTGACCGCCGCCAACAAATGCCTCCAACTCGCCAGCGGCCAACCGCTAAACGAGAAAATGGCCAAACAACTGATCCGCGTTATTGAAAATAGTTAATGAAATTTTCCATCTATTAATTTTTAATCTAAATGAAAAATCTATCATCCATTATCCTCTGCCTGATGTTATCTTCTTTTGTTTTTGCGCAAGCATCCAAACAATCGGTCGACGACGGCATGCATTTCCACAAGGGCAACTGGGCTGCCGCCCTCGAAAAAGCAGCCAAAGAAGATAAGCTGGTTTTCATGGATGCTTACACCACCTGGTGTGGCCCCTGCAAAAAAATGAGTCGGGAGATATTCCCTCAGTCCCCCGTAGGTGACTACTTCAATGAGCATTTTGTCAACGTCAAAATGGACATGGAAAAAGGGGAAGGCATCGAACTGGCCAAAAAATACAACGTGGCGGTATACCCTACCCTCCTGTTCTTTACCCCGGATGGTTCGCTGGTACACCGCTCTGCCGGATACCACACGATCGAACAATTCCTCGAACTGGGCGCCCTGGCCAACGATCCCAACAAAAGACTTTCGGCATTGGACGCCCGCTATCAAAAAGGCGACCGCGACTCCGACTTTTTGTATCAGTACGCCCTCGCCAAATACGAGGTGATGGACGGCTCCCACGGCCGCATCGCCGAAGAATATCTCAGCACTCAATCCGACTGGACTACCGACAACCACATGGATATGATCTTTGGCTTTGTGACCGATGCCGACTCCAAACTCTTCGACAACATCGTCGACAACAAACCGGCATTTTACCAACGCTACGGCGAAAAAGCCGTCATGCAGAAAGTGCAGGCCATCATTTACAACTCCATCCAGGACTCCGCCCAATCGTCGAGCCTCGAGCAGGTCGACGCCCTATACAAAAAGGTGTACCCCGAAAAAGCGGAGCAAATGTCTAGTCAGTTCCGGTTGTCGTATTACCGGCAGGCAGGCGACCGGGAGAACTACGCCAAAACTGCCGTCCAGCACTTCAAAAAATTTCCAAGTACCGACTGGAACGAACTCAACGAGGCCGCCTGGACTTTTTACCGCGTGGTCGACAATAAAAAGCAACTGAAAACCGCCGCAAAATGGGCTAAAAAATCCATCAAGCTCGACAGCAATTACTACAACAACGATACCCTGGCAGCCCTTTACAAAAAGCTAGGCAAGAAGAAAAAGGCCCTGGCTGCCGCCAAAACAGCCATCGAACTGGGCAAGGCTGCCGGCGAAGATGTGTCGGCTACCAATGAATTGCTCGATGAAATTAAAAACATGTAATATTATTGTTTATTTTTCTATAACAAACAAGGAAACGAATAAAGACGCTTTGGAAAATTATACAAAGCGTCTTTGTTCATTTGAGGAGGGAGGGGGCTTGAGGTAGCTATACAATTTTAGCATTATACAAAATATATGAAGTCAAAACAAACTCATCAACCGGAAGTCCATGCAGTCAAAAGAAAAACAACTACGGCAATATTACGAGGAAATCCTGGCCAAGGAGAAGATAGAGATTCATCTCAAAAACATAGATCGGCTGATTCTCGCCAATGAGGAAGCACTCCATCAAGCCGAGCAGGTATTGCAAAAAGAAAAACGCGACATTGCCCGCCTGGAAAAACAGAGCTTGTATACCATCTTCCAATCCATTTTAGGTAACAAAGAACAACAACTCGAAAAAGAACGACAAGAATACCTCCAGGCATTTTTAAAGCGGCAAGCTACAGAGAACAGTCTCCAGGCCCTTAGACATGAAAAAGAACTACTCCTCAAAAACTACAGCATCAAATTCAACGCAGAAGCCAACTTCGACAAGCTCGTCCGACAACTCAAAGACGATATTCGATCTTCCAACCCAGAATTGGCCAACCTCATCATCCATTTTGAAGAACGGATGGCCAGCCTTCGCTCCAAGCTCAAAGAACTTAAACAAGCTGTCCGGCAAGGGAAGAAAACCATCCAGATGCTACGCACCATGCTGGTTGCCTTAAATAAGGTTGCCAATTGGGGTGCCGGGAATGCCAGAGGGCTTGTTGGCAAACGGGTGCGGGTCAAAGACCAGATCAAACGAGGTATCTACCGCACTGAAAAATACATCCAGCATTTTGAAAAAGAACTCTTCGACCTTTCTGATCATTACGGACACGACTATACCCATCAAATAGATGAGATCAAAGGGTTCCTCGACTTGTTGCTCGACAGCCTGATCTCGGACTGGATCGTCAAAAATAAAATACAACACGCAGCCAACCTGACGGCCAACCTCGAAGACAAAGTGGTTCGAATCGTGGCCATGCTGGAAACAGATATTGGAAAAACGAAAACCTATATTTCAGCAGAGCAAAAGGATCAACGAAAATTAATTGCCCGCCAGATATAAATTACGCACCCATGCTCCTAAAAGCAGGCCTTATTTTGCTGATCAGCGTTATTATGTTGTACTTTGTCAACAAACTGTACACGAGACAGTGGGTGAAGCCCCAAAATCCCTTTCCGGCCAAGTGGCGTACTATCCTACAAAAAGAAGTACCCTACTACATCGACCTGGACAAACAACGGAAACCACTATTTGAATACAAACTCAAGGAGTTTTTGCTCAACTGCAAAATCACTGGAATAAACACAACCGTCACTGACCTCGACAAGGTGCTGGTAGGTGCCAGTGCGGTAATTCCCATTTTCGGTTTCCCCGAATGGAAATACAAAAACCTCAGGGAGGTACTACTCTACCCCGGCAGCTTCAACCTCGACTTCGATACCGAAGGCCGAAACCGCCCCATCCTCGGCATGGTTGGTACCGGATATATGAACGAGAAAATGATCCTCTCCAAAAAGGCCCTCCGCCTCGGATTCAAAAATGAAACGGATAAGAAAAATACGGCCATTCACGAATTTGTTCACCTCATCGACAAAATGGACGGCACAGTAGATGGCGTTCCAGGTGTTTTGTTGGAAAAGCAATACGTCATCCCCTGGATGGATATGATCGAACGAAAGCTGGAGGACATGGCTAAAAGAAAAAGCGACATCAACCCTTACGCCACTACAGGAAGAGAAGAGTTCTTCGCCGTGTTGAGTGAATATTTTTTTGAGCGACCCCTCCTGCTGAAAAAGAAACATCCGGTGCTTTACCAAATGTTGGAAGAGATTTTTGATCAGGATCTGGATGGCAACAAACAGATAGAAGGTTTTGCATCGAATCACTGACCCACCTTTATGCAAAAGCCCTTCAAAACGATTCGAAGGGCTTTTGTCGTGTTTTTTAATGGATGACCCAGGTCAAAATCGGCAACCGGCTAAACCATTTGATCCATTAAGCTGTTTGTACAACCAGGAAGCTATTTCTTCAGCAAATCCCTGATTTCTGTGAGTAGTTCCTCCTGAGTAGGGCCTTCCGGAGCGGGCGGTTCCGGGTCGGGGGCATTGGCTTTGTTGTAGGTGCGGATGATGAGAAACAATACAAATGCAATGATCAGAAAGTCGATGATCGTATTGATCCACTTGCCGTATTTGATGCTAACGGCTTCTTTTTCCAGGGTCCCGTCGCTGCTGTAAAGAGCAGGCCGGAGCTCAAAAGCCAGGTTGGCAAAATCCACATCGTTCAGCATCAGACCAATAGGGGGCATCAAAACGTCGGAGGTAAAAGAGGTGACCACCGCTCCAAATGCTCCCGCAATAATGACGGCAACAGCCAATTCGAGCACATTGCCTTTCATGATAAATTCCTTGAATTCTTTGATCATAGTACGTTTGTTTTGAAAAAGTCTTCTTTGACAAAATAGTCAGAAGTATTATTCTTCTGCCGGGCCGAATATAGGCATTCTTGTTGTAACAGCAAACTGAAAATAAAACCAGTCGGATTTATTTTATCAACAAAATCAATACGCTTTGAGTAAAACAAAATCTACTCCCCCAGGTCCCGCACTGCTGTTCATCCCCGACATCAGTGGGTTTACCCGTTTTGTCAACAATACCGAGATCGAACATGCACAGCACATCATTCAGGAACTGCTCGACAATATTATCCAAAACAATACCCTCGGGCTGGAAGTATCCGAAATTGAAGGTGATGCCATTCTGTTTTTCCGCAAGGGTAAAGCGCCTGACGCAAATGAATTGTTAGAACAGATTCGCAAAATGTTCCTCAACTTCCACGCTGAGCTTAAACAGTACGACAAACTACGCATCTGCGATTGCGGAGCCTGCTCTTCGGCAAATGACCTTACCCTGAAATTCTTTGTACATTACGGACAGGTGGCCCAAAACCGCATCGGACAACATTCCAAACTCTTCGGCGCCGACGTCATCCTCATCCACCGGCTGATGAAAAATAAAGTGGACGGCGATGACTACGCTCTTTTTACCGACGCCCTCGCAGCCCATAGCCCCGGATGGGACCAGATGTCGCAACTGACCTGGACATCGCTCCAGACCGGATCGGAAGAATACGACCTGGGGCCGGTACCTTTCTCCCATATTTCCCTGTCGGAGCTGATGAAAGAGGTGCCCGAACCCCAACCTGAATCCTACCGGCTAAAAGGAAAAACAGAGGACTTGTTTGTCAACCAAATAATGATCGATGCACCTATGGACCTGGTCTTCGATGTGGTATCAGACCTCGGTTTCCGACACCATTGGCTGGAAGGCTTGATCGATAGTGCCGAACTCAACAGTAAAATTACACGCAACGGATCCACGCACCGCTGCGTGATCAGGTCGAACGACAGTGACCCCTTTTTCGTCACCCACGACATTGAGAAAAAAAATGGGGTGATCCGTTTTCTCGAAACCGACATGAAGAAAGGATTCCTGGGCTCCTATACCTTGCGCCCGATCGACGAAAATACCACCCACCTGGAAGTGGTCGGAAAAGCCAACCTCAACCCCATAAAAAAATGGCTGTTCAACCTCTTTTTCCGAAAAAAAGCCATCAGAGACGGCATCAAATCACTCAACCGGCTCAATGACTACTGCAAACAACTGGTGGCAGAAGGCAAAGAACATCCTAACCGGATCGTATTAAAGGAAGGGGTGAAGGTCTGATTAATTTATTGATATTCGATAATAAAATATGTGCCTGAAGCCCATTATGCTTCCGGTCAAAATCTAAAACCCCCGAATTTTGTGGTAGATCAAATCCAAATGTCATGATTTACCACCTGCTCAGACTTTTGTTCAAAGTAGCCTTCCGGCAATACTTTCGCAAAATCGATATTCACCATTCGGCTGCAGTTCCCACCGACCGGCCTATTTTGTACGTAGCCAATCATTCCAGTTCATTTATGGATGCGGTGCTGATCGCTACGGTGTTGGACCATCCATTGCATTTCGTTTCGCGTGGCGAGTCTTTCGACAAAAAGTGGAAACGCCGGATATGGTCGTGGTTCAACATGCATCCCATTTACCGAAAGGATAAGACACCGGGGTTGGCACATAAAAATAGGGGGATCATAGAAGGTTTTCAACATCTGTTGTTGTTGGGCAAATCCATTTTAATATTTCCGGAAGGGATCAGTAAAGTAGAACCCCGCTTGCGCGAAATAAAAACCGGGGCAGCACGCATTGCACTGGGTGCGGCTGCCGTGGCAGATGCAAGTAGTATGCCGCTGGTCGTACCCATTGGGCTGAGCTATACCGACCCACATCAGTTCAGGAGTGAAGTGATCCTTCATTTTGGAGCGCCGATCGGTTTGGACGAATATATGCCGTTGTATGCCACAGCGCCGAGGAAAGCCGTGTCGGCTTTGACGGATCAGATCGCAACCACGCTGGAGTCGCTGACACTTTGCATCCCGGATGAGCGGTTGGAGGAGGTCGTTGATGCGGCCACAGCGGTTTTCGAAGAAGAATTGTTAGAATTGGAGCCGGCAGACCGCCCTGCACCTCAACGGCGATTTGTTGTACGCAAGGAATTGATACGGGCTCTCCATTTTTTCAGAAAGGATCTGCCATTTCGGTTACAACAGTTTAAGGCAGATCTGGAATGCTACCACGGGTTATTGTCCAACTACGAAATTGATCCCCGGTGGCTGCGGGAGGAGGGAAGATCCCTTCCCGATTATGGGCGGTTTGGGTTGACTCTGTTGGGGCTTTTACTGGCGGCGCCTCTGTTTTTGATTGGCTGGTTGAATCACTTTCCCGTGCTTCGGCTGACGGGGTGGGTGGTTGGCAAATTGAATCGGAGGTCCGATTTCAGGGGTTCCCTGTTGGTGTCGTTGGGCGTTTTGTTTTGTCTGATGAACTATGGGGTCCAACTGGCAATGATGATCTATTTTTCCGGGTCGTTGGCTGTGGGTGTGGGATATGCATTGGCGTTGCCGGTGTTGGGTGTGTTGAGTTTGCGATATATTGAGTGGTATGGCCGTATTCGGCTGTGGTATAAGCGGTGGTCATTTACGGAAGCCGACGAGGGAAGTTTGAAAATGCTGAAAGAGCGGCGCCGTCGATTGATACGGCTGATGCATGTGGGGCGGGAGGATTATTTGTTGATGCGGTGAATGATTTGCTGATGCTTGCCGTGAAGGCTGCGCTCCCCGAATTCCGATTGCTATTGGGACCTGGGCAGGCATTCATTGGTGTAATCCACCCGCTGGTTGAGCGTAGTCGAAACCAGCGAAAAAACGCCACCTGACTCGCCAAAATACTCCGGCCAAAGTCCGAAACCCAAACCGGCCAACCAGGATAACTGCTGACCAGCACTACAGATCAATTTCCATAAATACCGGGCAGTGATCCGAGTGGACGGCATCGTTCAGTTGGTGGGCTTGAATGATCTTGTCTTTGATGTTGTCGGATACCGATTGGTAGTCGATGCGCCATCCCTTATTATTTTTTCGGGCGTTGAAGCGGTAGGTCCACCAACTGTATTCGATTGTTTCGGGATTTTTGTAGCGGAAGGCGTCTGTAAAACCGTTGTTGAACCATTTGGTCATCCAGGCTCGTTCTTCGGGCAGGAAGCCGGAATTTTTCTTATTGCTTTTGGGGTTGTGGATGTCGTTTTCGGTGTGGGCGATGTTGTAGTCGCCGACGATGATGAGTTTTTTTCGGGTACGTTTTAGTTTTTTGATCCAATCAAAAAAGTCGTCCAGAAAATCGTATTTGAAGGCTTGTCGTTCTTCGCCGCTGGTACCGGAGGGAAAGTAGCAGTTGAGCAATGACCAATCGGCAAAATCACATCGGATGATCCTTCCTTCGCGGTCGTATTTTTCGATGCCACAGCCGGCCACTACTTTGTCCGGTTTTATTTTAGTGAAAACGGCCACTCCACTGTATCCCTTTTTTTCGGCGGCGTGCCAGTGGCAATGCTTGTAGCCCTGTGCTTCGAAAGCCGCTACCGGAGCCACGTCTTCGGTGGCTTTGACCTCCTGAAAGCAAAGGATGTCGAAGTCGTTGGTACCGGCCCATTCGGACAAGCCCTTCTTTTCGGCTGCGCGGATGCCGTTGACGTTGTAGGAGATTATTTTTACAGCCATGAGTGTGGGGTGCTGACAGCGAGTGAGGTTGTTTGAGCTAATGTTTCGGTGTGAGGAGCTGAATGTTTGCTAATCGACGGGGCCAAAGGTAAGTACTTGCAGGCAGGTGGTGAAATTTTAGGTGGATTTGTTTTCCACATTTTTATGTTCACAACCCACCTAATACTCACTAACATAAAGAATCGTATCCCAGGGCTGGTGCAGGCTCACGATCTCAAAGGGAAGACTGCCCCGCACCGGTTCGTGCAGAAGGCTATCGTATCCATATCCCACTGCCCAGTGGTTGCCCAATGACACAGCCGGAAAACAGACCTCTGCAAAAGAATTGCTGACAAGAAGGGTGTCGTATGTCTCAGACATTTCGTAACCGGGAAAGTCGATCGTATTGTAAAGGTACACGGTTATATCCCTCAACCCACGTTCGTGGTGTTGCGTTTTAAAACAAACCTGAGTACCCAGTACCAACGGTCCGGAATTGTCTTTTTTGCAACCGAAGGGCAGCAGCAATAAAAACAATAAGATGTAGGATGGTCGTAGTTTAGTCATTCCAGCAGTATTGTTGTGAGATTCAAACGTTGCCGTACTCAATTTGTTTTAAGCTGTCAAATAAATAGACCAGTTCCCGAAAGGTCAGGACTGGCTCTGAACTCACCTCGAAATCAACCGAGTGCGTGACAAAATCGCTGCGGCCTTTACCACAAAGACACGAAGACACAAAGATTCACAGAGAAAATCTTTGTTTGGCTCTGTGTCCCTGACTGCCGTCAGGCAGAGATGGGGCGCTTTTTCGGTTGAACTATAGTCGTGGTGAGACTGGATAAGCCTGAAGATGTTTAATCCCTAACTCCGCTAATTTACGTAATGTTGGGTAAAAAAATGTATAAATTTTTGAAAAATAGACAACTAGCCTAAAATAAGCTATTACGTACCGAATATTTTACGTAATATTGTCTATGTCAAAAACACATCCAGATTGGGCATTGGCCCACAGAAAGCCCGGTACGGAGCTGCGAAACATAAACGGTCATTATTATTTGTACTCGGTGAGTAGCAAATGGGAC
Organism: Saprospiraceae bacterium; assembly: GCA_965222105.1. Taxonomy (GTDB): domain Bacteria; phylum Bacteroidota; class Bacteroidia; order Chitinophagales; family Saprospiraceae; genus CALGLS01. The sequence continues at coordinate 188,867 of CBDCTQ010000074.1, read as the reverse complement.
AAAATAGCCAAACGGTCAAGAAAAATTACCGGTAAAATAATAGGTAAGATTACTCCTCAAGGAGAATTAATACCTTCCAAGCCAAGAGAGAAAAAGCCAGTTAGAATAGAAAAAGACTTTATTGAGATTACAAATGAAATAAGTGTCAAGGAGTACGGAATGTATTACTTGTTAACTTACCATATGAAAGACTTGATCAGCAGGTTGAAAAATCATTTTCCAAGGGAATGGAAATATATTTTATCAATAGCTTACTGTCGGTTAACCAAACAACTTCCGATAAACCGAATGCCATTGAATTTTCATCACAGTTTTTTGTCAGAAGATTTTTCAGACATAAAATTTACGGCAAAAAACATATCCTTGATTTTAAGAGATGTAGGTCGTCATCGCCAAAGAGTGGTGGAGTTTTTAAATTGGGGCATACCAAAAGGAGAGCATATTCTGGTAGATATGACTGACCTCCCATCCAAAAGCAAAAACAAAGCTTTTGCAAATGTGGGATACAACAGGAAATCCAATTACAAAGGGCAGATCAATCTCTTATATATATTTGGTAATCAATCACTTAAACCTATTTTTTATCGTTTGGTTTCAGGAAATATCAGAGAATTGAGTGCATTTGTGTTGACCATGAAGGAGAGTAATGTATCCAATTGCATTTTAATAGTAGATAAGGGTTTTTACTCAAAAACAAATATCGACTTTTTGGAAAGAAACGGATTTCGATATATCTGCCCGTTAAAAAGAAACTCAACGTTGATAAAACCCGAATATGTAGATGAATTGTTATTAAAAGAAAAAGCAAACTACTTTATGTATGAAAACAAAGTGATCTGGTATGTCAAAAAGAAGAATAATAAAACTAAAAGAACCGTTTATATATTTTTGAATGAGGAAGCTAAAGTAGAAGAACAAAGAGATTACCTGACAAGAGTATCCAATAAACCGGCGAGCTATAATCTGGAAAAATTTCATAAGAAAAAAAAGCAATTTGGAACCTTAACTCTGTTAACAAATCAAAGTCGGAAAAGTGGTGAAAAGATATATAAGATATACAAAACAAGGAATCAAATAGAAGTAATGTATGACGGATTAAAAACAGTGCTGGAAGCCGATAGGACGTATATGCAAAATGAGGAGACGCTACAAGGATGGATGTTTGCAAATCACATCGCACTGTTAGTTCACCATAAATTGTACAGACTATTGTTAAGTGCAGAAAAATTAAAAAAGCACTCAGTTAAATCCCTAATCGACCAATTGACGCTAATTCGTAAAGCAAAAATAAACTCACAATGGATTGATACTGAGGTAGTTAAATCAACCAATGTGCTACTTCGAGACATCGGTATACCTATTACGTAACTATTTGCGGAGTTAGGGTTTAATACTTCATTAATTATCTTCTAAAACGAAAGTATTGTCATCGAGATATAGCAAGCTACAGATAATCCAATATCGCATCTTTTGCATAGGTCTTAAATGCACCCCCGCCTCCAAAAGCTCCTTCAAAGTCATCCCGTACTCCAGCAAAAAAGGCTGCACCCGAGCTGCCCACAAGACAGCACACTAAAATATATCCTTTCGTAACATCCAATTCAATAGCTTCAACTTCAAGCCATCTATATTGCAGTTGTAAACTGTGACGAACGATGGATCATCGTTGAGTACGTTTATTTTCAAGCAAATCGTATAGAATCTTTCCTCTTTCAAGTATCTCACTTATTGTTGGAAAAACCCTTTCTTGATTTTCCTTTTGATGTAAATCTTCAAAGCCATTTGATATAATATCTCCATCTAATTTTTGTAAGAAGTCGTAGAGTTCGTTGTCTAAAATACTTTGAAATTTTGGATCAATGTAAGTAAATACTGAATCTTTTGAATAATTTCTTTCCTTTATGAAAAAATACCACACATTTTGGAAATCAACCATTGAATCAATGGTATCTGAATTCAAAAACGTTAACTCTTTGAAAATGTCTTCTACTCTGTTTACCTCATATAGATTTTCATACACTTCATCATATATTTTGAAGGTATATCTTAAACAATGTAGGTCATTATACATTTCCCATATGTATGGATTAGTTTTTGATAATTTCATTTATATTTAATATTTTTTAAACGTAATATCTAATGTCTTTTACGGTTCCAGACTTTTATTAATGACGAACGCTAAATATTAGTTTTATCATTTAGCGTTCGCCACTCAAATTAAGTCAATAGAATTTACGAAAGATCATACTCGATGAACAATTGAATCATTTCCACATATCCTAATTAGAAAAAGTCATCTAACATATCATCTGTAATATCATCAATAGGGATATGGGTAAGTTCTTGAAATATTGGGTCTGTTTTGAAGTACGTCGTACCATTATGAATATATTGGTTTGCCACTCCGGTAGGAACAGCCCAATCCCCGGTTGTGGTCATATAACCAGTTCCAGATCCACTTTTTAAAAACCTTGCATATGGCACTTGTTTGTTTGGATTCTGTGAGCCAGGAACTGCTTCCATAAGTCTAAAATGGTAAGAAGATTGATTCATTTGCCAAGCAAGTCCTTTCTGATTATTAGCCAATTTCGATCCTGGTAAGTCTTTCCATGCTTGAGGTAGTTTATTCAGAACCTTTTGGCTACCAACTAATCCCATTATATTATCCCAAACTCGCCACACAGCTTTCACGGCCTTCCACCCGTCTCTTATATTGTCAGCCTTTCTCCAAGCTTTCAACATTTCATCTCCTGGAATTAATGTCGAAATAATCCCAAATATACCCCAAAAATAATCTCCGTTTTGAAAATCGTTGTATGCACCAATCAAATCTCCAATTCCAGGTGTAAATTCTGCCAAAACTGGTAGTAACTCCTCATAGAATGTTTCCATCATCAATTGCCATTGATATGGGTCAGTCGGATTTTCTCTAACCTCTTCCAAGTATATGGCGAAGCCTTCACACGCACCCTTCTCAATTCCTATTAGGACTTAAAAGAACTGCACCCGCTTTCGCCCCCTTTTGAGGATGAGCGAAAACTTTACTTCGGTTGGCATTTGCACAAAATTTTCTGGAGATTATGCGGAAAAATTTTGTATGGAGGAGGGCTAAACCTTCCAGGTTTTGGGGAGTGCTTCAGGGCAACCCCTTGTTTCATTAAATATTCTAGCCGATTGCTGATGAAATACGTGTACATATTGCTAAACGTAACTTTCCGCACAAATGAGTCGACTAGTTAATTACTCAATTATGGCTATAATCAAATATTTACTTTAAAATAATATTTCAATCTTTTCTTAAGCTGTAGTAGCTCCCCTTTTCCTTCAGGACTAGCTTTATAATATATTGAAGTCTCAAAATCACAAAAACCATATAAGGGACCTTTAATATTTAAGTCCTTTCTGTTTATTTTAAAAGATTTTATTTTGATAGGAATTTCCACTTCACTTGAAAAAGAATCGTCGGGTTTTAGTTTATAATGCTCGCCTTTCAAAGAACGTTTTTTTAATATTATCTTAAATTTTTCCCCATTTGTTTTATGTATTATCTTCTCTGGTATGAAAGGATATTGAATCGTAATATTAATGAATTCATTTTCACGACTACTGCTACACCAATCTACTGACTTACCGTCCATTTTTTCCTTAGCCATCTTATCTCCATCGACTATTATCGGGTCTTTTCCATTAATTGAAGTTATTTTACTATAATCTGTATCACTTTTTTTTAGTTCGTCCAAATTAAGAGTATCAATTTCATTCATCAGATAAATCACATAGCCAGATGGAGTTGCATTTTCTTTGTGGATTTCCGACTCTAGATTTGTAACAATTTCCTTCAAAAAAGGTGTTAATAATACTTTTTCTTTCTCAAAATCTTTTGCAACATTGGGACTAATTATCGTATTTCTAAAACAAGATGTAAACGACAAAACAATAGTCAAACAAATAAAAAATAGTGTTTTTATCATATAAAGATATTTTATATTACAATTGCGCTTAGGGTGATAAAACGCCAATCAAAAACACATTATTTTTGATTGGCACTTTTAAAAATACTCAAATATTTAGTATAATGGATAAATTATATATCTCCTTCTAATGTAACATTTATCCAAATCTTAGTTCGTAACGGTGCATATCCTCTAGTGTGTTGTAATAACCACCAAGCCGCAAATCCATCATTCGTATTTTGAAACTCTAAAACATCACCTCGATCTAAGCCAAAATGATCTATTATTTCAATCTGGAAAGTACCCTCCCAATGGCCGGTTGATTCGTCGTAAGTAAAATCATCTGGAGAAAGATGTATGCGTGTTTCTTCTGTGTCATGTACTAGTATAGTGTGTCCATTTACCTTATGCCACATGCCATTAAAGATTGGCCGTTGATTTAAAGGTATTTCCAAATTAATTCCACTTATATCACCATTATTTGCAGCCAGTTGTTCTTCAAAAAGATTTCTCACTCTAGTGTAGAAATTGGCCATTACTGTTGTGACTCCAATTTCTTCGCTTAACGTCTGATTGTGATAGTCAACAACTTCTACTGTATTATTTTCAAAAGCATCTATAAATTCATCTGAGACCGTCTCTAATACTCCTTTGCTTGTTAGATGAAAAAGATCTGTCATCTCATCGAATAGCTCGTTGTCAGTTAATGGAACCATTTCTGGCAGTATTCCTTCAACATCACCATCAGTTCCAAATTCTATATCTTCGGTATTCCCTCTGGGAGGGACGCCTCCCATGAAATCGCCGGTAGGTGGAGTATCTGGAAAAGTAAGGTCTAAGTAGTAAAAGTCTTCATCAATTAAGTCCACATCTTCTTCCTCAGGAGCCGAAGCAGGATCATCTATCAATAATTTCCAAGAGTATGAAAAAATATGTTCTGCAACGCATTCTTCAAAATCTACTGTTCCACAAGCATTAAATGGATCTATACAAGAAGGTACCTCCCCTTCACAGTGTTGACATATAAACACTCCTGCCTCATAAAACATATTAGTTTCTAAACTGTTAGAAATCTCATTCATCGTTTCGTCTACACTTATCATTTCCGAAGGAAACTCTCCTGCATTCTGTTCACAAATTCCATTTATAACATTAGCCATTGTGTTTTGCACTACGTAGGCTGCTGCATCTCCACAGGACGATGATAACAATTCTTCTTCAAAATTTGTGAACTCTTGTGTTGCAAAGCCGCCGAAATAGAACATACATTCTTCGTTTCCTTCAAACCATTCATCCCCATAATAAGTCCAATCCGGAAGTTCAACATCTGGAATGCCTGCTCCTCCAATGCCATTGCCAGAGGCTGACCAATAATCCCAAATAGAAGGACTATCAAAGCCATCTTCACACCATGCCCAAAAATAAAATACTTCAACATCATCTTCATAGTGGTGTCCTCCCTGCAGTCCACCTCCCATCAAATTGAATATATAGTCTACCAGCAATGATATGCCAGCACTTGTAATATTGATCAATTCATTGGGAGGAATATATGCCTGGTCTGGTGTATCGTCATCGGAGCCGTCGCCATTGCCGTTGTTACCATCTGGATTAGTTGGATCCTTTGGAGATCTTAACTCTACCTTTATTAAACACCAATCTCTGGGAACAACAGCATCCATTGCACTTCTGACTTCTTCACTCTGTAAATGCTCATACAGGCAAAGACTCATATAATTGCCTAGGTGTTGTTGATGCCTGGCAAACATAGTAATCGCTAACAACGCGTTTTGCTGACCCAGAGTACCAAATATTTCATTTATATCTTGTTGTAAAAGAGCTAAGTGAACGTGAAAATAGCTAATCTCATTATCAAGAACGGATGCAAATATTACTCCTACCACTTTATCCTCAATGATCGTGGGTATCGATAATAAATAATTAGTTCCATCGAGTTGCTCTATTAGGCAGGCTTCATTCCAATGCGGTACTCCATTCATAAATATAAAATCCAGTGCATTTGTATAGTTTACATCCGTCATCATATCGTTCCAAATGAAATTTAATTGTTCCGTTGACGGTGAAACCCATACTCCATCATTTTCAGAAACTCCCCCTCCCAAAGCTTGTATTTGATTTGTTGGGAAATCTGTCGAAAGCTCTACTTCATCCTTATCTTTTTTACAAGAATCAAACAGAATTGCCGCCACTAGTAGCGTCGAAAATATTAAAATGTTTTTTTTTCATGGTGATAAATTTAAAAGTTTTAAAAAATTAATCGAAAGGATTTATTCAAATCCAAGTTTTGGAATGTTACAAATAATTTTTCAGGTGCTATTTCAGCATTGCGAGAGAAGCATTTATGGAATAAAAATAAAGGGAGATGAAGTAGGTGAGCAAAAAGTAATTGTATAGTTAGATATTCTACGATAACAAAATCTAAGCCAAAAGAGAGACTTCCGGGATGCATGTAGTTGGAGAAATAAAGTTTATCTAGACACGCCAATACCGGGATTTCTGAATACCCAGTTAGCTAATCGTTTTTAGTCGCGGCGAGGTAGAATCCATCGAATTGAAGAAGTGTAATCAAGGTAGCTAGCGATCATAGATGATTTTTGATCTGGGCGCAACGAAATATATTCAGCTGTTAATTCTTATTCCACTCCTTTCACAATTCACAACCCATCTAATACTCACTAACATAAAGAATCGTATCCCAGGGCTGGTGCAGACTGACGATCTCAAAGGGAAGACTGCCCCGAACGGGTTCGTGCAGAAGGCTATCGTATCCATACCCCACTGCCCAATGGTTGCCCAATGATACAGCCGGAAAACAGACCTCTGCAAAAGAATTACTGACAAGAAGGGTGTCGTATGTCTCAGACATTTCGTAACCGGGAAAGTCGATCGTATTATAAAGGTACACGGTTATATCCCTCAGTCCACGTTCGTGGTGTTGCGTTTTAAAACAAACCTGAGTACCCAGTACCAACGGTCCGGAATTGTCTTTTTGGCAACCGAAGGGCAGCAGCAATAAAAACAATAAGATGTAGGATGGTCGTAGTTTAGTCATTCCAGCAGTATTGTTGTGAGATTCAAACGTTGCCGTACTCAATTTGTTTTAAGCTGTCAAATAAATAGACCAGTTCCCGAAAGGTCAGGACTGGCTCTAAACTCACCTCGAAATCAACCCATTGGCATAACTTGTCCCGAACTCGTTTTGGGATCAACTCATCAGCAAATCAGCACATCAACAAATCAGCAAATCATCAAACCCGCACCTTCAATTTCCCATACCCCCAGCTCAGCACCACCACCACGATCAGGGCCGGCAGCAAATTGGCCACTTTAAAATCACCGAGTTCCAATATTTTGATCGAAAGGGCGATCAACAACACGCCCCCCACCGCACTGATCTGGGCGATCACCGGTTTGGTAAAGGTCGGTTTGGCGCGGCTCGCCAGCAGGGTAAACCCGCCCTGGATGAACAGCATCGGAATAATGGACACCGTAATGCCAATACCCCCATAGCTCGACGCCAGCGCAATGGCTGTCACCCCGTCCAGTGCCGACTTGATGAGCAACAATTCCCGTTTGTGTTTCAACCCTTCTTCAATAGCCCCCACAATGGTGATCGGGCTTGCGCAAAACAGGATAAAGGCGGCGATCAACCCATCGGTAAACCGCTGCTGGCCGATCTGGATATTTTGGCGCGACCACTCTGCGATCGACTCCAAAAAAGCCTTGATGTCGAGCCATTCGCCGATGATGCCTCCAATGATGAGGCTGAATATGAAGACCAGCATCCGCTCGTCATTCAACTTGAGCGCCATCTGTATACCGATGATCAGTATGCCCAGCCCCACCGCCTGGAAAGTGATGTTTTGAATATTTTCGGGGAAGACCTCCCGCAGCATCAGCCCAATGAGGCTGCCGATCAGGATCGAAGCCATATTGATAAAGGTGCCGATTGGAAGTTTACTCATTTATGTTGCTGGTTGTATGTTGCTTGCCGTAAAGGCGGAGCGTTAGCGTAGTCCTTTACGGTTGGCATGCGCCGGAATGACAGCGACTAACCGGATTTTTCGCCCAATATTACACGCCACAAAGTTAAGCAAATTCCAACTACAATAAAGTCAGCTTTTGCAGCAGCATGGCTCCTTTTTTCAGGGCGTCGGGTTTGCCCACGTCGAGCCATAGATCATCGTCGTGCGGATAGGCGCGGATGTCGTTTGCAGCAGCGGCATCGAGATAAGTATCGATGATGGAAAAAGCCTTTTCATCGGGCATCCAGTCGAACAACTCAGGACTGATGATGTGAAAGCCGCTAAAGGCCCGGAGCTGCAATGGGCCTACGTGAGGGCGGCTGGCGATCATCTCGCCGGTTTTGATGTTGACCCAGCCGTGCAATTGTTGTTGTGTGTTGAAGATCAGGTAACGCGATGTCTCCCTACGGCGCACCGCCAATGTAACCATCGCTCCCGACTCGACATGGTGTTGATAGAAGTGTCGAAGATCGAGGTTGGAAAGAATATCTGTATTTGTGAGCAGGAAAGGGGCGTCGTCATCAAAAAACCAGGCTGCCTTTTTCAGGCCGCCGCCCGTATTGAGCAGTTGGTCGCGCTCGTCGGATACCTCTATGCGTATGTCAAAATGGTGGTGCTTTCGCAAAAATTCGATGATCTGGGCCCCAAAATGATGGACGTTGACGATGATCTCCTCTACGCCGAAGTACTTCAACCGCCGGATGGCTATTTCCAAAAGGGGTACCCCCTCCACCTCCACCAGCGCTTTGGGGCGTGAGTTGGTAAGGGGGCGGAGGCGCGTTCCCAGTCCGGCAGCCAGGATCATGGCTTTCATGTTGTGGAATGATTTGGTGTGCCGCAATATAGGAAATACTTTCTCAGCGGGAACGACCACAGACAAAACTTTTACACAGCGCCTTTGTTTTCATTTTTCATGAACGCCAATGCTTAAACCCTTACTTTTGCACCTGACATGATTCAACGCATTCTGTTCCGGATATTGCTGGCTCCCGTTTCTCTGCTATATGGCATGGGGGTGAGCTTGCGCAATTTCTTCTACCGGAACGATCTGCTCAAAGAAGTGTCTTTCGACCTGCCGCTGATCGCCGTAGGCAATCTCTCCATTGGCGGCGCCGGCAAAACACCCCACATTGAATATCTCATCCGGTTGTTGAGGCCCTACATCAATGTAGCCACTTTGAGCCGGGGCTACAACCGCAAAACGAAGGGCTACATCGAAGTACAACGCCACCACTCCGTAGAACAAGTGGGCGACGAGCCGTTACAATATCGCCGGAAATTTCCCGGCATCATGGTGGCCGTGTCTGAAAGCCGCACTTTTGCCATTCCAAAAATCATCATGGCGCAGCCGGATATCCAGACGGTACTGCTCGACGATGCCTACCAGCACCGCTCCATCCTGCCGGGCCTCAACATTCTGCTGACCGATTATCGACAGCCTTTTACCCGCGACTATCTGCTTCCGTCAGGGCGGTTGCGCGAATGGCGTTCCGCCTACAAACGGGCCGACCGGATCATCGTAACCAAATGCCCCACCAACATGACCCCTTCCGACCGCGAGGCCCTCGTCAATGAAATCAACCCCTACCCCCATCAAAAATTGTATTTCTCCTACTACCGGTACCTCCCGCCTTATTATATGTTCAACCCCCGGCAGCGGCTTCAACTTGGGAAACACCTCGACGTCCTCCTCATTTGCGCCATCGCAGGTACGGAGTATCTCCTCGAATACCTCAATGCCACGGTGGCTTCGGTACGGGTTTTGGAATACGAAGACCATCACTATTTCAATAAATTTGATGTGTCGAATTTAAATACGACTTTTGCAGATATGTCTTCCAATAAAAAGGTCATCCTCACCACCGAAAAAGACGCCATGCGGTTGGAGGTTCATCGGGGGTTCCTGTTGGAAAACAAATTGCCGGTATTTGCCCTACCGGTAGAGGTGGATTTTCATTTTGGCGACAAGCCGGTATTCGATGAAGATGTCCGGCAGTTTTTGTTGGACTTTAAAGTTTAATTCACCACAGAGACTCCAACCTGCCAACCACCGGGACGGGCAGGCCTGTCTGCCGACCAGTTAGACTTGCCTGTCGGCAAAGACAGGTTTCAAACCAGCCATTGGGTCGCTCTAAAAAATACACAAATTTAGGCTTTTATCACTATAAAAAGAGGTAGTGAATCTTGGAGCCTTAGTGTCTTCGTGGCAAAAACAAATATGAAAAAAGTATTACTATTCCTGATATATAATTTTTTCAAACTGCTGGTAAAGGTCAGCTTTCGCATTTTCTATGAAAAAACAGTAATATTACACCGCCCTCGTTTGCGGAAGTACAAGCCCACCATTCTGGTATCCAACCATCCAAGTACGCTGACCGATCCGCTCAATGCTGCCCACCCGTCCATCCGGCTGGTGCATTTTCTGGCCAATGCCAGTTTGTTTAAAGGTGCTTTTGCAAAATGGTTTTTCTCTACTTTTTACTGCATACCGGTTGAGCGCCCCGAAGATGTAAAGGGCCGTAAGATCAGCAATGTCGATGCTTTTGCGAAAGCCAACCGGTTTTTGCTCAATGGCGGATGCCTCTATATTGCCCCCGAGGGCTACAGCCAAAGAGAGCGACGGCTGGGCAAGATAAAAACCGGCACCGCCCGCATCGCTCTCAGCACAGCCGACAAAGCAGGCTTCCGGACCGGTCTCACCATCCAACCCGTCGGCCTCAACTACACGACCCACACCGAGTTTAGAAGCAAGGTGCTGATATACGCCGGCGAACCCCTAGAAGTAGATGATTATCAGTCGGCTTACCGATCGGACCCCCGCGAAGCCGTCCTCCAACTTACGGCTGACCTGACGGAGCGGATGCGTTCCCTCATCATCGACACCGAAGACGAAGCCGAAGACCAGCTCCTTCGCCGCTTGGAGGAATTGCTGGCCAACACCCGGCCGGTTTCATTGGAAGAACAGTTTTTTAGAAACAAAAAAATACTGGAACAACTGCGCCTGTACCGCGACAACTTTCCATCGGAAGACCGCGCCTTTCGGCAAAAAATTCAACAATACTTTGACGAATTGAAAAAAAACGAACTGGATGATCGACCACTTGCCATCGCTCAGTCCGGCAATGCTCAGCCGATGTGGGTGCAGGCGCTGATATTGCTTTTGGGGCTCCCCATTTTTTTGTATGGCTGGATCAACAACTGGCTGGCCCATTACCTCCCCTGGCTGCTGAGCCGAAAGATAAAAATGTACATCGGATACACTTCTACCATCAAGATTTTGGGGGGCATTCTGGTGTATCCGGTAGTGTATGGCCTGCAGATATGGTTGGTGAGCAGTTGGCTGGCCTGGCCGGGAGTAGGTTGGGCCTATGCCCTTACGCTGTTGCCTATGGGGTGGCTGGCCTGGGAATATCGGAAGCATTACCGGCGGTTTGTGGCGCAACGCAAGTGGATGCAATGGCAACGGAAAGATCCGGAATCCGGCCAACGACTTTTGGTTTCCCGAAAGGAGATTGTGGGGGAATTGTTGGAGCGGGTGTTCGCTGCTACTAAACTGATAGCGTAAATAAGACCTCATTACGTCGAGGGCGATGCACCGGGGTATTTTCTGTAGATTTTGAGCCTTTTTGTAACCCCAAAAAGTGGATGGCTCGGGTAGGTTTTATATAATCGATCAAGCGAATTATAAGAAAACCCAACAAAACCCGATTGCACTTAATAAATATTTCCTATATATTACCTATCTTTATCTTTTAAAACTGAATGGAAGTACCTTGCCGCTTTAATGGATTAGTAAAGCTCAAAAATCCAGCTTGCCGGCTGGATTTTTGAGCGAATCTTAACACCATTCCCCTTGTCCGTTGTATGATTATAACCATTTGCCATGGACTTAATCTTTTTTGCATATGCCAACAGTCAGGATCACCCGCTCCCTACCCTGGGCGAGGAGGATAAATCGGTTCATGACATTCTGTCGCAGCGTGCTTTTCGCGACAATCACTTCAACATCAACCGGTTTTCCTTTGCCACCGTCAATGAAATCATCGATTATCTGACCGATTTCAAGGAGAATATATGCTTATTTCACTACAGTGGGCATGCCGGTAAAGACAATTTGCTCATCGAAGACCAGGAAGCCAATGCCAATGGCATAGCCCAGCTATTGTTGGAATGTCCCAACCTAAAATTGGTGGTACTCAATGGTTGCTCTACAAAAGGCCAGGTAGATATTTTGTTGAATGAGGAGGGTGACCACGGCATCCCGGCAGTCATTGCAACCAGCCGACCCATCGACGACCAGGCAGCTACCCGATTTGCCATTTCTTTTTACAAATCTCTGGCCGATCATTTCTCCACCATTGGCGACGCTTTCAAAACCGCTATGGCTGCGGTAAAAGTGTCCAGTGATGTCGAATACGACTACAACCAACATCGGGGCATCAAAGCCAAGTCAACCGACAATAACCAACCACTTTGGGGAATATACTGCCGACATCAGGTACCCGAAAATCTGGATTGGACATTGCCGGGACAATACACCAAAAAAGACGCGTTTCCCGATTTCAAACCCAATAAACACCTTTTCAAAAACCTTTTTGTAAACCTGGCGCCTTACCGCTCTGAAATAAAAAACATCTTCACCAAAGAATCACAGCTCAACGTCAGGGTAAAAAGCATCAAGGAAAAGGACAGAATGGTGCTGAGGAGTCTGCCGCATACCGTTTCCGAACAATTGAGAATACTGCGGGCCGAAGGTACGGGAGAGTCGGGAGAGATCCTGTTTAACAAAATCGGCAAACCCCGGCTGGAGCAACTCGTCTGGGCTTACCACGCCACCATTCCGCTGATGTCGGGTAGGTCGGGAGGGTTGCCCCTCCTTCCCCCCCTCAGAACAGACCATACTAGTTTCCCAGTAATCTGCTCAAGCACTCATAACGGTTGTGATCACCGCACCGAGCATTGTAAGCTACTCGATTTTACGATAATAGATGTCAAAATGACTACCATTAGCCCGGTTTAAACGTATCAACCTTACCTTTGCCCCGGTTATACTAATGATTCTGTTGGCACAGCCAGTCAGCTATTCATGGGTTGAAATAACTCCTGGCTTCCACTGCTCTGACCCAGATAAAGTCGTTCGTACACCGTTCTCGTAATTGAGCACCTGCCGGAAGTCGGCTCGGCTTTCGCCGGGAGTAATGTTGATTGATTTCGTTTTACCCCAATGATCAATCTCAACTCCTATCCCTGTCATTACAACAAGGCCTTCGCTTTCTCCAGCATCCCTTACCTGCACCGTCATCGTAGGGAATTACTTCCTTCCTACTCCTTAAAAAAAAGGAGAACGATACAGGCTTACCGTGTTTCGCTTTTAATACCGAATGGGTTAGCGTCCACCTTTACCCCGAGGGAATTTTCATCCCGACGAATGCCGGAAAGCAGCTACGTGTCATGAGTATACGAACTTGACAGCTGTACCCTTTGTCGTTTTTGACTACGGCGTATATAGTCTTTTCCGCCGCTTCAATGCAACGAGGCTTAAAGTGATTCACATATGTTACGCATACCATTCATTCCGCTTCCTCCTACCGCAAAAGACTAGCAGCTTTCGCTTTGACCTCTCGGTCGCCGCTTATCCCAATCGGAATCGGGAGGAGCTTTGTTGTCCTTCGGGCTTAGCACCCCACCATTGCTAGTGACGCACCCCGAAGTAGGAAACTGATGGTAGCACATCAGGTTAAATCCATCTTTGAATAACTCATGTAAGTGTATTGTTATTCAATGGTTTAACAGTATTATAAAGCGACTTTTCACGTCGCACCGTATATATATTGTTATCACAATTTTGGGATGTGATTAAAAAAGATCCTGCTGCTATTAAGCTGGAAGAAAAAGAACCCTTTCGTTCGATCTTTTTACCCCAAGGTGATGATGAAAACAAAGCCAGGTACGAGGATTTAATCACTTTGATGATGAATCAACTCATCTCCACAGAAGAAACCATTCATTCCGCTTCCTCCTACCGCAAAAGACTAGCAGCTTTCGCTTTGACCTCTCGGTCGCCGCTTATCCCAATCGGAATCGGGAGGAGCTTTGTTGTCCTTCGGGCTTAGCACCCCACCATTGCTAGTGACGCACCCCGAAGTAGGAAACTGATGGTAGCACATCAGGTTAAATCCATCTTTGAATAACTCATGTAAGTGTATTGTTATTCAATGGTTTAACAGTATTATAAAGCGACTTTTCACGTCGCACCGTATATATATTGTTATCACAATTTTGGGATGTGATTAAAAAAGATCCTGCTGCTATTAAGCTGGAAGAAAAAGAACCCTTTCGTTCGATCTTTTTACCCCAAGGTGATGATGAAAACAAAGCCAGGTACGAGGATTTAATCACTTTGATGATGAATCAACTCATCTCCACAGAAGAAACACTATTTATCGAAGACATTAAAAATGAAAAACATCATTTTCATCTGGATGCAGACTTCAACAAAGCATGTAGATACATAGAGTCTGTCCCGGTAGCTGATTTGAATAATATAGCACCCGACAAGATTGATAATTATTGTGTGATGGTGGAAAGACACCTGACCAAACTGCTGATCAAGGTACTGTTCTTGTCAAAATACCGGTTGGCTTCCGTTAAAAATATTTACGTCAAAAAACAACGACACTTTTTAAATCCTCTTTTTTTGCACACCACCGTAGAGCTAGAACACGATATATTGAACTTTGACGAAAGCATTGAAGCCCTCGAACATGTCATGGACGATTCTTCCGTCATCTTGTGTCATTCCATTGATTCGGCGCCGACAAATTCATCAAACGGAGTAGCTACTTATTTGAACCTGAGTCCGTTCATATTTGATGAAAATGCGATCAACATCGGGGCCCCCATTCCGGAAATCCTCTACCTGGACCATTACAAGCCAGCTACCAATGATGTCATTTATTATCCCATTTACAAAAAAACCAAACCGGTTTTTAAACTGAATGACAACAATGAATTTTCGAATATAAAAAGCCAGCTCGATGAATTCTGTCGCCTGATCTTTGACCAACCACTGGAAGAAGCCTTATGAAAAACAGTCCTTTTAAATTTTTGGATGCTTATACCATCGAAGACAAAGCTACCTTCTTTGGCAGAGATACAGAAATAAATACCCTGTATCAGATGTTGTCGAAGTCTCCTATTGTTCTGGTCTATGGTTATTCAGGTACGGGAAAAACAAGTTTGATCAAATGCGGACTGGCCAGCAGGTATAGCAGCGCGGATTGGTACCCCTTGTACATCAGAAGAAATGAAAACATCAATCATTCTCTGTTGGAAAAACTTAAAAAGGCAACACCGGATCTGTCTCCAACAACAGACTTACTAACACGCTGCGACGAATTGTACACCAATTATTTTCGGCCCGTATTTTTGATCTTTGATCAGCTTGAAGAACTTTTTATTATCGGAGATGAGGACGAACAACATCAATTCGTCTCGACCATAAAAGCACTCCTGAAAGAAGACATCCCCATTAAGATCATTCTGATCATCCGGGAGGAGTACCTCGGTAGTTTTTATCAGATCGAAAAAGAAATACCCTATATTTTCGACTACAAACTGCGGGTGGAACAGATGAATTTAGAGTCCATCAAAAAAGTGATCACCACTTCCTTTTCTGCCTTCAACATAAGTGTCGGCGATCCTCCCGAAGAACAAATTGAAAAAATCATTCAAAAGGTAAGCCAGGGCAATTCGGGTATCAAGCTACCTTACTTGCAGGTCTACCTCGACGAATTGTACGAAGAGGATTTTGCCCGAACTTACCCCGGTAAAAACAGAGTCAAAAATGAATTTCCGCCCATTCAACTGACACCCGCCGAAATCAATGCCTTCGGGGCCATCGACGATGTACTCGAAAAATTTCTGCAAAAGCAGGAGCAACTCATCGTCAAAAAATGGTCCGGCAAACACACTGAACTGACCGAGGAACATGTCCGCGAGATCATCAGCAACTTCATCACTGATGAGGGTACAAAAAAACCCATCGCCTACGAAATGAAAGACGGAATATTAACCCCCGAAGAAAGTTTTCGCCAAGATCTGCCCTACATGGAAGCCAAGGAACTGGCCGACTGCCTCAACGCCCTGGAACAATGCCGGATAATCCGCTTCACCAAAGACACCATTGAGCTGGCACATGACTCCTTAGCCGCCATCATCTTTCGACTGAGAGATCACGAACTGCTCAAACTGAAGGAAATCAAAAACCAACTCACTGTTCTCTATGCCGCTCATTTGGACACCGGATCTTACCTCACCCGAAAAAAACTGGAGTACTACGAAGATTATCTTCCCCTGCTGAGCCTGCCCCCTGAACTGGATGACTTCATCGCGGCCAGCAGACGGGAAATCCGTAAAAAATACATCATCAGTGTCCTCAAAACCATTGGTACCGTTTTGCTCGGTGTTTCACTCATCTTTGTCATTTTCTTTTGGATAAAATTCAATGAAATCAAAAATGACAGACTGGGCATCATCGGTAACCTCACGGCCACCATCCAATCGTTGACCAAAGGCAATCTGTTCCGGTCTGAAGCCGCCAATGTACTACAGCAATCCAACAATAATCCTACGAAAGCAGTTCAAAAAGCGATGGATCTTTTGGAAAATGCAGAAAAAGAAAACATGGCCGACAGCTTACATACGATCCAGGCACTCATCCGGCAGATTTTGCAACAACAATATCTTCAACCACCCTACCTGAAAGATATGGTATCGGAAAAAAAATTGCTGAAGGTCGGCATCACTCCTTACTCGGATTCCATGTACCATTTCATCCTGTTGGCACCAGAAGACTCAATCCTGCGCATGGAACGGTGGGATCGACAATTCTCTTCCGAAGAAGGCATCTTGTTTAAAGCCGCTTCTGCCATTAATGATTTCCAAATATTTTCGTACTATGATCAACCCTATTTGGCCATCGCCACCGTAGAGGGCCTGGCGCAAATATGGTCTTTGGAAACCGGGATATTGCTATCGGAAAAAAAACTGGGTTCGCCCATTCAACGCATCGCCAAAAGCTCCCTCGAAGGGGAACTGGTCATCAGTACCAAAAAGGAGTTGGGACGTCTCCGCCTCAAAAAAGAAAAGCTGTTTTACCACAAAGTCTGGTCTTTTCGTGCCCCGATCAAAGACTTCGCCGTACACCCAAAAAACAATGTTATTGCCGTTTTAACAACAAATGCACAAAACGTTATTCTTCTCAATAAATTCAATTTAAGACAAGCCAAAATAGGTCGTAATCATTGCTCCGTCACAGCCATGGCCTTTTCGCACGACGGGCAGTATTTGATTACCTGCTACGACAACGGCAATATGGGTATATGGGACCTGACCGAAAGAAAAGAAATACAAACGATCACTACCGGAGCCATTATTCAAACGGTCGCCGTATCTCCTGACGACCACCTCCTACTGACCGGCGATTTGCAGAACAACGTCTTGTTATGGGCAAAAGACGGAACCGTATTCAAAGAAATGATTGGCCACCAGGCTCCCATTCAACAGGTTGGCTTTATGGACGAAGAACACATCTTCAGCACCACCGACAAAAATATCAAACTCTGGAATATCGGCTCTTTTGCCGAAAGGCGTTTTGAGATGGGGTCACCGGTTCGGCAAGTGGCCATCAGCCCCGACGGAACTCAAATACTGGCCTGCGATGACCAGCTTCGCGGTGCTTTTCATCTGCTGGACAACACCAATGGCAACCGCCAAATCATTCGTCAACAAATACATCCCGGAAAACGAACGAGCAAAATTAACGCCCTGACCTTTCTCAACGAACACCAGATTTTATCCGGTGGCGACAACCACCTCGTTTCGACCCTTGACTGGCAGGACGACAGTACCCAAATTGACTTTCGCCCTTTTACCAAAAAAATTCGCACCTCCCGTATATCCTGCCTGGCCGCTCATGAAAACCTTATAGCCATCGGACAAACCCGAAAAGTCATACTGAGAAAGAAAGATGCTCCTGACGACTGGTATCAAATGCTTCCCTACGATGCGCCGGTACGCTGTCTCGCTTTTGCCGAATCAGGAGTTTGGCTTTTCGTCGGCTATACCAATGGCACCATTGTGCAGTGGGATGTCCGCACAGGCAGGGCCGTCGACACCCTTTCGGAACACTACGGGCCGGTAAATACCATCAGGGCTTTTGCTATGGAAGGACAACATTATTTGCTGTCAGGGGGAACGGACAACCAAGCCATCGTGTGGAGGGAGGAAGAACCGGGCAGCTATTCCGTGTTTCAACCCTTGAACGGACACCTGGGTGATGTCCTTACGGTCGACTTTGCTCCTACTCCATCACTCGCGCTGACCGGAAGCGAAGATAAAACTATTAAACTATGGCACTGGACTGGTCACCAGTTTGAGGAGCGCATTACGCCCATTCGCCACCTGAAAAAAATCAACACGGCTGTCTTTTCTCCGGATGGCCGACAAATAATAACGGGGGGTGATGACCATATGGTTAAGGTGTGGAGGGTTGACTGAGGCGTATCACCTTCTTCATCCCTATAAGGATATTGTTCTGCTACTGTTTTTTTCTGCCTTCAGTAAGGTCGAGTCCACTGCTTTCCGCAATCTTCCAACATTCGCTACATACCAAATGCAACCAAGCAATTGTATTAGACATTATGAATGGATTTTTTGTATAGCAACTGAAGAGCAATTTTTTGCCTAACCAAGGAACACCCGGAGCCTCGTAGCCTTAGCTACGAAGGCGAGCCTCGCCTGGCGGCCAGACAGGGATGTGACGTAGGGTAGGCAAAAAAGGGCATTCAGGCTGCATACAAAATTTTTGTTCATAAGGTCTATTATGTTATTAGATGGTAAAAACATAATTTCAATTAGTTTTGCTTTGGAAATTTTGCAAAAAAACCATCTACCTGGTGCTTGATCATTTCTTATTGACTGTCTACACCCTGGCAACCCTCTCCCAACTGGCCTTCTGGCTACTGGTCTTCTCCCGCCTGGCTCGCTATCGGGAACCCTCTTCTGAAAAAAACAAGAAGCACCCGCCCTTACCAGCAAAACCTGTCCCAAACTCGTTTCGGGATCACCCCATCAGCAAATCAGCATATCGGCAAATCAGCATATCACCCCATCAACAAAACATCTCCGTAATCATCTGCGCCCGCAATGAGGCCGAAAACCTCAAAAAAAACCTCCCCCGTATTCTAAACCAAAACTACCGCTCCTACGAGATTATTGTTATAAACGATGGTTCTACCGACCAGACCCCAAACGTATTATTGGATTTTCATATAGAAAGTTCTACCTTGCGTCGTCTTGACGTTTTTGACAAGCCGGCAGGAAGCGGAAAGAAGTATGCCCTCGCCAAAGGGATTGAGGCTGCCGGGTACGAAGTGTTATTATTGACAGATGCGGATTGCCAGCCTGCGACTAATAACTGGATCGATGGTATGCAAAAGCATATACGTGGCCCCGTTGAAATTGTTTTGGGATACGCCCCCTACTACAAAAAAAAGGGTTTTCTCAACCTCTTCATCCGCCACGAAACGGTGTATACAGCCATCCAATATCTTTCTTTTGCGCTGATCGGACAACCCTACATGGGGGTTGGAAGAAATTTAGCGTACAAAAAAAAATTATTTTTTCAGGTCGGTGGCTTTTCTTCACACCAACACCTATTGTCGGGCGACGACGACCTGTTCGTCAACGCAGCAGCCCACGCACACAACACCGCCATCTGCATTGATCCTCAAACATTTATGTACTCGGAAGCCGAAAAAAACTGGCCCGATTTTTTCCGGCAAAAAGCAAGACATCTGACCACTGGGAAACACTATAACCACCGCCACAAGGCTCTTTTGGGCATCCTTTCTCTTGGTCATATACTACACATTGTAGGAGGTTTTTTTATTATATATAAAATTAGCATAATATTTGTTGTGCTGATGTACGTGGCTAGAATGCTGGTAGTGTTGACGATTATGAGACCCATCCTAAAAAAGCTCAACGAGTCTTCTTTACTCAAGTGGATTCCATTGCTCGATGCGGTTTTTGTCATTTACTATCTGGTATTTGCGCCCGTATTATTGTTCCGAAAACATAAACAATGGAAGTAACAGAAAGACCACAACCCACCAACCTCTCTCCACGTGCACAGGAAGACTACAACCTCGTGCTGAGTGCCATCGACGGCAATCAAAAATCCTACGCCACACTCATGGACCGCTATCGCAATTCCATTTTTCACATGATGATGAAAATGGTCAACAACCGGGAAGATGCAGACGACCTCACCCTCGAAGCGTTCGGCAAAGCTTTCAACAAGCTGCCCAGCTACGCCCCCCGTTATGCCTTCTCCACCTGGCTGTTCAAAATCGCCATCAACAATTGCATAGACCATATCCGTAAGAAAAGGCTGAAAATGTTGTCGATCGACGACCCCATCGAACCCGATGGCGATCACAATTATTCCAACAACATCCGCTCCACAGCGCTCGACCCGGAAGAGCAATTCATCCGCCAACAGCGCCTCAAGCTGATGCGCACCGTACTCAAAAAGCTCAGTCTCAAATACCGCCTGATGATCGAGCTGCGGTTTTTTGAAGAACTGAGCTACGACGAAATCGCACAAGAACTCGGCATCCCGCTCGGCACCGTAAAAGCGCAACTATTTCGCGCCAAAGAGATCCTTTTCAACATCCTCAAACAGCCGGGTGCAGGCGCCTACATCGATGCCCCCCAGGCCAAAGCGAAAAGGGCCAGAGCTAAAAAGGCTTCGAAAAAATCCGTCAACGCGCAAAAAGCCATTGCCCGGGAAGCCGAGGTGCGCCTGATGAAGGAAGAACGACAACTGGTAAAAGAAGCTGTGTAAAAAAACGCTTACACTGGCTATTAAAAAGAGGTAACGGCAACATGCTGTTATCTCTTTTTTATTTCATCGAACCCATATCCAAAATAACCTCTAACTTTGATCCATTCGCTTACGCTAAAAAACACACCAATTCAACTTGTCATTCAATGCAACAACTGGCCCGATACTTCTCCCAACTGACCGAGCTGCAAACCGAAAAATTCCAACGGCTTGGCCCCCTCTACCAAGACTGGAACCAAAAGATCAATCTCATTTCCCGAAAGGACATTGATCACCTCTACGACCACCACATCCTCCACTCCCTGGCTGTCGCCAAAATCATCACTTTCCAGCCCGGCGCCCGCATCCTCGACCTCGGAACCGGTGGCGGACTCCCGGGCATCCCCCTCGCCATCCTTTTCCCGGAAACGGAATTCTTCCTCATCGACGCCCGCCAAAAAAAGATAAAAGTAGTGCAGGACATCGCCACCCAACTGCAACTCCCCAACGTCACCGCCCGCCACACCCGCGTGGAAGACCTCAAAAAGGAATACTTCGACTTTGTCGTGAGCCGGGCTGTCGCCAAACTGGATCAACTGTTCCGATGGTCGCAGCGGCTATATGCCAAACAACATCTGCACGCATTGCCCAACGGACTGATCGCCCTCAAAGGAGGTAAAATAAATGCCGAATTGAATACTTTGCCAAAAGGCGAATACAGCCAGGTGTATCCTCTTTCCAATTTTTTTGAAGAAGAATACTACCGCGAAAAATATGCGATTTACGTGCAGGGAGCTTAGCGCCCTGTTCTTTTTTAAACAGATAAATTGTACATTTGCCTACGCACTAACTTTCCTATTATCATGAGAAACGACCTACCCTCCCTCCTAGTCTTCTGCTGCATTCTACTATTGGCTCATTCCACTTTCGCCCAAATCACCTTTCCCAGAAACGGCGTCTACGACGACCGCGAACACCACTATGCCTTTACCAACGCTACCATCCATGTCGACCACCAACAAACCCTAACCAACGCTACCCTCCTAATCAAAGAAGGCCGGATATCCGCCGTAGGAAAAAACCTCTCCCTTCCGCCAACAGCCATCGTCATCGACCTCAAGGGCAAACACCTCTACCCCTCCTTCATCGACATCTACACCAGTTACGGCTTGCCCGAAGCCAAAAAAAAGGAGACCAACCGCTCCGGGGGACAACAAATGATCACCAAAAAAGAAGGTGCCTATGCCTGGAACCAGGCCCTCCAACCCGAATTTCGCGCCAACGAACATTTTACTACCAATAAAAAAGAAGCCGCCGCTTTGCGCAAACTGGGCTTCGGCACCGTACTAAGCCACCGGATGGACGGCATGTCGAGAGGCTCATCTGTAGCTGTATTGTTGGCCGACGACCCCGTACACGACCTCGTGGTCAAAGACATCGCGGCCCACCACCTGTCTTTCAAAAAAGGCGTATCGACCCAAAATTATCCCAGCTCCCTGATGGGCGGAATAGCATTGTTGCGCCAAACAGAACACGACGCACAATGGTATCACCACAATGGACATAAAGAAGAGTACAACGTCTCTCTCGCCGCATGGAATGAACTCAGGCCGCTTCCGCAAATATTTGAAGCCCGCGACAAACTCGAAATACTCCGCGCCCACAAAATCGCCAAAGAGTTCGGCCTATCCTACATCTTCAAAGGCGGCGGCGACGAATACCAGCGACTCGAAAAGATCAAAAAAACCGGCGCCCCCATCATCGTCTCCCTCAACTTTCCAAAGGCCTACGACGTGGAAGACCCCTTCGACGCTCTCCAGGCCTCTTTGGTCGACCTCAAACACTGGGAACTGGCCCCGTCCAACCCCGCCCGGCTCCACGATGCCGGCATCCGCATCGCCCTGACCACTCATGGCCTGAAGAAAAAAGATGGTTTTACAAGCCAGCTACACAAAGCCATCAAAGACGGCCTGACCGAAGAAGCCGCCCTCCAGGCCCTCACCCGAACGCCCGCCCAACTCATCGGGATTTACGACCAGGTGGGCAGCCTCGAAAAAGGCAAACGCGCCAACTTTCTCATCACTTCGGGCAACATTTTTGACAATGAAACCAAAATCCTTCACAACTGGATCAACGGAAAGGCATATCTCTTCGACCAGCTCGACCAGTCTGACCTCGCCGGTACTTACGATCTAAAAGTCGGATCCCAACAATACGCCCTCGAAGTGACCGGTAAACCCGGAAAACAAAAAATGGCCATTCGCATCGACGACAGCACCACTCTCAAAGTGAAACATCAATATTCAGACGGCCTTATAAGCCTCTCTTTCAAACCGGAAAAAGAAGCAAAAAATCAACTCCGCCTCTCCGGTACCGCCGACGGTAAACGCTGGTCGGGCTCCGGCACCGACATCGATGGCAATTGGCTCAACTGGTCGGCCACACATCGCGGAGTCCTTGCTCCTAAAAAAGAGAAAAAAGACGATACCAAAAAGAAGGATAAGCCCGACAAAGATAAAAAGGAAGAAGCAGTCGGCGCTGTAATTTACCCTTTCCAGGCCTATGGCTGGGAGCAGCCTCCAAAGGCGGATACCTGGCTGTTTAAAAACGCAACGGTATGGACTAATGAAGCAGAGGGCATCCTCGAAAAAACGGATGTATTGTTACAAAACGGAAAAATACAAAGCATCGGCAAGGGCCTTTCGGCAAACGGTGCCATTGAGATCGACGCCACCGGCAAACACCTCACCTGCGGCATCATCGACGAGCATTCCCACATCGCCATTTCCAGAGGTGTCAACGAGTGTACGCAAGCCAGCACCGCCGAAGTCCGCATCGGTGATGTGATCAACTCCGAAGACGTCAACATTTACCGCCAACTGTCGGGAGGGGTCACCACTTCTCAACTCCTGCACGGCTCCTGCAACCCCATCGGCGGTCAGTCGGCCATCATCAAACTGCGATGGGGATACCCACCCGAACAAATGAAATTTGAAAATGCCGACGGATTTATCAAATTCGCTTTGGGCGAAAACGTTAAACGCTCTACCAGCAGCCGCAACAACCGCTTCCCCAACACCCGCATGGGTGTCGAACAAGTCTACGTCGATGCCTTCACCCGTGCCAAAGCCTACCAAAAGGCAAAAGCAAAAGGAGGCGCTGCTTTTCGCAAAGACCTTGACCTGGAAGCCCTCTCCGAAATCCTCAACCGGCAACGCTTCATCACCTGCCACTCCTACGTACAGTCGGAGATCAATATGCTCATGCACGTAGGAGAAATGTTGGGTTTCACAGTCAACACCTTCACCCACATCCTCGAAGGCTATAAAATAGCCGACAAACTAAAAGCCCACGGCGCCGGCGGCTCCAGCTTCTCCGACTGGTGGGCCTACAAATACGAAGTGATCGACGCCATCCCCCCACAACGCTGCCATCCTCAACGAACAAGGGGTCGTAACCGCCCTCAACTCCGACGATGCCGAGATGGCCCGCCGCCTCAACCAGGAAGCCGCAAAGGCCATACTCTATGGAGACGTCTCCGAAGAAGATGCCTGGAAAATGGTCACCCTCAACCCCGCCGTGCTACTACACATCGACGACCGCGTGGGCAGCATCAAAGCCGGTAAAGACGCCGACATCGTTCTGTGGTCGGCCCACCCCCTATCGGTATACACCCGTGCCGAGATGACCTTCGTCGACGGTATCCGGTTCTTCGACCGCGAAGAAGACAAAAAACTACGCCGCACCATCGCCGACGAACGCAACCGCCTCATCCAGAAAATGCTGCAAGCCAAAGCAGGAGGCGAAAAAACAGGCCCCGTAAAAGGACGCCGCCCCCGCCACTACCACTGTGATGACGGCGAAGACGAAATGCAATATTGAATAAACCATGAAGCCTGCCCCGGTCCCGATTCGGGGGACTGCTTTCACTATATACTACACGCGTGTCAAGTAGCAACAGACCTACATGACGCAACGTGTACCATTAACCCTGAAGGACTACGCCAGTGAAAGCCTGCCCCGGACTCGATTCGGGGGACTATCGCCGTTCACTGCGCGTATCGCTCCGCCTTCATGCCTGCCATGTAGGCGATAGCCCTTCATGGGCACGCCGTGTACCATTAAACCGTAAACCGTGTACCATAAACCATATAAAATGCACCAATATCTAAAACTCCTAACCCTGACCATTTGCTTAACAACGCAACTACAAGCCCAACAAACTCCGGCCCCCGACCAGTCGCGTCCCATCCTCATCACCGGTGCTACGGCTCATTTGGGCACTGGGCAAGTCATCGACAATGCCGCCATAGCCTTTGAAGAGGGTAAGCTCATCATCGTTGCCGACGCCCGTACAATCCGCATCGACGGTTCCAAAAACTACCAGATCATCGACGCCACCGGCAAACACCTATATCCCGGCTTCATAGCTCCAAACACACAATTGGGACTCTCGGAGATCAGTCAGGTAAAGGCCACCCGCGACAACTCCGAGTTTGGGTCGCTCAACCCCAATCTCCGCGCCATCATCGCTTACAATACCGACTCCGACGTGACGCCCACCATACGCTCCAACGGCATTCTGCTGGCCCAGATCGTCCCCCAGGGCGGACGCATCTCCGGACAATCTTCCATAGTCGAACTCGATGCCTGGAACTGGGAAGACGCCACCTACGCCACCGACAATGGCATCCACCTGCGATGGCCCCGGCTGTTTGCTTTCCGGGGATGGTGGTCGTCGCCCGGCAACATCCACAAAAACGAAAACTACGACAAACAGAAAAGAGAAATGGAAGACCTGTTTAAAGCAGCGCAGGCTTACGCCAAAAACGACCAACCCGATAAAGTCAACCTCAAACTGGAAGCCATGCAGGGCCTATTCGACCAGTCCAAAACCCTTTACGTACACGCCCGCGACGTAAAAGCCATGACCGAAGCCATCCTCTTTGCAGAAAAATACGATATAAAACTCGTGTTGGTGGGCGCCCGGGAAGCCTGGCGTATGACAGACCTGCTCGTAGAAAAAAACATCCCCGTCATTCTCCGCGAAGTACACAGCCTCCCCGCCCGCTCCGACGAAGCCATCGATCAGCCCTTCCGCACTCCCTCTATTTTGCAGGAAGCAGGTGTCCGGTTTTGCTTCAGCATGTCTGGATTTTGGCAACAGCGCAACCTACCCTTTCAGGCAGGGCATGCCGTGGGGTATGGCCTCGATTACGAAGATGCCATATCCGCCCTCACCCTCCAGCCTGCCATCATCCTGGGCATCGACAAAACCGTTGGGTCGCTCGAAATCGGAAAAGACGCTACCCTGTTCATCTCCGAAGGCGACGCCCTCGACATGCGTACCTGCAAGGTAACACAGGCCTTCATACGTGGTAAGGCCATCGACCTCGACAACAAACAAAAGGCGCTCTATCGGAAGTTCCGGGAAAAATACAACAGATAAGTAAAGCTCAAAAAATAAATTGTCTTTTTGGTGTCTTTGAAAAAATCACAAACCGCTCATTATCAATCGCTTATTTGTAATTTTTGTAACTTCTCAATCCACACAGCCAACAAGGCATACCCGTCCCATGAAAAATGCTAGCAAATTTTGTGCTGTGAGCGCTGGAGGAGTATCTCAGCTAGTGGAGGGATTTTATTTTCGCCTTTTATTCTATCCAGGGTGTAGTCCCAAAAACTAACGCCCAGTTTGCGGCAGGTTTTCTTCAGAGAAGTGAACACATCTCTTGACCTTCTCCCATTTTCGCTTCTGGTTGACCCACTGATTTTTCTTCGTTTGGCGTATTCTCTTATTTCTCGTTCAGAACCATTATTGTGCAGCGATACAAACGGGTAATCCAACACCAGTAACAATTCCCGTTTTTTCTTTTTGAGTTGGTCAACTACCTTATTAAGTGATTCAAAGTTTTTGACTGGCTCACAAAGTTGGTCAAATTGTTTTTCCAGTTTGGCCTTCCTCCGTTTTTGGGCCAATGCGCTTACCTCTTTGTAGGCTTTGAGGTCTTGGTATAACTGCCAGAAGTCATCCATTTTTCCCTCCCATTGTTCTTGATGAATATCATTGCGAATTACCACCTTTTTCAAAGGGCGTTCGGAATGTTTCCAGCAAAGACAATGGGTCAATATCTTGAATTGGCCCGCATCGTCGGCATGAATGATTTTTTCTTTATCAAATCCTGTTTGTATCAAGTGGCCCAACAGCATCCCCTCGGTAATCGTCCGTTGAGCATACGCAGCAGTTATTTTCTTTTCCTTAAAAAAGGTAAATAGCTCCTCTTCCTTGTTTAGTTGTACTCCCTCCGATTCTATCAAGGTGGTTAAGTATATTGGCGGAAGATCATGACCCAAACAATACTCCAGACATTCCTCATTTATTGTGTAACCCTCACCGTCTAACTGCAACACTTTCAGGAAGTTAATCCTGCTTTTGGACTCTGTCGTCCGAAAGTATGTGAACAAGTCTGTGTTGATACAATTGCAAAATCCATTTTTGCCCTGGTGGCGGGAGGAGGTATCATCTGTCCGAATCTCTCCACTTTGCTCTATGCCTACCGCCACTACTTCTAACAACTCTTCTTCAAATTTTTTATTCGCTTTGTCTTCATTCAATATATAGTTGATCTGCCCGGTGGAAATATCCACTCCTATGTCTTGTAAAATTTGATGAATCAACGGCTGAGTTACGTGGCAATTGTTGTACAGGTTTATTACATAAGCCCTTATTACCGGACCAAATTGCCGCCCTTCCAACTCTCCGGGCAACCTGGCCACCACCCGTTGTTTTCCATCAGGACTTTCCCACACTTCACGATCGTATTTTATATTGTGACGCTCTACTTTTACATCCTGAATTATATACGGCTTGTAACCTACAAACTTCCAATCCTCTGGAATCCCCTGGGCTTCTACCTTTTTTTCTTCATCTATGGGGAGGTCTTTTTTCTTCTTTTTCTTTCCTCCATTGTCCTTGGAGCCCTTGTTTTTATTCTTGTTCTTGGGGTTTTTGTTTTCATCCAGTTTACTTGGCTCTATCTTTGGCTTTTTTGGTAGCTTTTTTAAGCGCCTCAATTCTGCTTTTAATTCTTCAATCTCATCGGCCTTATCCTTCAGGTCACTCTTTAGTTTGTTTAACAATGACAATAGGTATTTTACATACGGTATGGCCAATATCGCTTTACTTACTCTTGGTATGTTCTTTTTTTCCGACAAGTTCTTTTTTTTGCAAAGCTAACTTTTTTCCGATATATTTCTCTTTCTTTTTATTTGGGATTGAGAAGTTACTAATTTTTATCAAAGACAACGACAAGTTATTTTTCGAGCGAGACTAAAAAAGCAGACGGTGCTGAAATCGACAGTGCTCAAGAAAGTCTCTAAAAATCCGTCCCCAACGACAAATAAAAGACCGGGTCCTGCACCTGCCGGGTTTCGATGCCCCAGGCATAGTCCAGCCTGATGAAATATCCGAAAAGCACGGTTCGGAGGCCAGCACCATAGCCAAAAATAACCGGGTCTTTAAAATAATTGATTTTCAGAGTGATCAGTTCGGTTTCACCGTTGCTGGTCGACTCAATGCGTGTGTTCAGCGGGTTGTCTTTGCTATAAGGCGTTAAACCATGCCAGGCGGTGCCGGCGTCGAAGAATCCGACGATCTGAAAGTTTCTGAAAAAGGAAGAACGTACCCGCTTGGCGAGGTATTTAAAAATGGGGACGCGCAATTCGGTATTCAACAAAGCAAACGAACTACCATTACGGATGTTGGCCCGGAAGCCCCGCATATTGCTCGCCAACAATTTATAGGCAAAACCCTCAGGGTCGGGCACCAATGTTTCATTGTTGCGGCTGGGGAAAAGCCAGTTGTCGACACCTCCCAGGTAAAACAACATCTTTTGTGATCCAAAACTAGTAGCACCCGCCACCCGGGCGGCAAAAATAGAATGTTTGTCAAGGCGCTGATAGTGGCGGGCATCCAATCCCACTACCGTGAGAAATCCTTTAGAGAAATCGAAGGTAAAATTATCGATCAAATCGACCTGTACACCCTTGCTGATCTCTGCATAGAATTTGTAGCGAGTCCCATATCTAATGTTGAGATCGACATTCATGGTGTTGTCAAAGACGTATTCGCCGCGAAGGCCGAACCGCTGGTTTTTGATGGTGGGTCGGTTGAGGGTATTGGCATCGGTAGCAAGTTGGATGCGCTTGTCGAGGCGCAGGTTACCCTGCAAACGGATACTGGAAAAAATATCCAGTGGATACCGGTACTCTGCCTGACCAATGATGACTTGCTCGCGGCGTTTGGGGGTTTGTCCGAACTGAGCGGCACCGTCACTGAACTTCAACGACCGCCGGTAGAAGGAATAGCGCTTGTCGAGGCGCTTCTTTTTGTCGTGAACGGTCAGGAAATATTCCGTCCCGTTGAAAGTTGTCGGAATGCGCACACCACCCTCCACTTCGTAGTCTTCAAACAAGTCTTTAAAATTAGCTTTAAGCAAAATTCCAGGCGGCTGGTAGTTGAAGGCGGCGGCCTGGGTATTGCCCTGACTGAGAGAGTCGGAAAAAACCCCATCCATCCCTCCGAAAAGTGGACTGTTGTCGAGTTGGGTGGTCACATAATCCGTTTTGAATTTTATGCGATAGGGAACGATCCGCGAAGGCCGAAATTTGGTAACCTTCGACTGATTTGCCTTTTTCTGGCTGCCGCCGTAAATGGGTTGTTGGAAGCTGGTGACCTCTTCTTCATCTTTCACAGGGCCTTCCGGTGTTTCATTCGTGTTTTCCGAAAGGGTGGATTCTTCTTTTTCTCCTTCTTCCGGCTCATCAAACTCACTTTGAAACAACCAGGACTCTTTCTGAGACTTTTCTTTCTTGGGCAATTCCTGGCGGGGTGCCTCTTCTTCTGGGGTAGGTTGCGGTGCTTTTTCTTCCGGGAGGGTTTCTTTTTGTTCCCGGTTATTGAAGTATCGGGTATCCGAAACCGTTACCTGTTGAGTGGGGTTGGAGGGATATGTGTAAGCCTCGTAGCGGCCACCCTTGTAAAAAACATCTATGGCCCTTCCACTTCTTTGTGCAGTATGCTGACTGATGATGCTCCGGTTGAAATTGCTGGAAGCATGCGAAAAGGCTTTGACCTTAAAAACAGGGCGCAATACGATCGTATCGATCATCGATTCGTCGAGTTCTGTCAAGGTACTGTCTTCGTGCAGCGTAATTTCATCGCCGTCGGTGAGGGTAATGACCTGTTCGTTGTACACGAAAACAGAATCCAGATAAGCCGATCGTCGATTGAATAAGCCACTGGCATCGCTCAGGTAGGTGAGCCAGGTAGTATCGAGGCCCATCGGACAGCGCTCATTGGCGTAGGGCGTGTGGGTGACCTGTACCAGTTCGGAGGGTCTGTCTTCCAGGTTATAGTAAAATATGTCAAAGGTCTCAATGGGCAGAATGGTGTCGATGCGTACTTTCTTGGTCATCGATGAGTCGGGTCGGTTGGAGGCAAACAGGATGCCTTTTTTACCGAAGGCGGTGGTGAAGGTGGCGTCGAGATCGTCGTAAAAATCATTGGTTATTCGTTGCGACTGTCGGGTTTTTGTTTGGTAAATAAATATGTCGGAAAAGCCTCTTACGTTGGCCGAAAATACGAGATTGAAAGGACTGATGAATTCCATATTGTACACCCGTTGGTATTCAGGCGCCAGGGGTTCGGTGATTGACTCATTGTTCGTCAGGTCGTGGATCAGCAATCTGGCAACATCCCTTTTTTCATACAAAATGGCCAAAGATCGGTTGTTGGGGTTCCAGGCGAGCAGCGGGTATTCGTAGTCGGTAGCCTGAAACGGATTGCGATGACCACCTTTGTGGACGGTCTTCCGTTCGCCGGTGGCGATGTCTTGAACATACACCCGGTATTTGCCTATTTCGTTGAGTACGTAAGCTAATCGTTTACCGTCGGGGCTGAGTTTGACCTGTGAGACGGGCAGGTTGCGTTTGTTTTTTATAACAATGTGTTTACCGATTGGTGGCGACATGGTTTTCGACTCCGTTTCGTATCGCTGTTTGAAGTAGTCCGACCAGGCCTGCGCCGTTCTTTCGTAAGGGCTGCCCAGTACATAGAGGAATCCGCTTTCGATGCTACGGTTGATGCGGGTGAGATACAACAAATTGGAAACGGTGGACCTGCCGTAGGTCTGGCTAATGAAATACCACATGGCGTGGCCGGCCAGTTTGGGATGATCTTCTGCCAGCTTTTGGAAGGTTTGGTATTCGGGCAGGGTCATCAGATCGCGGAGTTGGTTATCCAGTTCGGAGTTCCATTCTTCTCCGACGAAGGACACCAATCCTGCCTTAAACCATTCGGGAAGATTGAGGAGCACAGCATTCTGAACGATCTCCTGGAGGTTGGAACCAAACAACATAGCATTCAGAAAAACGGAGGCGATCCCTTCGCGGAGGGTCTTGCGCAGATTGCTGTGATTGCCATCAAAATAAACAAACACTTTGTTTTCGACGATCTTGGTCTGCCCCCCTGTGTTGACGAATACTTCCTCGTTGCCAGATGTTGCTTTGTTTGAGATCGGTCAGGTCAGTGTAAACGATGATCTCGATCTTGTCGTTCATGCTGTGTTCAAGGAATGCTTTGGATGTATTCGTAGTCCATTTCGGCCATTTGCACGACGGCCTGTCCGGTGTTCCGTCCTTTACCATACCAGTAGGTGATGAAATTCTGGCTTTCATAGCGTAGCCATTCCTGAAAGTCGTCGTGGTATTGGATGCGGTTTTTACCGAAAGTCGTTTCAAGGCGCTGGGCTTCTGCGGTCATTCCCAGCAAAAGAAAAGCGGTGAGTATCAGGATTCTGGTCATAATAACAGACGTTCTGAGGATTAATGTCAATAATGATGGCGGGGCAACATTCGGATCAGATTACAACAAGGTAATTCTTTTTTCACCAAAATGTCAAAGAATACTGGCCAAACTGTACTTTTGCAAACAGATTTTAAAAGCTCATCTAAAATTGCCAAAGAAGGTTAAAAATTCAAACGGAAAAAATATGGCCCTTGTTGCTAAATTCACCTTCAATCCCTTTCAGGAAAACACTTATGTCGTCTACGACCAATCTGGTGAGTGCGTCCTCTTCGATCCGGGCTGCTATACCGCGGCAGAAAAAGAGGAACTGCGCAACTTCCTGGCAACCAACGGGCTGCGCCCCGTCCGCCTCATCAACACCCACTGCCACATCGACCATGTATTCGGCAACCGCTTTGTGGCCGACGAATACAAACTGGAGCTGGAAATCCATCGCGATGAGTTGCCCGTGCTGGAAGCCGTTCCGCAGGTGGCGGCCTTCTATGGGTTGCCCAAACCGGAACCTTCCCCAAAACCCACCCGGTTTTTGGAAGCCGGTACGACGATGACATTTGGGGAAACCACAATGGACATTTTACTGACCCCCGGCCACTCACCGGCCAGCCTGTCGTTTTTCTGTAAAGAAGATAAATTCGTTATTGCCGGCGACGTCCTGTTTCGCAACAGCATAGGAAGGACCGACCTGCCAGGCGGCGATTACAACACACTGATCCATTCTATTCGGACAAAGTTGTTCCCGTTGGGAGACGAGGTGCGTGTTTTTTCCGGACACGGAGAGGATACGACCATCGGGTACGAGCGGCGACACAACCCGTTTTTTGAAGGCAGGATAACAAGTAGCCCCTCATCGAAGAAAAAAACCACTTCCAAAAGGGTCCTCGGGATCGATGTAAAACTCATGTTGACCGGTAATGAAAGCCATCCCCTCCACCTCCGGGATCACCGCTTTGAATGGCCCGTAATCCACCTCCGCCACCACCGCTCCTCTAAACACACTGCCGGTGATGCTTTCCACCGTCATGGATTCTCCTATGCCGATCTCGCCCCGTAGGTAGTGGATCGGCAACCGCCCTGATACCCCCGAACCGGTTGGGCAGCGGTCGACCTCTCCGTCGGCGGAAGATGCAGACGTTGCGGCTGTCGATGCCCCGCCGATACCGGCCCGCCGATGAAAATGGTGCCATACAAAAAGCTGAGGTCGGCTTCGAAGGGATGCCGGATCGACTTGTTGCCCGCCATCACTGCTCCTTTGATGGCCATTCCATTCTGGAGGAGGTCGTTGTAATGGTCGGGTGTCAACTCCAACCCAAGTTGCCGGGCATCTACATAGGCATAGAAGGCGCCGCCATATGCCAGGTCGTATTTGATAGTGCCCAAACCGGGAACCTCTACCTGCTTGTCGAGCGCCACTACAAAGGAAGGTACTCCATGAAAATAAACACTTTCTACCCGCCCTTTTTTCATTTTGGCGAAAGCCGTAATGCGGCCACAGGGGGCATCGATGACGACCTTTGTTTCAGGCGAAGTAGCGGGCACCCAGCCCATTTCTACGGCCAGTTTGGTGATGGCTATAACAGCATGTCCACACATAGTACTGTAGCCTTCGTTGTGGAGAAAGAGGAGGCCAAAGTGGGCGCCGTCGTCGTTGGGAGGGGTGAGGAGGCAGCCGTACATATCGGCATGGCCGCGGGGCTCATGCATCAGTGCTTTTCGGAGGTGGTCGTGGTGCGTTTGAGTGTATTGTCGGCGTTCCAGAACGGTGTTGCCCAATATTTGGGGAAAACCGGAAAGGATGACGCGGAGTGGTTCGCCGCCGGTGTGCATATCGATCGTGCGGATGGCATGCCAGTGGCCGGGTGGAGGAAAGGGTTTATGCTCTTGGATAAATGTGGGAAGCATGGGTTTTGCGGTTGTTTATCAAAATTATTTTCGCTTACTTTGTACCTGATTTAATAACAAAATAAAACGATTATGTCAGACCATATTGAAAATGAAGGAGCCAAAGGGTATTGCCTGCTTTATTTTTTCATCTTTTTCTTTCTCTTCATCATCACCTGGGCGGCGGTTTACTGGAGCAATTTCAGCTTTGACTTTGTCGGTTGACCAAGTTGGGATAGAGATTTGATGAGAAGGTAAAAAAAATCCTCTGCTGTTGAACAACGGCAGAGGATTTTTTAGTAAGCGCTATCCGAAGTTAAACGCCGGAAGCTTTCAGATGATACAGTCGCGTCAGGTCGGGAACGATCATGAACTCCGTTCGTCGGTTGGCAGCGTTATCGCCTTCAATGGCGGGTTCGCTGGAGCCACGACCTACGGCGGTCAACTGGTTGGCATTAGCCCCCATCTTGACGAGTTTTTTGACTACCCGGTTGGCGCGGGCGATGCTCAGTGCCATGTTGGAACCGATTTCGGCGCCGTCTTTAACAGGCACATTGTCGGCATGCCCCTCAACGATCAGGCCGATCGTAGGGTTGTTTTTCAAAATGTTGGCAATGGCTTCGATGGTTGGCTTTTGCTCTTTGGTGATCCGCGTAGAACCGCTTCGGTACTTGATGGGCTGGGACAGGGCGAGATACATTTTGCCATTTTTCGACATCAGCGTGATGCCTTCAGCTTCGTAAGGGCTGAAGACGCTCCTGACAGAAGCAATGACTTTTTCTTCGCGCTCTTTAGCGGCTTTTTCGGCGGCGGCCAGATCATTTTTGGCAGTAGTCAGCTCACCTTCCAGTCGCTTCAGTTCACTGTCCCATTTGGTTTTGTCGGCGGCGTAGTCAGCAGCCAGTTTACTTTTTTCTTCTTCTAGGGTTTTGATCTCGTCTTCCAATTCGGTCACCTTCTTTTTTGCTTTAGACAAAGACTCTTCGATGGTCGTTTTGTCGTTCATCAAGTCGGTGTACTTCTTTTTGGATACGCAAGAAGAGAAAATAAGAACGAATGCGAGAAGGGGCATCGTCCAATTCATCATTTTTCTCATAACAGATTGATTAAGGTTTAATAAAGTGATCATCACACCAGCAGTGTCTGTAAACAGGCTGCTTGTTGAAAATGTAGTGAAAGTGAATTAATGTAGTGATATATCTGATAAATGTTTGTTTAGTCTCTGATATGTAAGGTTGCTTCAAACGCAAAATTATAAAAACACCCGGGATATTCGCTAATAAGTCCCCTATTTTTAGACGGTTTTATGGGGTTTGGGGTTGTATGAAGGGTTCAGTTACCTGAAAAAACAATTTAACGGCAGCCATATTACCTGTCTTTGACCGGAAATTGATATACTTGCCGACCACTTGTATGCCGCAACAAAGCGAACATAGATCAACCGAATAATAGCAGGAGCATCGAGCATCGAAGTCACAGACTTCGACGAGCGGAGCCTGGCACGCCAAGAATCAGCATATTAGCAAATCAGTATATTAGCAAATCAGCATATTAACAAATCAACCAATGATCCGATACAACAATATACAACTCAATAGCCTGGCCGTCCACCGCGTAGGCAACAAACACAAAGCAGAACGAAACTTTACTTCCAAAGCTCTGTTCGTGCTCAACGACGAAATGACCCAAACCTTCACCCGGTTTTTCACCAAGCCGCTCAAAAAAGCGGAAAACTACTACCGGTTTTTTGCCGAAGAAGGCCTGGAGGAGCATACGCTCTACAAAACGGCAAAAACCATTTTCGACCAACCGGAGTCCCTCCTCGAATCTTCTGTCAACATATTGGAACACCTCTATTTGCAATCCAGCCACCCCAACATCAAGTCGGGTGAAGTCTTTGTGGCCTACTTCAACAGCGTTTTGATCGACGACGAACTGGTCGACGCCATCGGCATTTTCAAATCAGAACAAAAAACGGGCTTCTTCGATGTGTCGGAAGGAAGCGACCGGCTGGTCGTCCGAAAAATGGAGGGCATCCACCTGGAAAAACTCGACAAAGGCTGCCTCATCATGAATGTCGAACAAGAAGACGGCTACCGCCTGCTCAGCATCGACAACAACAGCTACGACACCAACTATTGGCTGCACGATTTTCTGGGCGTAGCCTACGTCAAAGACGAAAATTTCCACACTCGCAGCTTCCTCCAATTGTGCAATCAGTTTTCCGATCAGGTAGTAGGGCAAGACGCCAGCCGTGACGAACAGATCCGCTTCCTCAACGAATCGGTCGACTATTTCAACAACCACGACACCTTCGACGCCAACGAATTCATCGAAGCTGTCGTACCTGCCCGCGACGATTTCCTCGATGAATTTCAAAGCATGCGCAAAGACTACAACCTCGAAAAAACCGATCAATTCCCCATCTCCACTGCCGCCCTCCGCAGCGTCAGCCGCACCTTCAACAATACCATCAAACTCGACACCAACATACAGATCAAACTCAATTTCAACAACCCCGAAGCCAGCCGTTACTATCTCGAAAAAGGCTACGACGAAGCCAAAGGCATGCACTTTTACAAAGTGTTTTTCAATGAGGAACTTTAAAGATGAAAGTACTGATCACCGACGATGTACACCCCCTGCTGATCGAGGGGCTGGAAGCAGAGGGCTTTCAATGCGACTTTCATCCACATATCAGTCTGCAAAGCGTACATGACATCGTACCAGAGTACACTGGCCTGATCATCAACAGCAAAATCCGGGTCGATAAAACATTGTTAGACAAAGCGTCGAAGTTGCGTTTTGTCGGTCGGCTTGGGTCCGGAATGGAGATCATCGACCAGGTCCACGCCGCCCAAAAGCAAGTAGCCGTTTACAACGCTCCCGGTGGCAATTGCAATGCCGTGGGTGAACATGCCCTGGGAATGTTGCTGGCCCTCGCCAACAATTTGCTTCGGGCCGATGCACAGGTACGGCAAAAAATATGGCAACGGGAAGCCAACCGCGGTTTCGAACTCCAGGGCAAAACCATCGGCATCATCGGATTTGGACATACCGGCAGCAGCTTTGCGCAAAAATTGGCCGGGATGCAGACAACTGTGCTGGCTTACGACAAATACAAGAAGCATTACGCCAGCGGTTATCGTTATGTGGAGGAAGTTGACCTTGCCACCTTACAACAACAAAGCGACATCATCAGCTTTCATCTTCCATTGACCGATGAAACACACCACTTCGCCGACAACGCCTTTTGGAAAAAATGTAAAAACAATGTCATAATCATCAATACGTCCCGTGGGAATGTGGTGCGGACCGATCACCTGGTCGATGCGCTGTTATCCGGCAAAATAAAAGGAGCTTGCCTCGACGTTTTTGAAAATGAAAAACCGTCCACATTTATAAAAGAGGAAGAACAGTTGTATCGTCAATTGTACGAATTGCCCCAGGTGATTTTATCGCCACACATAGCAGGCTGGACGATCGAATCCAAAGAGCGCCTGGCCGCCATATTGTTGCGAAAAATTTTGGCAGGAGCCAACGACCAGCCAAAGCTATAGCAAAAAATACAATCAGAAACCTGACTTATTATGGCAAAATGGTAACCAACATATATAAATAAATGGTTACCTTGTCGGCAGTTTTTGGCGTTTTTGCTTTCGCTAAAACCCAATAACCCGATCATACCGACTATCTCAACCATCCCTGCCCATTCGATTTTAGATCACCACGACCCTGAACAGAAGAAGGCGTCCACTGGATGAAAAGCCATTCGTGGCACACCCTCCGGATGCCAATTACGCCTGGACATCGCCAAGTTAACTTGGTAACCGACATTTTAAGATTACGCAGATATGTATCTGTCAATAGAAAGACAAAGGTCCGTTTGAATGCTTGGTTAACTCTGTTAAATTTCTTAACATTGTGCCGCTTTATTCAAGCGAATCAATTGTCAATTTTTTCAAAACAAAATTTTATATGGCACGTTATTTTTTACTCTCACTGGTATTTGCGCTAGTAAGTACAGCGACGTTTGCCCAAACCTCTATTGCCGGAAAAGTGACCGACGCGGATTCCGGCGAAGAGTTGATTGCTGCAAATGTCACACTCTACAAAGAAGGGGTACTGATCACCGGAGTTGCTACCGACTTCGAAGGCAACTACAGCATCAATACCGACCCCGGAACCTACGACGTGGAAATATCCTACATCGGATATCCCACCAACCGGATCAACGGCGTTATTGTAAATGCTGGACAAGCCAATAAACTGGATGTCCAACTAGGGGCCGGAGACAGTGGTATCAACCTCGATGAAATTGTCGTCACCGATTACAAGGTACCGCTGATCGAACAAGACAACACCTCTTCCGGAGCTACCGTCACCAGCGAAGACATCCGTAAATTCGCTACCAAGAACATCACCTCCGTGGCAGCCGCTACCGCCGGCCTTTCCCAACTGGATGAGGGCGATGGGGTAACCGTCAGAGGCTCCCGCTCCAACGCCACCGACATCTATGTGGACGGCATCCGCGTCACCAACAGCCAGGTACAGGAAGCCGATGTAGAACAACTGCAAGTCATCACCGGCGGTATTCCCGCCTACTATGGCGACGTGACTGGCGGCGTCATCTCCATCACCACCAAAGGACCTTCCGCCAAATTCAGCGGCGGCATCGAAGGCGAAACATCCGAGTTTCTCGATCCCTACGGCTACAACCAATTGCGCGCCAACGTAAGTGGGCCCATCCTCAAAAAGAAAGATACGGGACAGTCCATCCTCGGATTCCGGTTCTCCGGCGCCTACACCTACCGCAAAGACGACGATCCTCCCGCCACCAATATCTATAAAGTAAAAGACGAAAAGATCGCCGAACTGGAAGCCGACCCCATCCAAGACGTGGGCATTGGTTTTCCCAACGGCTCTTACCTGACCAACGAGGACATCGAAATCATGGACTACCGGCCCGATGAAGCTTCCAGCAATCTCAACCTGACCGGTAAGATCGACGCCCGGCTCAGCAAGAGTATCGATATCTCTATTACCGGTACCTATGTGGATGCACAAAACAAATTTACACCTACCAGCGGCGGAAGACATGTATGGCGTTTGATGAATTCACACAACAATCCTACTACCTATACCGATCGCTATCGGGGCAACTTCCGATTCCGCCATCGCCTCGGCGGAGGAGGCAACACAAACGTAGAAGACGCCGCCTCTCAAAAAAGTTCTTTCATTCAGAACGCACAATATACCCTCCAATTCGGTTATGAAAAAGGAAAGGGAACCACCTACGATCCCCGCCACGAGGATCGGTTGTTCGATTATGGCCATTATGGAAAGTATAATTGGTCGAGAGAAGTTGGCATCGACTCCATGTTCAATGTCGATATACCTGGATTCGAATATTTCCATGCCGGGTATTCTCCGGTATTTGGTGGTTACGACCCTTCGACAGCAGCAAACCCCGTTATTGCCAATTATAACCCCGACTTGGGAGATGATGTAAGCAATGTCAATTTATACTACCTTCCTGCAAATAGCATTTTGCCAAGTGGCCTCACCAGTATCTGGTCGGGACTACATACCAATGTAGGCACGGTATACAATCTCTTCAACAAAAACGAAAGTGATCTGATTACCGCCAATGCAACGGTAAACTTCGACCTGCTGCCTGGCGGCTCTGAAAAAGGTCGGCATTCCATTCAGTTGGGTATGTTGTACGAGCAACGGTTTACCCGAAATTATTCGGTCAATCCACGACGTCTTTGGGAAATCGGCCAGCAACAAGTCAACCGCCACATACTTGGATTAGATTCAACGGATATTCTCCGTATGGACGTCATTGGCTTTGATACTGTTCCCATTTATAATACCTTTTTGGACGATCGGCAAGACCTTCGGTTTTACCGGGCCGTCAGGGGGTTGAGTAATGGCCTGACCGAAAATGAATTACTGGATGGGTTACACGCTTACGTCAACATCAACAGCCTGGATCCTTCTCAGCTTTCGCTGGATATGTTTGCCCCATCCGAGTTGACGGATACGCCCAATATCATTGGCTTTTACGGTTATGACTACCTGGGCAATAAGCTCGACAACAGCGTGACCTTTGAGGATTTCTTTACTTCCAGAGACCCGAACGATCCCGAAGTCCGCGCCTTCCTGGTGCCGGTAAACAAACCCAATTATCTTGCTGCCTTTATCCAGGATAAGTTTACCTTTAGAGACATCATCTTCCGGTTGGGCTTGCGCGTCGATCGCTATGATGCCAATACCAAAGTTCTAAAAGATCCTTACTCCCTTTACGAGATCATAGATGTAAAGGATTTTATTGCACACCCCGATATCGACATTTCCGGTCAATATCCCAACGGATTGCCGGGTGCCATAGGCGACGATTTCAAAGTATATACCGATGGTTCCGATTCTGATAGAGTGAAGGCCTTCCGAAACGGCGATACCTGGTACACTGCCGATGGTACCGCCGTCAACAGCAGTACCCTGATCTTTGGAGGGGCACCGGTATTCCCAAGATTGAGAAACCCAACTGCCGACATTAAAGCCGACGGATTCAACATAAGTGATTCCTTTGAAGATTACGAACCACAGATTAACTGGATGCCCCGGCTGGCATTCTCCTTCCCGATTTCGGATGCTGCCAACTTCTTTGCGCACTATGACATTCTGGTACAACGCCCTCCCAGCAATTCCATTGTTTCGCCCTTGTCGTACTACTATTTCTACGACCGGACCCCTGAAAACAATCCCAACCTCCGACCAGAGCGCACGGTCGATTACGAGGTGGGCTTCCAACAAAAATTGTCCAACTCTTCTGCCATCAAAATTGCTGCCTATTACAAGGAAATGCGCGATATGATCCAGCTCCAAACTTATCTCAACGTTCCGGTAATTGGAAATTATCAAACATTCTCCAACCAGGACTATGGCACTGTGAAAGGGTTTACCTTCCAATACGACCTCAGAAGAACGGGCAACGTTTCCGCAAACATCAACTACACCCTTCAATTTGCGGATGGTACGGGATCGAACGCCGAATCACAGCGTGGCCTGACCAGCAGAGGAAACCTCCGCTACCTGTATCCACTTGATTTTGACGAACGTCATCGAATTGTAGCCGCCATCGATTACCGTTATGGTACGGGCAAACGTTATAACGGTCCACGCTGGTTTGGCAAAGATATTTTCGCGCAAGCTGGCATCAATGTGCAAGCCATCGCCGTATCGGGCCGACCTTTTACTGCCAAGGAATTGCCCAGCCGGTTTGGAGGAGAAGGCACCATTGGTTCCATCAATGGAGCCCGCAAGCCCTGGAATTTTACCATCAACCTCCGGGCCGACAAAACCTTCGACCTTACCAAGCCTGGCGCCAAAAGGGCGATGAACATCAACCTGTATTTCCGCGTGCAGAACTTGTTGGATACCCGAAATATAGTCAATGTATACCCGGCCAGCGGCTCTCCATCCGACGACGGCTTTTTGGCTTCTCCATTTGGTCAAGGCGATATTGCCAACCAGTCGAATCCACAACTGCAGACTGCTTTTGTTGACGCATATAATTGGGCACTCGACAATCCGACCTATTTTTCACTGCCGAGAAGAATGTTCCTGGGTGCTATATTTAGTTTCTGACGCCTTTTATTGGATTATAAAAAAATGTTATCATGCAAAAAATCATAAAATATTTAGTTTTTAGCTTGTTGCTGTTCGGTTTTGTTTTTCCGGCAACAGCACACATCAACCCCAAACTTTCGGGGAAGAAAAACACAGCTGGCAACGCTTCTGTCCGGCAAGATTGTTCCGGAGGAGAGGAGTCCATCCTTCAGGATATTAACAATGTACGAGCTACCCTGCTGATGAGTGGCGATGTATGGTGGGACGGCAGCGGCGACGCCCGATACGTCGTACCCAAAGTAGATCCAGCATCAGGACTTCCGGAGGTATCTTCTATTTTTTCCGGCGCTGTGTGGCTCGGAGGCTTCGACGAGAACAACGTCCTCAAAGTGGCTTGCCAGCAATATGGATCAAGTGACGGTAATTACGATTTCTACCCGGGCCCACTCACAGAAATTGGAACAACCAGCCAGGATACCTGTGCCAACTGGGATCGCCACTTTAAGGTTTTCGGCGATGAGATCAGAATACATCTGGCCAACTACAACCAAGCTGTTGCAGAGGGAAGGGATTACGATCCGGATCAAATTCCCGAAAACATCAAGTACTGGCCCGCAAGAGGGAATCAGTATTTTACCGAAAAGTTTGATTTTGAATTGCCCGACAACCTTCAGGGGTTGGGGGCCTTTTGGGAAGACCCTGAAACCGGCAACGGACGATACGACCCCGAATTTGGGGAATATCCCGTTATCGAAATTCGGGGTTGCGACGAGCCTCAATACCCCGATGAAATGGTATTCTGGATATACAATGATGCCGGAAACGTACACGGGGAAACCGGCGGTTCTGAAATCCGCATGGAAGTTCAGGTTCAGGCTTTTGGTTACAAAACCAACGACGAGTTGAACAATATGACCTTCCAAAGATACAAGCTCATCAACCGGGCCATTACCGATATAGATAGCTGCTACTTCGCCATGTGGGTGGATGCCGACTTAGGATGCCACCTCGACGACTATATCGGATGTGATACCACCCGAAGTCTGATGTTTATATACAACGCGGATGCAGAGGATGGATCGACCGGCTGTACCTGCACCAACGGTATTAACACTTATTGTGATGAAATCCCGATATTGGGCGTAGACTATTTCCGCGGACCTCTTGGACCAAAAGTTTTCGACGCCGACAGCAATCTCGTCAACCCACCTCTGGGTGTACCCGGCGACACCATCGTCGAATTGGGCATGTCGTCCTTTACTTATTTTAATAATGGGGCTGAAGCTCCTGAAGCGGGTACGGATGATCCCGATAATGCTCAAGAATTTTATAACTACCTTTCTGGTACCTGGAAGGATGGACTACCTTTCACCGCAGGCGAAGATGCCCATACTCCTGGTGCTACCAATGTCATCAAATTCGCTTTTCCCGATCCGCCAGATCTTGTCGGTGGTTGGAGTATGGAACAAGAAGGTCTTCCTGGTGAAGATGATCGCCGTACCGTACAAGCTTCCGGCCCTTTCCGTCTTGAACCAGGCGCCGTCAACGAGCTCATCATCGGAGTACCCTGGGTGCCCAATGTTGCCCATCCTGCTCCCAGCATCCGGCGATTGCAGGTGGCCGACGATCTGGCTCAGGCCCTGTTCGACAATTGCTTTGACATTACCGACGGACCCGACGCACCAGATGTCGATTGGATTGAACTCGACCAGGCCGTCGTTGCTTTATTATCAAACGATACTGATACGGCCCTGACTAATAACTCCTGTGAGCTCTATCGGGAAAAAGACTTGCGGGCTCCGCCCATGGAACCGGACAGTTTCTACGTGTTTGAAGGCTATCAGATTTATCAATTGGCCAGCCCGGCCAGTGCCAGTGAAGACATCAACGACCCGGAACACTTCCGGCTCATCGCTCAGGTGGACATCAAAAATGAAGTCGCTGACTTGTATAACTGGACGGCTATTGAGAACCCTTCTGCACTCGACGACCAGGGCAATGTCGGACCGGAATTCATCTACGTGCCGGAAGTGCAGGTTATAGATGCTCCCAATGCCGGTATCCGACACATGTTTAAGATCACCGAAGACCAGTTTGGCACCGACAATAAAAACCTGATCAACCACAAAAAGTACTACTTCCGGGTGATCGCTTACGCCTATAACAACTACGAACAGTTTAATCCGCAAACGGAAATCGGACAACGCAACCCTTATCTGGTAGGCCGTAGAAATATCGGCGATGGTATTAATAGTTATTACACGGTTATACCACGCCCCATCGTAGACCAAACCCTGCACTCCGATTTTGGCGATCAGCCAGCCATTACCCGTCTGTCGGGCGTTGGAGCCGGTGAAAATAATTTGCGCCTTACAGACGAGACAGTCCAAGCCATCCTCAATGGCAATTTCGATGGAAATCTTCTCTACAAGCCGGGAGCAGGTCCACTCAACGTAACTGTCTATAATCCGCTCGCTCTTAAAGAATCCAATTTTGAATTGACAATCATCGATGACGACACCAACGACGACGAACTCAACCTGGACGATAACGTACGGTGGATATTGGATGAGTTGGATGGAAACGGCAACGTTGTTGAAACCTACGAATCCAAAACGACCATTGATGCGCTCAACGAAGAGCTGGTTTGCGAATATGGCTTTGCCATAGCAGTGGTACAAAGCGATGTGCCAGGCGATAATGCCGATGATTCCAACGGCTCTATCGATATGGAAGTCGTATATGCCGATTCGAACGGCGCCCAATGGCTTGCAGGGGTGCCCGACGGCGATGGTATTTATGACTATATCAAAACAGCTAGTGGAGAAATAGACAACAGCCTCGATGAAAACAGTAGTTTCTCCACCTGGGGCAATGGCACCTGGGTACCCTATACCCTTTGCGACTGGCGACCCCAACCCGACGGTATACCGCTATTGTCACCTTCCTGGAATAGTTCTACCTCCAACATTGTCCGCTCTGGTAATCCGATGAGCGCGCTCAACAATGTCGACATCGTGTTTACGCCAAATAAGGATTTGTGGAGTCGTTGCATCGTTGTGGAAACGAGTACAACCCCCTATTACGATTGCACCAATGGTGCCTGTATCGAAACGGAAGGTGGTGCTACAAATCTGAACCTGCGCAAAGGACAGAATATCCACAGAGATGGCTCACGCGATTCCCATCCCGACAGTACCGGCATGGGGTGGTTCCCGGGTTATGCCATCGACGTCGAAACCGGTGAGCGGCTGAATATATTTTTTGGTGAAAACTCCTCCTTCTCCTGCGATGAGCCCTTCATCAATTTACTTTGCGAGCAGGGTGCATTCCAATCGGGTGATCCCACCGGACGCGATATGATCTGGAATCCTTCGGATGAAAGGTTTGTCGCTTCGACCGGGTTGTTCTCTATGGCAA
This sequence comes from Saprospiraceae bacterium, assembly GCA_965222105.1. Classification (GTDB taxonomy): domain Bacteria; phylum Bacteroidota; class Bacteroidia; order Chitinophagales; family Saprospiraceae; genus CALGLS01. The sequence continues at coordinate 144,173 of CBDCTQ010000074.1, read as the reverse complement.
ATATTTACGAAGGTGGTCAACATTACATTTACGTAACGCGGGAGAAATACGACCGATGTGCCGCACTAAGGGCCGGATTCAACGAAGTGGGTACTCCTCCTCCTTCCGGTAAGATCGGCGCCTTACGTAAAGTAACCTGGGCCAGCTTTCCACTGATGGCAACAGGCGAATCATTGCTGCCCCTCTCCGAAGGGCTGATACCCAACGAAGTGACCATCCACCTGCGGGTCGACAACGACTACGGCGTTTCTGACGACAAGGAAGTCAACAACGGTTATCCCACCTATCGATTCAGCACAGTGGGGATGGGATCACAACCCCTGCAGGGAGAAGAGGAGATCAACGAAGCTCTCGATATGATCAACGTTGTACCCAATCCGTATTACGGCTTTTCATCGTACGAAACTTCGCAGTTTACCAACACCATCAAGATCACCAACCTACCGGCGGTGTCTACGATCACTATTTACAGCCTCGACGGCAAATTCATCCGTCAGTATAAGCGCAACGAACAAGGCATTTCCAACGCCAACAGGAATAACCCGGCTATTAAAGAAACCCAGTTTGCTCCCGACGTGGAGTGGGATTTAAGGAACAACGCCGGTATTCCAGTAGCAAGTGGTGTGTACCTCATCCACGTCGATGCGGAAGGAATGGGCGAACGGGTGATCAAGTGGTATGGCGTAGCGCGACAGTTTGACCCCTCCGGGTTGTAGAACTGATCGTATTGATTGTGTAACACAAAGAAAACATCCGGCCGAAAAGGGGCGGGATGTTTTCTTTCAAAAATTTATAAAATGTTGAAATATTTATATACCATTATTGTACTGCTGTTGTTTGTAACAATAGATATGCAGGCAGGTAATCCCGATCGGCAGGGGGAGGCCGGAGCGCCTCAACTCCTGATGACCCCCTGGGCCAGAACAGCTGGCCTACACCTGATGAACACCTCCTACATCTCGGGAGCAGAAGCCCTTCGCCTCAACCCGGCCGGCATTGTACGTGTCAACGGCACTCAGGTGTATGGGTCACACACCCGGTACCTGTCGGGCACAGATGTGGGACTGAATGCGTTTGGACTGGCCCAAAGAGTAGGAAAAAACGGCGCACTGGGTATTAGCATTATGGCGATCGATCTGGGCGACATGCCCATCACCACCGAAGCAAACCCCGAACCGGGCATCGATCCCATCACCTTTTCGCCTTCTTTTTTCAATATGGGTGTTGGCTATGCCCATATGTTTGAAAACAAGGTATCGGTGGGCATCGTATTCCGGTTTGTATCCGAATCGACGGCGCAGGCCGCTGCTTCCAGCTTCGCCATCGACGCCGGCGTCCAATACGTAACAGGCCCTCAGGACAATTTTAAGATCGGGATTTCACTCCGCAATGTAGGAGCCCCGATGAAATACAGAGGGGAGGCTTTTACAGAAGCACAGGCCAACCCCGACGGAACACTGGCCTACACCCTGACTTACGAGTTGCGACCGCAGAAATACGAGTTGCCATCTCTGATCAACCTCGGTACTTCTTACGACTTTGTCGTCAACCCCCGCAACAAGTTAACGATCCTGGCCAACTTTACCGCCAACTCTTTTTCGCAGGATCAAATCGGCGGTGGCCTTGAATACACCTTCAACAATATGTTCTCCCTCCGGGGAGCCTACAAGTACGAGTTTGGCTCGACTGCCGAAGGGGGCAACAAGGCACCCATCTATACCGGTATCGCTGCCGGCGTATCCATTCAGGTTCCCCTGAAAAAAGATACCGATAAAACCTTTGCCATCGACTATGGCTACCGCCACACCAAACGATGGGATGGCTCCCATAGCCTGGGCATCCGGTTTGACTTGTAGCGGTTAATTAATATTTTATAATCCACCATTATTATGTTCTTCCAGGGCCTTCGGGTTCTGGAAGAACTGATTTTCCTCCACCCAAAAACCATCACTCAGATGAAAACACCATTCTATTTTCTTTGACCTGCAAGCTATTTTTACTTTTTCTCCTGCCCGTCATTCTGTCAAAGTAATCGTCTGCCCGTCTATTATTTTTTTGGATAAATGATCTGGAATTCAAACACATTAATGTTTGACAACACTACCCTTTTGCCTGTCTGTGTTGGGTTCTCATTTAGCCATTCCATCAAAACGGAATATTTTTTTGTATAACTATTGTTATGAAAAACTAAAGAACCATGCAAATCCTAAAACAATTTACCCTCTTCATCCTGCTGGCAACGATCTGTTTGCCTGCAGAGGCGCACATCAACCCTTCCAAAAAAGAAGGAAAGTCGATGGCAACCGGAAATGCCTCATTGCGAAACGATTGTTCGCCGGGAGAGTCTGCCGTCGAGCAATCGATCAACAACGTGCGGGCCGCACTCCGGGTGGGTGGCGACGTTTGGTGGGATGGCACCGGCGACGGCCGATATATAGTGCCCAAGGTCGACCCCGCTTCGGGGCTGCCCGAAGTATCCTCCATCTTTGCCGGCGCCGTGTGGCTGGGTGGCTACGACGAAAACAACGTCCTCAAAGTCGCGTGTCAGCAATTCGGCTCAGCTTTCGGACAAGTCGACTTCTGGCCAGGACCACTGACAGAAGTCGGTACCACCACCAGCGATGTCTGCGCCAACTGGGATCGGCACTTTGTCGTGTACGGGGAAGACATCGATATACATCTCAGTAGATTCAATGCGGCCCTTGCAGACAACCGGGAATACCATCGCGATGAAATCCCCGACAACGTCAAATTCTGGCCGGGCCGTGGCAATCAATTCTTTGTCGAACGGTATGGTTTCGATCTGCCCGACGGTGTTCAGGGCCTGGCAGCCTTTTGGGAATATCCCGGCTCCGACCACGACAACAACATCTACGAACCCGAATACGGCGAGTACCCCATTATCGAGATCAGGGGTTGCGAAGAACCTCAATATCCCGACGAAATGTTCTTTTGGATTTACAACGATGCGGGCAATATCCACGGTGAAACGGGCGGTGAAGAAATAAGAATGGAAATACAAGTACAAGCATTTGGATACAAAACCAACGACGAGTTGAACAACATGACCTTCCAGCGATATAAACTAATCAACCGGGCTATATCCGACATCGACAGTTGCTTCTTCGCCATGTGGGTTGATCCCGACCTGGGCTGCTACCTCGACGACTACATCGGTTGTGATACCGCCCTCAGCATGATGTACATTTACAACTCGGATGCCCTGGACGGACAAACGGGATGCAGTTGCCCCGGCGGCGTAAACACCTACTGCGATGAAATCCCCTTGCTGGGAGTCGATTATTTCAGAGGCCCACTCGGCCCCAAGGTATTCGATGCCGACAGCAACCTCGTCAACCCACCAGTTGGAGTAGAGGCCGATACCATCGTCGAACTGGGGATGTCGTCGTTTATCTATTTCAACAATCCCCTGGGAAATCCATCTGACCCTACCACCGACCCGGAAATTGATATAGAGTTCTACAACTACCTATCCGGCTCCTGGAAAGACGGCACCCCCATTACCCGCGGTGGCACAGGCTATAATCCCGGAAGTACCGACTATACCAATTTCGTTTTCTCCGATCCGCCAGCCCTGGTAGACGGCTGGAGCATGGCCCAGGAAGGGTTATCAAATGGAGACCGAAGGACCCTACAGGCTTCCGGCCCTTTTAGGCTCGAACCGGGCGCCGTCAATGAACTTATAATCGGTGTGCCCTGGGTACCCAACGTGGCACATCCGGCTCCAAGCATCCGTCGGCTACAAACCGCTGATGAATTGGCACAAGCCCTTTTCGATAACTGTTTCGATGTTACCGACGGACCCGATGCACCCGATGTCGATTGGCTGGAAATGGACCGAACTGTAATCGCATTGTTATCGAACGACACCGATCCGGCACTCTCCAACAACGTCTGCGAATCGTATGAGGAAACAGATTATCGGGCACCCGCCTCTGCAGTCGACACCCTCTACCGGTTTGAAGGATACCAGATATATCAGCTTGCCAGCCCCGCCAGTGCAGGAGAAGACATCGACAACCCGGACCACTTCCGGCTGGTTGCACAGGTAGACCTCAAAAACGAAGTGGCAGATTTGTACAACTGGACGGCCATTGCCAACCCTTCCGCTTTGGACAATCAGGGCAATGTGGGCCCCGAATTCATCTACGTGCCCGAAGTAAAAGTGATCGATGCTCCCAATGAAGGAATCCGTCATATGTTTAAGATCACCGAAGACCAGTTTGCGACAAGCGCTAAAAAGCTCATCAATCACAAAAAGTACTACTACCGGGTGATCGCTTATGCTCACAACAACTACGAACAGTTTAATCCTCAGACAGAGATCGGACAAAAAACCCCTTATCTGGTGGGTCGCAGAAATATCGGCGATGGTGTCAATAGTTATTATACTGTCATACCGCGGCCTATAGTCGATAAAGTACTGCATTCAGCATTTGGCGACCAGCCAGCTATTACCCGGTTGGCAGGAACAGGTGCCGGTGAAAACAATCTGCGTATTTCGGATAAAACGCGTCAGGCCATTTTGGAAGGCTCTTTCGAGGGCAATATCCTATATGAGCCGGGGGCAGGCCCCATCAACGTAACCGTTTACAATCCGCTCGACCTGAAAGAAGGAACATTTGAGCTGAACATCGTCGATGATGACCTCGATGACGACGAGTTATCCGGCAACATTCGATGGATATTAAAAGAGTTGGATGGAGACGGAAACGTGTTAGATACCTATGAATCGAAAACAACCATCGATAGGCTAAACGAAGAATTGGTTTGCCAGTATGGCTTTGCCATCGCCCTGGTACAAAGCGACGAGCCAGGCGATTGTGTGGAGGAAAGCAATGGCACCATTGGCATGGAAACCGTCTATGCCGATCCAGATGGCGAAATCTGGCTGGCTGGCGTACCCGGAGGCCAGGGAATATGGGATTACCTCAAACCGGACCCTTGCAGCCCAAGCGATCAGCCAGGCACCACCAATGCCCTGGCCACTATGGGCGATGGTGCTTGGGTGCCATTTAAGGAATGTCGGTGGTCATCGAGCTTCAGTAGCCCCATACTTTCCCCAACTTGGCATAACTCTTTGTCGACGGTCGTTGGGTCGGGTACTTCTTTGGCCGATCTCAATAATGTCGACATCGTGTTTACGTCCGACAAAGAAAAATGGAGCCGCTGTATTGTGGTGGAAACGAGTACGGCGCCTTATTACGACTGCGTCAACGGAGCCTGCGTCGAAACAGAGGGCAATGCCCTGAATATGGATCTGAGAAAGGGTCGCTCCATCAACCGCGACGGGAGTTTCTCCACCGATGTGAACGATACCGGGATGGGTTGGTTTCCTGGCTATGCCATCGACGTGGAAACGGGAGAGCGGTTGAATATATTTTTTGGTGAAAACTCATCCTACTCCTGTGAAGCACCTTTTGTAAATACATTATGCCAACAGGCCGTTTTCCAATCGGGCGACCCCACCGGACGCGACATGATCTGGAACCCGACGGATGAACGATTCATCATTACAAGTGGTCTGGTTTCGATGTTGAATGTCTACGAAGGTGCTCAACACTACATTTACGTGACCAGAGAAAAATACGACGGGTGTACAGCACTTAGAGCCGGATTGAACGAAGAAAACACCCCTCCCCCGTCAGGTAAAGTAGGTGCTTTGCGCAAAATCACCTGGACCAGTTTCGCCCTGCTGGCAGAAGGCAATTCTCTACTGACGTACGAAGAGGGGCTGATCCCCAATGAAGTGACGGTACACCTCCGGGTAGACAATGGCTACCAGGTGAACAAGGCCACCGGGGCAACCGTCAACAACGGCTACCCTACTTATCGGTTCAATACGGTGGGAATGGGTCCCCAACCCCTGCAAACGGACGAAGAGGCCAACGCCGCCCTCGACATGATCAATGTAGTACCCAACCCATACTATGGATTTTCGTCGTATGAAACTTCTCAGTTTACCAATATCATCAAGATCACCAATTTACCTGCCAAGTCGACGATCACCATCTATGCCCTCGATGGCCGGTTCATCCGGCAATACAAACGAGAGGAGCAGGCCATTTCAAATATCAACAGGAATAATCCTGCCATCAAGGAAAAACAATACGGGCCCGATGTAGAATGGGATTTGAAAAACGATGCGGGCCTACCCGTAGCCAGTGGCGTGTATCTGATCCATGTGGATGCCGGAGAAATGGGCGAACGGGTGCTAAAATGGTATGGGGTGGCCCGGCAATTTGATCCGTCGGGGTTGTAGGGGCATGGCTTAGTGGTAATGAGAGTAGGCAAATAGCGTCTGCAAACACTCAAAATCAAGCAGTTACATTTCTAAAAAAATGCCAATCTCACGATTTTGAGCGTAAATATATTTCGCCCTTTGTCAAAAGTTTTTTACCTTTGTATTACAGAAATTGGAACGTTTCCAGCCGGAAAGAGGTTGGAAACGTTCCTTTTATATTGGTTAAACCGCCGAAAAATGTCAAAATACAATTATCTAACACAAGAAGGCTACGATAAACTCATAGAAGAACTGGAGGAACTCAAGACCGTTGGGCGGCAACAAGCAGCCAAAGCCATTGCCGAAGCCCGCGAAAAAGGAGACCTTTCAGAGAACGCAGAATACGACGCCGCCAAAGACGCACAAGGCATGCTCGAACTGAAGATCAACGAGCTCGAAAAAACCCTGGCCAACGCCCGCGTTTTGGATGCCAGCCAGTTGGACATGTCAAAAGTAACGGTACTGAGCACCGTAACGATCAAAAACGTCAAAACCGGAAAGGACATCACCTATCAGTTGGTGTCGGAATCGGAAGCCGACCTCAAAGCCAAAAAAATCAGTGTGACCTCGCCTATCGGAAAAGGATTACTGGGAAAAGCCATCGGCGAAATAGCTGCGGTAGATACGCCACGCGGTCTGATCGAATTTGAAATCATGAACATCTCCGTATAATCATGCCCAGCATATTCACCCGCATAGTCGAAGGGGAAATACCTTGTTATAAAATCGCAGAAGACGACCGTTTTCTGGCCTTTCTCGACATCCACCCCCTCGTAAAGGGGCATACCCTGGTCATCCCCAAGCAGGAAGTCGATTACCTGTTCGACCTCGACGAGGAGACGCTGGCCAGCCTGATGCTCTTTGCCCAGAAAGTAGCCAAAGGGATCAAAGCAGCCATAGCCTGCAACCGGGTCGGTGTATCCGTCATTGGCTTGGAAGTGCCCCACGCACACGTCCACCTCGTACCGATCAATGTGATGGACGACATCAATTTTTCCAGAAAAAAAATGGACCCTTCTTCGGAAACCCTCACGGAAACGGCCAAGCAGATCAGCCGGTTTGTGCGGCTTTAGATCAGGAAGGTTGATCTATATCCAGAAGAGTAGTTTTCCCATCCAGTTTTTTGTTGAGATAGCCGATTCCAAGCAGTATGATCTTTTTGTTTAGTGAAAGGTAAGGTTCGTGGTACCTTTTTGCCACGATCTGAGCAAGTGCCTGTTTCGAAAGGGTTTCGACTTTCTTAACGCGGGTGTTGGTGCCGAATTTGAATTCTATGATGTATACCTTGTCGTCAAATTCCAGAACGGCGTCAATTCGCCCCCGGTTGGTTTCTTTTTCCAACAACATGCGTACACCCAACAATCGCAGGATCAGGTAAATCAATGAATGGTAATACGCCTCTTTTTTGACGTGCAATCGGGCCGGTATATCGGCCAGAAAGCTGCCAAGCAGTTTCAGGAATTTTTCTGTGTTTTCTTCTTTTAAAGCCCGGCGCAGCCATATGGCTTCGGGCTGAACGTCGAATTCATCTTTGCCCACAAACATAGCCAGCAGGTAAGAAGTAAATGCGAATTGGACTTCGTCGTTGGGATACCCCAGGTGGTAATATTTGTTGATGCCTTCTCTTTCAACTGCAACAATGGTTAGATACCCCGTCTGAAATAAAAGAGCCATCAATGGCAGTGTTTTAAAATTGGAAGAATGGCCGATAAGGTCTGCCACGATGGTATTTTCGACCTGGGCAGGCAGGGCCTTCTGCTTTTTTGCCAGTTCTATTAGAAAAGAAGGGGTGCCGGTAGAAAACCAATAATTTCCAAAATCCTGCTCCTTAAGACTTTTTAAGATGGAAAAAGGATTGTAGAGCCGTTGGTTGCCGTCCCAGGAATATCCGTTGTATTTGTGTTTGTATTGTTGGAGGAGTTCCTGCCAGCTAAAACCAAATTTTTTTTGTACTCCTTTTAAATGATCCTTAAAGTAGGTTTCCAATTCGCTTTGAGTGAAACCGGCAATGGCGGAAAAGGATTCATCCATTGAGATATCTTCCAAATTGTTCAACCCCGAAAAAACATTAACTTTGGCAAACCGACTGACACCGGTCAACATGACAAATCTAAGATAAGCATCCAACCCCTTCATGGCGCCATAAAGTCCACGCAACACCTCCCGGTTTTCCTCAAAGCGTTTTTCCTCAGTCAACAAATCGACCATGGCCTTATCGTATTCGTCGACCAGGATGACCACAGGGCCAAATTTTTCATACAAAGTCGTGACCAACTCTGAAAAAGCATCCGCAATGATGGTGTTTTGCAGTTTTATGCTATTGCTTACTGCAATTTTATTTATTTGATTTAGAAGGGAAGTTTCAAAAAAAGTCCGGCTCTTTTTATATTCTATAAGTGAGTAGTCAATATGTATTACCGGGTATTTTTTCCAAGATCTCTCCTTTTTGTAGATAAACAATCCTTCGAATAATTCCTGCTTTCCTTCAAAGAAAGATTTCAGCGTGGTAAGCAATAGCGATTTGCCGAATCGGCGTGGGCGGGCCAGAAAGTAGTAAGTACCTCTGGTAACCAATTGGTGTACAAAATTCGTTTTGTCTACGTATATGTTACCCTCCTTCCGGATCTTTTCAAATGTCTGAATACTGATCGGCAACTTTTTCATAGAAACAAAGATAGGAATAAGTTGAAATTTCCAGTCGCATTCACTGTGAAATCAACCGCCGATATGGTAAGGATAGCCCTTCAACAGAAGGTCGGCTGGTTGAGGGCGGTTGATCGTAACAGCGGTGTTATAAATTCCAGCAGGTCGCTCGGCCCCCGGCCATTGTCGGCCGGTTTTCATCACCAATAGCAGGCCCTTTTCATCACCAATAGCTCTAAACCGATCGCTCCCCTGCCGGTATTGTTGCAGGGAAAAGCGGTCTTTAATTTGTTTGGAAGTAGCGTCCACATCATCGACGATCAGGGCAATTTCGCTGGCATAGAGGATGTCTTTGGCAGAAAAATGGCCCTCCCGCGCATTGGACAAATCGTGCCGGGCAATGTACTCCAGCAGGTTGCCGGCAGGATCGAGGAAGAAAACCGAATGAGCATTCCAATGCCTGAAATGGCGAATGTCGTCGGGAAAGTTGGGGTCGATCATATGGGGTGGAGTGGCAATGAGCGGTGTGCGTTCCAACTGCCATTGGCGGGCAGCCTCGATTTTATTCTCAGGGATGTTGAAAGCAAAATGATAAAAGGGGGCGTTCTCTCTGATCGACTGGGTAAACGTGATCTCCGTATTTCCCGCAAGGAAGGTAAAGCTTTTTTCGTGCTGTCGCAAAATTGGTAGCTCCAGCGATTTGCCATAAAAGGAGAGGAGGTCTTTTATGGGCGCCGAAGTCTTCAAATCCAGGCTTTGTATTAAATGTCGATCATTTGATTTGCCGGAAGGCGCAGCAGCCATACAACCCATACCCAACCAACCCTCGTGGGCCAGTAACACCGAGGCCGATAATGTATGTTTGAGGAAAGACCGTCGTTTCAAGGAAATGGAATTTAAAAAACCTTCAAAGTACCCTCCACATGTTGGTTGCTCCATTTGGCTATTTCCCGAAATATAGGTGCCATCTGCAACCCCTTCTCCGTAATCTGATAGTTGAACATCCGCCGGTTGTCTGCCGACTGGGTCTTGGTCACAATACCGTGAGCTTCCAACCGTTTCAGCCGGTTGGCGAGTATGTTGGTCGAAATGCCCTCGTTGGAAGCGATGAACTCCTTAAAGTTGGTTTTCCCAAAAGCGACTACATCTCTGATGATGAGCAGCGTCCAACGGTCGCCGAACAAATCCAGCCAACAGCTCAGAGGGCAATCAGAACGCCTTTTTTTCATTTGTATATGATTTTTGTGGATTTTTTACTTGTATTCTACAAGTAACTCCGTATCTTTACTTGCAAGTTACAAGTATTCCTTTAAAATTGCATCAAATAAACACAAAAATGAACCATCCTGTAAAGGAGCTTGTAAACAGAAAGGTGCTCACATTAGGGGGTACCTCCCGATAGCTATTGGGATGTTAATAACCAACTCTAACAGTCCCACCCTTTAATTCATGGGTCGGACAAAATGTCTGCTACTCCCACCGACCCACATCGGTTAAGGGATAGCAGACATCCTTCCATCAACCAAACAGTAATGAATCAACTTGGGCAATAAAACATCTGGTTTTATCCATTGACCTGTTTTACCGAAATTGAAAAGTATCCTGTTATAACCCTAAAATCATACCTCACCTAATTTACCCAAAATTCCTTACCTTCCCGCTATGATAAAAAAGGGAATTTACATCCTGTTTTTATTAGCGGTTATTGCCTTATGGCACTGCAGCAGGATGGACAATCCAGTGGCAGACCTCAATCGTTATGCCTCTCTGGCCGATACCGTAAACTACGTTGGGATGGCCACCTGCCGCAGTTGCCATCCCAACGTGTACAATAGTTTTATCCGTACAGGCATGGGGCAATCTTTCGACCGGGCCACCAAACAGAAAACTTCGGCTTTTTACGGCGCTCATGCCAGGGTGTACGACCCTCAATCCGACTTCTACTACCACCCCTTTTTTCGCGACAGCAGCCTCTTCATCATGGAGTTTCGCCTCGACGGAAAAGACACCATCCACAAACGCATCGAAAAGGTCAGCTACATCGTAGGGTCGGGCCACCACACCAATTCCCATATCATCGACATCAACGGCTACCTCTTCCAGGCCCCCATCACCTATTATACCCAGGACGGGCGGTGGGACCTCGCACCGGGTTTTGAAAATGAAAACCTCCGCTTCAGCCGCATCCTGATGACGGAGTGCCTCACCTGCCACAACCACTACCCCGAAGCAGTACCGGGCTCGGCCAACAAATACGCCAACCTGCCCACCGGCATCGAATGCGAGCGCTGCCACGGCCCGGGCGAAGTACACGTCAAAGAGAAACTGGCAGGCATCGTCGTCGACACTTCCCAACAAATAGATTACAGCATCGTCAATCCGCACGACCTGCCCCGCGACCGCCAGATGGACCTCTGCCAGCGCTGCCACCTGCAGGGCCTGGCTGTACTCGAACCTGGCAGAACATTTTACGACTTCCAACCCGGCATGGCCCTCTCCGAAGTGTTCAACGTTTTTTTGCCGCGCTACACCAACTCACACGAAAACTTCATCATGGCCTCCCAGGCCGACCGGTTGCGACTGAGCAAATGCTATTCCCTTTCAGACGATATGACCTGCCTGACCTGTCACCACCCTCACCACAGCGTCCGGCAACAGGAAAAATCAGAATTTAACAATATTTGCACGAATTGCCATCAGAAAAAAAAGGTGGCTGACTGTTCCGCCCCTTCAGCCGACCGGACCCTTCAAAACGATAACTGTACCGGCTGCCACATGCCCCCCTCCGGTAGTATGGATATAACACACGTCAACATCACTGATCACTACATCAGCAAAAAAACGGCCACCGACGGTGCCCCCATCGCCCCTGAGCAGAAGGCCGCCATAGCCCGGTTCCTGGGTCTGGAGTTGTTGACCAAAGAAAAAGGCACTCCTCTTGATATGGCCAGAGGGTATCTTGCCATGCACGACAAATACGTAGAGTCCGCAGTAGTTCTCGACTCTGCGGCACATCATCTTGGCCGGGCCGACGACAGCCATCCCCTGTATTTTCCGACCCAGGTACACTTCCTGTTTGCCGGCAGGCGATACCAGGAGCTCATCGGGCTTTCGGCCAACCACCCGGCAGCAACCATTGCCGATGCCTGGACGGCCTATCGAATTGGGGAGGCTTTCGCCAAAAGCAATGAGTATGCAAAAGCATTGTTGTATTACAAAAAAGCAGTAGCATTGATGCCACTCCAGCTCGAATTCCAGGAAAAACTGGGGACGACCTATTTGGGATTGCAATACCTGCCGCAAGCCCGCAAGGTATACGAATGGATACTGAGCGAAAACCCAAAACGCGAAGTGGCCTTGTGCAACCTGGGATACATTGAGGCCTTGCAAGGCCATTTCGCGAAAGCGGAAAACCTCTACGACAAGGCGCTGGCACTCGATCCCGACTACGAGCAGGCACTCGTCAACAAAGCGGCCTTGAAATTGTTTCTTAAAGACGAGTCTGCTGCCCGCAACCTGTCGCGCCGCATCCTCCGGCTCAACCCCGGCAATGTGCAAGCGCGGCGGCTTTTGGAATGAGGCATTGCAAACCTGATTACGACAAAATCTATTCATAATATTCAACACATTTCTACAAACCCATTGAAAAAATATCAGCTAAAAGCCGGCAACCTCAAAGCCCTACAACTCGTTGACGCCACCCTCCCGCCGCCCGCCGCCGGAGAGGTGAGCATCGCCGTAAGAACCATCGGCCTCAACTTCGCCGATGTATTCGCCATTTGGGGGTTGTACAGCGCCACCCCCAAAGGCATCTTCACTCCCGGACTTGAATATGCCGGTGAGGTGATCGCGGCGGGTAACGGAGTAAAAGATATCCGGGTTGGAGACACCGTCATGGGCGTTACCCGTTTTGGTGCTTACACTACTCACCTCAATATTGACCATCGCTATGTAATTCCCTTACCGGAAAACTGGACGCTGGAACAGGGAGCCGCCTATCTGGTGCAGGTACTAACGGCCTATTACGGCTTGGTGGAGCTGGGCAACTTACAGCGCGGAAACACCGTGTTGGTACATAGTGCAGCAGGGGGCGTAGGTATTTTTGCCAATCGCATTGCCAAACGATACGAGGCCTACACCATTGGCACTACCGGCAGTTCCACCAAAGTGGATTTTCTGAAAAAGGAAGGTTACGACCAGGTGATCGTGCGGTCGGGTAATTTCGGCAACGACCTCCAAAAAGCACTCGCTAACCGCGAGCTGAACATCATCATGGAATGCATCGGCGGAAAAATACTCCAACAAGGCTTTGCTCAACTCGCCCCGCAAGGCCGGATGGTGATCTATGGCTCGGCGCGCTATGCCTCTCCCGGCGACCGGCCCAATTATCTGCGGATCATACGCCAGCACTTTACCCGTCCCAAAATTGACCCACAGAAACTCATCCACACCAACAAGGCCATCCTCGGCTTCAACCTCATCTGGCTCTACGAACGGGTGGAGCTGCTCCGCACCATCCTTCAAAAAGTAAAAGTACTGGAGCTACCCCCACCCCATGTGGGTCATACCTTTCCCTTTGAACAATTGCCCGATGCCATCCGCCTTTTCCAGACAGGGAAAACCATCGGCAAAGTGGTAGTGACGATTCATCCCTCTGCCTGATACTCCTCCTTGCCCCAACAGGTGCGGCGCCTACTATTCTAATTCAAAAAAAACCACCTCAACATATGCTCGACTTCTAAAACGCTGCTATCTTTGTAACACATTAGCAATCATGGAGATGCATACAAAAACCAAACCTGCATGAATATACTTCACATCAGTGCAGAATGTTACCCGGCAGCAAAGGCAGGAGGCCTGGGCGATGTGGTCGGCGCCCTGCCCAAATACCTCAACAAAGCCGGGGCAACCACTTCCGTCATCATTCCCAAGTACGCCACCAATTGGCTCAACGACCAGATGTTTTGTACCTTGTACGAAGGCATGCTGCACAAATACGCCTATCAGGTGCCCTTTCGTATTCAACAGGTGGAAGAGTCCTTGTTGGGCTTTACCTTGTACGTGGTCGATCTGCCCGGAATGTACGACCGCCCCGGCATCTATGTCGGCCCCCATGGCCCCTATGCCGACGAAACAGAACGCGCCATCTGTTTTCAGGAAGCTGTACTGCAATGGTTGTTACAACTCGGCAAAACCCCCAATCCAATTGCCACCTGTTGGGCAGAAATGCCCGATGTACTCCACTGCCACGACCACCACACCGGCCTCATTCCCTTCATGATCCGCCATTGTCCGCAATACAGCGCATTGCATCACCTGCCCACCGTCTTTACCATCCACAACGGAGCTTACCAGGGTGCTTTTTCCTGGCACAACCAACATTTGTTGCCACCCTACTATGGTGACCGGCGGGGCCTGCTCGACTGGAACGACGCCATCAACCCCCTGGCCAGCGCCATTAAATGTTGTTGGCGGCTGACGACGGTTTCACAAGGGTACATGGAAGAACTCCGTCACAACTCCGGCGGGCTGGAATGGCTCGTCAACAATGAGATGGGCAAATCCAAAGGCATCATCAACGGCATCGACACCCAGGTGTGGGATCCGAAGACCGATCCGTTGATCGAACAAAATTTAAAGCGGAGTTTACCCAGTTTTAAAGCAAAGAACAAAGCAGCTCTGAAAAAATATTACCAATTTGAAGACGATTTGCCGGTGATCACCTTCATTGGTCGGCTGGTCAGCGAAAAAGGAGCGGCCCTGCTACCCGAACTCATCGGCCGGTTTTTGCAAGCTGGCGGACGGGCCGCATTTTTATTGTTGGGAACGGGCGATCCGCGGCTCGAAGGCACTTTCTGGGACATGAAACATCGCTTCACGCCCTATTTCGATGCGCGACTCGAATACAACGAACAAGTAGCTCATCAGCTCTATGCCGGCTCCGACTTCCTGCTGATGCCTTCCAAAATAGAACCTTGCGGCCTCAACCAAATGTTTGCCCTTCGCTATGGCACCATACCGATCGTGCGGCGGGTAGGTGGATTGAAAGATTCGATCCTCGACATCGGGTTTGAAAATGGATACGGCCTTTGTTTCGACGACTACACCGTCAGCAGTGCCTTCACCGGTATTGCGCGGGCAGCGGAATTATACGCCGATAAAAAGGCCTTTGAAGCCGTCAGAAAACGAACGGTTAAACTCGATTTCTCCTGGGAAAGATCGACCTCAGAATACCTCGATATCTATCATTCCCTGATAGGTGCAGTGGAAGTGGAATCCAGTTAACGAAAAACAACCATGCTATGCTTATAAAAATGGTATCTGTCATACTCGGTGGGGGAGCGGGCACCCGGCTCTTTCCACTTACCGAACAACGCTCCAAACCCGCGGTACCCATCGGTGGGAAATACCGACTGATCGACATTCCCATCTCCAACTGCATCAACTCCGGTGTAAAACGCATGTTCGTGCTGACACAATTCAACTCGGCCTCCCTCAACCAGCACATCAAAAATACTTACAACTTCGACATGTTCTCCAGAGGCTTTGTCGACATTTTGGCTGCCGAACAGACCCGCGGCAACGAAAACTGGTTTCAGGGCACCGCTGACGCCGTCCGCCAGGTGCGTCACCACCTCCGCGACCACGACCACAATTACATCCTCGTCCTCTCCGGCGATCAGCTCTACCAGATGGACTTTGAAAAACTGGCCCGCTATCACATTGCCCAAAGAGCTGAATTAACCATTGCCACCATTCCCGTAGTGGCACAAGATGCTACGGGGTTCGGTATCATGAAGGTCAATAAAGAGGGGTTCATTGAAAGCTTTATTGAAAAACCATCATTGGAACAATTGCCCAAATGGGAGTCGGAGGTATCAAAAGCCAACAAAAAAAAGAAAAAGGTATATCTGGCTTCCATGGGAATTTACATTTTCAACAAAGAGGCCCTAAAAAAACTATTTAAAGAAAATGAATCGGCCATAGATTTTGGCAAGGAAATCATTCCCAACGCCATCAAGTCGGGGTATACCGTTGCCAGTTATGCCTACGAAGGCTATTGGGAGGACATCGGTACCGTCCGTTCTTTTTTTGAAGCCAACCTGGCATTGACGGACCACATTCCCGATTTCAACCTGTTTGATGACCAACAAATCGTTTACACCCGACCGAGGCTTTTGGGGCCCTCTAAGATATTTGGTACCCGACTTGTAAAATCTGTGTTGGCAGAAGGCTGCATTTTGCATGCAAAAAAGATCGTCAACTCCATTATCGGTATCCGCTCACGGATAGGAAAACGAACAGTTATTAAAAACTGCGTTGTTTTCGGAAACGATTATTACCAAAAACTGGAAGAAATCACAAGCAAATCCAACAATGACATTACAATGGGCATTGGCAATGACTGCTACATCGAAAATGCCATAGTCGACAAAAACTGTCATATTGGCGATGGTGTTACCATTCGTGGAGATAAAGAGCTGGAAGACCGGCAGGAGGACACCTATCACATAGTGGGCGGGGTGGTGGTGGTCAAAAAAGGAGCGGTTATACCACCTGGCACCAAAATTGGCAAGCCTGACAAATCGCCGCATCCAGTCAAAGAGAAGAAATAAGGTTCGCTCAAAAGCCAGCTTACCGGCTGACAGATAAATTTATCCCCTTCTAACAATGGAAAAAATTACCTGCAGTTTGTGACAAGGCTGGAAGAACCAGCAACTAACTCCTTTGACTCAGCCACTAATTAAATTCGACGTACTATGTGTCCAGACCTTTCGTACATACTCCATTACCTGATAGGCACCCAGCCCGACAATGCCTTTTCCGTGGTGAAGACCTTTGGGTTGTTGTTGGTGATCGCCATTTTGACCGCTGCCGTGATGTTGGTCCAGGAATTGAGACGCAAAGAAGAAGAGGGCCTGCTCCAGCCTATGAAGGTAAAGGTAGTAGAGGGCCGACCGGCCACCGTGTACGAATTGTTGTCGAATGCCCTGTTGGGGTTTGTGCTGGGCTTCAAGTTTTTGTACATCGTCAACAATTTCGCTGATTTCCAGTTCGACCCGGCCGAGGTCATCCTTTCTACCAAAGGCAATTGGCTGGGCGGCATTTTGGGAGCGGCCATCTTTGCCGGATTGAAATACTACGAGAAGCGGCGCGTCCAATTGCCTAAGCCCAAAGAGGTGGAAGTGACCGTTCATCCCTACGAACGCATTGGTGACCTGACCATTCTGGCGGCAGTGTTCGGCATCGTCGGTGCGAAAATATTTGCCCTGGCCGAAGATGTTGGTGAGCTGTCTTTTCAGGAGCTGATGAACTCTTTTTTCTCCGGCAGTGGCATGGCCATTTACGGGGGGCTCATCACGGCATTTCTCGCCATTTTCATCTACCTGAAGCGGAAAAAGATCACGCCCATACACGTTATGGATGGGGTGGCTCCGGCCCTGATGGTGGCCTATGGCATTGGGCGATTGGGATGCCATTTTTCCGGCGACGGTGACTGGGGCATCGTCAACGAACTGGCCAAGCCCGGCTGGATGTCGTTCCTCCCCGACTGGCTATGGGCCTACGATTATCCCAACAACGTGATCGACTCCGGCAGCAGCAGCCACGTGACCATTGAGGGTTGCAACTGGCGGTATTGCACCAAGCTGTCGCCAAAAGTGTTTCCCACTCCGCTGTACGAATTTTTTATGGCTCTCGGGCTAGGGGGGGTGTTGTGGGCTTTGCGCAAACGGATCCGGATACCGGGGATGTTGTTTTTCCTTTATCTCATCTTCAACGGCATGGAGCGGTTCTGGATCGAAAAGATCCGCATCAATGAGCGCTACGAAGTGCTGGGCATTCAGACTACACAGGCCGAGTTTATTTCCGTCGTGCTGATGCTGATCGGACTGGTGGGGTGTTTGGTGGTGTGGTGGCGGAGCCGGGATGGTATGGATTGATTAGCTCAATGTGGGTAAATTGTCCCAGGATCTTATGTTTCCGTGAGGAAAATTGACCGGACAAGGGTCGTTTTCCCAGACTGACGGGGTCCGGTAACACTTACTATCGGATATTTACTTGCCAGATGAAGGATTTTCTTAGATATATTTCTTTTAATCATTGGTCGTTCTTTTTGGCCTTGAGCTTAATTGCCATGATAAAAATATGAAAACATGGACAAATTAGGAATTAGATTCCTAATTTGTCCATGTTTTTTTGAAATTTTAACTCAAATTATGGAATTTAATACTTGAAATGCCTGTTCCGCAGCGGAATCCCAACGAAACCGCCCCCGTTCTTCCCGCCCACTCTCCAAAAGCTGCCGATACAAATCCGGATCGTTGTACAACCTTACCATGGCCTCCCCAATCGCCTCCACATCATGAGGAGGAACCAATAGCCCTGCCGACCCCGCCACCTCCGGCATAGACGACACATCGGCGGTAATAAATGGCACTTCGCAATACATAGCCTCCACCAGCGGCAACCCAAACCCCTCGAAAAGCGACACATAGGTCAGCGCAAAAGCTGCCCCCATCAACCGGGGTACCTCTTCGTGGTTGAGGTAGCCCAAAAAGGAAATATCCAATTTGTGAACAGCATTGTTATAAGCATGAGTGACCTCGCCGGTCTGCCAGGCAAGTCTTCCACCGATCAGCAACTTCATAGGAGAGCCGGTCTGTTCTTTGAACCGGTCGAACGCCCCGATCAGCCTATGTACATTTTTGCGCGGTTGAATTGCTCCAACGTAAAAAAAGTACGGCTGCCCCCCGGCATATTGTTGGCGTACAGCCGCTTTCTCCTTTTCCGAAAGGGGAACAAAGCCACTTCGGCAACCATTGTAAATGGGATGAATTTTTTTTGGTTCAACTGGATAATGCGCCAGAATATCCCTTTTGGTAAACTCCGAAACGGTGATGACCGCATCGGCCCGCTTCAAAAACCTGGGTACGAAATAGTCGTAGTATTTCCGGGTGAAAAAGCCGACCTGCCCCGGAAAATGCACATGGGCAATGTCGTGGGTGACCATCACCGTTTTCACCGGGCTGCGCAACGACAAATAACCATCGGGCGACAGCAATACATCTGCCCGATGCCTCCGGAGGGCGCGGGCCAGCGACCACTCAAACCACGCCAGCCACAACACCGGATGCCGGGCCGGAGGGCGAAGAACATACCCCCGCACATTGGGCCCAAAAATAAACTCGTCGGGATAGGGCCGATCGAAGAAAAAGAGGAATTCATCGTCGGGATGTTGGGCCACCATTTCCTTCAACAGCTCGTAGGAGTACCAGCCGATGCCTTCGAGCCGGTTGGCGATGAGGAAACGGGTATTTACAGCAATGGTCATTGAAATGGGCTAAGGTAATTGGAAAAAAATAATCTACGCACCTGATGGCTCATCATTTTGCGCACCTTACTTATTACCAACTCCTAAAATAGGGAGAAGTGGGCTATTTCCTAAGATTTTGTTAAAAAACGCCTTTTTCTTAAACCGGCCACTGGATTTGGCCTCTAAGGTGTGTTGAATGAGCACCAAAAATGTTGAATTATGACTACCAGCACCATTTCTCTTAGCGAAAAAACAAACCAACGGAAAGCCCGTAGTTTTTCCTTAGCAGTCCACGCATTGATCGTTTTGCTAATGCTATTTCCTTTCCTGACAAGGGAAGACAAGCCCGATATGGAACCCAAGCAATTTGTAGAAATACAATTTACCGATTTTAAAAGCTCTTCCAAAAAATCGGCCGAAGGAGATAAAAAAGAAGAACTCGACGCCGAGAAAAAAGTGGAAACCACTACCGATGAAGCCGTGGAAGAAACCGAAACCGTACCCGAACCCGTAGTGGAAGAGGCCAAGCCAGAGCCAGAGACCAAACCCGAACCCGAACCCAAGCCGGAAAGAGCCCCCGTGGTGACCAGCCCCGACCCCAATCCGCCCGTGCGCACCAGCCCGGAAAAACCCAAAGAAAAGGTGGAACAGCCCAGAAAGAAGCCCAAGAAAGTGGTGGTCAAACCCGATCCCAAACCACGCAAACCCACCCGCACCAAGCCCAAGCGAAAGCGCACCCGCACACCCTCCAAAAAGGAAACCGGTAAGTCGTCGGACAAAAAGCAGGACGGCAAAACCAACAACACCAACAGCGGTGGCGGCCAGGCAGCCGAAGGTGGAACCGATGCCACTTCGGGCAAAACCGATAGCGGCACTTCCGTAGGCGATTTCCCCGGCGACGGCCTCTTCAACCGGAAAGTCGTATACCGAGCCGACGTAAAAAAAGTTACCAAAGAAGAAGGCAAGATCGTCATCGACCTCTGTGTGAACCGCGACGGGCGGGTCGTTTACTCCAAGTACAACAAAGCCGCTTCTACCATTCGCACGACTTCCGTTTTGCGCAAAGCACTTGAAGTGGCTCAACAATACCGTTTTGAAAGAGACTATACCGCTCCCGACAAACAATGCGGAAAATTGACCTTTATCTTCGAGATCGAGAAAGAATGATTTAACCCAAACCGATTACTTGAAAAGGCCTTGCAGGATTTATCTGTGGGGCTTTTTTTGTGTCACCGCCCCACCACCACCTTACCCTCCTGGATGGACTCGCCTTGCTGAAAAATGCGATAAAAATAAACCCCCTGCGGCAAATGCCCATGCTCCCAAACCACGGCATCGGCAGTCATCTGTTGCTGCCACACTACCCGTCCCCCGGCGTCCATCACTTCGATAGTGGTATCGGTTGTCCAGGCGGGCAGTCGGAAAGTGACGAACCGGTTGGACGGATTGGGGAAAACGTGTACACCCTGATTCGATTGCAAGTCGTCGATGCCTGTCGTCACACAAAGCTCTTCGAGACATCCGTCTTTGTCGACCTTCACCACCCATGCCCATACCTTGCTGGTGGTTTGTTCGTCGAAATTTCCTACAGCCACGATGCTGCCGCTGGGCAGTACTACCATACCGCCGTAGCGGTGATCGCGTGTAGGCACGGCCATATCCACCGTGTCGCAGCGCTGCCAGAGGCTGTCGCCGTCAGGACTCAGCTTGGTGAGGCAGCCGGGGATGTAAAGCGGCGGGGTGGGGAAAGGCGGATTGGGGGCTACGGGAAGTATCCAACTGGCCGAGACGACATAGTTACCGTCGGGAGTAGGGGCCAATCCACGGGAAGCATTGGTCTGATAAGAAGTAGGGCTGAGGATTTTTTCCCAAATGAGGTCAAAGTCCTGATCTCTTCGGATCACCTTGTTGGTTAGCCTGAAAGAATTAGAGGTAGGATATTCTACTGCCCAGGTATTATAAAGCCAGTCACCATTTGGAAGAGAAAGAATATTGGGTACAAAACCTTCTACCTTTGGTTCGCTGAGCCACTCCCAAACTGTTTCACCCAAACTATCTACTTCCATGATCCAGGCCCAGGTTTTGTCTTCATCGTCATAGGGGGGGGAAGAATTTCTTTTACTACCACACAAAACAAACCGGTTCTCTTCCAGTTGGATGATGTTGCCAAGTGATTCATTGAGGTCGGTCTCGCCATAGTACTTATGCCACAGGGCGTTGCCCTGGGGGTCGGTTTTGGTGAGGTACCAGTCATTTCGAAAATTGGTTCGTTGCATTTGACCTGCGATTAAAAATCCATCGCTCAATTCAATTAGCTTTCTTGGTCTAATGGTATTAGAAGTAGTATCGCTGTATTGTTTGACAAATTCGACATTACCATTTATATCCGTTTTCAACAAAAAGGCATGGAACAACTCAAAAACAATTCCCGTCATAGCATACCCTCCATCTAAAGTCGGGATAATAGCGTATCCCGCCTCAAAAGCATATTGATACCCTGTGCTGTCCATATGGAGTTTGGAGTTGATGATATTCCCCAGAGTATCCATTTTGACGAAAAGCAATCCCCATTTATTGGTAGCTGGGTTTTTGGTGGTGCCGACGATTATAAGAGTGTCCTCTTTCAATGTCACATTGTGAAAGCTGGCCGCGATGTCGAAGTCGAACCATTTGTTGAAGCCGGGTTGGGCGTGGTTGCTTGCTGTAAAAAACAAAAATGCTACAACGCTCAAAAATAGTCGGAGAAGTATGTCTTTTGTACCCACTGAAGAAACATGTTTTTTTTCTATATTAAAAGTCATAACAATAGGGTTGCAAAATTGTGAAAGATGATGTTTGGTTTTTTGCTGCCCCGCCCCTTAATCCCCTGCCATGCCTAACGGCAGGCAAGAAGTGGGAAATCTGCCCGCCAACCAAACATCATCTGTGAAACACCAAATTCTATTACTATAGTTCATTCATGGCTTATCGCTGTATCACCAGCTTGCCATCCTGGATGGACGCCCCATTGCTGAGGATGCGGTAAAAGTAAATGCCTTCAGGGTGGCCGGAGTTGTTCCAAACAAGGCGTTCGGCGCGATCTGCTTCTTTTTGCCACAATAACCGGCCTTTCACATCGATGATCTGGACGACCGTGTTTTCCGAAAGGATACCGAAGACGACTGTTTGGTCAGAGGGGTTGGGGTACACCCGTATCTTATCGGTTGGGTAAACCGTCGCTTGTTTTTGCTTGTATTCCGATGCGCCGCCCCAGATTCCCGGATCGTAACAAAGTTTTAGGTCGTGGGCATTGGTGGTTTCCGATAACAGACTTTTGGCAATGTTGCTGGCTATGACGGTTTCCTGATCGGCAATGTCGGTCAGCCTGATTCGTTCATCTGCACTCAATAGGCGTGGGAAAGGAACCGAGAAGATGTCAAACAACGAATCGATGTAAGCCAGATCGGTTACCTGCTCCGGTTGGAGGGCAAACTTGCCGGGGATGTTGGTCAGTACAGAATCGGCCCTGGCCTTGTCGGCATCTTCCAGGTAGTCGAGGGCCAACATTACCTCGGTGGGGTATCGTTCTATATTCGACAGCCAGGTTCGGACGGTATCGCGGTGCCAGGTCAGGGTGTCCAGGGCATTGAACCGCATTACTTCCAGGCCGTTGGCGTCCATGCCCCGGCGGTGTTGGGCCATTTCCCGGGCATATTGGGCGGCCAGGGAGGTGTTGTTGGCAGCGATGGCTGCTTCGTAATTGGTTTTGGCGATGGCACGGCCAGAGCGGTGATTATAAAAGGCGCTTTTTTGGAGGGATGCATCGCCGGGTTCGGTAAAGCCTTCTGTATAATTTATATCACACGGGTTAGGGTCGGAAGGCACCAACTCGTCCAACCCAGCGTACTGATCCGGTATTTCCGCTGTCCCTCCGTTTATTTTGTGATGATAGTCGATCGGGTTGGCCGTCTCCGTATTGTTAAAATCTCCTGATGCGCTGAGGCTGGTGTTGGAGAAGGTGTTGCCGGTGGCTATTGGGTTGAGGTCTTCATCCAAAAACCCCTGTGGATTACCGATCCGGGAGTTGCCCTCATCGCTGCATATCAGGAAGTCGTGGGTGGTGACGTTGGTGTTGGTGTTGCATTCGTATTGGAGGCCTGAATCGTCGTCGGCGCAGATGCCGGAGGCTCCGTTACCGATGTTGAGGTCGTCGAATTCATTGCTGCGTATGGTGTTGGAGAAGGCGCCAATGTTGTGGCAACTGATGCCGGTGGTGACCAGGGTTTGGGGGCTGTTCTGGGGTAGGAATTTGTTTTCCTCGATGACCATTCCCAGGATGGTGTTGGCGTTGTAGATCCCTACTTGCTGGGCGGAGGAGACGTTGGAATTAGGTACTTGCCCGAGGTAGAATTCATTGAATAGTACGACGCCGTCGCCCACGCCCAGGTTTTGGAGGCCGACATAACAGTTGGAAAAATCGCAGTGCTGCACTCTGAAAGGTTTAAAAGAGGACGACGATGGTGCCGTAGAAATGCCGTAGCCCAGTCCGCTGAAAGTGGATCGGAGGTAGTCCGTAGGGCAGGGCCTGATGGGTATGGGGCATGTACCGGTGACCGAGAAAGTCGAATTGGAGGCCAGAATGCCAAAGCCATAATCATGTCGACTGGAAGTCACCTGGGGCGGAGTGTAATTACTGTTGAAATCGCAAATTTTAAATCGCGGGCCATCTGCAAAGTATATATTTACGAAGGCCGTCATATTTTCTGTGTGGGGGTAGGTGATATCAGTGGTGAAGTCGCAATCGTAGAAGGTAGCCCGGTAAGGTCTGGGCTGCTGGTCGACGGGAGAAAAATTGCTGTACGATCTTATATCCACCCCCAGGCGGTTGTTGTGGAAATTGGTGCCGTTACATTCTGCGATGCCTCCGGTGCCGGGTTCGAGGCTTCCTTCACAGAAGTCATTGTAAAAAATTTTGTGAGGTCCCCAGAGTTGCAGCCCGACTTCGGCGTTTTCGATCACAGCGCCGGGGTTGCTTTTGAAATATCCCTGGTAGTATTGCCCTCCGATGAGGTATTGGTGTTGTTCGCGGTTGCCCCATACTTCGACGCCTTTCCAGGGTTCATTTATAAAGCCGGGGAGGTCTTTGGAGGTGAGGGTACCATTCAAAATCAGTTTTCCTCCGGGCTTAATAACCACTTTACTTTTCCGCCCAAACCGCACGGTCACATCCGACTGAATGGTCAGCGTGGCACCTGGTTGTATTTCCAGATAGGAGTCGATTATTTTTTCGCCATTGGGAGGGAACATGCTTCCGTCCCAGACTACGTTTTCATCTTCTTTCAATTACTTCTGCTGGTACGATGCATTCTTTTAGGTCATATAGACGGTCCACATTGAGATTTAGGGTTGGAATGATTTCATCGGGTGTGCCCAGGACGTTTCGCATGCGTTTGCCTTGTTCGAGGGTGAAATGTTTTCGACAGTCAGGATGAAATAGCGACATAAGGTTACCTACATCAGGATTGTAATAATAGCCTGAAGGGCAGCCGGATGTTTCTTCTTCAAGTACCTCATTGAGTTGACAAGTTGGATATGTTATATACGAATTATTGATAGTGGAATTAACCCAGGCCGGTGTATCACAAATACAATCGCCAGCCGTCTCGCTGGTAGAGCCATCGATGCATTCAGGTCCATTATTTCCATTTGGCCAGTCACTTTGACCATGTACATGATATAATCCACGACAGTGTCCAACTTCGTGAGGAAGGATAGACGATAACGATGCAGTTGTGTGTGGAAAATCAAAATAGGATCCCTGCACACTAAGAGCCGTGCCCGGGACTCCCAAGGCTTTTCCATTTGAAGCAGAGGTTCCGGGATGTGGAGGTCCGAGTAGTAAAACGATGTATCCCGGCTCCACATAGGGAATCTGGTCAATGTGTCCATGTGACTCCCATTTTTCCGTATCTTTAAGGGGGTCGTCAATGCCATCCCAGACAAAGTATATATTGTGGGGGTTGAAAGCTTCATCGAGCAGTCGGAGTGCCTGCTCTACTTCAGCGTTGGTAAGGCCGTCGGAACCATCTGTTTTTGTTACGGTCCGTACCTTGATTCTGACATAAAACGGCCCATCATCATTGGCCTGGTGAAGATAGGGGTCGCACAGATTGCCGGGAGGCATCAAAGGAGTTGCGCATTCCTGAACCGATTGTGCTGACGAGACGTGCCACATGAGGAGGAGTAAGCTGATTACTAAGTTAAGTTTGCGGGGGGGGGGGGGGCAAATTTTTCATGAAATGCAGTTTTTGGTGGTGAATGAATGTGGTGAATAATGCAAATATACTCGTTTTATATGTAATATTTTGATATTTCAGCTTAAAAATAGCTTGCTGGATGAGCATTTGGAAGGAAAAAGAAGTTGAAGGAATCGGAAACACCGCCTCATCACGATTCAGAGCGGAAATCGTTGCCGTCCCCGAAGCAAGTTTGGGACAGGAATAACCGCAAAGACACAGTTTGTCCCGATCCCGTCCAGATAACTGTCGAAATGGGAGGGGTACGAAGTTTCGCAAAAAACATCTCCGTGCAACTTAGTGTCTTAGAGCCTCCGTGGCGAAAAATTCCGCCCACTCCAAAAGCACCCAAAAAATAACCGTATCTTTACCAAATGCAAACCCGCCGCCCCCTCACCGACTGGCTCCCCATCACCCGCAAGGAGGTGGAAGCACGTGGCTGGGCCGACCTCGACGTCGTCCTCCTCTCCGGCGATGCCTATGTCGACCATCCGGCATTCGGCACGGCGGTGATTGGGCGTATCATCGAAGACGAGGGGCTTCGCGTAGCCATCGTACCCCAACCCAACTGGCAGGACGACCTACGCGATTTTAAAAAAATGGGGCGCCCCCGGCTGTTTTTTGGCGTGACCTCGGGATGTATGGACTCTATGGTCAACCACTACACCGCCGCCCGCCGCCGCCGCTCTACCGATGCTTACACCCCCGGCGGAGATGCTGGCTTCCGACCCGATTACGCCGTGGTGGTTTACACCAAAATACTCAAACAGCTTTTCCCCGATGTGCCCATACTCATCGGCGGCATCGAGGCCTCCCTCCGCCGGGTGACCCACTACGACTACTGGAAAGACGAACTCTTTCCCAACATACTCCAGATGAGCGGCGCCGACCTGCTGGTATACGGTATGGGCGAACTCCCCTTGCGGGAAACCATACGGCTGCTGAAAAAAGGAGTGCCCTTCGACTCGCTGACCACCATCCCCCAGACGGCTTTCCAACAAGACAAATACACGACCCTGCCCCGCAATAAAAACTGGATAGACGTACACCTCCACTCCCACGAAAAATGCCTTCGCGACAAGATCGCTTTCGCCGCCAACTTCAAGATCGTAGAACAGGAATCCAACAAGGTGCAGGCACGACGCATCATCCAGGATATTGGTGAAAGCCGACTCATCGTCAACCCACCCTACCCACCAATGACGGAGACTCAGATCGACCGCTCCTTCGACCTGCCTTACACCCGCATGCCCCACCCCAAATACGACAAACGGGGCTCGGTGCCCGCCTACGAGATGATCCGATTTTCGGTCAACATGCACCGGGGTTGCTTCGGCGGTTGCAGCTTCTGCACCATTTCGGCCCACCAGGGAAAATTCATCGCTAGCCGCTCGGAGGAGTCCATCCTTAAAGAAGTGAAAATGGTAACCCAGATGCCCGATTTTAAAGGCTACATCAGCGACCTGGGCGGCCCCTCGGCCAATATGTACCGGATGAAAGGAAAGGTGCAGGAAATCTGCGACCGCTGCGTGAGCCCCTCCTGTATTCACCCCGTGATATGCAGCAACCTCGACACCAGCCACAAACCCATGACGGAGCTGTACCGAAAAGTAGACGCCCACCCAAAGGTGAAAAAAGCATTCGTGGGTAGCGGCATCCGGTACGACCTGCTCACCGAAACCTACAATAAAAACCACGACGGCAGCCTCGACGAATATATGGAACAGGTGGTGTGCCGCCACGTGAGTGGCCGACTGAAAGTGGCTCCCGAACACACCTCCGACGCTACCCTCCGCGTGATGCGCAAACCCTCGTTTAAACACTTCCACGCCTTCAAAAAAAAGTACGAACACTACAATAAAAAACACGGCCTCAACCAACCCCTCATCCCCTACTTCATATCCAGCCACCCCGGCTCCACCGAAGAAGAAATGGCCAACCTCGCCGCCGAAACCAAAGACATGGGCTTCCAACTCGAACAGGTCCAGGACTTTACCCCTACCCCCATGACGGTGGCCACCATCATCTACTACACCGGCGTACATCCCTACACCCTCAAACCGGTATACACCGCCCGTACCAAAGCGGAAAAACGAAACCAACACCTGTTTTTTTTCTGGTACAAACGGGAAAACCACCGCCGCATCCGCGAAAAACTCATCAAAATGGGCCGGGAAGACCTGATCGAAAAACTGATCGACGACAAAAAACGCTTCAACAAACGGGAGATCATTAAGGCCAGGAGAAAACGTTTTTGATTTGCTGATTTTTGATGCTGGACCACGCCGCAAGCTTGATCAACACATCAGTATATTAGCAAATCAACTTAGCGGAGCATCTCGGTTACAAACCTGCCGGCCGACAGGCGGGCCGCGACGAACGATTCAATCATCAACACATCAATCATTAGCAAATCAGCAAATCTACCTGTCGGTAAACAGGCTCGTCTGCCGGAACGAAGTGAAGGTAGATCACCGCTTCACCATCAGCCGGAATGCAGCGATGAGCTGCCCATCGCCGAAGAGCATAATGCGACCCGTCTTCATATTGTTAGAATCAATGGTAATGGTGTAGTGGTCGCCTTCCTTTAGTCGTTTGACGATCTGGTTTTCCTCCTCTTTGTCTTTGTAAATGGTAAATTGGCTGATCCGCTTGGGAGAGTTGAAATAGATGACAAACTCCTCGCCCATTTTCACCTCTTGCATCACGTTGAAGGGGTCGAACTCAGTGACCTCGAAATCGAAATAACCCCGCCCGATGATGGGGAGCGATTTGAATTGGGTGCGCGTCATAACGGTGTCGAGGAGGTGGTGGCTGGTGTCGCGGGGGAGGTGGTTGATGCTGAAGAGCGTTTTTTCCGCAAGGAAGTAATTGTCGTCGTAATCGAATACGAAGTCGTTGTACTGGTCGAGGTAACCAGCGCCGTAGGTGGCGTCGATGGCTTCCCATTTGCCGTCGATCTTTACGAGGTTCCACACGTGTTTTTCGCCCGTACTGCGCAGCTTGGCCGGATCGATGCGGATATAGCCTTTGACGACCTGTGCTTCCAGGTCTGCCGCTTCGCAAAGGGTCTGAAACAGCAGGGCATAGTCTTCGCAGATACCGTTGCGGTGTTTGAGGGTCTGCGCTACTTTTTTGGCGTTGTGTTCGGGCATCTCGGAGCGGCGGATGCGTTTGCCTTTGCGTTTGTCGCGTTCGCCGGAGCGGAAATCTTCGTAGAGCTTGTAGTTGTATTCGATGTTGTGGGTGATCCAGTGGAAGATGGCCTCGGCTTTGTCGCGGTCGGTTTTGGTGGTTTCGGTGAGGAGGTCGGCCAGAAACTCGGGGTCAACATAGCCGTCTTCGATCATAGAGGCGTCGTAAAGGTCGAAATCATCGTTGGTGTCGGTTTCTTCCTGGGCGATGAGCGGGAGCGACACCAGGATTGTGAAAAGCAACAAGAGGTATCTGGTCATAATATTTTGATTTAACTTGAAGGAGAGCAAGTGCTGATCTATTACAGCAAGGTCATCTCCATACAAAAGTACGACGATATGCCTACTTCACAAATTTCAAAACGGTTATTTCTCCGTTTCGGATGTCGCCTATTTTTGCAAAGTACCCCCCTTTCGGTAAATGGTGGGTGTTGACGATATGGGTGGTGCCGGTAAAATGGCCGACATACACTTGCGTGCCATTATTGTTATAAATTTTCAGAAAATAATCGGATAGTTCTTCCGTCAGGGTGAATTGATCGGCAACCGGATTGGGGTAAAGCTGCCATTCCGTTTTGGGGCGAACCCGTACCGACATCATGGGGCTGTACTGATAGGAGCCGTCGTGATCTACCTGTTTGATCCGGTAATAATGATGTCCTGCCCCTACCTTTCGGTGAAAAAAGCGATAGGACTGAGTGAGCTCTGTGTCGCCTTTTCCAGCAACGGTACTGAGAGGAACAAAGGTCTTTCCATTAAGGCTGTGTTCTACGACAAAATGGTCGTTGTTCGATTCGGTGGCGGTCGACCAGTCGATGCGTACATCATCTCCAACAATCGTTGCACGCGGATGGTCCAGCCACTCTACCGGTACCGGGATGTCGGCGTTGATGCCGGAGAGCAAACGGAGATAAGCCGCCTGGTAGTAGATGGCCGGTTCGGTGACCTCCCACGAATTTTCGGGCCAACCGGTGTTCCAGTCGAGGTAGCTTTTTTGAAGGGGTTGGTTGAAAGGCGGTTCGAGCGATACATCGGCATTGTAGTTCGCATTCGGGCCTCCAGAGATGTAACCCGGAGCCGGGCCATAGAGGGAGGTGAGGGCATTGTCCCAGTCGGTACCGTCGGCATACCAGAGGTGGAAGATTTCGTTGACGCAATGCTCCCCACCCTTGTCGTACATATTGGACAAGTAGACGATTCCCTGCGGGTTGACGCCGTGGAAATAATGCATTTGTTCGGTCATTTTCAGCTCGTAGTCGGCAGCAGAACCGGGGTTGATGCCATAGGTCAGAAGCATATGGTTGAGGTTGCCAAAGTTTGCCTTGGGGCGGTTGCTGCCCCAGTGGTAGGTCCAGCCGGGCATATAGGCGCGGTAAAGATCGGCTGACGAGAATCCAAAATAGTCGTTCCAATTGTTGGTCACAGCCGTCGTTATGGAGTTGAGGATGTCGCTTTCGATGAGGGGGTCATTTCCCGAAAGGGTGGTGTAGTACAGGAGGGCACTTTGGATGGAGTTGCGGTAGTTGTTCCAGTCGCCGCTGTTCATCGGATAAGCATCGTCGATATGGTCGATGACGTATTGATGGTAGGTGGCATCACCGGTTAAGGCAAACAAATAGATGGCGGCGCCGAGGGCGGCTTCGTATTGGGCATCGGAATCGAGATCGGCATCACCGGAGACGATACTTCCGTTGTCACAATCCGTTTCGAGGGTATTATCGTCGAGAAATGGCAGCACATAAGCCCATGCATCTTCGGCTTTGGTTTCGAGGGTTTGAGCGTAGGTGGTCAGGCTGGAAAAGTCTCCCAGCACAATGGCGGCATGCGCAAATACGGAGGCTACGGTAATGGAAGCCGAAGTGCAGGTGGGGCCGTAGTAGCGGGGATCGGTATTGGCGCTGGGGGGTGCGGCCGAGTTTTCGCTGTGGTTGGCACTGCCCATTTTGATGTGTGCGGAACCGTCGGTATTGGTCATTTTGAGGAGCCAGTCCAGCTCCCATTTTATTTCGTCGATGATGTCGGGAATGCCGTTGCCCGATTCGGGAATGTTCCAGGCGTCGGTAAAAACAGCCGGGCTTTCCTGATAAGCCCACAGAAGGTTGTGTAGGGTGCCGAGGGTGAAGGTGACGTATTTGTTGTAATCGCCTGCATCGAACCATCCTCCGATGAGGTCTTTTTCGAGGCTGGCGTTGTCGGGGTCATAGATGTATTTGGTATTGGCGTCTTGTGCGAAGGAGGTGCCGTCGGTCCAGCCCGTTTCGGCGTGAGGAGCGTTTTTGGCCTGATAGCAGCGGTTGTAAAAAAAGGCTCTGCTGATGGCTTTCAGCACTTCGTCGTAGACCTGGTCGTTGATGTCGAATTCGGCGGAGCTTTCGTCGTTATCCGGATCGTAGACGTAATAACTACCGGGGGTAGTGAAGCTGGAAAAGTCGAACCACCAGCCCTTGTCACCCGACTGGGTGTGGGTATTGCCGTTGTCCCAGATGGCGGGAGCAGCGGAGAAAACGATGGCATCGGTCGTGGCATCACGGATTTCCATCAGGGCAGAAGGTGTAAAGCTGTCGCCGGCATTGTATCCAACCTGTGGATCACTGATGACGGCCACTTTGACGGCATTGGTGAAATAACCGAATTGGTCGACGTGGATAAAGGGACTGCTTTGGGAGAAAAGGTAATTGGGAAGGAAAAACAGGATCGGGAAAATAAAGGATTTGATGTGCATAACGTGTGGAAAAATAGGTGAGATAAATAAATAGTCAATATAACAAATATTTATAACATCAATAGTATTTCGGAAAAGGGAGAAGAAAAATTGCGTCAAAGCCTGGGTTTTTTAGGGGAAAAACCAATCTTTGTAAGAATCCATCCATCAAAACCAAGCCCAACAGCATCTTTATTCTACTGAAGGTTAACCAAAAAAATTCCGTCATGGCCTTAATGAGTTTCTTCAAACGACCCAAGCACCAACGCTTCCAGTACCACCCCCGCCACTACGACCCCAAAAAGGAAGACCTGGAAAAACGACTCCAACTGGCCCGCCGCGCCCAGGAAGGCGACCCCGATGCCATCAAAGAACGGATCTCCACCGGCTTTCGCAAAAAGTACCAGGCGCGAAAAGGAAGTGGCCGCACCAGCATGTTTCGCACCAATATGCTGCTATTGGCCATAATAGTGGTGCTGTTTGGTTTGACTTATGTGTTGCTCACCGTATATTTGCCCCGGATCATTCAGTTGTTGGAATGAAACCTCGATCCGGCAGCCAATAGCAAATCAACATGTCCGACATCATACAGTTACTCCCCGACTCCATCGCCAACCAGATCGCCGCCGGTGAAGTCATCCAACGCCCTGCCTCGGTGGTCAAGGAACTAATGGAAAACGCCATCGACGCCGGCAGCTCCCAGGTAAAGCTCATCGTCAAAGACGCCGGTAAAAGCCTCCTCCAGGTTATCGATGACGGCTGCGGCATGTCGGAAACCGATGCCCGGATGAGCTTCGAGCGCCACGCCACCTCCAAGATCAAACAAGCCAACGACCTCTTCGCCATCCGCACGATGGGCTTCCGCGGCGAAGCCCTCGCCTCCATAGCCGCCATAGCACATGTGGAACTCAAAACCCGGAAGCACGCCGAGGAGCTCGGCACCCGCATCGTCGTCGAAGGGTCGGAAGTCAAAACACAGGAAGCCTGCCAATGCGCCGCCGGCACCACCCTGTCGGTCAAAAACCTGTTTTTCAACGTACCCGCCCGCCGCAATTTCCTCAAATCGGACACCGTCGAAATGCGGCACATCAACGACGAATTCACCCGCATAGCCCTCGCCAATCCCGACCTATTCCTCTCCATGCACCACAACGACAAAGAGGTCTACCATTTGCCGAAAGGCAACCCCCGACAACGCATTGTTGGAATTTTCGGCAACAACGCCAACAAACACCTCGTCAAGGTAGAAGAAACCACCGACGTGGTCACCTTCAATGGTTACGTCGGCAAACCCGAATACGCCCGCAAGTCCCGCGGCGATCAATACCTGTTTGTCAACAACCGGTTCATCAAAAACCACTACCTCCACCACGCCATCGTCGGTGCCTACGCCGAGTCGCTCCCCAAAGGAGTACACCCCTTTTACGTCCTTTACCTCGACATCGACCCCGCCCGCATCGACATCAACGTTCACCCCACCAAACAGGAAATTAAATTCGACGACGATCGCCTCCTCTACAACTACCTCAAAGTAGCCATCCGCCACGCCCTGGCCCAACAAGCCGTTACACCCACCCTCGACTTCGATGCCAACGTCAACTTCGGAACCGAACTGCCGCCTCGCCCCGGCAGACCTTCCAACCCAACTCCTGCCCACAACAAGCCTTCCGGCAAAAAAGCCCCCACCGAAACCAACCCCAACCACGCCTCCAACAAAGCCAACTGGCAAAAACTCTACGAGGGCCTCGACGCCTTTGATAATCCCGATCCGCAACCTCTCACCATCGAAAGCAAATGGACAGATACCCCCGACCCCGATAGCCATCGGAACGAAACGGGGAGCTTTTCCAAACCACAGAAAAAACCCTATCAGGTACACGGCTGCTACATCATCAGCCAGATCAAATCGGGATACGTCCTGATCAACCAACAACATGCACACGAACGCATTCTTTACGAGCGGTTCCTCCAGTCGATGGAGTCGAAAAAGGGCCTGAGCCAAAAAGAAATGTTCCCCATCAACGTTACCGCCACCGTGGCCGATGCAGAAATCGTCCGCCAACTCCTCCCTCAGATCAAAGCCCTCGGGTTTGACATGGAAGAATTTGGCAAACACGACTTCGTCATCCACGGCACCCCAGCCAATCTCCCCAGTCTCAACCACCAGGAACTAATCGACAGCCTCATCGACCAGTATAAACAAAACCTGGACCCACAGGCCGACCTGTCCGAAAAAATAGCCGCCACCCTGGCCCGCAGCGCAGCCATCAAAAAGGGCAAACCACTCACCGAAGCCGAAATGCAGGAGCTGATCGACAAGCTCTTTGCCTGTTCCAACCCCTATACCAGCCCTTCCGGGAAAAAATGCTTTTTGACTTATGAGTTGTCGGAGCTGGAGAAGGTGTTTGATCGATGATGAGTGAGGGAACGTTATTCTGCTATTACTCTATGTTAAATCTTCCGCTTCCAGTTATTTGTCGAATAAAGCGTCAAAATTTGATACTTTTACCCAACTATTATCCAACAATATTCATTTAGTTGTTTATGTACCAAATTACAGACGTTGTAAAACACCTGATCATTATCAATATTCTGGTATTTGTTGCCAGTATGGCATTTTTTGGAGATGTTTCACCAGAAATATTTAGCGAGCTGGCTTCTCGTCCTGATGGCTCGCGGTTTATGGAGTGGCAAAGGAATATATTGGCCATGTTTTATCCAGGCTCTGTTTACTTCAAGCCTTATCAAATCGTTACACATATGTTTATGCACGGCGATTTGATGCACTTGTTTTTTAATATGTTTGGGCTGTTTATGTTTGGGCCTCCTTTAGAAGCAAGTTGGGGTTCCAACAAGTTTTTAAAATTTTATTTCATAGCCGGATTTGGGGCCATCGCCATTCATATACTGGCTACGTATATTGAAATGAACTTTTTCGGCTCCCCGTACTGGACAGCAAACATTCCAGTGGTGGGTGCTTCTGGCGCCTTATATGGGGTTTTGGTAGGTTATGGCCTGCTATTTCCCAATGCGAAACTGGCTTTAATTTTCGTTCCCATACCTATTAAAGCGAAATATTTTATTCCAGGATTGTTGGCTTTGGATCTGTTGGGCGGGTTTACCGGTATTTCGATCTTTGGTCAGAATATTGCTCATTTTGCTCACGTCGGGGGGGCTATTTTTGGATTTCTAATGGTAATGTATTGGTTGCGACGGTGAGGAAGAAATTGCCTTCCACCCCTTCCGCCTTTCCTACTCGCTTATTAACAAAACTTGTATATAAGTGTGTAAGTTTATAACTTTGGAGTTATGTTAACCTCTATTTGGGACGACGTCAAGCGGCAGTTCAGTTACGGCAATATGGTCACCCGGCTCATCATTGTCAATGTAGGGGTATACTTGCTGGTCAATTTGGTATATGTCTTTTCCTATCACGGTCAGGCCGAAAATGCGTACACCACCTTTATTCAGTGGCTGAGCATGTCATCCGACATCAAGTACGTGTTGATGCATCCCTGGATCATCATCACCAGCATGTTTTTGCATGAGGGCTTTATGCACATCCTGTTCAACATGCTGTTTTTGTATTGGTTTGGCCGTATTGTGGGCGACCTCATCGGCAATCAACGCATTCTGCCCATTTACCTGCTGGGGGGGATCGTGGGAGGCATTGCGTATTTTTTGTCGGCCAACCTATTGCCCCCCGAAGTATATGGGATAGGCTCCTGGGCTTTGGGGGCATCGGCAGGGGTGATGGCCATTGTGATGGCATCGGGGGTGCTTGCCCCCGACTATTCGATGCATCTGATCCTCATCGGGCCGGTCAAACTGAAGTACATCGTGGCTGTGTTGGTGTTTTTAGACGTTGTCGCCACCGCCGGCAATGTCAATTCAGGCGGCGCCTTTGCCCACCTGGGAGGGGCCTTTATGGGATGGCTTTTTGTCTATCAACTCCGGCAGGGCAAAGACCTTTCAGAGCCCATCAACAACACCTGGAATAAGATCGTCCATTTTTTCCAGAACCTTTCCAGCAACAAGAAAAGCAAACCCGCCCGAAAGGTCAGAGTGGCCTACAAAAACAAGGGTTTTGCCCGTGGCCACGCCGCCTCCGACCGGGAAGTCGACCTCTCGCATCAGGAACAGCTCGACGCCATCCTCGACAAGATCAAACAGACCGGCTACGACAGCCTGACCGACGAAGAAAAGGAGTTTCTGTTTAAAGCCAGTAAGAAATAAAAGCCAGTTCTACACCCCCGGAATTCCAATTCAAAAATACCATGCAGCACTAAGAAACACGGATGAACCGATTCAGGAACCTCATCAAATGGCTCAATCTGTTGACCATTTTAGCCACCCTGCTGGCCTTGCTGGCGCCCTATGCTCCGCCCCGCTATGGCTGGTTCCTCTCTTTTTTTGGAATGGCTTTTCCGGGATTGTTGGTATTGCACATCTTGTTTGCCCTTTTTTGGTTGAGCACCAAAAACGCTTATTGCCTGTTCAGCATCGGTTGTATGGCACTTTCGTGGAATGCCATCACAGGCATCATCAACTTCAATAGCAAGGCCCCAACCCCAACCCCTGCCGAAACGCTCCAGGTGATGAGCTTCAACTGCCGGGCTTTCTACGATTTTACAAAAGATAAAAGCACCAAAACAAAAATATTACAACTCCTTCAGCAATACTCCGCCGATGTGATTTGCTTTCAGGAATTCCCCATGAAGCCCAGCTACCGCCAGCCCATCATCGAAGCCATTCAAAACAAGACGGGGCTCACCCATTTTTACCAGCCTCCCGGATACGCTTTGGCCATATTTTCCAGATTTCCATTGAACAATAAAGCCATACTCGACACCGATCAAGCCGCCAACGGATGTATCTACACCGACCTCCAACACTCCGACGGCGGTACCATCCGTCTGTACAACGTCCACCTCAAATCGAACCGGGTCAGCGACGACGCCAACAAGGTGCTGGAACAACCCGACCTCCGCAAAAAAAGCACCTGGCTCGACATTCGCAAAGTGATGAGCAAGATCAAAAACGCTTCGCTGATCAGAGCCCAGCAAGCTCACCGCATCGGCAACCACATTGGTCAATGCCCATACCCCGTGGTGTTGTGCGGCGATTTCAACGAGACCCCGCAATCGTATACCTACCGCTTGCTGAGCAACGGTTTAAGCGACAGCTTTCGCAAAAAAGGAAGGGGCATCGGCACCACCTACGCCGGCAAAATACCCGCCCTGCGCATCGACTATATCTTATTTAGCGAAAGCATACCCCTCATCGACCATCACATCATCCGGCAGGAAGTATCGGACCACTATCCCCTGGTCAGTTCGTTTGCATTAAAATGACCCATACTATGCGGCTCCCTCTTTTTTGACGAAAACTTTATCTATTTTCAGGGATGCTTAACTGTCTACGGACTCCATTTTTTGGCTGGCTGGCAAATCGTCACACCGGCAAATCCACCGCATCCAACCTGAGCATTGCAGAACTGTTGGGATTGCTGTGGTTGATTGCCTTCGTTTCCTGCACGCCACCAGACAGTGGGCTGCCCGAGATCCGGATCATTACCAAAAAAAACATAGTTGCCCAATCTAAACGCCCCTGCCTGATCGACTACCGCTACCGGGGAGACCGCTTCGTCCTTTCGGGAAAAATTAAACGGCGCGGAGGGCTGTCGATGCGTTACCCCAAATGGTCGTTTACCCTCAACCTCGACCGAAAAATGCCCCTGGCCGACCTGCCCACCGACGACGATTGGATACTCACCTCCAACTACATCGACAAAACCTTTATGCGCCACAAACTGGCCTACGATCTTTTCCGCCAGATGAACCCCCGCCACGTCGCCCCCCAGTCAACTTTCGTAGTCGTCTACCTCAACGACCAGTACCAGGGCCTCTACCTCCTCTCCGAACGGCTCGACGTCAGCACCCTCCACATCGACAAAGGCGCTCCTCTGGCCATGATCTTCAAAGGGCCGGAAATATTTCGCGACACCATGCCGCCTCCCCAGTTTACCGACAATTTTTACCACCAAAAATATCCGGATATCCACAAAACCGACTACACCGCCTACATCAAGGCATTCAGAGAGTTGGTGACCCACCCCAACGACAGCCTCTTCGATGCACAGATCGGCAACTGGATAGACCTCAACAACGTCGTCGACTGGCACCTCCTCCTCCTCTTTACCAACAACACCGACGGCCTCTGCAAAAATTTTTACCTCTACAAAGTCAACCAACGCCATCCCTTCCGCATCGCCATCTGGGACTACGACCACGGCCTCGGAAGAGATGGCGACAACGAATACCGCCTGCCCCAACAAATGATGTCGGCCAACCGGTCGGTGCTGCTGAGGCGATTGTTACAACAAAACACTTACAACTACCGCGACCGACTGCTCCAACGTTGGCATCAACTCCAAAATCAGAACATCCTCACCAAAGCCAATCTCGAACGGATGATCCGCCAAAGCGATGAGCTGATCCGGTCAGAGCTGCCGCGAAATGCCGCCAAATGGCCCCTCGACAGCCGCTGGTATTTCGACGACAATAGCTATGAACAGGAAATAGCGCTGCTGCACCGTTTCCTCGATGTACGGATTGAACAGATGAATGCGGGATTGATCAGGGAATGACCTTGGGAGGTGGTTGGTTTCGGTTGTGTTGGTTTTGAGGCTACGCTGGTTTCGGCTACGCTCAACCAGCGGGGGCCATGTACAAGTCACCGCTTCTCACTAACCAATACGAATGCGGGCGGTAGGTTGAGTGGGACAAAGCTGATGGCCACGTTTCCAAAAACGGATTGGTACATTTTCTTCATCAGCAGGGAGTAGTGCATCTGGATGAACAGCCCTCCTGCCTTGAGGATGTTTTTGCAGGTGGTGACGATCTCATAACCCTCTGCATCGGGCAAGGAGACGAAGGGGATGGCCGAAAGAATGTAATCTGCTTGTTGGATGCTGTGGTCAGCCAGTACATTCGTCACTTCTGCTGCTGATTTTTCGACCACCACCAGACGTTCATCACCCTGGAATTTTTGACGGAGCTGCTTGCAAAAAGTGGGGTTGACCTCGAAGGCAAACAGCCGACTATCCGGTTTCATTTTTTGGAGGATGTGCTCGGTGACTACGCCGTCGCCGGCACCCAGTTCGACGATCACTTCCGCTTGTTGAAAATCGACGGGTTCGATCATCTCCTTGCACAGGAAGGGTGAACTTCGGGTGACGGTGCCCATCGTTTTAAAGTTTTTCAGGCTTTCTTTGAGGAAGTTTAATTTTCTCATAAGCGGAAATTTCCCGCTAAGATGGGGTTTTTTGGAGGGATATTCAAATGGGGATGGCGCCATACCCTTTTTGGGTCTAATGGAAGGAGGTGAGCTATATTGCAACAAGCCAAGAATTGTGATTTTTTACCATTTTCCGGTGGTTGGTTTTGAAACACATAGGCACATAGGAAACAGTAGGTTTTGTCCTTCGGACAAATTTTACCCCTGAGATTAGGTAATTATCTACTTATCGATAGACAGGCAATTTTCACAAACGCCTAAAGGCTCTTGCCTTGGAGAAGTATAAATCCTCGTCAGCATTCAGCATTCCACTCCCTACCCTGCCCATCCCTCGCGGTCCAACGACCGGTAGTTGATCGCCTCCGCCAGGTCTTCGAGACCGATATTCTGTCTTCCTGCAAGGTCGGCTCCCGTGCGCGCCACTTTCAGGATGCGGTCGTAAGCCCTGGCGGAGAGTTGCAGTCGTTCCATCGCTTTTTTCAATAAGTTAACGCCCTCCTCATCCAACTTACAAACCTGGCGCACCATCCGGCTGGGCATCTGTGCGTTGCAGTGTACGTCCTTGATCTCTTTAAAGCGCCCGGCCTGTATCTTGCGTGCCTGCACCACCCGATCGACGATGTTGCTGCTGGCTTCTGCCGCCCGGTTGGTACTCGACAGTTCTTCATAAGATACAGGGGTCACCTCTACGTGCAGATCAATTCGGTCGAGCAGGGGCCCGGATATCTTGCTCAGATATCGTTGTACCACGCCGGGGGCGCATACGCAATCTTTGTCGGGATGGTTGTAGTAGCCGCAAGGACAGGGATTCATCGAGGCGACCAGCATAAAACTCGATGGATAGTCGACCGTGATCTTGGCCCGCGAAATCGTCACCCGACGTTCTTCCATCGGCTGGCGAAGCACTTCCAGGACGGTGCGTTTGAATTCGGGCAATTCGTCCAGGAACAGCACCCCATTGTGTGCCAGCGAAATTTCTCCGGGCTGTGGATTGGAACCACCACCCACGAGGGCAGCGTCGCTAACAGTATGATGGGGTGAGCGGAAAGGGCGAACCGTCACCAGCGAGTCTTTGGCCGATAACAATCCGGCTACAGAATGAATCTTGGTAGTCTCCAATGCTTCGTGCAGGCTAAGTGGTGGCAGTATGGTGGGCATCCTGCGGGCCAGCATCGTCTTGCCGGCACCCGGCGGGCCGATGAGTATAACATTATGTCCACCCGCCGCTGCCAATTCCAATGCGCGTTTGATGTTCTCCTGCCCTTTGACGTCGGAGAAATCCACCTGATAGTTGTTTTGATTGGCGAAGAAGAGTTCGCGGGTATCCCGTTGGGCCTGCTGGAGTGATCCGCCGTGGTTGAAAAAATCGACGACTTCGCGGAGGTTGTCCGCACCGTATACGTCCAACCGGTCGACAATGGCCGCTTCTTTTACATTTTCATTGGGTACGATCAGTCCGGTATAACCTTCTTTCCGGGCTTGTATGGCCATCGGCAACACCCCTCTCACCGGGCGGAGGCCTCCGTCGAGCGACAGCTCTCCCATGATGACGTATTGCTCCAGCAAGCTGCTGTCGAGGGCGGAGCAGCTTCCCAGGACGCCCAGCGCAATGGGCAAGTCGTAAGCGGCGCCTTCTTTCCGGATGTCGGCTGGTGCCAAATTGACCACCAGCTTGTTGCGGGGCATGGTTAAACCGATGTTGCCGATGGCTGCCTCAATGCGTTGAAATCCTTCCCGGACGGCATTGTCGGGCAGCCCCACGAGGTTGTAAAATGGCTTCCCCTCCATTACCATCCCTCCGGAATTGACTTCTACTGTGATCGTTTGCGCATTGACGCCATACACGGCGCTGGCATAGGTTTTTACAAGCATTTCGTTTTCCAATTTAGGTGTTCGTTAATGATGGCTTCTATATATAAGCTGCAGAAACACCCCAAATTCCATAAACGAAAGGCAGGTTTTTTTGTATTTTTTTATTCTTAACGAGTAATTATATGAAAAACAATAAAAAACAATTTAATTAAACATCGTATTATAAATTTTTCACTCCGTTGTTTACTCATTGTCCATCGTCAAACTGGTATAAACAATGTCCACAAACCGTTCCGGGTTGATGAATCCGCCACCCCACGCTTCGTCGTATTCGCTGGTGAGGTTGGCAGCCTTTATCTCCTCCAGGGTTTTGCCTTCGGCGATGGCTTTTTTGACCCGGTCGCGGACGGTCATCAACATGTTGCGGTATTCGGTCATTTCCTTTTTGTTGGAAAGGGTCCCGTGTCCGGGAATGATCCTGGTATCTTCATCGATCAGAAACAACAGATGGTTGATGCCCTGGATCAGCCCTTCGATGGAGCCTCCGGAGGAAAGGTCGATGTAGGGAAACCGGCCCCTGAAGTAGGTGTCGCCGGTGTGGACGACGTTGCTGTCCATAAACCAGACGATGGCGTCGCCATCGGTATGGGCATTGTGCAGGTGAAAGAGAAATACTTTTTCACCGTTCATATGAAAAGTCAGGTCTTCCGAAAAGGTGATGGTGGGGCGGGCAGCCTCCGGCGATGGGGGCACGGTCTTACTGAAGGCCTTGATGGTTTGTTCGCTGCTCATTCTTTTCCGGACGTTGTCCTGCGCCACGACGATGCTCCCTGCTTTGGCGATGTTTTCATTGCCGCCGGTATGGTCGCCATGCCAATGGGTATTGACCAGGTATTTGATCGGCAGGGGGCTTATTTTGGCAATAGCCGAAACGATTTTAGCAGTTAGTGGAGCGTACTGTGCGTCGACCATCAGAATGCCGTCGTCGCCCGTCAGCAAACCGATGTTCCCACCCTTGCCGGTGAGCATATACACGGAGCCGCTAACGGGTTTAATGACAATGTCGACCTCATCGGGATCCTGAGCAGAAAGAGACATAATACCTAACAAAAATATCAACGCAGTCAATACCGGTTTTAAAGCAGTTGTAAAATGTAACATGGTGGATTGATTTTGAGTTAAATAGAAGGTTTATTTGGCTTTTTGCCTGGCAAGGGTGCAATTTGTCTGAAAGGCATGCCAAAATATGCTGTCTTCTCCCTAACTTTACCAAAATGATGGTTAAACATAGCTTAAATAACCAGAAACTCCCTGTTTGCGGCGCAATAATTGCGGTTATTGTCGGCATGATCCGCGTATTTGTCATAACCATGCTGGCAGGTCTGATCTCCCTTCAGGCGCAAGGGCTCGACATCATTTTCCAGTCGAAAGCAGCCACTGCTCTCAACAGTGTCACCCTTTTCCAGGATACGAGCCTGAGCAAACACTCCAATGTGGTATTTCAGCAAGGCACTCTGTTTGAAGTATTGGGGGAGTCGTACTACGAGCACGAAGATGCCGCTCAAAATCAGAAATTTAAATGGTACCGGGTCCGTGCCCAAAACGGAAAAACGGGCTGGGTATTTGGCGATGCCGTGGCGGTGATCCTGCCCGAACAACACGTCGATCCGGCCATCGGGGCATTTCACAAAAAGCGGTTCCTGTTCGACAATGGTTTTGAAAAAGCGGTACTGTGGGTGGCTTCCCTCAGCGGCCGCGACAATTTTCACAAGCAGGATTACCTCAACCCTCCCTACAAAGAATA
Source organism: Saprospiraceae bacterium (assembly GCA_965222105.1). Lineage (GTDB taxonomy): Bacteria > Bacteroidota > Bacteroidia > Chitinophagales > Saprospiraceae > CALGLS01. The sequence goes on along the minus strand of CBDCTQ010000074.1, from coordinate 101,826 downwards.
CTACCTGGTAGTGACCAACGAAAAGGGGCGCTCTGTACAGATCAACTTTGCAGGCGAAAGCGCTACCGGCAAAAGCAATTTGTTTCACTTCCAGATGACCGACCTGTCGGGCGACAAAGTACCGGAATTTATTTTTCAAAAAAACAGCCAGGCCACCGGCAGCGACCTCAACAACCGCGACCTGCTCATTTTCTCTTTTCAGGCTGGCACCCTCGTCAAGGTTTTTGAAGAGCGGCTCACCCTTCATTACGATGGCCAACTGGCCGCCCCCTCCCTGTTCAAATCGGTGGAGATCGACGGTCCCGGCATCCGCATTGAGTATGTCGATTACGGATCGTGCAAAAACTACCACCAGCCGATCGACACAGACAACCAAAAGAAGGGGTCGGAACGATGTATGGAATTCGTCACCTACAGCTACCAATGGGACGAACACACCAATAGTTATTATCAGCTTTATGAGGAAACCAGAACGGCTGTGAAAGCCACCACCCGGTTCAATGGGGTACATCTCAAAACGGCGCCCAATATCGCGGCATCCAATGTGCGGATAATGCGCAGCAATGAACTATTTCGGGTAATCAAACACCACGAAAAATTCCTCCTCCACAACGGCAAGAAGATCATCGACAATTATCTGTATGTGGTATTGCCTTCCGGCGAAAAAGGATACCTCCCCGCCAACAAAGTCGCATTCACAGAAACCGAACATGCAGAACTATTGTTGGAATATTACTACCAACCCCCTCTCCACAAAAACGACTGGAAAACAGAAAAGCCTTTCGTAAAGATCATCACCGATCCCAACGCTTCCGCCTACCGGCGGTAGGAATAGTCGATCCGTAAATCATTTTATCACCACAAACTCCGTGCGACGGTTCAGTTGCCGACCTTCGGGTGTATCGTTGGTGGCTATGGGCTGGCTTTCGCCAAACCCCTTATACTGCAACCGTTCGCTACTGATGCCGTTGACGATGAGGAAATCGTAGACCGCTTTGGCGCGGTTGTTCGAAAGGATATTGTTGTCTTCATCGGTACCCACATTGTCGGTATGTCCGTTGATGCGGATATGCAGGCCGGGGTTTTCCGAAAGGAGATTTCTGAGCCGGTTGAGTTCGAGTAGGGAAGTCTGTTTGAGTTCGGCCGAACCGGTTTCGAAGAAAACGTTTTTGAGTACGATCGGTTTGCCCTCAACGGCAGTCCCCGGGTTGGTGGGCCCTTCACTGATCGCAACGATGGGTATGGGTTGGAGGTCGATGTCGAGGATAAAGGGCCGGTCGAGGCTATTGGTTTGGTGGAGGGCAAAATTTTCGGAGTGGAAAATGTATTGATCTTTGGTGACGTTGAGCGAATAGTTTTTCCCCAAAGGGAGGCAAACCAAAAACTCGCCATCCGGGTCGGTGGTAGAGAAAGCGTGGGTTTGGGCAGTGGCCAGATCGGTAAATTCCACTTTAGCACCAGCCAGCTTCTTTTTAGTAGCGGCATCGCGCACCTTGGCCCGAACGTAGGTGACGGGCTGTGGGCGGGCTTCGGGATAGAGTTCAAAGCTGTACAAGTCCATGTCGACCAGGTCGGTAGCATTGGTTTGTTGGTCTGTTTTGTTGCGGTCGGTAGCGAAGTAGGCTGTTTTGCCGTCGAGGCTAATGACGAGGGTGCCTTCGTCGGCTTCGGAGTTGATGGGATAGCCGAGGTTTTGGGGTTTGCCCCAGGAGCCGTCGTCGTTTTTGCGGGCGTAGAAGAGGTCTGATCCGCCCATTCCCTTGTGGCCGTCCGACATGAAGTAGAGGGTCTGCCCATCCGGATGGATAAAAGGGGCCCGGTCGATGCCGGGTGAGTTGATGGTGTCGCCGAGGTTGACGGGCAGTTGCCATTCGCCTTTTTCGTTGCGATGGCTCACCCAGATGTCCATATCGCCTTGTCCGCCGGAACGGTTGCTGGCAAAAAACAATGCTTTTCCGTCTGCCGACAGAGAGGGTTGGGTTTCCTTCTGCCGTGAGTTGATGACGTTGCCCATGTTGGCGACTTTGGTCCACCGTCCGTTGACGACTTCGGAGAAGTAGAGGTCGCAGGAGCCGTAACCGTCTCTTCGGTCGCAGGCGGTGAATACGAGGAGTTTGCCGTCGACGGAGATGTTTTGGGCGCCTTCATTGAGTTCGGTGTTGATGTCGTCGAGAGGTTTGCCGGCTTGCCATTCTCCGTTTACTTTTTTGCTGAGGTAAAAATCTTCCTGGCCGCCCATCCTTTTTGTGTAAACGAGGACGGATTCGTCGGCGGTGATGGAGGGGAGGTACTCTCCGTCGGTGGTATTGATCTTATCGCCGAGGTTGACGGGGTTGAAGGGTACGGGATTGGCGACAGCCTCCAGGGTGAATTGGCTGGTAGCGCGGTATTTGGCTGCTTTGCGCAAAAGGATTTGGTTCTTTTTTTCAAGTAGGAGATATTGGTCGAAGTGACCGATGGCTTCGGCGTATTTTTCCTGTTTCATTTCGGCAATGCCTACTACATAACACAGTTTTTTATTGTAGGTGGAGTCGATGGCGATGGCTTTTTCAAATCCCATTTCTGCTTTCGCAAAATGACCCATATCGTAATGCATGGCTGCCCATTGTATCTGAGCGTCGATGAACCGGGGTGCCGCTTCCAGTGCTTTTTCAAATTCTTTGGCGGCTTTCTCATTTTGGCTTTGGCGGTTGTATTCCATGCCTTTGTCAAAATGTTTTTTGGCCTTGCCGATGGCTGTTTTTTTGGTGATAAAGGAATGGGTAGTTTTTTGGCCTACGGCGCAATTCATCAAGAGACAAAGGCTGAGGATGCTTAGAAATTTTTGTTTAGACATTTGTTGTTTTCTAATATGTAGGTCATTTCAATAATCTGGCTACAAATATAACGGCCATCTGGTGAATTGCAACATCCCGACAGACAACTAATATGAAGACTTTTCCAAAAACTGTGTCAACCTTCGGGCAGTCAGGCGCTTTGTATCCCTGGAAAGCTCTTTCGGCCCAGTTTTTTGAGCATTTTTTAAGTAAATAAGCCTGGATCGGGTGCTTCTGATGGTTAGGCCAATAAAAAATCGATATTTGGTGCGAATCAGCGACATACATATTAAACATTTGGCTCAATTGTTGCGTTAAAATCCGTAAAAACGGCAAATATTTCACCTTATATATTTGTATATTTCCCTAAAAATCATACTTTTGTAGCGACTGCATAACAATGCAATCACCAGAAGGAACTTATTCACTAACGAAACACTAAATGCATACCGATGGGAAAGATCATCTCTTTGCTCAACCACAAGGGTGGCGTAGGTAAAACCACCAGTGCCATCAACATCGCAGCCGGTCTGGCTGAACTAGGCAAACAAGTACTCCTCCTAGATCTGGACGCCCAAGCCAACGTCGGCCTCTCTCTCGGCATCCCCCGGCAAAAATTCACCATTTATCAGGCCCTCCGCGGCGAATCGGAACTGATACCCGTCAACTACAAAAAGAACTTCGACGTAGTCACTTCCAGCCTCGACCTCTCCGGTGCTGAAATGGAACTCATCAACGAAGCCGGACGGGAGTATATCCTCCGCGAACTGCTTGAAGGGGTCGTATCCGATTACGATTACATCATCCTCGACTGCCCTCCTTCGCTGGGACTACTCACCCTCAACGCTCTCACCAGCAGCGACTACGTGTACATTCCACTGCAAACACAGTTTCTAGCCCTGCAGGGATTGGCCAAGATGAAACAAGTCATCGACAAGGTGCGTTTCCGGCTCAACAAAAAACTGGAGATCGGCGGCGTGATCGCTACCATGTACGACGCCCGCAAAGTACTCAACCGCGATGTGGTCGAAACCATCAAAAAATACTTTGGCGACAAAGTTTTCAATACCCTCATCCGCAACAATATCGCCCTGGCTGAGGCCCCCGCTCAACGTATGGACATTTTCTCCTACAGCCCCAACAGCAATGGTGCCAAAGACTACCTCGGCCTTTGTCAGGAAATACTGGAACGTACCGGCTCCGCAGGCTCTATGAACTTCGTGCAACAAACCGCGCAACACCCCGCCAATATTGCACAACAACCACCTCCTGCTTCAAAGGAAGAACAAGAAGAAGAGATCGAAGTACAATTGTAACAACAATCACCTTCCCATTAGCTGGTAAACTACATTATTGTTCAACATTTTTCTGTCCTAATTAGATTATGAAATCATTTACAAGCGGGTTTGAAAGCATATTCGGCGTTTCGGCTGAAGAGATCGAACTGGGGGTCGCCGAAGACCAGGTAGAGGTACTGCCCCTGGAAAAGGACAAACCCGACACTCAACCCCAACGGCGACGACGATACAGCCGAAGAGTTAAAAAGGTATCTTCAGGCGATGCCCGATCCAACGCAAAAAATTTTACCTCCGACCTGGAATCCCTTTTCAGAGATGCCCTCACCGACTCATTTGAAGAGCCCATTCTGAAGGAGGCATTGAGCGACCCCGCTCCTCAAGCTCAGCCATCGCCCCGGAAGGACCACAAAAGCGCTCCCCGGCAAACCCAACGCAAGCGACGCATCAGCACACCCGGTGGCAGCGGCCTGGACCTGCTCATCCGACAGACCACCGACGAAACCATCCTCGAATACGAATCGACCACCAAAAAGGTCACCTTCGTCTTTGACAAAGAAAAACTAAAAAAGCTCAAACGCATCGCCAAAGAGCGAAACCTCTTCCTTAAAGACATCATCGGGGAAGTCGTCACCAAATTTATTAGAGAATACGAAGATTCCAACAGCAAAATGCCTCCTTCTGAAAACTAGACGCCGGATTATAGCGTTTTCAGAGTCGACCCCAACCCCCTGAAAACGCTTATGACCAAAACGCATTGTTATGCAAAGCCTGGACGACTTCCGGCTTTTTTACAACCACACCATCCACCCGGAACTGGTTCGTTTAGAAAAAAAGCGAAAACAGTTACTCTGGCTTTTCCTTCTGTCTATTGTGCTTTTGGCGGCAGTGGTAGGCATAGAAATCTACCTGGATGCCTTCGCCTTCGCCCTAATCCTGATGATCCCCCTGGGGCTCTACGCCACTTTTTTATTGTATCGCCTCCAGCAGTTTATTGCTACCTTCAAGCCACAGGTGGTCGACCTCATTCTCGACTTCATCGACGATGACCCCAATTTTGGCACCTTGCATTACGACAGCGGTCGGACCCTCAGGAAAGACGTTTTTCTGGCCAGCGGGCTATTTGCGGGCAACCAACTGCTGTACAGAGGGGAAGACTTCATCAGCGGGAAAATTGGCGAACTGGATTTTGAACTTTGCGAGCTCGACGTCAAAGCCGCTTCCAGAGTACGGGGCGCACTCGACTCGAAGTTCCGGGGCGTTTTTTTTCACGCCAAGTTCAATACTTTTACCCGCGGAGCCGTTATAGTATGGCCCAGGGAAGCCAAACAGTACCATACCCGCGCCATCAAAGCATTTGTCAAAAATAGTGGCCGGAATATTGACAAGGAAATGGAGGTAGAGTCGTTCAGAGAGTTATTTACCACCTACGCCACCCCCGATGCGCACATCCTCAAAACCCTCAACCGGGAAATGCAGATCGTGCTGGCCGAATACCGGATACAAACGGATAAGTCCGTTTATTTTTCCTTTCAGGAAGACAATATTTACATCGGCGTAACAGAAGACAAAGACATACTCGAACCCAACATTTTCAGTTCCAACGTGCGGTTCGACCTGGTACGCGAATTTTTTGAAGACCTTCAGGTGCTTTTCAGCATCGTGGAGAAAATTGATCAGAATAACTAGACTTTATTAACCACTCCATAATGATGAAAAAAATTTTTGCGATAAGCAGCATCCTCTTCTTTTTCGCCTTTGCGGCAAATGCCCAGGACACCCTCCGTGCAGAAAATCCGGAAAAATACGTCAACCCCCACGCCCCCACCGTCGAGGAGAACGCCTTGCTCTGGGAAATTACCGGCAACAAACTGGAAAAAACTTCCTACCTCTACGGCACCATCCACATGATCGGAAAAGACGATTTCATCCTTACCGACCACACCAAAGATGCCTTTGTAAAAAGTGAGCAGGTAACCTTTGAAATTGATATGAACCAAATGAACGACTTTTCCATTCTCTTTTCCATGCTGGGACAGGTGATGATGAAAGATAACATCTCTCTCGATCAACTCCTCTCCGAAGAGGACTACAAATTGGTCAAAGATCATTTTGAAAAAATGGGACTGCCCATGTTCCTCTTCAACAAGGTGAAGCCCATGTTCCTTTCCACGATGGCCTCCGGCGATTTTTCGGGTGCTGACGATTTTTCTTCTGGCGACATCGTTTCCTACGAAATGGAGTTTATGGACATGGCCAAAGAACAGGAAAAAGAAATGGCCGGCCTCGAAACCATCGAATACCAAATGAGTGTCTTCGACAGTATCCCTTATAAAGACCAGGCTGAAATGCTGGTAGAAAGCATCCGTTCCGAGCAGGTGGGCGATAACCAGTTCGACGAAATGGTGAAGCTGTACAAAAACCAGGACCTTATCGGCATGCAAAATATGTTTGAACAAGACGCCGACGGCATTGGCAAATACGAAGATGTATTCCTCAACAACCGCAACCGAAACTGGATACCCGTCATGGAAAAAATGATGAAGCAAAAGCCCACTTTCTTTGCCGTTGGCGCCGGCCACCTCGGCGGTAACATCGGCGTAATAGCCTTGTTGCGGGAGGCGGGCTACATCCTGAAACCGATCCGGTAGGCGGCCAATCCGGCTTCCCTCCAGACGGGCAGTTTTTTTGGCCAAACCCGCTCCACCGCTATGCCGCCTCTTATCCGCGCCATCAATGGCAAAACCCCTCAATTCGGCAACAACTGCTTCCTGGCCGACAACGCCACCGTTGTGGGCGATGTCGCTATGGGTGACGATTGCAGTGTCTGGTTCCAGGCCGTCATCCGCGGCGATGTCCACAAGATCCGGATCGGACATAAGGTCAATATCCAGGATGGCGCCATCATCCACTGTACCTATCAAAAAGCCCCCACCTACATTGGCAACAACGTGTCCGTCGGCCACCGGGCCATCATACACGGCTGTATCATAGAAGAGGAGGTGCTCATCGGCATGGGCGCCATCGTGATGGACCATGTCCGGGTCGAGCCCCAGGTATTGATCGCCGCCGGAGCCATTGTCCTCGAACATACCCACCTGACCAGTGGAGGCATCTACGCCGGCGTTCCCGCCAAAAGGGTAAAGGAGCTTAGTCCCACAGCTTTCAAAGAACAGATACAACGCATCGCCAACAACTACCTTATGTATGCCAGCTGGTATCGTTGAATTGTTTATATTGCACCTCTTCACCAAAATACTACGCCATGCTACACCCCCGACGTCAATTCCTGGCCACTACTTTAAAAGCCGGTGCCGCATTCCCATTCCTCGGACTCCTTCCCCTACACGACAAGGATACCTTACGGGAAATAACATCCAGCCGACCTGCACATCCCCTCAAAATACTCATCCTCGGCGGCACATCTTTCCTGGGGCCCCACCAGATTGCCTATGCCATGAATCGAGGCCACCAGATCACTACTTTCACCCGTGGAAAGACGAAACCGACCATCTATAAAAAACTGTTCAAAGAAGTAGAGCAATTGGTCGGCGACAGAGAAAACAACCTAGAAGCCCTAAAAGGCCGCAAGTGGGATGCCGTGATCGACAACTCCGGCTGGCGCGCTAAATGGACCACCGACTCTGCCCAATTGCTCCGCGACCAGGCCGACCTTTATCTTTACACCTCCTCCACCGGCGTGTATTACCCCTACCTCACTGCCGACATCCGGGAAGATGTAAAACTCGTGTTAAAAGTCCCCAACGACCTCAACGACGATCAACAAATGGAATACGATTACGGTGTGATGAAGTCGCTCTCCGAGATAGAGGCCCGAAAAGCATTTGGCGAAAGCCGCACCATCGTCGTACGTCCCACCTACATGGTTGGCCCCGCCGACCGAACAGATCGCTTTACCTACTGGCCTGTGCGGCTCAGCAGAGGAGGCAATATATTGGTGCCCGGCAAGAGCGACGACCCGGTTCAATACATCGACGTCAGAGATGTAGCCGGCTGGATGATCCGCCTCATCGAAAACCGCACAACCGGCACCTTCAATGCCGTAGGACCACCCTCCCCGACCGGCATGCACGCCTTTGTATACGGTGCCCATGCGGCCTTTTCGTCAGCAGTCCGATTTACTATGATAGCCGATTACGATTTTTTGAAAAAACAAAAAGTCCCCTACGCCATTCCCTGGATCATGCCTACGGGAGAAAATTACGGTTCCGCCCGCATCAACAATCAGTCGGCAATAGCCAATGGCCTGACGTTTACCCCACTTGCCAAAAGCGTAGGCGACATCTACGAATGGTGGCACTCCGACGCGGTGGAAGAAGAGCGGCGCCAAAAAATGGTATCTGGAGAAAAGTCGCTGATGACCCGCGAAAAAGAGATCCTCGCTGCCTGGAAAAACCACCGGAGGTGAGTTGGATTGTTGAGTAGTCAGAGGTCAGATTGCCCTCAAACGCAATTGAATGTGAGTGGCATGGTCTGATATCTGGCTGTTTAAGAAATTAATGGTCACCCCCTGATTCCCATCAATAATTCTACCTGTTGGTAGACAGGTAATAATCTCTAATCTCCAATGTTCCAACGCATTGCCCACCTGACACTTATGGTAAAAGACTACGATGAAGCCATCGCCTTTTACACCCAAAAGCTGCATTTCCGACTTTTGGAGGACAGTCCTCTGACCGACACCAAGCGCTGGGTGTTGGTAGGCCCTCCCGGCCATTCGGAATGCGCCCTCCTCCTGGCAAAAGCAACCAATGACCAACAACGAGCCAGCATAGGCAACCAAGCAGGTGGGCGGGTTTTTCTGTTTCTACACACCGATGATTTTTGGCGCGACTATAACGATATGGTGGATAAGGGGATTGAATTTGTTCGAACACCCAAGAAGGAATCCTATGGTATTGTGGCCGTTTTTAAAGACTTGTATGGGAATTTGTGGGACCTGCTGGAGCCGGTTGAGGGGAGTAGGAAATAATGGAGTGAGGCCTCTTACGAGGGAGGGACCTCTACCTGTCGGTAGACAGATAGTTTTCACAAATTTAACCTTGGAGTACTATAATACGGTCAAACTGCGTCGCGGCACAAACATAAACACATTTGTTTAAAAAACAAAAATAACACAAAACTTTTTTTTTATTTTCTTGCTCTGGCACAATTTTCCTCAGGATATTGCCGATTATTTTTTAACTTATCCTCGCAATTACGCCATCCTATGTACAAATCGATTTTCGTTCTATCGGCCCTAGCCCTCACCATACTCCTTTCGGAAAATGGCAGGCCGTTTTCACCTAAAAAACCGGAAGCCGCCGAGGTCATTTCTCAGACCTATGCCGACCAGTTCCGCCGCTTCCAACGATCAGTCGACCAATTGGCCACCATAGCGGCTGCGGGGGAAGACCTGGCCCTGCTCCGCCAGCAGATCGTACATACCCGGCTGGCCTATAAGCGAGTGGAGTTTCTCTTCGACTATTTCAAGCCCGAATTCAGTCATATGTTCGTCAACGGTCCACCCCTCTACAAAGTGGATCAGGTATTTACCAGCCAGGGGTGGGTGGCCCCAAACGGATTGCAGACACTCGACGAACTGATATTCAGCGATGAAGCCGCCGACCAATACTCCCAAATCGCCAAATTGGCCCGGGAGCTAAAACAGAAAATCGACGACATCACCCCCCGCCACATCAACATTAAAATGACCGATCGCAGCATCTTCCAGGCCTTGCGGTCGGGGCTGGTACGGGTTTTCACCTTGGGGTTGACGGGGTTCGACACCCCCGGATCGGGCAATGCCATCGCAGAGTCGAAGGAGAGTATGCGGGCTATGAAAACCACCTTTGAACAATATGGCCGGGGGCTGGACTCCAGGTCGCGGCCCGTATTTCAACAGGTAATACAATTATTTGAAAATGCAGAATTGTTGCCTTCCTGGCCGGATGGCAGGTTAGATGCCAACACCGATTTTGACAGCTTCGACCGGATGGCATTTCTCAAAGAAATAATCAACCCTCTTTATGAGCGGATTTATGCTTTTCAAAAACTGGCAGGCATCCCGGCCGAAGCATCCATTTTTCACGGACAGAACTACCACGTGGATAATTTATTCGACGAGGACTTTCTCAACACCGGTTATTTCTCCGAACTGTCGTTTTTGCCCCTAGACAATGAAGCCACCATCGCCCTGGGCAAACTCCTGTTCCATGATCCCATTCTTTCGGAAAAACTGGATATGTCTTGCGCCACCTGCCACGACCCCAACAAGGCTTTTACAGACGGACTACCCAAGAGCATCACCCGGCAACCCGGTGTGTTTACCCGAAGAAATGCCCCTACCCTGATCGATGCCGGATTGTCTACCCGTGTGTTTTGGGACATGAGGGAATATACTCTCGAAGGACAGGTAGTACACGTTTTTGAAGACAGTCTCGAATTCAATATCAACGTCAGAGCCACCGCCAACCGGCTGGCAAAAAGCAAAACCTACACTAAATTATTTGAAGAAAATTACGGCAGCATCACCAAACGGCCCATCAGCGGGCGCACCATCAGCAATGCCATTGCCGCTTACATCAACTCTTTGAAATCGTTCGACAGTCCATTTGATCGTTTTGTGCGAAACGAAACAACCGACTACCCTACCGAAGCCATCCACGGCTTCAACCTTTTCATGGGGAAGGCTGCCTGTGGTACCTGTCATTTCGCGCCAGCATTCAATGGCACTGTTCCACCTTTTTATCGGGAAGCCGAATCGGAAGTACTGGGCGTCACAATGGGATTCGACACCCTCCAACCCCAACTGGACCCCGATCCGGGAAGGGCTCAGAACGGTTTTAAACGGGAATCCGGCCCTCATTTCCAGCACTCCTTCAAGACAGTAACTGTTCGTAACATTGCACTTACAGCCCCTTACATGCACAACGGTTCGTTCAAAACCCTTGAAGAGGTGGTCGAGTTTTACGATAAAGGAGGAGGTGTCGGCCTGGGACTGTCGATAGACAACCAAACCTTGCCAGACGAGCCGCTCCACCTTACGGAAAAGGAAAAGGCGGCACTCATCAGCTTTTTGCATACCCTAACCGATACGACCGGCCTGACCGGCGGATACGTACAATTGCCCGAATTTGAAGATATGCCAGCCTGGAATCAGCGCCAATAGTTCAAGGTGTATGAAAACCCTTTTACCTGAAATTCGAGGATCAGTGCTATTTACAGGCAATCGACATGATTAGATGATTATTCTTGAAATTGACGGAATCATCCTATCAATTATTAAAAATTATTGACCTTTATCGAATAAAAGGAGTATTTTTATTCGCAAATAAGATATCAAAAGATATGTACGAAAAAAATTTAGACAATTACTCGGTTTCAGAATACTTAGCATTTGATAATCAGTCAGATGTAAAGAATGAATACAATGGTGGCTTAATAATAGCTCTTGCAGGAGGAACATTGAATCATGGAATAATAGGCAATAATATAAACTCTGAGATCAATGGTATATTGAAAGAAAAAAGTTTAAAGTGTACTTCAATTAATGGAGATGTAAAAGTGTTCGTAGAGAAGGCCAATTCCTTTGTATATACGGATGGTATGGTAATTTGTGGGGAAATAAAAACAAGTGAAGAAGATGAAAACTCAATAACAAATCCAGTTTTGATAATAGAAGTCTTGTCAAAATCGACGGAAAGCTACGATAGAGGTGATAAATTTCACAAATATTGCTCACTGAGTTCTTTTTGCGAATACGTATTAATTGATCAGTATAAACCAGTAGTAGATACTTTGTATAGAGAGAATAAAACATACTGGAAAATGGTAACAACAATTGGATTAGATAAGTCCATTTATCTAAATTCTATCCAATCCCATATAAAAATGAGGGATATTTACAGGAATGCAAGCAAACTGGATAACCCTCAGTTCAATTTAGATTTTTAAAGTGAACATAAAGGGAGTTAGTGTATACAATCGACATTGACTTAAGTAACTGTTTGTCAATGCAATAGGGCTGTTTTTCGCTATCTTCCAGCGGTTCTCAATTTGAAAATCAATATTTACGTTCTACACAGGGAACTTCGCGGTAGAGGGGCATCAGCACATCAATAATTAGCAAATCAGCAAATTACTTAAATCTAAATTGAGAATTGCTGGCTATCTTCGTAGTAAACTCCCGTTATCCAACTTATACCTGTAAACCAAATCAGCGTTCAACCTCCTGATTTCCCCTTTGCCTTAACCGACTTAATCCATTTGACACATCCAATCCCTATCAAGACAGACAGCGATAGAAACAAAATGAGCCCCAGCCAAGGGGCATCACTACAAGCAACAAAGCAACTTAGAAGACCCACCAACAGGATGCCCACGATCATGAGAATAATGATGAGGGCTACTTTTCCGCCTGTATTATTATCATTTTTGGCCTTTCGCTTTAGTTGCTTAACATAGGTTTTGACTTTTTTGCGAAGCTCTTTTTTCAGTTGTCTCCTTTCTTTTCGCTTTTCCGATTTGGAAAGGGTGTCGTCTGCATTGGGTTTGTGAACAGTGGGTACTACAAAGGAAGAATGACTTTCCGGCAAACTTGTCCTTTCCAGTTGATTGGCGCTTTGGTTGCCAATTACAACCATGGCAAGGGCATAGGTACCAATAATGGTAAAGTCCATCGTCTTTTGACGGGCGTAGCTCCATCGCAGCCACTTGAATCGGGAGCGCCTTACCGGATAAGCGATCTCCGCAACAAAAAATAACGCTATACAAATATAGATTAGCCACAAAGGCAAAACCAACTCCTGGGCGGAAAACAATATGCCCAGATAATAAGCCAATGTTGCTAAAAGCAAGTGTACAACAACCAGGATACCGATTGCTTTACGCATATTGAGTAGTGCCCAATAAGAAAGTGATTTCATAACTTGTTCTTTAGTAATGCTCAAAAAATAACTTCCTCGTTTTTGGCTGCCTCTTTTGGCACTGCACTTCGTTGAAAAGCCTCGCCGATGCTAAGGCATCGCCTACGTTTTTCGCCTCGTTCAGCACCAAAATAGACTACCCAAAATCGGGAATTTATTTATTACGCATTACTTAGGTTAAACAAAATCCCCCGTCCAATACGAGGTTTTGGCCGTACATCCAGTTTGCACGACGCAAAATAAAACAAACGGCCCTTGCTATTTCATCGGGGTTGCCCAATCTACCGGCCGGAGTTCTGCGCAAGGTTTCTTCCACTACCCGTTCTATTTCAGGAAATGGGGGCATGGTCTCTCCTTTTAGCAATCCGGAGGTGATGCCGTTTACACGGATGTTTTTTTCAGCCAGTTCGACAGCTAAATACCGGACCATAGTTTCCAATGCCATTTTGGAAACGCCCAAAGCGCCGTAATTCGGATTAAACCGCCTGCTGCCCGTACTCGATATCGCAACGACAGCACCCCCGCCATTTTGCATCAGCGGAATACAACCTTGCACACAAAGCAAAAATGAGCGGGTACTCACGTTCATCGTTAAATCCCATTGGTTGGCCCTGACTTTATGCAGGGGCTTAAACGCCGTCAATGCCGGGCAATGCACAAAGTAATCCAGGTGTTGGGTGTACAGTCGAACATCATTAAACATTGCTTTTACATTTTCGGCATAAGCCAGATTGTATTTCAGCAGGTGTATGGCGAGGCCCTTTGTTTTCAGTTGGGTACTCAGTTCATTGGCAGGATCCTCTTTTTCAAGATAATTGATGAAAAGTTTTTGTACCCCTTCTTTTGCAATCTGAAGACAGACTGCTTTCCCCACCCCTCGCGTACCGCCGGTTACCAGTGCCGTTATTTCTTTTTTGGTATTCATGCCTCCCCATTAATTTTATAAGAAACATAATCGCAAAGGCTTTGAACGGTGAAGTATGCCGCCAGCTCTTTTTCGGTGAGCTTTCTGTCGGCAGCAAATTTTTTGAGCATGGCTCTGATCTCCTCATTGTTGAATTTGAGGCCAAACTCCTGCTCCAATGCAAAGCGAATATCCAGAATATCAATGGACTCGGCTTCCAACTCATCCATCAATTTGGAATGAGGCTGTACTTTTTCCTCTTCGAGCATCAGGCATCTTGCCACAATGCTCCTCACCTTTTGCTGAATGGTCGTTGTAGGTATCATAAAATTATAATTTTTCAATTACCAGGCAGGCATTTTGCCCCCCAAAACCAAAAGAATTGGACAAAATGGATTGCAAAGGCGCTTCCCGCGTCTCACCAGGAACGTAATCCAGGTCGCAAGCCGGGTCCGGTTCCTCTAGATTTATGGTAGGAGGTACCTTATTGCTTGTCAAAGAAAGGACGGAGGCTGCCAACTCAATGGCCCCTGCTGCTGCCACCAGGTGTCCGATCATCGATTTGTTGGAACTAACCGGAATGCGATAGGCTGTGTTGCCAAAGACTTGTTTTATGGCGTGGGTTTCTATGACATCATTCATGGGTGTACTGGTGCCATGTGCATTGATGTAGGAGACTTTTCCGGGATTAAGTTCAGCCTCTTTCAATGCCAGTCGCATGGCTGCAATAGCGCCACGGGCGTCCTCGGGTTCATCCGTAATTCGGTAGGCATCACTGGTAGCGCTAAACCCCGTTATTTCGGCAAGAGCCTCTCCTCCTCTTTTTTTACAATGTGCGTAGGATTCCAAAATAAAAAAAGCTGCTCCTTCGCTGAGCAAAAAGCCATCGCGTCTTCTATCAAATGGACGACTTGCCGATCGGTATTCTTCATTATTTTTGGAAAGAACGCCCAATAAACTAAAAGACAATAAGCTGCTTGGATTGGCCATCGAATCGGCACCTCCGGTTAGGATCACATCTGCCATTCCGTATTTAATTTTGCGGAAGGCTTCACCAACTGCATGACTGGAAGAGGTACAGGCGGTGGTAATTGTCTGACAATTACCTTGTATTTGATATTTAATCGATAAGTGTGCAGAAATGGCATTGGGGATGGCAACAACCGACAGAAGCGGATGGGTGTGATGAAGCAATGCTTCCCAGTATTTTCCTTCATCATCAGAGGGCAATTTGGTCGTTTTCAACCAGGGTGACTTGTCAAAATTGATAAAACAGGTATCCTCATCTGTCAGCCCAATACCACCGGCACCAACGGTTATACCACTGCGAAGTGGCGGAAGGGAATGGAAATCCAGTCCTGATTGTTGCACGGCTTCTTCGGCAGCGATCAGGGCCATTTTACCACAACGGGTGAGGAGCTTTGCTGATTTGCGGGGTTGAATATTTTGGTTGAGCTGGTCTTCGGTAAGTGGGGCTTTCGCCCAAAAGCGGGTGGGCATTCCAGAACAATCAAAGGAGTCGATTTTTGTTGCGGCTGATGTTCCTGCAAAGATGCTTTCGCGAAAAAGGTCTCGCCCGATCCCAAAAGGAGAAACTACTCCAATGCCGCTTACCACAACCCTGTTTAGTTTTTTCATAGCTTGTTCTTTTACCGATTGATAAGGGTGTCTCTCAGCAAAAACCGGTAATGCTCCCGGAGATTGTTCATCATTTTTTCCACATCAAATCGTTCATCCTCCAATGATATGATGCCAGTCATTAGTCTGCCGGTGGTCATCAATCTATCATCCACTTCAATTTTAGCATCGAACAGGGCGGAATCCTCGTGTCGGGAAAGCTGTGTGGCTGTAATGATCATCTGGTCGCCCGGGTGAATCATTTTTTTAAATTTCATTTTTTCCACCATCAACAAAACCGAAAATTTCTGATAGCCAGACGAAATTTCAGTCAAAGCACCACAGGCTTGGGCAATGGCTTCGATTTGTAACGCTCCAGGCATAACGGGAAATCCGATAAAGTGCTCTTCAAAGTAATCTTCTACAACACTTACATTTTTTAAGGTGATGATCCTTTTGTCGAAATCAATTTGGCGAATTTTATCAATAAAATGATAGCGCATATGCTTCTGTTTTCGACAAATTTAGGTAAACCTTCCATCTCCTAAAAACACCCCCTCACCCCCCATATAAATACTCCGCCTGCAGCCCCAACGGAATGCCGATCATCCAGAAAACGACCAGAAAGATCGTCCAGAAAAACAGGAATCCCAGCGAGTAGGGGATCATCAACGACACCAGGGTGCCGATACCCGTATTCTTGATGTACTTTTGGCAAAAGACCACCACCAGGGGGAAGTATGGCATCAGCGGCGTGATGATATTGGTCGACGAATCGCCCACGCGGTAGGCGGCCTGGGTGAGCTCGGGTGAGTACCCCAGTTGCATCAACATAGGTACGAAGATCGGCGCCAGCAAAGCCCATTTGGCGGAAGCCGACCCAACAAACAAATTGACAAAACCAGCCAGAAAAATGATACCCGTGATGGTAACCGGCCCTGGCAAACCCAACGCTTTCAAAAAGGTAGCACCCTTGATGGCCAGCAAAGCCCCCAGGTTGGAAGCACCAAATGCGTAGATAAACAGGGCACAGAAAAACGCCATGACCACGTAGTAGGCCATCCCCTTCATGGCTTCCGTCATTTCGTCGATCACGTCTTTTCCTATTTTAAATTTGCCCGAAATGTACCCGTGAATGACACCCGGCAACAGGAAAAACAAAAAGATCAGGGGCACGATCGACTGCATGATAGGGGCCTGAAAAGAGGTCAACACTCCGTTGGCATCGCGGAAGGGGGAATCGGCCGGGACCACCGTAAGTACAAACAAGACAAAACAAACCAGCGAGACCAGGGTAGCCACCCAAAATCCTTTGCGTTCACCAGGGGTGATGTTGCTCATTTCGGGGGCCTCTTCGATGTCGTCGTCCAGGGGATTATTGGCGTTGAGCCGGGGCTCTATGATGCGGTCGGTGATGTACCATCCGAGCAAGGTAATCAGAATGCTGGAAGCCGCCGTAAAATAATAATTGCACAAAGGGTTGACCTGCACGGTCTCATTGATGATCTGGGCGGCGGGCTGAGTAAAGCCTTGCAGGAGAGGGTCCAGCGCCGAAGGCAATGGGTTGGCACTAAAGCCCCCCGACACGCCGGCAAAGGCCGCAGCAATACCCGCCAATGGATGCCGCCCTGCCGCATAAAATATGATGCCTCCCAGTGGGATCACCAACACATATCCCGCGTCGACGGCCGAGTGGGAAACGATGCCCACAAAAATGACCATCGGCGTGAGCAAAAACAGGGGAGTACGGTTGAGCATCATCTTCAGCCCCGTATTGATGTAGCCAGAACCGTCGGCAACACCTACCCCCAACATGGCCACCAACACCACGCCAAGCGGTGCAAAACCGGTAAAGATGGTCACCATATTCGACAGGAAAGTGGCCATAGCCGTACCCGTCAGCAGGTTTTGGATGCGAATGGGATTGCCATCCCGGGGGTTGATCTCGGCAAACTCTACCGGAGCCAGCAAGGCCGACAGCAACCAAACGATCACCATCGAAACAAAAAATAATATGGCCGGATCGGGGAGCTTATTGCCCACCCGCTCAATGACGCCTAACATTCTGTTGACGAAGCCCTGCTCGCCGGAGGATTTGGAAGTTGACATAAGTATGCTGGTTGTTTCGGGGAGTGAATATAGGAGTTATTTTTGATTCTGCCAGTACCTATGTCGTTTTTTGGAAAAGGAGGCGGGCTCTTTACAACATATATAAAATGGCCATTAATCAATCCGTAGCTAATAGTTTTATGCCAAATCATTGCTTAATCCGACAAAATTCCATACATTGGTAACTTAGTAAAGCTCAAAAAGTAACTTCCTTTCTTTAACCTATGAAATTTATTTTTCGAGCGAGTAAGAGCTATACCAGCCCAAAATCATCTACACACAGATCAACCTCCCACAAACCGCTTCTCTGCTGTGCCGATTTTCCGGCCATGTTTAACTTTAAGTCCACAACCACGGCTTTAATCTCCCGATCTATGAAAAACCGACACCTGTTATTCCTGGTCCTCCTGTCAATTTTGGGGACAACCCAGACAGCCAGCGCTCAACTCCAGTTTGAAGGCTATATCTTTAAAGGATACGACAGCCCCCTGCTCGCCAACGCCTCCGCCATCGCATTAAGCCCCGATGAGCGACATCTATACACGGCTAGTTTCAATGACCATGCGCTCAATCTATTCGAACGCAACCTCAATACCGGCGACCTGAGCTTTGTGGCCAATTATAAAAACGGCGTAAACGGAATTGCCGGATTGGGGGGCACCAAGTCTGTCATAGTGGCACCCGACGGCAGGCACGTGTACGCTTCCGCGGAATCCGAGAGCGCCATCGCGATATTTGAACGCGACCACCAAACAGGACTTTTACAACAGGCCGGAAAAGTCGAAAACTACACCGGCAACATCGACGACCTCAACGACCCTCTGAAACTGCAAATGACCAACGACGGCAACTACCTACTCGTAGTTTGCCCCAGCGCAAACGCCCTCCTGGTATTCAAACGCAATGTAGTAAACGGCAACCTCAACCTCCACCAAACCATCAAAGACGGCGTGCTGGGCATTGGCAATATGACTTATCCTCAAGACGTAGAGATCAGCCCTGACCAACAAAACATTTACGTGTCTAGCTTTGCCGACAATGCCATCAACGTATTCACCTGGAACACCCAAACCGGATTGCTCACATTCGCCCAGTCGCTCACAGAAGGGCAGGGAGGCATCAACGGCCTCAACGCGGCCAGCGCCATCACCACCAGCCCGGATGGCAGCACGGTAATTGTAGCCGGACAGGAGGGCCCGGTCGTCTTTCAACGGGCACCCACTACCGGCCTGCTGACCTGGCTCGACACCTACCCCGACGGCACGGCCGGCTCTTACTTGAGCAATATTTCCTCTTTAGCTATGAGCCAAAACGGCAATTTCCTCTTGGCTACCTCCAGCCAGGAAGACGCCTTAACCGTATTGGCAGTAAACGCCGACCAGACCCTCACCCTCGTTCAGGAATTAGAAAATGGCCTGAATGGAACTAACGGGATGGACTTTCCCGTCGATATATGTCCGGCAGCTTCCAACAATGCTATTTACATCGCCGGATTTGGCAGCAGCACCCTCCTGCAGTTTTCCCAGGCGAATGCAACCGGTATGTTAGATCAAATCAATACCATCCATGCCGATTCGTTTGGCGGCCTGGATGGTACCGACGGTGCCCGCCACATCGCCATCAGCCCGGATGGAATGCACGCCTATGTAGCCGGTGAACTGGACGATGCCATCACTTCTTTTGAATTGGACCAGGAGACCGGAGCCATGACGTTTATACAGATGATCGAAGACGGCAGCGCCAATGACGGCTTGAACGGCATCAAATCAATAGCCATCAGCCCGGATGGTAACAATGTGTATGCGGCCGGCTACTGGGATCATTCCGTAACGATATTCGACCGGAACCCCAATACAGGATTGCTGACTTACGAAGGGCGTCTAAAAGACGGGATTTCAGGCGTAGATGGCCTGAGTGGTGTGGCCGACGTGGTGGTTAGCCTCGATGGTCTGTATTTGTATGCTGCTGGATTCCTGGACAGCGGCATCGGGGTATTTGGCCGGGATTTCACAACGGGAGAGCTGACCTTCCAGGAGGTTGTTAAAGACGGCGAAATGGGGGTGGATGGGTTGTCAAATGTAACAGCCCTTTGCATCAGCCCGGACGAAAACTACCTGTATGCAGCAGGAAGCGGAGAAGCCGCCATAGCTGTTTTCAGCAGAAATGTAGGCAGCGGAACCCTATCGTTTTTGGAGGTGCTCAAAAATTCTACGCCCGGAGTAAGCGGCCTGGAAGGAGTTCGATCAATAGCGATCAGCGAGGATGGCCAACACCTATACACCTGCAGCAATATCGACAACAGCGTGGTTCATTTCGATAGAAACACAACGGATGGAACACTGAGTTTTACAACAGCCTACAATGAAAATTCGGGAAATGCAAATGGCATTAATGGAGCATCCGATCTGCACATCCACGTAGGTCAACAATACATTTACGCAAGTGCAGCCGATTCGAGTACCATCATTGCCTTTGAAAGGGATACCGATACGGGTAACCTGGTCCAGGTAGACCAGGTAGCAGACGATCAAAACGAGGTAAACGGTATAGCCTGGGCAAGTTCGGTGAAGGGCAGCCCGGACGGACAATTCGTATATGCCACCGGATTTAATGATGATGGCGTAGGCATTTTTAGTTGTGTGGTTACGAATCAACTCCATGCCACCATTTGTCAGGGTGATGCATATCCTTTCGGAAATGAGATGTTAGACGAAGCCGGATTTTACGAAAGTACGACAACGTCAAATGGCTGCACCATCATTGATCAACTACATTTAACTGTTAGTCCTGATTCTACCTTTCTGGAAATGACTATTTGCAATGGAGATGCTGTGGAAGTGGGCGGCACGGTGTATACACAGACGGGAAATTATATTCACGATCTGGATTCGTCTTTGGATTGCGACAGCGTAGTCGTACTAAATTTAACGGTGGTATCTGTTTTTCCGGAAACGGAAATTCAGGCAACCATCTGCGAAGGAGAAACCTATGAAATAAACGGAATGGAATTCAGCGATACAGGGAATTACGACATAACGTTCACAACTTCATTCGGATGTGACAGCATGGTTGTATTGGATTTAGAAGTCATGCCGACTACCGAAAACACTGTTTCAGACGTAGCCTGCCCATCGGAATTTTATATTTTTGGAACCAGTAATATTGTCGGTCCCGGAACCTACGAACATGTGTTTACAAATCAAGCGGGATGCGACAGTGTCGTCATACTCAACTTAACCTTTCTGCCGGCCGAAATAGAACTGGAAGCGACCATTTGCGAAGGCGAAGTATTTGAACTGGGAGGAGAACTGCTCGACAGCACCGGCGTCTACGAAGGTACCCTATTGTGGAACGGGGAATGCGAGGTGTGGGCAACCGTATCCTTGTTGGTAGTGCCCGCAATTACTATTTCCAGTACCGTCATTGCCGACGATGGCAGCGGCTCCGGAGCCATATCCATAGACTCAATTTTCGGTGGAGCGGAACCACCCTATATCCTTGAATGGAGCAATGGGGCCTCTTCCGGTGAATTGACCAATTTGGAAGCCGGCAATTACCAATTAACCATTTCGGATGGCACGGGATGCGGCACTATCTTCGATTTTGAAGTGCCCGATTTGGCTGGAAATCAGTTATACGAAAAAAATGCGCTGCAATTGCGGCTGCTGCCAAATATAGTAGAAGCCGGATCGGTGATGGAATTGGAAATAGTTGGCAATAAAGATCAAAAATTGCGCTTGCAAATGGTAGATATAAATGGCCGGATCGTATCGAATGAAAACCTGTGGGTAACACAAAGTACTTTGTTGCACAGAGTACCTGCACCCACCTCTACCGGTCTGTTTCGGTTGCAAGTGATTTCGGAAAATCAGCGCTATACACTACCATTTGTAGTGGCATATAGCCATTAAAACAGATATGATAAATACCAACGCAGGGGTATGCAAGGCCAGCGTTAAAAGATTATCTTTGTAATACCAAAACTTACACTAAAAGCTGTAAAAAAACGGCTCAGGGAATGCCCAGGAAAATCCGGGATTTGCGTAGCGCAGGTTCCGTTTTTTTATTAATAACCATTGAAAAACAACAACCGAATGCCAAACACCCAGGGGCTCGATTCCTCATAATCACCAGACAACTCCAGGTCGTCGGCCAGCCCACCTAAATCATATCCTGTAATCGGTACCTGTACATAAGGTCTCAAACCAAGGGTAATTCCTCCTCTGTGATTGGTATATAAACCGAGGAATACGGTGCCGGATAAATGGTCACTGTTCAACACTTCCAACTTACTTTCTCCTTTAACTCTCGATTTGACAACCATCCTATTGTAGTTGAGGGTTGCCCCAAAACCGATATTTCCAACCAGGTTTTCCAGACCAGCAGAATAAATGTGATAGTTGAATATCATTTTTTTTGAAAAATCGGCATCGGTTGTCGGATGGAGTCCTTCGGCAAGGGTTTTTCCGAAATTCATGGTCCATCCCGCTTCTATACTGACAAAGTCAAGCCGGTAGCGGGCTCCAATGTGAAGTCCATGCCACCACTGCTGGTCACCGAAAGGGTCGTCGAGCCAGGGATTGGCCTGATTGTAGGCGTTGAGCAATTCATTGGTCTGCTCCAGATTGGAAAAACCGATGGAGTAACCCGTTTTTAAATGCAACTGAGCGACTGCATCCATCGGGAAAAGAAACGCGAAAATGAGTCCAAAATACATCGGCCAATAAGCTAGCAGGCGATTCATATTGAATAAAATTTGCATTTACAAAAGTAGAAAACATACCTCCAAAAAGGAAAATTTCGAAATTTTTATCAAAAACAAAACAACACATAATCACTAACAAAATGTATAATAATATGCCGTTCAGGCATTTCTAAAAAAGTAGAAAAATAAAACAAAAATTATTGAAAAAAATTTGATTTCAAGAACAAAATGTTTTATATTTGTGGGGCAACTATTGACTATAAAGGGTATAAAATTACAATCATGGAAAGTACAACTACTCCTGGAAGGATAGGAGGCTATCTTCGCAACCATTGGTTTAAGCTGCTGATGTTTGTCCTGATCGTATTTGTCTTTTTTAAAAAGGACTTTAGTTTTTCCGTTAATTTCAATAGTCCTGATAATATCGAAAATAATAGGTTCCAACGAAAAGAAGAAGTCCAACAAAAGAAGCCGCTCAAGAAATCGGCCCCCATGACGGCTAAAGAAGAAGCACCAAAAGCTACTGCTATGTTTGAACTGTTGGATTGGCCCAGCATCTCCAAGAAAGGCAGCGCATCAGCTTCAAAAGAGCCGGAGTTTGCCTCTATTGATGATGCCACCATTAAGGCCTACATTGAACGATTTTCAAATGTGGCAATCAATGAGCAAAAGAAATACGGTGTGCCGGCTTCCATTATTATTGCGAATGCTTTGGCACACAGCGCCGCCGGATCCCGGGATATGGCCGTCAGAGGTAACAACCATTTTGCATTGCCTTGTACTGACAACTGGAAAGGAGAAAGTGGCACTTACAACGATGTCTGTTACCGCCATTATGAAAATGCCTGGACCAGTTTTAGGGATCACAGCCTTTATTTAACTACCGGGTCGACAAGTCACCTTGTGGAACTGGGGCCCACCAATTACAAAGCCTGGGCCCGGGCAATGGAAAAGCTGTCCATTTTTGAATTGGACAATTTGGCATCGAATTTAACGGAGTTGATTGAAGATTATGACCTTCATCGAATTGCAAAATAGAGAAATTGCTTACTGTCGACAAGTTCTATTGACAGGGTATTGCTTTGTCTCCTTTTTATTCCAAATTGATTTTTAGTGCTTTGATAGTATAGTTAGATCTGAAGGCCGGGATTGTATTCCCGGCTTTTCATTTTTTATTCCAATCCCGGATATTTGAATTTATAATAATGAACACCCGCTCCATATACCCAGCCTTCCGGGCCTTTCCAGTGGCGGACTTTTACCCAGGGTTCATTGGCCATGATGTCGTTGCCCAATGAAATGATCTCTGTTGAGTCGGATACTTCGTTGAGGAAGGTCAACTCTTCGTAGAGAGGTAAGACTACCATGACCGGACTGTCGAGGCTTGGACCTCTACGCAGTTTAAGGCCATTGATGGTTACATAGAGTTTGGTGGCGTAGACTGTTTGTGGAGGAGTTCGTTTGTGGGTTGCCGGCGTATTGGAATCGTTTGATTCTGCGGCATTTTTTGAAGCCTCTGAGCGAGGGCGATCCTGGAGCATTTCACTTATTTGATCACTCGGCTTGGTGGTGTCGGCATTTGATTGTCGGTCTTCTATATACGACGGATCATCTATTGTGTATTCCTGCTTTTTTGCCTGACATTTGGATATAGCCCAAACAATGAAACATCCGAAAAATACCAAAACGATTAATACTTCTATTCGGATCCTAAAACCAGCTTTTTTCTTTTTTGCCATAGTATTCAATTTTGAAATGTGGTTTTTGATTCGTGAAAATTAAAACTAAACCTTAGTTTTACAAAAGAATTGGAGCTTAAATGCCGGTTATTTTTTCGAGGGGCTCTAAAAGAATAACTCAACCATTAATTGCCACAAACCTATCTGCGACTATGGAAAACGAACTGCTTTATCAAATTGCATTGACCAAATTGGACAAAGTAGGCCCTGTTACAGCCAAAAACCTGGTCAGTTATTGTGGCGGCGTGGAGCCCGTTTTCAGAGCTTCTAAAAAACAGCTTTTGCAAATTCCTGGTATCGGTGAGGAGACGGCCAATGGTATTCTTCGGCAGTCCGTTTTCGCGGAAGCGGAAAAAGAGCTTAATTTTGTCCTCAAAAACGACATTCAGGTTTTATTTTTTCTCGACGCTGCTTACCCTAAACGACTCAAGCATTACCCCGACTGCCCTACCCTCCTGTATTATAAAGGTAACGCCGATTTGAATGCCAGCAGGATTGTCTCCGTTGTTGGTACGCGCAAACCCACTAATTACGGCGTTTCGGTTTGCCAAAAACTGATCGAAGATTTGAAACCTTTTCAGTTAATGGTAGTCAGTGGCCTGGCGTATGGCATCGATATAGCAGCGCACCGTAAATGTCTGGAAGCCGGGATTCCCACCATTGGAGTAATGGGCAATGGATTGAGTAAGGTCTATCCGTCTCTTCACCGAAAAGTGGCTGAGCAAATGATTGCCAATGGTGGATTACTCACAGAATTTGCCCATCACCTCCGCCCCGATAGAGAGCATTTCCCCATGCGCAACCGGGTAGTGGCGGGACTTTGTGATGCCTTGGTTGTGGTCGAATCCAAAAAGAAAGGAGGTTCGATGATCACTGCCGATCTGGCCAATGGCTACAACAAAGACGTTTTTGCTTTTCCGGGTCGAAACACTGATGAATGTAGCGAAGGGTGTAACTTGCTGATCAAATCTCATCAGGCTTCCTTGCTGGAAGGTGCTAAAGATCTGGCCTATATTATGCGTTGGGACAAACAAATTTCTTCCGATTCGGTCCAGCGCAGCCTCTTCGCTGATTTAAATTCCTCTCAGGAGCAGATCGTGTCCTTGCTTCTTCATCACCGCGAATTGCCCATCGACCAATTGACCCATCACCTTCAAAAACCACCCAGTGAAATGGCCGCCGCCTTGCTAGACCTGGAATTCAAGGGAATTGTTCGCACCTTGCCGGGCAAAAAATATGTATTGATTTGAAATGAGTGCGTGACAAACCTGTCTGGCCGCCAGGCGAGAATCGCTGCGGCCTTTACCACAAAGACACGAACCTGCCTGTCTAGCCCGTCTGGCCGCCGGACAGGCTAGCCAGATAGATCCGGCGGCCAGACGGGGACACAAAGATTCACAGAGAAAATCTTTGTGTGGCTCTGTGTCCCTGACTGCCGTCAGGCAGGTTGGAGCCTTTGTGGTGAGTGGTTCCGCTAATACGTCACACACTCATTTGAAATACTTTATTTCTTGACTGTGCTTTTTCATATTGCTTTCTCTTTTGGCTGCAAGTGATGGCTACGAATGTATAAAACACTCCATGCGTCTTGTGCATAATGAACTTTGCTTTTCTTAGCGCTGTTGGCGGTTGAAAAGACCTAATTTTTCTGTTTTTAGAACTCTTTATATGGATTTGAGATGATATTTTGATATTACTCTTTTTTCCCTATCTTCCTCTCAAACTTCACCTATGTCAAAAAAGACTACCGACGTAATGCGCCCCCATGCCGAAACCCTCTATGCCAATGAATTGAAACTACTGGCCAAGTCCGACGACCGACCCCGCCCCACCAACTGGCAGTTGTCTCCGTGGGCGGTGGTGACCTACATCATCGGCGGTGAATTGGCCGACGGCACCACCATCTCCCCCAAATATTTCGGCAACCGGCGACTAATCGAAATCGCCGTAGCCACCCTGGCCACCGACCGGGCCCTCCTCCTCATGGGCATCCCCGGCACTGCAAAAACCTGGGTGAGCGAACACCTGGCCGCTGCCATCTCCTCCGACTCTACCTTGCTCCTCCAGGGTACCGCCGGCCTCAACGACGATGCTATCCGCTATGGCTGGAACTACGCCAGGCTGCTCTCCCGAAGGCCCCTCGAAAAAAGCGTTGGTGCCCAGCCCGGTGATGAAAGCGATGGAAGAGGGGAAGATCGCCCGGATTGAAGAACTCACCCGCATCCCTTCCGACGTTCAGGACAATCTCATCACCATCCTTTCGGAAAAAATATTGCCCGTACCCGAATTGAGTATGGAAGTGCCCGCCGTTCGTGGGTTTAATGTTATTGCCACAGCTAATGATCGCGACAAAGGCGTCAACGAACTATCTTCGGCCCTCCGTCGCCGGTTCAATACGGTGGTCATGCCCCTACCTGCTACGCTGGAAGAAGAAGTCAATATCGTTCAAACCCGCGTTGCCGAAATGAGCAAAACACTTGAATTGCCCGGCAAACCCGCCCCTATTGACGAAATAAAGCGATTGGTACTTATCTTTCGCGAATTGCGCAGCGGAAAAACGGAAGACAGCAAAAGCAAGGTCAAATCACCAGGCAGCACGCTGTCCACCGCTGAAGCCATCTCAGTGATCAATTCCGGTCAGGCCCTGGCCGCCCACTTCGGCAACGGCACCCTCAAAGCCACCGACCTGGCGGCAGGCATCACCGGCGCCATCGTCAAAGACCCGGTGCAGGACAAAGCCATCTGGAAGGAGTACCTCGAAACGGTGGTGCGGGAACGCAAAGAGTGGAAAGATCTATATCGCGCTTGTCATGCACTGTTGTAGTCGGCGAACCTGACTGCCCTGGCAGACGGCCAAGCAGGCAGCAGGCAGTTTTATTCGCCGAGCTCCAATTTACCACATACCACCTTATGAGACCCCACATCAATAGCCTTTTCCATCAATCTATTACATACTATACTTTCCTCATACACTAAACTTTATTATAACAAATATTTCAGAAATATTACTACCTTAGATTAGTATATCCGTGGCTAAAGGTGTCTTTTTTTTGTGATTTTAGCCACGGATAGCTTCAAAAAACAATTGTTTTGGAATAATAGACATGATGAACAAAAAGAAATATTTAAAGATGCTTTAAATTCTGAAAGGTCTGAATTTGTAGTGGTGTATGGCAGAAAGCGAGTTGGTAAAACATACCTTATAAAAAATGTTCTTAAAAATCGGATCGATTTTGAAATGACAGGTATTCAAAACGGCTATCTAAGTGATCAACTTGAGAATTTTACTGAAAAGCTCACAGAGTTTTCCGATGATGATAGCTTTGTGAAAGAGCTAATACATTCGCAGAACGAACAAAAAATCGAAAATCGATCTTCATTACATTAATCACTACATATGGATTAGTAACCAGGATACGCATCTTGATGTTGTTCAAAATGTTCTTACACTAGAAGATTTATTTAAACCAATTTAATGAGCTTGATATTTCCTATAAATACTATGAAATGGCTTACAATGGAAAAACATGGAAAATATCTGAAAGGTTAATAGTTTAGAAGTGGAAATAAAGCCCTCAGAATGGAAAAACCCGGAATGTTTTAGTTAGTAAAACGAAACCCTTGCAAATCGTTGATTTACAAGGGTTTAGGAGCGTGTATTGTGGTCCCACAAGGACTATAATCAAATACATTACATTCCGTAAAATTCTATTAATTTCCATATTTACAGTTAATTATACATTTACAAAAGGAAAAATTGATAAAAAAAAAGCGTAGAAAAATCAAAAATGTTTTAGTAAATGTTTTAGTAGAATCACTATTCTGATTATATTTGTAGGTGTTGGAGTTCAAGTATAACTCTTTGATTTCTAACCTAAAAGTATCGTCAAAACCATGGCCACTGTAAAGTTGATTTTATACAATTACAACCGAAGCAAGGAAGGGAAAAAGGTTCCTCTTTATATCCGCATCACTCATCGCAGAAAATCCAAATATATTTCTCTCGGTATAAAAATCAATCCAGAAAAAGATTGGGATGAAAAGCGGCTCCGCGTTAGAAAATCCTATCCCAATGCCACGCGAGTCAACAACTACATTGCAAGTAAAGTCGCTGAAGCAGAGAAGTACGCGCTTGACTTGGAAACCAACACCGTTGCCCCCTCCCCTTTCCGGATTAAAGAAGCTCTTAGTGAAAAGTCACCGGACTGTTTTTTGCAATTTGCAGAAACCAGAATTAAACAATTGGAACAGTCAGGTAAACACTCTACTGTCGTCAAGTACTCTTCCATCATCGCCAAACTCAAACGATATTTAAACGGCAAACCATTTACCTTCGACCATCTTACTGTGCCTTTTCTTTACGAGTATGAAGCGCACCTCAAATCACTTGGCAACCAAACAAACACCATTCATAAAAACCTAAAAACACTTCGTGCTATTTTATATAGAGCCATCAAAGAAGACAAATTCCCTCAGGAAAAAAATCCATTTTTTCGATACAAACTTAAAACAGCACCTGTCAAAAAAGAACGACTGACGGCAGAAGAAATCGATAAAATTTCCAACATTGAATTAAAGAAAGGAACCAAACTCTACCACTCCCGGAATGCTTTTTTGTTTAGCTTTTACTGCGCTGGCATACGCATCGGCGACCTCCTCCAAATGAAATGGGAAAACGTCGAAGAGGGACTCAACTACCAGATGGGTAAAACACAGCAGTTCCGAAGACTGAAACTCGTAAAGCAAGCCCAACAAATTCTTGACTTATACCGCACTCCAGAGACCAAACCGGACAATTACATCTTTCCTTTTCTTAGCAATGACATTGACTACTCCAATGAGAAGTACCTGATGCGGCAGCTGAGTTCAAAGACAGTTATTTTTAATAAGAATCTGCGCCTTCTGGCCGAACGGGCCGACATCAACAAGAAGATTTCTTCCCACATCGCCCGACACTCTTTCGCCGACATCGCCCGCAAGAAAGGCATGGAACTCTACGACATCAGCAAGGCACTGGGGCATTCAAGTCTGAGCATCACGGAGCAGTACCTCGCCCATTTTGATGATAGCTCTTTGGATGATGCTATGGCGCGGGTTTTTGGGTGAGGGTGAGTGGATGAGTTTGGATTGCAAAAATACGTTTTGCCTATCTATCAAAGCGGCGGATCATCAATGAAAATAATTCCTATGGTATCTTTTCTATTCATTTTCACAATATGATTATCCTCTTTGTACCAGTTTATCTGATAATCAATATCGCAAGTATCTAAAGGGCAAATTATTTCGAAATATTTTTCTGAAAGATTATCTGACTCTTGGATTATCAAGGGAATAGGTCTTTTGCTTTTTCCAAAAAAATCATAGCTGATTTTTACCGCAATGGACTTGATGTCTTGTTTCCAAAGTTGTTGAAGGTTTCCACCTATAAGTATTTTTCTGGACTGGTAAGGAGCAAATAGGTTTACTATTGCCTCATTGGTTATGGTCCATGGAGTTTCCAGCCTAGCTCCACCTTGAAAATGCCAGATGGTTTTATATTCGTAATTTAACCATTCCAACAGGTCTTCATCTTGCAGATTGCCATAAATGAACCTCGGAGTACTCTCAAGAATGTTGTCAAACGTTCCTTTTCTAAATAGGCACTGACTAATTGTTTGTTCACCGGATTTATGGACTTTGCGAAAAAAAATGGTGACATTGTTTAATATTTTGTCAAAATCATTGATTAAAGCTCCATCTAGCCCAACAACGACTTCCCGTTGCAAAAAATCCTTGTCTTGTGTCAGGTTTACCGTCTTAAAAAATCTTTCATCGTCTCCATATTGTTTAAACAAGTCACCTATATTGAAAGTTACGACGTGATGCCTTATAGAGGATCCCCTGCCTTTAAAAACCAGTTGCCCGATATTATTCTTTTCGATTTTTTTGAATTGGTAACCACTATTGAAACCGACTATTGTACTTCCTGATTCCAAAATAGACAATAGGTCATTTGCCCAACCAGTTCGGTTAGACCTGAATTCGTTCAAACTGACAGGTCTAAAAAGCAAATCGGTAACTTTTTCATAAGCCATTTTTTGAAATTCCTCCATTTCCTCATTTGATCCATTGTTGGTTACCTCGATGAATTTCTTTTCTTCAAATTCTTCAATTGTTTTTTCTACTTCTTTTTTAAAGAAGGGGACTCCATATCGGGACTTGAAGTGCGTGTGTTCATATAGCTGCGACCAATTAATGTTGATTTCTCCGTCAAAAGTTCGGGTTAAGCCACTAAATGAAAAATCAAAAAGAAAAGAAACATCGGGGGTCGACATTTTTAAACTCTCAATTAGGGCAGCAGCTTCATCCGGCGACAGTTTATATGAAACAGGAACCCGCCCCCCTTCCAAAACCGAGGTCTCCGAACAGCCAACCAGTTCTTTTCCTTTCGTTCCTTTGCTGGTTAAAATAGAAGATACTAAAGCAAAGACTCCTTTGTTAAAAATTACCGGGCCGGTGAGTTTTTTATTTTTCCCAAGTTTTTGTTGCAATGCTTTTTCGGCCGCTTTGATTTTCTCCTCATCAGTATAAAGCTCCAATATAAAATTGACAATGGCTCCTCCGGCCGCTTTGGTAATTGCTTTATCGATTTCTTTATTTTCTTCTGTATTGATCACATACTGCATAAAAGAAAATTGCGGCAATCCTTGCGCTGTACTTAACCTAATTTCATTGGGAAGGTACTTAAATTGATCAGGTGAATTATGCATAGGAAAACACCACAACCCATTGACCCGATACCCTTCATCGATCAAAATAGATTGGCTAACCAAATTCGACATTGTAAACAACAGAGTGAAAACAAGAAAGCACCGAGTGTTATTCATGCTGGATAAGATCATTTTTTTTCGGAATTTGAATGAACAAATAATTACTCCTCAGTGGCTTAAATGGTTGTTCTTTGTAGCCGCTCTTACCATACCAATTCAGCGAATAGCTTATTTTGGAATTGGGATCACAGTAGATGATAATTTCATTTAGAGAATCCACATCTTTCTGAAGTAACAATACGTTTTCCAATATTTGTTTCTCTTGTCCTAAGGTTCCCCTGAATTCGAGATAACAGGAAGAAATATCCCGCTCGTTAAATAATTTTCGATCAGCGTTAATCAATATCCTATGCCTTTCAAACGGGGGTTGAATAGTAACGATATAATCATCAGAAGTGAGCCATTGAGTAGTGTCGGGGGGTACATTTATATAAAGATTATCTTTGTTCATTTTCCAGGTAACCCGATACGCTATTTCTTTATGACCTCCGAAGGAACCACCTGCCTGACTAATTGTAATATGTGGTAAGTCGTTTGTTTTCATTGTTGCTGCATCAAAGACAATTTGGCGAGTCATGACTTTATCACCGTCGGATGGAATGCTGCATTGTACAGAAGCGAAATTTACGGTTTCCTCAAATGCATCGCGATAGGCATCATCTATTTGAATGAATACAATGCGGTTGTCAAAGTCAGAAGCGTTAAGATCAATCACTCTGAAGTAAGGTGAATCCGTTTCTGCACACGAATTGTCTTTTCCAAGGTTTATATTCCCTGAAATCACAAACGGAATATCAATAACCGTAGATCTGATCAAATTAAATTGAAAGCTATCTCGTTTAATAGTTTTAACCGGAAAATAGCTCCCCCCCTGGTTTAAGGTTTCAGTAGTCTTTACAGGAACAAACAATGCATTTAAAATTCTTTCTAACACAATATTTGTAATATCGTTTAAATGCTGATTGACATCTTCACCATCTCTGTCAAAAGTTTCAACTTTAATTACTTTTTCGGAAATAAGGTTAGTGACCAACTCTCTGATAACTCGTTTTGATATGGGGTGTTTGTAATTTTTAACAATATTTTTTCTAATGGTTTTCATTGAGGCGGAGATTACAGCGTTGTAGCTTTCTACCTGAGCTTGGTAATATCCTTTTACGACAACAGAAAAATCAGAAACAGGATTACGCATAGAATTCCACAACATAGATGTTTTCAGAGGTGACAGTTTTGCCGTAACGGCGATCTTACCCCCAGCTTGTAATATAACACCACTTGAGTGGATAAGCTTTGAAGATATTGCCTCCGAACTATTTAACACAGAAGATACAATCTGGATACTTTGATCTCTCTTTTCTTTTATATAGACCATTCCCTCAATCCGGGCATTCGGATTAGTTTTTCGAAGTTTCTGTTCGAGTTTGCGAATCTGATCTTCAGATAGATCAAACTGAATGAGTGCATGTAATAGTCCTCCTCCAGGTGAATCTCCTCCTATATACTTCCAAAGAAAAAATTCATACAACCCCTCTTTATTCACAGAAAGCCTTGGCGACACCGGGAGATAATAGTAAGTATCTATTTTCCGACAGTCCCTTACCAATTGTACTCCGTCGATCACAATGTTCGACTGATATGTTACTACCTGGGCTGGTACATCTGACCAGGGAAACAAATAGAAATATATAAAAAACACCAGTACTTTAGTTTTCATAATGGAGGAGTATTGATAAACAGATAATTTCCTTTCAGTGTATTTTTGCTGGTGTATTTTTTTTCTCCGTTGGCATATTTCCATTTTATCCAATATCGAATCATGGTAGATTTGTCCAAATGAAATTCTACCTCCTTACGCCAATTTTTTGTGGTTAAAACTACCTTTTTCTTAGTCCTTTTTTCGTGAAGCTGGTAGTCGAGCGTAATTTCCAAATAGTCGAGTTTTACTTTTTCAAACAGAGCAGGATCTGTTTCTAATTTGAGCAACTTTTTCTGAAAAGGAAGGGATTCAACTGGTGTTGAAATATTTATAATATCCGTCCAGGAAGCGTGTTTTTTCCAAGCAGTTTGCTTCACGGTTCTGGCAGCATATTCGCGAAAACGATATTCCAAAGGACGCGTTAGATCAATGGGTTTTTTAAAAGAAAGGATTTGAGTAACATTTAAGGGGTTATTTCGGTTAAATTCAACAACTTGAATTTCAAATTTTCCTGTAACACTCAATGTCCGTAACTCTACCTCTTTTCGATCCAACTCAGGCCTAAGCCTATACTTAAAATCGTAACATCTGACTTCAACATGGGGATATCCAGTCGTAATAGTAACGTCTTTTTTCTCAACCAAATCACTCCATTTTTGCAAATCAATTTCAACTGGAAATGCATTGGAAATTATGGGGAAAATGATTTGGGTAGTATCCGAAATATCATCCAATGACAGTTGTTGAAATTGTTTGGCCTTATGAGCATCTGTATTTCCAATAACTCCCAAGTCACTGCTTTTACCCCTAACAACTGGTGAAAAAAGAGTATACCCAATGCTGATAGCCAGTTGCTCACTTTGGATTTGGTGCATTAAAAGTTGGGCAGCGTAATCATCCAATCGAATGCGGTAATTGCGTTTTGTCCAAATCCTATTTTGGGACTCTTTTCCGTTTTCTGGGAATGCTTCTGCTTCATAGAATTCTTTATCCTTTTTAACAGGTATCAACAGGTCAACCTCAATATGTTGTATAGGTAAAGGCTTAAGCAAAATGTCTATCCCTTTTTCTCGCTTTATGTCGTTCAGCAATGATTTTTCTATTGGCCTCATTTCAAGTGAGAGATAGACATAGTTTACAAATCGATACTTATTTTTATCCCCCAAATAACCATTTCCTTCATAGCGATAGGAGCGAATGTTAAAGTCAGGTTTGCCTGCACTGCTTTTTGACAGTTCCAGTGTTGAGGCGTTGTAATATAAAACTGCCGGATCTTTAAAATCTTGATACACATAAACACCATTGATTACCTCTTTACTATTAAGAACAGGTTGACAAAGGCAGTGTTGGCCAATCAACAAAAGAACGGTAAGAGCGAATCCTGAAGGTTGTTTCATATCAGTTAGTTATACAACTATAAATTTTCTTTCTGCAATTATCGCATTCTGTAACTGTGAATTCCAGCCAAACTTTCTTGACCGTTTTATCTTTATACAGCCAATTTGGAAATGTGGCAGCATCAAAATAGACTTGGGTGTTTTCCGAAATCCGCTGGCTTTCCATTTCCCAGGTATATACGTTA
This sequence comes from Saprospiraceae bacterium, assembly GCA_965222105.1. GTDB lineage: Bacteria > Bacteroidota > Bacteroidia > Chitinophagales > Saprospiraceae > CALGLS01. The sequence goes on along the minus strand of CBDCTQ010000074.1, from coordinate 67,627 downwards.
ACCCGCCCTGCTCTTCCGGTAGGTTCTATTCGGAGTAAATGGAGGTGGGTCAATTTCATCGAAAAAGGAACTGGGTTTGTCCAGCTTTTCTTTCTGAGATTATCCAGGCTAAAGGTTAGGTTTTTAAAAGTCTTATCGTAATCAAGTTTAATGCTAACCGGAATTTCTATTTTAGCTGCCCGCTCTTCTTTAGGTATAAAAGACATCTTACCGAATACCCCGGAGTTGAGCAACATTTCCAAATCCTCCAGACGATCCATTTTCCAGGAAACCCTCACAGGATGGGATAAGTCAGAAGGAGCTATGATACTTACCGAAGCCGGATCGACTCCAAAGGTATTTAGGTCATCAATGGCCAATTGAGGAGGAGCAGCTAAGGGCATTGAAACCAGGTGTCGAAAGGGTTGGTTAGGGTAATCTTTTAAGTAGTTTTGGATGAGAACAGAAGCAATTTCCAAATCCGACCGTGAAATGTTGGGTTGCAATTCCGCTTTAATAATAGCGCCACCCTCCTTTTTATTTCCTTTTGATAAGTATTGGTTGCTTATTGAATAGCCGCAATTTTCGTCCTTTTCTGGCTCCCAGTGCAAAGTATATTCGGCAGGTACAAAATAAAAGTAACCGGAATGTGGATTGGCATCCTGATAAATGGTTCCAAAAAGATTGAGGATATCGCTGGTTGAGGAAAAGGCATAATCACTTTCAATCAGATGAAATAATTCAAGCGGGGTTTTAGGGCCTAATCGTTCTGTATTAATGGGCGCTCTACCTTTTTCGGATGGTGTGTCTTTAACCCTTTGACCACTTGATCTGGGTGGTATTAGCAGTACTTCAACAGGAGTCCTCCTATCGATCGGAGCAGGACGAGGTTGTGATTTTGGTGGTTTGACAGGCGGTTTTTCTGCAATCTGGATTGAAGACCGATAGGGTACCAGCACTATATGTGAAAACTTCTTTTCTAGAGGACCCCATTTTTTACTGTATCTAAACAGATACTTTTCTTTCGGTATACCCAAATTCCCAATACCTAAATCCTCGAAGATTTCTACTTCAATGTATTCTGAATGGAAAAAATCTACCGTAAAAGCAATGTCACCAGAGGGATCGAAGTCAAACTTGAATTCCAGTTGGGGGGAAGTTATACTGGCTTCTAATGACTTTAAAAATGCGATTTTCCCTTTAAATTTATTGAGAACAGTAGCTTTTGCAAAAAACTTTCTATCAGCTTCATGATAGCCTCCCATATTTACCTCAATATGTACAGAAGTATTATCTTCTACCACTTTGTAAACTGATTCTATTTTCCCGTTCGGGCTAATGGGTTTTTGCCGTTTAACTAATTCCAATTCCTGGGAGAGGGAAAAGAATGGGAATAAAAGGAATAAACAACCTTTTAAAAACACCATCTTAATTAAATAGGTGAGTTTGGATTTTGCGGACATGAGGAGCTATTTTTTTTCAATGAATATGGCATTTGCAGAAGCACTATAATTACCGTCACTTAACAATTCTTCATTCCCGTTTTTCCAGTATTTGGCCACTTTTTTTCCGGCGGCATTTTTTTCATAACCTACTACATACACATCCGTTCCAGATACCTGCACGGCATAGGCTTGTGCGTCAAATACTCCGACTGTCAAATTAGTAGCTACGCCATTTTTCCAATATTTGGCTACAAATTTATCCCCAAGAGTTCTTTCGTAACCTGCCACATAGACGTCCATTCCAGATACGACGATGGATGAGGCATAGGTGCTAAGGCTTCCGTTAGAAAGTGGGATTTCATTATTGTTTTTCCAGTATTTGGCCACTACTTTGTTTGAAGCATTTGCTTCAGCGCCCGCTACGTATACATCATTTTCGTAAACAAATATCGCAAAGGCATTTGCAGGTCTATCACCATTGGTTAGAGGAACCTGATTGCCATTTTTCCAATATTTGGCGACATCAACTCCATCTACATTCGATTCATATCCGGCAATGTAAACGTCGCTACCATCAACGAAAACAGAGGTGGCCTTAGCATTGTAATCACCCGTCGTCAGATTGTCCGGATTTCCATTATTCCAGTATTTTGCCCGACTGACGGTGGTTGAAATTCCTTCGCTTCCTGCTATATATACGTCACCATTAGCTACAAATATGCTATTAGCCGAAGAAGAATAAGCATCTGCAGTTTTAGGTAAAATACTTCCCACGCCATTCTTCCAGCATTTGGCAGATGCAGGTATATCCCAGTGCGTACCAGCCACATATACATCATTTTCTGAAACAAAAATAGAATTGGCGGAAGCCTTATAAAGGCCATCCGTTAGATCAACAGATTCTCCATCTTTCCAGTATTTGGCTACTTGCTCACCTGATGCGTTATATTCGTAGCCGGCAACATAAATCACATCTACTCCTTCGATATCAACAAGAGACACTAACGTATCCAATTCTCCAATATCATTGAAGATTGAAAGTCTTACTGTGTACGAGCCGGGCAGAGAGTAGGAATGCAATGGCTCAGATTCGTCAGAGCTACCCCCATCCCCGAAATCCCATAGAAACGTAGCGGCATTGATAGAGCAGTTAGTAAACTGAACGGCGCAATCCGAGCTACAGCCTTCATCCAGTACTTCATAGCTAAAACAGGCTTCAGGGGGGGCGGAAAGTCCTAAATTCATTTCTTCTTCCAGATTGCATGCCCCCAGTAGAAATATTAAAACCGAAATACCAAAAAGCAACGAGATTTTTTTCATTATCGTAATGGTTTATTTTTGAGAAATAGAATTAAAATTGTTCGTTCTTTATGAAGTGTCACCACCCAGAAAAAGGTACTTGACAAAAGCAAAATATTTTATTCGTCGGGTGTTGTTTTAAAAAGGTTCAATATCTACCCTCAAGATGAGTGGAATAACTTCTCCCTCTGTGAGTACAACAGACAGTTGCATTTTTCCAGGACGGAAATAGGCGCCATCTGCCAAACAGGCACCAAACACCTTGCGTAGTTCAGAAAAAACATCCCCTTTTCCTGACCATTTTATTTTCTCGATTTTATGTCGAAAACGCTGGATGGGTTGTGAACTATACAACGCACAAACATAGTCTGCACCGACTTTTTTGAATTGTAAAGATTTTGTTGGTCCTGGAATTTTAAGTTTTACCGTTTTAGCGGATATTTGAGCCGATTCCTGGCTACGGGGAAAGTGAATTTTGACCTGACCGTTGGGGTCTATGCTGAAGACATAGAGGTATAGCCCTGCAGTAGTTTTACTGGCAGTAATTTGAAATTTTGAACCGCTCGCCCATTTATTTTCAAGTTCGTAATACTGACCGTTAAACCGGGGAGAAACTTCTTTTAATGATCGCGATGCCACATCATCGGGATAATGGAGGGCAAGTTGTCCTTCATACAGATATTTTTTTTCTTTCGATTTGAACAAAGACATTTGAAAACCGTATTTGCAGTACTTTCCAAAGTCTTTATATCGAACCCAAATAAATCCTTTATTTGCCCAGTAGGGTCCCCAACTGTTCATCAACTCAAATGCCTGTCGCCCGTCATCAAAACCTACCACAACCATAGCATGACCGCTTTGGGTAGAGGAGGTATCCCCTAAGCCTGCATGCCAGTATTTATCATCAGTTGCTATATCTAAAAAATTGTGCAGTATTTCCATTCCTATGATTACTGGTTTGTTTTGCACCAGGCTCAGTTTGGTTTTATAAACCTTCCGTTCAGTATCATCGTCCGTGTCAAACAGTCGGAGATAATCTTTAATTATATGCGACCGCGCAAACTTAAAATGACTGGAATCTGGAGTGGCTTGGCAGTTGTGTTTATGATGGTCAAAATGACTGGACAGGACGTCTCCATTTTCCTGTAGCCATTGAAGTGCTTTGGGAATTTGGCTTCCCGACTTACAATTGGAATCGGGTGTCCTGATGTGGTTGTAAAGAAACATGGCCGAATAGGCATTTCGGGTAATCCGCTCTTGTTGATTTTTCCAATTATTTTGAATGGCGGTTTCAATGGTAAAGGCCCCATACCCTGTTGCCCACCCTACGCAAGAAGGAACGGTATCCTGATCCTGGGGTAAGGGGCAATAGGGTTTCAAATCTACTTTTGTAATATTCCTCAAAACATCTTTTTCGGATTTTCCACCATCCCGATACAACGATTGTACGGGTACAGCCTGATAAGCTTCATCGTCGAAAAGGAGACCCATTGCAGACTGAGAAAAGGACTCGATGCAAACGAAGAAGGGCATTAGGTAAATGAATATTTTAAATCGCATGACTAACGGGATGCTTATGATTGTGCTTAATTTTTGACACACTGGATGATGGCAATAAACATACTAAGCGAACAATAAGTGTATACGGAAATTAATTGTTATATTTTTGCTTCTTTTAAACCTCATATTTTGTTTAAGGAAATAATAGATCCCAAAAAGAATGGAAGGATTGTTTGACTAATTCAGGGTCTGTAAAAATAAAGTATATTATTTGAGGAGTTGCTAGTAATATTTCTAAGAAAATCGCTAAAATTGGTAATATTAAATACATCCAAATTGGGTATTTAAATTTAGTATTTACCTTGTCCCATACTGCTTTCCAAATTGTAATCATTCTTTCTCTGTAATGAAATAGGATTAATAAGTCTAAAATTATATACGCCGTTAGTCTGAAATAAAAGCCTGGCATTTTTAGAAATGTAATGTCAATAATTAAGATCGTAATGACTATAGGCAAAAACATAAAAGCGCCTATTATTGCAGTTCGATTTAGGACTAACAAGCTTCCGCAAATAATTTGAGAAATTCCTATAAATGCTTTGAAGGGTTGCATATCAAAAAGATACCAAGACAATCTAAATGGACTCAATTCCTTTACAATGGTATTCAATTCTTGTTCTGTAATTCCAAATTGATTATCCATTACTTTACTGAATCCATAGCTTAAAAAAGTCCAACCAAGTAAAAATCTTGCGATCAAAATGAAATAATCCCAACTTTTTTGTTTGTTAATTTTCATTTTTAGTGAGCATTTATTTTATTCTTTGACACATCGAACATACTGATATACATTGGGAGTATTCGGTATTAGCATCGAATTCTGTCGGAATTCAACACTTAGCAATTGATTGAGGCTTGTATCTGAATCTATCCAAAAAGCAGTTTCTGTGCCCATCCCAAAATAGTTGTAATCGGGTGCTTGTCCCTGAATCGCCGTGTTTCCATAAACTCCTCCATACAAAATTTCCAAACCCGAAACACCACCGGGGTTGAACACCGATACATTGCCACTGTACTTAGTACCAACGGTCGTATGAGATATAGAAAAACCGTAGAATAATAAGAGTGCTTCCCACTCGTCAGCAAAAGGCAGTCTCCACTCAGGAGGGGTGACATTTTTCGCATTTAAAGCCGAGTACATCCTGCCAAAATCATTGCAATTGCTGAGGTTATCAGTGTAACAAAATGAAGATGTACCTGCATCGTATGCCAGGTTTTCAGTCATCCAGCACAAGCCGTTTAAAGAAGTCGTTGGATACTTTTTGCCATCTCTTGAATCTCTCCAAATATCGCCACAGGCCCAGACACAGGGCTCGCACTCACCAAAACAAACCAGGTTTAACACTACATCTTCGTCATTCGTTGAAAATTCTCTGTTGAAGTTATCTTCTGTATCGCATTCCAAACTAAGCTCCTCAGCAGAAGAGGCATCAGGCCCTTTTGAAAAACGATACTTATAGGTACGATGAGCCGGAAGTGCCAGGGTTATTTCCCAAATATCGTCAGAGGTATTGGAGAGTTTAATTTCACCTGCTTGCCAAGGAGTCTCCTGAAAGTCCCCAAATAGATAGATACCTTCTTCCTCTTCGATAATTGTTTCAGACATATCCACCCGAAAGGTAACATCGACTACAGCGTTTACCAGAATATTCAATTCATCTGGATCTTCTAAACTGCAATTGTTGAACAGGGCGGAAATGGCTATCAAGCATGATAGATTTAATATACGAATCATAACAGTTGATTTTAAGAATTGAGTTTTATGCGGGCCTTTTGCGAATACTCGCCTATATCTCATCCCAGGATTTAAACCGGTGAGCCTCAATGAGGTATTCGTCCAGTAAAGATTCATTGTACCTGGCGACTTCTGCTTTGATCTTTTTGAACAACTCTATGGCTAAAGGCAGGTAATCCTGAATGACCATTATCAAACTTCCCACAAAACTGTCGAGGACTGCCGGGTCACTCATAAGGTTCTGATATTCCTTTCTGAATGTTATATTGAACATCCGTTCTGCCCGGTTGATGTCAGCTTCAATCAACTTGTGAAATTCACAAATATTTTTCCCGTTGTGACCAAAATAATACTTGCGTTTTTCTTTCGTAAGCAGAATGGTTTTCAGGTTGTGCAGAACCAGATTAAAATGTTCTGCGCTTGCATCGTATGCAATTTGTAGAGACTCCACTTCACCTGGATGGTATCCTTCCAATCCTTTGGCATCCTTAACCATCTTTTCGGCCTGGAGACGCAATCCGTCAAAACAACTGATGAATTCCGATCCCAGGATTTCATTGAGTACCTGAAAAGTGGTTTGTGCAGAGGCGTTCCAATGAAGGGTCAATACCATTGTCAGAAGTAATAGTATCTTTTTTAAAGCAAAAAGGTTGTTCATGATCTTTATTTTTTATGGTTATTTTCATCAAAAATTATACACTACACCAGCGCTAACCGATGAAGGGTTACTACCTCCTGTGGTGACACGCATTTGCGGTCTGAATCGGCCTTGGGTATATCTGGGCTTATTTAATCTCTTACAACTGACTTTTCTTACAATCCAAATAGTAGCAGCAGTTGACAGAATAGCAAGCCCACCATACATCATATACTGCCCGGTTTTGTACTCCTTATTGATGGCATCGTAAGCCTCCCTTCGGTTGGTATATCCGTTTTCCTGATAAATCGGGTCATTAGGATTCTTATGTGTTAGATACATTTTATACAATTCTCCGTTTTTGACATCTGAAGATTTGGCGGCACCACTGATCATTAGCCCTAGCCCTGTCAGTGCTGTTCCTCCAAGGCCTGCTGCAGCAGGCAGGTTTAAACAAGGTTGGTCAATCCTATTGCCAAGAGGGCATCCGCTTGGGGGAACCCCATAAGTGTCCAGACACTTATCTTCCAGGTCGCCAATGCCATCCATGTCGCGGTCAAGAGGATTGGAAACGATAATCTCAAAACTCAATTCTCCCTGAAGCGCCTTATAGCCGTCTTTACCGGCGAACCAGATGACTTCGTTGTTTTTTCCGGCTTTGATATTTTCTTTTTTGTTCAAATGCTGAATGGTTAATTTGTCTTCGTCCAACTTTCCTTCTACCCGGATGTTAAAAAGCTTATATTTTCCGACTGATTCCAGATCAAAGGAAATAATGACGGCTTGATTGGTCACATCCACTTCAAAATCTGTTACGGTAGCGTTGTTGTTTTGTGCGAGAATCAAAGCCGCCGAACAACAAATTAATGCCAGGATTAATGTTATTTTTTTCATCTTTAAATCGTTTTATTTTTCGTTTATATAAATAGCGACATTGCCCAAGCCATTAGTGACCAATACGGGGTTTTGAGTAAGGATAACTCTCTTCCTATTCGATTTTACCCGTTGTACCATGTCCGGAACAGCAATACTCAGATAATCGTATAATTCCATAATCGTGATAATTCCATAAGGGTGGTTGGTATCTGCCTTACCCTCTTTCAACCCTTGAATAATGGCTTCTGTAAAAGCACCATTTTGCCACGCATCATCTTCGTAAGAAACCTGACTCCCCTTGCTTGAAGCGATAACCGATATACCACTAGCCTGGCTAAATCTTAAAATGGCTTTGTTGATATCGTGGGCATTCACTTTCATCCCGCCGCTATGGCAAGCATCGATCAAAACCAGCTTTTTGCAAGGGACCCGCTCCAGCCATTCGGTTATTTCACTATACAATACTTCTGTCTTGGGATTGTCAGGATCATATCCTTTTCCCTGAATAATGAGTTCTCCATTTTCATTGATCGAACCATGCGAAGAAATGAACAACAACACCAGATCATTCCTTCCTATGTTTCCATTTTCATAGTTCGTTTTAAGTCGGGTAATGGCACCTGAAATATCCATCGCTGTCGTTTCTTCCCCTACAAGTGACTCCGCCTCTATGGAATTAAAAATGCGGTTGCCATTCTTTCCTCCCTGACCTTGATACAACGCTACAATGTCCTTGGCATCTTGTGTGGTGTACGACAGGTTGGGGAAAGGTACTCCGATAGAAATAATATGCAGGTTGGGTCGAATCGGATCATAAAGCACTCGTAAAATTCTTGTTATACAACTACCTTCTGCTGTTTGAATACTAAGATAAATTTCGTTGATGCCCACTTCTTCATTCAATTTCACATAGTCGTTGAAGTTATAATGACCTCGTCCGGACTTTTTAAATTTGGCGCGTGAGGAGGGTATAAATGAGACACCATTTACATAAATGTATAGGTCACCTTCGTCGATATTTGTCTGAGTGTTAAAATTGAAATCCACGAACAGTTCCGATTCCTGATGGACATAGGGTTTATCTCCAGTTTTATTCGGATTTGGAAAAACCCAGTAAGCCCATATATCCTTCAACGGAGTACCGTCCGTTTTTAAAACCCGGCATGGGCTTGACTGTCGAAGCAACCGTCCTTGTTGATCTTCGATTTGCAAAACAATTTCATTTATTTCACTCGGAAGACGAACTTTACAGATGTAGGTAAACGAATTATCATCGCCAAACAAGTTTGCTTCCTCTGCTTTTATGCCCGCTTTTTCATTGATGAGTGTAGTGAACTTTAGTTCCTCTTTTGAATGGGGAGCTTGTATTTGCCATTCAATGGTAATTTCATCCGAACCAGTCGTTGTTTCTGTCTTAGTTGGCGAAAGCCTGTCAATGGAAATCCTTGAATCTTCAGCGTAAAATACCCAATCCACTTTTTTAGAGAAAACGCAATCCACCTCTTTGGACACCTGGGCATTCATCGTGTAGGATCCCCAGATATTAAGGAGTAAAAGACATGCTATGTTAAAACTGGTTTTTACCATGATGATGAAGATGTTTGCTGTAAAGTGTCGGGAAAAATGAAAAGGTACTTGAGGATTCGGCCTTTTTTGAAATAAAAAAGCCATCTCCTGTGTAAGAAGATAGCTTTTGATTTACTCAAAAATTTTCAACTCAAAAAAATCTTTACCTGGGCAACATATCTACAAACAGCAAAGTGTTGTTAGATTTTTTGCGTTTAGAATGGATGCTCGTATTATCGTACAACAACCAGGTAACTTCATACTCATAGTTGAGATTGCCTTCAGGAATTAGCAGTTCAATTTCTCCGCTTTGTTGTTCATATAAAGTCAATACTTCTTTTATCTCTTTACCTCCCCGCTGGTAATAGAGGTTGATCTGAACCATCCTGATATTTTGTTCATCCAGCCGGTTTTTATTGGTTTCCACCTTCACCCGTTTTCTATGTAATGGCGGGTGAAGGGCAATGGCACTTGAAGATGCTTTCTTCCAATCGGTATCTATTTTATAATTGCCGAAAAAATTCCAGGTCGTTTTATACTCATATTCCAACCATTTGTCCAGATCATCATCGCCATCATAGCCGTATGTGATTTTAAACAGGTTCCCGTTTTGGTTGAATAATTGACGAATGATTCTTCGGTTGTCCACCTCTTCTTCTCCTGACTGATGTTGCTTTCTGAATACAACATCGACGAAATTAATGTACTCTGTAAAATCCTTTTCGTTGGTACCATCCAGCATGAACAGTATTTCCCGCTGGTCGTCGGCCCGCTCAACGATACTCAGGTTTACCTCCCGAAAACAATCCGGACACTGAGAGCGCAAATCTCCAATGTTTTCGGCAAAGCTGACAAACTGTTTTGCGGCAGAAACCTTGTTGAAATTGATGGCAAACTTTCCACCTTGTTTGACCCTCCGATATTTATAGGTGGCCATTACGGAAAAGGGGTAGCTGGAAGCAGGGGCGACAGTAGTGGTGGCCGGAGCACCGTCCATGTATTCTGAGATCATATAGGTGTCATATCCTTCCGGGTTTGGACCTCCGCGTCCAAATCCAGTGAAACCTGAGTTTGGAAAATAAACCCTACCTCCAGTGTCTAAAGAATCAACACCTTTATCCTGGTCTTTATCACTTTCTCTTTTGGCACTTCCCGCAGCCGGTTCCGGGGCTATCACTTTATTCTTCTTTTCTTTGTCAGGCTCAGATGTTTTTTCTTTTGATTTATCCTTTGAGTTGGGAATCAGTTTATCTAGCTTATCAAACAAACTCTCTTTTTGATTGGTGTGTTGCAACAGGGTTTCAAGCGATGCATTGGTAGGTTCGAAGAGCATGTCCGCCAGATGCTTATAAGCTATTTTAAGGAATTCATCAAAATCTTTGTCATTTCCTTCCTGATAGACTTCGATAATCCCAGCCTTACGCAAATCGTCAAATGCCGCTCCGACATCAACGCCCAACATGATGCCATATACCGGTATTTTGGCAGCCAATCCCACTTCGTGCGCCTCGTAAATCTGATCAAAATCTCCTTTTACCCATCCTTTCCGTGGCGATAAAAATCCTTCTATTTCCATCTCAAAAGCAAAACTGATATCGGGCGTCGGTGTCTGAAAGGTTTGCCACAATATTTGCGCAGCTTCTTTGTCCAGTCGAAAAGATACAGCTATTTTATGACCTTCCATCGTAGTAGCATTGTCCATACATATCACTTTGTCCGTTCCCGAATCAGCTATAGCCGATATCAAAGATACGCGCCCGGAAGCATAGGTAATTGGACCTTTGATATTTGCATCGGGTTTCTTTCGCTTTAATAATTGTTCTGCCTGCCTTACTTGTTGCGGAGCCACCTGAAAGTTAAGTAAAGTATGAAAAATACCGCCCCCGTCCCCCTCCCGGATGTCTTCCTCCAGGGCTTCAGAACTTTTGTTGTTGACATACTTCATAAAGAGCACCTGGGGGCGTCCGTTGTCGTCTTTACCGATCTTTATCTGATCCGACAGGTAATAAAATACATTGGGATCATCGACAGATTCGAATAGCTTCAGCCCGGCTTCGGTTTGGTACTTGTCCAGATAGATTTTTTGGGCAAAACTCACAAATGAAACCCAGATCATTAAAAAAGGCAATAAAATTATCCTAACGGTTCTCATTTTTTTTATTTAAAATGTCATTATCTATATAATAGTAGTTTTTTAATTTTTGGATACTTATCTAAATCCTCATTAAGTGTAAACTTTTTAATAAAATCCTTTTTAAACATCCATGTTCCCGGTGCAACTTTTTTCATATTTTTTTTTGCAAATCTCCAGGCATGCTCATCAGTATGGGTTCTATCCATAAACACTTTTCCCCATGAATTTGGATCTTTATCTGCAATATTTTGTGTGTTAACATAATTATTTATCGAATACGGAACTTTTAAAGGAAATCCCCAATATTTTCTGGAGCTAGACGGTGTTTTTGTGATAATTCTAGATTTTATAATAAAAATTTTTTCTATATGGCAAATAAGAGGATACTCATTATTATTCACAAGAATACTATTCATCCTCCTCGTAATTGCCTTCCAACCTGGAATATCTATAACGCACAAAGTTTTATCTTCAATAGGTTTGAATTCTTTATCAAGCTCAAGGTGAACTATCATTTTTCCACGCATTGATCTTATTAATTCACATAACATTAAAAATTCAGTAAAATCTTGTTGGGTGGACTGTTTGTGTTCTTTCTGATAATAGGCAGTTTCAGCTGCTAAAGAATCCAAAAGTATTTTTGCTTTTTTTTCTGCGTATTTTGAATCTGGCTTATCGATTTGCCATTGATCAACAAATTTAAACCAAGTGGTCTCTTTTCCGTCGTTATTTTCTACAAGTTTGATTGCAATTTCTAAACCTTTGATTTTATGTTGTATCCAATCAAGTGAATTATACCTGTTTTTTTTAATTTCTTTGAGCCTCTGATTTTCTATTTCTTGCATGTTCTGTTTGTGCCCATACTTTAAGGGTGCAGTTACGATACTCCATAATCGCTTAACAATGGGCGTCTTTCTTGCTAAAAAATTAACTTCACTTGGAATAAGAGGGGGATATTTCGCAGAAACAGGACTTTCATTTAAGTTGAGTTTTATTTCGTTGCGTACTCTGACAGCAGCATTTCTATAATCCTGCAGATAATTTGCCAATGCTTCAATATAATTTGGCCAGTATTTGTCATCGAACTGCTTTCGATAATTTTTCAATAAATTGGAATAATGCGGCCAATATTTATCTTCAAATTGCTTTCGCCGCTGTTCTTCATCTTGGCTGTAAAGGTTGGAAATAAATAAAAGTGACAATACAATTAGGCAAATACATTTGATATTTTTCATGATTGATTTTTTTTATGTTTTTAAAGGACTTCATCCAAGTATAAGATTAAATTATTGGTAGTTCTTCGCTTTGATGGGATAGGAGGCTTTCCAAGTACATGCCAGATAACCTCGTAATCAAAGGTGTAATTTTTTTTCGGTAAAATAATTTCAACCTGTTGGGAAAACTCATTATGATTAAAATTCAGTCGAGTTTCATTAGAGTATTCTGTATCCCCAAGTTTATAGTAAAACCTGACTTCGGCTGACCGGATATTTTCATCCAATAATCTTTTTTGATCAACTTCAATGTCAACCACTTTCTTGGTGAATTCAGGGACTAATGAAATTATACCAGAGTTCGATTTTATCCATTCACTTTTGAAATGGTATCCTCCGAAATAATTACACTCGATCTTATATTCATAATTATACCACTTCGACTTATCAGTATCATGATTCCACCCATAAAGTAATTTAAACTGATTTGCTCCAAGATTAAATTTCGACCGATCTATTTTTTCTTCATCAAAAGTGAAAGCTCCCGATTCATGTTTTTTACGTAAAAGCACATGAAAGGAGTTAATATAATTAAACATATTAGAGTTAGTACCATCCAAATATATGCTTATCTCTCTTTGCTTAAATAGATTTGCATCAAGTGAAACTTCTGTAAAACAAGAAGTACAATCTATGTTATTCTCTCCTAAGTTATTATCGAATCTAAATGTTATTTTATCTGTCGTAAATTTATTTAGGTCAATATTAAAATTTCCCCTTTGCCTGGATGTCTTCATTTGATAAGATATCCCCTCTGCAAAAGTGGGAAGTTCTTGCTTTTCTTGAACATTAGGCTTTTCAACTTGAGCTTCAAATCCTAGTAACTCTTTATTTAATTTATTGACCAAAGAATTACATTCTTTTAGTAACTCATTGTACCGATCTTCATCCTCTTTATTTTCAAATCGAATCCGTTCGTTATCTTTCCTTATCTCTTCTCTAGCACTATTCAACATATTAGTCGCTCTATCTAACATACTTTCTTGATTATGTTTATTATTCAGTTGGATAAGATTAGGCGTACCTGTTCCATTAATTGGATCAAACATCATCTTGACAAGTTTGTTATAAGCAGTTTCTTTAGCTTTTTCTAAATTCTCGTCTTCACCATACTGTGTAACTTTTATAACGCCTGATTTTTCCAGTTCGTCAAAGGCTTTTTTTATCTCACCAGCGAACACCGGAGTCACTGCCGCTGCGTCAAAAAGTTTGTGTTTATACACCTGGTCAAAATTGGCTTCAATAATGACTTTCTTTGGAGAACGATAGCCGCAAATATCCATTTCAAAAGAAACACTCATATCGGGAGTTGGGCTTTTTAATGATTCCCACAATATCTTACTCCCCTGCTTTGTCAATTGAATAGACATAGCCATTCCATGATTGGCCATTATAGCGACAGTACCAAAGCCTAATACCCGCTTGACCCACTCCTTATTGTCATTTTTAAAAGAAGAAATAAGTGAAATCGTACCTCTTTCATATAACAATTGCCCCTTTACTGCTCCATTGGGGTTGACCCTCCTCAGTTCGCGTTCTGCCTCTCTAATGTCTTCTTTGGAAATAAAAAGCTCAACCACCGCATGTACAATTCCCCCTCCTTGTCCCTCTTCTAAATCTTTATCACCGGGTTTGGATTTTTCATTTTGAACATACCTCAAAAATGAAAATTCAGGTTCCCCATTCTCATGTCTTGCCAAGCGGACCTGATCCAGTAAATAATAATAATGATCAGGGTTATCAACCGCCGGGAAGAGGGTCAGTTTGCCCGCTCTTACGGGTTCATCCAGCAAGACTTTTTGCGCGGGGAGGTTGTACGCTACCATCACTATAGCGAACAGCGTTATTACAAATTTATTCATTGCTCTGATTGCCATAAACTAAGGTTGTTTGGTTGAAAAAATGATTAGCACTTGCTCCTAGAGCTCTTAATTAACCGCTTCTTTTCTGAATACTTCCTGCAACTCTCCAAACTCATTCAATACTTCTTTTATCCCTCCTTTAGCATCCTTATACTTTCGCAGGTATCGTTTCATCTGGTTGATGAAGGGTTCATTTTTATCGAGTAGTTTTTGGGGAATACCGGCATAGATGTATTCATTGTTTTTCTGCCGCCACTCCGTTGCTAAATCGCCGTGTTCTTTGTGATGATAAATCAACCGGTAGGCAAAAGCTCGGGAAGACTTATCCACAAATATGACCTTCTGGTTGGTATAACTTTCCTGCCCAAACAAATCCAGCTCTATCTCCTGTTCCTGATTGAATTTTCGATAGCGAATTTCGGCCGTTACGTTGGGGATACCTGCTTCTTCGAGGTCTGCCTGGTTGCCCTGTAATTTGATGCTCCTCGACTCAATGGGTGAGGATAGAGTTAAGGCCGGCTGGTCGGTAGTTACCCAACCCATATCTTCTTCAACGTTTCCGCCTGTATTCCAGAAGAATTTGTACTGGTAATTGGTCGAACGGTCTCCCGGTTCTTTACCAAAAGTGATCGATTGAACAAAGCCTTTTTTGATTGTCTCGGCATCGAAGGTGACGGATTTTTTCTTCTTTCCTTTTCTAATCATAACCGAAGCGTGGTTGATATTCTCTTCAAATATTTTCCGGGTGTTTACATCCAGGATTACCCTGACCTCCGGCCGTAGAAAAAATGGATCACTTATATTGACACTGGAAATACATTTGGGATTGTGTTTTATTTCATTGTACCAGGATTTGAGGTTGCCGGTAATCTGTATAGGAAAATTTACAGCTAGCCGCCAGTCCAATTTTATTTCATTCTTGCTTGAGGTATTTTTCGCTATTTGAATATTGGATTTCATTACGTACTTATCAGCCTTTCTCACATCTATTTTTTCGCCGGGATTGATAAGGGTATCCAGTGTGGCGGGTGGAATTTCGCTAGTAGGAGTTGTAAAACTGTTCAGAAAATTATTGAAAAAAGCATCTCTGACTATCTTCATTTTTTCCTCCGGTATATGCGGCCCTTCGACAAATTTGCATTGAACCACTTTGCTATCCATAAGGAAATGATAGACCTTTCTCATTTCTTCATAACTCATGGCCTTTTTTGTCCCAAAAAACCATCCTAAAACTATTTCTCGATAGTCGGGAGAAACGTCTTTTGAGTATTTCTTAGATAATTCCTTTTCAACTGATTCGTACCTTTTCTGGTCAAATGTGAAAGTGCCCATAGCGGCCTGTACCTGCAAGGGAAAGGTATATCGGAACTGAACAGATACATCGCTGATAGAACTGTTGTTAGTAAAAGTAGACTCTAGAAGTGCGGCTCCATCTTTATCAAGGGTAGCGGCACAGACAGATCCTCCTCCCTCTTCAGTAGAGGCACCTCCTTTCACAATGCTTTGAGTCATTCCATTTTCCCCTGTATTGCTCAACACGCCAGAGATGATTTCAAAGGCACCGCTTTTTTCGTCGTAATCCGGGAGTATGGGCACACTGCCCATTACTTTGGCATTGGGATTGTCGAGTTTCTCTTGTAGCTTTTCCTCTAGTTCTTTTTCCTGCTCAGGAGTCAGTCCCCACTCCACCAGGAAATGCAATAAACCTCCCTGCCTTCCGTCCGCTTCATCGGAGGTGTACTTCAGAAACATAAATTCCGGTGTTTCGTCCTGTCGTTTCGACAAACGGGCCGAGCCGGCGGGTGGTACATAATGGTATTCTGCTCTTTGTGCTTCCAGCGATTTTTCCTTAAACAGAAAGCGGAAATTTTTCCCACGGAGGGTAGATTTGTTTTTGATTTTCCCGTATAAGTCTACCACCGTGCCATCATCCAAATGAATCGTGACTTTGGTTTCATAATCCAATGTCTGTGCAGACGAAAAGAAAAATAACATTACAAATAAAATAGTGGCCTGGATTTTCATAAGTTTGTTTTTTTGAAATTGTTTCTTTGACGTAAAGTGTGCTGAAACTGTAAAAGGTACTTTGAAGGGGTGCCTTTTTAGAAAAAAGCCATTTTCACTTTTAAAAAATGGTAAGCTCCCCATTCATATTTTCACTAATCACAAAGTTCAATGCTACCATATTCATCATTTAGAACAGGCATTTTACAACATTGTCCTGCTCTGAATTTCTTACCATTTTGCGTATGAAAATTCAAGGTGTAAGCGTCATCCTTTCCCTTTATTTCTATTTTATTTATGCGAACTACATCCCCGCTTTTTTAGCAGTTAAAAGAACTTCCGCAGTCACTATCGGACTTTCGAGTTCTATATCTGTCGTATCGGTTTTGGATTCACCAAACCCTATTCCGTTGAACTTTACCCGCCCAATATGGTTTTTATAATCCTGCACTAAAACCGTTATAAAATCCTCTGTGTCAGCATGAGCAATAGTGGAATCAGAGGCTGTAAGGGTAACCATGTATTTGGATGTTGAAGGAGGAGTATGTATTGGTTCTGAACAGATTTTATTATAGTTCTGAAAAAGGAAAAAAAGACACAGAGCCAATACCCCTAATGCACCACTTGCACGTAATAAAGTATTTTTTATGTGCCAATATCCGGTTAGATATACGCTCGCTGCCGATATACCGTAGCTTAACAGCATGTAGAGTATAATATTGGGACAACTGAATAATCCTATTTTTGCGACTCCATCATATATCCATAGTAATAATACAGTAAGTATCAAGACCGCACTTAATACTAAATTAAATTTATGGGGTTGGTTTGGATGCGATTGATTATTGGTTTTCATAAATTGGAAATTTAGTTATAAGTCGAATCGGTATAAAGTGTTTCCAAAAACAAAAAAGTACTTCCCAACCCAAAAATTTTTTCAACAGAAAAACCGATATTCGCTTGTGATTACCCGTTACCGCAAAAAAAAACAGCCTAAGTGCAGTACTGTAAAAATTTCCTATTTCTTCTGTTCTTGATGTTGCTGTGCAAGCCATTGACTGGACAGAACGCAGGACATCCGGATCAGTATCTACAGGCGGAAGCCTTATACCAAGAGGCAAAATACAGGGAGGCATTAGAGTTGACCGATGAGCTTATAGCATCCTCAAAAAAAAGTTCCAATACTGCTTTTGATGGCTATAATTTGCGAGGCGATTGTCATCTTGCCTTATCTAATTTTGCAGCAGCAATCGACGCTTATCAACAAGCTTTACAAATACCCGGATTAGATACGATCCAACTGGCAGAAACCTGGCAAAAACTGGGGCATTACTACGTCAGTACCTATGAATACGATAAAGCACTTCAAATACTCGATCAGGTATTAACCATCCGTGTTCGGCACTTCGGTTCTGATCATCCCAAAGTAGCAGATACCTATACCAACCTGGGATTGGCATATCTGGAAAAAGGTGACGTGGGCAAAGCACATCGGTTTTTTAAACAAGTGCTGTCCATTAGGTCAACGCACTTACCGGACTTACATTCCGGCCTGGCACTCAGCCATTTAAATCTCGGCAATAGTTATTACCTGATGAGCCAAATACCGGAGGCAAAAACTGCCTATATCCAATCGCTGTCTATTTACGAGAGGATCTATTCCAGCGCACATCCCGCTGTGGCAAATGCGTACACCGGATGGGGTAATTGTTTGTGGAAGGAAAGGCGGTTCGCCGAAGCAGCAGAAAATCATAAGCAGGCTCTGGCCATTTACAAACAATATTTTGGACAAGATCATATAAAGATCAGCCGTTCGCACAACAATCTTGCAAACTGTCAGGCCAAGTCGGGAGATTACAAAAATGCCAAATGGCATTATACCAAAGCACTCGATGGTTTGGCAAAGATTTCTCAGGAAAAACATTCATTGGCTGCGAGGATAAATAATAATTTGGGAAACTTACATTATGGTCAGGGTAATATAGAAACAGGAATATCTTATTTTGCAAAAGCACTTCACCTGCTCCAATATTTACCAGCACAGTCAACAGGTATCAAAAATTATTCTTCGGCTACAGATGCAATTTCTTCCTTGTCTGGCATTGCGCATGGGCAGTTAATGTTGTATCAAAAAGGTAACAATACAGCGTATTTACAAAAGGCACTGGAAAAATATCTGGAAGCCATTGATGTAATGGACTATCAACGAACGCGCACCCAAGAGGAACAATCGAAGCAAGCGGTTGGGGCTGACTTCAACTTTATTTATGAAAAATCATTAGAGGTTTGTTGGAAATTATTTCAATTACAACCCTCAAATAAATATGCGGCAATTGCTTTTACCATTTCTGAAAAAAGCAAAAGCCGAATACTTTTGGAAGCCTTGCGTAAATCAAAGGCCGAACAATTTGCCGGTGTACCCGACTCCTTGATTCAATTATCCCTGCACTTGGAAAAAAGCATTTCATTGCTCGAAAAACGGTTGGATCGCGAGGCTAAAGCACAGGAATTAGAAGACAGCTTATTTGCCCTAAAACAAGGATACGATCAACTCATTCTCCAACTGGAAAAAGACTTTCCGGCCTATTTCCAACTGAGATATAATGTCCAGGTGGAGTCACCCAAATCTGTCCAACAAAACATACTGAAAGCTGATCAGGCTTTGGTCGAGTATTTTGTAGGCGAAGCACATATCTATTATTTCGTCCTTACACCGGATAGCTTGTTTTTTGACCGGATAGATAAATTATTTCCTTTGGATGGTTGGGTAGCTCAATTGCGGGATGGGATGCAGGGGTATTCCCAAACAGGCGATCATTACCGGGAGTACAACGACCTGTATGTTGAGGCAGCTACCTATCTGTACAAAAAATTGTGGGAACAACTGACACCTTATTTGCTCCACCGTGTTATCGTTGTTCCGGATGGCGTTTTGAATTATCTTCCTTTTGAGGTATTGCTCCGCCAGGTACCTGATGACTCTGGTCGGTTCAAATCACACGAGTACATATTACGCGAACATATCCTTAGCTATTGTTATTCTGCCACCCTGTTGCGGGAAATGATGGAAAAAAATCGCGTTGTAACACATCCCCTACCAGGGGTCTTTGCCCCTCTTTATGCGGTAGGTAATAACTGCGGTTTTGCTCCACTTCATTTCAATGAAAAAGAAGCTGATTTTATTCATGAATCAATTGGAGGGGATTTGTTCAAAGGCAAAAATGTTACTAAAACACAATTTGTCCAGTCGGCAGAAAACTACCATTTACTTCACCTGGCGACACATGGCCATGTAAATGACGACGAAGATGCCTATTCCTATTTGACTTTCAGTTGCCTGGATGACGGACTGGAAAATGAACGACTATTTACCAAAGAAATTTACCACCTAAAGCTGTCTGCAGAACTGGTGACTCTAAGTGCTTGCCAAGCTGGAATTGGCACCTTACAAAAGGGCGAAGGGATGATAAGTCTGGCAAGAGGGTTTTCCTATGCGGGTGCTAAAACGGTATTAGCTACGCTCTGGAACGTAAACGATGAAAAAACCAGGCAGGTCATGAGTTTGTTTTATCAAAATCTGAAACGAGGATTAGAAAAGGACAAGGCACTTCATCAAGCCAAACTGGATTTTATCAATCGGGTACCCCATGATGAAGCCGCACCCTACTTTTGGGCGGCATTCATTTCAATAGGAGAGACAAGCCAGGTAAATTTTGATGAAAAGCTGAATTTTTTACACCTTTTGTTTGGCTTGTGTTTATTAATGTTATTTGGATATTTTATCAACAGAAAATTTAGTTCCCCCAGGAATAAATAGCATTCAGTTCAATGCTGTTACCAGAATACCTGCTATATTCCGCAAAAGAAAGATCAAAGCCAACCCCTATTTTTAGTTGCCGGGTTGCCCATTCTTTTTTTCCATCCAAAATCAATCCCGTTTCAAGGTGCAGCACCCTGGCACTTCCCCAACCTGTTCCCATCCAGACGATATTTTTATGTTGGTATCTCAAATTTACGTCGATACTTATCGGAGCATGCTGTACAGATCGCACCCAAAGAGAAGGTTCAAAAAAGGAAGTTTCCTGGCCTGGAAGCGAAATATATCCACCCAGCACGATAAAGATGTGTTGGTTTCTTTTGATAGTAAATTTCCCACCATCTTCTCTTTTAAATGGCACGCTCAATCCAAAAGTTTGGGGTACAGAAATTCCTCCGTAGAAAACATCCTGGTAATGATAAAACAAGCCCAATCCAAAATCGGGAAACAATTTCGATTGATCCGCTGAAGCAACGGCGTCTCCCTGATCCCGAAATTGAATTTGAGATACCTTTGCCCGGTATTGAACCAGCCCGGCCTGCAAGCCTATGGAAAAAGATTGCCGGGTGCGGCCACCCAAAAACAGTCGATAGGCAAACTTCCCATAGATCCCAGTATATCCCATTAAGCCCGTCTGATCGTTGATCAAATGTCCTCCCAAAAAGTAGTTTTGCCTATCCGGGACAAATTCCAAATGAATGGATTGCGTTGTTGGAGCGTCTTCAAGGTCCCACCACTGCTTTCTGTAATTTGCACCCAAAGATAATGGATATTGCAGGAGCAGATGATTGCTGGACAAAGCCGCCGGATTGATAACAGACCAGTTGTCGCGGTATAGGCTGTACGTTGATAATTGTTGTCCGAAAAGGGATGGACATAAAAAAATCAATACGCCAGTAGTAAATATTATTTTCCGCATACTGCTATCAATTAACCAAATAAATAATTCCTTTTAGGGCTGCTTCATTATCCAATTTTAACATATAATAATACGCCCCCATCGGCAATGTTTTGCCATCCTGATTGGTCCCTTTCCAACGATTGGCATGTGGGTCGCCCTCCCATACGACTTCTCCCCAGCGATTAAAGATGAGTATTTTTCTCTTGCTGAAAAACTCAAGCCCATCTATGATAAGTTCATCATTGAGTCCATCATCATTGAGTGTCAAGCCTTCCGGTACCTGAACAGCAGGTAAGGGGTTTACCACCAAAATCACTTCAGCCGTATCACAAAGATCCGGGCATTGTTCATTGCAAATGCGGTATTGAAAGCTGCTTCCCGTTTCCTGATCCGGGGCTGTTTCGTATTGAAAATGATTGGAATTGAGCAGGGTGAGATTGCCCAGATCGGGCGTGGTTACCAGGGAAATGGTCCAGGAAGGTAGGTTATCGAGTAAATCATTGGCTATCACGTCTAGTTCTACTACAGCATCGTTAATGAGAAAAGTGTCATTCATTACATCATTGGGAGGCCCCAAAACAGATACAACAACAGTATCGGAATAGGCACTGTAAATTCCATTTATCATTACCCGCAATGAGTATTCCCCCTCGTCTTCCGTTCCAGCCATATCAATCAGCAATGTATCTGTTTCTGCGTTCAAAGAGCCATTAGGTGTCTCCCAGGAGTACGAAATGGAATCGTCCATATAGCTGGTCGTATTGGTTAATAAGAGCATATCTCCCAGACAGATCGAACCTGTAAATTCGATTTCAGGGGTGAGTATTGAATGGCCCTGTTCCACTTCTTTACAAGCTGAAAATTCGGAGGTATTTCCATCTGGGTCACTTGCCGTAGCAGTAACCATATCTCCTTCAGTTAACGTGACACCACTCACAAATTTGGATTGAGGCAAAGTCCAATTTCCTGAGGAATCAGCTACGGCAACACCAACATAAATTTCTCCTTCTTCCTGCCCGGGATCACAGTCGATACATTGATGGGTTACAAATACTTCTACGGTATCGCCTACTTCGCTGTTTCCATAGATGATGTGGGTTTTTGCACTGTCTATAGTTGCTGAATCTTTGTTGTTATTGGCTGTGTTTTCAAAATAAATTCCTTGCTGACCGTTGCAGTATATTTTGTTTTGGGAAATGCGGTTTCCGGCTCCACTTCTAAAATCAATACCCCAAGAACCATTAAATGCAATAGTGTTTTTGAAGAAAAAATTATCGCTAGGTGCACCTGATGCTATGTAAATTCCCCTTGCAGTATTGCCTAAATTAAGTACTCCCAAAGTATTCGTTCCGATGAAATTGCTGATAAATGCATTTTGATAATGCCCTCCATCCATATAGATACCACAGCAAGTGTTGCCGGAAATTAAATTACCTTTATCAGACAAGTGTCCCCCTATTAAATTGTTGCTGTTTTGTGTGCTTGTTTCAAAGTAAACACCATAGACATTGCCATCTGCTACTGTACCTGTTAGGTCAGTACCTATGTAATTGGATTGTATAACTGCTCCCGTAGCTCCTCCAAATCGAATACCATTTTCACTTCTCGCCAAAACATTGCCCTTCCCTGGCCTACCGATAACAACATTAGCACTTTTAATTTCTATAGCAGCATCAGGCGCGTTTACCATATGTAAACCATATACTTCACAATCATCTCCTTCAATAACCAGAATTCTTGCAGAGGGGTCAGGCATAGTACTTCCATCCAAGCGATATTTTCCTATGAAATAATTTGAATCTGACAAAGTTGCATCGATGATGGTTCCACTTTTCGTTAATTCCCATCTATCAGAAGGATTTTGTGCTGTAGCAAAAATAACACAAGTGTCACAACCCGGTATATTAAAACTAATGGTATCCGGTTCACTAATCGTAACATTGGCTTCATCCAAAGCCGCTCGGAACGTACATTTATCATTAATGTCCTTGCATTCACCATCTCCAGGATTTGCATCTTCTGTATCTAAAGTGTCGTTGACTACAAAATGATGCTGGGCACTAACATCAGATATAAGGAGAAGCAGCAAAATAAAGAGTAAAAAATGTTGGGGCATGATGTATTGAAATTTTTTCAAAATACAAAAATAGCGTCATCCCGGCCAAAGCCTTCAGGTAGTCGGTGTGTTTTAATCACAGGCGTTTGTTGGGTTGGAGCATTTGGTTTTTGGGTTCTTATCAATTGAGGTACCCGGGCTAGTAAAAATTTATACAATTCGTTGATGGTCAAAATATCGTCGTTGTCCATGTCTGGTCGATAAATTTTGCCATTTATATTTACCTTTTGATCCTGAAACCCTTCTAACAATGCTTCTGTAAAGGCACCGTTTTCCCAGGATTTATCTTCATACGATAATTCCGATTTCTGGCATGACATTAAGGAGACGGTTCCCTCTTGTTTGGCCATCAACTCTGACAATTTTTTGCTCAGGTCCGCATTCGATGGAGCTTTTCCCCCATCAATTCCACTGTGACAAGCATCGATCAATATCATTTTTTTACAATGGATTTGGTCGAGGTATTCCAAAATGTCTTTATCAAAATCAATGGTTGTTTCCTCTTCAAAGTTGGAGCTAAAATCAGAAGGAAGCAATTTAAAGCGGTTTTTATAAATCATACCATGAGAAGAAATAAACACGATTACTACATCTTTGGGGTAAATCTTCGATGGGTGGTCAGGGTACTGAAAACTATTCAGCAATTGTCGAAAGGCTTTCTTAATTTCAATCTTTGTAGTAAGCAGCTTTTCAGTCAAAACAGTTGTAAAGACCTGATTAAACAATTTGCCTTCTCCGCTTTGGTGGAGATAGGCTGCTGCAAAATCGGTGGCATCATATTGAGTATAGGCCAAATTATCATGCGCCACACCAATGGCTAAGATGTGTAAATTGGGTTTGCGAGGCGAATAGTTGACGATGTATTTTGTAGATTTAACGGATTGCCCGTCTTTGACCACCGCCACTTCAAAGATGTTTTCTCCTTCCGTCAATCTTATCGGGTTGTTGTACTCATAGTGATAAACCGCCCCTTGTGGACCGCCTTCCAATTCAAGTTGATCGTCCCTTGCGCCTTCCAATGGTACCGAATTTTTATAGGTAACAATATTAGTTTTGTCAATCGGACTTTCTGAGATGATGTTGACCCGGAGGAGGGTAAATTCTTCTACCTGATTGATGATTTGTCCTTCACTATAATTAGGGATGGTAACGGTAATTGGAATGTTGCTCAGCTTTTTCCGACAGGGAATAGTCGTTTGAAAATGAGCCAACAGTTTTTTAAAATTCTTAATCTCTACATTCAAGGTTATTTCTCCTGAAGCCAGTTCCTCATTAGCGATGAGTGGGAGGTAAACCAGTTTGTGCATTCCTTTCTTCAAAGAAGCGGCATAGACTTTATCCCAAAAATGCAGACCAGGTACTTTATTTAGAGCAGAAGTAGTGACTTGAATGTTTCTAATAGGAATATCCCCCTTATTACTGATCTCAAAACTAAAGTACGCCCGCTCATTCGGATTGAGTTGTTTATCCTTATTTTTATCGTGTAGTTGAATGGGCTTGAAGGCTAAGTTCAATTGACTTTTTTCGCCGCCGCTGGCGAATGCATCATCTTCTACACAAAATATCCAGGCATTGTTTTTTTCTATTTTTTTTGAAGTTCCCGTACCCGCTATGGCTAAATGACCATTGAAGGTTTGTAGTACGCAGGTTCCGATGTCTTCCCCCTCATTGCCATAATTTCGTTCCCATTGCAAGTTTCCATCAGGTCCCACTTTTATCGCCATCAGGTTGGAAGTTCTGGTACCAGACCGGTGCGAACGAGTTTGACCCACAAGCACCAGGTCTCCATCAAAGGTTTCCGTAATGTCGTAGCCGATATCCTCTGCCCTTCCGCCAAAGGTGTGCTCCCAAAGCAAATTTCCGGAAGTATCTGTTTTGATCAACCACATGTCGCTGTTCCCATTGCCTTTTGACCATGTAGTGGCCGCCAGGGCATAGCCTCCATCTGCGGTGGCTACAACACTTGCTGGTTCTTCTCGTCGTTTTCCACCAAATTCCTTTTGCCATAATAACTCACCATGACGATTGAGTTTAGCGAGTTTGATATTGGGTTTGGATTTGGAAATGGTTTTGGAGGTCGTCCCCGTTATAATAAACCCTTTGTCGTGGGTGGGTATTATGGATTTGAGTACCCCCCAATCGTCGTTTAAAAAATGTCGTTCCCAAATGAGGTTCTGCTCTTGAAATAGGCTAAGAAAAATTCCTTTAGAATCCGTTCCTGCCAGTAAATACCGGTCATTGTCAAATGAAAGAATTGACCGAATATGGTTGTCACTTTTTGTTCCCAACATCGACTCCCAAATCTTGCTTCCATATTCGTCTACTTTAAAGAACAAACCATTTTTTTGTTTTCTTTTGGTGTACCCGGCAATCAAAAATCCACCATCATTGGTTTGTGCTACTGATTCAAAAACACAATCTCCTTGTCTTGGAAAGGTCTTTATCTGTTTTTGTTTTCCAGTGAGATGATCCACCACCAAAAGGAATCCTTCTTTCTTTTTGCCTTTTGCAGGTGTAAACGCCCCAACAGCGATGAGCTGGCCATTGGAAGCCAATATCATGTCTAAAATTTGCTCTTTCCCTTTACCACCAAACTGCTCATTCCAAACGAAACTATTCTTCTGGGCAGTGAGAGGGAGTAGTAAAACCACGACGCTGAAAATAAACAAGATCAATTTTTTCATGCGGTTTCCAGGTTTAGAAGGTAAGGCAATAAGCAGACCTATACGGAGGATTATCTATTGTTCAATCCGGTCTCCTGGTAATAATTCTATCTAATTCGTCAGGAAAACTTGGCATATAAAATTTTATTCTCCCATAAACTCGCCTAAATTTATGGACTTATTTGCAGAAATTTTTGCTTTTGTGTTGCAATAAGTAACTTGGTAGCCAAAAACCAAACTATTTCAAGGTACGAACACCTATTTTAAAGACACTACACCATGAAATGCAAGGACATACCCTCAAAAGCTGAGATCTTAGCGAAAATCCGGGTTGGTGGCTCTGCCTGTGAAAAAATGATTGATAAACTTGCTGAAGGCCTTATCAAATGTCTTGTTTTTGAGAAAACAGTAACCAACTATGTGTTAAAAAACAGAGGAAACATTCAGGATGCGGAAGATACTCGTTTGGAAGGATTAGCACAATTGGTAAACAACCTATACGCAAACAAATACGGAGGAAAATCTTCTATAGAAAACTATGCCTTTGGCATTTGTAAAAACATATGGAATAACAGGCGAAGAAAAAATGAGCGAATAAAACTACAGAACACAGAGGCCTGGAATTCGTTGGACCAACAAACTGCCCTCACACCTGAAAGTCAAATTTCAGAAGAGCAGATATGGTCGATCGTTGAACAAATAAATGTAGAGTGTAAAGAACTTTTAATGTTCGTACATAAGGGATATTCTTACAAAGAAATTAGCCAAAAGTCGACACTTGCAGTGCAAACGATCAAGAACAAGGTTGCAAGTTGCAGAGATAAGCTTCGTAACCTCTTTAAAAATAACACCCAAATAATATAGCTGCAATCCTACACCCTTAAATTTCCACGCCTATGAGTAATGACGAATACAATGAAAAAATATTACAATATTTGACGGGCCGGTTAGACCCTGCTGAAATGGAAGCATTTAAAAAACAAATAGAAAGCGATGCCGACCTTCAACAGAAAGTCCAGGAGATGGCTGTGGAGCAAAAGGTAGTTCAAGCCTTAATAAAAGAAGAGTATCGTGAGAAACTTAAACAATGGATGCCATCTGTTTCAGAATTAGCCGACGAAAATATACAGGACAAACCCTCCTCGGAAGCAGATCAAGCGGATAAGGCCAAGGTAGTGCCAATCAAGCGAAAACTTTTATTCAAACTCAGTATTGCTGCCGGGTTTTTATTGTTAATTGGCGCAGGTAGTTATTTTTGGGCCTCAGCAAATTACTCCAATTCAGCATTGGTAACTCATTACTATATCAGCCCGGATCAGGATATTTTAAGTGGTGTGAAAAGCGGCGATCCTACAATTGAACAACGCTATCAGGAAGCTAAGCTCGCCTATCGAAACAATGATTTTAAAAAAGCGGTTAATATTTTTCAATCTTTGCCTCAAACAGATGAACGAGCACTTTATTTCCTTGCTCATAGTCAATACAAATTGAATGACCACACCGATGCTGCCAATACATTTAAAAAAGTTAGAACACTTAACGGTCGATTTCAGGAAAAAGCAGCTTATTATCAATTACTCAGCCACCTTGCCGAAAGTGAAACTGGTGACGAATTCCAGTCCCTCCTTACTTCCATAACTACTGATAAAAACCATTCTTTTAATGCCGAGGCACTGAATATCCAAAAGTCATTAAACAGTTTTTGGAGAATTTGGGTCGAATAGAAATTTTTTCAGCATAAGTAAAGCTCAAAAATCAATACTCAAAAAATTTCTTTGAGAAAGTTTGATCGCATTGAGCCAATAAACCTGCCCTATTTGGCAAGAATACGTGTCGATTCATAATGCCAGATAAGCTATAGCCCTTTCTTTACTATTGAAATTGATAAGTCCATTATATTGATGGATTAGCAATAACCCATCCCATGCCCACCAACTACCCAACCCCAAAACTCCTCAGTGCATACCAGCAAGCCAAACTCCTCCAAAGCTGCCGGTCAAAAAAATACAAAGTAATCATACTGCTAATGCTAGACTGCGGCCTACGCGTCACCGAAGCCATCCGCCTACAACTCAAGCACTTCAACTTCATGGAAAACTACGTGGTAGTAGAATCCCTCAAAAAAAGGAGAACCAAGCACCATCGCCAAATCCCATTGACCCAACGCCTCCTCGATGCCATCAGCACCTACTGGCAGGAACTAAAAACATCCGATCCGGAAGCCTGCCTGTTCCCCGCCAATAAATCCTCCAAGCAAAAGCACCTCAGCCGCAAACAAGTCTGGCGAAAAATCAAAAAGCTTTCTAATGGGCAGGTATATCCCCACATGTTTCGTCACACCTTTGCCACTCGCATTGTCAATAATGGCAATGAGCTTAGAATAGCAAAAGAATTGTTGGGACACAAGTCAATAGCCACTACAGAAATATATACCCACGTCTCAGCAGAGCAAATAAAAACCGCCATCGCCTCCATCGACAAAGAAGCCTGGCTAACCAAGCTCTATCGAAAACTGGTGCCAAGAAAACCCATCCACGTCTTACCCATCAACAATGGCATCACAAAATTTCACATTGGAACAATTGGTGAAAAGATACCGGGAACATGCGATGTTGCTCTTCAAGCATTTGCCCAAAAGTCAAAAGTTCTTACCGAATAAAAAATTGAATAAGCGGGAGGATCTGTATCATGCTTTGCCCGCACGTTTTAGTACCAAAGAGGCGGCCGACATAGGCACGACAATGGGTATTACAGATCGAACCGTGAGACGGTACCTCAAGGCATTTTTGGAAGTGTCCTTTTTGAAGCAACTGAAACATGGTATGTACGAAAAAAAAGGACAGGTGTCCTAATGTCCTTTTGTCCTTCTTCAACAAGCGAAAAGGACAAAAGGACAAAAGGACAAAAGGACACTTGCTTATTTTAAATGCGCATTTGAGCTGTTTGAGCAAAATTTGTTGCTATTTTTTCCATACTTCTCCATAATTGAGTTTGTTTTTCCAGGATACCTTTTTTTGTAAAAAAAAGGACAGGTGTCCTAATGTCCTTTTGTCCTTCTTCAACAAGCGAAAAGGACAAAAGGACAAAAGGACACTTGCTTATTTCAAATGCGCATTTGAGCTGTTTGAGCAAAATTCGTTGCTATTTTTTCCATATTTCTCCATAATTGGGTTTGTTTTTCCAGGATACCTTTTTTTACAAAAAAAGGACAGGTGTCCTAATGTCCTTCTGTCCTTCTTCAACAGGCGAAAAGGACAAAAGGACACTTGCTTATTTCAAATGCGCATTTGAGCTGTTTGAGCAAAATTTGTTGCTATTTTTTCCATATTTCTCCATAATTGGGTTTGTTTTTCCAGGATACCTTTTTTTGTAAAAAAAAGGACAGGTGTCCTAATGTCCTTTTGTCCTACTTCAACAGGCGAAAAGGACAAAAGGACAAAAGGACACTTGCTTATTTCAAATGCGCATTTGAGCAGTTTGAGCAAATTTCGTTGTTATTTTTTCCATATTTCTCCATAATTGGGTTTGTTTTTCCAGGATACCTTTTTTTGTAAAAAAAAGGACAGGTGTCCTAATGTCCTTTTGTCCTTCTTCAACAAGCGAAAAGGACAAAAGGACAAAAGGACACTTGCTTATTTCAAATGCGCATTTGAGCGGTTTGAGCAAACTTTGTTGCTATTTTTTCCATATTTCTCCATAATTGAGTTTGTTTTTCCAGGATACCTTTTTTTGTAAAAAAAAGGACAGGTGTCCTAATGTCCTTTTGTCCTTCTTCAACAGGCGAAAAGGACAAAAGGACAAAAGGACACTTGCTTATTTCAAATGCGCATTTGAGCAGCTTGAGCAAAATTTGTTGTTATTTTTTCCATACTTCTCCATAATTGGGTTTGTTTTTCCAGGATACCTTTTTTTTTACAAAAAAAGGACAGGTGTCCTAATGTCCTTTTGTCCTTCTTCAATAGGCGAGTGTTATCTCCAAAATATATAAAAAGGGAAAAGTCCATTCAAATCCCCATCCCGTATCCATTCGCAAACCCGGATAACAAAAACAACAGAAAAAGAAAGGGCCACTTTACCTTGCGAGATTAACCCTTTCGCACCATGCCCACCTACCACACCCCCAAACTCCTAACCCCCAGGCAACAAGATCAATTACTCCAAAACTGCCAAAGCAAAAAGTACCGCGTCACCCTCCTCCTCATGCTCGACTGCGGCCTACGCGTCACCGAAGCCATCCGCCTACAACTCAAGCACTTCAACTTTATGGAAAACTACGTCGTAGTAGAATCCCTCAAAAAAAGGAGAACCAAGCACCATCGCCAAATCCCATTGACCCAACGCCTACTCGATGCCATCAGTACCTACTGGCAGGAATTGAAAACCTCCGATCCGGAAGCCTACTTATTTCCAGCCAATAAATCCTCCAAGCAAAAATATCTTAGCCGCAAGCAAGTCTGGCGAAAAGTTAAAAAGCTATCCAATGGGCAGGTTTATCCTCACATGCTGCGCCACACCTTTGCCACTCGGATCGTCAACAACGGCAACGAACTTCGCATAGCAAAAGAATTGTTGGGACATAAATCCATTACCACGACGGAGATATATACCCACGTCTCGGCAGAGCAAATAAAAACCGCCATCGCCTCCATCGACCAAGAAACCTGGTTGACCAAACTCTACCGAAAACTGGTTCCAAGAAAACCCATCCACGTCTTACCCATCGACAATGGCATCACCAAATTCCACATCGGAAGAAAAGAAGAAATCGAACAGTTATTCGATTTGGGAAAAAAGAAAATCAACATCCTGATTACTGGGCCACAAGGGGTTGGGAAAACGCATTTGTTGGAACAATACAACCTCGGTAAAATCATCAAGATCGGCGATTTCAGTAGTACAAAAAAACTGCTCACTGGTATGCTCCTCTACCTCTTCACCGGCGACAAAGAAGACATCGCAAAAACAATGTATGAGAAACAACTCTCTAAAACTGGAATTGAAACCATCGTCTATAAAGAAACCATAAAACGGCTAACTGAGCTCCTCATCCAAGTTACCCAGAAGCACGAATACACCCTGCTCATTGATGATGTTTCCAGAGTGCCGCCTACGGGTGTCAGTGCATTGGAAAAACTAAAAAACCATTTCCATATCATCTGTGCAGCAAGACAAGTGAAGATCACCAACATCAGCTTCCTCACCAATTTCGAGCGAATCGATCTAAAGCCCTTTTCCAGAACAGAAAGCATCGAACTCATCAATCGAATGTCTCAGCCCATTATGGACAGAATCGAAGATTACGAGACTTACAAAAACCATATTTTTGAAAATACGAATGGCAATCCACTTTTCATCATCGAGATGATCGAACGTTACCGGAAAGAGCCTTTTATATCTTTGGAAACGGTCAAGAACTATCGCCATACCGCCGCTTACCAGGAGTTGGATGTCACCCTGTTTTTGGTGATTGTGCTTTCTTCTTTGATGGTACTTCGTTACGTCTCTGGCGAAATTGGCGACGACTCTGGTGCTTTTCGATTGATTGGTGGTATCTTCTTGATGTTTGCTCTTTTTGCGCGGAATATTTTTAGACTGGGAAAGCGGAAATTTGTGTGATTCCCTTGTAAAGTTATAAAACCATTAAGGACTACGCCAGTGAAAGCCTGCCCCGAACTCGATTCGGGAGACTATCGCCGTTCACTGCGCGTATTGCTACGCCTTCATGGCATGCCAAAACACCACAATACCATAACACCAGAAAACCCTCTCCCATGACCACCCCAAACCACATCGTCGGAGGCTTCGTCATCACTGGCATCTTCGGATCTTTTATGAACATCAATATTCTGGCAAGTCCCTGGTATATTCTTACAGCGATTATCGCTTCCGTACTTCCCGACATCGATCATACCCGTTCCATTATTGGAAAAATATTTTTGCCCTTTTCCCGATTCATCAATCGAAGATTTGGCCACCGGACGATTACACATTCGTTAATAGTATTGTTAGGAACAAGTCTGGTGGCAGCCTATCTGGAAATAACTTTCTTCCACTCCTCTCAATTCACCAAAATCTATTTTCTCGGCTTCTCCAGCCATTTGATTTTGGATATGATGACTGTTCAGGGCGTCCCACTCTTTTATCCTTTCTTGAAAAATCCATGTGTGCTGCCCGGCAATCCAGACATGCGTTTTCGCACCGGAAACCTACGAACCGAAACAATGGTTTTTAGCTTCTTCTTACTCTCTGCCATTTTCCTACAACCGCTTTTCAAAAACGGTTTCTGGACACAGTACAATCGTTTCTTTGGAACGCCCAAACATCTGGCCAGCGAATTTCGCAAAAGCGATGATGCATTGCTGGTGAAATACATTGTCAAAAAAGGAACAGAAGAAATACGAGGCGAAGGCATTTGCCTGGAAGCAACGGGTAGTAAAATTATGTTGTTAGAAGATGGTCGTTTTCACGAGCTCAACAAAACAAAATACAGCATCCGGGAAGTGATTCCGGAGCATACCGGCCAGTCGTTGCACTTTGAGCAAATCAGTTTTATGAATATTTCGATTGATAGTTTGAATACTTTGGTCAATGCCGTTCCTATCCAAAAAATCGAAGTACAGAGCAGCAATGATTTTGCTATCCACCACAATAATATTCAGGAAGTCAGAAAGGAGTTTAAAATGGAGTATCCTTCCAAAGTATGGTTTCAGGAAATTGTAGTGCCTGTTTCAAAAGAAACTTTCACCACCTTTTCTAATCCAAGAATCCAGACGCTTCGCAACCAGGTCGAAATGCTGCGCAGCCAAAATCGAAGTGCCATTGACGAATACCAGAAAGTTGAAAAAGAACTTGCCGATCTAAAATCGGAATACGCCAGAGAGTCAGATATTGTCATGAAGGAGCGGTTGCTCAAGCGTATTAAAGCCCTCGAAAAGGTGAAGGCTCCGAAAACCGATGAGCGCAAAATCAGGGAGCTGCAACTTAAGATGGAGGAGCTGATGTTGGCGGACCGGATTAAGGATTTGGAAAGGCGACAGGAGGTGGAGCGGGAGTATTTGGAGTCGTTGTCGACGCACACAAAATTATCTGGATTTCTTACCCGGATCGTGATATATAGCTCGCCTATGGCCTATCTCTTCGAAAGACGGCCTAGCGCTCCCGGCGTGGAATAATGGACCATTTGTTAAAGACTTCTCCCGCCTGAAAAACCAAAAAACAAATGGTGCGATGAAAGACAGTTCGCGCAAATAGTATCAGACCCTAAATACAACAAAATAGACATTATGAATGGATTTTTTGTATAGCAACTGAAGAGTCCCGAATGCTTTTGGGATCTAACCAAGGAACGCCCGGAGCCTGATAGCCTAAGCTATTATGGCGAGCCTCGCCTGGCGGCCAGACAGGGACGTGACAGCTAGTCCCGAACTCGATTCGGGACAGGGTAGGCAAAAAAGGGCATTCAGGCTGCATACAAAATTTCTGTTCATTATGTCTAATATACTTTTGGCGAAACAGGCTGGGGTCAGCCAGGAAAACAGGGCTTATTCTCTTTAATCAACCTCTAATTTCCATTGAACCTCATTCTCATCAATAATAGACACAAGTCCATAAGCCTTATTGTAGAAAACTTTAACTATCTCGGTTGATTTAATGCTACTCTCGGTATAAACATTTAAAAACTGTGGAATATCATAAAGTCGTGTCAAGTTTTCAATGGGCAATCCCTTCGTGTTAAGAGTTTGTACCTCATTGATAACAATTCTTTTTCTTTTCCTCCCATCACTGATTCAAAAGTCAAATTTCTGATGGGTTGAGTCGCTTCCAAAAGTTCATTGACATCGTGGAACATTAGCTTTTTCCTTCTGTTGCAAAACGTTATCTGAACCTGCGTCTTGGGTGTTGAATTTTTGAGGTAGTATACATTGCTTCCCAGACTAATGGTTTTGGAGCTACTCACCCTTCTAAACCATTTTCCTTTGGACAGATACCTGTAAATTCGTTTGAAGTCAAGTGTCTCTTTTTCTTTATTAACATTATATTTACGTCCTGAATGAATCGCTTTCTGATTTTGTTGTAATGGTGCTTTGCCCCCGAGCATGCGATGGGGTAGTTTGTAGTTTAGTTTTTCGATACGCTCATCGCTGAACTTAAAAACTGCTTTCCAGCAATCATGTTTTTGACATTTATATACCTGATTGTCAACGGTTTGGTGCGAACGCTCTACTTTACCATTTTCCAGTGGTGGTTTTCTTTTGATAAAACACAATTCCACTCCTAAACCAATCAACCATAAATGGAAAAGCCTGGGAAAAGGGCTTTTTGTATGGCTCTCATAAAAAACAGTGTCATGGTCTACACGTATAGATTTTGGCATTCCTCTCCTCTCAAAGGCCAGTCGAATTGCCCAGTAGTAAAAAATAGTTGTCGGCTGACTTTTGCTGTTTTTTACTGGAACCGGAAAGCTGATACAAGGACTCTTGCTCTTCCGATCTCTAATATTTATCGGCGCAAAAAAAACCAACCCTTCAATTTGCACTACACCTTTGGCATCGCTGCCTGCGGCAGGCAGGCATTTCCTACTGGTCGTGTGGACGTTTAACTTTCCCACAATTTTTTTTGTCAGAAACGGGCAAAGGATTTTCTTTGCGACTACTAGCCATTAGTTTCGTGGTAAAGAAGCGAGCTTCTTAGGCGGGTTATGAGGGCGCAAGTCCCTCATAAAAAAGAAAAACCATGATGTTGAAACTGCGTATAAAAGCAGTGAATAAAAAAAAACAACATCATGGAATATTTTACAAAATCGTCGTTTGGCTTATTTATAACTCGTTTATTTGTTCAACACTTTACTACAAAAGCGTGGGAAAGTTTCATGGTATTGGCTTATGGTTGGTCTTTAAGTAAAATCCGTCACACCATCTCCAATTACATCTGGCTGGGGGGCGGCACCAAATATAAGCATTTTTCACAATGTTATGTTTTTATAGGCACTACTTTTAAATGCATGGTAAATAAATTGTGGGTGATAGTGATATTCTATATAGATTCGCTTATCGCGCCGGATGTCAGGATTGAGTTAGTGGTAGATGGTACAATCCGGAAGAAGAGCGGAAAAAAAATAGACGGTGCATCGAACTATCGCAATGGTGCGGGCAGTGCCCGGCAGGAGTTTAGAGTCTTGTGGAGCATCAATTTTGTGTACGTAATGTTACAATTTCGATGTATGATCAATGGCATAGAAGTAAAACTTGCCATTCCACTTGGCCTTCGGGTTTATCTCAAAGAAAAGGATGCTACAAAATTGAAACGAGACCACAAAACCAGGAGTAAACTGGCTCGAGAGATTATCGATTTTATAGCGAATTTATTGCCACATCGCCGTTTTTTGGTCAAGGCAGATGGAGGGTATTCCACTAAAGAATTTTTAAGAGACTTGCCATCTAATGTCGATATTATCGGAAGGCTGCCCATCGATGGTCGATTGTTTGGTCTGCCTCCCAAAAGAAAAAAAAGGCAACTAGGCAGAACTCCGTCGAAAGGTAAAGATCTGGGCAACCCAAAAGAGTGGATCACAAAGCGAGGTTGGAAAAAACATCCCTCCGAACAAGGGGCATGGATAAAAACAGTAACGGGCATGTGGCACAGCGTTATGCCGGGCAAACAAATTAAAGTAGTTGCTGTATGGCGAAAAAACTTTACCAAAAAAGACAAACGTTCGGGCAAAAAGGAATTAGAAGCATTTTTTTCAACCGATTTGCAGCTGACCGAAACACAAATTCTAGGTGGCTATCAGGAGCGATGGGGAGTAGAAATAGATATAAGAGATGGCTATGCCTACTATGGCCTGGGTAAAGATCAGTGCCGAAAGTTGGATAGAATATATGGTATCAATACCTTCAAAATATTGATGGCTGCTTGTCGCTCTTTGTGGTTCATCCAACAATTTGAAAACGGACACCTGGATTTAAAAATTTATCGGCCTTGGTATCGGAAAAAAACAACGCCCTCACAACTGGACGTGATCTCGGCTGCTCAAGAGGCGCTATATCTGGAAAGAGTTTTTCCCGTACCTAGGTTTTTTAATGATAGGAGCGAAATTATACGTACACCAGAGAAGACGCGGCCTAAGGCCGCTTAGCTTCAGCGAAACTAATGTCTAGTTGATTAAGAAAGAAAAAAGGATAGGATCTCTGTAGGAAAGGTCTTAATCCTGCTATGGTTTACGTATACTGCAAGATACAGAAAATCGTAGAAATAGGGTAAACAATAGAGTAAGCAATTTTGGTTTTTTGATGAATGTTTTTAAGAAGGGGTAAGGTAAGTATGATAGCAAAGATTTATCAGCAAATTAAATATGGAAGGGGAAATTTTAATCTCCCCCTCCATGTAGATGTTAATTTATAATAATTTTTTTACTATGTCCTTTCCCTAGTTTATCATGCAAGCTTATCAAATAAATTCCAGCTTCACCTGGGCTAGGTATTGAAATTATAGATTCTCCTGAATTGATGATTACTCGGTAAGAGAATAACTGTTTACCTAAAATATTAGATACCGTTAAGGTAAGTTCAGATGAATTAATATTCACTATTTTAACGAAGATGTTTTTTCCTGTCTCGGCTGGATTGGGGAAAAGAGAAAATGAAAAAGAATTCTCTAAATCAAATACCTTTGTCAATTGCTCTATCAAAAAAGTATCTTGTACAATACAGCCATTGGAATCTGAAATGTGGACTATGTATTCTCCGCTTGAAAGATTTATAATATCCTCGTTGTTTGAGAATAATGCTCCATTTAGAAACCATTGAGTGGTATAATCACTTCCAGTACCTCCTTCAATTGAAATGTAAATAGCTCCGTCTTGATTATTACTTGTTTCAGAAATTATACTATCGAGCTCTATGGTTATTGGATCAGGTTCTTGTATAGTAATGAGTAACTCCTCTTCACAACTAAAACTGTCAATCACTATAACTGCATAAGTGTTGGCCAAAAGACCAAAGGCGGTTGCTGTTGTTTGTTGGTTATCATCATCCCACTGATATTGATAGGGAGGTGTACCTCCCGAAACATTAATAGTTGCAGCCCCGGAGTCCTCACCAGCACAAGTAATATTGACTTGACTTAATAGGTCAATGGTGAGTGACTGAGGTTGGGTTATTTCACCAGACAAAGTGGTCGAACATCCATCTGCTCCGGTAATGGTAAGCGTATACGTGCCAGCAGAAAGATTATTATTCTCAGAGCTGCTGTTTCCGTTAGACCATAAATAAGAAACCGGTACAGTAGCAGTGGTTGAAGTAACAATGATAGTCCCATCAGTTTCTCCAAAACAGGTCACCGGAGTTTCAAAAATTTCGGTAATAATAGTAGGACAGAGGTTATCGACAAAAATACAATCGGAAAATTCACAACCATTGTTGTCCAAAATAGTTATACAATATTCTCCTGAAGTCAAATTTGAAATAGTTGAGGTGGAGTCTCCATTACTCCACATAAAAGAGTAGGGGGCAGTACCTCCATTATAT
The DNA here is from genome assembly GCA_965222105.1 of Saprospiraceae bacterium. Classification (GTDB taxonomy): domain Bacteria; phylum Bacteroidota; class Bacteroidia; order Chitinophagales; family Saprospiraceae; genus CALGLS01. The sequence continues at coordinate 30,234 of CBDCTQ010000074.1, read as the reverse complement.
GAGATAGTAATAGAACCATCATTTGCATTAGTTGCACTTTCGTCTGTTACCTGGAAAGAGGAATTTAATGCGACAGGTTCTTCTATGATTACATCAAGGGTAACAGATTCGCCTAAAAAGTCTGTAGCTGTTATTGTATAAGTCCCAGCTGATAGATTAAGTTGGGTAGGGCCTGTTCCTCCATTTGACCAAGAGTATGAATAATCAGAAATTCCTCCGTAAGCTCCTACAGTTGCTGCTCCATCAGATGAGTTATTACAGGAAGTATTTTGTTTTTGGAGCAAATCAAATGATAAAGGAGGAATGATTCCAGGTTTTACGATAATGGGAATAGTAGTATTTAAGTTCTCATAAAATATATGAAGGTAGGTTGTATCAGAAGACTTAGTTATTAAAAATCCTGGTTCAATAATTTCAGCAACATCATTATCATCGATATTAAAAGTAACTAGAGGGTGGGCCGTGATATTTCGAATTATTCCATCGTCATATAAACCATAGGTGGTAAATGAAAACCCTGTTCCAATCAAGGTATTAATGATGCCTGGCTCTACCCAAATACTATCAACCTGAGCTGATGACTCAATATTTATCCAAACTGTATCCAATGCTACATAGTTTGAATCGCTAAATCCTAATACAGTAAATTTCATAGGACCGACCACATCATCAGGAATTTGATAACTGAAAGTGGAATTTTGCTGTTCTTGTAGTTCAAAAGTTGGAAACTCACCAATTGTATTAGCAATGAGCAATTGTTGAGAAACGTTATCTGTAACCGAAGAACTTATGCTTAATAAGGTTCCGGGCTCATATATTGAGGACGCTTGAGGAGATTCAATAGTAATATTTCCTTGTTCTGGAGGGATGTTCCAATCAGAAACGTAGTTATATGTCAATTTCTCTGGCGCGAATCCTTCATCCCAGAAATGATTTCCTTCGGGGTCGGCGTTTAAAAGAAAAGCTACTTTTGATACTACCTCAGAGTTTTTAAGAGAAATATGCCATTGATTGTACACTTGAGTTGTGGCCTGGCCTTGAAGCCCTCCAAGTTGACTTATTTTTGGAACGATTAAGTCATGTTCGTATGTAGTTAAAACATCCTCAGCTAATAAGTCAAAAGCATTTTTTGGTTGACAAGTCTCAATTAGAAAAAGTAATCCTACTGCTATTGGATCGTCTATAGACGGGTAATCGGTAGTTGCAATCGCATGGGAAGGGACAATGTTGTTGTTTAAATTTGCCACACTATTAAGCCCTGTCGATTCTCCCCATAAAGCTGGACTACACACCTGTAAATCTTCAACAGCTCCTTCGCTAATTGGTCTCCTAACTATGGCATTGTCAAACCTGGCTATTAAACATTGACTACTTAATAAATAATTAGCTGCCTGTGTTCCTGAATGAGGTGTATTAATGGTAACAAACCTACAAATGTCATTTTCAAAATCATCACTTTGTATAAAAAGTCTAGATAGGAGCCCACCCATACTATGACCAACTAAGTTTATACGACTTACAGAATAATCATTTAGACAAGCCTCTGAAAGCATAGAATCAATAGCATTGAAAACAACTAGTTGGTTTGTGTTAAAATGATTTGCATTTGTATTTTTATAATCGACTCTATAAGTTAATTCATCTGGCCATAAGTTTAGGTTTGTAGTTAGGTTATTGTCGATGTTTTCGAATGATTTTTTATTGGCCCACAAACCATGTATCATTACAACTGGAGCTCTATAAATACGTATTGGCAATTCAATAATAATGGCTTCAGTATCAATATCAATTATTTGGATGTGAATTGTCTTGAAAGGATATGAAATGGGATTCCCAGCGTTGCTTAATACATTGTTGGGGTGGGTATAATAATAAGTATTGCAGTCAGATAGTGATTCTTGAAGAGATCCATGTCGATCTGGATGCATTGCATCTGGATCTTCAGCAATTAGAATTTTGACTTTATTTTCATCAGTACAATTTAACTTGAATAACGTAGTTTGTTCAGATCCATCTGCACAAATTTTCCCAAAAGGATTAGATGTTCCAGCCAGTCCAGTAACTAATAGTTTTGGTTCATCTAGGAACCTATTCTGAGTATACATTTTCAAAGCGGGTTCCATTTCAATTGTTGTCGATCCATTTACGTCGTAATAATATGGGTCGTCTAAATAACACCATGGTTGGTGCATAGCAATTTGGGTTCTGAAAGTATCGTTTAAAACCTGAGAATATTCAATAGCATATGGCTCTGGACTATCCACGAAAATGGGAACAAAGTAAGCCAATGGATAGAACAAAAGTTCAATTTCATTGGTGCAGGTAGAGTAATTAACATATCCTGTAAATGGTAAATTGGTGTAGGAGAAAGAAATGTCAGCGTTTTCGTAAATGGTATTTGTAATTTGTCCTGAATAGGTAGTATCTGTAGCCTCGAAGCTAAAAAAGATGAAATTAGTACCAACATCTTCAATGGTATACTGAACAATATCGTCACCCAGATCAACAGGGTCATAAGCATGAAAAGTAAAATTGACATTCAATTCAAAGTCCATGTGTTGAACATAGTTGCTTCCGGCGCTTTGTTTAACATTAGTGCCTGAAGCGTCCAGTACAAAGTTAAAATCGTCTTGTATACATGACAGTTGGGCCTTGGATTGCACCGGTTGAAGGAAAAGGCATACAATAGAAAGAGCCACTGAAAATAAGTAAGGATAAAGGGAGTAAGGTTTTTTCATGGTTGATTGTTTTTTAAAGAAGAGATCATTTATAAATGAATACCCGTTTTATGGGAAATATCAACTGCTTTCTTTTTTTATCAAAAACTCCATTCGAATTCACAACATAGTTTTATAGGACTATGCTGTGAAATCGAATAGAATATGTGTAGGTCAAGATGAGTTAATGCCGGATTATTTTTTTGTAAAATGTATGATGCTCAGTCTTGAGTTCGACAAAATAAATTCCTCTGGGCATAGGTTCGCCAGATTCATTTGTACCATCCCAAATAAAGTTTGCTGAGTTGTTGGTGTTAGATGGTTTAGGCATAGATTTTAGAATGCAGCGTCCAGTGGCATCAAATATCGAAGTCGAAATATTTTTCAAGTACTCAGAACTTGAAACAAGAATATTGGTTAATCTTTCTGAGGGGTTTGGATAAATATCTACTCTTAACTTCTTTGAAAGAAAATCTTCGATTCCAGTTGTACATTCAGTTACTGAAAAATCAATGTTGTAGGAGTTTGAACAGTTATCACTGCTAAAAGCAGTATAAGTAGCTGTATAATCACCAATTTCTAACTGGGACGGAAAAATTGTCCCGGTCTCATCTATATCTCCGGACCAAACGCCAGGGAAGTTGCTTTGTATTTCGAAAGTATAGGAACCAGATTCAACACAGAATGAATCTTCATTACTTAACAAGGTGATTTCCGGAATCGGAAGGATTTCAATACTGATACTGTCAAAACTTGTACATTGATTATTGTCAAGGAATTCAACTCCTGCATAATATACTCCTGGTGTGAACAAAGAAGGGTCAATAATACCATCTTCATCGGCAACACCGAACCAGGTTATATCACTTAAAGGTTGATTGGGTGTAAGTTGTACAGGAGAACCATTTTCGCAAATTGCTTCAATGGGTTCAATAATTACAGGGGTGGCAAGTGTGATAAAAATTGATCCGGTATCATTCAAACTACAACCATAATAATCTTCATAGGTATAAATAAATTCTACATTATCTGGAGCATAGTCAGTAACAATAGTGCCGTCTGGATTTGCACCTCCAGAGAAAAATCCTCCATCGGGTAATGCAACAGCCTGAATGATGTCGTATTGGCAATAGACGTCAGTTGCTTCCGGGTATAAAATTTCAGGACTTATACCTTGCCAAGTCCATAGCTCCAATGCGGCATTCGTTTTAATCTGACCTATATCTTCATTACATAATTGGTCTAAGTCAAAAACATCAATTGCTCTTGATCCATATTGATTGGGTAGATTTACATAAGGTTCAAAGTAATAATCGGGATCGTTGCTTTGTCCGGAATTTATAAATGTTTTCAATTGTGAGTTAGCGTTTATTAAAAGGTCTTCGATGCCATCGTTGGAAAAATCATAAAACGAGATCGTATTAATTCCATTAGCATTAATATTTTGGAAGTTGTTTGTCTGAAAATTCCAGGTATAATTAGAAGGTGTTCCTAAGGAAGTATAATGCCAAATAGAATTGCTTTGACCAATATAAAGCTCTGGCATTTGTGTAGAAGAGTTCATGAAAATAAATGGCTTAACTCCTAACCCTATGTTTATATCATCCAGAGAGGAACTTGTTTGAGTGAAAACACTTCCACCAACAGAGTCTGTTTCCTGTAAAAATAAAGTAATGTTTCCTTCCTTATCTCCAACGATTATATCAATTAAGCCGTCACCATCATAATCAAAAGTAGTTGCTGCCGCATGTTCATCTACTTGAATATTGGGGATAGGATCAGCCTTATAATGTAAGGTGTGTTGGCCAGCAGGATTAATGACTAACTCTACCCAAACAAGGGTCCCTTCTACTGTTCCGATTAAAAAATCTGGGTGCATGTTATTATTAAGGAGTGATATAGTAAGATGCCGCGCATTGGTAACTCCAAACTCTGGAAATTCTTCAGTAGTTTTTTCAAAAAAAGGAACGCCTGGGCTTCCGTTATTGATTAAAAAAGTGATGCCAGTCTTCATAGATAAAAATAAATCGCATATGCCATCATTATTTATATCTTCCAGTGTTACGAAAGGCCAGCTGGCATTTATAGTTGACAAAGTAGGTAGATCAAAAGACTCCAAAATAATTGTATCTGAAGAAGTGCTGATATCTTTAAATGCAAGGATTTCTGTTCCAGCCCCATTGATGTATGAAATAAAATACTCGGGTTTAGAATCGTCAATTATGTCTTTAAGAAAAATTGTTGATTTCCATCTTGATGGTGTGTCAAGGTCTTGAAAATCTGTTGTGATCAGTTCAAAAACAGGGAAAGAGTTTGGTTGTTGGTATGTTATTTTAAAGACTTGTATATTACCATATCCTCCTCCTAAATAAAGTCGGTCAGGGGCTCCATCATTATTATAATCAAAAAAAGTAGGTGTGTTGTTATCACAATTATTAATATTGACGGTAGAGTCAGGCTGAGGTTCGTAGGTAAGAGGCACGGGGAGAGTGTTGAATTCATATTGAAAAATGTCTCCAGTATTTTCAAAATAGAGTAGTGTTCCACCACAGCCGTCGTAGCCACCTCCTACGACCAAATCATAGTCACCATCCAGGTCCGCATCAATTGGTTCCGGACTTGCCCGTTGACCAACGTCATAATTTAGCAGATTGGAAGAAGAGAGGGTAAAACATGGATTGTCGGCAGGACCTTCATTAATAAGAAGCATAACACTTCCCGAACCAACCCCTATAATCCCGTCGACTAAGGAATCACCATTCATATCTGCAAAACGAATTTTGAAATGGTCAACATATCCAAAGGTTTCTAAGGTAGTTTGGTTACATAAGGTGAAGCCTGCCACTTGAAATTCAGGAACTTCCGTCATTAAAATGTTATTTTCATCTTGAGCTTGAAGGCAAAAGCTATTGCAGAGAAGAAAGAAAATCAGGTACGGTAGTGTTGTAAGGCCTTCGATTTTTAAAGAGTGTGTAGTTAAATTTGACATAATATGAGGTTGTATTAAAAAGTGAAAGAATGTATTTATAATACTATACCCCAAACCGTTTGATTATCAACTTTTTGTTATGAATTAGAATGAAAAAACGTTTTTGTAATCAATATTGACGGGAAAAAACTAAGAAATATTACATATTTTTATCAGTAGAAAGGGGCGCAATCGAAGTTTGTCCCCCTTAAGTTTGTAAATGATTGATAATCAATTAATTGCAATCGACTTATTTTACTAGTTTTTAGATTTTTTATCCATTGCAATACGCTGATAATCAATTAGTTACATTAAGAAAGGGGACAAAGCCCGATTGCGCCCAGTAGAAAGTATAAGGTTATAACTTTTTCTTTCAATCAAATAAACTTGCTTGTTTTATGTTTCAGGAAAAAATATTGGTTAGATATCAAAGAATACTAACTCCAAATCATTTTATAATTTGCGTTATAATCTGCCTGATATTTAGTTCTATTTCTTCATTGGCCCAACCTAATTTTAGGTTTACTCAACATTGGGAAAACAGGTCAATATTTAATCCGGCTGCTATTAATAATATCTATTTGTTGAGTAAAGGAGAACATAGATTATCAGTTGGCTCCTCTTTTAGGCAACGTGTATACAAATTTAATAGTCAACAAAATCCATCAACTTCTTTACTCCGGGGAGAATATATATTCGAACTTTCAAACGTCATCTGTTTTGGTGGAGGACATTTTTATAAGGATCAATTTGGAGCGACGGCAGTAGGAAGTGCATATGCTCGTATTGGAGTTTTATTTCCTTTTGGGGAATCGCCTGAAAACGCAGGGTTAATTCTCGGGGTAAATGGAGGCTTAGATTGGTTTGAAATTGACGAGGATAAAATTTCCTATATAGATTTTAATGACCCCTTAGATGGAGCAGGGTTTCAACAAAACTTTCCAAACCTGGGATTTGGCCTGTTTTTTTATAATTACTTTAGCAACTGGGACCCATCTCGTATCTTTAATTCTAATCAGGGAAAAGGAAATGGTTTCTATATTGGAATATCTGCTCCTCGGATTAAATGGTATAATGATTTAGAAAGTAATGAAGGCAGGTTTGATGTACAAAATCGAGGTTTGGATAATACTTATATTATGTTGGGAGGAGCTTGGTCTTTTACCAAGTCTGAAAACTTATTACTTGAACCTGTCTTGTGGTTGAAACATTGGGAAGACCATGATTGGCATTGTGTTTACAGCCTTCGTATTAAAGTAAATGCTGGTAAATTAGAAAATATCCTAGAAGACTACAACAAAGTATTTTGGTTTGGTCTTGGGTATTCAAATGCAAAAACGCTACTTGGAGAAGGCGGATTAATAATTGGAAAAGAAGATGGATGGCTATGGAAAATTGGAGGAGGGTATGATTATTCTTTAACAGATTATGGAACTAATATTCAAGGTTGGGAAATAAATCTGGAAGTGTTTCCAAATTTTAAATAATTAATTTCACTATCCAACCTGTACTTAATCTTCCATTAATTTACTCACTTTTTATCTTCTAATCGTAACATCTCCAACCACAGGAGTCCCAACATCTTTATTCGGAAAATAAATATAAATATAACTTCCAACTGGCAGGGGGTTTCCATTTTTATCATTTCCGTTCCAGGCATTTAGTTCGTTGTAAGGGCTTGCATAAAAAACTTCCCGATCCCATTGATCAATTATTCTTAATTCATTGTTCGGAAAGAAATCAGGATTATTCCAAACAGCTGGAATTACAAAGTATTCGTTGTATGGATCACCATTTGGAGTAATGCCGGTAGGGATACTCAAGTCGCATTGTGGGCAGGTTATTTCATTTATGAAAATGGAATCACAACAAATCAGAGTGTCTGGTAGTTGGTTGTTAAGGCAGTCGAACACTTGACCACATAAAGTAATTGTTTCATCCAGACATAAGGTATCTTGAACGCCAATAACTGTCCTATCCGGGATAAAAATATTGACATCGATTAAGCTGTCACAAGAAAATGGGCCAATATCGATACAACGGTGTTGAAAAAAAAAGCTTCCAGTTTCATCAAACGTATATGTGCTGTCGCAAATAAATAAAGAACTCCCGGGGCATAATTCAATATCAATGAAATTTTGTTTTTCAGCCAAAATATAAATAGAACTAATTACTGTACTATCACAACTAAGCGGCCCCACTTCAGAAATGATATACTCAAGATCAATAATCGTATCGATAGGAAAGCTAAACATATGCAGGCTGTCAAAAATAAGAAGGGATTCTCCTGAACAAATGATCGTGTCAAGAAAACTGAATTTTTCAGGCAAAACAGAAATAGTCGCATGTACGATACTGTCACAACTAGTGTAGCTTAGACAAGTATATTCTGTTTCAATGGTAGTGCCAGGTTGAAAATCACTGTAATCAATTCCACAAATAGTGACAGCACTGTTGGCGCATATAGAGAATGAAAAAGTGTCAATAATTTCGTCTCTAATATGTAAATCCAAAATGACTGTACTATCGCATCCAATACTATTTTGAACGACGAAGGTATGCATCCCTTCAGTATTAAAGCTGGTGTCAGCTATAACATACTCACTCTCAAAGCAAATAGTATCCGAAAAAATGGGAGTAGTACATTTTGTGCTTGCCAATATTTCAATCTCCTTATTTGTCAAAATACGATTGTACATTCGAAATTCGTCAATCATTCCTTGAAAAAAATTACTTGTGGTTTTATGAGAAGCTATATGAATATCTTCATTACTATAATAAAGGGAGATTCCCAATGAATCAATAGTAAATGAATCTAAAAGTACACCATTAAGATAAAATTTTTGGTTAACAAAGTCATTGTTAGGAGGAAGTCCTTGCTCTAGTGTGCCTGCTACATGGTACCACTCACTATTGTTTATTCCGCATATTATTAATTCATCTCCTGCGCCATCGATGTCAAAGTTGGTGCCTGAGTTGAATTGCAAATACATTAGAGCATTTTGACAAGAATCATTTGAGTTGTTCTTTAGTTCAAAATTATAAGTGCGTCCAGAAGCCCCGCTTGAAATTTGATTGTTAATTAATTTTTCGAGAGTAGTTAATGCTTCGTTATTTCTTTTAAACCAAAAAGCGATACTTAAATGAGGTGAATTGTAAATTTCGTTGTGGTCAATAACAATATCTTTAAATGAACCAAAGCTATAAGCAGAATTGAGGTTGCTACAACTATCAATGTCCGGGATTGCTTCAATAATATTACCATGATTTTGAATCCCTGATAAATCAATTGCTACCGATGAGTTTGCTGTGTCCAAGTCAAGTGGGAAGTAAGCAATCAGACCTTCAGCACTTATTGGTCCATCTAAACCAATAAATGTGATAAGTGTGTCTTGCCCATTAACCATTGTGTCAGATCCTACCTCAGATTCAATACAAGTCCCGATAAAAGTATAGGTAGTGCTTCCTGTTTTTATGCTTGAAAAGGAAGCGACAGATACAAGAATGGTGACACACCAAAATGCTGAAAGATAGATTTTGTTGATTGTCATTGCTGGTTAGATGAAAATAATAAAGTTTTATCTCTCAAAATAATAAAAAGGAAAATCAGAATTACCATATTTATCCTGCAGGACTTTCGATTTTTGAAAGTTTGGTGTTTGAACAGAACCACAAGGAATGTCTGGAATTGATTTTATGAAATAAGGAATTCGTTGATTTATATAATTGTCTAATTCATTTATGTATAAATGGTTGTCAGCATAAATTTCTTTCAAAAGAGAGTTGAATTTTTTTCTAATTTTTTTTGAAGTTGTTCTTTCTTTGATATCAATAGCTTCATACAACTCATTTTCTTGATCTATTCTTATTAGTTTGCATTCTCGACTTATTGTGTCAGGTATGAATTTGTTGTAGAGTACTTCTAAAATAACTTCTGCAAAGGCACCATTTTGCTTACCCTTATGCTCATATGCTATTTCATCTCCTGATGATGCTGTAAATATTGCAGTACCTTTAGGGATGTCATAATATCTTTGAGGAAGGGCACGGGTTGTTTTGCCGACTCTGGCCAGGCCACTAAAACAAGCATCAACAAGAATTAATTTTTTGCAAGGAATTTTATCTAATTCAACCATAACATCTTCTTGGAATCGTAATCGTCTATTTGTTCCGTCTTTATAGTCGGAAGTAACTAAGCTTAATTTGCCATTTTCAGAATATCCATGAGTAGAAATGAACACAATGATCAAATCATCTGTGTCTATATTTGCAGCACCTTCATAGTTTTTAAATCTTTGTTTGAGACTATCCAAAAAGAAATTTTGCAAGTAATCTGTTTTAGTTTGGTCTTTACTAATCAATAGGTCCGTACCTACATGGTCGTAAAATACACCAGACTGCGTTTTAAAAACGTTCAAGATATCAACAGCATCTTTATTAGTATATTTTAAATCTGAAGGTACTCCAATCGAAACAATATGAAGTGCTGGTTTTTTTATTTTCCGATGAGTAACAATACTGTTTTTAAAGATTAAATTATTACAGTTTACAGTGTAGTAAAGCGTCTTGTAGCCAGTCGGAATAAAAACGGTTTCCTTATACTCATAAACAAATTTATTAGATTGTTTTTCATTACCTGATTTAAGTCTAAGCTTTCTTTTAGTTGGCCGACCCTTACTATTTGTATAAACTGAAGTGTCTCTTTGGTCAGAATAGTTAGTCTCTAATCCAGAATAATACGAACCAAATTTAAAGTCGCAACAGTCATCTATGTCAAGTTGTTTGTTACTACGAATTTCTATTCTAAATGTATGTTTGTTATCCTGATTCGAAAGTTTTAATGTGTCAGGCTCATTCATAAACTCTATTGTGATATCGCAGTTGTTATTATTCTTGTTTAGGCCATACTCCAGAAAATACTCAGACTTTCCAGCAAAACCTGATAGGAAAAATTTATTTTCATTTGGAAAGTTTAATAGAGAATAGATTCCGTTATTAGATCTTAGCTCTTTTAAGTAGTTCTCTTTAATATTAGCATCTTCTTGAAAACGGATTTCGTTTAGCCACCCTTTTGTTTTATTCGCAAAAGAAGAATAGCTATTACCAAGGCCTGAAGCAAAATAACTGTCACCTAAATTAAAAGGAGATGGAATAATATCTGTAGGAATACTGTTACCATTGCTAGGTTCAAAGAGGATTTTCTTAATTGATATATCATAATCATCATCATCATTGATTTTATAAAAGGCTACCTGGCTTGACTTTTTAGAATGTTGTAGTCCGCAAATTAAAAATTCAGCTTCTCCCCAGCCTTGTTTGACCGATGAAGATTGCAAACCCTTAATTCTTTTCAGTACTGTTGAATTTATAAGCTGAGCAATATTCAGTGACTTAATTACAGTTTGATAACCATCTCTGGTTTTTCTGGTTTCTATTATAAATTTCTTTCCGTTTTGTGTGATAGCTAAGTGATTTGAGTAAATATCTTTAGTAGGCTTCTTGGTGCTTATTTCTGATAGTTTTCCGTCGTGGTATAAAAAATAGAGTGATTGATTATTGTGAACTGCACTTAACAAAACTGAATCTGTTCCATTAATGATTTCAAGATCGTTTAACTCAAACTGAACTTTTGGCGATAATACGATTTCATGAACTTTAGCAAGTTTTAAATTATCAATTTTAAAAAGACCAACCCATAATGCTGCTTTCTTTCCGGATGCTTTGGTGCCTGCAAAGACAATATGTTCCTGATCAACTTTTTCAGCATGAGAAATTAATCGGTCACTATAAATTTTCTGTACATCACTTACTAGTTTTTGTGTGTGGATATTTAGAACAGAAAAGAAAAACGCTTTTTTTGAAGAAGAATTACTTTGGCTTATTGTTACAATTTTATCTTCATGAAAAGGTAATGTTTTTATAATTGGTCCTAAGGTGGCATTCTTAATCTCCCACTTTATTGGATCAGCTACTCCTTGGCCTATTATATTTGCCGGAATAAAGAAAGTTAGCAAAATCAAACTGTAAATTAATTTTTTCATTGCTTTTTTAGATTTAAGACTAGAGGGACAGCCGTACCTCGTTTAATAATCTGGTTAGTGCTGAACTTTAAAGATTGAGGTGAAAAAGAAATAGCTTCATCTTTAATAAAGAAATTCGTCCCAAAAGCAAACTCTAATTTAGTTTGAAGGTCCCCGTCAATTTGATCGACCAAGTTAATCTTTTCTTTAACTCCAGGAATTGCAGTGTAAGAATACAAAACGATTATATAATCGTCTACATCACCGGTATAAGTATACCATTCGTCTTCGTTAAGAGGAAGTGACAGTTTGTAATCCTGGTTGGGGTATTCAATTAAAGTGTCAAGTTCTATAAAATTGTTAGACGGGATATATGAAAAAAAATAAACACATCTGCCCCTTGGAATACCTATTTCTGTTATAAAAGATGCTGGTCTGTTATTATTAGCATTGAGAATATAGTAATTTTTGTCCTCGTCAAAAGCTACTTCAACCGGTCTTAAATTATCCTGCTGATCTGAGTCCGTATCAATAGATAACATTTCCCAATGACCTGACAGAGGGGCGGTTTGAATACTTTGAACTCCTCCTTTTCCATTATTAGTTTGAAATGCATAAGCATACTTCGCAAAACTCCCAAAAGAATCAGCAGTGATGTAACAGTAACCTTGCTCACCAAATTGAGATCCGTAACTATTGGCCAACTTAAATAGTTTCTTTTTAGTGTCATACTCAACCACCAGCATGGCATGACCTAATACTGAATCACGTCTGGGTGTCCAGATATGTGGTTTTCTGTTTATAATTCTTTTGTCATTAAAATCAAAGCGAGCTTCGAAAGCAACTACAACAGGATTTAAGTGCTTCAGTTGGTAAATGACGCTATCAGTTTTTGCAGCAGGACAAGCGCTTTCTTCAAAGACCTTGGATATCATCTTTCTTGACCGTGGATAAATAGAGGCTACAGTTTTTACTGATTCTTCAATGTGCCCATCGCATGGGTCACTATCTGTATATTCAGAAAAACGGCAGGCACCCCGTGCAATAAAATTTTCCATGACTTCAGAAAGTAATAAGCCATTGTCACAGTCTCCACCAGCATCTTCAAAAGAAAATAGGGGTGAGAAAGCTAAACAGTCATTGATATAGTTTTTGTCCGATATGCTTTGTTGAATTGCATCATAAGCAGTTAATCCATAGTATATGGTAGCCCAGGTGCCACAAGTGGCCAGCTTACCCTGGTCGCTAATTTTGGGTGTATAATGGTAAACACTGTAATAATCAGAAGAGGAGTCCAGGTATTTGGAATTGTTTAAAGAGCTATAAGAAAAACGATTATATCCCTCGTTGTCATTTAAGTTTATCGGTGGTTGCCCAAATGAAACGAGTCTAAGACAAAGTAATATAGTTAAGCAAAAAAGGTTTTGCTTATTCCATATTAAGTTTGAAGGATTTAATTGCTTCATTAGATGTTACTTTTAAGGGCTTTATTTCTAAGTTCGTTTGCGAAATATCAAAATGGGATTCTTTTATTTTGACCCAGAGAAGCTCGCTATTTTTGTTTTTAATTATTGCAATATCATTACTTGAATAATTTTCTCCTTGCGGAAGGAAAAGCTCCAACGACTTGTCACCTAAGGCATATTGAGAAAAAGTTTCTAAAGTCGAGTAAATAATTACCTGAATCGAATCTGTAGGAGAAATAGGTTCGTTAAATGAATTATCTGTTTCCCAAACTAGACTTGTTGTATTTAGAATGAGTTTAGGTTTCTTAATGTCTAAACTATTTTTGACAGCTACTGGTAGTTCGAAAGTATTCTCAAAAGAATAAATAGTATCTGGTGGAAAATAGAAAACTTTAAGAGAATATTCTTCATTAGAATTAATTTTCCAGTTTGATGTAAATGTTGTGTTGTCCTTAGGTGTAAGTATAAGCTCAGATACTTCGCCTGAAGGATTAGTAAGTTGTAGTTGTAAGTTTTCTATATCGGCGTTTGTTTTTATACTTGTTTTTAAAGTTTTGTGAATTTGGTTTTCAAATTCATAAGACTTACTTTTTGGGGCTTGCAGAGCTTTGTCAGTATCTTTATTCCATAACCAAAAGCCTATGAGTAAGGCACTTCCAAGAAGAGCTAATAAGCCGAATCTTTTTGAGTTGTTCTTCTTTTTCTTTACTGGATTTTGCTTGTCTGTTTGTTCTTCTTTTTCATCTTTCTGGATTTGACGAAAGAACTCTTTATTCGCTGAAAAGTCTTCTTTCACCTTGACTTGAAATAAAAGAGTTTGTACTTCAAGCATATTTTGTAATTCCTCGTCTTTTTGCAGTTCATTTTCAAACTCAATAATTTCTTCAGAGGACATTTCATCCCGTATGTAACGGATTACTTTATCAAATTGATTTGATTCATCCATTTGTTTATTTTTTAAATAGTCCCTTTTTTTTAGCGCAAGTAATCAGTTTTTTATTACAAGCATATTTTTGTATCGCTAGCTCACGTGGAGTAAAATCAAAAAGTTTTTCCAATGCTTTATTGTCTAGCCCTTTTTCATAAATTGCATCAAAAAGCCTTTTACATAATTCTCCAATCGAATTCCAACACTCCCTTACAATTAATTCTTTAGGGCTGAGAGGTTTTGTTATGGAATCAAAATACTTTGGAAGATCAAGTTCTTCGTGATTACGTCTTATATATTCTAATTCTGCATCAGTTTTGTTGAATTTATTTTTATGTGATCGAATTTTCTTAAAAAATTGATTAAGCGCTATTCTTTTTAAAAAGGCGTTTAAGGTTCCTTTGTGTTTATATTTATTTTTAGTCAAAATAATTTTAAATTCACTAAAAGTGTCATTACATAACTCTTCAGCATCTAGGTGAGAACAACCATACCTAAGTAAATGCGCAAAAATTCCTGCAGCATTTGCTTTATAAAAATCACCCCAGGTTAGCTCATCTCCTTCTTTTAGTTTTTTTAAGAATTCTTCCTCGTTCATAATATAGTACCCGTTTAGAGAGAAATATCAACTTCTCAGAGTAAAAAGATGCTCAGTTTTTAATTAACTCCTGACAATTTCAAGAAAAATTAAGGATTAAGTAAAGTTAAAATATTTTACTAGAACACTGAGAGAATTTGGCTTTTTCCTCCTCCAGTTTCCTTTTTTGTGATCGTATTATAGTCCCCCAAGGTTAGTATTGTGCAAAAAGAGGAGAGCATTAACTTTGCGGTAACAAGCCTATGTTCTCCATCAACATCAGTCAAACTGACGCCGAGATTGTAAATATCGAAAGAAAAACTCATTCAAGCCAAATAATTCGTGATCGAATGAATGTATTACATTTATTGCATTTGGGCTATAGTCGTCAACAAAGCGCTCAAATAGTAGGTTGCCATCGCAACTCAGTGACAAATGTGATAAAGATGTACAATACTGGAGGTCTTGAGGCTGTTCGACAATTGAGCTATAGTAAATCACGTCACGAGCTAGCTTCGGTTATTGAAGAGGTAGACGAATTGTTGGAGTCTTCCAATTGCAACACGATAGCAGATGTAGCAGCTATTCTTCGACAAAAATTCAACTACAATCGTAGAAACAAAGGAAAACAGGTAGTTTTCCCGGTAAAATCAAGTACCTTGAAAAATGGCAGGCGGAGCAATCTGCGTTTATAGAAAAGCTCTACAAGCTAATACAAAAAGCTGATAATGAGGAGGTTGACCTTTTATTTGGTGATGCAGCTCATTTTGTATATGGCAAGTTCAACAGTTATTCCTGGTCAAAACAAGTCAAGTATGCTCCAAGTGGGCATGGGCGCTACCGGATCAATGTGTATGGTGGCTACGACGTGATAACCAACCAAGTTTATTCAATGTACAATGAAGGATATATTGATGCTCAGTTTATGGTAGAATATTTTCAATGGCTTCGGGACAATATTTACAAAGATAAATTTAGACCGTTGCATATCGTTTTAGATAATGCTCGTTATCAACACTGTAATTAAGTTAAGCAAACTGCTGATGAATTAAACATCGTACTAGAATTTTTACCGGGCTATTCTCCAAACCTTAATCTTATTGAAAGACTCTGGAAATATCTCAAACAACAATTGGCAAAAAAGTACCATGATTCCAAAGCAACTTTTCAAACCCATGTTGTTCAGCTGTTAAAAAGCTTGGGTGATGATCTGTATCAGCAGAAACTGTGGACATTGCTAAATCCCTCTTTTCAAAAATTTGAAAATGCACAAATCTTGCCTTGGTAGACTATAAATAAAAAATTCCATTAAAACTTGATAAATCTAATGTTTCAGGTATTCATTTATTGAAAAGTAAAAATTAAATCCCTTTTGATGCCCTTTAGGGCCATTTAATTCTCTTGAAAAATCAATAAATATGACTAACCTGAAAACTCTACTAACTAACCTCTGTTGTTTCTTAATCCTTTCCAACGCTTTTGCTCAATGCGATGCATCTTTTTCAATTTCCGATTCTAATCCTTGCGGCGAAGAGTCTATCGTGTTATCCGCTAACACTATTGATACAACTAATTATTACCTCTGGACCTTTTCCTGCGACCCTTGCCCTGATGCAACCGGTCCTTCCATCATTTATTCCTTCCCTGACGACTTGAATGGATATGATGTTGATGTAACTTTGACCGTTTCTGATTCCTTAGGCTGTGTCCAATCTGTTACACAAGATCTTTCCGTTCAACCTACCTCAAGTATTTCTATTGATGGAACAATTGGTGAATGTGTTCCCAGTAATAATCAGCAGTATGAATTTGATGCAACTTTTTATATTTCAAATTCAAACGGGGACCCCTATTTTATTGAATTTGGAGATGGGGCGGATATGTTTACTTCAGAAACAACGATTACGCACACTTTTGTTGGATATGATACTTATACCGTAATTGTTTCTCAAGAAAACCCCTTATCCAGTTGCATTGGTACAGATACCCTTTTTGTCAATTTCTTTCAACGGCCCACTGTTGCCGGAAATTTGTGTGAAGGATTTACAGATGTTTGTGAAGGGGTTGAGTTTTGTTTTGAATTACTTACAGAAAGTAATTTTACTTATCATGTTTTAGACATGGGAGATGGGGAAGGAGCTGTTACGCTATCAATTGGTGATACATTATTCTATTATAGCTATGAATTCGAGGATGATGATGCATGCGAAATTTTGACAAGCCTGGAAGGTTTTGCTTCATTTCAGATTTCTCAAACAGCAGTGGCAGGGCCGGGGTGTGAACATACGCAAACGGTAGATATTTATGTATATCCCAAACCACGCCCAGATTTTACTATCCCTGGTTGTCCATGTGCCGGTTCGGAAATAACTTTACTAAATACCTCTTGTGCAGTTTATGGAAACACATACCTCTGGATGATTTACTCTCCCAATGGACAGCTTTATGCGACTTCGACCGAACTTGAGCCTTCCATTTATTTTAGTGAACCGGGGACATATGAAGTAGTGCTTACTGCAACATCAATAAATGGTTGTGGTCAAAATGTAAAAGTGAAAAACATTGAGATAGTTGAAAATCCATATGCAGGCTTTGAAATTGAAAACTATCCAATAGATGGTATTTACTGCAATGAAGCTACGATTTCTTTAATTGACAATTCCATAGGATATTGCCTTGGTTATTCTTATTCAATTTTTCCAGATAGCGGTTGGATTGAAATCTGCGACAATGAGGATATAGATTGTTTGTCAACAGCTGAGCCAGTTATTTATTTTTTTGAATCAGATACTTTTGAAATCATTCAAACTGTAACAAATTCATGTAGCACTGCTACTTACCAACAAACTATAATTATAGCCAATGATCCAATGTTGGAAATAGCACCCATTGAAGATGCTTGTGGAACGCTTAATCTGTTGCCAGATTATACTTTAGATATTGGGACCTGCAATTTGTCCGCTTGTGAATGGTATTTAAATGATATTTTAATCCCTGTAAATTTCTGTTCAGGTGAAACGCTAGTACTAGAGCCAGGGGAATACTGTTTATATGGAGCTGCGAGTAACTGTTGTGGAGCTGCAACTTCATTACCTCAATGCTTTACCGTACATGAAGTAGATAGCCTAAGCCCAATTGCAGATACGGTGCTTTGTGTGAATGATTCATGCCTTGATTTGCCAGATAATCAAGGGCAGGTTTGGACCTTTTTGGGTTCCAATATTGCAATTGCTGAATTCTGCCCTGATATAGGAGCCGGCACCTACTTTTTAGTTCAAAGTGCTACTCTTGGTTTCTGTGAAAGTACTGATACCTTAGAGATTGAAGTACTATCCCTGCCAGAAATTGAGTTGGGTATGGATTCCTTAGTCGTGGTATGCATTGAAGATGGCCCGCTTGTTTTACAAGCTTTTCCAGAAGGAGGTGTATGGAAAAAAAATGGAATTCCTGTTGATTCTAACATTGTTTATCCCTCAGATATTGGCACGGATTTGCACACCTATATTTATTGTTATACAGACCCTTTATCAGGTTGTACCGCAATGGAATGGGTTCACATCGATGTGCGAATAGCAGCAGATGTAAGTATTCCGGATGGCTCTGTTGTTTGTAATGAATCTGAGTATATTAACCTGGAGGAAGAATTGGAAATAGTTGAGACAGACTTTTCAATCTATTGGTATGGCCCGGCTATTCAGGATTCTACAATTGGACTTTTTGATTTTTCATTGGCAGGTTTAGCAGTTGGGGATTCTTCAATAGTATATTATACAACAATCTCAGAGTATGGGTGCCAGTATTCAGATTCTATAAAAATCACAGTTGCTGCATATGAAGTTGTTTTCGCAGGTCCCGACACTACAGTATGTCTTGAGGATGAATTTTATCAACTAGTACCTTCTTTAACTGGTGGATATTGGGTAGGTCCAGGTGTTGACGAATTTACAGGCATTGTTGATTTAAACCTGGCTTTCGTTCCCGGAACATCTTTTTATACCTATCAATATATTTATGCAGAAGATTCTTCTTGTGAAAGTATAAGTGAAGTTACACTTGAAATCTTTGATGTCGCTTCACCCAACCCGGGTTCAGATGTTGAAGTCTGTGAAACAGCCGGTAGCTATACTCTTGAACCTGAGTTTATCCCTTTAGATACGGAAATCTCCTGGGAAGGTCCGGAAATTGATTCGAACTCTGGTGTAGTTAATATTGCAAATCTGGCAGCAGGTCAATGTTATGAATACACAATGGTTGCAACATCCAATGATTTTAATTATTGTTCTTCTTCAAATGTTGTTCAGCTTTGCGTGATTCCGAAAGTAGTCGCTAATTTCTCTATCCCATCGGTTCTATGTGAAAATCAACCAGCTATTTTTACAAATACATCTATTAATGCAACACAGTTTATTTGGACTTTCCCAGACACAACCTATACTATTGAAAACCCGGAACATACTTTTTCTGAGTCAGGGGAATTTCAAGTGACCTTAACAGCGATCTCACTGAACTCAATTACAGGAGAGGTTTTATGCGACAGCTCAATTACTCAGACAGTATCAGTGCAGGCTCTCTCGATAGCTGATTTTTCTTTGAGTACAAATTCTGGGTGCGCCCCTTTAACTATTTCTGTAACTGATAACTCTTTACCTTCTGACATCAACATAACATATTATATTGGTGACGTGCCAATTTTCCCATCTGGAAATCCTTTTGAAATAACGCTTCCATCTGGTAAGTCAGATACCACATACTATATATCAGCTGTAGCATCTAACGATTGTTCAGAGGCAATAATGGAGCAAGAAGTTACTGTATTTCCAGAGGTGGTATCAGAGTTTATCACAAATCAGGATTCATATTGCAATGGGGCAGACATACTTGTTCAGATAATAGAATGTGGAGATCCGGATTCATTTGTTTGGACAGTTGACAGTGTTTTTTATTCCAATGAAGTAAGTCCTTTATTTTCTTTTTCTGATGCAAATTTTGAAACGGTATATCATATGATTTGTCTTGAATCGATAAACGATTGTGGATCTGATGTTTATTGCAAGGAACTAAGTATACATCCCGATTCAATAGAAGGAATATTTAATATACCTACCGATGTTTATTGTGTTGATGAAGAAATTCAGTTTACAGCAGCACCACAAGATGTAAGCTTGTCATATAGTTTCGGAGACCAGGATTCCACAACAACAGCTGTGCCTAATCCTGTGTTTTCTTATTCTGAACCAGGAGAATATATGGTCCGATTACAATTCTTTGGTTGTGGTTATTTTGAATACTTTGATACAATAACAATATTACCGAGACCTGTTCCTGCCTTTAGTGTTGATTCTTCAATTTGTCATATGAGCGCTGTTTTATTTAATGACAATAGTATGGGGGTAGTAGACTATCAATGGTCATTTGGTGATGGTAATACTTCCGGGATAAGCAACCCTGTACATACTTACGCACAAATAGGAAGCTACGAAGTTAAATTAGTCGGAACTTCAGTAGGAAGTTGTAAGGATTCAATAACTAAGATAGTAGAAGTACTTCCTTTGCCAATCCCTGAAATTGATATGGCGACTACTGTTTGTACCAATGAAAACTTTCAAATAATAAATACTACGCCAGGGTTTGGTTTAAGCTACTTTTGGGATTTTGGGAATGGTGATACCGCCACCATTTCTTCTCCAAATTATATGTATGAAGAACCCGGAATTTATCTTGTTTCGGTAGAAGTAGTTGATTTGTATGGGTGTAGTGCAGAATACAGTGGGGAGTTGTCAGTATTAGAATCCCCGACTTTGGATATAGATATATTCTATGACTCTCCTTGTGTTGGAAACACTATTACAGTACAAGGAAGTGTGTTTGGTGCTGATGAGTTTAGGTGGGAACTAAATGGGACACCTCTGCCAAATTTCCAAAATCAATTATCCTTTGACTTGGCAATAAATGAACCAGGTGTTTCCACTATAAAATTAATCGCCGAGAATGATGTTGCTTGCAGTTTCGAAATAAGTGAATTAATTGAATTCTTTCCTGAACCAGATATTGTGATACATTCCCGGGATATTAGTTGCCATGGATTAAATGATGGGGAAATCTGGCTTGATTCCTCTGAAATTTTTGACCAATCGTATTTTGTGTCTTTGCATTATCCAAATGATAGTACAGAGCTTAGCGGAACACAATTCCAAAATCTTAAACCTGGCAATTATCAAATAGATGTATTTAACATAAATGGTTGTAAGACTACAGAGAATATCATTCTATACGAACCTGCCCCAATTTGGGTGGAAGCATTCCTTGAAGGGCCTGATACTATTTTGAGAGGAGAATATGTCCAATTAGGAGTCAACTATTTGGGCGCAGACCCATGGTTTAATTGGTCGCCTGCTGATGATCTAAGTTGTGATGAATGTATCTCTCCTAAAGCCAATCCATTATCAGAAACAAATTATGTAGTAACTCTCACTGATGAGTTTAACTGTACAGCAACTGATACAATTACAATTGTCGTGTTACCTAGTCGGGTAATTTTTGTTCCGAATGCTTTTTCTCCCAATGATGATCTATACAATGAAGTGTTTATGATCCGAAGTGGTAACCCTGGACTAACAAATATCGCTCTTTTCGAAGTGCAAGACCGTTGGGGAGCTACGGTATTTAAAGCATCGGATTTTCAACCTAACGATCCAGAATTCGGTTGGGATGGTAAAATTCGAGGCCATGATATTCAACCTGGAGTTTTTACTTGGTATGCCATTGTGGAGTTCGTAGATGGAGTGTCTTTAAAATTAATGGGGGATGTATTATTGAAAAAATAACCTTCAAAACCTACTAACTCGTTTATTGAAAACCTTAGTTAAATCAATTCATTATGAAAATTAAAATCATTATTTTTTGTGTCATTTTTAGTAATATTTTACATGGGCAAGATCCCAATGTCACTCAATATTTTTTTACACCCCTATATGTTAACCCATCTTTGGCAGGTTACATGGAAGGGAACCACCGCCTATCCTTAAACTTTCGGAATCAGTGGAAAAGTATCTTGAATAATGTATCGTACAAAACAGCCTTTGCTTCCTACGATAATCGAATCTGCACAAATGACGGAAACTTTTGGGGGTTTGGAATCAATTTGTTGAAAGATGAAGCGGGAGTTGGACAATTTCAAACAAATCAAGCAAATTTGAATGTTGCATTTCATCAGAAAATTGATCGCAATGTATATTTAAGTGGTGGAGTTCAATCCGGACTGGTTAACTATGGGTTTAACAATGAAAGTCTTCGATTTGATGAGCAATTTGACGGTTTTGATTTTGATCCAACCTTGCCATCAATGGAACCACAAGAAAGACAAAATATTTACTTGTTTGATATTAGTGCAGGTTTATCTCTTTACGATATTAGAAAAGGGTATTCAATTGGTTTAGGCTTAATTCATGCCAATCAACCGTCCTATTCTTTTTTTGGAAATGATAGACGAAATGAAACAAGATTAAACATGAGAATGGTATTACATGGAGCATATACTTATAATATAGATCATAGAAAATCAATCATCGTTAAAAGCTTATTGATGTCACAAAGACCCGTAATAGAATGGCAGCATTGGCAATGGCAACCAGGAGTAGAAGGGACCATTCGTTTTGGAAACTATAAAGATTGGAGTCCTAAAGTTATTTTAGGTTTAGGGGCTCGAATTTCAGATAATAACTTAGAAGGTAGGTTTATTCAAATGGATGCCATAGCGGTATCGACCCGATTACATTATAGTCGATTAATTTTAGGGGCAAGTTATGATATAAATGTTTCTACCTTACGTAAAGCTTCAACTAGTCGTGGTGGATTTGAAGTGTCGATGAGTTATCAATTTTCGGAAGCACCAGATTGTGTAATATGTGTTACGTTTTGAGGCTAGAAGAAATTACATTTCTTGATAAAAATCGCATAGAAATTTATGTGGTAAGTCCTTAACCCTGCTATGGTTTAAGTATACTGCAAGATACGGAAAACAGACGAACCGGGGTAAACAATGGGGTAAACAATTTACACTTTCATTGATTTTGTGTTGCGGTGTCTTGCTGGAAGGAAATTCATAGTTAGATGACAGGCAATTAGTTGAATAATTTAATGCGATACGTGCCTAAGGCCTCTCCTGGCGGGATCACAACTGTTGAGTTTAAACCCTTGTAAATCAACAATTTACGAGGGCTTTTCTTTGCTTACTATAGCCTTTGCAAAAGACGTAAGTTATTGTGTGGCGGTGGATTAGTCGAGTCAACCGTACGTAGAATAGTCAACCTTAAATTCAAGGGAACGAGTTGTTTTTGGAAAAAGGAAAACCTGGAACAGTTGTTATTCTTAAGATGCGCTTTTCTCGCAGGACGATGGAATAACCTGCTGATTGCCAATCAATTACCTAAGTGAAAAGTTGGGCACAGATTAAAATCGCGCCCTAATCCTTCTTATAGTGGATGTACTACTCTGACTCATCACATAGAAATGTGTAGCGACCAGGACAATGGTCTTAATCCTTCTTATAGTGGATGTACTACTCTGACATACTTTTTAAACTTTAAAAGTGTAAACAATGAAGTCTTAATCCTTCTTATAGTGGATGTACTACTCTGACATTACGAAAACTTAATTGTGACGATTTCCGTCGCGCATGTCTTAATCCTTCTTATAGTGGATGTACTACTCTGACCATCTGATAAGGGGGGTGAGACATATAAGATAACGGTCTTAATCCTTCTTATAGTGGATGTACTACTCTGACGGAGAAGCTATTGACCTGTCAGTTAATTCTGGAGTAGTCTTAATCCTTCTTATAGTGGATGTACTACTCTGACGTCGCTATGCAGCAAGGCGAAAAAACACAACAATGAGTCTTAATCCTTCTTATAGTGGATGTACTACTCTGACTTACTACTAGCTTCTTTAATAAAAAATCTAATTTACGTCTTAATCCTTCTTATAGTGGATGTACTACTCTGACACTATACAAAAATTACCATACGCTAATTCCAAAATTGTCTTAATCCTTCTTATAGTGGATGTACTACTCTGACTACTTCGCAAAATCATATTAAAATGAAATTCGCCATGTCTTAATCCTTCTTATAGTGGATGTACTACTCTGACAAACAGCAGAAGAGGTAACAGCTTTTTGGTGTAAGTCTTAATCCTTCTTATAGTGGATGTACTACTCTGACCCGCAATTATCCTATGCTATGCACACAACAGTCAAATGTCTTAATCCTTCTTATAGTGGATGTACTACTCTGACAATTTAAAATTATTTTTCAAGAAACTATCTTCTAGTTGTCTTAATCCTTCTTATAGTGGATGTACTACTCTGACACTTACATGATTTTTGGTTGAAATTAGGACAATCATGTCTTAATCCTTCTTATAGTGGATGTACTACTCTGACCTGTTAAAAGTTCTCCTAAAGTAAAAAAATCTTTTAGTCTTAATCCTTCTTATAGTGGATGTACTACTCTGACAGCTATTTTCAGATGTCTCTGATTGTCAGTCGATTGTGAAGGTCGACAGCACAGAAACAGGGCAATCACTCCAAAATAAACAGTCATTTTATAGCTCAATAAACGAAAAATTCATCAAAAAAACAAAGTATTTGGCTTGTCCGTTATCGTGCTGATCTGTACGTTTTTACCCACCAGCTTCATACTCCGCACACCACTCGAGTTGACCGGCACCAAAATGATACTGTCCTGATTCTCATAATAACTGTTCACCTCTTTCAAGGTCATGTAAATCTCTTCAAAAACCTTGTTGGATGACTTGAGCAGAAACACCGATTTCTGTATCCGGATACATCCCTGCTTCAAAAGATACTTAGCTATTTGTACCCGGACTTTATCGTCCGAAATATCATACATGATCAGATAGGTCATCTCCGTGGCTTTTAATGGCTCAGCTTGTACAATTTGCAGAATCGCCTTTATGCGGTCTTCAAGGCTGGAAAGGCCTTCGGGTAGCGATTCCGTTTGCGTAGTTTTTATACCCGCAGCTTTTATGGCCGCAAGGGCTTCCTTGAGCGAGTATTCTTTCTTTGGTGGTTTAGGCATCTTCCTCGTCGTTGATTTGAAGCGTGGATAAAATCTGAGTAACAGCCTGGGCAGATAGACCGGCCAGCTCGGCATGACTCCCGCTTTTGGTAGTGGGTACTACCCGAAAACCGCGCTTACCATAAAAGATATTAAGTTCTGCCCACAAATTGCCGGAGACGACTTTCAGCTTGCGGCCGTAGTGAATGGGATGGGTTTCAACGATGGAGATGTCAAACTCCGACAAAGCCTTCTGTAAGGCGGGCAAAGCGGTATCCACTTCAGGAGGGATATAGTAGGTCTTCTTCCGGGGCGGCCGGTAGCTAGGGTGCAATTTGGCCTTGATCTTTTTCAGCGTCTCCTGATCAGGTCCTTCATTTGCCTTTTCTGACTTGGGCAAGGTCTTCACAAATCGGTCTGCTGCCTTTACCTCAGCTTCCGCCTGATCGAAGTCGTGCACGGACAAGTAATCTTTCAAAATGACCGGCTCGGCATCGGGATGGAACCAGGCCCCGGGATCATAGCTGAAAAAACAGGCACGGGTCACATCGGATGTTTTATAATCCAATACCGTGTGCAGATTGTTTTTTTCGGCGAACTGTTTCGTGAATATTTTGTAAAAACTGCTAAACAAAGCCGAATCCGTACAGTTATCGCCCAACTTGAAAAGCAACTTCAACCCGTCTTCACCGGGAGAGGTAAACAACATCACCAACCCCGGAGCTCCGCGAAGTTGACGGCTCAATTCATCTTTATCCATATTCGCTGCTTCAAGATGATCAATGTCCAGTACAAAGTACCGGATGGCGGCAAAGTTTTCCCGACGCCGTATTGCGGGATGAAACTGCCCGCAGACAAAATAGGGCAACTGCTTTTTGAGTTCGCGGTACTCTTTCGGACTCATCACCTTGACCGCCCGAAGCTGTTGTATCCGGTCAATAAACGAGGACTTGGGATTGCTGATGCCCTGAAAAAGTCGTTGCAACTCTATTTTTTGCAATGGATCACCGGCGCGGGTAATGGCTCTGCCAAATTGCAAGGTCGTCATGATGTGGTATCTTTTTTATCCATACCGGGTCCCTTCTTGCTTTTCAGAAACAGACCCGCCAACTGATGGGCGTACCGGTTGATGTGCTCTCCCCTGCTGCGAGCCACTCCTTTATAAGGAATCACTTCGGCGAGATAGTCATTGACAGACTGGATAACGATGCGTTTGCCCAGTCCCTCCAGCCAGAGACCATTGGATTTCGGTTCAAAACATTCCTCACTCATCGCATCCTGCAAACAAAGCTGAATCACGACATAATCAATCCATACCCGATACTTTTCGATCACATCGAACACCAGCGCCGGGCGATTGTAATCGTCCCGATGAAAGACGCCCACATAAGGATCAATGCCCGCCTTGATCAAAGCCCCTTCTATCTTTCCGTAAAGAATACCGTAGCCGTAGTTGAGCATCGCATTGAAGGCATCTACAGCCGGCATCTTCGACCGCTTGTCAAACTGATATTTTTCCGGAAGGCAATCCGATATCATTTGAAAATAGCGGCGACTGGCTGCTCCTTCCCAGCCCCTCAACGAAGAGGATATATCGGAAATCACCACCCCTTCTTGCTGGCGGATCTTGGTTTTGTAATCTTCCAGGCTATTAATCGCCGATTTGATTTTTCGACGCAACTCCGGAGCATCTTCCCGATTCAGGGCCAGCAACATCGCTACCTGGTTGTTGATCTTTTCGACAATGAGCTCTTTGACCCAATCGACCACCGCCGACGTATAGAGAAACTCGATCTGTTGTTTTCGAATCTCGGAAATGGAGCCGTACTTGACTGACCAAACCCGGCCTTTCGGCTGACCCAGTCCATCCACAAAAATCACATCAATTTCGTGTTCGATGGCTTGCAGTACGGCATCAGAACTGATACGGGCTCCCTTACTCACCGTGATGGATTCAATGTCACGCGGATGGATCATTTGCTTGCCCGCAGCAGTGCTGACTTCAAAAAGGCTGTTGGATCTTCGGATAGAAGCGCCATAGGAATTAAGTACGAGATGCATATCGGGCAGTTTTATCGTCCTGAATTTTTAGTACGCCGGGGTGGCTTGCCTCGAGAAGACTTCCGCTTGGCGGGATTGCCGCGAAAGACACCTTTGATGTCAAGGTTGTCCTGTGCCCGGGTTACAGCTGTATACAACCAGCGCAGTCGGGTTTCGCCATCAAGGCGATCAAGTGTCTCCGACAAATTGACAAATACATGGGGCCACTCTCCTCCTTGTGATTTATGACAGGTAATGGCGTAACCGAATTTGGCACGCAGCGCATTGAGAAATTTATCTTTCAGCATCATGTCCTTATAGTCTTTGCTATTGCGACGAAGACCGCGATTGCGGGCGCGCTTGTCGAAGTCGATCAACAGCTTTCGGGACTCCGATATCGGCAAGTTGGCTTCAGGCCGAAACAAAAACTCCTTGAGCATATAGGTCTTGTGTACCACATGGGAATTCACAGGTTTCACTTCCACTTCCAGAAATGTAAACCCAGCCCGTTTTTCCACGAACCTGACTTTTTGCAGCACCACCTGATCACCATTCGACAGGTCGACATCATAGGAGTTTTGAGCCACCATCAACAGTGCCCCCTCATTGAGGTGAAACCATTTCTTCTGGCCAAGTAGCTGGCGGATACTTTGGTTCAGATAATAGGCTTGCTTATTGGAATGGGTGATGAGAATGGGATGCTGAAGGTTTTCCTTTAGCATCGGCAGATACCGTCGAAACAATACCTGTTGGTTGAAAGGATGGAATATCCCCTTTCCTGGTTGATTCATCAGCTGTTCCCATTGACCATACTGCTTGGCTTTGATGTTGTTGCGAATCTCGGTTGCCAACCGTAGAATATCACCCCCTTCCCGTTGACGGAGGATGTCCGTAAGCGACCCCACCACTACGTCTTTCTGAAACGTCCTGGACAAATAATTAGGAGCCAGCGCCGCCGAAAAGGGATTGATCCCTGCCGGCGGTGGCATCTGGGCCGGATCACCTACAAAAATCACTTTGTGCCTGCCGGCAAAATGCAAAAGATCTGCCAACCCATTGCCACTGCCAAACTGGGTAATCGTTTCTTCCTGCCGGGGTTGGTAGGTCAACATGGAAGCCTCGTCGATGATAAAAAGTTGACCCGACTGATCATCGGGTCCGGACCTCAAACTGAAATTGAGGACCAGCTGTCCGGTCTTGCTCTTCCAGGCATCTTTCGAATCCTCGTCTCTTTCGTCAATCACATCAAAGGAATAGATATGACTGTGTACCGTACCGGCATCGTGCCCCGTTTTTTCCTTAAGGATACGTGCCGCCCGCCCCGTAGAGGCAAGCAGTACCGGTTGAAGGTCACTGTGATCCCGAAGCCATTCCAGCAGAAATCCGACCAGCGTGGTTTTGCCCGTACCCGCATATCCCCGCAGGATAAAAAGGGAACAATCAAGAGAATTCACAAAGTCTTTCAACTGCTGAAATACCGTTTGCTGATGGGGAGTTAGCTGCATGGGTTAGTCTTATTTTTATAAAAATCTACGTCAGGTTTTTCGAATTCTCGAAGGCGGTTTGGACAATATGACTTGTTTTAGAGCTACCCTCCTGTGTAACCATCCTCTCGCCGACCCTCCAGGGTTGGCGTGCTACTGCTATATTCAAAGCAAAATCCAATGGTAAAAATAACATATGGCAAAAGCACCCTGCCTGCTGACCGTTCCCTGCGCCCTATTCCGGGAATCCTTCTTGTAGTGGATGTACCTCTCTGACTATGATGCACTATCACTACTATACCTATCAGAACGTCTTAATCCTTCTTGTGGTGGATGTACCTCTCTGACCATCAAAAAAACAAGAGATCGACGATCTAATCAAGTCTTAATCCTTCTTGTAGTGGATGTATCTCTCTGACGAATTTGTCCGGTGGACGGCCATTCTTGCACACGTTGGTCTTAATCCTTCTTGTAGTGGATGTACCTCTCTGACTATCAAAATGTAAAGCAAACAACGTTTGCAAAGAGTCTTAATCCTTCTTGTAGTGGATGTACCTCTCTGACACTCCATAATTGTTTCTATCAAGTCCTCAATTTGAGTCTTAATCCTTCTTGTAGTGGATGTACCTCTCTGACAAATTTTATAAAGCCTCTACCCCTCAACCACATTAACACGTCTTAATCCTTCTTGTAGTGGATGTACCTCTCTGACAAGAAGACGCAATCAGGATACTCAAAGAAAGAAATGGTCTTAATCCTTCTTGTAGTGGATGTACCTCTCTGACTGGGCAGGAAATACTACTACACTACTAGATCTGATATGTCTTAATCCTTCTTGTAGTGGATGTACCTCTCTGACTAAATGATATTTTACCTACTGCTAAAACAATAGAAAGTCTTAATCCTTCTTGTAGTGGATGTACCTCTCTGACCAAGGATATGGCGAAATACCGGTAGCGTCACCATCGTCTTAATCCTTCTTGTAGTGGATGTACCTCTCTGACACAATAGACATCGACTTAGTGGACGCAGAGGATTTTGTCTTAATCCTTCTTGTAGTGGATGTACCTCTCTGACAGCTATTTCCACAAACCAATGACTGTCAGTTCGTTACAAAGGTTGAACTCGCAGAAATGGGTCGTTTTGGCAAAAATAAAAGTCATATACAGGGTTTAAATTAACGAAAATATCATATAAAATATAAAAATTTGCAGTGTCTTGTAGCCACTTGGATGGCTCCTAATAGGCGCGAAACCGAACAAACTCAAACTGAACAATTTTCTTCCCGTCCCTTTCCTCTACTATCCGATTCGTAGTCGAGGCCACACATTTAACTCCTGCAGCTTTTAGTTTGTTGAGATAACAAGGCAGGTCTTCAATGAAAGCAAGTACACCTTTTAAAGGATTATTTTCTTATTCTATTTAAAAGAAATTCGTTTAGCTCACTAAACAAGTTTTCTTTCGTGATCTTCAATGCTGTCGAAAGCTGCTCTATCAAATTGTCAAGGTATGGTAAAGACATATTCATTTCAATATTTGTAATTATCTTACCTTCATGGGCTATTTTATTTCTTAGACCATTTAAGCTCAAAATTTCACCATTTTGAGTAATTAAAGAATCGTCCGTATGAGTTAAATAAGGTGAAATTATCTTGCCTATTGAAGAGATGGATTCAAGAGATGACAGTTTACACATCATACTCCTACAAGGCACATTGTAAGGACTAAACCTATAATGATTTTGTGGGTCCTTATCTTCATTATAACCCTCTATAAATTCTTGATAATTGTCATGAAAACTTCTCTCGACATCAACTCCAGCATTAGTTTGATTTTTATATACTTGTTCAAAAAAACTTTCATAAAACTGAGACAAAGCAAGTATTGTAGAAGACCATTTTCCTAATTTATAGTAGAAGAGCGTTTTATAAAACCGCTCTATTATTGTTATAAAA